>JADJMA010000007.1 GCA_016709845.1 Flammeovirgaceae bacterium | reverse complement strand
CGACTTTGCTCACGGACAGAGCGACTCTATCGAACAGGTTACCCATAGCATTTGTACCCTTGAGTTCGTTCCGCATCGGGGAGTTGTACGTTTGGTGTATCGAGAAATTAGAATATATCCATCCAAACAATATGAATTTGCGCGACTCAACGCGGCGTATACCATGATGAGCAAGCGAAAGCTATTGCAATTAGTAACTGAAAAACATGTTACCGGTTGGGACGATCCGCGCATGCCTACTCTAAGTGGTGTGCGAAGAAGAGGTTATACACCCGAAGCCATTCGCGACTTCTGCGATCGCATTGGCATAGCGAAACGCGAAAACCTGATTGCCATCGGGTTACTCGAATTTTGTCAGCGCGACCACTTAAATAAGATTACTACGCGCAGAATGGTAGTTACCGATCCTATTAAAGTAGTGATCACTAATTATCCGGAAGGCAAATCAGAAATGCTGACCAGCGAGAATAATCCGGAAGATTACGATTCAGGTTCACGGGAGATGCCATTCAGTCGCGAGTTATACATTGAGCGTGATGACTTTGTGGAAGTGCCAGAAAAAAATATTTTCGATTGGCCCCCGGCCAAATGGTGCGATTAAAAGTGCTTACATTATTAAGTGCGAAGATTTTTATTAAAGATGCGTCCGGAAACATTACCGGGTTGCGTTGCACCTATATCCCTGAAAAAAAGCGGCTCGGATACTTCGGGCGTAAATGTAAAAGGTGTTATCCATTGGGTAAGCGCTGCCCATGCCCTACCCGCTGAAGTTCGGTTATACGACCGACTCTTTACGGTAGAAGACTTAAGCAAGGTGAAGATGATTTCAGAAAATATCTGAATCCAGATTCGCTTAAAGTATTAAATGTTTTTGCAGAGCCTGCGCTTGCGGAAGCAACATTAACGGATCGCTTTCAATTTATGCGCATCGGATATTTTTTACTTAGATCAGGATTCAACAAAAGATAAACTGGTTTTCCAATCGCACCGTAACTTTAAGGGGATATGTGGGCGAAAGAGAAGAAGGATAAATAGTTAGTACTGGATGCTGGTTTCTGGAATCTAGATGAAAGAGTAACTAATAGTTAAAAAAGCTCTAACAGCGCGTACATTTCTAGCTATAGACTTAGGGAGTTTCCCAAAAAACCATCTAAGAAATTCTGAGCCCACGCTTGATCGTACTCATACTCGTCCTCCATAGAACTCCAATAGTGCCTATTAGCAAAGGCTGTTCCGCCATTGGCTATGGCTGTAACATCTAGGTTTGCTTTATTAACATACATTTCATTTAACTCAAATTTGCTTGGTAAATACCAATCTCCATAGGTTATGCCACCTTCTGTAATTTGTAGCACATTGCAAAGGCGAGCTGCATAAGGACTATTATCACGTCCAATTGTTACAGTTTGAACCGTAATAATTATTAACGTATTTGCTTTTCCTGCATAGATTCCATCGCCCCCCCCCCCAGCTTGAGTGTGTTGGGGTACTCCTGCATACCATCTTATTCCTGTACTTTGATCTTGTTTTGCACAAACCAACCCATGTTGCCCTGTAGCATCTACCCAAAAAAACGATACCACCGTGCGCAAAATCACCAATACCGTAAGTAGTGGGCATTGTTGGTTTATTTGTTAGGTCATTATAATTACCACTAAATACATTAGCTGCCGTTTTAGCGTGCAATGCATAAGGCACACTCAATAACTGGCTGGTACCTGTTATGGTATAATTTGTACCTCCCGTTGGATCAGTTTCTGTTTTTATAAAATAAGTATCTGCTCCCCAATCAATAGTGGTGAAATCTCCGCTTACAATACTTCCTGCACCTATTTCTAAACTCACTAATCCATTTACATTAGTGCTTGGGGTGTGGGTTTCTACATAAACGGCCGTGCCTGATGCCGTAGTTTGTAAGATGCTTATTTGCATACCTACAACTTGGTTTGTTACTAAATTATCGCCACTACCTCTTACAACAGCTTGGTAACTGAATTTTTCAGGTGCTTGGGCAAATGTGGTAACAGTTATTAAAAGTGCTACTATTAAAGTGTAGAATCTTTTCATTGCTTCTATTTTTTAATAATTCTAAAGGTTTTTATTCCTTGGTTTCTTTGGGATACTTTAAGGATGTATGCGCCAACCGCCAAATTTTGCATTGTTATTTGTGTTGCCTCTTGTTGTATTTCCCCTTTACTGACATTACTCGTCCTTGCACATCGTACATCGCATAACTTAAATCTGTGAGGTTGGAATCTTTTAACATCAGTACCACATAGTCTGTAGTTGGGTTAGGGTAAGTTACGGCTGTTAAAGTCAGTGCTATTAATTCGGGATTGCTTAGAATAAGTATTTCTATACTTTGTTGTACGCCTTGAGAGACGGAACCGTTACTGCCAGTATTTATAGTGTAAACCACTTTGACTTACAGAATAACTAACCGTACCGTTACCTGTGGCTTCACCGCCAGAAGCTGGTATGGCTTCTTGAGAATACATTACATGGGCAACAAATAAAAGGCTGGTTACAAGTGCATTTTGTATCATGGTCATTTTTTTAAGCACCTAAAATTCACTCAAAATAAGAGTGTAAGAAAAACCAACCCTTGTATAGATCTTATAAAGATAAAAGAAAAGATTAAATAAAAAATGAAATATTGGCCTACACAACTGATGGTAAACACAAGTCCAAGTTCATGTTGGTCTTCTTCCCTGCCCATGTTGATGTTGCGTGCAGGATTTGTGCAGTTGCGCCACCAACAAGCAAACCAACACCCATCGCATTTTTTTCTTCGCAGAGTTACCCGCCTCGGAAACTCTACGCGAATGAAGGGTCGGAAATGTGGTTGGTCAGCGAACAACAACTAAGAGATATTACAAATTGCAAATCACTTTTTTTCAGTAAATTGGATCATTAAAATTTAAAAAGATGGGAACGATTGACTTGAAATCAAACATTCATAAAATAGTTGATGGGATACAGAGCGAACAACTACACAAACACTTTATGACTTTCTAAAGTAAGGGAATCAGATAAACCTGGAAGATTTTGGGGCACCTTGACCGAGGAACAAAAACAAGAAAGTTTTATTGGCCTATGACGAATCTGAAGATGAGAACAATTTAATAGATAAAGAAAAAGTATTCAGGCAGGCAAAATAAAAATTTCCTTTACTACCGCCCTTGTTGGTGTTGCGTGTTGGCTTTGTGCCGCTGTCACACCAACAAGCAAACCAGTTCGTTTATCGCTGACCAACAAACTAATAAATCCAATCAGAGCGATAAGGGTAACTAATATGCTTGACGAACACCAACGAGCCGAAGCGATCATAAGTAACGACTTCAAGCGAGGCGATCCTTCGCTGGTGCGTTGTAAATGATTAACCTAGTCTTATCAATTCATTTTCCGCCATCGATCTTCTCCCTCCGCTCTGGATTGGCTATGCCCTTTATTCTCGTTGGTCGCTGACCAACAATCCGCTGCCCATGTTGGTGTTGCGTGCAGGATTTGTGCGGTTGCCTCACCAACAAACAAACCAACACCATCGCATTTAAATTATATTTAGCACCATATTTTTTGTTGGTGAAACCCACCCACTTCCTTTCACACAACACCAACAAAGGCGACAGGCTGTAGCCAGTTATTTATTTTCTTTCAGATTAGCAAAAGCTCTAACAGGAAAGGTTCCAACGCCTTTAAATTTTGGTGGAATTGCACTAAAAGTAAATCCGTATTCCGGCAATTGATATAAATTACAAAGGTGCTCTACAATTAAAATTTCCGCTCCTAAAAGTATCGTGTGAACTGGCCGATCTACCTGATGTACCGTCTATATTATGAGAGTCAATACCTACTAGTTTAGCACCGCAATCTCTCAAATATTCGGCAGCTTCCTTTGTCAGGTAAGGGTGGTTTTCGTAATACTTTTCAGTATTCCAGTAGCGGTCCCAACCTGTATGAATTAAAACTGCTCTGTCTTTAATCTGATAATTCTTTAAATGTTCTTTTGTTATTTCTAATGTTTCAGAAAAAGGAATGTTGATTACAAGGGCATCGAGGTTAGCAAAAGATTCCAATGCAACCTCCGAAAGGTCTTTACCGTGTTCAAATCTGTGAAAAGGGCAATCAATATATGTTCCTGTATTTGAAACCATTTCAATTTTACCAATTTGAAATTCAGTTCCTTCTTCGTAAAACTTCTTTGAGTTTTCTCTGCTTAAATAGTCACAAATAATTGGTGCTGGCAACCCTTTATAAGTTATAAGTCCGTGTTCAATAGTATGGCTTAAATCAATTAAAAGGCCTTTCATTAGAATTTTTATTAAGTGTTTTTCTCTGATGCAAGTCCTTGTTCCTTTTGAAGGCTGATCAACAAGCTTAAATTATCTACCAAAATCATCTTGCAACCGAATAATATCACTTTCATCCGAAGGATTACTTGCATCGGTATGCTGCCAAATTTCGGCAACAACACCCCAACCATCAGTTCCTACCAGTCGATGGCGTTGCCCTTGCTTTAAGCGAATGATCTCTCCCATTTGCATTTGTTGCACTTCTCCCTGTGCATCGGTTTCACTAATGGCCACACCCGAAGTGCCTGCTATAAGTTTCCAGATTTCTGCACGTCTGAAATGATACTGCCACGACAATCGTTTAGTCGGTTCAACTACCAAAATTTTGGACTTAGCTTGGCGCTTATTTTCAGCGAATCAAATTCTACTTCAGGAAAATATTTTTCAGCAAACTTTTGCGCTTGAGATTCGTCCAGCACAAAAAATCCACCCCAAGGGCGATTAAAATCATGTGAAGCTATTTTAAAACCTTCTTTAGTGAGATACTCGCTAATAGATTGAAATACAGAATCCGAGATCCGGATAAGTCAACAAAGGAGGAACTTTTCATATCGGAAAATTAATTATTACACTTTAATCAACAAAGAGCACATTCAAGGTAACAGCTCTATAAATTTAAAAATTACCTATCTTCCCAAAATAAACCCTTAACCTAACCCTTTTTTTATGGCATCAACATCACAAAAGTTATTAGCAGAATCCTTCGGCACATTTTGGCTTGTTCTTGGCGGTTGCGGAAGTGCCGTTATCGCAGCTGCCTTTCCCAATGTAGGCATTGGCCTATTGGGTGTAGCTCTGGCTTTCGGATTAACCGTTCTTACTATGGCCTATACAGTGGGTCACATTTCAGGTGGGCATTTTAACCCTGCCGTTTCGATCGGACTTATGGTAGGCGGCCGATTTAAATCATCGGAACTTCCCGGATACATCATTGCGCAGGTATTGGGAGCCATTGCTGCGGCCGGAGTGCTATATCTTATCGCCAGTGGCGCACCAGGCTTCTCAACGGATGGAGGCTTTGCATCAAACGGGTATGGCGAACACTCACCCGGAGGATATTCATTAACAGCTGCCTTGACATCCGAAGTAGTGATGACATTCTTTTTCTTGATTATCATTTTAGGATCAACAAGCCCAAAGGCTCCGGCCGGATTTGCCCCTATAGCAATTGGGCTCGGTTTAACTATCATACACCTCGTTAGTATTCCCGTAACAAATACCTCAGTTAACCCCGCACGAAGCACCGGGCAAGCCATCTTTGCAGGAGGTTGGGCTATTGAACAACTCTGGTTGTTTTGGGTAGCTCCTATTGCAGGCGCAATACTAGCGGGTATCGTTCATAAACTATTGGAAGGAAAGAAAGAATAGCATTTGAACCCCTGACTCATAATTGGTCAAGGACTGTCATCTAGGCAGTCCTTTTTTTACTCCCGAAATAACCTTTGAAAGTATGCCTTTCGGATAAAATAATAAATGGAAGATTCAGCGTCTGTAACTTCTAGATATCGATAACTAAATTATTTCCCTTTACTTCATTGAGACTATCCTCTTGTGTTAAAGGTAGCGTAACTACAAAGGATGTGAATTTCTCGAACTCGGATGTTACCTGAATTTTGCCTCTGAGTTTTTCAACTGTTTCATGTACAATGTACAAGCCAAGTCCTGACCCAGTGCTTTTATTATCATTTCCCCGATAAAACATTTCAAAAATATGAGGCAGTACTTCAGCAGACATTCCAATTCCATTATCCCTTACGGTAATTCTAACTTCTTTCTCATCTTGCTCAGCAAAAACACTTATCAGAGGTCGGGCTTTATTTAAATCAGCATACTTAATCGCATTCGAGATCAAGTTATTTAAAATGAATTGTATTCGATGCCGATCACAAGAAAATGAAAATCCTTCCTCCAGATGCACTTCTAATTCTACCTTTCCGGTTGAGTCATTCATGAATTTAATATCAGAAAATGTTGAGAGTATCATCTCCTTCAACTTTATTTCTCCATTCGATAATTCACCTCTTGAATTACGTGAATATTCAAGGATACTCTTAATGACTAACTCTTGTTTTGATAATACATCACGTAGTAGATTAAAATAAAATTGATTATTGGAATTGATTAAATTTTCCTTTTCAATTAAGTTTAGAATTCCAAAACAGGAAGAAAGCGGTGCTCGAATATCATGAGACACACGGTAAACAAAATTATCTAATTCAGAATTAATCTTCTCGAGCATCCTGTTCTTTTCAATAAGATTCTCTTCGTTCATTCTGAGCCTCGTAATATCCTGGTGGGTGCCATACAACCTTTTTACTTTTCCTGATTCGTCCAGAATGGTCTCCGCCCGGCAGTGAATCCATATATAATGTCCTGCTTTGTGACGAAATCGAAATTCAACAATATATTTTCCAACAGGAGAAGCCAGATAATCTTCCAGGCGTTTTAGGGTCGCTGCGCGCTCATCGGGATGCAAGTGCTCATTCCAGGTGCTGAATTTAGATTCCAACTCGTTGGATTTATATCCAATCTGTTGTTTCCACATGTCAGAAAAGTAGACAACATCAGAATGAGGATACCAATCCCAAATACCCATATTTGAAGCGCCCGTTGCTAATTTATATCGCTCATCACTTTTTTCAAGCGCATACTGGGCTCTCTTTCGATCTGTAATCTCCCGACTAGCACCAACAATTTCAATCTGCTGTGTGATCTCATTTCGAATATATTGAGTACTGGTTTCGATCCAAACCGTATGTCCTTTTTTTATGATATACTTCCTGCTCGTAAGTGTGCTGATCCGGGGATCTATCCAATTTGAAATCTTCAAGTCCTCGTTGCAGATATTCAGCTAAAGCTTTCACTGAGTGTGCTGGCATCAGGGAAGAAAAATCTGTCTCAATAAACTCCTCCGGTTGATAGCCAAGGGTCTTTCGTATTGATGGACTTACATAGACATACTTCTTAGATTCAAAATCCAAAATCCAAATTATGTCATTTATATTGTTTGCTAGTAATCTATGTCTTCGCTCACTTTCAGTTATCAGTGAATAGGATTTCTCTTGAGCGCGAAAGAGCTCATTGAACATAACGATACAAAAACTCATAATGGTGAGCATTACAAATCCATAAGTCGCCCATGTTACACCTCTATTAATATACTCGTTCACATCGAAATCAATGGACAAATATCCTGATACATATAAATATCCAAAAAGACTAAAGATAGCAACACAAATTATTGTAGCTCCTATTGCGAAAATAGGTTTAGAAAAGAACCAAAAGAAAATTGGAATTAGAATAAAAAAAAGATGTGCACTTCCAAGATATCCAAACGTAAGCAACCCGCTAATGGCAATTACAAAAACGGAAAATTGTATAACAAATAGTTTAAAGCCTACGCTTAGCCTTTTTCTAAAAGCATAAACAGCAACCGCACTAATAAAAATAATAGTCTGATAGGTATAGGCCAATTGCCATCCTGTAAACTCAATTCTTATAAGCGAAACAATAAGAGCTGGAAAGAAAATAATAACAGCCGCTAACAATAAATTGTCAACCGTCCCTTTCTTGATTTCATCCGAAATTATATTTTCTGTTATCTTCCACTTCATCGAAATACTACCGGTATAATGTATCTAACCCTATTCAAACATATCACACAACAACAAATAGCAAATCTCAGATAAAAATTTCAATCCAAGTCTATTTGAAACAAATATCTCAAATCATCTAAGTATTATAATACGAGCTATTTATTCTAGTTAGTTTCAATTTTACAAACTAACAAAAGTTTGTGTAATTAGCGGTTATCTTTGCCCATTATCTAACCATTTTACATGAACCCTTACTCCAATCTTACAGTATCATTGCCACGCAAACTTGGACTTTTGGGCTTGGCCGCTACGGGTATCTGTTCCATGATCGGTGCATCCATCTATGTTGTGCCTTTTATGATCCAACGAAATGTACCGGGTATTGGACCTTACGTTTTACCTGCATTTTTATTTGCAGCCATACCGGCTACGCTGGCTGCGTTTGCATACATCATTCTGGCATCGGCCATGCCACGGGCCGGTGGCAGTTACATCTATGCAAGCCGCTCATTAAGTCCATACCTGGGTTTTGTCGCCAGCTTTTCACAATGGTTTGGTTTATCCATTGCCATTGGTGTTGTCTCCTATGTTATCGTTCCTTTTTTGCGCGACATAGCTACGGCCATGTTATGGAATCAATTAGCCATTTCGCTCAATAACGACATCGTAAGGGTTTCGTTATCTCTGATTTTTCTTTGGACGTTTGTTCTCATCAACATTAAAGGCGTAACGCTTTATGAAAGAACGGTGGTGCCCCTGATGGTTTTAATGTTTGGTTTAGGCGCTATTGTAATCGTTACCGGACTTTCGTTTGATAAGCAGGATTTTGCGCAAGCGCTTATGCTGCGCGAAGGACGATCCATTGTAGAGATACCGCCTATCTTTAATTGGCGAACCTTTCTCGCAGGTTCAGCGCTTTTATTTTCCAGCTTTATTGGGTTTGATTCCATCGCACAAGCAGGCGGTGAAGCCAAAGATCCATCCCGCTCGTTGCCGCGGGCCATCGGAATAGCCATGATCAGTGTAAGTTTATTTTATATTCTTTTTACATTTTCCGTTTATCAAACAGTTCCCTGGAGTTTTGTTGCTGCAGAATCGCTTACTAAAGACATTACAGCTGTGGGGCTGCTTAGTTATTTGCTCTCACCCGGTTGGGCGGTGTTGATTTTATTTGGTGCAGCCATCGCGTTAATTAATGACCTTCCGGCCATGATTCTTTCTGTCTCTCGTTTAATGTTCTCGTGGGCCGAAGATGGAATTTTTCCAAAACGTATTTCAAAGATTCATCGTTCCTACCACTCACCTTATGTAGCTATTTTACTGAGCGGACTTATGGCTACCATCGGAATATTAGGAAGTCACTTTGCGGGAGATTTCTTTTTAGGTATTGATATTATGGTTACTTCCATGCTCGTGAATTTTTACTTATGTGCATTTCTGTTTTAGTATTACCAAAAAGAATCCTGCCATTGCCGCAAAAATTTCGGTCTTCAAATCTGTTTCGCTACAGCGGATCGTAGCTTCGGCAGGCGCCTTGTGGTTAACCGGTTTCTTACTGATCCATATCACAAAAGATTTAACAGCTTCTGCGGAAGCCTGGTATTTTCATTCTACTCCGGTTTGGTTTCTCGTTATGATAATCGCATCGCTGATTTTCGTTTACAATTGGAAGCGATTAAAAAAATCAGGAGTAGATACCAAACAATTATATTCAACATTACCTCCCGAATAATTTTCTTATGAAGGCTGAACCAACTATTGAACTAGCTCCTGGATTTAAAATTTCACGTGTAATTACCGGCTTGTGGCAAGTGGCTGATCTTGAACGGGATGGAAATCATATCGATCAGGAAGCGGCAGCACAAGCCATGAAACAATATTTCGATGCCGGACTAACCACGTTCGATATGGCTGATCATTATGGATCGGCTGAAGATATTGCTGGGTTGTTTGATAATAAATATGCTAAAGGCAAATCTCAATTATTTACAAAATGGGTTCCTACTCCCGGTCAAGTAACGAAAGAGCAAGTGCGTGAAGCTGTGCAAAGAGCTCTTAAAAGACTTCAGAACAGAACGAATTAATTTAATGCAATTCCATGCCTGGAATTATGCTGACCCATCGTGGCTAGATTGTTTGTATTGGTTGCAAGAACTAAAAGCAGAAGGATTGATTCAATGTTTGGGTCTTACCAATTTTGACACGGCACATCTACGCATTGTATGAATAGCGGTATTGAAGTAGTGTCCAATCAGGTATGTTTTTCATTACTTGATCAACGTGCCTCACATGCCATGTCGGATTTATGTCTGGCGCATAATATTAAACTGCTTGCTTTTGGTACGGTGGCCGGAGGTTTTTTAACAGAACGATGGCTTGATAAAGCGGAGCCAACCCTAAACGATTCATTAACCTGGTCGCAGATGAAATACAAACGCTTTATCGATGCATCGGGCGGTTGGGCAGTATTTCAAAATCTGTTAAAGACACTTCAAAAAGTAGCTATAAAAAATAATTGTTCTATCGCTAATGTGGCCAGTCGGTATATGCTGGAGCAACCTGCTGTTGGCGGTGTAATTATTGGTGCCCGGTTAGGCAAGAGTGAACACATTCAGGAAAATCTATCCTTACTTTCTCTTTCACTGGATGCAGAAAGTAAGAATCTGATTAAAGAAAATCTCACACAACTTTCATCCATACAAGGTGATTGTGGTGATGAGTATCGCAAGCCACCCTTCCTTACCGCATCGGGTGATCTTAGTCATCATGTCGAAACAATTCCACCGCCCTACCCTTCCTATAAAGGCAATGATGGAAGAATAAAAGCATTGAGCGGAACGGTGTGGGAAGACCTTGCCGGATTCAGCCGTGCTGTAAAAAAAGGAAATCGGATTCTGGTATCAGGCACTACAGCTACCCACGGACCCAAAGCTATTGGCGGTAATGATCCGGTAGCGCAAACTCATTTTGTTATCGATAAAATTGAAGGCGCTATTCAATCGCTGGGTGGCACGCTCGATCAGGTGGTGCGTACTCGAATCTTCATCCGAAATATAAATGACTGGGAAGCCATTGCCCGTGCCCATG
The DNA here is from genome assembly GCA_016709845.1 of Flammeovirgaceae bacterium. Classification (GTDB taxonomy): domain Bacteria; phylum Bacteroidota; class Bacteroidia; order Cytophagales; family Cyclobacteriaceae; genus ELB16-189. The sequence goes on along the minus strand of JADJMA010000007.1, from coordinate 185,045 downwards.
GCGAACGCTTTAAAACGATTCAGCCAGTTAATACGATGGTGAAAGCAGAACTCATTGGTGATGAGTACCTGATAGAAATGGAAGCCGAAGCAATTATCGATTAGGAAATTACTTAGTGGATTTAGGGGGATAGTTCTTTAAAACCATCTTAATGCCCTTACGAATATTCTTTTCGGATAGATCAGGATTATTTTCCATGTAGCTAATAGCGTGCGATTGCCACACCATCCGGCTTTCTTTACTATCGGCCATACCAATAATTAACGAACCTTTTAAATAGTTAACCACTTCTCTCTCATTATCAAGAGGTCTGATATAGACAGGGGTATCTTCCGCTGGATGGTAGACAATTGCCTGTTCATCTTTAACCGTAATCGTAAAGCCCACTAGCAGATCCGGGTTGTTAGTATCCTGTTTCAGGCCTTTGCTTTCCAGTTCATCGATAATAGCAATTTTGAGATGCTCTCGCAGCAAACTATCATTTAAGTACGATGGTACGGAAAACTTAAATTTACAGCCACTCATCCAGCAAAAAGTTTTATACTTACTAAAATCCACTTGGTGATCGTACGTATTTTGAATACTCATGGAACATCCGGCAAGAAATAAAATCAATCCAAGGCCAAAAGTCAGCGCAATTCTATTTTGTGTTTTCATATTCAATGTTACTAAAGATAAATGAGTATAATGCTGACAAAAATCATAACTGGATGATTAGATTGCTAACACTTATATACAAGTCCATACATAATTTATGTATGTGGCTGTTTTTCAGTTTGCTTAAGTGAAACGATACCTGAAAAATAAAAAATGCTGATTATTACCAGTATTTTTTATGAAAGTGATTTATTATATATCAATCTACCCAGGGTACTTTGGCAGACGGATAGAAATCTATTCCCAACGCTTTCATCCGCGGGCCGTGGTTTCCTAACCGTACTTTGTATTCTTCCCAACTTCTTCCCTGCGCTGGCGACCAGGCAATTTCAGCGATGCCCGGTAAGCGGGGAAATAGCAAGTATTCAATGTCATTCATATTTTCTATGGTTTCAGTCCATAAAGGGGCCTCCACACCCATAATCTGATCTTTACTTATACCATCTACTTGTGTTGCCGGATTCCAATTGTAAGCATCATCTACTTCAATGTATGCCGCCCAGTGTAAGCCAATGCGGGTAGTAGAATCATATTGCATGTCCAGATACACGCGGGTTGAGGGAGACATAATAATCCGGGCTCCTTTTTCCGCTGCCATTTGCGCATACTTCTCAGAAGCCCAATGCTGGGCGATTGCATTCCTATCAATATTTCCCTGGGCAATCTCTTCCCAACCTACCATTTGCTTTCCATTTGCTTTCACGATGTCCGTAAACTGATTTACAAATTTTATATAATCTTCTTTCTTGGTTGCATGCGCTTCATCACCTCCAATGTGCATATAGGGCCCCGGAGTAATTTCAGTGATTTCACGAATTACATCGTTGAGGAATTTCGTAGTGGAAGACTTTCCATATTGCAACGTACTCCATCCTACCCCAATACCGGTATAGAGTTCCGTAGGTCTTTGCTTTCCACCCAAAATTCCGGAAGAACTCAACGGTCCTTTGTATCTCCCTTCAATCGGAACTACAATGCCGCCATTCAATTCGCCATACGAAGCTAACGCTGAATTAATATGACCTGGTAAATCAATTTCTGGAACAACTGTAACATATCTGCTCTGCGCATAGGCAATAATATCTTTGTATTGCTCCTGCGTATAAAATCCTCCTTTACCCCCGCCTACCTGGGTGCTACTGCCATGTATGGTCAGGTTAGGCCACGATTTAATTTCAATGCGCCAGCCCTGATCATCGCTTAAGTGCAGGTGCAACACATTCATTTTATAATAGCTGATTAAATCGATATACCGTTTTACGTCATCAACAGAAAAGAAATGGCGCGCAACATCCAGCATAGAACCACGCCACACATAGGTTGGATAATCACGAATAGTTCCCGTAGCGATGTGCCCTTCGTAACCAGCAGTTCCTGGACTTTGAATAGGCACCAGTTGTGCGATTGTTTGCACACCTCGAAATATTCCAGAAGGTTTATTGGCCTGAAGTTTAATAAGATCTTCCATTATAGAAAGTTCATAGCCCTCATCTCCTAATTCTTTGTCCTCTCCCTCGGCTATCAGGTAAATACCTGCCTCTGGCATGGACCCTGTTTTTTCTATTTTGCTTGTGAACCCGGTAAAATTATTTATCTGTAATGCCAATCGTTGTGCTACAACCATTAACTCATCGTTTTCTGCAGGCACATAAATAACTGTTTCTGGGGTAAGTGAAAAATTCTTGCCCGTTGGCGTAATACTTACCGGCTTAGGTATGATAGTTTCTTTTGCTAAATCCGTGGGGGCTTCTTTCTCTTTACAGGAAGCAACTAGAACAGTAAGCCCAAAAGCAAATGCAATAAGTTGAAGGAATTGGATTGGTCGTAACGTGAGTTTCATAAGCGATTGGATTATCCGGATGCGAATCTAAAATAAAAAACACTTCCTCACGTAAGGGAAATAAAAACAGAAACGAATATCTTCAAAGGATTCAATCAGCTCTTTACGCACTCTACCAACCAATCCCACGGATAGGGATCCTTTAGCCAATCAGGAACTGATGCTAATTCAGTATTCAATCGTATTCCAGTTTTTCGAGAGCAGTAATTTTAAAACCAGCCTCTTCAAATATTACCTGAAGCTCCGAGTATGAATAATGTTTGGTGGGAACGCCATCAATATGAACGATCCCTTGAATGATATCACGCTTGTTGCCTTTAAAATAATGAAACTCATGGGCCGGGATGTCCTTAACGTCAACACCTTCTTTGCGATACAAATCAATTAAGCGCCAGGAAGAAAACAAAGCTGAGTCTAAAGAGGGTAACACGATTAAGGCAGTACCTCCCTTATGCAAGGCTTTGTTAATATTCGCCAGCATAGTATAATTCTTTTCAAGCTCGGGAAACATGATGACATTGCAACAGAAAGCAAAGTCGACCGGAGACAAAATAAGTTTCTTCTTTGTTAGGTCAGCTTGTTTCAAGTCAACATTCTTATACCCACGCTGCTTCGCCTGTTTTAAAAGACCTTTACTAATATCGAGACCCAGTACGTGTTTAAAAATTGGAGCGAGGTAAGGAAATGATTTCCCGTTACCGCATCCAAAATCTATAGCCGTTTTGTTTTTACCTCCATGCTTACGAAAATACCGCGGAAGCTTTTTCTTTCTGTCGCTGGCGTATACATCAAAGATTTCGTCATTATAGCTTGGCGCGATGTGCTCCCAATGTTTCTTTTCGTTCATGATTTATAGGTTTCACTGCAAGGGTGCTAGGCGCAATGTTCTTTACCCGTTAACTTTCCTTGCGTCTCTGCGCTTTGCGATTATTAGGCATTATCAAATTCTGTAGTTAATGTTTTTATTATCTCTCCCATGGGCCGGATACTTTTTACATGTTCAATGGCTGGGCCCGCACACCACACGGTTTTATAGGTGGCACCAAAAGCAGCATTTTCTACTTGTTTCATTCCGCGATAGGCGATCAACATCTTTGCATATTTTTTAATGTCTTATTATTATGAAGAATTCGTTCCAGCCAAGTGGCCTCAGTACCTAATTGTTGTACGTAAGGCGTATTAATAACCGTAAGAGCCGATCCCGAAAGCTTAGTCGTCATTACAATATCCTTCTCTCCATAATCAATCATCGCCTGCTTATACTCCGGTGAAATATCGGCTTCATCGCACGCAATAAAGATTGTGCCTACCGATGCACCGGCTGCTCCCCAATCCATTACCAGTTTCAAATCATTACCATGGGCAATGCCTCCGGCCGAAATTACCGGGATGTTACAATTTTGAGTCAACAGTGTAATCAATTCCTTTGGAGATAGTTTACCTGCATGTCCCCCTGCCTGATTGTTTACGGCTATCACTGCATCGGCACCCAGTTGTTCTACTTTTTTTGCATAGGTTAAATCAACTACATCGCAAAAAACTTTAATTCCATGTGGCTTACATTTTTCAATTACTTCCTGGATTGCCCAAGGAAGTTATAATGTAGTCAACCTTCAGTTCGATTAACGTTTCCAGTTGGCCTTTATATTTTAGATTGGATTTATTAACAATCAGATTTACCCCGAAGGGCTTATCGCTAAATGATTTGATCTCGTTAATCGCAGCACGTAGTTCGTGATCGGTACGATAGTTTAATGCCGGAAAGGCGGCCGTCACGCCATGGGCCAATGCGGCCTTAATCATTTTTGTATTAGAGATTAAAAACATAGGCGCCACTATTACAGGATATTGAATGCCTAATAATTTATCAAGAGTAGTTTTATTCATGATCCAAATTTCAGGAAGATTGGAAAAAAAGAGGGAAGTAAAAAGTCAAGAATCAAATAATGACATTTACTTCAACTTATCCTGCCACCGGGCAGCTTGTTTTTGTTTTTGAATGAACCCGCTTTGCAATTGTAAGGCAAGTCGTTTATTCATTTCTCCATGCGAGGTAAGGTGGTAGTTTCCACATTCGTCACATTTATAAATAGCGACTGGTCCGCTGCCTGTTCGATAGTCGAAATTTATGTGAGCCCCTATCAACGCGTCTTCAGCAAGTGCTTCGCTTGTATATAATCGCTTACCTGTGTTACACTTAGTCATACTGCTTCAAGCTCATGCGTTACATAAAGGTAAGGTTTCTTATTTACACCTTCTGTTTAATAAAATACCATTTAAAATCAACAGGCCACTAATATTTTTTTTCAGGAACGTGTCTACCTATCCTAGCTCCTTATCTCACTTAACAATTTTTCTATGTCGAAAAATGATAATGGTTTTTCAAGGCAGGCTACAAAACCTTCCGATTTTGCCCGTTCTGAATCACGTTGTTGAATAAGGGTTGTCATGGCAACGAGCACAGTATCTTTAGAAATTGATTTAAATTTTTTGGCTAGCTCAACGCCTTCGTAGATCTCGCCCTTAAAATGTAAATCAATAAAGCAAAGTCAAACTTAGCTGTCTTTGCTAATTCCAGGCCTTCCTCTGGATTACCGAAAATATGAAAGGAGACCTTTTCGCTTTGAAGGTCTAACATTCGCTGGCAGATAAACCTGTTTAGTGGATCGTTCTCAAACACAGCGATTAGGGGTATCTTTTTCATGATACTCACCTAACAGAACAATCATGCCACCGGTAAAAATCCTTAAAATCACTAAAATGGCACAATTTAAAATTCGATTCCAAAAATGGGATTTTATGCCCATTTGGGATTAGAAGAGGAAGGCATCTGTGATAGGCAAGAACCTGATAAATATCATTTGGCCATGGGCATTTAAATGGTAGTCTTGTTATAGACTAATCCCAAAAATGATGAAACGAATTCTGGTTACCATTAAGAAAAAAGTTGACCCAACGCATAAACTTATTGCAACCGATTGGGTAACCGATGAAGAACTAACTGCCATTAGAAAAAAATATGGAAATCAATTCGATCCGGATGAACCCATCATTCAATATCTTTCTGATCAATTAGTACTGGTTTCTTTTTTAGTCTGGATTAATGAGTAATTGAATAATTTATTTCAAGCTCATTCCAATCTTTTGCAACTTATTGCCGAGCTTGGCCGTTATGAAAGTGTTCGCAGCTAAATAGCTGGCCACGAATCAACTAGAAATATTTTTTAATCTTCGGTGGCCTATCATTTTGTTCTGAGTAGCTAAGATTAAGCAGAATTAAATTTTGAGTTTTTATGCGGGCCAATATAAAACTATGACTTGGACAACACTATATATAACTGGCAAGCCAGACTTTAAGGATGACGTACTGGACAATCTGGAAAAGTCCGGATTATCTTTTTTGCCTGGTAGTAGCGATGATGAAAAATATATTTCTCATTTGGGTAGATGAAACTCTTCCCAGAGAGCTTAAAAGGCGATTGGAAGTAAAGTAGTGTTCAAGTATCGACTTCAATTTTTTACATCGCTGGCAAAGCATCAGGAAGTACTCAACAAGCACCCTTAACTCCTCGTGAGCAGGCAATGATCCTCGAAATGAAAGCGTGGGAAGGTAGCAGGTATCGTCATAGTGCATAAACTCGGAAGAACTATCCATAAACGGGTGGCTTTAAACTGTCGTGAGGTGGTAACACTTGCGAATAGCTAAAAATCGATCCGTTCAAGATTCAAATGCTTGCCGAAATACTTTACTTTTGGCTAAGATTCGAAACCCATGGCTTTATCCTACCGCTTGCCCCTTGTCTTTCTAGCCTGTCTGTTTTTAAGCATACCCGTCTTAAGTCAGCAGGATTCTATTGCATTATCCGAAGAATATTACCGGCAGGGTATGGAGTCTTTGATTATTCACATCGCAAGCAGGCTACTGAAATGTTTTGCTAGCTACCCAAGCCAATCCTAAAAGTTCCAAAGCTCAATTTATGACCGGGCGCTCAATCATGCTCACTATTCGCAAGGAGCGATCGCTCGAATATTTTAAGAAGGCTTATTTGCTTGATCCAAAAATCGATGATGATATTCTTTACTACCTCGGCCAGGCGTATCATTATTCCGAAAAATTTGATAGTGCTATCTTACTTTATAACCGATATGGTCGTTTGCTGTCGCGATCACTCGACTATGAGAAATCGAAAAAAAGCTCAATGAGGTTTACAGAAAGGTATTTGAATGTAACAATGCCAAAATCATGAAGGCTCAACCAGTAAATATTACGATCACACCCCTCGGTAGCAATGTAAATTCCGAATGGCCTGATTACGCACCAACCATCAATGCTGATGAAACGCTGATGGTATTTACTACACGTAGACCAGAGGGTAACTCGAACGACCGCATAGCTGCGGATAACGAGTACTATGAAGAGATTTTTTATAGTCGAAAAGAAAATGGGGAATGGAGTCCAGCCAAAACTTTACCAGGGGCTCTCAATAACAATTATCACAATGCAAGTGTAAACCTTTCACCGGATGGTAAAGAAATGCTTTTGTATTATGATTCTAACGGTGGCGATATACTGAGCTCCTATTTAAAATCGGATGGCACATGGACGGATCCTAGATCGCTAGAGATTAACTCAGAATACATCGAAAATTCTGCTTCAATGACTGCAGATGGTCAAAAAAATATTTTCACCAGTAATCGTCCGGGTGGCTTTGGAGGAACTGATATTTATATGTGCACAAAAAATTCAAAGGGCCATTGGGTTGATCCTCAAAATTTAGGCAGACTCGTTAATACCGATTTGGATGAAGACGGGGTATTTATTTCAGCCAACGGTAAAAGTCTTTACTTCAGTTCAAACGGTCATGCAGGCATGGGCGATCTTGATATTTATCGCAGTATCTATAATGATGAAAAAAATAGCTGGGAGAAACCAATCAACATGGGCTATCCCATTAACTCGGTTGAAAATGATATTTATATCGTGCTGACTCGTGATGAAGACTTTGCCTATATTTCATCTGTCCGGCAAGAAGGTGTTGGTGAACAAGATATTTATAGAATTGATATTCACAATTGGGTTGAACCCACGTACACGCAACCCGATTTTACTGATGCCGTTTTAGCTATGGAAGATGAAATACCTGCCATCGCACGACCAGCGGTTAAAGAATCACCAGCCACAGATACACCTACATCTTTACAGTTTTCAGTATTTGTTGCTGAAGGAGATTCCCATAAGCCTCTTAACGCAACGGTAAAGTTTTCTTCTGCACAAGGAGAGGAAATTAATTTCAAAGAAAGTCAGACTGGAACCTATCAAACTGAAATTAAGAATATGGCCGGGCAATCCGTAAGGTATAAATTGTTGGTATCAAGTAATGATTACATCCCCTATTCATCCACCTATTATTTCTCTGCTTTACCGACACAAAATCCCACATTACGTGATACAATATATTTAGATAAAATTGCCGTAAACTACAGAAGAACGCTAAATGTTTATTTCCCTCATGATAGCGATGTGCCTAAGTCCTTCGATGATATTTTATATCTCGAACAAATTATGAAGACTGCCACCACGGTAAAAGTTGAAATCAGCGGTCATACCGATAACATCGGATCTTACCCCTACAACGTAGGGCTTAGTAGAAGAAGAGCGGAAGCGGTGAAGAAACATCTTGTTAAGTCAGGCATTGATGAATCTCGCATCACAGTTGCTGGGTATGGTCCTGACAAACCCATTTCGGATAATAAAACCCGGGCTGGTCGTCAGTTAAACAGAAGAACAGAATTTACTATCATTGAGAAGTAATGATTGATAAAGTCAACTACTTATGAAACGTTGGCTCAAAAGGACTGCTAGCAGCAGTCGTTGTTATTATCATTGTACTTGTTTCGCTGGTAGGTAAAATTGATAGAACTCCGTTGCCGGATCAGGAATTTTATCAGGAGATGACTCAAACGCTGAATAATCTTCAGCCAACTATTCACAAGCCTTCCAAAAACTATACGCGGGTTGGGGAAAAATTTCTATAACACCCGATCACCCTATGCCCATGGCGGGATATCGTGTGCGACCAACGTTTGAAGCTGTGCATGATTCCTTATATGCAAGAATTATAGGCATCAACAATGGCAGCGTCTCCTGTTATTTCATCAGTCTGGACTTATTACTCTTCCCTCCTACTATTAAGGAAATACTACAAAAAAAATTAGTGAAGGAATTTTCTGAAGAGCCCTTTCTCTATTTAAGTGCCACGCATACACACAATGGCGTTGGCGGTTGGCATAACAGTATTGTTGGAGAATTGGTGTTAGGAAATTACGATGAGATATGGGTAAATAATGTTGTTGACAATCTTGTAAAAAAAATTACGCAGATTGAAAAATCAATGAAACCAACCCAATTGAGATATTGGGAAGCAGACGCAAGCGAGTATGCCGAAAATCGATTGGTGCCGGGCGCTCCCTATGATGGCTTTCTGAGAGGAATACAATTACTTAGAGATGATAGTAGCCAGGCTCAATTAATAACCTACAGCGCACACGCCACTAGTATTAGTAAAAAAAGTAAAAGTCTTTCTGGCGATTATCCGACAGCACTTTTAAAAGAATTAGAAAAGGAAAATTCCTTCGGCTTGTTCATGGCCGGTATGGTCGGCAGCCATCGATTAGCCGGATTGAAGGAACAAGAATTTGAATTGGTTGAAAAAGCGGGCGAAGTATTGTCTGAAAAAATAAAAAATGCAACGTACGATCAGTCTCTTGATTCCATTGAGATTAAAAGTGCTCATGTGCCTATTCAATTTGGTCCTGCGCAATTACGAATTACCGAAAACCTAAGGTTGCGCAACTGGGCATTCTCATGGTTATTAAATCCGTTACAAGGTGAACTAACCTATCTTGAGTTAGGTAACGTAGTGCTCATGGGCACTCCTTGCGATTTCTCAGGCGAAATTTATGTAAATGAAAAACTTCATGACCTTGCCATGGCTAATGAAAAGAAGCTAATCATTACCAGCTTTAATGGCAATTATGCTGGGTACATCACGGAAGATGAACATTACGAGAAAATTCATAAAGAGGAAGTAATGGCCTTAAATTGGGTTGGACCTTATTATGGAAATTATTTCAATGACATGATTTCTGCGCTAATCAAAAAATAATTTTTTTAACATGAAGATAGTTAAGAGATTAAGATCATTAAGGACTTAGTCTCTTAATGGTAAAAAAAATTAAGATCTTGGCTTGCGATCAGGACGTTTACCCCGCCATGGTTTTCTCTTGTTTCCTGAATTACTGTTACTCCTATTTCCCTGCGCCTGGCTACTGGTTTTCGCTTCTGGTGTATAAGCAGGGCCTGCTCCTAATTCGATGGGTAAAGGCATTTTGGGAACTTCTTTGCCAATTAGACTTTCTATTCTAAAAAATTTACGTTGGTCAAGTTGATTGATAAAGGTAATAGCTGTACCGGTTGACGCTGCACGCGCTGTTCGCCCAATACGGTGAATGTAATCTTCCGGATCAGGGGGCACATCAAAGTTGATTACCAGATCAATTCCTTCCACGTCAATACCTCGCGAAAGCACATCGGTACCAATTAAAATCGATAACTGCTTGTTTTTAAATTCGCGTAACACATGTTCACGTTCATTTTGCTCAAGATCTGAATGAATTGCTTTTGCTTTGAGTCCTAACCGATTCAGATTTCGATCTAGCTTCTTTACATTTTCTTTCGTTGACGCAAAAATCAATACACTGTTAAAGGCCTTATCCTTTAAAATCAGATCAATTAATTTTTCCTTTTGTTCGTTATGAACTACATACGCTTGTTGTAAAATTCCCTCGGCAGGTTTGGAAAGCGCTATATTAATCTCAACGGGGTTTTGTAAAATACGATTCGCTAACGCGCGAATCTTGGGTGGCATGGTAGCGGAAAAACATAATGTTTGTCGCTTGGCCGGTAGCTCCTTTATGATCCGAATGATGTCTTCATAAAATCCCATGTCGAGCATGCGGTCAGCTTCATCGAGTACAAGATGTTCTACGTGATCGAATTTAATTGTACCCATCGCGATCTGTGCAATCAAACGCCCGGGGTTGCAATAATAATATCCACACCACCTTCCATGGCACGTTTCTGTTGATCCCAGGTAGCACCATCGCCACCACCATAAATTGCTATTGAGCTCACACCCAAAAAATAAGAAAACCCTTCAATTTGTTGATCAATCTGCTGGGCAAGTTCTCGTGTTGGCGCTATAATAACAGTATTCAGATGTCGCTTTTCTGAACTAACAATATTGTTTAAAATCGGTAGTACATAGGCTGCCGTTTTGCCTGTGCCTGTTTGTGCGCAGGCAATCAAATCTTTTTGTCCAGGTATAACTGGAATTGCCTGTACTTGAATGGGGGTTGGCTTTGAGAAAGCCCATGGCATCCAATCCGTCCACTAAGCGGGGATTGAAGCTAAAATCGTGAAATGTCAAAATGTATCTTATTAAGTCTAAAAGTATGGTTCAAACCATAATTGATTGTGCAAGGTACAATAAGTTATCAAACTTTTTCCTCAGAGCTCCAAGTCATAAACATGAACACTTTCATAGGATTAAGTTAACCTTACCTTGTATCAGTTCTCTATTGAGAATAAAAATGGCATGGAAGAAATAAAAGCGAATGTATTCAGTAAAAATATTCTGGTTTATCAATCTGATATTGATGAATTAGGGCATGTTAATAATGTTGTTTATCTCGGCTGGGCACAGGAAGTAGCGGCCGCCCATTGGAATGTTTTAGCAACACCCGAAATAAAAAAACTAAACGTATGGGTAGTGTTGAGGCATGAAATTGACTACCTGGGTGCAGCCTTTGAAAATGATCAACTGGTTGCCAATACCTGGGTAGGCGAAACTACAGGACCACGATCCATCCGGTATGTTGAAATTACTAATCCAAAAACCGGGAAAACGTTGGTTAAAGCGAAGACAACCTGGTGTATGTTAGATAGCCAATCCATGAGACCCAAACGGATTGATGAATCGATTATTAAAATTTTGAAAGGGGCAGTTAATAATTAGGTTAACTGTTTAATTGTCTCTTCTAGTAATGCCTTCGTGGCGAGTATACCTTCTTGTTCGCCAAGATTAAGCCCCTCAAATTCAATTCCGATATGACCTTTATTTTATAGTACTGAGATTCTCCAAATCCAAGTGATAAAATCAAAAGATCACAAATTCTATTCGTCTTTTATCATTCATCTACATGACATAAATCATAGATTGAAGACTATAATTTACCAAACTTATCCCATCAATAAAAAAATATCGCCATGGATAAGTTAATTGAACATTTGGAGGAGGTAACGATTCGGTTTGCCGGGAGACTCGGGTGACGGGATGCAATTAGTTGGAACCCAATTTTCGGATACTTCTGGCTTTGCTGGAAATGAAGTAAATACTTTTCCGGATTTCCCATCGGAAATTCGAGCTCCGGAAGGAACACTCTATGGCGTCAGCGCCTTTCAAGTGCACTTTGGAACCCGCCATATTAATACCACAGGCGACTTTGTAGATGTGCTCGTTGCGATGAACGCAGCTTCGTTGAAAGTGAATTTAGCAAATGTTCGTGAACAAGGGATTATTATTGTGGACACCGAAGGGTTTGATGACCGTAATCTTAAACTGGCGGGCTATACGAAAAATCCTTTAGAGGATGATACAGTAAAAAACTTTCATGTCTTTGAATAAACATGACGGATGAATTGAAAAAGCATTCATTGAACTGGATATTCCATCAAAAATAATACAGCGCACAAAGAATATTTTTGCCTTGGGCATTACGTATTGGCTATTCAACAGACCCCTTGAGCCAACCGTAAACTGGATTAATAAAAAGTTTAAAGACAAAGAAGATTTAGTTCTTGCCAACGTACATTCACTGCAAGGCGGTTGGAACTATGCCGAAAAGAATCCGGAGTTTAGGAAACAATATATAGTTGATAAGTCTGACCTTCCTCCGGGTAAATATCGCAGCATTACCGGCAATCAAGCGGTTGCTCTTGGTTTAGTTGTAGCAGCCACCAAAGCAAAGCTACCGCTCTTTCTAGGCTCTTATCCTATTACACCTGCCACCGATATCTTGCATGCTATTTCTGGTTATAAAAAGTATGGGGTAAAACATTTACAAGCCGAAGATGAGATTGCAGCAATCACGAGTGCAATGGGTGCTGCCTTTGGCGGAAGCCTCGCAGTAACTACAACAAGCGGACCCGGACTTTCCTTAAAGACTGAAGCGATCGGGCTGGCAGTAATGACTGAATTGCCTTTAATAATTGTTGATGTTATGCGTGCTGGTCCGTCAACGGGTTTGCCCACCAAAACAGAACAAAGTGACCTGATGCAAGCCATGTATGGTCGCCATGGCGAAGCACCCTTACCTGTTTTAGCCGCTTCAGGATCAGCCGATTGCTTTAATATGACGATGGAAGCCGCACGGATAGCCTTAAAATACATGACGCCAGTAATGTTGCTTACTGATGGATATATCGGACAATCTTCTGAGCCTTGGCGGATACCAGAACTTGACAAGCTGGCAGAAATAGAACCAAACTTCGCTACTGATCCATCCACCTTTAAACCTTATCTGCGAAATCCAGAAACACTTAGCCGATTGTGGGCTATACCCGGCATGCAGGGCATGGAACATCGCATTGGCGGATTAGAAAAAGAAGACGGAAGTGGCGTGGTCAGTCACGATCCGAGCAATCATCAAAAAATGGTTGAGTTACGCCAGAAAAAAATTGATGGTATTGCCAATGACATTCCAGAATTGGAAGTAATGGGCGAACCCGAAGGCGATATATTATTACTAAGTTGGGGTAGTACCTATGGCGCAGCCAAATCTGCAGTACTAAAATTGAAAGCGGCTGGCTATAATTTATCGTTCGCCAACCTTCGGTATTTGAATCCATTCCCAAAAAATCTGGGCGATGTGTTACATCGTTTTGAGCGGGTTGTAATTCCAGAGTTAAACTTAGGCCAATTAAAAAATCTTATCCAGGCAAAATATCTGAAGCCCGTTATTGGGATTAACAAAGTACAAGGCAAGCCTTTTAAGTCCATTGAACTGGAAGAAAAACTAATGGTACTTCTTACCATGGACAACATAAAGAAATGGCCAGAGAATAAATTAGATATCCCTGTAGATTTATAAAAAGAGATAACATGAAAACACTTATTGATGAGATGCTCGAAAAACCACATAGTGGTGATACCAACTATACGCCAAAAGATTTTAAGCCTTCTGTGGATGTGCGCTGGTGTACGGGCTGCGGAGCTTTATCCGTACTATCTCCCGCCCAGAAATTGATGCCCGAATTAGGTATCCCCAAGGAAAAAGATAGCCTTCATTTCAGGTATCGGTTGTTCGGGTCGTTTTCCTTATTACATGGATACCTATGGTTTTCATGGAATTCATGGAAGAGCACTACCCATTGCCAGCGGATTAAAAATTGCGAGACCAGACATTAGCGTTTGGGTTGTAACGGGTGATGGCGATAATATGAGTATCGGTGGCAATCACTTTATTCACGCGTGTCGTAGAAATGTAGATATGAATGTACTCATGTTTAATAACGAAGTGTATTCACTTACCAAGGGTCAGTACTCTCCTACTTCGCATCGCGGCCAGATTACAAAGTCATCACCGCTTGGTGCATTAGACGATCCATTTAATCCCGTGTCGCTTGCGTTAGGTGCTAGCGCAACCTTTGTAGCTCGCGGGCACGATAAAGACCGAGCGCAGTTGCAGCAATTGTTACTCAAAGCCCATCAACATAAGGGATTCTCGTTTGTTGAGATTTATACAAATTGTAGAATCTTTAACGATGGCGCTTTCGATCTATACACAAATAGAGAAACGAACGAAGATCATACCGTATGGTTAGAACATGATATGCCCCTTGTATTCGGAAAGAAAAAAGATAAGGGAATCAAATTAGAAGGCTACACACCCACCGTAATTGATCTAAATGAGAGTGGCCACAGTATAAGTGACGTGCTTGTGCACAATGAAAAGGACTCAACCCTGGCTTTCATACTCGCCAATATGACTTACTCAGAAACCTTACCACGGCCCATGGGTACTTTGCAAAATCTTGATCGCAGTCCGTATGAAGAGCGTGTGGTAGAACAAATTCAGCATGAGGTTGAAACAAAAGGAGTTGGCAATTTAGAATCATTGCTGCTTGGGGGCAGCTACTGGGAGGTCAAATAATCTTCTCTTTGGAGTTACTGTCAAAACTCAGATTCAATACTTAGTGGGATCTATCTCATGGATCCTGACAAAAATCATATAATTTGAATGAGAAAGTTCTGATACTTGTTCCGTTGTCATTTTTTAATCTTTTAACCTTTTAACTACCAACCACTATGGAACTTAATCAACAAATCCTCAGCGACATTGTTGTGTACATGAAATACGCCCGGTATTTACCTGAACAAAAGCGAAGAGAAACCTGGGATGAAATCTGTACAAGATATCAGCACATGATGACAGAGAAGTATCCGCATCAAAGCCAGGAGATTGAAGAAGCCATGCAGTGGGTACGAAATAGAAAAGTGCTGCCGTCCATGCGTGCTATGCAATTTGCAGGAACTGCTATTGCCAGAAATAACTCACGCATTTATAACTGTGCTTACCTTCCGGTGGGCACTATTAGATCGTAAAGAAGATGGCGAAAAACTTACGCCATTAGAATGTCATGATCTGATGTGTTACCTGGCCAATGCGGTGTTAGCCGGTGGTATTCGCAGGTCGGCTATGATTTCGCTATTCTCTATGAGGATGAAGAAATGCTTACTTGCAAATATGGCAACTGGTGGGAGTTGAATGAGCAACGCGGTAGAGCTAACAATTCGGTGGTTCTGCAAAGAGATAACATCACACAAAATGAATTTCTTCAGTTATGGAAAAAGATTGAATTGTCAGGCTCCGGAGAACCCGGATTCTACTTTACTAACGATACCGATTGGGGCACTAACCCATGCTGTGAAATTGCCTTACGACCATTTCAATTTTGCAATCTATGTGAAGTTAATGTGTCGGATGTTGAAACACAGGATGAATTGAATGCCCGAGCACGGGTAGCATCTTACTTAGGTACGTTACAAGCAGGCTTCACTAATTTTCATTATCTCCGCGAAGTCTGGAAAACCACAACTGAACAAGATGCGCTGATTGGTGTAGGGATGACGGGCATTGCCAGCGGTCGTGTTGCCAAACTCGATTTAAACGAAACAGCCCAGGAAGTGAAGCATGTTAATCTCGACACCTCTTCAGCCATTGGAATACAATTCGCAGCACGCTGCACTACCATCAAACCTTCGGGCACTTCTTCGCTGGTTTTAGGAACCAGCTCTGGCATTCATGCCTGGCATAACGATTATTACATCAGACGAATTCGCATTGGCAAAAACGAAGCGCTGTACGAATACTTACGGATAGCTCATCCTGAATTATTAGAAGATGATATGCTAAATAAAAAGCAGGCAATTATATGCATGCCACAAAAAGCTCCTAGCGGAAGTATTTTACGAACAGAAAGTACACTTGATTTATTAGAACGAATCAAAAAGTTTAATGCGGAATGGGTGCGTAATGGTTTTAGAAGAGGCAACAATGCTAACAATGTTTCGGCCACTGTTTCAATTCCTGATGGTGATTGGGAAGCTGTGGGTGTCTGGATGTGGGAGAATAAAGCTTCTTATAATGGATTAAGCGTGCTGCCATTCGACAATGGCAATTATAAGCAAGCACCTTTCGAAGATATTGCTAAAGAAGATTTTATGCGTCTTGAGAAAAAGTTTGAAGTCAATTGACCTAACCCACGTTTACGAAACCGATGATGAGACCGATCATAAGGCTGAAGCCGCTTGTGCCGGGGGTGCCTGT
This sequence comes from Flammeovirgaceae bacterium, assembly GCA_016709845.1. Classification (GTDB taxonomy): domain Bacteria; phylum Bacteroidota; class Bacteroidia; order Cytophagales; family Cyclobacteriaceae; genus ELB16-189. The sequence continues at coordinate 168,598 of JADJMA010000007.1, read as the reverse complement.
CAGTTAGTTTAAGAAGAATTTCTCATTAGTTATTTATGGAGTTCCAAAGTTTGGAACTCCATAAATATTTAAAAATCGAAGATCAAACTAATCCTGCAAAGCCCATAAAGGCCATGGATAAGATACTGGCTGTGATTAACGCTGCCGGTATGCCTTGCATAGATTCAGGAAGATCAGACATGTCCAGCTGTTCTCGTAAGCTGGAAAAGATGGTAATGGCTAATGTAAATCCCACTGAATTACCAATTGCAAAAACTACGCTCTGAAATAGATTAAACTCGTTTTGAATGACTAAAATAGCCACGCCTAAAATGGTACAGTTGGTGGTTATTAATGGTAAGTACACGCCTAAGGCCTGGTATAAGTCAGGGCTTACTTTTTTCAAAACGATCTCTACTACCTGTACCAAAAAAGCGATCACCAAAATGTAGGTTACCGTTTGCATATAAGCAATGTTGAGCGGGATAAGAATATAATGTTGTACCAGATAGGTCATAATGGTTGAAATGGTCATTACAAAAATTACAGCGCCACCCATGCCTATTGCTGTGGAAGTGTTTTTCGAAACTCCCAGGAATGGGCAAATACCTAAGAACTTTGCTAGAACAATATTGTTAATGAAAATGGTAGAGATTATAATAACGAGGTATTCCATAATCGATCAATTAATGTTTTACAGTTTTCTTTCTTTTCATCCAGGCCATAGTCGCAATTATAAACCCAAGTGTAATAAAAGCGCCCGGTGCCAAAACAAAAACCAACATACCATCGGCATCAAACAACTTAAACCCAAAAATGGAAAGGCTGCCCAACAACTCGCGAATGCTTCCAAGCAAAGTAAGTGCGAAGGTAAATCCTATACCCATACCTAGTCCATCGAGGGTGCTTGCCCATAATGTATTTCGTGAAGCAAAAGCTTCTGCGCGACCCAGTACAATACAATTCACAACAATGAGTGGAATAAATATGCCAAGTTGCTCATTTAAGGCAGGTGTGTAGGCTGCCATTAATAATTGAACGACCGTTACAAACGAAGCGATGATTACAATAAAAGCAGGTATGCGCACCTTATCGGGAATCAGATTCTTCACCAAAGAGATCGCTGAATTCGACATGACCAACACAAACAAAGTAGCAATGCCCATTCCTAACCCATTGACAGCCGATGAGGTAACGCCCAGCGTTGGGCATAGTCCAAGTAAAATCACAAACACCGGATTCTCGCGGATGATGACCTTCAAAAAGTTTTCTTTATTGCTTAGCTGCGTTGCCATAATTCATAGATTGAAATGTTTCGTAAGCCCGCTGAACTGCTTCTGAAAATGCGCGTGAACTAATGGTGGCACCTGTAATCGCATCGATGCTACCACCATCTTTCTTAACCTTAAGATTAGTTGATCCTGGATTTTTATTTAAAAATTGATCAAGAAATTTCGCACCAGTCATTTTTGATCCTAGCCCCGGTGTTTCTTTGTGTTCAATAACTACAGCCCGCTGTATCTCGCCTTGCATATTAAATCCAATCATTAACCAGATATCTCCAGCATACCCTTTACTTGATTTCGTTTTTACCGCCATCCCAATTAATTGACCGCCTTTCTTTGCTGGAAAAAATTCTAGGCTATCCGATCCATCCGGGGTGGCCACTTTAAATTTTTCTGTAACCGGATTATTGTCATAGCCTTTTACAACGGCTTCGATTGCCCGTAACTGTTTCTCCATTTGTGCTTTCGCGATGGGCTCTTTCGTCCATTGAAAAACATAGCCTAACGCCAAGCTACCCACCAGCGTAATTACCGCCAGGGTAATGACTAAGTTTAAGAAGGTAGATTTTATTGTAGCCATTTTACTTATAATCTTTACTTACTCTTTTTTGTTCTGGCACCATATCGGGGTTCTTTGACATACTTATTGATCATAGGTACGAAAGCGTTCATAATCAAAATAGCAAACGAAACGCCTTCCGGATAACTTCCAAAGAGGCGGATTAAAACAGTTAGTACGCCTATACCCACACCAAATAGAATCATTCCGCGATGCGTAAAGGGCGAGGTTACATAGTCGGTAGCCATAAATACTGCGCCTAGCATAATGCCACCGGTTAACAAATGAAATAGCGGACTCACATATTTAGCGGGGTTCAGCAACCAAAATAATCCAGTCAATACTGCAATGGTCACTAGCATCGATACGGGAATATGCCAGGTAATTATTTTGCGATATATCATGTATATCAATCCAAGTAAAATCGCAAATGCCGATACTTCCCCAAGACTGCCCGATTGCATTCCAAAAAAGAAATCGGCATACGAAGGCATGTCACGCATTAACACATCTACAGAAGTACCCGCATTTACTCCTTCTTTTAACATGCCAAGTGGTGTTGCATTGGTTACCGCATCGAATGATAAACTCGCTCCTTTAACAGGCCATGAAGTCATTTGAACCGGAAACGATAAGAGTAAAAATACGCGACCCACTAAAGCCGGATTGAATGGATTGTTTCCTAAACCACCAAAACTCATTTTAGCAATTCCGATAGAAACTGCGCTTCCAATAAAAATAATATACCAGGGCAAGTTGCTGGGCACATTGAATGCCAACAGCAACCCTGTGATAACAGCCGATCCATCGTATATCGAACTGGCACGCTTTAGCAGATACCTTGAAATTCCGTACTCAATGCCTACACAAAAGAATACGGATAAGAAGAAACATAGAGTGCGCTTATCCCAAAATTATAAATTGAAAAAAGTAGTGCTGGTACCATAGCGATAATAACACCGCGCATAATTTGGGGCACTGTAAGCTCGGTGTGTACATGGGGCGAGGGTGAAACGGTAAGAAGATTATCGCTCATACTTTCTTCTCTTTTCTGATTTGTGTTTTACCCAACCGGATATAATCCAGAATAGGTCGATTGGAAGGGCAAACAAAAGAGCACGAACCGCATTCAATACAATCCAGAATATGTTCTTCTTTAGCTCGCTGACTATTTCCCTTCTTTGACATAAGCAATAACCGATACGGCTCGAGACCCATAGGGCAGGCTTCAATACACTTACCACAATGCAAACAATTATATACTTCCGCGCGGCTGGCTTCGTCTTTGGGTATTAGTAAAATACCCGAAGTTCCTTTTCCAAAAAGTTGGATGGTTGCTTAACGGATTTTCCAGTAACAGTAACCACGCGCTCAATTAACGGTTTGTTTTTTGCACGGCCTGATAGATCGCATAAGTCGTTCCACGTTATGAACAATCACCCCAACATCAGAGGGAAGACCACCAGAAGGAACTTCGCGATTCAACAACGCCTGAATCAACTGCTTCTCTCCACCTTGCGGATATTGCACCGCGAGTGCTTCGACTGTAATCCCCGATTCTTTCTTGAGCAATTTCTGAAACAATTCAATGGCATCTTGTTTATTATCTTCAATTCCGATAATGGCGTGTTGAACACCTAAGGCCTTCATCAATATTTTAATTCCAACAATAATCTCTCTGGGCCTTTCAAGCATAATGCGATGATCGGCCGTAAGGTAGGGCTCACATTCAACGCCATTGATCAACAAATAATCAACGTGCCTGCCTTCTGGCACACTTAGCTTTACATGCGATGGAAAGGCCGCACCACCCATGCCTACTACACCAGCATTCATGATACAGGTTACAATTTCCTTGGGCTCGGATTTAATTTCTTCTACCAGTGTCTCGCTTCGGTCAATGCTTTCTTCCCAATCATCACCTTTTACGCGTATAGAGATAGCCGTGTGTTTAAACCCACTGCTATCCATTACTTCTTCTATTACTCCCACCCGACCAGATGCCGATGCGTGGATGTTGGAAGACACAAAGCCTTCGTGTGTGGCAATTATTTGACCCACTTTAACCATATCGCCTCGCTGTACAACAATTTTAGCGGGTGCCCCAATGTGTTGGGTAATCGGAATGGTTACGATTTTAGGTAAAGGCAAAGGTGTAATAGCGATACCAGCCGAAATTTTTTGATCGTCCGGATGAACACCACCTAATTTAAAAGTTTTATTCTTGCGGAGTTTCATCGTCCTTTTGTTTTTCCACTTGCGCAGCAAGTTTCTCTTCTTCTTTCTTTTTGCGGGCACGTTCTTCCCGCTTCAGTCGCTGCTCATTGGCCGACTGAATCTTTTCGGGAGTTACATTTGCCGTAATGATATTGTGAACATCGCATGTATCGACACACTCCATACACAATTTGCATTTCTCCGGATCAATCAGCGCCAGGCTGTTATTCATGGTAATGGCATCGTAGCGACAAGCTTCAAAGCATTTGCTGCAACCTGAGCAGGCTACTGCACATTCTTTGCGCGCGGTGCTGCCTTTTTCTTCATTAAGACAAGCAATATAAACCCGTTGGTTTTTTTTGCCCATCGGCCAGAGTTGTAGGATATCTTTTGGGCATTCCTTCACACACGCGTTGCAGGCTGTACACTTATCTTCGATCACCACGGGCAGGCCTGTCTTCTCATCCATGTACATGGCTTCAAAATCACAGACATCCACACAATCGGCCATACCTAAACATCCGTAGGCACAACCCGTATCTCCACTGTATAAGGCAGCTGCAATTTTGCAAGACTCGGCACCATCATACACATTGGTCTTCTTTCGATATTCAAACGATCCAGAACACCGGACTACTGCAACGTAAGGGTCTCGTTCTACTGCTTTTATGCCCAGGATGTCACCGACTTGTTTCATTACCGCATTTCCACCAACCGGGCAATGCAAAACTGTAAGGTCACCCGCATCAACTACAGCTATAGCAAAAGCATGACAGCCTGGGTGTCCGCAGCCGCCACAATTTGTACTAGGCAGTACAGCTTCCACTTTAGCTATCCGATCATCTTCTTGTACAGCAAACTTTTTAGAGACAAAATAAATTACCACAGCAGCTAATATTCCTATTGCTGTTAAACTGATAATCGTATAGAGTATAACCTGATTCATCTTTTCATCACTTCAAAATTGCATTGGCCTGCCAAACTCTTTTTAAACAGATAGATTATAAAAAAATAAGGAAGTAGCACAAATAATGAGACTAGTCCTGCCATCCCCTCGCTATACCCTGCGTTGGCCACAAGGAATAGAGCCAACATCATCAGTACAAACGGAAAAATATAAAGAAGCATCACAGCTTTATATCCTGATGTGGGATTGACTTTAACAAGCACCTCATCTCCGACATGAAGGCTATTTTCATTAGAAACTAAATCAATCTCTTTTGCTTTTGAACTTCCCAACATGCATAAACTGTTATGGCAACCCGAACAGCCGGATCCGATCAAAGCTATTTTAAGATGACCTCCCTTGGTGTCAATGACTAATCCTATATGCTCCAGATATTCTGATTGGGTTGTCATGTAAGCACCGGTTTTGATCTTAATCTATTTCGCACCGGATATTTCTCCAGCATGCGCAAACTTGTACGAACAAGTTGTCCCATCGTATCCTTACTTAGAAATTCATCATCCTGATAAAGTTCAGCCAATTCGTTTTTAAGTTGGATTATGTTTTCTTGTTTTGATAGTTCGTCTTGTGCCATAGAATCCAACAACGAATTAAGTTGACCATACGAAGTATTCACTCTGTTTCGAAGCCGCATTCGTTTTCTTCTTTTTGATATTGTAATTCCAATACCGGAGACATCGTTTTAAAACCTAAATCAATAATCGGATTATTCTCCTTAAAATATTGAGGCATGTAAATACGGCTACTTCCTTCATAACATTCCTGGTCAAAATCAATCGACCTCAGCCTGAAATGAAGTTCATCAAAATCAGGAATGATCTCAACAACAAAATTATCTCTACGCATGTCACCAAGTAATTGTACCAGGCTACGTTCATTGAACTTTACAAACTCCTTGGCTATCCGAATGGGATTGTAATTTGTGTTTTCCATCAGGTAATGATGAATGAAGGTATCGCCCGGAATTCCCTGGATATGTTCTTCCATGAAGGTATCACCTTTCACCAGGTAATTGATTTTGTTCGGGGAAAGCAAATGCTCGAGCTCCATACCATAAACACGCGATGCATCGGTTTGCTTGAGGTAGAAATAGTCAAACAAATCGTTCAACTTATTCACAATGCGAATCCGGAAGGGATGCGTATTGGCATACAAGCAATAGTCCACCCGCTCAATAAAAAGGTGGTCGATCACAGAAGTATCGCCACCTACTTTTAATTGCGCATACACCTTACGTAATCCTTCATGAATAAACTGTCTATCAGATTCAGAATAAATCATGGTTTCCCATAATGTATCTTTACCCTTCTTATCCAAGAGAGCAATCGTACTATTGGCGTGTGTCAGGTCCTGATACGAAATGGGCACATCAATTTCACGGTTAGTAACTCGCAGGTAATTTCGCAGCGAGTTACTAACCGGATAGATGGGCTTCTTGAACCTGATCTCGGCCATTGTATTTATTATTGAAACTCAGGCTTAATTATACCCACCCACTTCTCAATTCTCCCTGCAGTCAAATCCTTTTGGTTCTCTTCATCGATTACCAATCCAAGAAATTTGCCATCCACTACGCCCTTCGAAGCTTCAAAGTTATAACCCTCTGTTGGCCATTGACCAACCACTGTTACACCTTTATCTTTAATCCGATCATTAATAATTCCCGGAGCATCAATAAAAGTATCCGGATAGCCATCCGCGTCACCTAATCCTACATAGGCAACTTTTTTCCCTGTATAATCGACATCCTGCAATTCATCAATAAATGAATCCCAATCTTCCTGCAACTGACCGATCTCCCAAGTGGGGCAAGCCAGAATCAAATAAGAATAAGGTTGCATATCATCGGCTGAAGCAGAGTTCACATTATGTAAGGCTGCTACAGGCTCTCCACCTAATAAAGTTTGTATTTGAGTAACAACCCGTTCGGTGTTGCCATCTGTTGAACCGTAAAAAATTCCAATTTTTGCCATAGTTATCTAAAGTTTAATGTTACTAATTGTTAAATATCATCACGACCGTCCTCTAATTCACCATGCTTGGGATGATATTGCATAAATATTTCTGAGCGCATAAGAATATCGACATACTGAGCCCGTTTGTACGAAAAGGGGTCAATCATATTTTCTTTTGATAGTCTACCTTTAAATTCATTGATCGATGGATATTTTTTCTTTTCCATCCATTGCTCAATCTCATGCAGCATAGTTTCAACCACGTGAATACCCCGTTTGTAGATTGCACTTACAACCTGAACGGCATCGGCCCCAGCCAAAAGCATTTTAATGACATCGTTACCTGATAGAATTCCTGTATTGCTGATAATGGATGCATCAATGTTACTATATAGCAAACCCGCATACCGTAATGCCAAACGGTTATCATTTTCACTACTGAAATTGTAAGGATAATGATGGATTTCTTTCTCTATGTCAATGTCGGGTTGAAAGAGTCTGTTAAAGAGAACAAAGCCAGAAGCCCCCGCTTTATCCATTTTAGAAATTACCGAAAGTGTGTTGGTATAAAACGGACTCAGTTTTACAATAACCGGAATGCGAATAGACTTGCGTACACTCTTTAGAACTTCTAACTGCTCCCTTATTAAAGCAGCTCCATCCGTTTCAAAGCCCACTTCGCTGGTGTAGAAATTTAACTCCAGAGCATCAATACCTGTTTCGGCCATCTTCTCTGCATACTCCACCCAAGTATCGCGATATACGCAATTCAAACTACCAATTAGCGGAATGGAAATTGCGTTACGGGCCTGGCGTAATTTCAATAAATGTTCGGCCGGGCCCCCATGTTTAAGTTTTGGAAAGAATGAATCATGTTCCGAATCCCAATTACTATAAGCTTCCTGCTTATTTTCCATCTCCAGGGATTCCAACTGGATTTGCTCTTCAAACAACGATTTATATACAATCGCTGCAGCACCAGCTTTTCTAACTTCACCAGATTATCTATATCTGAAACAAGATTGCTGGCGCCCACTACGATAGGATTCTTTAATTCAAGTCCACAATAATTAGTTTTTAAATCGACCATGAGTGATAAGGTTTATGGTTGAGTATCTGATAAATGTTTAATGTCACTAAACCGCTGTTCGTTATCTTTTATAGCCAGCTTACTTAGTCTATCTGCTTCAACAGGGTTCGAGAAGTTGAGCGTTTTGTATCGGATCTCTTCTTCCAGGTAATCTTTAAAAGTTACCGCGTCTTCCGTGGCCGGTACATCCCAGCTAAATGGATTTTTACCTTCGGCACGCAATTCAGGATTGAATCGATACATGGGCCAGTAACCAGACTTAACAGCCTTTTCGGATTGCTTCTTCGCATATTTCATATCATACCCATGGGCAATGCATGGTGAGTAAGCAATAATGAGCGATGGTCCATTGTGTTTCTCCGCTTCCACAAAGGCAAGCGCTGTCTTGTCACGATCCATACCCATATTAACCACGGCTACATACGCGTTGCCATAGGTTGTCATCATCAAACCCAGATTCTTTTTGCTCAGTTTTTTACCATCCAGAAGCAAACTTGGCTACAGCACCGCGTGGAGTTGCTTTAGATGCCTGACCTCCGTGTTGGAATACACTTCTGTATCCATCACCAGAATATTTACATTTTTATTTGAAGCCATTACGTGATCAAGTCCACCAAACCCGATATCATAAGCCCAACCATCACCACCAAAAATCCACACGCTCTTGTCAACAAAGTAATCTTGCAGTTCTGCCACTTTGTCAAGAAGTATTCGCAGCTCTTTCTTGCCCGAGCTTCTTTTACGTTCCTCACCAAGAAAATTCTTAATAACATCTGCGTGATCTTTTGCTTCCCGATTAACTTCATCAAATAACATCAGACCTTTCGAGTGCGTTACGCAAAGGGGCATTATTCAATAAGGGTATCAACGCAATAACATTTGTCTTTAACTGTTTGCGGTTTGAGTCTACCGCCATACGCATACCAAATCCATACTCAGCATTGTCCTCAAATAAAGAATTAGCCCATGCAGGTCCCTTGCCCTTACTATCTTTTGTATAGGGTATGGTTGGAAAGGTGCCTCCATAAATTGAGGTGCAACACGTTGCGTTGGCAATCATCATTCGATCGCCATAGAGTTGTGTTACTAAATGTATGTATGGAACTTCGCCACAACCTGAACAACTCGGAGGATATTCAATATAGGGCTCAGCAATGTAAGGCTCCTTTACAAAGTCAAGTTTATCAATCCATATAGCGGGATTACCGGGTACGCCCCGATATTCCAGTTTCTTTGTACCCGTGGGTACAGCACCGTTTAACGGCATTCTAGAAACCGGAATAGTGTCACCCTTAAGTCTTAGAATTGGATCAATCACCAAATCAGCGAACTCTCCTGAACCGGCTGGTACCAATTCTTTTATCTCTGTTGATGCATCGATGGCAAACACTTTTATCTTTTTCTTCCAAATTGTTTCCTGCATATCCCGCGTAAAGAGTCGGAAAATATTTTCTGGCTTCTGACTACTGTTGATCAGAAACGTACCCCCTTCGGTTATACCTTCAAGAATATCGTATTGTCCGATATATTGTGGTCTGTGTAGGGCAACAAAGTCAACTTTGTTTAACAGGTACTCAGATTGAATTGGTTTTTTACCAAAACGCAGGTGCGATACTGTATAGCCACCAGATTTATTTGAATCATATTGAAAATATCCCTGAACAAATAGGTCGGTACTTTCACCAATAATTTTAATAGCACTTTTATTTGCACTAACGGTCCCATCCGATCCATATCCCCAGAACTTGCACCGTGCAATCCCCTCCTGCTCGGTATCAATTTCTTCCTTGACAGAAATAGATTTGTGCGTAACGTCATCGTTTATGCCCACGGTAAATCCGTGCCAGCCATTGCTATCCAGATGATCGAATACCGCTTTCACCATAGAAGATGCTGAACTCTTTCGAGGAGAGCCCATACCGGCCACCAATGATTTGAATTTCCAGGTCGGGTGCGCAGTGCGGCAACTACATCAAGAAAAGTGGATCTCCCAGAGAGCCGGGCTCCTTGGTACGATCCAGCACAGCAATTTTCTTAACACTGGTGGGTACAACATCCAAAAAATCCTGTAAGCTAAAAGGCCGATATAACCTCACTTTGATAGCGCCTACCTTTTCACCTTTAGCAATCAGATAATTGACAGTCTCTTCAATGGTCTCAATGGAAGACCCCATAGAGATAAGAATTTTAGTAGCCTTGGGGTCGCCCACATATTCAAATAGTTTGTAGTAACGGCCCGTCTTCTCTCCAAACAAATTCATGTACTTCTTCACTATTCCAGGGCAGGCATCGTAATATTTATTCACCGTCTCCCGGCCTTGAAAATAAACATCAGGATTTTGTGCACCTACCTTACAAAAAGGAGTCTCAGGCTTTAATGCATTGTTTCGGAAAGCTTCGACATACTTCATGTCGAGCATATCATGCAACAAACTATATTCTATAGGAACAATTTTTTGTATCGAGTGCGAGGTGCGAAAACCATCAAAGAAGTGGAGAAAGGGTATTTGCGATTCTAACGTGGCGAGGTGAGCAATTACTGCCAGATCCTGCGCCTCCTGCACATTGCCTGACGATAACATAGCAAAACCGGTTCCGCGGGTAGCCATTACATCTGAGTGATCACCAAAAATTGAAAGCGCCTGGCACGCCAACGATCGGGCCGACACGTGAAAAACCGTTGGTATCATTTCGCCCGCAATTTTAAACATGTTGGGCACCATTAACATCAGGCCTTGCGAGGCAGTGAACGTAGTGGCCATGGCACCACCGGTTAGTGCTCCGTGAATGGCACCAGCCGCACCACCCTCCGACTGCATTTGAACGACATCTACCCGCTCACCAAAAATATTCTTACGCCCTTCGGCTGACCAAGCATCTGCTTTTTCACCCATGTCCGAAGAGGGTGTTATTGGGTAAATGGCTGCTACTTCACTAAAAGCATAGGCAATATTGGCAACGGCAGAATTACCATCCGTATTTATATAATTGAGTTGGGTTTCCATGGCTTTAAATTTTGTATTGGAAATTTAGTCTCTGATTATTCTCCACGTACTGTCGAGAGTCAGTGTCAATTATGATTTTTATCAGTTTAGCCTATGACCTGATCCATTGACTTTTAGCATCCCAAGTATGACTTTTGTTAAAAAAGAAAAATGAAAAACTTTGTAACAATTCTATTGGCAGGCGCTACGGTACTAATCGTTAGCGTGGGTTTGCTCTACGGCTTAATCTCATTCTTTCCTGTCTTGATTGAAGAATACTATAGCCCGGTATTCCGTTCTAATTCGTTTAACACCGATTGGTTGTTCTATTTACACCCCTTTGCACTGAGTGCAGCTATTTTATGGTTTTGGAATCGATCTAAAGAATTAATTACCGAAACCGGAGTTGCCAAAGCACTGAAGGTTTCTGTGACTTATGGGCTGGTCGCAATGGCACCCGTACTGCTACTAACGTTTAGTGCTATTGACATTTCAGCCTTTATGGTGGTAACATGGCTAGTCTATGGAATCTTACAAGCGCTGCTGGCATGCCTGGTGTTTGAATGGCGAAGTTAATTGGGAAGTTATGTCGCCTCACTTTTAAACAAAAAAGACCTCAGAAATTTCTGAGGTCTTTTTTTATGACTAATAAAGAAATCTATCAATCTAATAATCCAAGCGCTTTCATTCGCTTTTCTATACGAGCTACATCAGCTGTCATTTCCAAGTCAGCGTATATGAGATACAAAGTATCCAAAACTTTTTCATCATCGGGGCTAAGTTTTTCGCAATTTGTCCAATACGGAAGAGCTACCTTAAGCTTATCTTGATACTCTTTATCCAACTTCACTTTCTTATTAAAATCTTCTTTTGAGTTACCCAATTGATTCATTTCAGCCTTTATCGTTTTGGCATCCAGATAGACCAATTCCGCTAATCCCAATTGAGGCTCAAAGTAGGTTGGATCAATTTTAATAGCCTCTTCAAACCATTTTTTAGCTCCTGCCGGATCATTTAACTCACTGCATATAATACCTACAAAATAACGTGATTCTTTATTCTGCGGATCGGCTGCAGCTTGTTTCATCATGAGCTCCTTCGCCTCAGGTAGCTTGTTCATCTTTACATACATGTCCAATAGAAACTTTGGATACTCTGGGTTATTTGGATACTTAGCTACCAATTCTTCAGAAAGTTTCAAAGCTGCCTCATTGTCCTTCTGCTGATCACGGTAGATGCTGAATAGCATGACATAGGCATCTGGGGAGGTGCCTCCTTTTTCCTGATATTCCTTGATTAATTTAATGGCCTTGTCGTACTCGCCAGCAGAAGGCGCAAAGAATACTCCTGCATTCATTAGGATGGACGTATCGTTAGGAATAAAGTATAAAGTGCGCTCGGTAAGTTCAAATGCTTTTTATAATTTTGTCATCCTGATAAGCAGAAACCGCATGGTTAAAATAGCTTTGAGCCAGATAAGCATTTACCTGATCATTCATTATAGGAAATCCAACAGCATCTTTTAGGAAAGCGGGTGTTTCCCCTTTATCGATTTCTTTTGATTTGTCGAATGATTCTTTTGCTGTGGGGAATCCATCGGGTACCAGAGCTTTAGCGCTCGCAACTTTGGTTGTATCAAATGCAGCATAAATTAAGCCTCGCAAATACCACGCTGTTGCAGCATTCTTAGAGGGTCCACCCTTCTTATCCACCATATAACTTTGGTTGGAAGTAGTAGCGTCAATAATTGTCTTGGCTTCTTCATATTTACCAGCACGTAATGCCTTTTCTGCATTCGAAGTGCTGGGTTTAATTTCTTTCTGCGCCAAAGACGGAAAAGAAATAAAGCCAATTAGTAAAATAAAAATTACACTCTTTTTCATGATCAAGTTAAAATTAAAGTTTAAGTCCAGGTTAATGTCTATTCTTTTTCAGGTTCGTTAGCTTCTGCTACATCCTCACCTTCTATTTTTTGAATTTTTTCTACGGATGATATCTCATCATCTTCATTCAACTTAATTAATCGAACGCCTTGTGTGGCCCTACCCATCACCCGTAACTCTGCCACACTAATTCGTATACTAATTCCCGATTTATTGATGATCATAAGATCATCGTTGTCTATTACGCTCTTAATTGCAACAAGCTTGCCAGTTTTTTCTGTAACATTAATGGTTTTTACACCTTTCCCTCCCCTTTTAGTAACCCGGTAATCCTCAATTAAGGAACGCTTTCCATAGCCTTTCTCTGATACCACTAGCAAATTAGCATTTTCGCGGCTTAGGCAAACCATTCCAATAACGCGGTCATCAGCTGATTCAAGCGTTACACCTCTAACACCCGAAGCGGTTCTGCCCATAGGGCGAACATCTCTTTCGTTAAAACGAACGGCTTTACCTTCACTTTTTGCAATGATAATATCATTCTGGCCATTCGTCAAGGCTGCGTTTAACAAACGGTCGCCTTCATTGATGGTAATGGCCGTAATTCCATTGGCACGCGGTCTGGAGTATGCTTCCAGTGAAGTCTTTTTGATGGTACCCCGTTCGGTACATAATATAACAAACGTATTAGCAAGGTCGGATTCGTCAGTTAAGCTTTTCACATTGAGTACTGCCTTTACCCGATCACCCGATTCAATATTCAATAGATTTTGAATCGCCCTGCCCTTGGAAGTCTTATTCCCCTCTGGGATTTCGTAGGCCTTCTTCCAATACACTTTTCCAAATTCTGTGAAAATAAGTAGGTAGTTATGGGCCTGCGCAATAAACAGATGTTCCGTAAAGTCATCTTCTTTACTTCCTGCAGCCTTCGACCAGATACCACCTCTTCCCTGAGTTCTATACTCCGAAAGTGAGGTGCGCTTTATGTAACCCTGATTAGAAATTGTGATTACCATTTCTTCGTTGGCAATCATATCTTCCAGTGTGATATCCTCATCACTATGAACTACCTCTGTTCTACGCTTATCACCATACCGTTCCTTTATTTCGGCAAGCTCGGCTTTAATGATGTCCATACGAATGGATTCATTACCCAGGATTTCATTTAACCGGGCAATCAAAGCTTTTACCTCATCATACTCATTCTGAATTTTTTCGCGCTCGAGACCAGTCAATCGTTGCAGGCGCATTTCCAAAATAGCCTTGGACTGTATTTCGGAAAGATTGAATTGAGACATTAATCCTTGCTTGGCAATTTCGGGATCACGTGAGTTACGTATTAAGGTAATCACCTCATCCAAATGATCGAGGGCAATCAAATATCCCTCTAATATATGAGCTCGTTTTTCCGCCTCATTCAGTTCAAATTTAGTTCGCCTTACAACCACCTCATGCCGGTGATCCACAAAGTGAACAATTAAGTCTTTGAGGTTAAGGGTCTGTGGCCTTCCCTTAACAAGGGCCACATTATTAACACCAAAAGAAGATTGAAGCTGTGTGTATTTGTAAAGGTTGTTTAAAACAATATTCGGAATGGCATCTCTCTTTAAGTCATAGACTACCCGATACCCATCGCGATCTGATTCATCGCGCATATCGCTAATACCCTCAATTCTCTTATCGTTAATCAGTGCGGCTGTCTTTTCAATCATAACCGCCTTATTCACCATATAGGGAACTTCGGTTACAATAATCTGATCGCGGCCATTTGCAGCGGTCACTATCTCCGCTTTTGCACGAACAACAATTCTGCCACGGCCGGTAAGAAAGGCTTCTTGCACCCCTTGATAGCCATAAATAATACCGCCAGTAGGAAAATCAGGAGCGGTAATGTATTTCATTAAGTCAACTATGCTAATCTCCTTATTATCAATGTATGCAATTATTCCATCTACAACTTCAGATAAGTTGTGCGGAGCCATATTGGTAGCCATGCCCACGGCAATTCCCGATGAACCATTGATAAGCAGGTTAGGAACTTTACCCGGCAGTACCGTTGGCTCGGTTAAGGAATCATCAAAGTTAGATTGAAAGTCTACAGTCTCCTTATTGATATCGGAAAGCAATTCTTCGGCAATCCTGCGTAACCGCGCTTCGGTATAACGCATGGCTGCAGGCGAATCTCCATCAATGGATCCAAAGTTTCCTTGGCCATCAACCAAGGTGTATCGGAGTGACCAATCTTGTGCCATCCTAACCATGGTGTCGTACACAGAGGAGTCTCCATGTGGATGGTATTTACCCAAAACCTCTCCTACAATTCTAGCCGACTTCTTATGAGGCTTATTATAATTAACCCCAAGATCGAGCATGCCATACAACACCCTGCGGTGCACTGGTTTAAGACCATCACGCACATCTGGAAGTGCCCGTGAAACAATAACCGACATCGAATAATCGATATAGGCGCCACGCATTTCATCTTCAATATTGATGGGATAATGTTCTGCCTTGCAGGAGGATTATTGCTTTCGTCAGCCACTTTTTAACTAGGGTTAATTTGAGTCATGGAGCTCCTTTAATAGCTCTAAAAATAAGGTCGCAAGGTAGAGAAAATTAGCCAATTATAGTTGAGAAATTTGCTCCTAAAAAGGATGATTTTTAAGTAATGTTTTAGTCAAGTTCAAGGGAGGAGAAGCGCCTTAATAGGGGTTTAGCTTGCGCTTATTTTTGCCCTTATATTTTATAAGGGTTGGGTAGTTTTCTCCATAGCCTGGGTTCTGTTTTTTGAAGAATGGATGCCTCCTACTCCTGTACTCTTTGTTGCCATGGGCATGGTTGATCTGAATGTGGCAATCTTTCAGGTAGCAGCGTGGAAGCTCAGGTAATGAATAGGTTAAACCGAACTGAAGATAAGCGGCATTCATTTTATGAACAATGGGAGCGCTGCCCGGTATACTTAGTGTATATCTTTTGAAGTCATACGATGGTCTGGCAAATGCCCGAAGATTTTCTGATAGCTCATAATCTACCGTAACGCCTAAATTGTAATACAAACCTTTTTTAATGATAAGATCAGAGTCAAAATTTTTGCCGGGTTTAAAGTTTCCGATCTGAAGGTCGCCTGTAAATAGAAAATTATCGATGCGATAGAAGGAGACTCCTGCGGTACCATAAAATTTGCGCATCCAACCATTGGGATCAGAAGGTTTGAACTCTTCGATTTTACTCTTAAAATAGGTTGGTTTAAACTGACCCAGGAACAAAGGTTCATAAGAATATCCGCCACCCAGGCGAAAGCGTTTTAGAAATTCATATTGAAGTGTAAGATTGAAAGGAATACTAAATCCTTTCCCTTTAAACCCAAGTTTGGCAGTATCACCACTTACTAAAAAGCTATCTGGCTGTGCCGATAAAGGATCGGCTATAACTTTATTTATCCAATTAGAATATTGTGGATCAGTAGCCGTGCCTACTGGAAAAATCCGTGGGGCATTTCCATTACTCTGAAATACACCATAATTATCGAGCTTATGATTCATATAAGTTCGGCCAACCCCAGTACTAAAACTCAACTTAAAATGCTGAAGCACTTTACGCGTTGGATTCTTCTTCCGCTCGGCATATATAGTTTCTAAAGGAAACGTTGGCTTTTTATCATCCTGACCAAGTGCTATAAGCGGAAGCAGCAATGCTCCCGTAATCAATAACGCAAGTATGGATAGTCTGGATTTCAGGTCAGATTCGATTAAACCCTAAAGATAACAGGCAGAAGCGGAAGGTAAAATTGGGCTGCCCGATCAATACCCATAATTAGGGTACCCACTTTCTAACGAACTAAACGTGTGAAATAGTACCTGCCCCTTCTTTATCTCATAATTAAACTCCTGGCTATGGGAATCTCCTCCTGGTCCTGCGAGGTGTAATGTGATCTTGTTTTGCCCTGTCTGTAAAGGAACCCGCACATAATAAATACTATGGGGCAAAGTCTGCCAGTTGCGGGTATCTGCTTTTTCGGTTATAGCGTTAATCAATCCCAATACAGAGCCAAGGGTCTTATCTTCTTGCTTTACCTGGTACTCAGCTACCTTCTTTAATGCTACGCGAATGAGTGCCTTGCTAAGTTCAAGATCCATGCGCTGATCTAAACCTTTAAATGCAATTTTGTTTACATCCTCGAGTAGTTGTAACTCAAAGTCAGAATCCACGCAACTTAAAGTAGCACCAATATAATACGTTGGCCTTTCCACATACCTTGGTAAAGCAACCCTAAATAATTCAAGGCTGGCCAGGCCGTTTTTATCTTTCTCATTATAAGCCAGGCCGTCCTGAGAATATCTAATTTAAGTTGATCGGGAACATCAAGTTGAAACAACCGCTGATAATCATCTTGATAAATTTGAAGCGCATTGCGATAGGCAATAAATGCATTATTATAATCATGATCCGAATCGTAGATCACTCCCATCAGCACGTGTACAAAAGCATCGCGTTTAAACTTATTCTCATTTTCGTAGCGATCGCTTAGTTGTTGCAGTCGGATATTGAGCCTGCGGCATTCTACCAATGCAGATTCGGGCTTGCCAAGCGTAAGATAATTTATCGCCTTATAATACAGCAACATTAAATGTTCATGATCTTCTCCCCGGTAAGTAGTGATCATGGGATTGGAGAGGTACGAGGCTGCTTCATTAAGATAGTTTTTGCGGTAGTCTTCACCAAAAAGGAAAGCCTTTTCAAAGTACTCATTGCTTTCTTCATAGCGTCCTAACATGGAAAGCACCAAGCCGTTATTTACATCAAATAAAAATTCTCGCCTGCCGGTAGCTTCCGATGATTTGGCTTGAAGCTCAGACAGCGCACTGTTCAAATTACCACTTTCAAACTCCTCATTAAATGTATGGTTGGCTTGGTAATAGGTGGCACAGGAACTGAGTAGCCCTGTTAAGAAAAGAATCTTAAATTTTAAATATTGAATCCTGGGCTGATTCATGGGCATTCAAAATCTAAGTAATGTCAATTTTTTATGTACTTCTTTATTTCGTGTTGGCCGTACCAAATCCGCTTGTTGGTTTCCATATCGGTAAGGAATAAGGTTGTCACATAATTCACTATCCGGCTTTTATTTGCGGTATCTGTCTCTGAGGTCATCTCTCCGAAAAGCATCAGGTTTGCTCCGAGTTCTTTTCCCCATTGAGCCATAGTGGCCGGATCGGCAAAGTCTTGTTGCTGGGCGCGCTCTAACCTTAGTTTGTCCCGAAACTCTTCGGACTCAACTAAATCGGCAAGGCCTGAGTTGAAAATAGAGACTTCAAACTTTTTAATGTAATTGTTGGCATCAATATGCTCACTGGTTCGATTACTGATCTGCCCCACAATAATAGCTGGCTTTTTACCGAGAGCACTTGCGTATTCTTTAAAGGTAGTGCTATTCAAAAGTTCAGAAGTCATTTTTTCTGCTACCTGGCGGGAGTCAGAATCATTCCATCGGCCACTTAAATCAATTTGCTGACTCGGATCAATACGGCTTACCTGGCGCGCGCAGGAGGATAGTATAAGAAGTGATAAAATCAGAAGTGGAAATCTCATAGACGAACTTTCATGATTAAGACCAAACTTCACGCCAGAGTTTATTTTGAGATACTCTTTAAACGTTGAATTACCTCTTTAGGGTTAGGTGCCGAAAAAACAAAATTACCCGCTACTAAAACACCTGCTCCTGCCTGTATCAAAGGTTTTGTATTTTCCTGATTAACTCCACCATCAATTTCAATTAATGCTTTCGAATGAGTAGCTGAGATCAACTGCTTTAATTCAGAAACTTTTTGTATGTGTGTTCAATAAATTTCTGGCCACCAAATCCAGGATTAACCGACATCATACAAACCAAATCAATATCTGCGATTATGTCCTGTAATAAGGAAACGGGAGTATGCGGATTGATTGCTACCCCGGCCTTCATGCCTGTAGCCTTTATTTGCTGAATAGTACGATGTAAATGCGTGCTTGCTTCTACATGAACAGTTAAAATATCTGCACCCACCTCATGAAAAACTTCTACATATCGTTCTGGTTGAACAATCATTAAGTGAACGTCCAAAGGCTTCTTGGCATGTTTCTTTATAGCCTTTATCACTGGCATCCCAAAAGAAATATTGGGCACAAAAACTCCATCCATTACATCTACGTGGATCCAATCCGCTTCGCTTTCGTTTATCATGCCTACCTCCTGTTGAAGATTAGCAAAATCTGCGGCAAGGATAGAAGGAGCAATAATAATTTCCATGGACGATAAATTTATTGAGGTATGTTTTAATTTCTCCTGCAAAGATAAGCAGGTTTACCTGAATCCTAAGACCAATTATAACTTAGCAATCTTAACAGTCGATACGGTATTCCCAGATTGAACCTTAACATAATACAACCCCGAAGCAAAAAGGGAAACATCATATTGGAATGGATTATTTAACCAATTTATTTGTACGCTGGACTCCGCTACTTTGCTGCCGCGCGAATCGTAAATAGTAATTTGCACCGGATCAACATCCAGTTCCTTTAAGGCAATACTGAAAGTCGATCCTGTTACCGGATTTGGGAATACAGAAATCAGTGGAGTATCCTGCAAACTATCAATATAATTTTTAATTGCTTTAAAATTAGGAATACCATACCCAAACAAATTATCCGGTGTTTTTGCCTGCGAAGCTGTATTAACGATGGCATCATAAATTTCATTTACCGTTAAGTACGGATAGGCCTGCAATACGCCAGCAGCCAGACTTGCTACCAATGGACTCGACACCGAGGTGCCACTGGTTGTGCCAATTGAACCGCTGGCTTTAATTACACTGGCTCCAGAGCCAAGCGCAACCACATCGGGTTTAATTCGATTATCAGCCGTAGGTCCTTTTGAACTGAATCCACTTAATGTTCCGCTGCTCGTTACCGATCCAACAGCAAGTATTCCTTCCGCGTCAGCCGGAGGAGTAGTAAATTTCCACGAGGACGATCCTTCATTGCCAGCACTTGTAACAACAAGCATTCCTTTATCAATAGCCTTTCGAGCAGCTTGTGTTACAACGGCTGTAGTTCCGTTCAAATCCGTAGTTTGGTAATCCATGGAAGGATCATCAAACTCTGTGTATCCGAGTGAGGAATTGATAACATCTACCCCAGCGCTATCGGCTCTCTCAGCAGCAAACGTCCAGTTATATTCCTCAATACGGTATTCACTCGAAACATCTTCTGTGAGATATAAAAAGTAGTTCGCTTTATAAGCACCACCAAAATACGAATCAGGTTGATGAGCAGCCATGATGGATAACACTTCGCTTCCATGATCATCATATCCGAAAACAGTTGATTCGTTGGTAACAAAATTCTTAGTTTGATTAATTCTGTTTTCTAAAAATAAGTCGGCAAAAGGTGTACTTACATTCACTCCTTCAAAACCGCTGTCAAACACCGCTATAAAAACACCTTCTCCCCTATACCCCGCTTCTTGCATAACATCCAGACCCAGCTGCTGCAACTGAAATTGATTTGCCGGTTGATCAGCCGTTGAGGTTTTACGTTGTTTTACCTTTGAAGTCCTCCCACCTACTAATTTTGCACCTGGTGCCACCAGTACGGATTCTTTTACAAATGGAAGTGCATTTACGGTAGCCAGTGTTGCAGGGTCTCCTTCAACCAACACACCATTCCACCACCGGGAGGTAAAAAAAGTTTTGGCTCCGGTTATTTTTACTTGAGATACATAACCTGGATTGACCGGTAAGTCTTCTTCAGTTATCGAAATACCTTGCTTTTGTCTCCGGTCAATACTTCGAATACTTAAAAACTGCGTTGGATCAGAAATTGAAAAAGGCGTTCCCACCTTATCCTTAAAAAAAACAAAATAGCGATTGCTTTGCGCCTGTGTACCCCAGGATAAAAAAAGGTAAAAGAGAATCAACTTACCGCGATGCATATTCTTTCAGCGATTGCACATACATAACTCCTTTGTCAATCTTTTGTTGTCCTAAGCAATCGGGAGTTGTACAATATTCCAGTTGCGTTACTTCTTTATAAACCAAACCAATATCGCGAGCATAGACTTCATGGCGCTGATCTTTCCCAACAATAGCATCAACGAAATTATTTTGAACAACCATAAGGCTTTTCAAATACTCCGTTGCTCCATTTCCAAAAAGAAGATCATAAGTTGTTACCCGATACGATTCACTTTCACTACCATTAAACAGGTTTCCATTATTGGGTAGATTATTGAATTGATTCCCATTCCAAGATAATCCCATAGAAGGCGGAAATATGAGTTTCACAAATGAGGCATTGCCTTCACTTTGAATTAACTGATTATTTTCAATTCTGGCTGACCAGGTATCCAAGGTTTGCCAAGGGTTTGCTGCCGAGGTTCTGGTTTCGCGGGTAATGATATAAGCATCCTGATTACTTGAATTGCGCACCGAATCCGTTATAGTAACACGAAGCTCATAGGTAAGTTTTGTCTCCTGCGATTGATTAATCGTAGTCTCATCAACCTGGTAAATCCAGCTCATTCCCGTTTGTAACGGAAAAAAATTTAATCCAAAATCAGGATTGACCGGGTCTTCGGATGAGCATGATAACAACACTCCAATCACTAATATAATACCACGATATCTTCGCATTCTCACATTAATTCATTTCAAAGTTATTTTTTCTTTTTGATATTTGAGCCATGTTATTAAAAACGAAAGTAAAAGTCGGAAATATCACCAACCTGAGTGATGCCCGATATTGCGCAGGCATGGGTGTCGATTGGCTTGGGTTCCCTATTGAATCCGTTAATCCTAAAACCTTTGCAGAGATAACCAGTTGGGTAACAGGGCCTCAATTCATGATAGAACTCAAGGCAGGTGCAGTTCCGGGGATATTGCATGAATATGGCGTTGATTGGATACAAATTGACAGTGATTTGGTATCGGAAGTTCATGCGTTTAATAATTTTGAATTAATCATAACGATTTCAATAGCCAACTGGTCAAAAGTCAAAGACCAACTTAAGGCAACTAATGCTAAGGTTCGCTATGTTGTTGTTACCGAATTATCGGGAGATTATGAACATGATATGTACACCCTGAAAGAAATTGCTAACTCGGCAGATATATTACTCGATTTAGAATCAAGCCGCTATACACTTGACCAAATCCTGAAGTTCCCGATTGCGGGATTAAATCTTACCGGCAATGCGGAGATGAAACCGGGCCTAAACGATTATTCACAATTATCTGAAATTTTAGAAAAATTAGAGATTGATTAGTTCAAATAGTTACGGCTATTTAATGAGTAAATCTCAATCGCAGATATTTTATTTTCTCACCTTGTGCTGCAAACATCTCCTCGTATTTGGTTTTGATGTCGTGGCACTCATCCCTTAGGTCCGATTGATATAAATCGTGCGTGTATTTATAATCCACAATATCATTCCGGTAGGCGAGTTCTTCCAAAGTAAAATTGAATAAATCGGTATTATCGGTTTTAAATCTAAAGTATCCATCCGGCTTCAATAATTTCTTATACATGTCGAGATACCGGGTACTTGAAAGTCTGCGCTTACTGTCTCGCTTGCGCGGACGTGGATCAGGAAAAGTTAGCCAAACTTCATCCACTTCACTGAGTTCAAAAAAACTCTCGATGAATAAAATATCTGTTCTAAGAAAAGCCGCATTATTCAGATTATCTTCCACAGCCCAGGTGCTACCCTTCCAAAGGCGGTCACCTTTTTATCTACGCCTACATAATTTCTCTCTGGAAACATCCGCGCCATACCTACGGTATACTCTCCCCTACCACAGGCTAATTCTATTGTCAACGGATTACTATTCTTAAAATATTCTTGCTTCCATTTGCCCTTAATGTTTAGAAACCTATCCTTACCAGGCTCGATAACGTTATCGCGGCCAGAAATTATTTCAAAACGTTTTAGTTTACTTTTCACAGATTTTCAATTTCAGCTACAACAAATGTACTTCCTCCCACAAAGATTAAATCATTGGAGTTACTCTCTTTTCTGGCTTCCCGAAGCGCATTATTTACGTCTTTGCAATCCTTACCAACTAAGCCAAAGCGTAAAGCTTTTTCCATCAGCTCGCTTGATGGCATAGCCCGTGGTATTGAAGCTTCACAAAAATAATATTTAGCTTCTTTAGGCAATAGAGTAAGAACCTTTGAAACGTCTTTATCTTTTACCATGCCTAATACCCAATGCAGCTGATCGAATTCCATTAGTTTGATTTGCTGCAGAATTTCTTTAATACCCGCTTCGTTATGACCCGTATCGCAAATTGTCAATGGATTTGTGTCGATGGTTTGCCATCTTCCTTTTAATCCCGTAAGGGTACTCGTATTTTTTAATCCCTGTTGAATGTGCTTTTCTGAAATTGAGAATCCGCCTAAGAGTAATTCATTTACTCCACACACCACACCTGGAATATTTTTAGCCTGATAGCCACCCGTCAGATCAGTTTCTAAGGATATAGATGGTTGATTGTGCATCGCAAGATCATAATGCCCACGCGAAGTTCTTGTGATCTTATAAACATCCGAAGCAAAAGTAATCTTGCTCTTGGTTTCGTTTGCTCTATCTGTAAACACGTGAGCCACTTCATCCTGACGCTCACTTACAACTACCGGAACAGCTTCTTTAATGATTCCTGCTTTCTCAAAAGCAATTTTAGGAAGGGTGTCTCCCAATAAATCCATGTGATCCCAACTTATGTTGGTGATGATAGAAAGAATGGGATGAATTACATTCGTAGAATCGAGCCGGCCACCCATGCCTGTTTCAACTACTGCAATATCAATTTGCGCTTTGGCAAAATAATCGAAAGCCATGGCCACAGTAATTTCAAAAAAGGAAGGTTTTATGGATTCAATGGAAGGTTTAATCCGCGTTACAAAATCGACTACAAATTCCTGCGACACTTCATTGCCATTTACACGAATTCGTTCTGTAAACTCTTTAAGATGTGGCGATGTATAAAGTCCGGTTTTGTAACCTGCTGTTTGAAGAATGGCCGCCAGCATGTGAGAGGTACTTCCTTTGCCATTGGTGCCGGCAATATGTATGCTCTTAAATTTTCTCTGCGGATTGCCCAGTACCTCACACAGTTGGAGAGTATTAGTTAAATCCTTTTTATATGCCGCTGCACCGACCCTTTGAAACATGGGGAGGTTATGATAAAGATAGGTTAGCGTTTCCGCGTACGTCATGAGCCGCGAAATTATAGGTTCATTATATAATTAAAAAACAATCCTTACGATGGCTCTTTAATTTTACCGTCAGTTGTCTAATTTATTTATAAGGTGCGGTTAATTCTGAAAAGAAGCGTCAATCAATACCTAACTCAGGATTCTTAGCATGAATTTTTCGGTAAAATGTTAACAATGTTTCGAAATCGGCCTCTTGATTGTCTGTTGTGTAGAAGGGTTCACCAACCACAATAGTTTTTTTGACAAAATCAAACCCACAAGGTATAATAGGAACGTGCGCTCCTTTTGCAATAAAATAGAATCCGGTTCGTAGTTTCTGCGTTTTCTTTCTGGTTCCTTCAGGTGCTATCGCCAAAATGAATTCATCGTGAGAATTAAAAATGTCAACCACTTGATGCACCATGTCATGCTTAGAAGAGCGATTAACCGGATATCCGCCTAACGAGCGAAAGAGCCATCCAAAAGGAGGCTTGAATAAGGAATCTTTACCCAAAAATTTTGCTCGTTGAATTCTTAAGGCACTACGAGCCAAAACGCCAACCGGAAAATCCCAATTACTTGTATGCGGGGCCACGGCAATAATAAATTTTTTAAGATCCGATGGAAATTTTCCCTCAATCTTCCAGCCAAGAGCTTTAAATATTAATACCAACATGGTCGCATGCTAAATTAATTCATCGAGTAACGTATCATCAGCCAGAAAAGGAATTGTGATCTGCACTGCCTCTGAAAGCTCTTGTTGTATCGCACTGAGAGCACCTTCGTTTCGAGCCCAGGCCCTGCGTGCAACGCCATTGTTAACATCAAAGTACAACATGCTTTTGAGTTTACGTTCTGCATCTGCTGATCCATCCAACAAAAGTCCAAAGCCGCCATTAATAACTTCGCCCCAGCCTACTCCACCTCCATTATGGATAGAAACCCACGTTGCTCCTCGAAAGGAATCACCGATCACATTATGTATAGCCATATCCGCTGTAAAGCGCGAGCCATCATAGATGTTTGATGTCTCTCTATACGGACTATCGGTACCCGATACATCGTGATGATCACGACCTAAAACTACAGGACCGATCTTCTTATCTTTTATTGCTTGATTAAAGGCTAACGCAATTTTAATTCTTCCTTCTGCATTTGCATAGAGAATGCGTGCCTGCGACCCTACAATCAATTTGTTTGCTTTCGCGGATTTAATCCAATTTATATTGTCTTGCAATTGCGATTGTATTTCTGGTTGAGCGTTACGTGCCAGCTCTTCCAACACATGGCCTGCCAACTGATCTGTAAAATCTAAATCCGTTTCTTTTCCAGAAGTACACACCCACCTAAAGGGGCCAAATCCAAAATCAAAACACATGGGGCCCATAATATCCTGTACATACGATGGGTATCGGAAATTAATTTTATCGTCAGCCATTACTTCCGCACCCGCTCGTGAAGCTTCCAGTAAAAAAGCATTTCCATAATCAAAGAAGTATGTTCCTTTAGCTGCGTGCTTATTGATAGCATCCGTTTGTCTTCTCAGTGAACGCTGAACGTATTGTTTAAACTCATCAGGATTAATAGCCATCATTTGATTGGACTCTTCATAAGAAAGTCCGGCCGGATAATAACCACCCGCCCACGGATTATGCAATGAAGTTTGATCGGAACCTAAATCAACAAAAATATTTTTCTGATCAAATTTTTCCCATACATCGACAACATTACCAAGATACGCTATTGAAACAACTTCTTTTTGCTTCTTAGCACGAATAACTCGGTTAGCAAGTTCATCAGCATCTGTGATCAACTCATCCACCCATCCTTGCTCATGTCTTTTACGCGCGGCTTTTTCATTTACTTCAGCTACCACGGTGATGCAACCTGCAATGTTACCCGCTTTCGGCTGAGCACCACTCATGCCCCCTAATCCGGAGGTTACAAATACTTTCCCAGCTAATCCTTCGCCCAGTTTTGAAATTTTTCTTCCGGCATTTAAAATTGTTATGTTAGTGCCATGTACAATCCCCTGTGGACCTATGTACATGTAACTTCCAGCTGTCATCTGTCCATATTGTGTTACCCCCAATGCATTATATTTCTCCCAGTCATCCTGTTTTGAATAATTAGGAATCATCATGCCGTTTGTCACAACAACCCGTGGTGCTTCTTTTGATGATGGAAATAAACCCATGGGGTGCCCCTGAATACATATGCAGTGTTTGCTCGTCTGTCATAGTAGCCAGGTACTTCATTGTAAGTAAATACTGCGCCCAGTTTTGGAAAACCGCTCCATTACCTCCATAAGTAATTAATTCATGTGGATGTTGAGCAACCGCTGCGTCCAAATTATTTTGTATCATGAGCATGATAGCCGCAGCTTGCAGAGACTTATAAGGGTATTCGCTTATTGGCCGGGCATACATTTTATAATCGGGCATAAATCGATACATGTAAATGCGACCGTATTCTTGTAACTCGTTGTAGAATTCTGCAGCAAGAATTTTATGATGACGGGGGTGAAAGTATCGCAAGGCATTGCGCACCGCTAGTTTTTTTTCCGCACTTGTCAGAATATCCTTTCTTTAGGCGCATGATTTGTGGTAAGATCGTATGACCTGAGTTCGGGTAACTGATCGGGTATTCCCTGGAGGATTCCATTTTTAAACTCTGTCTGTCCAATGCTCATGCGGCTTCCGTTTTTTGAAAATGATGCGGTAAAAAATTACTTTTTGTAAACTGATAACTGAAATCAAAAATCTCCTTTGCCTTACTGGTATCCATGCTACTAAACCGATCCATCCTGGGTGGCTCTATAAACACATCGCATAACCCTCGACTAATTTCAGTGTTCCCGTAGATCGAGATTAATAGACTTCGTTCAATGACTAATTTAATATTCGTTACATCAAAGTCTGGACTAATGTGATTGCAGTGCGAACCAACAATCATATCGCATTGGTTTCGAATGGGTTTTACCGGAAGGTTGTCCGTTAGGCCTCCATCAACATAGAGATGTCCTTCGAAACTTACCGGATTGAAAATAGCTGGAATACTACACGATGAAACTATAGCTGGAATTAATTCTCCCTCTGAAAAGTATTTGATCTTACCCATTCTAATATCCGTAGCAGCCACGGTTAGGGGATTTGAAGTTCCTCAAAACTATTTGCCCTAATACTTTTCATCAACAACTCTTTCAATCCATCCATAGTCAATAAACCAGTCCAGGCAAATGCAGGCCGAACCGATCTGAAAATGCTCAGGTTTTTAACTAACTCAAAGATTTTATCAGGGGTGTGACCATTGGCATATAAGGCACCTACGATAGCTCCTGCGCTGGTGCCCGAAATCCGATCGAAGCGAATTCCCATTTCTTCCAATGCTTTTAGCACTCCTATATGTGCAATTCCGCGCGCTCCGCCTCCAGACAATACTAGACCCCGTGTCATAAAATCTCTTTCAAGCTAAACGTTCTATCAAGGCGAACTCCTTTTTCGGTATGCTTCACAGTGCAACATTCATGAACCGGATCATGTTCTAAAAAAAGTACATATTGGTTATCTGCCGCTTCCTTCAAAAATTCCGCTTTCTCCTGCAGCGTGATTAAAGGCCGGGTATCATAACCCATTACATAAGGCAATGGAATGTGACCCACCGAAGGCAGCAAATCAGCCATAAAGCAAATGGTATAATTCTTATACCTGATTTTAGGGATCATCATTTTATCGGTATGCCCGCTCGCATAAAAGATATCCATAAAATCAAATGGACTGGATTCATTTTTCTTTGTTATAAATTCCAATTGCCCACGTTCCTGCATGGGCAAAATATTTTCCTTTAGGAAACTTGCCTTCTCTCTGGGGTTCGGTTGCGTGGCCCACTTCCAATGTTCGTCATTACTCCAGTACACGGCACTTTTAAAAGTAAGCTCGGGTTTGTCCCCATTCATTTTTACACCACCGCCACAATGATCGAAGTGAAGGTGGGTAAGAAACATGTCCGTAACATCATCTGCGGAAAAGCCTTCTCTATTTAAAGAACTCAGTAACGAATCTTCACCATATAAATAATAGTGACTGAAAAACTTTGCGTCTTGTTTATCGCCCAACCCATTATCGATTAAAATCACTTTGTTGTTAACTTCAATAAGTAAGCAACGCATGGCCCATGAACATAAGTTATTTTCATCGGCTGGATTGGTTTTTTGCCAGATTGATTTTGGTACTACGCCAAACATAGCACCACCATCCAACTTGAAAAAACCCGTATTGATTACATGTAAATTCATTCGTAATTGTTTTTTAAACAAAAAGGTCGCCTGTAAGCGACCTCAAGTTAAAATTTAATAGTTGAAATCTTAAATTATTCCTTCACAACTCCCATAGCACAAAATTTCTCGATGCGCTGATTAATGCGCTCTTCCGGAGTAAGTTTATTTAATTCATTAAAGTTATCAAGAATAACTTTCTTTAATTCAGTCGACATAGCCTTCACATCGGTATGCGCACCGCCCAACGGTTCTTTTACAATTCCATCAATCAACTTAAGGCTATGCATATCTTTAGACGATAGCTTTAGTAATTCGGCCGCTTGTTCTTTAAAATCCCAACTGCGCCATAAAATAGCTGAACAGTTTTCGGGTGAAATCACCGAGTACCAGGAATTTTCCAACATTAAAACGCGATCGCCTATACCAATACCTAAAGCCCCACCGGAAGCCCCCTCACCTACGATAATACAGATGACAGGCACTTTAAGCATAAACATTTCTTTAAGGTTTCTTGCTATCGCTTCGCCTTGTCCACGTTCCTCTGCTTCTAATCCTGGAAAAGCACCAGGTGTATCAATAAGTGTAATGATGGGCTTGTTGAATTTCTCAGCGATCTTCATCAGGCGCAATGCTTTACGATAGCCTTCAGGATTAGCCATTCCGAAATTGCGCAATTGGCGCTGCTTTGTATTACGACCTTTCTGCTGGCCAATTATCATAAATGTTTGACCTTCAATGGTTCCTAAGCCACCAACCATGGCTTTATCATCACCAACTGTGCGGTCTCCATGCAATTAAATATAGTCGCTGGTGATCTCGTAAATAAAGTCTACTGTATAGGGCCGGTCGGGATGTCTGGAGAGTTGTACACGTTGCCAGCCAGTTAAATTTTCGAACGTTTCTTTCTTCAGGTTTGTGATCTTCTTTTCCAACGCATGAACTGCCTTCTTTACCGATTCGTCACTACCATCTGCGAGGTGTTTCATATCGGCCAGCTTGCCTTCTAATTCAGCGATGGGCTTTTCAAAATCCAATAGATTCATTTGCCCTATAGTTATTTAAGTAAGGGTACAAAATTAAGATAAATTTAAAAATAAGGCCTTATGTGTAAGAAATGAGCTAAGAGGCTATTATTTAGTATCAATTGGGCACAAAAAATCCCTTGCGCCATGCCCAAGGGATTATGATTTTTGAATCGTTGGAAACTTGTGTTTACATAATAAGAAGCACCAACAAAATGGATTCAATCAATAAGGCATTAATCAAGCCTTTGAGAAAAAGTGGTTTTTTGTCCATGTGCTTTGTATTTAATAGGTCAAATGTAAATACACGGCAAAAAGAGGGAAACGCTTTACCGACTAATGGGTTTTTATGACGATACAAGTCCGTATTAACCTATAAAAAGTATTGAATTTATTCTATAAACCTATAAATCAATCGTTTGTTTAAAAGGTTTTAAGTAAATCTCTTGTAATTTGTGCTATATAAAAACAAAAAGAGCCTTGTTGAAGGCTCTTTTTGCGGACCGACGGGACTGGAACCCGCGACCTTCCGCGTGACAGGCGGACATTCTAACCAGCTGAACTACCAGTCCATTAAATCAGGCTGCAAATATAGCGTTATGAGTATTCAATGCAAAAAACAGCGAAATTATTTATTTAGTACTGATACTCATGATAGCGCATTTAACCTTTCATCCAAAGTTTGTTTCAGGCTGTTCTCTTTTACAGGGATTTGATCCATAGCATATTCACTAAGAGCGGTTATCGTTAAGGACGGATTGACACCCAGATTGCAGGGCATAATACTACCATCGAGAATATAAAAATTAGAATAACCATGTACTTTAAAATTTTCATCCACTACCCCCTCGGCTTTTGTTTTACCCATGGGGCATCCACCTAATATATGTGCCGTGGAAGCAAGACCAAACATAATTTCCGTGATCGCATTATGGGGCACTCCATTAACTTTTTTAGCATATCGAAATAAAGCATCCTGACCTATGGGAATAAAGCTCGGAACCTTCTGCCCACTTTCATTCTTCATTATTAAACGAGAGCCGAAGATAGTTTTTTTGAGTTTCATCTGCATGGCATTGGGTAATGACTGCATGATTAAAAAAATAATACTGGATTGAGCCAACTTGAAATTAAATATTGACCGAAAGAAATTAACAGGTTGGGTAATTATGTTGCCGAACATCTTTAATGTCCTCACCATGGGCGTACCATTTCCAGCAGCCATGGCAGCCAGTCGCACCATTGCTCCCGATCCATTCGGAAACTTGCATAATTCAATATGCGTGTCGTCATCCGGATTAAAAATTGAACTAATTGCCAACCCATGATTTAATTTTCTGTCGGCTGCCACCACACCCGATAACATTTCTGAGTTGGTGAGGATGTTATCGCCTAGCGTATCTGAAAGGTTTGGCAAAGTTTTATGCACAAATTTTTGCCTCAGTAGCAAGTCCATGGTACCTAACACTCCCCCACTCATCACAAGACCTGAAGACGTAAAAGTATTTTCCTTTTTACCAAACCAAGCTGTACTTTGTTTTGTATGAACGCTATACTCTCCTTTAGTATATTCAATTTTTATTACCTCGGTCTCAGCCAACACGGTTGCTCCAAACATATGCTCAGCAAACCAAAGATAATTTTTGTTTAACGTGTTTTTAGCATTGTACCGGCAACCCACCATGCAACCCGCGCACTCAATGCATCCCTTGCGCAAGGGTCCCAATCCTTTAAAATATGGATCTCGTTCTTTTTTCGGATCGCCTAAGTAAACGCCTACATAATCTACTCTTCCATAAGAGTCACCATGCCCCATATCATCCGCTACAGATTTTAATATCCGATCCTCTTCATATTCGCGCGAATACTTTTCGCTACCTAACATGAACTTTGCTTTTTCAAAATAAGGAGCCAGCGTCTGCTTCCAATCTTTGAAATGTGCCCAGAGGGGATTTGTATAGAAGCTATCACGCGGCAACATATGCGTGTTTGCATACACCAATGATCCTCCGCCCACACCTACTCCTGAAAGAATAAAAACTTCTTTAAAAAAAGTGAGCTTTTGAAATCCAAAACATTTTAATAATGGAATCCATAGATATTTTCGAATGTTCCAATTTGATTTTGGAAAGTCAGTATCTTTCCATCGCTTCCCCTTTTCAATAACTAAAACTGAATATCCCTTTTCAGCTAATCGCATGGCGGAAACAGATCCGCCAAAGCCGGAGCAAATGACTATGTAATCAAACTTTTGATTCATGAATGGATGTTACACCTTCGGCATTTTATAACCATTGTTATACTTCGCAGCTAAATATGCATTTGTCTTGTCTTCATTAAATCTACCTTTCGAAACATCCCAACTTACTTTGCTACCAGATCGATAGGAAATGTTTCCCATCTGGCATACCGTGGCAACATGAGCACCTGCCTGAATGGGACAGGCTAACTTGCTCAGGTTGCGACTCTTCACCGCTTCAATAAAGTTAACCGTATGCAAATCTAATCCCGAGCCTTTGTTTGGTGAACCGGAATCGCTTCCATTCTTTTCTCATCCGGAATAACTTCCCAACCCCCGCGCCACAACACAAGCGTTCCGTTATTACCGATGTACGAGATGCCATGATCTTTCCCATAGTTTCCATTGCTGATACTCTGCGCTTGCTCCCAGATCATATTATACCCATCGAATTCATAAACAGTCGCCAGCGTATCGGGTGTTTCATGCGCACCATCCGGGTAGGCATACTTTCCGCCCAACGCAACAGCCGATTTAGGAAACGCAGCATCCATACCCAACAACGCATAATCAATCAAGTGAACTCCCCAATCTGTCATCAAACCACCGGCATAATCCCAAAACCATCTGAAGTTGAAATGAAACCGGTTTGGATTGAATGGTCGTTTGGTAGCAGGCCCTAACCACATTTCATAATTAACTTCGCTGGTGCAGGGCCATCAGGCTTCACCTCAATGTTTGTCATCCAACCTTGATAAGCCCAGGCTTTTACAGTGCGGATTTTTCCCAGCTTACCAGTTTTAATAAAATTAAGTGCATCCACAAAGTGTGGCATGCTGCGTTGCCACTGCCCTGCTTGCACAGCCTTGTTATATTTCTTTTGAGCTGCCACCATCGCGTTGCACTCATCAATCGAATTGCCTACCGGTTTTTCAACATACACATCTTTCCCTGCCTCACAGGCTTCTACCATTTGCAAACAATGCCAATGATCGGGTGTCCCGATAATGATTACGTCAAGATCTTTATTCTCCAACATCTTTCGATAATCACCATATGTTTTGGTTTGGATTCCATTCTTCGCTAACTCATACTTTCGATAATTAAGAACATTATCATCCACATCGCATAAGGCGGCCACGTTAACTTCCGGAATCTTCATAAAGGAAGTTAAATCCGACCAACCCATACCATTCACTCCAATTACACCCACGTTAATTTTATCATTGGCTGAAATCAGACTTTTAATTTTAGCTAATGCTTCCCATGGAAAAGCGGAGGCTACACTTGCTGCAATCACGGCTTTACCTGACGTGTTAAGAAATTTTCTGCGACTTTGTTCCATATAGTAGATAGTTAGTTGAAGTGCCTTTCTTGAAAGATAGATGATAATTATGAAGATGTAAACTATTTTATATCTGCAACACAGCGAAATCCAACCGTTGCGTTCCGTTCAAATCCTTGCGAAACCCGCAGTAAGAATTGGCGATAATGTAACTCGCGCGGACCGCCTTGCACATACCACCAACTCGATGATGGCTTGAAATAACTGCCTCCTTTCATAATAATGTATCGGTAGCTTCCACTTTCATAAACATCGTTGGTTAACTGCCAAACACTGCCAACCAAATCGTATAAGCCGAGAGGATTCACCCTTTTATATTTGCCCACCGCATATAACTGTCCATCACCAGATTACAATTACGGGGATCAATTCCTTCAATATTTTTAACAGTTAATGTTTCCGTTACATAGGTTTCTTTACGGGTAACCGGGAGAGTTGTTTCCAGGGCCATTCATTGGCTTTGGAAGTTTGCGCAGCATATTGCCATTCCAATTCTGTTGGTAACCGCTTTCCGGCCCATGTTGCATAGGCAAGCGCATCTTCGTGCGATATATACGTTACCGGAAAATTTTTTTGTCCTTTCGGGATTTGATGATGAATCCAATGCTTTAAAAAATTTGCGGTATCAGTGGGTTGATAATTGGTAGCGTCAAGAAATTTTTTAAAGTCAGCATTAGTAACCGGATACTTATCCATCGCGAAGGAATCAAATGAAATAACTTCGCCTTCATGATCTTTGGGATAAGGAATAAATTCATCGCCTTGCGTGTAATGAATAGTCAACTTACCTGCCGGAATAATTACCATGTTAGTGGGAATCTTTTTTATTGGCGTTGTATGATCCCGCTCAGAAATTAGCTTGGGAGTACCGGGCTTTAAATAAAGAATCTGTTCATCAAGTAAATCATCTTCATGAAAAGCCTGCACTACAATCTTACCCTCATACCGACCCAGGTTCTGCGAGAGTGAAATATTGATTTCACCTAAAGCATTGATTATTCTTATTGGCTCTTTATCATACGCAGGATTCCCCTTCCAGTTTTAATGTAATCGCCCGTAAGCTTGCCAATTAACCGATCACCTTTATTTGTACTTGAAGCGTTGGATTAAAACTTGCAATACAGGAAACATTTCCTTCGTTGTTTAGTGCCAAATTCCTAATATCAAACCCATCGATATTACTTACTGCATAAGTCTTTCCGTTTAGTACTTTGGTTTCCACTGCTTCGTGTTTCCACAGGTCAATCAAGCGAGTTTTTAAAGAAGGAATTTCAAAGAGCATATTATGAAACCCTTCCGGCTTAAGACTAAATATCGTGTAAAGGGTTTTATTATCCGATTGCCATCTATTTACCCACACGCTATCGCAAAGGGTTGGGATTAATGGTTCATAATCGGTTGTGAATAGTTTACTATTTTCTCTGAGTATTCTTGTTGTTCTTCCCAGATATAACGTTTTGCTCATCCTCCCAATCCGGATGCCCAGGTGCAAATTGGTTAATTTCTGTTCCATATCCATTAAAAAATGCTACTGCATATTCCCTTTGAATAGGTTCTTTATAAACTTCAGCTACGCGAAAAATCGTAAAGTCGGGTTTGATGAATTTATTAAGGTTAAGCATGGGTGGATAATAAAGCGCATTGTGCACCCGGCCACTAATTATCCCCTGCATGTCTTTAGGAACCGCCATGCCTTCGCTGTACATAATTACTCCAGACTTAACACCATCTGCAGCTTCTTGAAGTTCGCGACTTGATTCGCCCTTGGTATCAAGCACAACCCCATCGGCTGATGTACCCGAAAGCAAATCAGTTAACCCTTTTATGTGACCTTCGGCACGAGTGCTCTCATCCCACGGATTATACGCCACAAATAATTTTGCACCCGCACTTCGCAAATCATTTGCCGCTAATTGCAAACCGGGAAGACCTCCCAGGTAAGTCGCGATACAAATCAAATTGATTGCGTTGGTCTACTCCCAGTGTGGCCACGTTGGCCAAATGCAACACATCATCACCGCCAAATTGCTTCATTCCTTTTTCATAGAAATTTTTAAGTTGAAATCCGCCTTTTGTCATCGTAAAAATCCTTATCCCACGCCATCATCAGATGCATCACATAGGCTTTTCTTATCCACGCCAGATCTTTGCGTTTGTACAGCGTATCATCAAAATCCTTAACATCATATAAATATCGTTTTTGAAAAACTTCTCTAACCCCGGCCTGCCAGTTGCCGGTAAACAAGTCTGCATAAAAATTATACGTTACCGAACCACCAGGAGCAAGTATGGTTTCAAATCGTTTTGAGTAGCATGAATAAGTGATGTTGGATCGCGCCTTACAACTCCGAACAAATTTATTTCATCATTAATCCTGATACTGGAATAGCCCAACTCCCAGGCATTGTCGGGCACAATTACGTTTATGGGTTTGCGATCTGGAATAAATAAGTGGGTGCGCGAGAGTCTATGATCA
This sequence comes from Flammeovirgaceae bacterium, assembly GCA_016709845.1. Lineage (GTDB taxonomy): Bacteria > Bacteroidota > Bacteroidia > Cytophagales > Cyclobacteriaceae > ELB16-189. The sequence goes on along the minus strand of JADJMA010000007.1, from coordinate 133,088 downwards.
CCTAATCCTGTAATATGGGCCATCGTATTCATTCGGCCAAAGGGCACTACATTAGAAAGTGTAAGCGTATCTGATGTTGAGTTCAAAAACTGAATAGTGCCATAAACACCGCTTCGATCATAAGCCTTCGTTTGGTAAGTAACGGTTAAAGGTGAGTGTTGGTCTGAAAAGAAGTCCTTTTGATCTACCTCAAATGAAATCAGGGGTCTTACGACAGGATAGTCTTTATGCTATCTGCAAGACTAGTCACACGATTATTTATTATTTGTAGTTGTCTAAGCTGGGCATTTGAATGCCAATGCAAAAAGGAAAGTACAACTATTAGCAGCCCGGCTTTTCTATATTTCATCAAAAAGTCTATACGAGTTATTAGCGACAAGGATTAAGCGTTTACATTCCGAAACCTACTATTTTCATTCTGATAGTTGGGTTAATTTACTTACCCCAAGTTGAAATAAAAAGCTATTTTTAAAGTTGAGTTTCCGTACATGACGAAAGGTATTCTTATCCTTATATGCTTATTGCTCTGTTTGGGCTGCAGTTCCTCAGGCACCAAAGTGACAAAACCGCGCTACCATAAAGTGTGGCCAAGGGGTAATAAATATAGAATTGACATTCCGGTTGGTAACAGACACATTCAACTGTTTGAACGAAAGAGAACTAAGACGGTAAGGATGAAATAGTACACAGTCTATAGTCTTTAGACAATAGTATAAAGTAACAAATAAGTTTTCTTAAGACTAAGGACAAAATACTCAATACTATGGACTCCCTAATTCAACCCCTTCAGCACCATCTCTACATTCTTCCGAAAGAAAAACTTTATTGGGGTAAGTTGCTGAATATGGGCCGTAACTACCGAACCATAAAAAAGTGTGCTGAGTAAATTAGTGAGATCGCGGGTAGACGCTGACTTGGTAATCTCCTTTTTGAAAATTGCATCCAATGCAAACTTCTCAAACATTTGATCTACCGATTGAATCTCGACAGTATGTATATCTTTAATTTCAGGAAACAAAAATTTCTTTTCTTCAACCTTTAGAGGAAAAGGCTTAGGGCTCGTTTAAGGTCCGTCAGGTAGGCAAACAGACTTAATATGATGCCGGGATGCGCTTCAAAATCTTCCTGCAAGTTTATCAAAAAGATAGGTTATAGCAGAGATTCCTTCTTTGGGCTTTTTCCCAGGGTTCCACTGCTCGTTTAAGGCACCATACTCTAAAGTAGTATAATAGTATATCTTCCTTTTGTGGGAAATATTTGAACAACGTAACCTTTGAAATTTTTACTTTGGAACAAATCTCCTCAACATAAAGATCATCAAACGACTTTTTGCCGATAAGGCGAATGGTGTGATCAAGGACACTTAGTTTAAGGCGGGCGGCTTTTTCTTTTCTCAGACTCATGGCTTTCTTCGACTGGAAGTAATACATTTAGGCTCACAAAACCAACCGTAAAACCCATGAAACGCTTCTTTGTTCTTTTGTTGGCCGTTATAGTCCTCGCTTGTCAAACTTCTAAGAAAGAAAAGGTTCTTGGTTTGCTGGCTGATTCGGCCATGGTTGTTACTGCCCATCCCCTCGCCTCTCAGGTTGGCCTGGATGTAATGAAAAAGGTGGTAACGCAGTAGATGCCGCAATCGCCACTCAATTTGCTTTAGCCGTTGTATTCCCTGCAGCTGGAAACATTGGCGGTGGCGGATTTATGGTAGTTCGGTTAGCTGATGGCACCTCAGCCGCACTGGATTTTCGTGAGAAGGCACCTGGATTGGCAACCACCAATATGTATTTAGATGGCGATGGAAATGTAATACCAGAATTAAGCACACAAGGACATCTTGCCTCTGGAGTTCCCGGATCTGTGGATGGCATGGTAGAAGCTCATAAAAAATATGGAACTCTACCGTGGAAAGATTTAGTGCAACCTGCCATTGATTTAGCTCTTAATGGATTTGCATTATCTGAGCGTGAGGCTAACTGGTTTAACGAAATGAAAGAAGATCTTTTTAAAGTATAATACGGTTAAACCCGAATTTCTATTGAAAGATAATTGGAAAACAGGTGACTCGATTAAATGGATTGAATTAGGCCATACGTTGGAGCGAATTCGCGATGAAGGTCGCGCGGGTTTTTATGAAGGAAAAACCGCACAAGACATAGTAGCCGAAATGACCCGTGGTAAGGGACTTATTACACTGGAAGATTTAAAGAATTATTCGGCTGCGTGGCGTGATCCTATTGTTGCAGATTACAAAGAGTATAAAGTAATTTCTATGCCGCCTTCCTCAAGCGGTGGGGTGTGTCTCATTCAACTTCTTAAATCCGTTGAACCCTATCCGATAAAAGCATGGGGCTTTAATACAGCAGAAACAATTCACTTAATGACAGAAGCCGAGCGCAGAGTGTATGCAGATCGCACCATTTATTTGGGTGATCCCGATTTTTATAAGGTTCCTTTAAAGCAAATGATTGATGATCAGTATAACGATGAACGGATGAGTACCTTCAATCCTAACAAAGCAACGCTAAGTTCTGAAGTTAAAGAAGGAAAAATTGCGGGCTATGAATCGGAAGAGACTACACATTTTTCGATTGTGGACTCAAAAGGAAATGCCGCAGCCATAACCACTACCATTAATGGTTGGTTTGGCTCGCACGTGGTGGTGCCTGGTTCTGGTTTTTTTCTTAACAACGAAATGGATGATTTTAGTGCCAAGCCGGGCGTACCCAACATGTTTGGTGTGATCGGTGCCGAGGCCAATAAAATTGAACCCAACAAACGCATGCTTAGCGCGATGACACCTACGATTGTGAAAAAGATGGAAAGTTATTTATGGTAGTCGGCACACCCGGTGGTTCTACCATTATCACTTCTGTTTTTCAAGTGATTCTTAATGTTACCGATCATGGCATGGGCATGCAGGAAGCCGTAAATGCAAAACGCATTCATAGCCAATGGATACCCGATGTAATTATTCCAGAAAGTGGAGCCATCTCAACAAAAGATAGTTTAGCCTTGATTGGTCTTGGTCATAAAATTACCCCACGAGGATCGATTGGCCGTGTTGATGCCATCCTGGTGTTGCCCAATGGAAAATTGGAAGGCGGTGCCGATAATACGCGAGGTGATGATAAGGCGGTGGGGTATTAAGGAATAAGATTAGCCACAGATTCACAGATTTAATCTGTGAATCTGTGGCTAATAAATTACATCTCCCCTGCTTGTATCTTCTTAGCAACAGCCTGCACCTCATCTAAAACCCGAAGTAAGTTTCCACTCCAAAGGTTTCCAATCTGTTCTTCGGTGTAGCCTCGTCTAACTAGCTCGAGTGTAACATTAAAAGTTTCAGAAGCATCGTTCCAGCCATACACACCGCCACCGCCATCGAAATCGGAACTGATACCTACATGCCCCAACCCAATTTTCTTAACTAAGTAATCGATATGATTAACAAAGTCTGCCACGTCCACCGGTGGAGCAATGGGATTTACTTCTTTCTCAATTCTATCTTTTGCCTTATCTCTAATGGCAAGATATCCTTTGTAATAAGTCTCTCTTGCTTCATCGGTGAGATTACGCATAGCAGACCGCTCCAACATCTCGAAGCCTTCCGCTTTAGCCACTTCAGCAATAATGGCCTCTGCTTTATCACTGTTAGCTTTATTTTTCTCTGTATTCACATAGCTTTTAAAAGCTACCGCTTGTAAACACCACCTTTCTCTTTTATCATCATCAATTGTTCGTCATCTAAGTTTCGACTTACGTCATTTAGTGCACGAGCTGAGGAATGACGCAATAACGGGTGCTTTTGACAAGCGCATCATTTCCATGTTTGATGTCTTCGCGGGATGCGAAAGATCAACCATAATTCCCCACTTATTCATTTCCTTGATTACTTCACGACCTAAATCACTTAATCCATTATGAAGCCATACGCTATCACTCTCTCCGGTATTGGAATCGGCCAATTGGCTATGGCCATTATGTGCTAATGACATGTAACGAGCACCTCTTTCCTGAAATTCTTTTACCCGCTTAATATCCAATCCAATGGGGTAGCCATTCTCCACGCCTATCATGGCTACTTTTTTTACCCGAGGCTACAATTCTTCGCACATCATCAGACGTAAGCGCAAATTCAATTTTGTCGGGCGCAATTTCTTCACAAAGTCTGTGGATAGCCTTGAATTTATCATCTGCATTGGCATAGGCCTTCTCATATCCATCTTTCGTTAACTCACCTTGCCCGGTGTAAACAACAAACCACGCTACATCAAGGCCACCTTCTATCATTTTAGGAAGATTTACTTGAGAGGAAAGTCGCTGCGAATAATTTGTTTCAGTAGTAAAATTGGTTGTGTTAATGTCATCATGCGTATCCATCGTAATTACACGTTCATGTATGCCTTTAGCCTTTTCAATCAGTTCGGCTTCGGTAAGTTGAGTGGCTTCTTTGGGTTGACCGCAGGCAACGGTTAATAGCGCTGCAGCCAGGTAAATGTATCTTTTCATAGTTTTAGGTTTTCTAAATACTAAAGGTAGATACCAGCACTATTGGTTGGAGATAGAATTATGTGAGTGGTCAATCAACTCAGGCATCAATACTTCAAAATTCGGAATTCTACCCGCCTGTTCAATTTACGGGCCTCTTCCGAATCATTAGTGGCTATTGGTCGGGTTCCACCATAACCCTTGCCTTTAATTCGTCTCTGATTGATTCCTTTTGAAACCAGATAACTTTTTATTTTATCAACCCGCTGTTGCGAAAGTTCTAAGTTCTTCTTTTCATCACCTCGATTATCGGTATGGCCTTCCAATTCAATAATCACAGATGGATTTGACTTAAGGAAGTCAACAACCACATTTAGTTCGTTAAAAGACTCTTCCAGAAGATTTGTTTTCCCTAATTCAAAGAGAACATTTTTCAGGTTAACTACGGCACCCACTTCTACGGGTTGAAGTTTGAAATTCATCTCAAGCGTGTTCATTTCAAACGTATGGATATCCAGTCTTTCAGAAATATTAACAAAAGCCTTTGCATTCACTTCTATGGAGTAAATTTTGGTTGAAGGAACAATGAGTGTATAACTGCCATCACGGCTGCTGGTTGTGGTATACAGCGAATCAGCTCTAAACATAATCTTTGCCACTACCGCTTCTCCGGTTTTAGAATTTGTAACCCGGCCGGTAATTTTTACTTTCCGATCAGATATAGTATAACTATCTCGCTTAACCTCTACAATTTTTAAAACCGTATCTACAGGTAGTGTGGTTGAAAGGCTGTCGTTAATAATCCGAATGTCACCATACCCATCACTATTTTGAGTAGAAGTATAAAGAGCAAATTTTTGTATATCGTATCTACGGAAAAAAAGTTCGCGTCCTTCCGAGTTAATTAGCGGTCCCAGGTTCACGGGTGTTGACCACTTGGTCCAGCTGTCATCTAATCGAACAGAAACATAAATGTCGAAACTACCCAGGCCGCCTCGCCTTCCATTCGAAGCAAAGTAAAGATGCCGGCCATCGGCTGATAAAGTTGGACTGCTTTCCTGAAAATTTGTATTGATGCTGCTTCCTAAATTAATTGGTTCGGTCCATCCCGCCCCTCGTTTAAAGCTAACATAGATATCTTCCGCGCCAAGCGTATTATAGGACTCCGCAGCAAATACAAAAAACTCAGGATTCCATTGGCCGCTCAAAAAGGAAGATCGATTCATAAAATAAGGAATAGGAATATTTTTCGGAGTCGACCAACCACTACCGGTTTGTGTCGAAACAGAAATTCCCTGTGTCTTCTTCGTGAAGTAAAGTGTTTTACCATCCGGACTTAAGACCGGGTTCTGCTCATCGTACGGAGAATTTAATAGTGCTAAAGGATCTCCGGATTGAGCAAAAGCCGATAAAGACAAAGAAAATTAAAAAGAATGCTGAATAAAATTTCATACTACAAGAAAATCTATAAACTAAAAATACGTACTTCTCCATTTACACCTTGCTTATCCATTCATTATCCTTAAGATAAAATCGCCACGGCAGTTTTGCATCGGCCCCAGCATAATCGATACCAATACGCGCGGTGGTAATAATTTGTTTGTTGTTTACTTTCATACCTTCTTCTATACAAACTTCGGAGGTTATCAGGTCCTTTCCATTAAAAGTTCTATCAATACCCAATGCTTTCGTTAATTTACCAGGTCCTGATGTTATTCGTTTTATCGAATCAGTACCCATACGCTGGGTCATCCATTCAAATCCTTCAAGCGGCTGTAACGCTCTTATCAAAACTGCCTCTGCTTTGCCTGGAATGTTTGTAACCACATTGAATAAATTATGAATGCCATAACACAAGTAGACGTAAGCGAAACCACCCTTTTCAAACATTATCCGGTTGCGTTCGGTCATTTTACTACCATAGGCATGGCTTCCGCGTTCTTTGTAGGAATAAGCCTCCGTTTCAACAATAATCCCACTCGTTCTCTTTCCTTGTATATTGGTTACCAGCACTTTGCCAAGCAGAGCTTTTGCCGTTAAGGCAACATTTTTATGTAAATAAAACGACCAAGGCAGTACTTTCATCCATCTAAACTCTGAATGGGTTTTATAAAGAAAAAATTGGTTCTATTTTTACGGCTTAAATATAAATACAAACTCATGAAGAACACATTATTAATCATCTTATTGGCTGTTGGCCTGGTGGCAAATGCCCAGATACAAACGCCACAGGCTAGTCCCGCAGCATCTGTATCCACCGTAGTAGGTCTGACAGATGTAAAAATTGATTATTCACGTCCTAGTGCAAAAGGCAGAAAGATTTTTGGAGAGGGTACTGTTTTAATTCCTAATGGTGCAATCTGGAGAACGGGTGCAAATACTGGAACCAAGATCACTTTTAGTGATGATGTAAAGGTTGAAGGCATTGCTGTGCCAAAAGGCGAATACTTGATTTTCACCTGGCCGGGAGCCTCTGAATGGACTGTTTCATTATATAAAGACATAAGCCTGGGTGGAAACACAGGAGATTATGACAAAAGTAAGGAGGCCGCTAATTTTAAGGTGAAGTCAGAAAAATTAACAGAGAAAGTTGAGACCTTAACTATTGGAATTGGCGACATTGCCGCAGACAGCAAAACTGCTAAAGTTCAAATTGCCTGGGAAAATACCTCAGTAAAATTTACGATTGCTGTTGATTTCGATGCTAAAGTGATGAAGTCGATTGAGGCTGCTACAAAAATAAATCCTAACAATTATTTCAATGCAGCAGTTTATTATCTTGAAAATGGAAAAGATTTGAAGCAGGCTCTTGAATGGGTTAATAAAGCCGTTGAAGCAAATCCAGCTTATTACATATTATATCAGAAAGCAAGAATTCAAAAAGAGTTAGGTGACAAAACTGGCGCATTAGCAACTTCAAAAGCATCGTGGGAAGCTGCTAAGGCTGCCAACAATCGAGATTATCAAATGATGAACGAAAATCTTCAAAAAGGTTTGAAGTAATTCTATCTAAATCAAAAAAGTTCAGGCATCCCGATTTATCGGGATGCTTTTTTTATGAACTGATTCTCCACGTACTGGATGACAAATCCCAATACAACAACAACCAAACAGCCAATAATATTGTAGAGTAGAAAAGCAATCTCTGTAAAGAAGTAGCAATACACAATCACAGCCTCCGCTACAATACCAGCAATAAATATGGCGTTCGATTTTAAGTATTTTAGATAAAAGGCGGATAAGAAAATACCAAGAATGGTTCCATAAAATATAGATCCAACTATATTCACGAACTGAATTAAATTCTCAGCCTGATTGGCAATCGATGCAAATAACATCCCAAAAACAGCCCATCCGGCTGTAAACCATTTCGATGCTGATACATAGTGATAATCATTGGCCTTAGGCTTAATGGAACGTTTATAAATATCAACGGTAGTGGTAGAGGCCAGTGCATTGAGCTCTGAAGCCGATGATGACATAGCTGCCGAAAAAACTACCGCAAGTAATAAACCAATCAGTCCGTGAGGCAAATATCTCATCACAAAGGTAATGAACACATAATCCTTATCCAGTGTGTTAGCGCCTGGTATTTCGCAGCTGCTATTTGTTCTTTCACTTGTGATCGAATTGACTTTTCTGATGCCTGAATCTTTTCGATTGATTTTTTGCTCTCTTCAATCTGCGTTGTGTCTTCCTTGCGAATGGCCCCAATAAGATTCTCTGCTTCCTGTTTCCTGTCTAAAAAAACCTTGTTATAGTCTGACTCTAACGAGGTGATCTTATCTGCGTACTCTGTTTGCTTGGCTTTATGGATCAACGATTGATTATGAAATACCGGAGCCTGATTAAATTGATAAAACACAAATACTAAAATGCCAATGTAAAGAATAACAAACTGCATGGGCACCTTTAGTAATCCGTTGAAAAGAAGACCGAGCCTGGTTTCGGTTATAGACTTACCGCCCAGGTATCGCCCTACCTGCGACTGATCGGCTCCAAAGTATGAAAGGAATAAAAACAAACCTCCAATTAAGCCTGACCAGATGTTGTAACGATCACTTAAGTCAAACGAAAGATTGATCAGATTCATTTTTCCCATTTCACCGGCCAACTGAAATGTCTCCGTAAACGAAATGTTATCCGGAAGTTTATAGAAGGCCGTTAACCCTGCTAATGATCATCCCCGTCATGATAATAGTGAGCTGATATTTTTGGGTCATGCTAACGGCTTTGGTTCCGCCACTTACCGTATAAATCATCACTAATGTTCCAATGAAAATCGTTGTCAGGTTAATATTCCAATCCAGCATGGTGGATAAAATCAAAGCCGGAGCATAAATGGTAATGCCTACAGAAAGCCCGCAGCATCAGAAAATAAAATGCCGCCAGGGTGCGAGTCTTCCGATCAAAGCGGGTTTCAAGATATTCGTAGGCCGTGTAAACTTTAAGTCGATGATACAGGGCACGGCCGTGATGCTAAGGATAACCATAGCTAAGGGCAATCCAAAATAAAATTGCAGAAAGCGCATGCCATCTTCGTACGCCTGACCGGGCGTTGATAAAAAAGTAATTGCACTCGCTTGGGTTGCCATGATGGATAAACACACATTCCACCAGGGTAAACTTTTATTACCGAGCAGGTATCCATCAATATCTTTACTCCCCGGCTTTTCCATGTTCCGTACGCAACGATCAGCGCAAGCGTAGTAAATAAAATAATCCAATCGATCAATTTCATTGAAACGAAGTTGTTATGAATAGATAAACCACAATTTGAATGGCCAATACAATCATCACCAACCAATACCAACTACGCCATTTTAAAAATACAGGTGGCCTCTCTTCGATTTCTTCACTCATTATTTTTTTACTTTAACTTTTTCGTTTTGTACAGTTGTTACTTTTTTTAGAGAAACCAGATTAGCAAATAACTTATAGGCACCGGGAACTCCACCGGGCAATTCCCTGAAAAAAGCCAACCCTGTATACACGTAGTGTCCTTCTCCGTATTTACCAACCAATAAGCTTCCATTGCGTGCTGGCTCACCCTGGTCATTCATGGAAAGTAATGCCTCGTAAGAATCACTCCATGCAGAAGGAAAGTAGAGACCCCGCTCTTGCACCCAGCCCTCAAAATCTGCACTCGTAATTTTATTAGGATAGTTAAGTGCAGGATGGTTTGGTTTTAAAATTCGCACTTCACTATTTTCTTGCGTAACCCGGTCGCGCGATAAGGTAATTGGATAAGGAGAGAACTTGTTCGATTCTATTTCCAAATCGCTATTGGTATTATATTGAACTACGAGCGTGCCCCCTCCTTTTACATAGTCAAGCAAGACAGGCATTATAAATTGAATCCGTTCATTTGCATTTAAAGCACGTATACCTAAGACAACCGCATCAACACGCTTCAGGTTAGATGCGGTAACTTCTTCATTCTTCATTTCCCAAACTTCGTAGCCAAGATTTCTTAAACTTGTAGGAATCTCATCACCCGCTCCTTTAATATAGCCCACTACCGATCCCTCCTTTTTAATATTCATATGCAATGCCCGCATATTAGCTGTAGGCAGCAAAGTTTGAATAGGGATGTGATCATAATGGATTTGTTTAAGTGAGTTTGAATATTGTTTATCTCCAATCTCGGCTATCGCCTTAATCATGCCATCAAAATCTTCTTTTCCAGGTGTAACTTTAAAGGGTAGTGTTTGCTCTGCATTAATCCCATTTAATTCAAATGAAATTGTTTTGGGTTCTGAATTCCAACCCTTGGGCAAATCTAATTTCAACGTACCTTTTATTACGCTCGTTGAGCCTGACTTAATTAGGATATTAATTGTTTGTGCCGATAGATCATTGAATACAATTACGGATTTTGGAAAATTAATAAATACCGGAGGCACAACTTCAAAAGGTCGCATCAGTTCTCCTTTTACAGGATCAGTCCATTTATAAACCAACGGAATATTAAAAGTATAGGTTGTCCTGCCAGTAAAACTGTTGCATTAATTTGAATGGCTGGATCGTTTTCTGGTTTACCAATTAATGATTTGTCTTTAACCGTAAATAAACCAGCCCCATGCGGTTCGCTGAGCCAATAGGGTGATGAATAGGGCTTATTACCTGCCATGTTTTTCACTAATTTGATGGTAACTGGATCATTGTTTTTAAGGATAAGTGAAAAGGAAGAATCTAAAGCCAAAGATTCGCTTTTAAGTTTTACAACTTCGATAGAAACTGGCGAACGATTAACTAATTCCATGGATAACCGGACGGGTTGGCCAGGCGAAGCCATGTATTCACTAGCTCTCGCTTCCATATAGAGACCCGCACAATCCCGAATCAATTGATCTACTTCTTGCAACTTCCTATTCTTCCACACGGAATTCTTTAATAAAGATATCTGCTTACGAATGGTTAGCAATTGCGGAATACTGGCTGCCGGATTCTCTTCATTAAAATCCAGAATACATTTTTGAATCAAGGGTTGAATTTTATCACCGCCTTCAATCCGGGTCCAGGTAGTATTGATCTTTTCAAAGATATCCTTATCGGCCTTGTCTCCTTTTACAAATTCAAAGTATTCCATTTCACGGCCCCGTGAGCCAGCAGATCCAAAACCCTGACTCTTATGTTGTGTTCGGCTCTCAGCCGCCATTTCAGGATACGATTTTCCAAGTAGCGGACTGTAGGTACCCACATTCATTGATACAATTCCTGGTGTGTTTTCATTTATTGTTTGATTCCACCATCTACCTGTATTGGTATAGAGTGCACTCACCTGCCAAATGCCTAACTCTTTCACCTGATCAGGTAAATAGTTAGAATTATTAGTCAGATCAAAAGCTTCTTGTGCCAGAATAGCCGATGAAGTATGATGACCATGGCCCGCACGTTCATCCGGTGGAAAGCGAGTAAGAATTACATCAGGTTGAAATTGACGAATGACCTTTGCTACATCCGACAGAATTTCTTCTTTATTCCAAATCTTCAGGGTCTCCTGATAGTTTTTAGAAAAGCCAAAATCGATAGCCCGTGTGAAAAATTGTTGTCCACCATCAATACGCCTTGCTGCCAGTAATTCTTGTGTACGGATAAGCCCCAGCAATTCACCAATCTCAGGTCCGATTAGATTTTGTCCGCCATCACCACGTGTCATGGAAAGATAGCCCGTAGCCGCGAGCCGATCATTTGACAGATAGGTAATAACACGCGTATTTTCATCATCCGGGTGTGCCGCAACGTATAGGACAGAACCTAGAAAATTTAATTTTTTTAGTTTAAGCTTTATTTGGGATGAGCTTGGCTGATGATTTTGCGAAACTCCAGATAAGGAAAGAGATAGTAGTATACCTAAAATAACACAGCGCATGGGTAAATGAGTTTAGTAGGCGAAATAACGTAAAAATAGTCTTACTCGTTACGTTACGTAAATAAGTGGTCAGTTAGCCGTTTTAACGGGATAAGGTTTAAAAAGAGATGAACGAGCTAAAACTTTCCTCGTTTTTCATCATTCACCAAAAAGGTGCCATCTTCCTGAATCAACATATAAATCCTGCTCACATTTTTTTTATCCTTATTAATAAACAAGACGGTGTATTCAGGAGTAACCATGCCATCTTTAATATCTTCAGAGAAACCCCAATCAATTTTTATCTCCACATTAGGCCCCACTTTTTTTTAGAATTTACCTGTTTACCCTGGTGATCAAGCACTCTTATTCTAAACTCCTGATCAGCAACTTTTAAAACTGTAAGCCGTACTCTTAAGTATGGCAGTGGACCTCCTCTATCCTTCCGTAAGCGATCTTCAAGCAACACAACATTACCCTTTTTATAAAGTTCATCTAGTGGGCGTTCTTCAATGGTAAAATTGATTTTAAGATCAAACTCGTCAGCAGGCTTAAAAGGGGTTTGTAGTTGAGCAAACAGAAGTAGTGATAAAAACAGGTTAACCATTGATGGTAAAAATTCGCAATTATGTACAAGTTATAACATAAGAGGTGATAAACAACCACCAGCCTGTAACACTAAACAGAATAGAATAGAGGCCACTAATGTTTTTTTATTACACGGTTCTCCTTTTCTTTACGTTCCAAAATTTTAAAATATGAAAACAGCTGAAATACATACCAAAAAAGGTATAATGAAAATTCAATTTTATGAAGCCGATGCCCCAAAGACAGTAAAGAACTTTGTTGATCTGGCAAAAAAGGGATTTTATGATGGACTCACATTTCATCGGGTGCTTCCCAATTTTGTTATCCAGGATGGTTGCCCGAATGGGATTGGTAATGGTGGTCCTGGTTATACGATTGATTGCGAATTAACCGGTGATAATCAATATCATGATCGGGGTGTTCTATCCATGGCCCATGCCGGACGCAATACTGGTGGTTCTCAATTTTTCATCTGCCACAATCGCGCAGGTACACAACATCTGGATAGAAACCATACTGCTTTTGGAAAGGTCTATGAAGGCTTAGAGGTGATTGACCAGATTCGCCAAGGCGATGTAATGGAAAAAGTTGTAATCAACGAAGATGAAAAATCATAGCGTATAAGATATCCGGGCCGGCTGCATTGGCTTTGGCCCGGGCTTCCTCAATGGAATTTCTCTGGCAGGCATACTCCCATTCTTCGTTCACCATTTACTTCGGGCTTTCCAAATAGACGTAACTGGGTATCCGGTTGTATCAGTGCGTCTTCCACTCCCGAAAAAATTACGTTGTTTGACTTTCCCTTCACTAAAATTACGGATGAGGCCGATGGACCCAGCTGACGAATAACCGGAATGGGTAAGCCCAATATAGCGCGTACATGCAGTGCGAATTCAGATAGATCTTGCGAGATCATAGTAACCATACCGGTATCATGTGGGCGAGGTGATAGCTCGCTAAAGTAAACCGTGTCTCCTTTTACAAAGAACTCGACACCAAAAATTCCATAACCTCCTAATTCATTAACCACGAGAGCAGCCACGCGTTTCGATTCCTTCAAGGCCACTTCACTCATCGGATGGGGCTGCCACGATTCCCGGTAGTCACCATGCTCTTGTGTGTGACCAATGGGTTCGCAAAATGAAACACCTTGCCGATGGCGAATAGTTAACAAGGTTATCTCGTAATCAAAATCGACAAACCCTTCTATGATTACTTTGCCCCCACCTGCACGGCCACCTTGTTGAGAATAATCCCATGCAGCTTCAATATCTTCTGCCGACTTAACTAAACTTTGTCCTTTGCCAGACGAACTCATAATAGGTTTTACAACACAAGGAAATCCAATCTGCCTAACTGATGTTTCAAAATCGACTCTTGTATCGGCAAAACAAAAAGAAGAAGTTTTTATTTTAAGTTTGTCGGCTGCTAAGAGGCGAATACCTTCGCGGTTCATAGTAAGCCGTGCGGCTTTTGCCGATGGAATAATGTTGAAGCCTTCCTTCTCCAATTCAACTAAGGTATCGGTAGCAATAGCTTCCACTTCGGGAACGATGTAATCAGGCTTTTCCTTCTCTATAACCTGACGCAACGCTTCTCCATCTATCATAGAAATAGTATAAGATCTATGCGCTACCTGCATGGCGGGTGCATGATCGTATCGATCAACCGCAATCACCTCTACCCCATAGCGCTGTAGCTCGATCACCACTTCTTTACCCAACTCGCCAGAACCCAACATCATTACCTTAATAGCCGATGAGGTAAGTGGTGTGCCTAGCTTTAAGGATTCTTTCATAAAATACATTAATCAATTATCGCCCGGATGATAAGTTTTCTCAGCGTGTTTCAAAACATCCTTTTTATAAAACCAAACATCTTTAAATTTTCCCTCGCTATAAAGCCCTGCCTGATCATCAAAGTGTGGCGATTGTGGATTGCTACTGATACCTCCTGCCAATAATGACTTTGCCTTTACTTCTTTACCGAACTCAACTACCGCCACAAAACTATTCCCTACCGATCCATACATTTTTTTCGTTCCCGGATATTCTCTGCTTCCGAAAGCCGCCAGCGATCCCCAAAAGGAAGAAGTTGAAGCCACCGGCAAACTGGGTTTATTATCATCATAGGTTTCTATTATTTTACCTGTTAATCTTTGAAATCGATTCACTTCGCCCCATTCAATTTTCCAGGTACCAAAATCATTTTGTAGTTTATCCATCGCACTTGCCAACGCGGTCAACTTTTCGGTTGATGAACTTTGTGTTGTCATAAATTCGATAACACTTAATTGGTCGGTACGAGGCGGAATTCGGGAATTAATCTTTTCACGAAGTTCCTGCCCCCAATAGATAGCCAACGTTGTGGCTACCGATGATTTTCCGTAACCGAGATTCCATTCTTTTAATACTTTCATTGGCTCAGCTAATCGCTTAGTCAATTCTGCATTCGCCTCAGACTCATAAGCAGACACAAGCGCGGGAATTAGTTTTTCAAATCCAGCAAGATGCGGATCATACGCTGCTGCAATTAATTTATCTAAAGTAAAAGCAGATTCTCTACTAAGTACCCGCACAGCATTAATGCCGCGGGCGTTCTGAGCATCGGGTGCCATGTAGGTGGGATAGGCTTCTTGCTTAGGGCTTTGATCTCCCGCCAAGGTAAAGGGCGTTGAATTACAATTTGGAATCCATCCGTTAGACGGATTGTATGAATGGACAATTTGTGACACTTCATGTAACCCTAACCAGTCTGTTCCAGGGTCACTTCCATCTAATTGCTTACTCCAATCATAAACCGAATTTCTTTTTGGAATAAAATCACCATGCCAGTAAGCAATGTTTCCCTTATTATCCGCAAAGACCGTATTGTTTGATGAATTGGCTTTCAGTTCCATCACCTTTTTATAATCTTCTAAGCCGGTTGCGCGCGTTCGCTGATACGATTGGGTTAATGCTTTCAAGGGTTCCACCATCATAGCCAGACTAACCCATTGCTCACCCTGACTGGCTATTACAGGCCCATGGTGAGTAGCGTAGGTAATTCATCAATTACGTCCGCCTGACTTGTTGTATGCATCCAGCCACAATATTGGTTGAATCCCTGGTACACAAAAAACTGACCCCAGGTAGCAGCACCATAGGCATTCAGTCCTTCCTCACTGGTAACATGTACTTCTGGACGGAAGTAAAATGATGTATGTGGATTAATTAATAATAATGCATTCCCTGATGCACTTCGCGAAGGAGCTATGGCAAAACCGTTGGAACCCTTCGGTTCTGGTTCGTGATCTCTTTCGACATCTGGCGAAAGAGTTTTTCCATCTCCATAAAAGTTTTTCAGTCTGTTGACGGATATTGATTCAAGATCACCACCAATGCTCCCCTCACTAAATAAGAAGGGCATCCAGGGTTGAAAACGGTTTAGCAATTTGGGTTTTACATTGGGGTGCGTATGTAAGTAGTAATTCATGCCGTTGGCAAATCCATCGCATAATCTCTTTAACCACGCAGGGCTTTCCTTATATAAGTTTATTGCCTGCAGAGAGTCATAGAACAACCGTGTGCGTAAGTCATGATATAACTTAGATTCTCCTTCAACTTCGGCCAATCTACCTACTGCCGGTAATGTAGTTCATCTCAACGCGTTCAAAATCATCTTCGCACTGCGCATATAAAAAACCGAATACGGCATCGCCATCTGTCTTACCATAAATATGTGGAATACCCCAGGTGTCGCGTATGATCGTAACCTTTTTTGCCTGCGCTTGCCATGTGCTAATTTCGGTTTTAGTAAAAGGCTGCGCTAACAAGGAGCCCGCTAACAGGCAAATAATAAAAGTAAGCTTCATAAAGTAGTCTTTGATTTACTATACCAACAATCAAATGTAGTTCAGTTCCAAGCGTAATTATTCAAGCTTAACACCTAAATTTTTACCAAGGAGTTTAAACTGTTCATTCCACTCAGAATCGATTTCTTTTGTGGGTTGATTACTTCGCTCACGCGAAATCTCAAAATAAAAATTCTGACTTTTATGAAAGTTGGGCTCGAGTTTAAATAACTGAAGCAAGGGAAACATTCTGTTAAGTCGTTGAAGACGCTTTACATTATCATGTTCGCTACTAATCCGCTTTAATTCCTTAAAAATACTTTCACCCGCCAGGCGCGAAACCTTATGGGGATCTTCAATCCTAAAATTCCATTTAGCCAATTCAGCAACAATCCGTTCCATCTCTTTTATATTAATCTTGTCGGATTGAAATATTTTTATCAGATCGGCATTCACCACATACTCAAAGGTAGTTCGGTAAGTAAGCGGTATAGGAATGTTATTATTAGCTAACGCATTTATTAATGGATAATCACGGTTGTAACTCTTTCTCAAGGATTGTTCCAGTTCGGCCATGCTCTCCTGCGAAATCATATCCAGAATTTTTCGCTTTTCATCCTGAAATAATTGCCAGATCGTATATTTTTCAGGACCAAAATAAACCTGCATCAACCCTATTACATCACCGAGGCGGCCCTCTTCAAAGGCTTTCACCATTCTGATTTGCATACTGGCAAACCGATCAGGCTCCATATCCAAAGAAATATTTCCAATGATGTTGTGTTTACCTAAATAGATAACTGCGAAGGCAAATTTCTTTTCTGAACGCGTTACCATAGATTTTACCTTAGTAATGCCCAAAGACATTTTTTGCTCCCCAGCTTCTTTCTTTATAAAGAAATCATTGGAGGTGCTATAGTTAAAAATGGTTAATGCTTCGAGCTCTTCTTCAAAAATGGAAGAAACTGCGTAGTGCATCCCTACCCTTTGCAGGTTGGTAAGTGAAGGAAGCACAACACTTTTATAAACATTGGCTCCATTCAAATAGGTGGCAACATTGCTGGGCGCCTCTTCTAATCTTTTACTAAATTCCTGTTCCAAATCAACTTGACCAATTTGGTTGGCTAACTGGATCACCCGACTTGCATACTGCAGTACCTGAATCGTTTCAATACCAGAAATCTCATCGAAGAACCAACCACAACTTGTGTACATAAGCATGGCATGGCGTTGCATCTCCATGATTCTTAGTATCCGGTTGGCAGACACACCATCCAAAGCATGATCTTTTAAGAAGTGATCAATATTTTCGTCACTGCGTTTAAGTACTATATGAATGTACTCATTGCGCGCTCTCCAGGGATCTTTAACCACCTTAGAAGCTTCCTGTACAAAAATTTCTGATACACTATCGCGTAACCAGTCCAGGGCATCGCGCAAGGGCTTGCGCCATAATTGATGCCAACCTGGTTTACCCGAATTACAACCACAGTTATTTCGCCAGCGCTCAATACCATGAACACAACTCCACGAACTATCTTCAATAATCTGGGCTTCCTCCAGGGGTGGATGCAATTCTATAAACTGAGCATAGTTAGTGAGCGTAGCCTGCTCATCCTTCTCGATGTAATCGAGGCAAAAGGCCAATGCCATCTCTCCATGCTTGTGATGATGTCCGTAGGTTTCTCCATCGGTAGCAACATGAATCAATTGTGGACTCTCATCCTCTTTTTTAATAACATTTAAAAGGCGGTCGGCAAATCTCTTACCATCGTTCAACAAACCATTGAAGGCAATGCCTTGAGAAATATCACCTTCATAAAAGAATAAAATAATAGACTTGCCACTAGAGAGATTACACCGATAGGCTTTCGTTGTATCCACCGATTGCGTATTGACTTCAGTCCAATCACTTTCATTAATCTTCTTTACAGCTTTTGCCTGGCGAGGAGCTAAAATCGTAAACTTTATATCATTCTCGGCCAACACTTCGAGGGTTTCTGTATCTACGGCTGTTTCTGCCAGCCACATTCCTTCTGGTTTTCGTCTGAATCGAAATTCAAAATCACGAATACCCCAAAGCACCTGTGTCTCTTTGTCGCGCCTGTTAGCTAACGGCATAATCATGTGATTATACACCTGTGCCAAAGCCGAACCGTGACCACCAAAATTTTTCTGACTTACTTTATCGGCCTCCAAAATAGCCTCATAGGTTTCCGTAGCATACACTTCCATCCATGAAAGCAACGTGGGACCAAAGTTGAAACTGATACGCGCATAATTATTGACGATATTTTTAATAATACGCTCTTCGTCTAAAATGCGTGAGGTGGCATTGGGTTCGTAACACTCAGCGGTGATTCGTTCATTCCAATCATGGTATGGATGGGCCGAGTCCTGAAGTTCGATTACCTCCAGCCATGCGTTTTCGCGTGGCGGTTGATAAAAGTGTCCGTGAATACAAACGTATTTATTTTTACTTCCTGACATTGGTAATACCATAAATTAAGCGTGCATAGAATTATTCAAGATCAAACTCAGATTTCTCCTCTTGAAGTTTTAAAACAGTACACGCCAGTGGCGGCAAGGTAATAGAAACTGAATAATCTTTACCATGATATTTTACAGGGGTGGTATTCAATACGCCCTGATTGAGCACGCCACTTCCACTGTATTTAAGATTATCAGAATTAAAAATCTCTTTCCATGTACCCCGAAAGGGAACCCCGACACGATACAGAGGTCTTGCTTCAGGTGTAAAATTGCAAATCACAATTAGCGAATCTTCTTTGTTTTCGCCTTTGCGCATAAACACAATTACACTATTCTCTCGATCCGAATAATCTACCCATTCAAAGCCTCGGTTATCAAAAGGAAATTCATAAAGGGCTGGCTCTATTTTATACAACTGGTTTAAATCTTTAATTAAAGTGAGCACGCCTCTATGCGGGCCGTAATCCAACAAATGCCAATCCAAACTGCCATCGTGATTCCATTCGGCCGACTGCCCAAATTCACCACCCATAAACAATAGTTTTGTGCCTGGGTGTGTAAACATATAGGCATACATTAAGCGAAGATTAGAAAACTTACGCCATTCGTCTCCCGGCATTCTGCCCAATAAAGATCCCTTTCCATGCACTACTTCATCGTGCGAAAGTGGCAACATGAAGTTTTCCGTAAAAGCATAGATAATGCTAAAGGTAATTTCATCTTGATGATACTTGCGGTGAACCGGATCTAACTTGAAATAGCTCAAGGTATCGTGCATCCAGCCCATCATCCATTTTTGCCCAAAGCCGAGTCCACCCAAATAGGTTGGCTTAGAAACTCCGGACCAAGCTGTAGATTCTTCCGCAATGGTAATAGCGTCCGGATAGGCACCGTAAACAACCTCATTAAATTCCTTTAGAAAGCTAATGGCTTCCAGATTTTCATTTCCGCCATGTTCGTTTGGAATCCACTCCCCTTCTTTTCGAGAGTAGTCCAAATAAAGCATAGAAGCCACTGCATCTACCCGCAAGCCATCGGCATGAAATACATCAAGCCAGAATAAAGCATTGCTGATTAGAAAAGAACGTACTTCATCGCGACCATAATTATATATGTAGCTACTCCAGTCTGGATGAAATCCCTTTGCGGGGATCCTCATGTTCGTAAAGATGCGTTCCATCAAACTTATAAAGCCCATGTGCATCACCCGGAAAATGCGAAGGCACCCAGTCAAGGATAACTCCTATCTCGGCATCATGGAGTGCATCGACCAACTCCATAAACTCCTGTGGTGATCCGAACCTACTCGTAGGTGCAAAATATCCTGTAAGTTGATAACCCCAGGAACCAAAGAACGGATGCTCCATGACCGGAAGAAATTCCACGTGCGTAAAACCATTCTCCTTTAGGTAGGCTACTAATTCAACAGCCAGTTCTTTATAGCTCAAGGAACGATTGCCATCATCAAATTTTCGTTTCCAACTGCCGGCATGAATTTCATAAACGGAATACGGCTTAGGCTTGGATGCCAGTTTCTTTCGTTCCGAAAGCCAATGACTATCACGCCAGGTATAATCATGATCCCAAATAATGGAAGCCGTGTTGGGCGCAATCTCAGCATAAAAAGCAAAAGGGTCAGCCTTCTCGAGATAATCACCAGTGTTTGAATGAATAGCATATTTATATACCTCACCTTTTCCTATTCCAGGAAAGAACCCTTCCCAGATTCCTGATTCATCCCAACGCGGAGATAATTTATGATCATTACTATTCCATGAATTAAAGTTGCCGATAACCGAAACGTTACGTGCGTTAGGCGCCCATACAGCAAAGTAAGTACCCGCCTGCTTTTTGTAAGTCATTAAGTGTGCACCTAACTTCTCATAAAGCTTGTGGTGTTTTCCACTTCGGAAAAGGTGAATATCAAAATCGGTGAGAAGACTATAACTATCAGTCTCTACCTCTGCTATTTTAGAAATTTTTTTCTTGCCCATAATCTTAGTTTTTCTTTTTTCGTACCTCCTTCGCTTCAAAATATCTGTTCATATGATAATAGATTCCTCGCAACGGAATATTTACCCATTCAGGGCGTCCATTTAATTCATACCCTAATTCATAGATTGCTTTTTCAAGTAAATAAGTTCGCAGCAAAGTCTCATCCTGCTCGGTTAACGCACTGGCTAAACCCATACGCTCCAGATAAGCCCCTAAATAAAACCGACTTACATAATGTTGCCATTGCTCTGCCCATTGGATCAGAAACTCAATATCTTTTTCGCGATAATTTTCATTAAGAAGAATTTTACCAAAAGCGGCATAATGAAAGGAGCGCATCATTCCGGCAACATCTTTTATTGGGCTTTTCTTGAGTCTTCGCTCGCTGAAACTAAAACCGGGCTCGCCTTCAAAATCTATAATGATAAAATCTTTACCCGTAAATAAAATCTGGCCTAAGTGAAAGTCGCCATGAATTCTGGTTTTGATTGCGTTTATCTTAATCTGATAGACTTCGCTAAAGCATTCCAGCACCTTATCTTCCATCGCCAATACTTTACGTGCCAACTCCTGGGTCTCGTCATTTAACTTATCCATGGATTGCTCCAAAAGTTTGAACCGATCGCGTGTCAATTTTCGTAATGCCGAATACAGGGAACGCTGATAATTTGCTGTGAAATACTCAGGTACAAAAGCTGGATTTGTTTGGTCGGACGCTAAGGCCAGATGCATCTCGGCCGTACGCTGCCCCAATCGCACCACGCGTTCGTAAAAACCACGACCAATAAACTCCTGAATTAACTCAGGGGCTTCCTCAAATTTCACCGCAGCTTTATTTACCAATGCCGGAAGTTTTTCTTTCTTGGCTTTCGCGATAACCCGTTCATAAAAACGCCCTACTGAATCTATTGTCATTACCCAGGAGTCGCCTTGGTTCTCCACTTTTTCCTGAAGCAAGCCAAATACAATAATACTTCCATCGTTGGCCCGATACTCTACGCTACCCGCGTATTTTGGAGAATTCTTAAAAGAAGTGTTCTCCGTTAAGAACCGAACAATTTCCAGATCAGGATTAATTTCCTGCTCAATCTTTCTGTAGAATTTAAAGAAATATTGATCGTTGTAAATAATAGCCGTGTTACTTTGATCTGCTTTTAAGATTTTAGAATCAACCGTATTTACATTTAATTTAGTAAATACGCTACTGTTAAATTCCAACGTTCCTTCATCATCCTTTATGCGTGCTTTGCGTTCCATGCTGGTGAAGAGGAAATCCCTAAACCCTTTATGATAACTACTATCTAAAATGAAACCTGGTTTGCCTTGAATCTCAGCCCGGCTCACCACACTTTGAGCCGTATACTCCACCTTGTCGAAAATACTATCGGAAGGAATGAAACACATTGGCAAAAAGTAAAGCTCCGGCAAGCGCTGTACGTAGTGTACTTCTATGATAGTCAGGTAATGAGTTTCGCCTTCAACCTTTAAGGGTATAACTTTATGAATGCTCATTTTGGAAATGGCGCGAGCCTTTCCACCAAACCACCGGCACTTCTTCATGAAAGGCTGAAGAATTTTGCGCTCCAATATTCTTACTTCATTGTAATTGGAGAAGATACGTTCCCATGAAAGGTCGGACTTATAAAGAAACAACTCGTTGGTATTGCCACTTAAATCTTTCTTCTCTGTAGCATCAGCCTGGAACCAAAAATAACCATACGGACCCACCGTAATCGAATAATCGCCAGAACCCACATTCATAAATCGGTTCTGACTAAATACTTCGGTTATATCACAGTCTTTAAAAGATTTTAAATCCAGTGTTGTTGCTTGCGAAAACTGAGATAAGTTGGCAACAATAATAATGCGTTCCTTCTCGTAGCTGCGTGCAAAACATAAAATTTTGAATTGGAACTGTCAATAAAAGTAAGATCGCCCCGACCAAATAAGTTTAGTCGTTTACGCATGGCCAACACATTCTTTATCCACCACATCAAGGATGAGGGATTTTCTTCCTGCGTAGCTACGTTTACAGATTCATAGCGATAAACCGGATCACTAATCACCGGAAGGTAAAGTTTTTGAGGATTAGCCGATGAAAATCCAGCATTGATATTCATGTTCCACTGCATGGGTGTACGCACACCAAACCTGTCGCCCAGATAAATGTTATCTCCCATTCCTATTTCGTCACCATAATACAATACAGGAGTACCCGGTAGGGAGAATAAAATGGTATATAATAATTCAATTTTTCTACGATCGTTATTAAGCAACGGAGCCAGTCTTCTACGAATGCCAACATTATGCTTTGTATTGGGATCATTCGCATAAGCCTTAAAGAGATAATCTTTCTCTTCTTCCGTCACCATTTCAAGGCCAATCTCATCGTGATTACGTAAGAATAGTGCCCATTGACTGTTGGGAAGCGTTGCCGGTGTTTGCTCGAGAATATCAACAATCGGATAGGCATCTTCCGTCCTTAATCCCAAAAACAAGCGTGGCATTAATGGATAATGAAAATTCATGTGACACTCCTGCCCTTCTCCAAAATAGGTGGCCGCATCTTCGGGCCATAAGTTCGCTTCGGCAATAAGAATGCGATCCTTGTAATGTTTGTCGATGTGTGCTCGCAGTCTTTTTAAAAAGCATGGGTTTGTGGAAGATTTTCGCAATTGGTTCCTTCCTCTTCAAACAAGAACGGTACCGATGGCAAGCGTAAACCGTTTACCCCCATCTTCATCCAAAAGTCAACAACCTTAATCATTTCCATCTGTACTTCCGGATTATCAAAATTCAATTCGGGCTGATGACGATAAAACCGATGCCAGAAATAAGCTTTGGCTTCATTATCCCAAGTCCAATTGCTGGACTCTTCATCCATAAACATGATACGAGCCTCCTTGTACTTGTCGGGGGTATCGCTCCACACGTAATAATCTTTATACTTGGAACCTGACCTTGCCTTACGGGATCTTTGAAACCACGGGTGTTGATCGGAAGTGTGATTTAAAATTAATTCAGTGATTACCCGAATATTTTGCGATGGGCAGCTTTTAGAAATTCTTTGAAGTCTGCGAGGGTGCCGTAATCCTCGTGGATGTCGCAGTAATCGGTTACATCAAACCCATCATCTTTTGGGGTGAAGGAAAAAAGGTAACAACCAGATTGTGTTGATACCTAAATCTTCCAAATAGTCTAACTTCTGAATTAGTCCTTGAAAATCTCCTACCCCATCTCCATTGCTATCATAGAAGGCACGCACGCTAACTTCATAGATGATGGCATCTTTAAACCAAAGAGGTTCAGTATTTTTTGAGGAAGGGGCCATACTTATAAATTAGATTCGTGTATTTCTAACTTGAACAAATGAAAAGAATTAAAATATTCCTCTCTGCCCTCTACGGGAGTATTTTCATAAAATTCATACGATGGGCCGTATACCCCGTAATTGCTCGACAGCGTAGCAGCCAGTGCATATCGAAGAATAAAACTATTCTCGTTTTGATTTTGCAAATGATACGGAAGAATGTCTGGCGTATTTGGCCAAAAGTTAGGCCGGAAGTAATTGCGCGAAGCACCATAAACCAATTCATTAACATACTCAATCAGTTCTTGTTTTGAAACCCGCCAGGTGAAGTACGTATAAGATTGTGTGAAGCCAACTTTAGCGAGCGAAGCCATAATCTTAGGTCGGGTAAATGCTTCCGATAGAAAAATGATATCGGGTTTACCTTTTGAACTTCGGCAATTACCCAATGCCAAAAAGGAATTGGTTTGGTATGCGGATTATCAATTCTAAAAATTGTAATCCCTTGTTCCATCCAAAAAAGAAAACAGATTTCAGTTCTTCCCAAAGTTCTTTCCAATTATCCGTTTCGAAATTGAAGGGATAAATGTCCTGGTATTTCTTTGGTGGATTTTCTGCATACTGAATAGAACCATCGGGGCGTTGCTTAAACCACTCGGGGTGCTCCGTAGTAACATACGGATGATCGGGGGCACACTGAAATGCAATGTCCATAGCAATGTCAATGTTCAACTTCTTCGCCTCCCCCACCAATCTTTTGAAAGCATCCATCGTACCAAGCGCAGGAAGTATTGCTTTGTGTCCACCTTCATCGCTACCAATGGCCCAGGGCGAACCGGGTTCTCCCTTTAGAGATTTTACATTATTGTTTTTGCCTTTTCGATTTACTTTCCCGATGGGATGAATAGGTGGAAAATAAAGCACATCGAATCCCATAGCTGAAATACGCGGCAGCAGACGGATGCAATCTGCAAACGTTCCATGTTTACCTGATTCGAGTGAAGCCGAGCGAGGAAAAAATTCGTACCAGGCACTATAGTTCGCTTTTGTATGCTCTACCTGAATACCAATTTCATAATCAAGTCTGGTTTCGTTTTCTCGCAAAGGATTTTTGTGAACCACGTTGGCGAACTCAGCACTTAAAACAGTATCTATCGCAGCTTGGTATTTCTCTGTATCTTCTAACTTCCGTGCAAGCGAAATAAGTTCTTTGTTGGTTTCGCCTAATGTTCTTAGCATGAGCGCTCCTTCCATTAATTCAACCTTAACATCAACCTTGGCATGGGCCTTCTTTTTAAAGCCATCATACCAGGTATCCAAGTGGTCGATCCATGCCTGTATGGTAAAAAGATAAGTTCCTTTTTCGGTTACATAAAAGAGGCTTGCCAATCATCATTAAAACTTTGTTGCAGTTCTATAACGTTCCACGCTTTCGCACCTGCTTTCTTATACAGCACCTCAGCACGAATATGATCATGACCGTCACCATAAATGGCTGCCGTTACATCTACCCTTTCGCCTACCGAGCGCTTTGCAGGATAGAGCCCACCATCAACACGGGGCTGAACATTTTCTATTATTACTCTTCTTTTTCCGTGTTCCATTTATTAAAACGATTCGTACAAATTATTTCATTATAACTGAGGCATAAGCTGGAATCACCAACGTGTTGCCTTCCAACGTAACTCTTTCATTAGTTTTATAATCGATCGAAGTAAACTCATTGAGTTCACTTTCCAGTTTTGTAGTTATTTCTACATCCGAAACATTATGGATAATTAATCTCCGATCGCCCTTATAAACCCGAATCAAACTTACCAATTCCCGAATGCTCAAGGGGGATGTTTCAATACCGCCATACGTAAGCACTTGGCTTGAATTACGATAGGAAATAAAGTTCTTGTAAAATTGTACAACGAAGTGGGATCTTCCTTTTGCTTTGTCAGGGATTGAACCGTTGCGTCAGTACTGTACTTAGGAGTTTCCCAGGTTGTACGAAGTTTATCCTCTTCGGCATCATTCCAAATAAAAGGCTCGCGGATATACTCATCGGGTTTCATACCCTCCATGCCAATTTCTTCACCGTAATAAATATAGGGAGTGCCCGGTAGGGTAAGTAAAATTCCTGCCGCTACTTTGGCTTTGCTGAGGTCATTACCCAGTTCGCTCATGATTCTGTTTTGATCATGATTTTTTAAGAAGGTGGCATCAATATAATCTTTGGTCGTTGAAGTATAGAAATCATTGATCTCCTTATACTTCCTGATTAGTCCGATGGTATCCTGACCAGCCTGCACTACGGAAGTAATGGTATAACCCATATCAAAATTGAAAAGCGCAGGTAAACCTTTTAAGTAAGGCGCCACTTCAGGTGCCTTCGACCATACTTCGCCAACCAGGTAAACATCGGGTTTAATTTTTTGCATCTCCTCTCTAAACCAAACCCAAAAGGCATGATTGTCAGCGGCCCGTTCAGTTGGAAAAATATGTTTGGCTGCATCCAATCTAAAGCCATCCACATTCATTTCATCTAACCAATATTTTCCAATGTCAACAAATTCAGCTTTTACTTTGGGGTTATCAAAATTTAAATCGGGCATACCGCCCCAGAAAAAACCATAGTAGTACTCGCCTAAAGTATCGCCATTTACAGGATGCCATTGTGTAAGATTATCAGAATCAAAGGAAATAGTTTTCTTTGAGAGTTGTGAGCGTATCGAATCCTTCTTTGCCCATACATAGTAATCGCGATACGGACTATTTTTATCTGCTATGGCACTTTGAAACCACGGATGATCTGAACCCGTATGATTAAGGATAAGGTCGACCAGTATTTTGATACCACGTCTATGCGCTTCGGCTACGAGATTTTTGAAATCTTCCTGGGTACCATATTCCGGATCTACCGCTTTGTAATCAACCACATCATATTTGTGATAAGTCGGAGAAGGCATAATCGGCATGAGCCAGATTCCACCAACACCTAATTTCTGCAAGTAATCTAATTTATCAGTTAAGCCGTTGAAATCCCCAATGCCATCACCATTGGTATCGGCATAAGAACGCACGAACACTTCGTAGTTAACACCATAAGGCCATTGGGTAATTTTTTCCTGCTGTTGACAGGAAATGATCAGTAGAAAAAAGCAAACGATGGCAACTCTCATAACTTATTTTATCTTAAAAATATAAGATAGGTAAGGCATTAAGTCTACTTCGAATGTCCACGATTTATCCAGCCCAATATCGGTACCGCTTCTCAATAGATCCCGACCTAAGTAATCTTGCTCTGCTTTGAGGCCGAATGCCTTCACGACTTCGTCTGATAACTTAATCTTTACTCGCAAAGGTTTTTCGTTAAAGCCTGAAAGAATAACCAACCGCTCCTCGCCCATTACCCTTGCAAACACATGTGCCTTGTCTGGGATATTACCCTGTTCGAGATTAAACAAAGTCAAGTCATAATACGCGCCATCGGTTATGGCTTTGTTTGTGGAAGCAAACTTCAGAATGTCTGAATAAAATAATCGCAGGGCTTTTTGATCATCACTTAATGCTCCCCCATCATACTTACCACCATTCACCCATTTCTGATGTTGAGGAACACCCCAATAATCGAAAATAGTTGTACGGCCATCTTCGCCATTAAATCCTTCCTTGCCGACTCCTGGTTCGCCAACCTCTTGTCCAAAATAAATCATAACCGGACCTTTATCAATGGTTGCGCTGATAACCATGGCGGGTGCCGCTTTCCAATAATCACCAGAAAACTGAGGTGATGCAATTCGCTGCTCATCGTGATTCTCTAAAAAGTGCAGCATGTTGTGATTAATGCCTTCCAGACTTTTTTGAATTCCTGGAATAAGCGCGGTGCTGGATTGGTTGTTAATCAACAAGCGAAGGGTATCATACAATTGAACTTTATCATAAAGAAAATCAAACTTTCCTGTCTCAATATAATTGCGGTACTGACTCGGGTTATAAATTTCTGCGATAAAAATGATTTCGGGATTCACTGCCTTTACCTGTGGAATAGCCCAATGCCAGAATTCCACGGGCACCATTTCGGTCATGTCGCATCGAAAGCCATCTACATTTTTATTTGCCCAGTACACTAAGATGTCTTTCATTTTCACCCACGTACTGGGTATCGGGTCAAAATAAGTTTTGTGATTATCCTGAATGTCGACACCATAATTTAATTTGATGGTCTCAAACCATTCGTTGATGCCGGGTGTAGCTGTAAACTGATCGTTGCCTGTTGCCTTGGCGGGAAACTCGAAAAATTTTTTATCTTCAGTAGGAACAGAATTGTGGCCTAGTGCCGAATAATTTGCAGGTCGCTGGAATTTTCAGGGTTGATATCATAATAGTCTTTGATTGCGTAAGGTGATCCGGCTCTACCTTTAACCACATCGGCATCATCCAACGGAATTCCATCCGCAGTGTAGTCCGTTAAGGTCGCGTGCTCTATTATTCCGGTGTACCAAATATGGGTTACTCCCAGTTCGTGGATTCCCTTAAGGGCCAGCTCGTCAATATCAGCGAATTTGCCTACCCCATTCTCCTCGATAGTTCCATAAGGTTTGTTGGTAGTGTTTTGATTACCAAACAGACGGGTCATCATCTGGTAAACAATCATTTTTTGGGATGTTGTTTGCATGGGGTTAATGTCAGGGATCTTTTCCTTAGGGGCCGAACAGGTGGCAAGAAGTAAGATAATGACTATAGATAAACAGAACCTCATCACGCTATATTTAAGAGCTACAAGATAAAAATTCCTTCCCTATTCCACAGGTATTATCAAGAAGATTGGCCGGAAAACAGGGTATTTTACTTACAATTTCTGAGTCCCGGTAAGTCAGGCTCTTTCGGTTTTTAGAAAGTGAAGGGAGAACTTAGGTAGACTTGGCTTCAATACGCTCGTTGGTGAACCTAACTACAAAAAATAATCCCTTTGACCAACAACTATGAGCCTGGCAAAAATAGGATGATATAAATCAAATGGTTTCTATAAAGAAAAGAGAACAAACTTTGTTTGCTCAAATTTCTCAATAGAAACCACTCGACTCATTTGTCGTCAGGCAAGATAGTGCCTTAGTACTTTGCTGGTTTTCCTTTCGATAATGAATTGTTTATAAAATCTCTGACATCATCATTCGCAGTAATCGAATCTTCAGCACGCAGGTACATCATGTGACCGCTGCGGTAACCTTTCCAGCTTAAGCGATCTTTCATTTTTCCACTGGGATCCAAATTCCACATAGAATATTTCGCGTTGAAGTAGGTCGTTGCCCCATCAAAATAACCCGATTGGATCATTACTTTTAAATAGGGGTTTTGTGCCATAGCCTGCCGCAAGTTTTCTCCTGAATGATCGTTCGAACGATCCCATGGGCTCACTGGACCATACACGTTGTATTTGACATCTGTCTTAAACTTCAGCTGTTCGCGTATGTAGTAATTAATGGCTGGTGCGAATGCATGGCTCCATGATGAACTTTCTGGGTTATAATCTGGAAATTCACCTGCATCCATTCTGTCAATTCCGAGGTAGCGCGAATCAAGGCGGCCAATAATAAAGCCCTTATCTCTTAGTAATTCTTTCCAAAACGCCTGGGTACTTACGTTAAGATTGTTTTGAAGAATAAAGGTTTCACTGAGACCTGAATAGCGCGCCATTTTAGCAGCTGCTTCTTTCTTTTTTTGCGGATCTGCAAATCCGCCCATGGCAATTACAGGTAATAATTCGTTGGTAGTATAAGGCTCCACCTCTGCCAATACTTCCGTAAGATCTTTTTTCTGAAGATCAGCTGGCAGCACTTTATGGTACCACGCAGCAGCAGCAAAATAAGGGAGTCTGTTGGCAGCGTCTACAGGTCCACTTCTATCAATTCCTAAACCCGTTGGTGAAACCAGGATAACCCCATTCAAATACAACCATTGTTGATCTTGCAATTCAAGAGCAAGGCCTGAAACGCGAGTAGTTCCGTAGCTTTCACCAATCAAATATTTCGGAGATTGCCACCGACCTTTACGGGTAACAAAAGTGCTTATCCATCCTGCCAGATATTTAATATCAGCATTTACACCAAAGAAAGTTTCGCGAGGCGTTTTTTCATCGAGTATCCGAGAATATCCTACATTCACAGGATTCACATAAACGATGTCTGCAACATCCAGTACCGTGTTAGGATTTTCCTTAAAACCATAAGGTTGAACAGGATATCCTTCCGGATCAATAAGCAATACACGTGGTCCGGTATAACCCAAGTGCATCCAAGCGGAAGACGAACCCGGGCCACCATTGAATGATATCATCAATGGGCGTGAAGCACGGTCTTTGATGTCGCTTCTCTCATAATACGTGTAGTAAAGGGAAGCAATGACTTTCCCATCCTTATCCCATACGGGCTGCATTCCTGTGGTGGCTGTATAGGGAAAACGTTTTCCTTTTACAGTTACCTCATTGGTAGTCACCACGGAGGTGTCAGCAGAGAGTTTCCGATCCTGCGCAAGGGTTGATAGCACCAGGCCAAAGAGTAGTAAAAAAGTAATGTGTAGCTTCATACTATAGTTTTAAAGATTGATAACTTAAAATTTGAATAACATTCTTAAAGTTAGGGTCTTTGGTTCCAAATAAGTGGAACTTTTGTTAAGCGGTAATTTTTATTTTTTTGTTTACCTTACTGAGTGATTAAAATTCTACTATAGATGATATTAAAAGGTATAATAGTATTAATAGCTGGTATCTTAATATCATGCTCCTCCGCAAAAAATAATGAGTATTCCGTTGGGCAAATAAAAACCACGAAAGGAGAAATCGTTTTCTGGTTATATGATGAAACACCCAATCATAAGCAGAGTTTTATCCAACTGGCCAATGATGGTTATTGGGATTCGTTGACTTTTAATAGAGTAATTCCAAATTTCGTTGTGCAGGGGGGCTGCCCCGATACGCCTGCTGGATTTACTGATCCTGAATATTTACTGGCTCCAGAGTTTAATGATCACCTCCTTCATGATTATGGAATGATAGGCGCAGGTCGTGATAACAATCCAGACAAGCTTTCAGCCCGATGTCAATTCTATATTGTTCAAAATAAAAAAGGTGAGCACAGATTAGATGGTGATTATACCGTGTTCGGTAAAGTATTGAAAGGCATGGACATTGTTGATGCTATCGTAAATGTAGAAAGGGACTCAACAAATAAACCTATTGTACCTATAACGCTGGATGTAAATATTATAAAACTCACATCCAAACAATTGAAAGAAATGGGATTTGACCCGAAGCAAATTCTTCCAATCAAACAAAACTTTGAAGTAGCAAAAGTATCTTCTGGTATTGAAGGGAAAGTTAAAATCATGGCTGCACTTCTTGTAGAAAATTCAAAGGGAATAGTATATAGAGTAGTAGCGTTGATTGTGGTTGTGTCGATGTTGTTAATTGTGCCAACACCGTTACTACCACCCTACAGGCTTTCTGAGGCCATACAAAGAATGCTCGGTCTCGGTTGGAAGTCGGCCTATCTTGCGGCAACCATTTTACTTCAGCTTGCCTTTTATGGTTTCCTTGGAATTGTGGCCGCCTTTATCGTTAAACGTGCAGAATCGGTTCGCAAGCGATTACTCCAAATTATACTCGTCCCAATTATTATTATTAGCGTGGCCCTGATTATCCGTTCTTTAAAAGGTGGGTATTTTCCGGTTTATATTAATGCCGCCATCCCGATGGTTGCGTGTAGTATAGGTGTGTGGCTTGGACTTGGGTTACTGTATCAGCGATTGAAGTATGTGATATTCATTGTTGTGGTGTTGGCGGGCACAGCTTTTTGGAGCTTGTTTGGAGGAACCTCAACTCGCTTAATGCACGCCACGCAAGATCAGCTAAAAAAACTAACCGATGCAAGTGAGCGTATTCCCCATGGAGAAAAAAGATTCGGTGTCTTGTTACAGTTGGCCTTTGCACCCATTTCAAAACCATCATCTGATCCGATAAATATAGTTGATCATAACCGCTCCGCCATTCTGGCTCTCGGTATCGTGCTGGGAGACGAACGGATCGCACGATTTGTTGGATTAGACCGCAACAGTAACTTAGTGCGTAATGCAGTTTTGCTACGCAAAGGAACAACGTTGCGCGGAAGAACGGATTGGCCCCGTCATTTTTCACTGAGTGCTGCGCTAGCTGTTTTAGAAAATTCTCTAGTAAGCGATGCTGGTGGATTGATAAAAGAGCAAGTAGATGTATTGGCTAAAGGAAGTGGCTTTTCGTTCACTGACATTGCCGCGGATCGTGCCGGAGTGCGTTTTGCGAATGCAGCTACAAATTCTGAGGAAGATGCGCTGGCTATGCAAGAATTATTGAAGAACAAATTCAGTGTGGATGACTTCTTTCCATTCATTGCCGATCTTCCGGAAGGCTTGACAACCGAACAGTTCCGAAATGACTATGAAGCCGTTGGTAGCCAACGCTACCGCGAGAAGATTTCAGAAATTGAAATCCGATTAGATAGTTGTATCGCTCTCTCCCCACTTCGTTCTGGGAGGCACGAATAAATACTTGATAAATAATCGCTTTTACAAGTGTTCCTAACCACCAAACAATGCCTGCTAATATCTTAATTCAGTACGTTTGTTGGTGAGCCTAACCCGATAATTGCAACACCCAAGGAAGCAGCAAATTCAATCTTAAGAGTTCAGGCTCTTCTAGATTTTAAAAAGTGAAGAGTAAGCACCGCCAAACAAATAATCAACCCTAAAAACTCACGAGTTTCTTCAATGTAGAGATTCTGCATTTTCGCCAGGTCATCAAACAACATGGCTTTATCGGGCGACTGAAACCACACGTAGGCACTAGGAGCAAG
The DNA here is from genome assembly GCA_016709845.1 of Flammeovirgaceae bacterium. GTDB lineage: Bacteria > Bacteroidota > Bacteroidia > Cytophagales > Cyclobacteriaceae > ELB16-189. The sequence continues at coordinate 100,158 of JADJMA010000007.1, read as the reverse complement.
AATCGCTGCATAGACTATATATAGACACGCTGCAACTATAATCCATATTTTGAAATTCATTCGAAACATGGCCAGCACACAAAGCACCGCCATGTTGCCGTAAATTAAAATCCAGAGTACAGGATCGGGATCATTTATTTGCACGAAGGCAAATGCTAAAACATCAACGCCAAAATGAAATTCAAAATCTTCATGATCAGAAAATTGCGCCTGCAATTGTAGCTGTCATAAGCGTTGCTAATGATGCTGCGATCATTGCTTTTACTCCTAATTTAGATAAGTCCCCTTGCCGGTTGGCAGCCATTCCTCCTATTCCACCAATCTGAATGGCAATGGAACTGAAATTAGCAAACCCGCATAAGGCATACGTAGAAATGCGAATAGACTTTTCACTCAATACACCCGAGGCCTTAAGGCTGGCCAAATCCAGGTAAGCGACAAACTCATTGATTACCATTTTTGTCCCAATAAGCTGCCTGCATAAAGTGATGCATTCCAGCTAACGCCAATACAAAAAGCAAACACCCGGAATACTTGTCCCAAAATATACTGTAATGAAAATCCTTTATAAACACCATTCGTGCTCTGCGCAACAAAATCGTTCAATCCAGTATAGGCACCAATAAAATCTACCAGTACCCAATTAACCGCATAGATAACAGCAATGAAAGCCAACAACATGCCACCGATATTCAGTGCAAGTTTTAAACCATCGGATGCACCCGTGGCCATGGCATCTACCAGATTAACACCGATCTGATCTTTGTTAACTTTTAAACTGCGATCAATTTTTCGTGCTCGGTTTCGGGCATAAATATTTTCGCCAAAACAATAGCGGCTGGCGCATTCATGATGGAAGCACTTAATAAATAGCTGGCAAACTTTGCCTGTTGCTGTGGATCGCCTCCTCCAAGAAAAGAAACATAAGCACCCAAAACACTACCGGCAATAGTTGCCATACCACCCACCATCAAACAATTTAATTCGGAAGAGGTCATGCCTTTGATAAAAGGTCTTACCAATAATGGCGCTTCGGTTTGGCCCATAAAAATATTGGCTGCAGCCGATAAACTTTCTGCTCCTGACAACCGCATGGTTCGTGCCATAACCCAGGCGAAGCCAAACACAATTTTTTGCAGCACCCCGAGGTAATACAAGCCTGCCGTTACTGCTGAAAAAAAGATAACCGTGGGCAAAGCCTGAAACGCAAACAAAAACCCGAGATTATGTTTCACGTCTGGGTTTCCTATACTGTTTTTAGCGAGGTCTCCATACAGAAACTCTCCGCCTTTGGCAGCGAAACTTAAAAAGACAACAAATTTTTCGCTAACGTAAACGAAAACTCTTTGTGCAACTTCAACTTTACCGATGATAAGACCGAAAGCAAGTTGAATAACAATACCAATCAATACCAAGCGCCAATCAATGGCTTTGCGATTACCTGAAAGAAGGTAGGCAACCCCCACAATAAAAATAAGACCTAGTAAGCCGCGTAAATAATCCATCAGGTTTCGGTAGTTACAGTTCGATTCTTAATTACGCTTGCTTAGTTCGTCTCTTATTTTAGCCGCCCGTTCGTAATCCTCTTTGTCAATAGCATCTTTCAATAAATCATTCAGCTTCTCGATGGAGTAGTTTTTATAATCATCGCTGCTCGTTGATTTACGAGGTGATTCTTTCTTTACTTTAGCTTTCGGTTCTGCTTTTGCTTCTGTTTTCTCTTCTTCTTCCTGATCCGTAAGCACGATGCCGGCTTCGGCTAAAATTGTTTCGTAAGTATAAATAGGTGATTCGAAGCGGAGTCAATCGCGATGGCATCGGAAGGCCTTGCATCAATCTCTGTTTTCTTCAAACCATCGGTACAAACTATCTTGGCAAAGAATACACCTTCTTTTAAATCTGAGATTATTATTTCTTCAACATGAAAATGAAACGCGTTTGAGAAAGACTTAAACAAGTCGTGCGTCATCGGGCGATTAGGAATTATCTTCTCAATCTCAATAGCAATCGCCTGCGCTTCAAACATCCCGATAATAATGGGGAGCCTTCGGTTGCCTTCCAGCTCGCCTAATACTAAAGCAAAGGATCCTGTTTGAGATTGACTAGAGGACAATCCTAATATTTCGAGTTTTATTTTCTTCAAAGCGGCCAAAAGAAATTCAAATTATAAAAAAATTATGAAACCCAACGATTCACTTAAAAATGCTCTATCCATTAGCAGCCTTAATAGCTGCAGTCAATTTTGGTACAACTTCAAAGGCATCGCCCACTACGCCATAATCGGCTGCTTTAAAAAAAGGCGCGTCTGCATCTTTATTGATAACCACGATACACTTCGATGAGTTAACACCGGCCAGATGTTGGATAGCACCTGAAATACCAATTGCGATATATAACTGCGGAGCTACTTTAACTCCTGTTTGGCCAACATGTTCGTGATGCGGTCGCCAGCCCATGTCTGATACGGGTTTACTGCAAGCCGTAGCGGCATGCGAAGTGTTTTGGCGAGTTCTTCTAAGATGCCCCAATGTTCGGCACCTTTCATTCCGCGGCCACCAGACACTACAATTTCTGCTTCGGGCAATAGAATGTCACCCGTGGCCTTCTCGGAAGAAACAATGGTCGTGTTAAAATCTGCTTCCGAAAGATTAACAGCAAAGTTTACAACCTCAGCAGTGCCGCCTGACTCTTTCACTTCAGCGGCATTTTTTTTTATTGCGATAACTTTCTTTGCATTTTTAAATTCTACCAATGAAAATGCTTTGCCTGTATAGATGCTTCTCTTCACTACAAATCCTGTCGTTGTATTGGGTAGTTCCACAACGTTCGATGCAAAACTAGCCCCTGTTTTAACGGCTAAACACTTTTTGCGCGCCATATTTTCCTAACACCTGAAGTTCAGAGGCCTCTGCCGGCCCCAACACCACAGCTGTTACCGAACCACCCATGGCTTTCGCGTAACAAACCGCCTCCAGGGAAGGCTTTCTGATTTTTCCTTCTGATGTTTCTGCAAAAACTAATACTGACATAAGTCGATTGTTTATATTTTTCGTTCGGGATACTTCTAAATTATAAAACCTTGGCTTCGTTTTTTAGTTTCGATACTAGCTCAGCCATGTTATCAGCCGCTATCATTTTAACCGCGCCTTTAGGCGGAGGCAGTTCGAATTTCTGAGTTGCTGTAGCCGCTTGTGCCGCCTGGGGCTCTACAACTTTTAAAGGTTTAGTGCGGGCCGACATAATACCCCGCATATTGGGTATCTTCCATTCGGCAATAGGCTCCTGACAACCGGCAACCAAAGGCAAGTTGGCTTCTACCTGTTCTTTACCGCCTTCAATCTCTACCGACATCCTGGCTTTTGTTCCTTCAATATCTAACTTCATTACGGGGGATATAGATGGCAAACCAAGCATTTCTCCTACCATGGCATGCACAACACCGCCATTAAAATCGATAGACTCACGGCCCATCAAAATGAGATCATATCCTTTCGCTTGTCCGGCAATTTGGGTTGCCACCAGAAATGATTCGGTTGGCTCCATGTTAATGCGAATTGCGTCATCGGCCCCAATGGCCAATGCTTTACGTATGGTTGGTTCGGTATCAGCCAATCCTACATTTAATGCGGTAACCGTTGTTCCTGGTATTTGTTCCTTCAACTCAATGGCACGCGCCAATGCGTAATCGTCATACGGGCCAATAATAAACTGAACTCCCGTTGTATCGAACTTAGTAGCGTTATCGATAAAGTTAATTCTGGAGGTAGTATCGGGTACGTGAGAGATGCAAACAAGTATTTTCATATAGGGTACAAGAAAGTGATAATCAAAACTTTATATAATTCCGTCTAAATTTGCCCTCAAGATAAAGGATAAATCTTAAAATGGGTATCTAAAACCATGAAAAACAATGAATCTGGAACGCATTAAAATATTGGAACAATTCCTGAAAAGAAGATCCTGGTGATCCCTTTAATTTATACGCCCTTGCGCTGGAATTCAAAGATCAAGATTCAAAAAAGCTCGAGAACTATTTGATCAATTATTAGAAAAACATCCTAGCTATCTGCCCACGTATTACATCGCTGGGAATTTCTCTGTGGAGCAAGGTGATCGAGACAGAGCCGCTGAAATTTTAAAGAAAGGATTGGTGTTAGCACATCAACAAAAAGATTTGAATAGCATTCGGGAAATATCAGCTGCCATTCAAAATCTCGAGGACTAAATCTGAAAAACAATCTTACCTACTTTATTGGACTTGGTTATATCTGGAAATGATTCGACAATTTTTGAAAACGGACGGATGGAATCGATCAATGGCCTGAGTTGATGCTTGCTAACGAAAGTTAACATTTCGCCAAACTCATGGTCACTGCCCATGGTGGTTCCTAACAGGGAGAGTTGATTCCAGAACATGCGGTACAAATCCAACTTGGAGGGCAAGCCATTCGTTGCTCCATAAAAAACTATCTTGCCTCTGGGTTTAAGTACTTTAATGAAGCCATTGATTTGATCGCCTCCGGCACTATCAATTACCAAATCAAATCCGCCTTTGGTTTTCCATAAGTCGGGGTAAGTCGCTTGCTTCTTATAATTGTAGGCGCCTTTAGCTCCTAACTTCAAAGCTTTTTCAATTTTCTCGTCACTTCCTGAACTTACGTATACATTGGCCCCAGCTGTTGGCAAACAAGAAAGCAAACTGTGCTACTCCGCCCCCAAATCCTGAGATTAACACGTTTTGACCGGAACGTAATTCGCCTCTCCGAAACAAAGCCCGAAAGGCAGTCAATCCCCCCAAGGGTAATGTAGCGGCTTGTAAAAAATCTAAGTGAAAAGGTTTATGATGCAACCTGTCGATGGGTACCATCACATACTCGGCAAAGGCACCATCCGTGGGCATACCCAAAATAGTATAGCGTGAAGATTGCACTTTGATCCGAACCCCAGTCTATATTTGGATTAATAACAACTTCCTGTCCAACCCAAGGTTCATCATTTTCATCTCCGACTTCTTCCACAACACCGGCTCCGTCAGAACCCATAATGCCCCCAAATTTTATATTCGGATATTTTCCTTCACGGATCCAATCATCTCGTCTGTTTAGCCCAGCTGCTTTTACACGCACCAATGCTTTACCCTTAGTAACAATTGGTTTAGGAACTTCACGAAGTTCAATGATACCAGCCTCTTTCAGTACAAGTGCTTTCATAGTTTATGATGTGCAATGAAGGTACTAAAGCAAAACGAATTTTTGAAATAGATTTTGTTCAAACTATAAAATATTTTGAATGAACTAAAGAAACGCATTCTATTTTTCAAACTGCCTATTAGAACGGAGTGTCATCATCACCACCGGACGCTGGAGGCGCAGGAGGTGTATCGCGGAATGTATTAAGTCTGCTTTCGCGGGTAATGTTACTTAATGGTGTAAGACCTTCCGGAGCATCGTAATCGGCAAACTTGGTGTACTTGCCAATAAATTTCAACTTCACATTCTCCAACGAACCATTTCTATGTTTGGCAATAATCACTTCAGCCATGCCTTGTGTTGGCATACCTTCTTCATCCACCGAAATCTTATAATACTCTGGCCGATAGAGGAACATTACAATATCTGCATCTTGTTCAATGGAGCCCGATTCACGCAAGTCAGAAAGTTGAGGACGTTTATCACCCCCTCGGGTTTCTACACCCCTACTTAACTGCGACAGCGCGATTACCGGAACATTCAGTTCTTTGGCAATCCCTTTCAAGGCCCGAGAGATCGAGGCAATCTCTTGTTCGCGATTACCGCTGGCCTCCCCTTTCATTAATTGCAAGTAGTCAATTACTATTAACTGAATATTGTGCTCAGCTTTAAGTCTGCGGCATTTGGCCCGCATTCGAGGATGGATAGTGCGGGGGTATCGTCAATAAAAATAGGCGCACTGGAAAGGCGCTTGGTTTTGTGAACCATTTGTTGCCATTCAAAGTCGGCCAAATTTCCTTTTTTTATTTTCTCAGAATCCAGTTCCGCTTCCGCTGAAATAAGTCGATTGACTAACTGAAGAGAAGCCATCTCTAAGGAGAATAGAGCCACCGGAAAATTAAAATCAACGGCAGCATTGCGCAGAGCCGAAACCACAAAAAGCAGTTTTACCCATACCCGGCGCGCAGCAATAATTATCAATTCCGATTTCTGCCAGCCTGAGGTAACCCGATCCAATCGGGAGAATCCACTCGGAATTCCCGTAAGGCCATCTTTATGATTTCGTTTTTCCTGAATCTCCTGGGTAGCCTGAAACATCAACGACTTCATCGAGTCGTAGTTCTTGCGCAAGTTCGAATCAGAGATTTTAAAAATATTCTGTTCAGCCTTATCCAGCAATTCAAAAACATCGGTTGTATCTTCATACGATTCGTGATGAATCTGTGAAGCGATTTGAATCAGGTCGCGCTTAATGGCTAACTCAATAATTATACGCGAATGATATTCAATGTTGGCGGCCGAACTAACTTTGGAAGTTAACTCTGCGATATAGTAAGCGCCTCCCACCAATTCTAGTTTTGCGCTTTTTGCGTAATTGGGCCACCACCGTGCGCATGTCTACCGGTTCGGAAGCTTTGAACAAATCGACAATGGCTGTGTATATCTCTTTGTGTTGTTCGGAATAAAAATGCTCGGGTCTTAAAAACTCAACCACGGCCGTCAGGGCATTCTTCTCGAGCATGAGAGTGCACCTAAAATGGCTTCTTCTAAATCAAGCGCCTGAGGCGGTAGTTTACCCAAACTCTCGGAGATGTCTCTCGCAAAAAGTTTCGATTTACTTCCGGCTCCGCTCATCGCAGAACTTAACCTCACAGGCGTTGATCGTTGCTCCATACTTTGTGGTTGTTGGGCGTTGTTTCTTTTAAAGGGAACAAACCTACTGTTAAGAATCCTACTACACTCAACAAGTTATCTACATTTAAACATGTGTAATTGTTAATAGATTCATTTAAAAGTAGACACTCTTATATTATAATTGCGTGGTCTAAGTACTTAATCGATAAACTTTTTAATCTATATTTAAGCGAATATTTTAACTTTGATTACATTGAAAGCATCAGATATATATAACCAAAGTCTTGATAAACAGCGTATAATAATTACGGGTGCGCAAAGTAGTTTGATTGCCTCCATGGTTCTGCACGCCTTGACTTTCAATAAAAGAAAATTTGATTTTTCAATTGATAATGAGACACCTTCGTTATCTGCAGACGCACCTCTAGTGATTATTCAGGGTAACACCCAACTTCTTGACTATAAACCTCATATCGCGATTCTCTCTAATCCGGAATCAAACAGCCAGCTGGCAGAATTTGAACAGCTTGCCGATGCTACACCCAAAGGAGGCACCTTATTATATCCGGAATCAAATCCTGCGTTAAAAAGAATTACATCTAAGGAACGTACTGATGTTCAATTAATTGCCTATAATGTATTTGAGCATAACAAGAAGAATGGTGAGATTCAATTAAAGAGCAGTAAGGGCGAACAATTTCCTGTCTCCCTAAATACCGACACTCAGTTGGAGTGTGCCAATGCGCTCATGAACTCTAAAAAAATCGGCATAGCAGCGCCAGTTTTATAAGGCTATAGGCACTTATATTCCGGCTTAGATTCATTTCTCTAATTTATCCGCCTTACTCATGAAACTAAATTTAAAAATACCGCTTTGCTTTTTTGATCTTGAAACAACGGTATTACCATTAGCCAGGATCGGATTATTGAGATTGCTGTTATTAAAGTAATGCCTGGTGGTGAGATGATTCGTAAAAGCAATTTGGTAAATCCTACCATACCGATATCAGCTGAGTCAACGGCTATTCATGGCATTTCGAATGACGATGTAAAAGATAAACCCACATTTAAGGAATTAGCGAAAGAGTATGCACGTTTTTTTGAAGGTTGTGACCTGGCAGGGTTCAATATTTTGAAGTTTGATGTACCTATGCTTGTGGAAGAATTTTTACGTGCTGGTGTAGAGTTTGACTATAGTCGTAAAAAATTAATTGATGCACAGAAAATTTTCCATCTGATGGAAAAGCGTTCCTTATCAGCAGCTTTTAAATTCTATTGTAATAAGGAAATGACGGATGCCCATTCTGCCGAAGCGATACCCAGGCCACGCTTGAAGTTTTATATGCCCAAGTAGCCCGGTATGAAAATCAGGAGGTTACTGATGGTTTGGGGAAAAAGATTGGTGAGATTAGAAATGACATGGAGGTGTTGCATCGTTTAACGGCAGCTGATCTTATCGATCTGGCGGGACGGATGACACGCAACGAAAAAGGGGAAGCTGTTTTCAATTTCGGAAAACATAAAAACAAAACAGTACTTCAGGTATTTAAGGAGGAACCCTCCTACTACGATTGGATGATGAACGGAGATTTTCCGTTAGATACCAAACGAAAATTGACTGAGATTAAACTAAGCCTGTTAAGTACAAAATAAGTTTCCATCACTTGGCCAGATTCGCTTGGAAGAAAATCAGTTGATGAAGTTTAGACAGATTTGTGGTTCTTGAATAAAACAGAAACGGCCATGAACAATATGAAATTTCAACCCAAGAATATTGATGACTATATCAGTATCCACCCGAAAGAGGTTCAGAAATTATTGCAAACAATAAGAACTACAATTGCCAAAGCTGCACCCGATGCCGAAGAAGCAATTAGCTATCAAATACCAACCTTTAAACTCAAGGGAAACCTGGTACACTTCGCTGCTTTTAAAAATCACCTGGGCTTTTATCCGGGAGCCGATGGGGTCGCCACTTTTAAAAAAGAACTTTCAAAATACGAGACCTCTAAAGGAACCATTCAGTTCCCATTTGACCAACCACTTCCGTTAAAATTGATTAGTGACATCGTTAAATACAGGGTAATTATAAATCAAGAAAAGGCAAAGGCCAAGAGTAAACCAAAGCCATCCTCAAAAAAAAAGACATCTGATGCCGATCAGGTTGAACAGTATTTGAAAACCAGCGATCCCAAATGGAAAGAGGCCATCGCAGCCATTCGAAAAATAATTAAGTCAGTCGATACCGGAATTGCGGAGCGAATAAAGTGGAATGCGACCAGCTACCATTTTCTGCAACAGGATATGGTAACGTTTGGCCCTGTAAAATCTGACAAAGTACTCCTTGTATTTCACCATCCATGCATTGTAAAAATTAAATCCGATTTGTTGGAAGGCGACTACAAAGACAGAAGGCTAGTTTACTTCACTAGCCTGGGTGCTGTAAAAAAGAATAAGCCTGAGCTAACTCGGATTGTAAAGGAATTAGTGAAAGCAATTGAAAACAAACTTAAATGAACAGACTCTTTCCTGATCAATCGGTAAACTCAACCCTTTCTGATTTGCCTCAAATGGGCAAAATGAATAATCCCTTATAAGTTGTTACTAGAAAAGGTAAATCCGGCATAACCGTAAAATTTCTATTTCTTTTAATTATACCTTGTCAAGAAATTTATTCACCATGAAATTATTATTGGTGCTCTTTTGTGCACTCCTGGCAATCGATGCGGTGGCTCAAGAGCCCCGTATTCGCGACAGCTTACAAAACCTGAATAGTAATTTTCATTTTCAACTAACCACGGTAACGCAGCATAAGTTTAAGATGAACGCGCCTTACACTGGAGAAAAAAGTTTGACTGGCCCTGCCGAAAGTGCCACTACACTAACATCCACCCTCTTTTGGGGTACCAAATTATGGAAAGGTGCTGCAATCTATATTAACCCCGAAATAGCGGGCGGCTCAGGCATTAGCAGCGCACAAGGCATTGCCGGCTTTACGAATGGTGAAGCTTTTCGGGTGGGCAATCCAGCACCAACCATATACCTGGCGCGTGGATTTTTCAACAAACCTTTTCGTTAGGAGGCGAAGAAGAGAATGTTGGCGAGGGTGCCAATGATGTTTACAAAACACGGACAAAAAAATACATTGATGTAATTGCCGGCAAGTTTAGCATTGCCGACTATTTCGATAAAAACACATACAGTCACGACCCACGCTCGCAATTTTTTAACTGGGCGTTAATGAGTAATGGTGCATGGGATTACCCCGCTAACGTACGGGGTTATACCTGGGGTCTAGTGGTTGAATATGGAACTCCGAAATATTCTATACGTGCTGCCACTACGCTTGTTCCCGAAGAAGCAAACGGAAATGTAATGGATACAAACTATGCTCAGGCTAATTCCAATGTAGTTGAGGTTGAGGTGCCCTTCTTCATAAAGAAGCAACCTGGAAACATAAAATTTCTAGCCTATTTAACTCACGCACACATGGGCAATTACATACAGGCCATTAATGAAAATCCAACAAGTCCAGATATTACCGCAACCAGGGCTTATGGACGAACTAAGTATGGCTTTGGTATTAATCTTGAACAAGCATTAAAAAGGACATCGGCCTCTTTGCCAGAGCTAGTTGGAATGATGGGCATAATGAAACGTGGGTCTTTACTGAAATTGATCGCTCGGCCAGCATCGGTTTATACATTGATGGTGCCAATTGGAAGCGACAAAATGATCAATGCGGAATCGGCACGGTGATTAACGGACTCTCTTCTTATCATAGAGATTACCTGGCAGCTGGCGGCTATGGTTTTATTATTGGCGATGGCCAACTCAACTATGGTTGGAGTGGACAACAGAAATTTTTTATCGCGCTAATTTATTTTCCGATACGTTTTACCTTACACCTAATTTTCAGTTTGTAACAAACCCAGCTTATAATAAAGATCGCGGACCGGCTGCAGTGATTGGATTACGTGCGCATGTTGAGTTTTGAAATTACTGAATCAAATTAAGACTCTTTTAAAAAAGAGTAATAAAATGGCCTGTGAGAACACAGGCCATAGAAAAAATATTATGTGATATTTTGAACTTAGTTCTTCAAATTCAATTTCTGGTTTAAGCTTGGCATATCACCAGATATTACAAGTTGTAACTTCTGTAAGTGACCATCCAGTTCTTTGTTCAATTCATCAAACACTTTATAAACACCAGCCGTTGGCTTGTTATCCCCACTTTCTAAACTTCTGCGTATTGCCGAAATTCGATTGCCCAATTTAATCGGGAAGTTCAATGGATCTTGTCCGCTGCGGTTTTTAGTCTGATACAAATCCTCTTCAATAACGGTTAACTTAGCTATTATATCTTTAGCATTGGCAGCCACCGTTGCATCAGTATTTGTTTTCAATGCTTCTTCAAATTGCTTTCTTACTTTGCGGATCTCGATTACGGCTTCGTTGGCAGCACTCTCCCGATCACGGATTTTCATAGCCAGATCAAACGTCTCTTTCAAATCTGCCTCGGTTACGCCTTTCAGGTTCGGATTGATTTTAACATTGAATATTTTTGTCTCTGAGTATTTACCAGCCGTAATCCGCACCTGATATTTCCCAATAGGTGCTTTCGGTCCACTTTGCGGACGTGCGCCCCACATAATCATTCCCTCAAATACGGTAGCTCCTGGGTATCTCAAATTCCAACTGAATGAATTTAATCCTGCAGCTGTGGTTGGCTTCGACTCAGCTCTTTCCCACCGATTGCCACCCTCAGTTTTCTCTTCAGGCTTATTGCCAACAAACTTTCTAACCAATTTTCCATCAGCATCCAGAATTTCAAACACCACCGAGTCGGCTTTGTTCTTTAAATAATATTGAAACACGGCATCATAAACCCCACGGATTGCATCCGAAGGTTGGAATAGTACCGCTTCGGCTTTTACTTTATCTCCCGTCATCTGGCGCAACGGGCCAATGTCATCTAAAATCCAAAAGCCACGACCGTGTGTGCCCAACACCACATCATCATTCTTTACCACTAAATCGCGAATAGGCGTATCGGGTAAATTCAATTGCAGTGGCTGCCAGCTATCTCCTGCATTGAACGAAACATACACGCCATGCTCAGTACCTAAAAATAAAAGTCCGGCCCGCACATTATCTTCACGGATGGATCGTGCGAAGTGACCGTCTTTTATTCCAGTAATTATTTTAGTCCAGGTTTTTCCATAATCTTTTGTCCTGAAGACATAGGGTTGTCGATCATCTACCTGATAGCGGAAGGCTGCTACATAGGCTGTTCCCGGATTATGTTTCGATTCATCAATGATAGCGACCACCGAATTCTTTGGTAATTCTTTCGGTGTGATGTCACTCCATTTCTTTCCACCATCACGCGTGATATTGATTTTACCGTCATCCGAGCCTGCCCAAATAGTATTGATGTCATGATTTGATGGAGTTAATGCGAACACCGTGGCATAAATCTCCGGTCCATTCATGTCGTTGGTGATCACACCACCGGTTACGCCTAACGTTTCCGGATCGGCATAGGTTAAGTCAGGAGAAATTTTTTCCCAGCTCTGTCCATCGTTTGTTGTTTTCCAAACATGTTGCGAGCAGGTATATAATGTGTTGGCATCTTTAGGTGCAAAAACAATCGGGAAAGTCCACTGCCAACGTTCGGGTAATGAACTTGCCGGTTCACCCGAAAAGAATCTGGGATAAACTTGTATATCGCGCGACTGTCCGGTTGTGCGATCGTATCGCGTAAGTAAAGCACCTTGACTACCTGCATAAAACACATCGGGATTAGTTGGATGCGAAGCAATATAACCACTCTCGCCACCCCCTACCTGATAGCCCCACTCACCCAACACATCCATATGATCCCATCCATCGCTTGGTATAGCAATAGTCGAATTGTCTTGCTGTGCACCGGCAACATGGTAAGGCACATGATTGGTTGTAGTGACATGATAAAATTGCGTGGTACAAAAAATCTTCGGCTGTCCAACTTTTGCCACCATTTACCGAAACAGATCCACCGCCATCATTGGATGTAATCATGCGCATGGGGTTATTCGGATCGATCCATAAATCATGATTATCACCATGGGGCACGTCTATTTCTGTATCGAACTTTACGCCACCATCGGTGCTTTTAAAGAAATCAACATTTAAGCAATACACTGTTTCACGATCTTGTGGATCGGCATAAATGCGGGAATAATAAAGGCACGTTGACGCAACTTACGCTCGTCATTCACTTTCTTCCAACTAGCACCCGCATCATCACTGCGGTACACACCGCCATCATTTGCTTCAATAATTGCCCACAGTCTTTTACCATCAACAGGTGAAACCGTGATTCCAATTTTTCCTAACGGACCAGCTGGCATTCCGGGATTTACCGTTAAATCTGTCCACGTGTCGCCCCCATTTTCTGATTTCCATAATTTACATTCCGGCCCACCACCCCACATCTTCCAACGCTTACGATATACTTGCCAGGTGGATGCATACAAAATTTTTGGATTGCTGCGATCAATAATTAAATCAACAGCTCCCGTCTTCGGGCTAACATATAAAACTTTTTTCCACGTGTTGCCCCCATCAACAGATTTAAAAACTCCACGCTCTTCATTATCCCCGTAAGGGTGACCCAACGCAGCCACATAAACAATTTCAGGATTGGTAGGATGAACACGAATACGTGCGATGGCTTGCGTTTCTTTAAGACCTAAATGTCGCCAGGTTTTTCCACCATCTGTAGTTTTATAAACGCCATCGCCTTGCGTAATACTTCCGCGAAGTTGCGTTTCACCACCACCAATGTAAACTACATCTGGATTGGTTTCAGCAACAGCTACGGCACCAATAGATGAACTTGAAATTTTTCCATCGGTTACCGGAGCCCATTCTTGCCCACCATCGGTTGTTTTCCAAAGTCCGCCCCCGGTGGCACCAAAGTAATATTCATTAGGTCGGCCCGGGCTACCCGAAGAACCCAATGAGCGACCACCACGCTGCGGCCCAATGTTACGCCATTTGTAGTTTGCATAAAAAGAAGGATCGAGCGTTTGGCTTTCCGCAACAAACGCGCACACGATCAGGAGATAAATCAGATATAGTCTTGACATAAAAAGGAGGTTAAGGAACTTGGTTACAAAATATAAAATTGTATAACAACAATGAACTGGAATTACAGGGAAGGTTATTGTTCACTTTGAAAAGATTTACTGACGCTTTTTATAAAAACACTATCTTACTTGCGTTATGTAAGGCACCAAAATGTCGGGAACTCTAAAAAAAGTTGCGAAAATAGCGGGCATATTGGCAGTCGGATACGCGATAGCCTACGGGGCCTTTTTTCTCTTAGAGGATAAATTTATTTTTTATTCTAAAAGTTTGCTCCACGATCATGTATTTGAATTTAATCAGCCTTTTAAAGAATATTTTATACAAACAGATTCCGGAGATTCCCTCAATGCGCTTCTCTTTAAAGCAACTGAATCTTCGCGGGGATTGATTTTGTATTTCCATGGCAATGCAGATAACCTGCAACGATGGGGCAACTATGCCATTGATTTTACCCAATTAGGGTACGATATACTGATGATTGATTATCGTGGCTACGGAAAAAGTAGCGGTAAGCCTACCGAAGCTATTTTATATAATGATGCGCAGGTGGTAAGCGATTGGGCAAAAGAAAATATTGATTATACGAATTTAATAATCTATGGTCGGTCATTAGGGACGGCTGTTGCCTCTAATCTGGCAACAATGGTAAAACCAGATTTGTTGATTCTGGAAACTCCTTTCGATAAAATCAATTCCGTGCTTTACGGGTTTACGTCAACCTACAAATTCTCGAATGCGGATTATATTAAGCAAGTTAAATATCCTGTAGTAATCATTCAGGGCACCCAGGACTGGGTTGTTCCTATGTATTCGGCTGAGCGGTTCTTCCTTGAATCATGAATCTTCTTACGCGTTTGCAATTTCGATAAAGTTGAGAGCAATTGAAATTGGAGGACCATCATCCTGTCTCTTCTCGCATTCTACATTTTTCTCTGTGTATTCATCTATTTTTTCCAGCACATTTTCTTTTTCAGACCCGAACGGCTGGCGCACTCGTTTCAATATAAATATCCCTTTCCTTTCGAGGAATTGGATTTCGATATGGAAGATGGTGGTCGCATTAATGCGATCTATTTTAAAGTACCCAACTCACGAGGGGTTGTGTATTATCTAAAAGGCAATTCTAAGAGCATTAAAGGCTGGGGAAAATTTGCCAAAGATTTTGTTAGTAATGGCTACGATTTTTTCATGATGGATTATCGGGGCTTTGGAAAAAGTAGTGTAAAGCGAAGTCAGGAAAAAGTTTTTAATGACGCCCAATATATTTACAAATGGCTAACTCAATATTACACTGAGGATAAAATTGTTTTATACGGCCGCTCCTGGGGCAGTGGCATTGCCGCCCGCATTGCCTCCTGGAATAAACCTGCGCGCTTACTATTAGATTCACCCTATTTCAGTTTTAGGTACAACACCAATCGGTATTTGTTTTTTCTTCCCTTGCGGTGGATTCTTCGCTATGATATTAGAACGGATCAATATTTAAAAACTACCACGTGCCCGATACATATCATTCATGGAACAAAAGATCGGCTTATTTCTTTCACGCAAAGTGAAAAGCTAAAATCGCTTTATCCTGACAAGATAACGCTCCATGCCATTGAAGGTGCCCGTCATAACAACCTTCCCGACTATCCAGAGTTTTTTGAAACACTTTATCAGGTGTTGTATGTAAAACCAAAAACCGAAACCTGATGCAAGTTACCCGTAAACCTTCGGATAATTTTACGCGCCTATTCGATGTGCTTGCTTATCAGGAAGCGAAGTATCCCAATAAGAAAGCATTAAACTCTTCGGAGAATGGTTTGTGGAAAAGTTATTCCATTCAGGAAATTATACAACGAGTAAATCATTTATCATGTTGGTTTATCCGAAACGGATTTACGCGCGGGCAAAAAATTATTCTCGCACCGGTGGCAGGCAGTCCTTCGTGGATGATTATCGACTTTGCTTGTCAGCAAGTTGGTTTAGTTACAGTACCTATTCATGCAAACTCGACCGCAGCTGACTTTGATTTGATTATTGACCGAAACTGAATCTTCATATGCTGCTGCCGCTGACCGAAATATCTTTGATATCTATTTAGTTTCCGTACAACGAACCAAATCAGGTGCCAGAACGCATCATCTTGATTCTACTGAGGAAGGATATTTCGAAGCCTTGAACGAAAAGAATCAAAGCAATGAATTAAAAAAACTTACGATCATAAAGATTCGATAAGCCCTGAGGATCTCGTAACCATTCTTTATACATCCGGCAGTTCGGGCATCCCGAAAGGAGTTATGCTCAGTCACACCAACATTGCCTTCAACATTAAAACTGTTTTGATGCTTCTTCCCTGGAACCGCACTACAGAGTTTTAAGTTTTCTTCCTTCAGTCATATCTTAGAAAGAATGGCATGTTATGCCTACATAGCCTTTGGCGTTTCTTTACTTTAACTCAGCAAGGAAAGTTTTACCAAGATTTCAAAACCGTTAAGCCCATGCCTGCACCAGTGTTCCGCGCGTGCTGGAAAAGATGTACGACTTCATGGTGGAGCAACTATTACAAAAGAATTTCATTCAACGAAAAACTATTCAGTGGGCCTTGCAGTTGGAAAACAGTATGGACGCGGCGGGATCCGGTTTGTCTATCTATAAAACTCACTGTTGCCCGCTGGTTGGTTCTTGGGCAGTGGCGAAAGAAAATGGGTGGCAAAATCCGGCACATGATTGTAGGCGCTGCCTCCCTCCGTCCAGAAATGGGAGGTTATTTTCAGCAGCAGGCATTCAGATTATTGAAGGCTATGGAATGACTGAAACCGCACCACTCATAGCGGTAAATCGTTTCGAGCCGGGATTAAACATGTTTGGCACCGTGGGGTTGATTGTTCCTGGTGTTGATGCAAAAATTGATTCACCATCCGAAACCGGTGAAGGAGAAATTCTGGTGAAAGGACCCAACCTTTCGCAAGGCTACTTTAAACGACAAGAATTAAATAATGAAATGTTTACTTCTGATGGTTGGTTTAAAACGGGCGATGTGGGAATGTTTGTTAAGGTCGCTTTCTTAAAATTACAGATCGTAAGAAAGATATTTTTAAAACCTCGGCTGGCAAATACATTGCCCCACAACCGCTTCAAAATCATTTTACCAAATCACCTTTTATACAACGATGTCTGATCATCGGTTTTCAAAAACCTTTTGTCACGGCTTTACTGGTTCCGCATTTCGAAATACTGCAAGCCTGGTGCTTACAAGAAGGCATTCATTGGACCTCGCCTCAATTTATGGTTTACAATATTAAAGTACGAGCGCGAATGCAACAAGAAATCGATACGCTTAATGAAGTGCTGCCAAACATTGAACGCGTTAAAGATTTTGTTTTATGCCACCAGGATTGGACGCTGGAAAGTGGCGAACTTACTCCTACCCTCAAACCTATTCGTTTGCGTATTATGGATCATTATAAATCGGAAATTGAGAAAATGTATGGGTAGTTCTACTGATCGCAACAGCTTTAAAAATCTTTTAGCCGCGAAATATTCACGCTAAATTTATAATTACTCCCGCGCACAAATGCTAAAACTTTCAATTAAATCGCATTCGAACTAACCTAAAGTGGATAACGTTTATCTTTGCATACAATTATTCGAATCAATGAATCAGAATACAGAATTGATCTCAGCCTCATTAAACGCTCTTTCTGCCCAGGAAGGATTGCGTTGGATTTCCAATCAATACCCCGATTCAGTGAGATTTTCTTCAGCCCTAGGTTTGGAAGATCAAGTAATCACACACATGATTGGATCTGAGAAACTCGATATTAGAATTTTTACGCTCGATACAGGTCGACTTTTTCAGGAGAGTTATGATCTTCTGGATCTTACGCAACGAAAATATCAAACAACAATTTATACCTATTTTCCTAATACAGCTTCGGTAGAAAAACTGGTAACTGAAAAGGGACCAAATAGTTTTTATGATTCTGTAGACAACCGAAAAGAATGTTGCCACATCAGAAAAGTTGAACCGCTTAAGCGAGCGCTTCACGGTGCAGCCATTTGGGTAACCGGAGTAAGGGCCGAGCAATCTGCCAATCGCAACTCCATGAAACTTGTAGAGTGGGACGACCAACATCAGGTGATCAAATACAACCCCTTGCTACTTTGGACAGAAAAAGAAATTCTTGAATTTGTTGATTCAAATAAAATACCGGTAAACGTACTTCATAAAAAAGGGTATCCGAGTATTGGCTGTGCGCCTTGCACCCGAGCGATTGTGGCCGGAGAAGATTTTCGTGCCGGACGTTGGTGGTGGGAAAGTTCAAACAAAGAATGCGGACTCCATGAACAAGGATCAAAAAATAAAAAATAAGTTTTACAGAAAATTCAGATCTCCTTCCAGGTGTGATCGGCCAATAATTTAACGGCCGCCACAAAATCTTTATACGGCAATTTTCCCTTGCCCCACTCTTTCGGGCTAATCATAGAAACCAAGTGCGAGGCATCTTCCTTTTCGTACAGGTAATACGTTTGACCAATAACGGGTGCAAAACTAATTTCAGCATCGTAAATAATCATCGATAATTCCTTACGCTTTTGAATCTCCTTTGCCTGAATAGCGAGTAATTCAATCTGTTGCCGTATCTGCGTAAGCTGCATATTGGTTTGTTCCTCCATGGCCGATAATGCGTGATGCCGGATTACCCCGGCTTCATTCGGTTTAATAAGCGCGCCCGAAACCGAAGCAGCATAAGGCAACACACTCAATTGCTTGTGATAAATTTCTTCATTAGTAAATTTTTCACCTGCTTCGTTATAATGATGATGAATAACTTTTAGGTATCCCTTAGGCGTTATTTCATGTGAGACTTCTAAGGCAGGCTTGTTCTTTTTGTAAAAGGCGGATTGAAAGGACAAGGAATTAATGATCTCTGCTTTAATTACTTCACCAATTTCGTGATCATCAAAATCGTATTCATTGCCATCCGGAATTACTGAGTACTGCGAAGAAAAAGCTTGATCCTCCAAGCTTACCCAATTCATACTAATGCTCAAGTGCTTACCCGTGCCTCCTAATTCAATCTTAAAAATTCCTGATTTAGGTCTGTTACCAAATTCATAGGTTCCTTTTTCAGGAAACAATTGCCAGGAAGCTAAAAAGTTATATGCATCTACCATGAAGACCTTACTCAGGTTTTTACATTAAACAACAAAACAATTGACAATGATTCTGTTGACAGAAACTGCCTTGTGTAGATGAAGTTATTGTCAATTGCAGATTGTCAACTGTCAATTATTTATTTTTTATAATACTGATTCGCCTCTGGTATCCAGCCTTCCAAATCTTTTATTCGGGTTTCGTGCGATGGGTGCGTGGAAAGAAATTCAGGTGGTGCCTGTCCACCGCTTAAAGTTGCCATGCGTTCCCAAAACTTTGGTGCTGTTGCAGGATCGTATCCAGCCATAGCCATAAAAATTAAACCCATATGGTCAGCCTCAGATTCATGGTTTCTCGAGAATTTAAGCATGCCTACATTCGTACCCATACCCACCGCTTGCATAAAGATCTGTTGGGTAACTGTTGGATTTGTCCCATGGCTGCGCCCAATGTGTTCATACCAAACTCAGCCAGCATTCCCTGACTCATTCTTTCCGCGCCATGGTTGGCAATTGCATGGGCTACCTCATGCCCCATCACTACAGCAATGCCGTCTTCATCTTTGCAGATTGGAAGAATGCCGGTATAGAAAGCAACCTTGCCCCCAGGCATACACCAGGCGTTTGCAGTTTTATCATCCTGAATTAGATTAAACTCCCAGTTAAATCCAGATAACTGACTGCTAAGACCTTTCTCAGCCATGTATTTTTCAACGGCCTTTTCAATGCGAACCCCCACACGCTTTATCAATTGCGTTTGTTCCTGATTGGTTGACAAAGGACCCGTCTTTATTACTTCCTGATATTGTTGAGCCGACATCTGATTCATCTCCGCACTGGAAACAAGGCTAAGTTGTTTACGACCAGTAACCGGCACGGTGGCACATGCATATAGAAATATAAGTGCAAAAGAGTATAAATAATTTCCGAGTCATATTGATTTTAATTATTGAGGTGCAAATGTAAAGCCGTTTGTCTTTAAAAGATCAAAATAACAGATCAATTTGAAGGATTCCCTTAGAATGTTCCTAAATTTGCAAAAAGCTAAGTAAGTCATGAGAATTTTTGCGATCGGTCGAAACTATGCAGAGCATATTCAGGAATTGAATAATGAGCGTCCTGATGAGCCTGTTATTTTCACTAAACCGGATACCGCCATTCTCCGTAATAATGCGCCCTTTTACTATCCTGATTTTTCGAAGGATATACATCACGAAGTAGAACTTGTTTTAAGAATCTGTAAAGAGGAAAGAATATTGAGGAAAAATTTGCCAGCAAATACTACGATGCCATCGGCATAGGAATCGATTTTACTGCGCGTGATCTTCAACAGAAATTAAAAGAGAAAGGATTGCCTTGGGATATTGCCAAAGGATTTAATGGATCAGCGCCTATCTCTGATAAATTTATTCCGGTATCGGAATTCAGCGACCTTAAGGACATTGACTTTAAATTGGAAGTAGATGGTGTCTTGAAACAACAAGGCAACACCAGTTTACTGCTCTTTCCTTTTGATTATATTATCTCTTATTTATCAAAATTTTTTACGTTGCGAACAGGGATTTAATTTTTACTGGCACCCCAAAAGGTGTTGGCCCTGTAGCCATTGGAAATAAACTATCCGCCTACATTAAAGATGAGAAGTTGTTGGAATTTGAAGTTAAGTGAAATAGTTTTTTTTAGTCTTTTTATTTTTTGCGGCAATGCTTGGGCACAATTCAGTCCTGATAAAGCCTTGCTACCGCGCAGCTTAGAAAGAAGTAATTATCTATTTCCTATTAAACCCGGTAGCACGGCTACGCTAACGGGTACCATGGGTGAATTGCGTAACACGCATTTCCATGCTGGCCTTGATATTGATACACCCGGTATTGGCGTTCCGGTTTTATCGGCCGATGACGGCTATATAGCCAGGGCCACAGCAACAACCGGTGGGTATGGAAATGTTCTATATGTTGCACATAGAGATGGTAACACAACCGTTTATGGCCACCTCGAAGAATTTAAAGGAGCCGTTGGAGAGTTTATTTTGAAGGAACGCTACGCACGCAAGGTTTCTGAAATAGATCTTGTATTTCAACCTAATCAGTTTCCGATTAGCAAAGGCGAGCTATTAGCCTTGTCGGGCAACACGGGCGGCTCCGGAGGCCCACACCTTCACTTCGAAGTAAGAAATGAAAAAAATGAAGCCATTAACCCGCTTATTTATGATTTCGCTGAAGTGAAAGACAACCTGGCCCCTATGGTATTTAAGGTGGCACTTAAAACGATGGATGCCAAGTCACGCATCAATGATCAATTCGGTCGATTCGAGTTTTCTGTTGTAAAAAATGGAAATACTTATTCACTACCCTATCCTATTTTAGCCTATGGCAATATTGGAGTTGAAGTTTTGGCGCATGACAAAATGGAGAACTCCCGGTTTCACTATGGAATCAATTATATCGATATGGATGTAAACAACCAATTGGTATTTAGGCAAACCATCGATAAAGTAGATCTGAGTGAGTCGCGCGGAATTCTGGCACTCATGGATTACAGAACGTTGGAGTTGAAAGGCGCACGCTATAACAAATTGTATATTGATGATGGCAATCGATTGGATTATTATTCGGATAAGGTAATCAAGAACAATGTGTTGGTAAAAGACGAAGATACTTCGGTTGATATTAAGCTTAAAGATTTCAATGGTAACGTTAGCACGGTAAACTTTACGCTAAAAGCGAGTCCATTAGTTGAAGAAACCCACATTCTTTCGGCAAGCGGAAAACCGTACGATACAGAAATCTTTGAAAATACGCTTAAGGTTTCTGTAAAGTCCTGTGGCGAATCCAGCCAACCGCTTCAGGTTTGGGAACGCGGAAAATCATCTACTCCAGCGGTAACGTACCAGGGCTCTAACCAGCAAGTATATTTGATTAATCTGCTTTCGGTTTTACCGGACTCCATACAAACTTGCCAAGGAACTGTCAACTTTAGTTATCAAGATAGAGTTCCATCAGAAATTGAATATAAATACTACAGTAATTTAGTTGATATACAATTTCCAAAACAATCACTTTACGATACTGCGTATCTGTCCATAAAGTATGATACAGCTAATAATCAAGAGTTCTTTTCTATTGGCTCCCGAACTATTCCGTTGCACAAAAGTATTTCGGTTACGATAAAGCCAAAGCTAAATTACTTTCAATCCCGCGATCTGGGTCTTTATAGAAAAGAAGGAAAGAATTACGCGTTTGTAAATAGCGAGTGGGCCAACAACCGGATTAGTTTTAAAACGCGTGACTTTGGAGAGTTTACACTCTTACGCGATACGGTACCTCCAACCATAACAAAGATCGGATTGTCGACAGCGGCAGCTCGGTTTAAGATAAGAGATAATCTGTCGGGTATTGCCTATTTCGAAGCGAACATTAATGGACAGTGGTTGTTAATGGTGTATGACTATAAAACCGGTATCCTGAAATCACAAAAGTTAGACAACACAAAAACCTTCAGGAGAATTTGAACTGAAGGTGGTTGATCAGGCCGGAAATGAAAGTATCTACAAACAAAAAATTTAGCTTGTATGGCTCTTACGGTTGGCTCTAAAGCACCTGCGTTCAAAACAGTAGATCAGGATGGACAGCAGGTAAGTCTTTCCGATTATAAAGGAAAAAAGGTTGTACTCTATTTCTATCCCAGAGATTTAACACCCGGCTGTACAGCCGAAGCCTGCAGCTTGCGCGATAATTATAAGGCCCTGCAAAAAGCTGGTTATGAAGTGCTTGGAATCAGTACGGATACTTCGAAATCGCACAAGAAATTTATCGAAAAGGAGAAATTACCCTTTCGCCTGTTGGCTGATGAAGACAAAACGGTACATGAAAAGTTTGGTGCCTGGGTAGAAAAATCTATGTATGGCAGAAAATATATGGGTACTGCACGCATCACGTATCTGATTGATGAACAAGGGGTAATTAAAGAGATTATAGAAAAGGTCGATACCAAAAACCACGCAAGTCAGATACTGGGAACATCAAACAACCTGTTGGCTAAAGCGGACAAAAAACCGTTGAAAAAAGTAGCTCCCAAAAAAGCTAAGAAGGCTTCAAAGAAGTAAGTTTATTCGTTGCCGTGGGTAAGTTTATGCGGTTAAGGGGTTATCTCTTATCTTCGCGCATAAATTAGTAAGCGCATGCCACAACCCGATCTTGTTCCAGTTAAAGAAACTTTCTAGTCAAATTCGCAGAGATATTGTTAGAATGGTGCATGCCTGCCAGTCCGGACATCCGGGTGGCTCGTTAGGATGTGCAGACTTTTTTGTTGCTCTCTATTTTCATGTATTGAAGCATAATCCAAAGTTTAACATGGATGGCCAGAAGGAAGATCTCTTCTTTCTATCCAACGGACATATTTCACCGGTTTGGTACTCAACGTTGGCGAGGGCTGGTTACTTTGAAGTGAAAGAGCTATCAACTTTCCGTTTCTTAAATACACGCCTTCAGGGACATCCAGCAACGCATGAACATTTGCCGGGTATACGGATTGCATCCGGATCGCTTGGTCAGGGTTTGTCTGTTGGGTTGGGAGCCGCTCAAACTAAAAAGTTAAATGGCGAGAATAACCTGATCTATGTTTTAATGGGTGATGGCGAACAACAAGAAGGACAGGTTTGGGAAGCTGCTATGTATGCGGCACATAATAAAATGGACAATGTAATCGCCACCATTGATTATAACGGGCAGCAAATTGACGGACCTGTTGACAAAATTCTTTCCCTGCTAAATTTGAAAGCCAAGTGGGAAGCTTTCGGTTGGATGGTGCAGGAGTTTAATGGAAATGATATGAAATCGGTTGTACAAGGATTAGAGAACGCAAAATCACTTTCCGGAAAAGGAAAACCTGTTCTCAATCTCATGAAAACAGAAATGGGATTTGGTGTGGACTACATGATGGGCTCGCACAAGTGGCACGGAGTTGCACCCAATGATGAGGAGTTGGCGAAAGCATTAGGTCAATTGGAAGAAACTATGGGGGATTATTAATCTAAATTGTCAGAACTTCTGCTCCTCCAGAATTAAAGCTACTCGGGTTATAGGATTTCTACAGTGAATCCTCATCAACCATCTATTACTAGCTCGATCTCCCTCATTCTGGTGATTACGTTGCCATTTCTTGCCAGCAATTCTGGAAACTAATACCAAGAGAGACTCTACGGGTCTGACTCATACTCAATGGATTATAAGACTTTAGCTCAAGCTCTACACATTACATCGTAATAATTAAGAATAGCACATCATCAGTCCATTATTGACCGAACTCTCTCTGTTTAATCTGGATGAGAAATCAATCGCGGAAAAGCGAGCTGCCTCGAAAAAATTAAAGGACCTGATTAAAAGCATAAGATAAAAGCAAAGATTGCGGACGATCAAATCTATGTAGATGTTACCGTTGCCTTTGAAGCGGATTTAACAGATGATGAAATTGAATCCTTGTTATCCGATGATGATGTGGAATCTGTAGAGGCGGATGTAAAAATACAAGGCCGCCCTATTCACCAAGGTATACCTATTCCTCAAGGTAGACCTATTCATCAAGATGAGGTTGGATGAATCAGATGCCGGGCGTGAAGTTGCGCGTGCAAAAGCGGGCTTGGATCGGCCAGTCTCAATGCAATCTGGATTGTGGATACAGGTATTGCAGATGGTCACCCCGACCTCAATATTGATAACACATTAGGGCGTAATTCCCGCCTATGTCACTAATCGGATGGGTCATGGTTGGCTGGGATTGCTGGCGCTAAACCAATCCGTTGGGTACCTAATTTGCGGTGGGTTCCCCAGGAGCCAGGGTAGTTCCTATTAAGGTACTCGACAGCGAAGGGGCTGGTATTGGTCAGATATAATAGACGCTCTTGTTACATTGCCAAAAGACGGGATGATGTAATTAATTTAAGTTTAGGTGACTATCCGATTGCTAATTGCAATACGGCAATCCCAGATTTGAGAAAGATATTGATCAGATTGGAAAAATACTTTGTTGTATGGCAGCAGGAAATGACGCGGAAATGCAAAGAAGTGTACCGGGTTGCATCAACGGGCCACGCTTGTTTACCATTGCTGCCGTTAACTGCAGCCTGCAATGTGCCTTATATTCTAATTATGGACATCCTGTTGACTTTGTTGCTGTAGGTACTGATGTATTTTCAACTTATTTGTATGATGCATCATCAGGTAAGTGGACCTATATGCTTGTTTCAGGTACTTCCAGCGATCTCTGGGTGATTCACGCCACAGGCAAAGACCGCAAAGGGCAAGAGATTTATTGCGGTCTGGGAAATCCTGGATCCACTGGGGTATCATTTGGGAACTAATAGCAGGGTTAATTTTCTTTTAGTCCGTAGCATAGCATTTGCTTTTGTTACCTGGTCGATTAAATTCAGGAATTCAGGATCATTTTTGTAGCGATAAAAATGGGGGCCGTGAGTAAACTTTGCATAATCAATCCAGTTCATGAAGCGTGTGATTTTCACGATTGCCATTAATAGCATAGATGCTCGCTATATTAAAAGCAAAATCAAAACTCTTGGATTTATTCCTAATCTCATACAGGCTATATTCAAGGGCGTGGTTAAGATACACTTCCGCTTCAACCCGATTTCCTTCTTGCAATAAAATTTGACCTAGCCCAATCGGACTTACCGTATAGTGATCTTCTTTATAGGATTCGTTGTTGTCAATAGATCGTTGAAAATAACTTTTAGCCATTTTTATATCTCTGCAGTGTTCCATCAGCCCTGCTGTTTCCAATACCGTGTCATTCTCTCTCTATTCTTGGACTTCTGGTATAAGTTTTAGGGCTGCCTCTGGCTTGCCGGTATAGGTAGGCGAGCAATTCATCGTATCATGTTGGTTGGATTTAGTTCTAATGATTTTAGAAGCCATAATTCAGCATTTTCCAAATCTCCCAGCAACCGGTAAGTCCAACCAATTAACTGATACGGAATCCAGTTTTTGGGGTCCATACCAATTCCTTTCTTATACCAACGAAGCGCCATGGGCAGGTCTCCTCGGAGTAAATAATTCGTCCCTAAATTTCCAATAGCTTGAGAGTTGGTGGGATCTAGCGCCACTGATTTCTGAAGTAATGGTAATGATTTTTCATACTCATCCCGATAATCATATGCGTTAGCTAGTGCCTTATATCCCATTGAGAGATTTGAATCCAATTGAATGGATTTACTAGCAGCCACAATGCTAGAGTCTGTCCAAAAATATTCAGCCACATACCGGCCGTGCTTTTGAGCAAATGAATCGCCTAACCCAGCCCAGGCCCGCGCATATTGAGGGTCTAATTTAATTGCCATTTTAAATAGGTGAATGGCTGAATCATTGGCGGATGGCTTGTATAAATAATATTGATTCATGCCACGCATATATAAATCGTAGGCGGTAGCGCTATTGGTTGCCTTTTATGTATGTTCTTTTTCCGTGTGCTAAGTTTCACTTTCAATTCATCCGCAATCATCTGCGCAATTTCAGATTGCCGCAATAATATCTTGCGTTGATCGTTCAAAGGTATTACCCCAGATATAGGTATTGTCTTGATCTATTAAATGCGCCCTGATCGCAACTTTATTTCCCAGGCGCTCAACACTTCCGGTCAACATTACTGTTACTTTAAGATCTTTGGCTATTTCCTCCAAGGGAACAAGATTCCCTGCAAACTCCTTACTTCTCTTTTTATTCGTTACACGGAACTGTTTAATAATAATTAATCTATTGATAATATCATCGGTAATTCCATCAACAATGTATTGGTCGCCACCGGTTCTCAAAGGCAATACGGCTATAAAATTATTTTATTCCCATCTTCATCCAAGGTTGATATAATTCCATTTTCCCATTAAGATATAGGTATTGACTGTCAATTACCAATAATATTGAAATCGCAGATTTATCTGCAGGTCTTGCGTCCGGGGGAAATGGGTTACTATTTGCTCGGAGAATTTGTTCGGACAAAACCATTTGGACTTAGTTCATAAACCACGCTAGCAGCATAGCAACGGGTAATCCAATCAACAGTACCCAGGATAGCAACGTAACAAAACGGGTTTCAAGTTTTACAAAGGGTGATAAATAACAAAATTGATGCAACACCAACGATACAATACCATAGGTCAATCCTGCTCTCCATACATTTCTTCTTATCAGTTCATTCCAGAAACTGACAATCTCAGTACTCGATTCTTCTACGGGTATTGGATCAACACTTTCGTGTGATTCTGAATGTTGGCTAACCGATTGAATCAGTTGATCAATTGCGTTGGCTACTTTGTTGATCTGATCGCGATAAAACGTTTTAGTAACATTGTCCAATCGGCCTGGTACCAACGGTCTATTGACTCCAGGCGATCGAAAGATAAATTCAATGGGACGCAAGGGCGCCCAACTCCTGCTCAAAATTCAATCGATCTTTAGAATCAATATCATGAATTTGAATGGGTAGTATGCGACTGGCTACATTGCGATTAGCAAGTTGTATCTCCAAGCCCACTGAATCTATTCTGGCTTGTTTGCAAAACGGTACAAACTCATTGTTCCAGGCAAAGCACTTCAGATCACAATAGGTATGTGAAATAATTGGAATAAAAATCAGGCATTTTAATTTACCCTCCAGACTCTTATCAACATGATGCGTTTCCAAAGCCGCGTCATGAGGATTCCATCATAATAAACAGATATTGAATCTTTAATCGTGAGGCCAGTTCTGCCTTGAGATTATTGACAAACTCAATGACTCCCGACCGATTATCATTTGTCGATAAGATATGAAAATGTCATACTCAAATTCCGGCAATAAGGAGGGCATAATCAAATTTGCAAAAGCTAAGGTTACTTTGTATTGCCGCAGGAAAGATTCCGAATTTAAATTTAATTCTTATCCAGTCCCATAATCACAACGTTACCCGTTCCATCCGAGCGGCAAGGGTATTGGAATTCGAATTAGCTTTTGGATTATTAATAGTTTCATAAAATCATCAAGAAACTTAATGGTTGATTTTATATAGCCTGCTTCAAGAAGCGCATTGTCCGTGTAGAGCCTATATATATCATCCTTCTTGTCGTTGAATTGAGTAACGGCTCCTTTAAAGTAATTCATGTCCTGCAACAAAAACCTCTGTACCTCCTTTCGCGGGTTGAAGTAAGTAACAACTGCTCTGCTGGCTTGGCATAAGGGGCAGATACAATGCCTGCATGGTCAAAGTCATAGGGAACCGCATACGGTCTGGAGAGACTATCCGGTGCAATGAGTTTTACGTTTTGTCGGTATTGAACCGACCAGTCTGTATTACCAATCAAGTATTCAAATACCGCCATACTTAAAAACTCTTTTGACTGAGTTTGCTCAGGTCTTACCATCGTTCTATCAATCGCTACCGTATTATTACGTTGTGCCATCTTTGTTTCGTCTTCGATAAGAAGCCCGTATAAAGGTTCTGAATTTTTACCCTTCCCATTTAGATTTTCAAATGTCATTTTAACCAAACGCGCGTTAAAACTCATAGGAGAAATTAGATTATAAAGCTTATAAACCAGATACTCGTAAACAACATACTTATCGCCTTGGCAGGGAGTAACCAATTTTAGTTTATTCTGGGTATTGAATACCGTATTCTCACTGGATTCTTCGAAAAATTTAATAGCAAAGGTGGATACTTACAGTTCTCCTTTAATTTTCTGAAATGGCCTCTTGCTTTAACCTTAACTGGCACCGTTACGATTGAACCATCATCATTCTTATATGTAAGAGATAGTGTATGATATTGAGGATCATTCCCACGATCCTTAAGGAGCTCTTGCATTTCGCCTGATAAGGCAAATTCCAAAATACTATTATCTCCAAAAAGCCTGCCTTGGGACAGTGCCACCGTATGGAACACAACAAGAAAAAACAAACTAATGAGCAGTAATTTGGCGTGAACTCTTAGCATAGGTTGAGTTTAAGGTATTTTTAACACAAGTACAAATAGTGAGAAACAACCTCCGATAGTTAGGTTACTAACTTGAATATATTTGTATATTACATAGTTCTTACATAATGAACTATCTCTCCAGACCCTAACCTTTACCCTCAATGAAAAAGGCCCTTCAGAGTATTGCTATTAAAAGTATCTATTTTCTAGCCAAATCGTCACTTTCTAAATGCAGCCTACCAGCTTTGGCACTTGTTGCTTCAGGAATCCTGACACCGCTTCTTACCCAAGGTCAGCAGGTTCAACAACTTAAGATGTCAGATTTTGTGTTGTTCTCAGCAGATGGTGGACCAGGAACTTCACATTGCGATAATCCAGGAAATGCAGTAAGAATTGCTGGTTCAAGCACCGTGATAGGGGGTTCTGTAGGAAGTCTTAAGCTGATTTAAACAACAGGACCAGTAGCTATTACCGGCAATGTTCATAGCAAAAGGAACAATTTTACTTGCTAATAGCAACTCCGTTACGGGAGACATTACGGTCTCAAATTCGCCAACAACTTTTGGAACGATCTTGTTAACGGGTTCCAATTCTGCGTTGGGTGGCAACATTGATGTAAATGGCAAAGTTATAGTTAAAGGTGGCGTTGTTTCGGGCAGAGTTACCCAGCCTGCAGGCGCATCTATTATTCGGGGCCAACTCCATTAGGAGGAAGAATCACCGGAACACCCAATCTTCCAATATTTCCGGCACTCCCGGAAATCATAAACTTTCCGCCCTATCCGCAAATGCCCGACATTACTACCACAAGAATAATTACACCAGGCGGTTACGATGACATCAAACTTTCGGGCAACCAAACACTAACTTTTAAGGGAACAGGAATTTATATCCTCGATAAAATTGAAAATAAGAATGGTACCAGTAATAGTTTTGTATTCGACTTTCAAAACGATCCTACAGGAATAATCAAAATATATGTACACGAAAATGTTTCCCTCGGCAAGCTTGGTGTAACTACAATCAATGGCGGTAGTGCCTCTCGTATTTTTACTGAAGTACACGGCACAGGCTTAGGTAGTTCTAAGTACGCATTTGATATTACGAATGGATCAACGAGTTCAAAATCCAAATGGCTGGGAACGGTATGGGCTCCTTTGCAACAATAAACGTTGGATTTGGAAGTGGAAAAACTGATATAACGGGTGCGCTGTGGAGCGGTGTGCAAGTGAACGTTCAGGGTGGCGTGAACATAGTTTATGAACCTTTTCTAACCTGCACAACGCCTAACGTAAATGCTGGTGTGGACAAAGTGATTACTTGTTCGGTCACTTCATTGCAACTCAATGGTTCTTCATCAACTCCCGGAGTAAGTTATATTTGGGTGGCTTCTAACGGAGGTAATATCACAGCAGGAGCCAATACGGCAACCCCAACAGTAAACGCAGCTGGTACTTATACGTTAACTGTTACTTCTGGTTTCTGTAGCGCTACAGACGTTGCCATAGTAACGCTAAATAATACTCCACCTGTTGTAAATGCAGGTGCGGATGTATTTGTTTGTGCGGATGCCAATACAGTTACTCTAACTGCATCGGTCACTGGTGGAACAGGTCCTTACAATTATTCATGGGATAATGGAATGACCGGAGCCTCCATAACGGTAAGTCCAACCGCCACCACAAATTACTCGGTTACCGTCACAAGTTTAGGTGCAGACAATTGTTCGGCAAGTGATGCAGTAACGGTGAATGTGAATGCTCCCTTAACAGTTAACGCAGGATCTGATATTGCTATTTGTTCCAATGCAAATAATGCCACGTTAACGGCTATTGCATCAGGAGGAGCTTCACCCTACACGTATGAGTGGTCTGCAAATGGAATTTCCATTGGAACGCAAGCATCAGTGAATATCGCACCAACCAGCACGACAGAATATACTGTTGTTGTTAAAGATAGTTTTGGGAACTCAGCAGGCGGTTGTATAGATGATGATAAAATTGTTGTTACCGTTAATCAGGCACAATCATTTGATGTGTGTGCTCCAACAGGAGGCAAAGTAGATGACACGAAAATTATTGGTGGCGAACTAACAGAGCTTTATAAAAACACCCAGCAAGGTGCGGCAGTTACCACCAACGAATTATTCTATATCAGCGGACAATCCGTACTGGTTGAAATAATAATCTTTGCCGATACAGATTTGGGGCAATTGCAGTCAGTTCTTACTGGTTTAAATTTTGAAACTGATGAGGACATCAGCGATTTAGATGCTTCGCTGATCATAACTGGTTTTATACCCTTTGAATATTTAGATGATTTAAACACTCATCCGGATCTAATCAATTTTGTACGACCTGCCATTCCTCCTATCGGAAACGCAATTACCTCACAAGGTGATCAGGTAATGCGATCCAACTGGTCGCGGGCTGGCTATGATCTTAGTGGTCAGGGAATCAAAATTGCGGTTCTCTCCGATAGTTATGATACCAAAGAAGGCGCTGCCGCAGATAACATTACCAACGGTGAATTGCCCAATGTAAATGTTGTAAAGGAATTGCCCTCACGATATGGTCAAGGTTCTGACGAAGGTCGAGCTATGCTTCAAATTGTACATGATGTTGCCCCGGGTGCCGATCTTTATTTTAGGACAGGATTTATTACTGCCGGTGATTTCGCAAAAGGTATTCGTGATTTAAAGACGAATCAAAATTGCGACATTATTGTTGATGACATCACTTATATCACTGAACCTTTTTACACGGACGGAAGAATTGCTCAGGCCGTTAATGATGTTAAAACTCTGGGAGTTTCATACTTCACTGCAGCCGGAAATTTTGGTAACAAATCCTACGAATCAACTTTCAATCCCTATCCAGGTAAACAAACTCATGCATTTAGCGGCACAGATACACTGCAAAACATAACGGTTGGCCCAGGAAACTATACTATCGTACTTCAATGGGATGATCCTGTTTACTCGATCGGGTCACGTGGAGAAATCTTATCAGGCTCAGCAAATGATCTGGACATTTACCTAACTAATTTCCAGAACGCGCCTCTTTTTGGATTTAACCGAAATAATTTAGGTGGTGACCCCATTGAAATCCTGAACTTCTCCGTTCCTGATGGCACCACTATCAATACCGACATCATGATTGTAAGAGCTGCAGGTGATGTCAATGTGAAATTCAAATACATCATTTTCCGTGGCGATAAAATAACAGTAAATGAATACTTCTCAGGATCACCCACTATTGTAGGGCAAGCTAACGCAAGCGGTGCCATTACAGTAGGCGCAGTGTTATATAATAATACAAGAAATTCATCAGCGTTTGATTTCCCTCCGGTTCCTGATGGTGTTGAGCCTTTTACTCCAGCAACCTTTTCTTCAAGAGGTGGATTGACTAATGGTCTAGATAGAAGTAAACCTGATTTTATTGCTCCCAACGGAGTTAACACAACGGTTGATCTGGCGGGTAAGGACGTGAATGGCAAGTTTATCAATGACCTGGAGGGTGATAATGTTCCCAACTTCTTTGGTACTTCGGCAGCCGTTCCACATGCCGCAGGTGTGGCTGCTCTGGTTATGCAGGCGCGATCAAAATATTATCCTGCAACAGCTCAAAATCCAACACACAAAGATGGTTCCTCTTGGGCAGCTGGTAATTCACCTGATGACATCAAGAAAGTACTTAAGCAGACAGCTGAAAACTCGTATGGCTCAACATCGGGTGCTGGCTTGGTGCGCAGTGATGCTGCCCTTTTAACGCTCGCTTCACCCAAGCCTGAGATAATACAATTCAGAACAATTCCCGATGATGCTAATGTAGGCCGGGATGCTTTTACTTTGGTAATTGAAGGGAATGGGTTCTATTATGATTCGAAAGTTTTACTCAAGGATGAAATAAACCAGACTCCACTTGAACTGAATTCACATTTTAATGAGTCTACCAATAACCTCGAAGTGCAGATCGAGCCCTTTGATGGTAACCCGGTCATCACAGTTGTCAATAACGCGATAGCAAATTCAGGCGATGGCGGATCCAGCGATCCCCTACCCGTGCTAACTACACCAAGGCAAACTATTGCTATTCGTGCAAAAGATATTTCAAAAAGGTTTGGACAGGCTATTGATTCATCAGAGTTTGAAGTCGCCATCTACGAACTCAAGGACGATGGAAATGGTGCCATAACCTGGCAAGAATCTACTCTTACTTTAGCAGAAGTTGGTTTAACGCTTGATGCCAGTGATGAAACATTGGTTCATTTAAATATTGAAAAAACCACCTACGATGTATTAGGCGATCGAAGCCCGGTGCGCGAAGGAAATTACGAAATCACACCAACTCATGCGAAAACAGGAGATGCATTTCGCGAGTTATTTAATTATGTTGGTGAATTAGATGATGATAGCGGCTCAGCCCGGTATAATGGTGAAGATAATATTTTCGGAGATCGTTATCCTTACATACCTGGCTTCATTAAGATTGAGCCTTTACGGATTACCATCCATCCAATCACCAGTGTTCCTTCATTGGTATATGGGCAATCGATCAGCGATAAAATCGATTATGTTGTTACCGTAAAGCCAGAAGACGCAACCTCTGTATCGGATATCAACAGCCTTACAGCATCCATTAAAAATGAATACCTGACTGATCTTGCAAAAGCAAAACAAGCTGGCGAGGACGCTCTTCCACTCGCAATTTTTGATGCCCGTGAGTTTAATGGCAGAACGCTTATTAACTCCGATGTTTCGAATTTAAGCTTCATGGTAAGCGGAAGAACGCTTATCAATGGCCGCACTTTAATTAACGGAAGAACCTTGATCAATGGTCGGACTTTAATCAATGCCATTGACGCCCCGATTAGTTCTTTCTTTAATTATCTCGGTGCTCCGGAAGGAGATCAACAACTGACTAATCCGGAAATAAATGGAAGGACGTTAATCAATGGTCGAACATTAATTAATGGAAGAACCTTAATTAACGGAAGAACCCTGATTAATGGAAGAACACTAATCAATGGCAGAACGCTGATCAATGGCAGAACACTTATCAATGGCAGAACGCTTATCAACGGAACAGAAGGTGTTGGTGATGATGCCCCGGATTTAGATAATTCATTGATCATCTTTGGTGAAAAAGATCTGGAATCGGCTACAGAAGTAACCGCCAACAATAAAGATTACTATGATTTTGGTGTTGATGAAACCGAAGAAGAATCTCTCGAGGATGCCAATTTAGATTTCTATTCCATCAACCTGATTAGCGGTACCGGGGTAACTCCTCCCGGACAGCCCCATTTAATTGTACCCGGAACATTTTATCCAATAACTATGTAGTTAGCTACGAAGCCGGATCATTAACGATTGCCCCGGCATCTTTATCAGTAAGCACATCAGCAAATCCCACTGAGATTATCTATGGAAATGTTGCCCCGGAATATTCTTCAGCGCTGGAAGGATTTGAAACAAGTACCACTTTCTTTGAAGAAGGAAATACCGAAGAAGTAACGCTCTCCGAAAATCTGGAATCTGTTGTCGAAACTATTACCTACACCTTAACGAAAGGTGAAGTAGAAGGATTGCCCAGTGATGGCATTATTCCAGCTGGCCTTTACCGCGTCATTCCTGCTATCTCTCTAAAACAACCTGCAAACTATACTGTTGATTATGCTAATGGAGTTTACGGGCCGCTTACTGTGAACAAAGCCGAGCCAACTATTAGTTTAGCGGGTGGTACTTTTATCTATGATGGTTTAGAAAAGGTAGCCACAGGTTTTACTTACGGTGTCAATGGCATAGAAGATTTCATTACTCCAGCACTAACATTTAGTTATGCGGGTAACAATGAAACCATTTATGGCCCTACCGCATCGGCTCCCATTGCTGCAGGTACTTATCATGCCACTGCCCATTTTGAAGGCAATGATAATTATAATGCAAGTGAAATCACGGGCGCCATTATCATCAACAAGAAGGAAGCATCGGTTACACCGACTAGCGTCAACCAAAACATACGGTGACATTGATCCTTCATTCACTGGACTGCTCGTTGGATTTTTAGAAACTGACGGAGTTAGTGCTGTTTATAGCCGGACTTCCGGTGAAACGGTGATCGGATCTCCCTATTCGATCAGTGCTGTCTTAAGTCCTACTGAAATACTTACCAACTACAACATTGCTTATAATACAGCTGATTTTACGATCACCGCAAAAGAAGCATCTGTGACTCCTGTCGCATCCGGAAAAACCTATGGGGATGTTGATCCGGCATTGTCAGGCTTGTTGACAGGATTTTTGGAAACGGATGAGGTAAGTGCCGCTTATAGTAGAACGCAAGGTGAAACAGTACTAGGCTCGCCTTATTCCACTAGTGCTGTACTTAATCCGTCTGATATTCTTACCAATTATAACATTACTTATCACACAGCAAGTTTCACCATCAACACGCGGGAGGGGGGCGGGGTTCCGTGTTTCGGGGGGGGGGGGGGGGCCCGCGCCCGCCGGGGGGGGGGGGCCCCCCTCTTTGGCGCCCCCGCCCCGGCGGGTGCTTACCAATTTTCGATAACATACAACACCGCGTTTTCAACCCCCAAAGGAAGCATCGGTTACACCTAATATGGCAAGTAAGATTTATGGCGACTCCGATCCAATCTTAAACGGGACTTTGTCAGGATTTCTATCAGCCGATGAAGTTACAGCAACATACAGTCGAACAGAGGGCGAAAGTGTCTTAAACTCACCTTACACAATCAGTGCTGCACTAAGTCCAATAGAAGTTCTTAGTAACTACGATGTAATCTACAACACCGCCCTATTCTCCATCAATAAAAAACCTGCATCAGTTACTCCTGTGGCAGCCACTAAGGTTTATGGTGAATTAGATCCGGCATTCTCGGGTGCCTTATCTGGGTTTCTCGTTGCTGATGGAATAACTGCAACGTATAGCAGAACGTCCGGAGAGTCTGTAACAGTCGTTCCTTACTCAATCAACGCTACGTTACAACCAGTAAATTTGTTGGGTAATTACGATATCACTTATACCCTGGCAGATTTTACTATCACCAAAGCACAATTAAATGCATCTGCCGATAACCTATCGAGAATGTATGGAGAGAATAATCCGACATTCACAATAAGCTACACCGGATTTAAGAATGGAGATAATGAAGGAGTACTGAATCCGAAACCAATTGCTTCGACCGTGGCCAATCAGTCCAGTTCAGTTGGCCCTTATGAAATTTCGCTTGCAGGCGGAGGCGCAACAAACTATTCTATCTCTACTTCAAACGGAATATTAGAAATTACGAAGGCCAAACTTACTGTAACAGCCGATGACAAAGTAATTGAATGTTGCTTCACGTTCCCTTCTTTGTCTTCTACCATAACAGGCTTCGTAAATGGTGATACCGAAGCTTCCCTGGTAACAGGTGGTCCCTCCTACTACATTTCTGGAAATTTCAATTGGGCCGGTGTTTATTCAATCGTTCCAAAGAATCTAAGATTATCCAATTCATCTAACTATGAAATTGAATATAAAGAAGGAACTCTTTACGTAATTCCAAATCGTCTTACTGCCAAGGCGATTGAACCAACCTTGTTTGTGTGGAAGAATTATCGCACGACCCTTCGGGCTTTAGATACAAAGCTCATTTTGAATACACGAATGAAAACTATGCATCCGTATATATTCAAGCTGGGTCAGACAATCGATTGACGAGCACAGGAAGTTTCTCAGGTCAGGTACCACAATTGTTTCCTAAAGGAACAGGTCAGTTTGAGGTGCTTTTTGATGGAAGTCCGTTAACCTGGACGGTGAAGAGTTATTACTTTACCAAACTTCGTACAAATTCTGCCACAGCCAGTTCAGATTCACCGCGGTGTCAGGATAACTCCAGTGCCCGAACGCTACCGGGTATAAGTTCGAACGAAACACGAATTTATAATCTTGCTGACGAACTTGGGGAAACTATAGTCGCTTATCCAAACCCAACGGTTGATTACGTCAATATCTCCATCAGCGGTGTTAGCGAACTCCCTGCGGCATCAAACATTTCAGTAGTAGACCAAGTCGGAAGAAACTATACGGTAAAATCCAGTTGGCAGGCCGATAATTCTATTCTTCAGTTAGATCTTACCAACCTGGATAAAGGGTTGTACCTGATACGAATAAATCATACCAAGGGAATTCAAACTCTGAAGATCTTTAAAGAATAAAAAGACTAAGTTTTACAAAAGGAGGAATGAATGTCATTCCTCCTTTTGTTTATATCTGGCTCCAATTTTTTCTAAAATGATTTGTATCTTGTCATCCTAACCGCTTCTAAAAAATCCGTGCGAAGAAAAATTCTCCACATACTCTCATGCCTATTTTTTATTAGCAGTTTCGCCCTCGCCCAAAGCTATGAGATTGATAAACTGAAAGAAGCAATCGCAAAACAACCCGCTGATTCTACCAAAGTAAACAGTCTCATCATCCTAAGTAGTAAGTATTTAGGAGAAAATCCATCTGAAGCCGTACGATATGCTAAGGAAAGTCTTGACCTGGCCAAAAAACTCAACATTCCTAAATGGGAGGCTTATGCTTACAAAGCGGTTGGCCTCAGTCATTTTTATCAGGCTAATTATTCCGAAGCTGCTATTCAGTTTCAAAGTGCGCTGGCACTTTTCGATTCAATCAAATACGAAGTTGGTCAGGCTAATATCCTCAACAGTCTTGGATCTACCTATTTTAATGTAGGCGACAATACCAGAGCCATTGATTTCCATTTACGTTCGCTCACTATTTCTGAGAAATTAAAAGACTCGCTTTATATGGGTACAGCCCTAAATGGAATCGGTACAGTTTACAATAACAACCCGGCCACGGTCGATAAGGCGCTTGAGTATTATCTGAAGGCACTCCCAATTTTTCAGGGTATTAACTATGAAGCCGGAACTGGAATTATTGCTATGAACGTGGGCGAGATTTATAAGGAAAAGAAACGCTACGACTCGGCCATTATTTATCTTGATGAATCTCTCGAAGTATATCGAAACACCATCGATGCAACCTTTCCGTTAAATATGTTGGGAGCCGTTTATGCTGAGTTAGGTAACTATAAAGAAGCGCTAATGTATCAGCATAAAGCGCTTGAAATTGCCAGAGAGCTAAATTCAAAATTTGATATTTCTCAAAGCCTTTGAGCATTGCCCAGACCTTAAGGAAACAAGGAAAGGCTAAAGAGTCGATACAATACTTTCGTGATGCCAATTTTCACTAAAGAGATTGATGCAAAAGAACAATTAAAAGACTCCTATGGTGGACTTGCTAAAGCTTACTCAACTATGGGTGATTTTAAAAACGCTTATACCTACGATACCCTTTTCAGAAGTATTAAGGACACCCTTTATAATACCAATAATGATAAGAAGCTACAACAACTTCAGTTCAATTTTGATATTGGAAAGAAAGAAGCGGAGATTGATTTACTGACAGCCGACCAGGCACTAAAAGCAGCTACCATACAACGGCAACGAATCGTAAATTACGCTGCAGCTATTACTGGATTTTTGTTGATTCTTGTAATCGTTGGATTTTATAATCGATATAAATATGTTCGTAAAACAAATAAAATTATTAAAGATGAGCGGGATCGATCAAAGGAATTATTGTTAAACATTTTACCGGAAGAAACTGCCCGCGAGTTAGAAACCAACGGCTATGCAAAAACACGCTTCTACGATAATGTGACCGTGCTGTTTACAGACTTTAAAGGTTTCTCCACCATTGCAGGCAAATTAACTCCTATTCAATTAGTAGCGGAGTTAAATGAGTATTTCATGGCCTTCGATGAAATTATTGGGAAATATAACCTCGAGAAAATTAAAACCATTGGTGATGCCTACATGTGTGCCGGAGGCATTCCCACCGAAAACAATACGCATCCATTAAATACAGTCAAAGCAGCTTTGGCCATGCAAGACTATATGGTAAAAAGACAACGAGAACAACAATTGAAGAATGTTACCAGCTGGGAGTTAAGGATAGGAATACATACCGGACCAGTTGTGGCAGGTGTGGTTGGTAAGAAAAAGTATGCTTACGACATTTGGGGCAATACAGTGAACATTGCTAGCCGAATGGAATCTAACGGAGAGCCCGGTAAGGTAAACATCTCGGCCACCACCTATCATTTAATAAGCGACCATTATCAATGCTTGCACAGAGGCAAAATTTCGGCTAAGAATATTGGGGAAGTTGATATGTACTTTGTCGAAAGCAAGGTTCAGGCGTCAATTACGCAACCGTAGAATAAGCTAACCTGTTATCGCTTAAACTTAGCTAGGATCTCCTGAATGTGTTCGCGCTTTTTTGCTTCTCGATTTTCTTTACTGAAGTGGGTGTGATAGCGATGTGATTCAAGAAATGTTTTCTGTACGAGATTCCATTCGCGCTCCGTTTCTACCACCCCCTGCTCCTTTAGCTCTTCCAAAAGTCTTCCTCCTATTTCATAAAAATCTTTACGACCCAGGTAGTCGAGATCGGCATCACATAAAACTTTCTCCAGTTTTGTAAGGGGTGATT
Source organism: Flammeovirgaceae bacterium (assembly GCA_016709845.1). Taxonomy (GTDB): domain Bacteria; phylum Bacteroidota; class Bacteroidia; order Cytophagales; family Cyclobacteriaceae; genus ELB16-189. The sequence goes on along the minus strand of JADJMA010000007.1, from coordinate 60,518 downwards.
GCGGTATTCGTGTCGCCATAATCATATTACAGATTATCTCGATTTGATCGTTTGCAAATCCATAGATCGGAAGTATCTCGCGAGCCAATTCCGCTCCTCGTTCTTCATGATTTTTAGGAGAATAAATGAATCCTGAATCATGAAACAGAGCAGCAACCCTCAATAGCTTAATCTCATCTTCGCCTAATTTTTCATCCTCTGCAATTTTCAATGCTGCGTCTAGAACATCTTGCACATGATCAAGGTTATGATAATGCCGCACAGGCATTTCCTTTTTTAACAATTCCAGAATATGTTTTTCAGCTGCTTCAAAATCCGGAGTTATGGACGCTTGTTCATTCAAATACTCCCGCAGATCTTTTAGAAGCGGGTCTACGTTCCACCAAATAAGGTCTACATCATTCGTGCCCTTTGCCTTCATCAACCATTGTCCTGCACTAGCTTTATCACCTAGAAAATTGAAGACATAAACGATATATACATTAACTCCTTTTTCATTTGCCTTGCTTCTGCTGATAAGTTCATTCAGCAATTCTTTAGCCTTCTCAACGTTCTGTTGTCCGGCATAAGCCGATGCCAGATAGGCTACCATGGAGGGTGGTCGGATTTTCGATGTGGCAAATCCTGAAAGAATAGCTTTTGCAGCATCTTCATATCGGCCCATGGTTAAATAAATTCTACCTAAAAAATCATAAAGCCGAACAACGGCCGGGTATAAATTTATAGCCTCCGACAAGGTTTCGAGAGCTGCTTCATTATGCCCCATCAGATGTTGTGCAACCACCTGGTAGTTAAAGTATGAAACAGATACTGGATCCAGGACTTTCGCCTTGTTTACCATGTTGAGCGCTTCCTCAAACTTACCCATCATAGAAAACAAATAACTATGGGTATATATAACATTCGCATTGTTCGGACTTAACTCAAGTGCTTGCAATAAAAATTTCTCCGATGAGGGGAAATCTTTCTTGAGAAAAAGTTCAACAAAAGCCTTGGTCAAATAATCATTATCAGAGGGTCCGCGTTTCCAGGCCTCTTGTAAGTACTTTTCAATATTCTTCTGAGCTTCATTGGGTGTCAAATCTCCGTTCCAGGACATGCGTGCCGAATAAGAACTGGCGAGGTACGAATAGGCCTGTTTAAATTCAGGATCTTTAGCGATTGCCTGTTGAAAATAATCGGTGGCCGTGCGATACCCTTCTACGCTCCATTGATTGAACGCATGCCTCCCCTTCAAGAAGAGATCGTATGCCTCCCGGTTCTTGGTGGGCACTTCCTTGACTTTTTCAGTATTACCAATAGAAGCATTGAGTTCCTTCGAAACAACTTCAGCAACTTTGCCTTGTATTTCAAAAATATCATCCAAGCTCTCCACAAATACTTTAGACCAAATATGCTGATCGCGTAAAGCATCAATGAGTTGAACATTGATTCTGACTTTGTTATTGTGAGCCTGAGCACTTCCTTCTAAAATAAACTTAACACCTAACTCCGTAGCAATTTCCGGTGCCGACTTCGTTGTTTTTTTATACTTCATTACGGAAGTCCTTGATATAACCCTAAGTTTAGGAAGCGCGGCCAACTCCATCAGGATATTTTCAGCAATACCATCAGCAAAATATTCTTGCGAGGCATCATGCGATAAACTTACAAAGGGAAGCACCGCTACAGAATTTTGAAGCTTGACTTTCTTTAGTACCCTATTATTTTCTGGCTCGTCCTTATCTTCATTCATTGAATCCAGTAAAATATCAGCACCACGGCCTGGGTTCTTAATAGCCGTGAGGATTTCTTTAATCGCGTTAGCGACTTGTTAATCTGATCTCCGATAAAATAAATTACTATTATTCTCCGATCTTAAATCATCTGCACGCAAGGGTCGGTTAACTCCAGGCGCCTGAAAATTGAAATCAATAAATCGCAACTTGGAATTCAATTCCTCTTCAATAAGATTCTGATCCTCTTGATCTAATTGATGTATGACAATGGGCAGTATACGGCTTGCCACGTTGCCACTTTTTAATTTAATATCTCTTCCCAGTGGTTCCTCTTGTGCAGATTTGTTAAATGCACAGAATTCATTTTGCCAAGCGCAAAGCAGCGCGGATCACAGTAGATTTGAGATAAAATGGGAATAAAAATCAGACACTTTAACTTCCTTCCAGGCTTTTATCTACATCATGTGTCTCTAGTAATCCATCATGCAGGCTTGAATCAAAATAGATTGAGATCTTTTCTTTAAATGTACTTTCCAGTTCCTTTCCAAGATCAGCTACAAAATCAGTAACCCAACCTGCCCCAGGCTGATTTCCAAACCGAGTTGAGACGTTCCTGATACACTGCGATTATCCTTATGGCGATAGGAAATGAAAATATCATATTCGTACCCGGAAACTATTGATGGCATAACTCCAAATATACTAACTTGTGCTCCGCAAGGCAATATAACCGAGTCTATAAAATAATTTCAAACCACTATGATTCGTTCAGCAATTTCTACCCTTTTACTGATTTGCGCAGGATACTTTTCCTATGGTCAGGAAATCCTTGTTCAGCCCTACCTGCAACCCGGCAATGCGCCAACATTATCCAAAGAGATGAAAGTATTGATCTGGCAAACGGATAGTATCCCGGGCAAATTCAAAGTTGAAGTTTCTTTAAACTCTGCTGATCAAAAAATCAGTGTAGCAAAAATTAGTGTAACAAAGCTATGTCTCAATAACAAAACCACACTCTTGTATAGAGCTAACCTGAACGGATTAAAATTCGATGTCTCCTATCAATACAAAGTCTACCTCAATAATAAACCTATCACAGAAAGTATTTTTAATACCCGAAGTAAAAATCAAAATACCCGATTTGCTGTAATGGGCGACTGTGGAGCAGGAACTCTCCAACAAGCTCAGATTGCCTATCAGATTTATCAAAACAAGCCCGACTTTGTTATGATTATCGGTGATAATGTATATGAACGAGGTCTGGAGAACGAGTATAGAGAAAAATTTTTCCCTTACTATAATGCGGCTGAGGCCAATCCAGCAGTGGGAGCTCCTCTAATGAAGAGTGTTCCCTTTCTATTTATTGATCGGTAATCATGACGTGTTTGGTGCAGACCTGGATAAGACTCCGGGCGGCCTGGCCTATTTTTATTATAGTGATTTACCTCTTAATGCGCCCATTCCAAAAGGTGTGGTTGAACCGACAGGAAACGATGAATTGGTTAAGGCATTCAAATCTAATACGAAGCCCCGTTATCCAAAAATCTCTAACTATTCATTCGACCAAGGGAACGTTCATATTGTTTGCCTCGATGCCAATGACTATGCGAATCCGTTAGATCCAAATCTGATGCCCTGGCTTGTGGAGGATTTGAAAAATAGTAAGGCCGACTGGAAAATTGTTTCCTTCCATCATCCCGGATTCAATTCAAGCATTGCCCACTACGACTATCAGTATATGCGCCTGCTCGCTCCTATATTCGAGCAATTGGAGGTCGATCTTGTTTTAAACGGACACGTTCATAATTATCAGCGGTCCGTACCCTTGACCTTTGATCCAAAGAAAAATGCAGATGGTACTCAGTATGTAATAACTGAAGCAGGACACGTGGATGGAAAGTTTACGTTGGATGAAATCTATGACGGAGTAACCACCACAAAGCCCAAAGGAATCATTTACATTGTTAGCGGAGCCGGTGGCGCTCCTTTATATGATAGCTCCATTAGCGGAAATCCAGAAATGTGGAAGCACGAACCTCCGGAAAATTGGGTACCCTTTACAAAGAAACTTATCTCCAATACTAATTCGTTTACCCTTATGGAAACAGAAGGCAAAAAACTGACTCTTAAGCAATTTGATGGACAAGGCGTTGTGATAGATCAAATTATAATGACCAAATAAAAGGTATAAAAAATTCTATTTTAAGTTTACCTGAAACAACCCGGTGCTCTCGGTCGTCTTGGGCAATTGAATTAACCCCACGTAGTCTAAGAGAAATCGTTTAGGATACAGGGCAAGTACCGCTGCAAAGGCAATGCTGGTACACATACCTCCGGAAGTTGTAAACTGAGTGATTGCTTTTACAGAATCTATATTATGATCATTGGCCGTGTCATTAATATATACGGGTGCCGCATGTAATCCTATCCGGATTGGCTTAACAGGTTTAAAAGGTGCTGTTGTAGTCCAGACAGAACGAACCACATCCATTAATCCGATTTCAGTTTCCAGTCCAATAATGATTGAATCCTCCGTCTCTTCATAAACTTTATACGCAAGTTGATCTTCTCCAGAAAGCGACTTGAGCATTTTTTCAATTCTTTCCTTTTCCATCGGAAGAATCGCTGACATATCAATGCAAGCAATAAATAAAACCGGGCGGTTTATGATGAGGGTTTGCTCCGATTTAAGAGTGGAAATGGAGGGTATAACATCATTACCCCGGAACATATAATACATCGGGGTTGATATTTGTATGTCGTTGGGGATAGGGCCATAGTTGAATAGTGTCACGCGTTCCGCCTTCTCTCCGCTTCATATCAAGTTCAGAAAGAACGGTTAACAAATATGGTTCCTGATGGAAGGTTTGACTGCGCAACACGGCAGCTCCAAAAATTACTTTCCCCAAAAGAGAAAACAAATCATCATTACCCCCATAATGATCGTGGGTTATAAAAGTGTTGGGATAGTTAGTGTGCAAGGCTTCAAATCGATTTACCCACTGCTCTCCCGCAAAGGATAAACTGGTATGGATAAAATCATTCTTGTTAAACGGCATGAGAATATGCACTTCTCCGCCTTCCTCTAACATAGCTTCCGCAAATAGAATATCAGCACCGCAAGCCAACGAACAATAACCAATGCTTGCTTGCAAAGTTCGGATAGCTCCTCTGATAGAATCTTTTACCTTGCTCTCAATACTGGCCGGAAACCGAGGAGTCGGGCGATTAGGCGCATCGATCATGTGCCCAGCAAATGCCAATACAATAGGTGGCGCAAAAATGCGAAGTACTTCTTTTGCTACGGGTAAATAATGATTAAGAAGCCAAAGTTGGTTATGTATGCTCAATACCTTTCCCCAATCATTACCAACAAGTTTTCGTGCTTTAATATAATAATCTACTGAACGATCTCTGTTTTTAGTAAGTAGGTAAGCCTCGCCAAGGGTAGCCAATTCCCAAACAGAATTTGTCTGGCCTTCGAGTTTTGAAATTACCTGTGCTGCCATCTCACGGCCTTGTACAGCTCTTCCGGCAATAGCCGACATAGTGGCAGCATTAATGCCGGTATAATAATTTCCTGTAGCCTCAAAATTCTTTGCATAGGTATCGCGCGAAAGAATGGCATATTTGGAATCCTGATGTTTCTTGAAAAGCTCTTTATAAATGCTTCCTAAAATTCCTGCGGTTTCTGAGTCTCCGGGGTTGGCCGAGTAGATGGCGGAAAGAGAATCCAAGGCTAAATTCGGGTTGCCCGATTTAGAAACAGCCAGTGCAAACAACTGTTTAAGTCTTAACGAATCATCTTGCTGGATTGCTTCTTCAGCCCTGGCCCGGGCTTCAAAATACCGACCATGATTAATTAAATCTTCTATAGTTGATAGCGAATCGGGCAAGGGTAATTATTTACTTTCTACCGGTTATATTTATTCAAAAAACTAATCATAAAATTCTTTAAGATTAGTTTTGGAAATAGCGTGATTTTAGGAAGAAAATTTTGATTATCCTACATGTTCCAATTTAAATAACCAACCTATGCCGGATTGCTATACGTAGCAGTAGTAACAAAAAATAATCCAAGCATTATAACCAACCGACCATGTAGTAAATCATATTTAAGTTAAACGTATTTCATAAATTATCCCGAAATAAATCTCCTTCTATGAAATCATCTATTATCGATTCGGCTGCTATTCGAAATCAATTTCCATCGCTTCAACGCACCCATAATAATCTTCCCATGGTCTTTCTTGATGGCCCGGCCGGCACACAGGTGCCACAATCCGTCATTGAATCCATTTCGCATTATTATAAGAATTCAAATGCAAATTCTCACGGCACGTTTATCACCACCCAGGAAACGGATCAGGTAATCCATCACATGCGAGTATGCATGGCTGCCTTGTTGGGTGCCGAAACTGAAAACTCTATTTCGATCGGTCAGAATATGACCACATTAAATTTTGCATTAGCCCGTGCACTTTCGCGTGTATTTAAACCGGGTGACGAGGTCTTGATTACTCAACTCGATCACGAAGCTAATCGAGGGCCCTGGTTAACCTTACGGGATTTTGGAATAAAGGTGCGCGAGGTGAAGCTACTTCCTAGTGGCATACTAGACTACGAAGATTTTGAGAGCAAAATAAATGAGAACACCCGCCTCGTTTGCATGGGCATGTCTTCTAATTGCATTGGTACAGTCAATAATTTTAAACTTGTTCGTGAGCTCACCTATCAGTACAATGCCTGGCTTTTATTAGATGCTGTGCACTATGCTCCTCATTTTTCTATTGATGTCCAGGAAATTGGATGCGACTTTCTATTATGCTCTGCGTATAAATTTTATGGACCGCATGTCGGTATTCTTTATAGTAAGCCCGGCTTGCTTGATCGCCTGCCTACGGATAGACTTAGAACGGTGGGCCAAACGGCCCCCGATTCGATTGAAACCGGAACCTTAAATCATGCGGCTATTGCCGGAGTATCGGCTGCTGTGGAGTTCATAGCCAGCGTAGGTAATGGAGACTCGTTGCGGAGCAAATTAATCGATGCTTACAAAAAAATCAGTAATCATGAACATGCGTTGGCCAGTCATCTTTATAGTGGATTAAAGAAAATATCAGGTGTAACACTCATCGGGCAGGATTTTTCACAACCTAATCGAACACCCACCCTGTCGTTTACGCTTGATGGAAAAACACCTACACAGGTTTGTGAAAGGCTTGCCGGGGAAAACATCTGTGGCTGGGATGGACACTTTTATGCTATCCGCGCCATCGAGGCACTTGGGTTGCTTGAACGTGGTGGCGTTACGCGATTGGGTATTTCGGTTTACAATACGATGGAGGAGGTTAACCTCACATTACAAGAAATTGAAAAGATTGCTAAATCGTAGGTATCAGGCCTTCTATAGCTCAATCCACAATACGCACATGATGAAATAACCTTTTGACCGTACATACACTAAAATATGTTCATCCATGATTTTTTTCATACTATTACCACCTAAGTTAACTATACTTTCAGATTATGATTATTTCAATTTTTAAGAAAAGCAGAGTCCTATTATTAGGTTTTGCTTTTATGCTATCTGGCTGGGCCGTGCTTGCTCAGGAAACTTTTCCGCGCAATGACGTAAAAGACAGCCGGGCGGGTTTGTTTGCCTTTACCAATGCTACGTTGGTGGTAGATGCTCAAACAACCATTCAAAACGCAACCCTTTTAGTAAAAGGCAATCGCATAGAGCAAGTAGGCTCTAACCTGGCAGTACCAAAGGGTTATGTTACCATCGATTTGAAAGGAAAATTTATTTATCCTTCCTTGATCGATATGTTCACCAGTTATGGTTTGCCCGATGTAGAAAGACCTCGTGGTGGTGGTTTTGGTGGCACCGAGCAAATGGAATCAAAAACCAAAGGCGCCTACAATGCTAATCAGGCAATTCACTCGCATTACAATGCCTCCGAAGAATTCACCATAAACTCAAAAGCCGCTGAAGAATTGCGTCAGCAGGGTTTTGGTTCCGTGTTAACATCAAAAGCTGATGGCCTTGCGCGTGGTTCTGCAGCATTTGTAACCTTAAATGAAAAGAACGAGAACACCGCGCTGCTAAAGCAAAAGTATCGGCCAATTATTCGCTTGAGAAAGGAAGTTCAACACAGACCTTTCCTATCTCTTTGATGGGCTTCATCGCAGTGTTAAGGCAAACCTATTTGGATGCCGATTGGTTTGGCGCACAAAACCCAAGACCTTTTGCTGATCAATCGCTCGAAGCCTGGATTCAAAACCAGCGATTGCCACAAGTATTTACTGCAACCAGTTGGATGAACGTACTGCGTGCTGATAAGATTGGAGACGAATTTGGTGTTCAATATATTATCAAAGGTTCCGGGGATGAATACAAGCGTATTAATGATATCAAGGCAACCAAAGCCTCTCTCATTATTCCTGTAAATTTTCCTGATGCCTACGATGTGGAAGATCCTTTTGATGCAGAGAATGTGTCCTTAGCGGATATGAAACATTGGGAACTTGCACCAACCAATCTGGCAACCTTAGAAAAGAGTGGAATAGCATTTGCCATTACCACTTCAGGCCTTAAAAAGACATCAGACTTTATGCCCAATCTGAGAAAAGCAATAGAGAATGGGTTATCAGAGGCTACTGCATTAAAAGCGTTAACCTCCATACCCGCGCAGCTACTAAAAGTGGATGATCAGGTGGGTAGCTTGAAGAAAGGAATGCTCGCAAACTTCATCATCACTTCGGGTAAATTGTTTGATGAAAAAACAATCATTCATCAAAACTGGATACAGGGCGAGCCTTATTCAATTAAATCGCTGGATACTAAAAATTTCAGTGGCAATTACAACCTTGCCATAAATGGTCAAACGTACAATCTAGAAGTAAGTGGCGAACCGGGAAGTCATAAAGCAAAAATAAAAGTGAGCGATTCAACCTCAATCGATGCTACTGCAACCTTTGGAAATGATTTGATTACACTAAGCTTTAAGCCCGACAAGAAAAATCCAGGAAGCATTCGACTTTCTGGTTGGAGTGAAAGCACCGGCTGGAAAGGTAAAGGTCAATTGGTGGATGGAACCTGGATCACCTGGACAGGGAATCGCACAGGTGATTTACAGGCCAAATCAACACCTAAATCGGGTGAGGCCGCTAAGAAGGAAGAGTTAGGCAAAGTGATTTATCCTTTTACAGGCCATGGTTACCCTTCTCTGCCTACAACAGAAACTTTACTGATAAAAAATGCAACAGTATGGACTAACGAATCAGATGGTATTTTGCAAAATGCAGACGTTCTTATTAAAGATGGAAAAATTTCTAAAGTAGGAAAAATCTTAGCGATGGATCGGCTCGCGTAGTGGATGGTACAGGAAAACATGTAACGGCCGGTATTATTGATGAACACTCGCATATTGGCGCTGCCAGCATCAATGATGTTGCTGCTAACTCCGGTATGGTTCGCGTTGGTGATAATATCGATGCCGAAGCTATTAATATTTATAGAGCCTTGGCGGGAGGTGTTGTTGCCGTACAGGTGTTGCATGGTTCAGCCAATCCTATTGGGGGTCAATCTGCATTAATCAAACTTCGTTGGGGCGAATCACCCGAGAATTACAAGATTCAAGGTGCTGATGGCTTCATCAAATTTGCTTTGGGCGAAAACGTAAAAGCGCAGTAGCAGCCCAAGTTCTATTCGCTACCCACAAACCCGTATGGGTGTTGAACAGGTTTATGTAGATGCCTTTACCAACGCACGCGACTATGAGAAAAAATGGAATACATACAATAGCGCTAAAGACAAAACCGGACTAACCAAACCACGCAAAGATTTGGTTGAGGAAACTATGGTGGAGATCATAAACAAAAAACGATTTATTACGTGCCACTCCTACGTACAATCAGAAATTAATATGCTGATGAAAGTGGCCGAACGTTTTAACTTCCGTATCAACACGTTCACACATATTTTGGAAGGGTATAAAGTAGCAGATAAAATGAAGCAACATGGGGTAGCCGCCTCCACTTTCTCCGACTGGTGGAATTACAAGTGGGAAGTACGCTATGCTATTCCGTACAACGCAGCCATCATGCAACGCGCAGGGGTGTTAACTGCTATCAATTCCGATGATGCTGAAATGGGAAGAAGGTTAAATCAGGAAGCAGCCAAATCGGTAATGTATGCCGGCATGTCGGAAGAAGATGCCCTGAAAATGGTTACCCTAAACCCAGCTAAAATACTTCACTTAGATAATCAGATGGGTAGTATCAAGGTTGGTAAATCCGCAGATATTGTGTTGTGGACAGACAACCCGCTTTCAGTTTATGCAAAACCGGAAAAAACGATCATCGATGGAAAAGTCTATTTTGATCTGGAGAAAGACGCACAAAATAATAAAGCACTTGAAGACGAACGCGCACGCCTGATTCAAAAAATGAAGAATGCCAAGAAATCGGGTATGCCCACGCAACGGGGTGAAGGACGCAGTCAGCTTGACTTTCATTGTGATGACATATTGGGTTTTGTAAAAACGGAAGAGTAATTATTAACTGAGATTATTATGAAGAAGCTAATTATATTTTTTGTTGTTCTGGTTCAAGTTGTCCAGGCACAAACACCCGTTCCGGCCAAACCGCAAACAAAACCTATTGCATTAACAGGTGGCGTAGCTCATTTGGGTAATGGACAGGTAATTCAAAACTCACTTATTGCCTTTGATAAGGGAAAACTTACTATTGTGGGCGATGCCACAACGTCCAAAACCGATTTATCGGGGTATGAGGTAATTAACATTACCGGTAAACACGTGTATCCCGGGTTTATCCTTCCAAACTCGCAGGTTGGCTTACAAGAAGTTCAGGCTGTTCGTGCCATGAATGATTATAACGAGCACGGTGAATTGAATCCTAATGTTCGATCGTTGATCTCCTACAACACCGATTCTGAATTTGCTCCTACCTTTCGATTTAAGGGAGTATTACTGGCAGAAACTACACCCACTGGAGGAACCATTTCGGGTACCTCATCGGTGATGGAAATGGACGGTTGGAATTGGGAAGATGCTGTCCATAGCGCTGATATTGGCGTGCATTTAAACTGGCCTTCTATCCAAAAACGCCAATTTGATTTTTCGACATTTACTTTTTCAGTATCGCCAAATAAGGACTACGACAAACAGGTACTTGAGCTAAATCAGTTTTTTGCCGAGGCATTGTCTTATGGTTCGCAGTCAGCCAAAGATGCCAATCTTAAATTCGATGCCATGCAAGGATTATTCTCTGGCAAGCAAACTCTTTTTATTCATGCCAATAATCCTAAAGAGATTGTAGAATCTGTTCGCTTTGCACAACGAAACGGAGTAAAGCGGATCACCCTAGTGGAGGGCCTTGGCGCTTTGTGGGTAGCCGATTTTCTGAAGGAAAACAATATCCCCGTAATTCTTCCTGCTACGCAAAATCTTCCAGCCCGTAATGATGATGATGTGGATCTTCCTTATAAATTACCTCACTTACTAACGCAAGCCGGTGTTATGGTTTCACTATCTAATGATGGCTCTTTGCATGGAGCCAGAAATCTTGCCTTCTATGCGGGCACTGCGGCTGCCTATGGCATGAGTAAAGAAGATGCATTAAAAACCATCACCTCAAATACAGCCAAGGCATTAGGAATTGACAATCGCGTAGGCACATTAGAGGTTGGTAAAGATGCTACCCTCTTTGTTTCTGTGGGCGATGCTCTTGATTACCGTACCAACATACTTGTCGCATGCCTTCATCTCCGGCAAGTTGATAACACTTCCGGGGAATCAGCAAGAGCTTTACGAGCGTTACTCGAAAAGTATGGCCAGATGAAGTAGTTCGATCCTTGAATCAAATTAGTTAGGCAGTTTCCATCACGGAAGCTGCCTTTTTTGTTCTCAGACTATTCATTCATTACATAATGAAAAAATAACTACTTTTAATCGTATGGAAGAAAAGCGACCCAAGAAAAAAAAGTCGACCCGTGGTCGCGAAACTTTATTCAGAGCAACCTACCAGAATCAAGGTAATTTAATACAAATGGCCGATAACAAAGCCAACATCATTATCAGTATTAATACGATGATCATTTCTTCTATCATAGCTATTACGGGATATGGTGCTGTTGCTGGCAAAATAAATACGTACGAGTTTCAAGTGATAATCCCGATTGTACTTATTATTTTGTCATGCCTTGTTTCTGTGATCTTCGCCATACAAGCGGCAAGGCCTAAGTTGATAAGGGCGAAAAGTGAAGGTGGTGAAATGCAAAAATCAAGTTTACTTTTCTTTGGGGTGATTGCCCAATATTCCCAGCAGGAATATCTCAAAGAAATTAAGAACCTACTTGACTCCGGAAACGATCTTTATGAGCACATGACCATCGATTTATATAACAATGGATTGATCTTAAAGCGAAAGTACAACCTCCTGGTGTATGCCTACCAGGTGTTTATGTTTGGTTTTATTTTCAGTGTACTGGTATTTCTTTTATTTCTCGGGTTAGGATAATAAGCGATCTGATATTAAAATCACACTAACTATTCATCTTGCTTCCGTGAATTAATTCTAAATTCATCCTGGTAATTTACCTTTCCATTTTTGACTATCTTTACAGAGTAGAACATCAATAGATATCCACTTCAAAAAATAAATATCCGACACTGCTCATGCATACGACCTTAGCTAGCAAAATCAACCCGTATTTACGGAAACGAGATGAAATAACAAGAATTCTTGAATGAACCCTTCCAAAAGAAGTTTCAGCAAAAAATGCTGACTTCTCCAGCAAAAGAACAGTAAACAAAAAGCGGTTTCAAAAGGCATCAACAATCTGCCGAAACAAAATTAAAATATCAGGCAAGGAAATTCCAACGCAGGCCTTGTATAAGGATTTCAAAAAGCATCCCTTGGAAGTGGACATTGCTGAAATTTACAAAATCACCTCAGAGGCAAAACATTCCATCGCTCACCTCGCAAAATGGATGAAGCCGCATAAAGTAGCTACGCCCATGTCGCAGTTGGGAACCAGTTCTTATATTCACTATGAACCAAAAGGTGTAGTGCTCATTATCTCTCCCTGGAACTTCCCTTTTAACCTTACGTTTGGCCCACTTATTTCTGCTATCGCGGCCGGTAACTGTGTAATGATCAAACCGTCAGAACATACACCTCATATCTCTGCCTTGATGAAGAAGATAATTATTGAATTATTTCCTGAATCGGAAGTTGCCTTGTTAGAGGGAGATGCTGCTGTATCAACTGAATTACTAAAGTTGCCTTTCAACCATATTTTTTTTACAGGTGCACCTGAAATTGGTAAAGTGGTAATGAAAGCTGCGGCCGAAAACCTCACATCTGTAACCTTAGAACTAGGAGGCAAGTCACCCACAATCGTTGATCAAACAGCTAATCTGAAAAAGCTGCCCAACGGTTCGCAGCGGGAAAATGGCTTAACAACGGACAAATTTGTATTGCTCCTGATTATGTACTGGTACATGAAAAGTTGCCAATAAATTTATGGAGCGCTTAAAACCACCGTTAACAATCATTATAGTGAAGACCCTCCCGCCTCAGAATCATACAACCGTATTGTAAATCACCGGCACTTTCAACGCGTTGAAGGATATTTAAATGATGCAATGGATAAAGGCGCTAAAGTGCATTTGGCGGAAAAACAGATGGCAGGCAGGATTATGTAAGTCCCACGATTGTATCCAATGTTCCAGATCATGCTGAAATTTGGGATAAAGAAATATTTGGCCCGATTTTGCCATTCTAGTCTTATTCAGAACTGCAAGAAGCTATTGATAAAATTAATTCAAAAGAGAAACCCTTGGCATTCTATATCTTCAGCAAGGATAAAAGGAAAGTGTAGACAAATCATTAAAACACTCGAGCAGGCGGTACATGCGTAAATCATTCAGCCATCCATTTCATCAATAACAACCTTCCCTTTGGTGGGGTAAACAATAGTGGTATTGGAAAGGGCAATGGCTTTTTTGGATTTGAGGCATTTTCTAATGCCCGGAGCCATTCTGAAACAATGGGCACCCGTCAATGGATTGGATGGCATGGCCCCGCCCTATACCGCGTCAAAACAAAAATTAGTTGATCTGACTATTAAATGGTTTTAGTGGCAAAAAAAATACACCGCCCATAAGGCGGTGTATTTTTAAAATCAAAGAATCTAAATTAAACTTTCAATCCGTTTTTTATAGATTCAATACCTGACTTACTTTGGTTTGCAAAAACATCAACCTTTCTATTGTAAGCCATCTTAACATCATCTAACGAATCAGTAACCTTATTTCTTAGGTCCTTTGATTTTCCTACAAGTTTTTCTCTTGTTCTTTTTCCACTGTCGGGTGCAAGTAGAATTCCTGTTAATAATCCCACTGCCGCTCCAGTTAAAACACCTACCATTACTTTTCCCGCGGTATTCATATAGGTAATTTTTAAAGTAACTATCCTGAAGTTTTCAGAACATTCTGGTAATCGTATGACTACACTAATTAAACGATATCAAAGATCGGATCGTTCAGAATATTGCTGAGTATTTACAAATTATTTTTTCTTTTTAACATCAGGACTAAAGTCATAAAATATGTTCAATAATAGTCTTTTGATTATGTGACTTACCTCATAGTAATACATCAAACAAACCAAGGCAGAAGAGCTAAAGCTAAAAGTACAATGAACCATAACAGAAGTTTGCGATCGGCCTTTGACATAAACACGTTTACTGGTTTTACGCAAATCTATCACGCAAGTTTCTTGTTTTTGATATTAACAAATCCTTAACTGGCATCAGGAAGTTAACGTGGGAATGCCTAAACTTGTAGCTAAATTTTGATTCATGACCAAGTACACCTTTACCGAAAAGAAAAGACACCCGTTCAGGCTTTGGCGCAGGCCTTCATGAACTGGGAAAATCCAATTCTAATGTAGTCGCTCTTTGTGCCGATTTAACGGGCTCTCTAAAGATGGACGCATTCAAAAAGGAGTTCCCGGAAAGATTCTTTCAGGTAGGGATTGCGGAGGCTAATATGATGGGTCTGGCAGCGGGTATGACCATCGGTGGAAAGATTCCATTTACGGGAACCTTCGCCAACTTTTCGACAGGTCGGGTGTATGATCAAATCCGTCAATCAATCGCTTACTCCGGTAAAAATGTTAAGATTTGTGCTTCTCACGCAGGTTTAACTCTTGGGGAGGATGGTGCTACTCATCAGATACTTGAGGATATTGGAATGATGAAAATGTTGCCCGGAATGACTGTTGTTGTACCCTGCGATCATAATCAAACCAAGGCGGCAACCATTGCTTTGGGAGCTCATAGCGGTCCGGCTTATTTGCGTTTTGGTCGGCCAAGCTGGCCCATCTTTACTGCGGACAGACCCTTTGTTATTGGCAAAGCTGACAAAATGATTGAGGGCAATCAGGTGACAATTTTTGCCACCGGCCACATGGTTTGGTTGGCCATTGAAGCCGAGGCCATTTTAGCTGAAAAAGGAATCTCTGTAGAGGTAATAAATATTCATACTATAAAACCTTTGGACGTTGAAGCGATTCTGGCTTCAGTGCAAAAAACGGGCTGTGCAGTTACCTGCGAAGAGCATCAGATCAATGGTGGACTTGGTGACAGTGTTGCACAAGTTCTCTCAAGATTCAACCCAGCCCCTCTTGAAATGGTTGCTGTTAATGACTCTTTCGGTGAAAGTGGCACACCTACGCAGTTGCTTAAGAAGTATGGACTCAGCACCGAAAATATTGTAAGTGCTGTTGAAAAAGCACTCGCTCGAAAAAATAGGTTAGCCCTAGCTATTCTTATTATTTCTATAGAGTTGCAACGTCAATAACAAACCGGTACCGAACATCGCCCTTCAGCATCCGCGAATAGGCGGTTTCAATATCTTTCATGGCAATCAATTCAATATCGGATACAATATCGTGAGCAGCGCAGTAATCAAGCATCTCCTGGGTTTCGCGAATTCCTCCAATCATTGAGCCAGCAAGGGTTTTTCGTTTTGGAATTAAACTAAAGGCGTGAACGGGTGTAGCTTCCGTGGGTATACCAACCAAAACCATCGTGCCATCGGTCTTAAGCAGATTCAAATACATATTCAAATCATGATTAGCTGCCACAGTATCCAGAATAAAATCAAATTGATTTTTAGCTTTAGATATAGTCTTTTTATCCTTGGTATTCAGAAAATTATGGGCTCCAAATCGTAAGGAATCACTCTCTTTTGAAGGTGAAGAACTAAGCACCGTTACTTCCGCACCAAACGAGACAGCAAATTTTACCGCCATGTGCCCTAGCCCGCCTAACCCGACAATAGCAACCTTTTGTCCTGCACCAACCTTCCAGTGCCTTAAAGGCGAATAGGTAGTGATTCCCGCGCATAATAAGGGAGCAACAGCAGCCAGCGATAATTTGTCAGATATCTTAAGACAATAATTCTCATCCACCACAATACACTTTGAATACCCCCCATAGGTAGGGGTTTTTCTATCTGTTTCATACCCGTTGTAGGTACCAGCCAACCTGGTTTCGCAATACTGTTCATTACCTGCCCGGCAACTTGGGCATGTACGACAGGAGTCAACAAAGCAACCCACGCCTGCCAACTCCCCTACTTTAAGCTTCTTTACTCCCGAACCAATATGACTAATCTTACCAACTATTTCGTGACCGGGTACCATCGGATACATGGACCCACCCCATTCGTCTCTCACCTGATGTAGATCCGAATGACAAACGCCACAAAATTGTATCTCGATTTTTACATCATGAACTCCAACTTCCCGCCTTTCAAAATTAAACGGACTTAATGGAGCCTTGGCATTTTGAGCAGCATAACCCTGGGTCGCAATCATAATGAGAATTCTTTAAGTATAATTTATTGCCAAGTTCACTCAAATCTTAGCCAGATCAAATACCTGATTACCATTCAAAATCATTAATGATCTAAATTCTTCATTGCTCAAACCCAAAAGAAAGGATATCTTGACGGAATCAAATTAATATACTTATGAAGAACTTCTCATTTTGTATTGCGATGATTGTCAGCCTCGCAGGTTATGCCCAACAAAAGAATTATGCCTTAGTAAATGCCAATGTGTTTACAGGAACTGAAAACAAAATCTATCCCCGAAGCACGGTGCTTGTTAAGAATGGAAAAATTGAATCTGTGAGCACAGTAGCTCCACCAGCGGGTCATGAAATAATTGATTGTCAAGGTTATTACTTAATACCGGGAATGATTGATGCTCACTCGCACCTGGATAATCTGGCATCAGCAAAACGCGCCCTGGAAACCGGGGTTACTACCGTACGCACTGCAGGCGTTCCAGCCTATCAGGATGTTGCGCTTGCTAACCTTGTAAAGATTGGAAGTATTGCGGGCCCGGATATTATTGCCGCAGGGGTTTATGTGTCTCCCAATCTGGAAGAAACAATACTGGCCGATGTTCGCCTGGCTCCTTTAATCAATGGAGTGAATACAGATGATCAACTTAAGCTATTGGTTAATGTAAATATTGACCGAGGTGCCAAAGTAATTAAAACCAGGGGTACCGAACGTGCCGGCAGGCCCGATACCGATCCGCGTGAACAAGTTTATACCGAACAACAAATACGGGTAATCGTACAAGAAGCAGGTAAACATAATGTGCCGGTTATGATTCATGCCCATGGCGATGAGGGATCGCGCGCTGCTGTTCTCGCTGGTGCAAAAAGTATTGAACATGGTACATTTTAAGTGACGAGACACCTCAAACTGATGAAAGAACGCGGCACCTATCTGGTGCCTACATTCATCACATTAGAAGACTTAACGCAGCCGGGTGGCGATTATGAAGGACCAGTACTTGAACTCCGTGGCAAGTTCATGATGCCACAAGCTGAAAAGGTTTTTAAGAAGGCTCATGAGCTCGGAGTTAAAATTGTTACAGGTGCCGATAATAGTTATACAGCCAACACAACCAGCCGGGTTTCATTAGAGTGTGCGCACTTTGTTCGTATGGGAATGACAAACTATGAAGCCCTTCAATCGGCA
The DNA here is from genome assembly GCA_016709845.1 of Flammeovirgaceae bacterium. Taxonomy (GTDB): domain Bacteria; phylum Bacteroidota; class Bacteroidia; order Cytophagales; family Cyclobacteriaceae; genus ELB16-189. Next base: position 42,700 of record JADJMA010000007.1, on the reverse strand, counting down.
ACCGTAGTCGCATCTGAACTATTAGGTGTTGCTAAAAGTACAGGTCGAATTGAAAAAGGGTATGACGCTGATTTAGTGTTAATTCCGGGCAATCCACTCGAAGAAATCAGGCATCTTCAGGATGCTCTGCTGGTAATAAGTAATGGGCAACTTGCCCTTAAGCGTATCCCCTTCGGAAAATAATTTTCACAAATCTGAAACTTTAATCGTATTATTACGATTAATACACCATGGGACTTTCCAAGACCGAAGAATTTACGAAGGAACAAAACGAAATTGCGGCAATCGCCAAAGTGCTGGGCCACCCGGCCCGCATCGCGATTCTGCAGTACCTATCAGAAAAAAAGGCTTGTGTTTGCGGAGATATTGTGGAAGAACTCCCGCTCTCACAATCAACCGTTTCGCAACACTTGAAAGAACTTAAGAAAGTTGGCGTAATAATAGGCGAAATCGAAGGGCCTACAGTTTGCTATTGCATTGATGCCAAAACTATTAGTAAGGCTAATAAGCTATTGGGAAACCTTTTACAGAGTGTGAAAGATAATTGTTGCTGAACTTTTTTTGATCAACCTAATCGTAATATTGCGATAACATTTAAATTTAAATACAATGAAAAACTCAGAAGAACTTAAGGAAATGGTCAAAGAGCGCTATGGCGAAATTGCCAATCAAAGTAAATTACAAAATGAAACCAGTTGTTGTGGAAGCAGCTGTGGATGTGCAACCATTGATGAGGCGCTCATGGCAGAGGACTACAGCAAATTACAAGGCTATACCCAAGATGCAGACCTGGGGTTAGGCTGCGGTTTACCAACCGAATATGCCAAAATAAAACCTAATGATACGGTGATTGATCTGGGTTCAGGAGCTGGCAATGATGCTTTTATTGCTCGCGCAATAACCGGAGCAGAAGGCAAAGTAATTGGTGTTGACTTTACAGAAAGGATGATTGAAAAAGCAAGACTCAATACCGAAAAGCTCGGCTATCACAATGTTGAATTTAGATTAGGCGACATTGAAAACTTACCCGTGAATAACAATGTTGCCGATGTAGTTGTAAGTAATTGTGTGATGAACCTCGTTCCTGACAAAACAAAAGCATTTACGGAAACATATCGAATCTTAAAGCCAGGAGGGCACTTTAGCATCTCTGATATCGTGTTGACGGGTAAACTACCGGAAGGATTAATAAAAAGTGCTGAGATGTATGCGGGTTGCATCGCTGGGGCTATCCAAAAAGAGGAGTATCTTCAGGTGATAAAGGATGCTGGTTTTATTAATCTTGAAATTCAAAAGAATAAAAGAATTTCAGTACCTGATGAGATTTTAAAATCTTACTTAACAGATCAGGAAATAGAACTGGTAAAGAAAGAAGAGTTGGGCATCTTTAGCATTACAGTATACGCAGAAAAACCTAACATACAACCAAAAAATCTGGCTGCTAAGGAAGCCTGCTGTGGGTCCGATTCTGATTGTTGTTAACAAAATTCTAATAGGGTGTAGTTCAACGTTTCAAAAAATGTTCTGAACTTTTGAGTCATGAAGGAATTTGTTGTTTCACAGCAAGTGAAAACAGAAAAAGAGCTGGAAGCACTTAAAAAGTTTTTACTTGTAAATCAACTGCCCGCGGAGAATATAAAACTTGAGAACAGTCTACTCCTAACCTACTACAATGCTGATGACGTATTGGTTGGTTCGGGTGGACTGGAGTTTTATGGCGACAAAGCCTTGTTACGATCATTGGCGGTGAGTCCGGAGTTAAGAAGTCAACAACATGGAAAACAAATTGTTGAAGATCTGTTGCAGCATGCGCGTATGGCAGGCATTAAAGAAGTTTATCTTCTAACAGAAACAGCTTTTTCTTTTTCAAAAATTCGGATTCACTGAAGTGCTGCGAGATCAGGTTCCTGATGAAATAAAATTATCAACTGAATTTTCTCAAGTATGTCCTTCTACAGCAAGAGTGATGGAACTAGTCTTTTACAATTAAACTTGATCAAGCTAACGGATGTTATTATAATTTTTCACATCGCGTTAACATCAAACACTGTGACTGTGGACTTTTAGTTTTACTTTTGGGATTCTCGTACAACCAATGAAGCCCAATAAGTACTTCGTAATCGATTTCGATAGCACTTTTACTAAAGTAGAAGGTTTTGACGCACTCGCTGATATCTCTTTAAGAGATCATCCCGAACTCGAAGCTATCAAATCTGAGATCGTAACTATAACCAATCAGGGCATGGATGGTTCTATCTCCTTTCGGGAATCCCTTGAGAAAAGAATACATCTGTTATCACCTAATAAAAGGCATCTGGAACAATTGGTGGTTGTATTGCGCGAGCTTGTGTCTGAATCGTTTAAGCGAAATCGGGAGTTCTTTCAGACTTATGCCGCTAATATCTATATTATCTCAAACGGTTTCCATGCCTTTATTGATCCTGTCGTTACCGAGTTTGGAATTAAAAGAGAAAACATTCTTGCCAATACGTTTCACTTTGATGCGCAAGGAAATGTAGTCGGGTTTGATAAAGAAAACCCGCTATCACAAAATAATGGGAAGGTGGAGCAACTAAAACGCTTAAATCTGGATGGAGACGTTTACGTAATTGGTGATGGCTACACCGATTATGAAATTAAACTTGCCGGCCTCGCCAATAAGTTTTTTGCCTTTACCGAAAATGTGGAAAGAGAAAAAGTATTGAGTAAAGCGGATCATGTGGCTCCAAGTCTCGATGAGTTTCTATATTTGAATAAGTTGAATACAGCCATCTCCTATCCGAAAAACAGAATTAACGTTCTCTTACTTGAAAACGTACATCCGGCTGCTGTCGAGGCATTTCGTGCCGAGGGCTTTAATGTCGAAGTTTATCCGGCCGGTTTGGATGAAGATGAGTTGTGCGAAAAAATTGTTAACATCTCTGTTTTGGGAATACGATCTAAAACGATGGTAACCGCTAAAGTATTGGAGCGCGCCAATCGGTTAATGACCATTGGGGCCTTTTGTATTGGTACCAATCAGATTGACTTAATAGAGGCTACCCAGCGAGGCATCGCTGTCTTCAATGCACCCTACAGCAACACCCGATCTGTAGTGGAATTAGTTATCGGTGAAATTATTATGCTTATCCGCAACGTTGCAGATAAGTCAGCAAAAATGCATGTGGGTAAATGGGATAAATCTGCAAACGGAAGTTTTGAGATTCGCGGAAAGAAATTGGGTATCGTTGGCTATGGCAATATAGGTTCACAATTATCGGTGCTTGCCGAATCGTTGGGAATGAAAGTGTTTTATTATGATCGGGAGGAACGGTTGGCTTTAGGAAATGCAACGAAATGTAAATCCTTAAAAGAATTACTGGAACAATCTGATATCGTTTCGTTACACATAGACGGCAGAAAAGAGAATACAAACCTGTTTGGCAAAAAGGAATTTGACCTAATGAAGAAGGGCGTCATTTTCCTCAACTTAAGTCGTGGCCAAGTCGTGGAGATTAATGCCTTAAAGCAAAATATTGAAAATGGAAAAGTAGCCGGATGCGCAATAGATGTATTTCCGCATGAACCAAAAAAGCAACAACGAAGAATTTGTTTCGGAACTTCGAGGGTTGCCCAACACGCTGCTTACTCCACACATTGGAGGAAGTACGCTCGAAGCGCAGGAGAATATTGCTCAATTTGTAACGGGTAAATTCCTGGATTATATCAACACTGGTGGAACCAGTAATAGCGTTAATTTTCCAAATCTCTCCTTGCCTATTCTCGATAATGCACATCGGTTAATTCATATTCACAGCAACGTGCCCGGCATTCTTGCGCGCATAAATCAGATTCTGGCTACCAACGGAATTAACATTGTGGGTCAGTATCTGAAAACCAACGAACGTATTGGTTACGTTATTACGGATATCAATAAGGCGTATAATAAGGACGTTATAAAAGAACTTCTGGCCATTGAGCACACCATAAAATTCAGGGTGCTTTATTAGGATGCAAGCTTAGTTGTTATGCGTTTCTTCTACAGTTCGGTGCATAAATAACTCCCAGGTATTTCCTTTTTACGATAAGCCCGAACGTAGCGGATTGTATAGGACCTGTCTGCCCGCGTTACTGTAATTGTACCTTCCGTGATCCCGATGTTATCATGAAGTTCTGCTTCGGAAGCATCAACTTTTCTGGAAAGGAATTTACCTTTGTTATCCACAACATCTTTAAGCCAACTTTCTTTGGTTGAACGATTGCCGGTGCCATGTTTAAATTTAAAATCATCGGCATACGCAGATTGCAAAAATGAAATATCGGTGTTAACGACAGCATTCTCAATATTTTTTTCAAAATCCAATAATACTTGCTCCTGGCTTTGAGCCAATAAGGAGACCGTGAACAGAAGTAAGAAAGCGGTCAGGGAATACCTCATAATAAAAACAAAAATCCACTGGACTTGGAGAGGTGTTTCTGAACCTCAGAGATGACAAGTTTTGAGCTGTTTCCAGGTCGCAACCTTCCACTGTTAACCTGCTTTGTGGGCGAGGTCCGCCAGCTGGCGGATGAGGCCTGATTTTGTCCTGAAACTTAACTCGGTATTGTTTAAATGTTAGGTTCAGCAAACGTGTCCCAAATCCAAGTGGATTTTATGAAGCAAAAAACGCGAATGAATATCAAAATGTAAACGTTGATTATTCTCTAATTTTTTTGTAGCAGCCGGATTATTTTGAGAGACCATCTCTTTAAGGTTATTTTGCACATCGATACGTTAAGATGAAAATAAATTTTACTCCGGGTCCATCTCAACTGTATTTTACAGTGGAGAATCACATACGTCAGGCTTTTCGCGATGGTGTTCCATCCTCTCGCACCGAAGCAAAGAATTTGAAGTCACCTTTCAGGAAACAACATCAGGCCTGAAAGAGCTCTTGGGTATACCCGATGACTTTCATGTTTTATTTACCGGATCAGCAACGGAAATTTGGGAACGATCCCTTCAAAATTTGGTCGTTGATCAATCATTGCATTTCGTAAATGGCGCATTCTCAAAACGGTATTATGAAATCTCAACTCAATTAGGGAAAAGTCCCATTAAAATAGAAGCGCCAGAAGGAAAGGGTTTTGAACCAAATACTGAGTTAAAGTCGGATGTGGAGTTGATCGCACTCACACACAATGAAACCAGTACCGGAGTTTCCTTGCCATTAGCATTCATCAATCTATTCAGAACTAAATTTCCAGATTCGCTCATTATTGTTGATGCCGTTTCTTCACTCCCCTATCCACAATTTGATTACTCAAAAATTGACTCGGTTTTCTTTTCAGTACAAAAAGGGTTCGGATTACCTGCAGGCTTAGGCGTATGGATTGTAAACGATCGGTGCATAGCGAAGGCAGAATCATTATTATCAAAAGGTATTTCCATTGGTACGTATCATAATTTGCCTACGCTGTTATCCAACGCAGTAAAAAATCAAACTCCGGAAACACCCAATGTGTTAGCCATTTATCTGTTGGGGAAAGTTGTTCAGGATTTACTTCGAAGAGGCATTCAAACCATCCGTAAAGAAACGGAATACAAGGCGGCCATACTTTATCAAGCTCTTTCAAATCATAAGCTGATGAAACCGTTTGTTGAGGAACCAGCTTTGCGTTCGCAAACAGTAATCGTTGCCGAAACGGGTGCGCATACCGAACACATTATCAATCACCTACACAAGCATAAGTTTTATCCGGGCGATGGCTACGGAAGCAAAAAGAAAAACCAACTGCGGTTTGCTAACTTTCCAACACACTCAAAAGAAACATTTGAGCGACTTGTCGATCTTCTCGAAGAGGTTGTGTAGTTGATTAAACCATCCCTTATCTTTAAAGTCTAAAGGACATTAACCGACCTACTTGGCAGATCAGGAGTTACTTCTTAAGATCAGAAATCTAGAAACTCTCAGCTATGGGTTCAATTTGCTCGTGCGAGCCTATCAGCAACGCGTGTATTGGCATGTTCGAAAAATGGTAATCGATCATGACGATGCTGACGATTTAACTCAGGAAGTGTTTATAAAAGTGCACAAGCATATTGGAAGCTTTCGCGAAGATTCACAACTCTTCACCTGGATTTATCGGATCGCAACTAATGAATGCCTTACCTTCCTGAATAAGAAACGCAGACGGTTCTTTTTACCGCTGGAAGATGTTGGAAAAGAGTTGTCAGCAAGGTTAGATACGTCATCGGATATAAGTGGTGATGACATTCAAATAAAGCTTCAAAAGGCCTTACTTAAACTACCTGATAAACAACGACTTGTATTTAACATGAAGTACTTTGACGAGCTCTCTTACGAGGATATGTCAGCAATCACCAAAACCAGTGTGGGGCCTTGAAGGCCAGTTATCACCATGCGGTAAAAAAAGTAGAAGATTATCTTACTCAATAATTAAACCTGAGCCCATTAAAACAGTCTTACTAACAAATGAAAAAACTGGAAGACATATCGAAGAAAAACATTTTTGAAGTACCTGACGGATATTTCGAAAAACTTCCTGGCATCATTCAGGCCCGGGTTGCCAAACCAGAACCTGCACCTTGGTTTGTGCCGGCTCTGAAATTTGCTTCGCCTATGGTTGCTGTGCTTTCTATTGGCATCTTCTGGTATTTATCACAAGGTCAAGACACCATTGAAGAGCAATTGGCCGCCATACAAACCGAACAGCTTGTGGCCTATCTCGATGATGCAACCTTAAATTTTGATGATCTGGCAGAATCGGTTACCTGGAGTGAGGATGATTTGAATGAATTAGAGGAGAAAGTATTTAACTCTTATGACGTAAGCGACACTGACCTTGATATTTTATTGGAAGAATTTAATACCGAAAATTTTTAATGGATTACCCTATGAAAAAATTAATAATCCTGGGTTTATGTTTGATTAGCACATTGAGCGCGCTGGCTCAAGATCCAACAAATATCGATCTGGCGCAGGATCAAAAGGCCCAGGAAAAGATCAAGAACCTGCGCATTGCCTACATCTCTGATAAGTTGAGTCTTACGCCCGAACAAGCTGAAAAATTCTGGCCCGTTTACCGTGAATTTTCAGATCAGCGCAAAGAAATCAGGCAAGAAATGATTGACGCCCGTAAGCAAATTAAAACAGATAACCCAGATCAGGCGCAACAAGAGCAATTAGTAAAACTTGGGCTTACTCTTAAGCAACGGGAGTTAGATCTGGAAAAAACATATTCCGAACGATTGATGCGTGTGATTACTGCGCAGCAAATTCTTAGCCTTAGAAAGGCTGAAGGTGACTTTCAACGACTTATTCTTGAGCAAGTGCAACAACGAAGGATGATGCAACAACGAAATGAAACTTTACGCGAACGCAATCAGCAACTAAAACAGCAGCGGAACTAACGCACACCTGTGGTATTGAAAAATATTCTGTATGGAATGATTCTTTCATCAGTTTGTTTGACTTCTGTTCGAAGTCAGCAAACTGATTCTGCGTTGTTATACTCCGACCCTTACATTGCCGAATTGGACTCGTTAATTGCCAATGACTCGTTGCAATTTTTATCCTTTATGGACAGCCTGATCAATCTGTCTGTACCCACACTCGGATCACAGATGATTGTTCGGCTTGGATACAACAGCAACGTGGTTTCTGCCAGCCGCACGCTTGGTTTTAATCAATTCGGATTAGCCCCCGGTCTCTCCTATTACCATAAAACCGGATTATATGCAGACCTAACCGGCTATTGGAGTGATGAGTACGATCCATCCTATTACCTTACTGTTGCTTCGCTGGGTTACATGAATAGCCCCACTCGTTGGTGGTCTTTTATGGCAGAATACAGTCGCTATATCTATACCAATACTTCAGCAGATCAATATATTGCTTATAATAATAATCTGGGTGTTTCTAATTTCTTTGATGTAAAGCCGTTGACCTTTCGTTTAGACTATCAATTTTATTTTGGCGATAAAGTAGCCCATCGAATATTTCCATCGATAATAATCAATTTAGAGAAAACGAAGTGGGGTAAAATTGACAGACTCTCATTCTACCCTACCTGCTCCGTATTGTTTGGGAGCGAACAGATCACAGAAACCATACCCTACGCACAAACGTATTTGGGAATAATTTTTCGGCTTCGTAGAGGTTTGCCTTTGTATTATGAACAAACAACCACAGAGTTTGGTGTATTAAATTACTCTTTTGTTGCACCACTCGCTGTTACTATTAATAACTGGACTTTCATTGTAAGCTACACATACAACATTCCAAAAGCCCTTCCGGGCGAAACGCTATCGCTTACGGACACCGGTTATCTTTCTGCCAGTATTTCGCGGAGAATAAGATTTTAGCGCTCCTGTAAAAAGTATTTGATCCTTAGAGCCGTTTTAATACTTTTCAGAAATAATCTTATCGAAATGACTCCAAAATTCACATTTTTCTTTGCCGTTCTTATTTCAATCAACTCTCTGGGCCAGGATTATCGCTGGCAACAACGGGTGGAGTACACCATGAATATTAAAATGAATACAGAAAATCACAGGCTGAATGGGGATCAGAAATTGGTTTATTACAACAACTCACCTGATACGCTGACCAAAGTTTATTATCACCTGTATTTCAATGCTTTTCAGCCTGGTAGCATGATGGACGTTCGTTCCAGAAATCTACCTGATCCGGACCGCAGAGTGATGGATCGGATTTCAAAACTTAAAGATGACGAGATTGGCTACCAGCATATACAATCGCTAAAGCAAGATGGTAAAGCTCTTAGCTATAAAATAGAGGGCACCATAATGGAAGTAACACTGGTCAAGCCGTTGTTACCCAACAGCAAAACCATCTTTGACATGTCCTTTGAAGCTCAGGTGCCGGTTCAAATCCGCAGATCGGGAAGAAACAATAAAGAAGGAATTTCCTACTCCATGACCCAATGGTATCCGAAAATAGCCGAGTACGATTTCCAGGGCTGGCATGCGTATCAATATGTTGCTCGCGAATTCCACGAAGTGTGGGGTGATTTTGATGTTAAGATTACCATCGATCCAAAGTTTGTTATTGCAGGTACTGGCAACCTTCAAAATCCACAAGAGATTGGACATGGCTATCAGAAATCTGGAACAACAGTAAAAGTCTCTTCAGAAAATTTGACCTGGCACTTTCAGGCAAAGAATGTAATTGACTTTGCATGGACGGCCGATCCGGATTATACGCACGATATACAACAAGTTCCGAACGGACCCACACTTCATTTCTTTTATCAGAAGAATGAGAAAACAGCTGTAACCTGGAAAAACATGGAACCCGTGGCTGTTAAAGTTTTTCAGCATCTTAATGAACACTTTGGTAAGTACCCCTTCGACACCTATTCTGTAATTCAGGGTGGCGATGGCGGCATGGAGTATCCTATGTGCACGCTCATTATGGGTGAAGGCAGTCAGGCAGGGCTCAATGGAGTGATGGCCCACGAAGTATCACACAGTTGGTACCAAATGGCACTGGCATCCAACGAGTCGTTATACGCTTGGATGGATGAAGGGTATACCGACTTTGCCAGCGAAGAAGCCATGAATACAATTTTCAATGAGCCGATTAATCATGCCGGGAATTATAGCAGCTATTTTAGTTTGGTTGCTAGCGGACTGCAGGAGCCCGCAAGCCAACACTCTGATCATTTCACTACAAATCGCGCCTATGGAACTGCCGCCTATAGTATGGGTGCTGTTTTTCTTCATCAGTTAAAGTATATCATGGGTACAGATAATTTTTATACAGGCATGAAGCGCTATTACAATACCTGGAAAATGAGACATCCGGAACCAAACGACTTTCTTCGGGTTATGGAAAAAACTTCAAACATGCAATTGCATTGGTATTATCGCTATTGGATCCAAACTACGAAACGTATTGATTACGGAATCAATCTTGTAGTCGAAAAAGATGGTAACACGATGATAGAGTTGCAACGAGTAGGAGAATTTCCGATGCCCATTGATCTGCTGGTAAAATATAAAGACGGCAGTGAGGAATTGATTTACATTCCTTTAAACGAAATGATGGGTAGTAAGCCTAAAGAGAATTCAACCAAGCGAACAGAACTTACCTCTTGGCCTTGGGTAAACCCTACGTACACACTTAGCTTTCAAACTAAAGTTGATAAAATTGAGAGTATTGAAATTGATCCAAGTCTAAGGATGGCTGATATCAACAGAAAGAATAATAAAGTAGTTGTGGCGGAAATAAGCCCTTACAAAGATCCAACAAAATAAGATACCAGATGCTAGTGTAATTTTTTGCCGAGTTTATCGATCACCACAATTTTGTTTTCGCCTGTGGTGCTACTTAATTTAACTGAGAGCTCGCCTGAAGCCGATGAGTACAGGAGTTCCGAAGGTTTGAATTCAAACTTGAAGTTCTTACTCCAGGCCAAACCTCCTGTTCGGTTAACTCTTACTACGGTAACCGGAAAGCCATCTTGTACTTTACTCTCAGAAAAAATCAAAGCAAAATATACTTGATCTGTGTCTTGAAGAGATAACGCTTTTAAGATTGGCAGATTTCTCAATTTAAAGTTTTGTGCGTCCACAGGAAAATTTACAGCAATATCTGCTTTCCTGGATGGCGGTATGGTATAAAAGTATCCAACCGCCAGCGAGTCCGCATATTTCAATCCAAGGGTGTATTGATCTTTGGAGATTAAGGGTTTATAGGGTCTGGTCCCAGACTCATCTACATAGAGGGGAATAGAATCCTTCTCAGAAAATACCCACTTCAGTGACTGCATGGTATCCTCCAAGGTTTTCTCTTTTTTAGTTAGTTCGCGGTGAGCAAAATCCTGGGTTGTATTTACCATGGCTTTAAGTACCGAAACCGTCCCAAAGGCATTGGTTATAAAATTATTGTAATCTAAAGCATCCTTTTCCAAATCACGTTTCATTAACAGGGTGGCAATGCTGTCGAGCTTCTTAGCGGATTTAATCTCCCGCTCAAGGCAAGTCATTTGTAATGCCACATCGGCCGTATCACGAAGGGGTTTGTTAATAATTAAGTCTGAGTAATACTCTAGTTCCGCCACCTTCATGGTAAATACTGCGGCCGGCAATGGATCAGGATCAAATTTTTTTAATTGGGTAACCAGAAGCTTATCGATTAGCTTTGTTAAATCATTTTTAACAGATACGGAATCTGTTTTCAGCTTTTGCCCAGTTTATTAATTTCAATCTCATACGAAATCAGGTTTTGGCGCAACGGAATGATTTCCTTTTGTACAATATCAAATGATTTCTTTGACCACCCGGAATAGTCACAGAGCTTTAAATCATTACTCAGAAAATCGGGTGCTGTTAGCCCATCCTTTTTAAAGTCCTTAATCTCCAAAAGAGTTAATTCCTGGTTGTAATTTGTTTTACCTAATGTTTGAAGGATAGATTTGTAACCTTTAAAAGCTACCTGACTTGAATCAAACACCGCGATCAGGTTATTGAATTCAACCAGCAGCTGATCATCAGCGCGAAGAAACAATTCCTTGTCACTGACAAATCTCTCCTGTATCGCCTTAAAGAAACCCATCGAGCGGAGATACAGTTTTTCAGACTCAACAAAGTGATTCTTTAATGGCTTTATCTTATCTCTCTTTTCCTTTAGCGCCTTGGTTCGCGTTTCAATATCCAACTGTACATCCGATTGCTTCAGACCAAACTCACCGGTGCGCATATCTCTTCGGATATACATCTGGTAATTCTCATCATTCTTTTTGATCTCCTTTTCGGTGATCATGGGGTACGCTTTTTCGTAAAAGAAAATTGCAGAATCCAGATTGAGGATCAGGGCTTCCGTCTGCTTAAGTAGATCATTTTGCAACGATTTATCTTGATAGATAATCCCCATGTATAGGTAGGCGCTGGCATTATCATCATTATCCTTTAAGTAGCGCTTTAGAAAAGGCTCAGCCATTTCATACTGCTTGGCATTCAATAACTCAATTAAATCTTTGTATTTAACTTTTTGAGCTATACCGAAAGTGACCTGCAGGAAAAGAAAAGCAAGGATTAAAGTACCTTTTCTAGACATTTTACGGAATAAAATTATTCGAAGTTATTAAAATTAGGGACATTTGAGCAAGCTCTTTCCAATAACCAAGCCAATTTATCCATTTTATGAAACCCTTTTTAAGTCTTATTAAAACAGGATTGATAGCCATAATCATCATTGCCGTGCTAAAAGTAACCGGTTTGTTTGGAGGCGTATCGTATTTAGCGCAAACGGTCGCCATAAAGTCTGGCGCATTAAACGTAAATCCACCAAGCGAAAAATCTGCCGAAACTAAATTTGATTACGAGTTCCTTATAAAAAACCTGCAAGGAGATAAGATCTCTTTTGATCGATATAAAGGCAAAGTGGTATTTCTTAATCTTTGGGCCACTTGGTGTGGGCCTTGTAAAGCAGAGATGCCGAGTATTCAGAAGCTGTATAATACAATGAAAGATGATTCTATAGAGTTTGTCATGTTATCCATTGATAAAGATAACGCCTTGGCCAAGGTTGAGGCTTATGTAAAAAAGAATAATTACACCTTCCCTATTTTTATGCCTTCCGGTTATTTGGCTGAACCGCTACAGGTACCATCGATTCCTACAACTTTTGTGATTGACAAGGATGGAGAAATTGTTATGAAAGAGGTGGGTACCCGAAATTACGACACGGATAAAATGAGAGAGTATCTGAGAAAGCTAATCGCAAAATAGAATTTTAAAATATAAGTCAATGCTCTTTAATCTTTCAAATAAAGTAGCTGTTATTACAGGAGCCGGCAGTGGCATTGGCAGAGCTATCGCTATTCAATTTGCCCAACAAGGTGCGCAAGTCTGTTTGCTCGATCTTAACCATAAAGCTATCGACTCGGTTGCCAAAGAAATTCTGGCTACCAACCATTCAGCAAAAGCGTATTTATGCAACGTTTCCATTCAGGCAGAAGTTATCCAAACCATGAATCAGATTGCCTCTGAATTCTCAAAGATTGATATACTGGTTAACAGGTAGCGGCTGGGTTAGGCTTAAACGATCGCTTTGCCTACTCCATGACAAAAGGTGCCGTGTTATCTATGACGCTTTCGGTTGCCAAGGATTACGTGAATGAAGGTATCCGGTGCAACTGTATCTCCCCAGGGCGCGTACACACGCCTTTCGTAGACGGATTTCTAAAAGCGAATTATCCCGGTAAGGAAAAAGAAATGTTTGAAAAGCTGGCCAAGACACAACCCATAGGTCGTATGGCAAGGCCAGATGAAATCGCGAGCCTTGCGTTATACTTATGTTCGGCTGAAGCATCTTTCGTAACAGGTTCTGATTATCCCATTGATGGTGGATTTATACGATTAAACACATAAGGCATGAAGCTATTTAGATTTGGAGAACCCGGTGTAGAAAAGCCTGGTATTTTATTAGATGGAAAAATGTACAACGCTTCGTCTTTCGGAGAAGATTACGGAGAGATTTTTTTTGAGAAAGATGGCCTGGCTCGTTTGCAAAAATGGCTGGATCAAAATAAATCTTCGTTAACATTAATTAAAGATGGTACACGATTAGGTCCTTGCTTTCAACGTCCTTCTAAGATAATCTGTGTGGGATTAAACTATACCAAGCATGCGCTGGAATCAAAAATGCCTTTACCTCCGGAGCCTATAATTTTCTTTAAATCTACAAGTGCGCTTTGCGGCCCTAACGACTCATTAATTATTCCAAAGAATAGCGTAAAGACAGATTGGGAAGTTGAGCTGGCTGTTGTCATTGGAAAAAAAGCAAGTTATGTAGAGGAGAAAGATGCGCTGGAATATGTGGCCGGATATTGTTTACATAACGATTACAGTGAGCGTGAATTTCAGTTGGAAAGAAACGGACAGTGGGTGAAAGGCAAGAGCTGTGATACCTTTGCCCCGATGGGCCCGTACCTGGTTACCAAAGATGAAGTAGCCAACTACAATAACCTGCACATGTGGTTGAAGGTGAATGGCAAGACCATGCAAGACAACAACACCGATGATATGATTTTTTGAGTTCCCTTTCTCGTGAGCTTCATTAGTCAGTTTATGACTGCTGCCGGGCGATGTGATTTCTACAGGTACACCCGGCTGGTGTGGGTCTTGGATTTAATCCGCCTGTTTATCTAAAGAAAGGAGATGTTGTTGAATTAGGTATTGAAGGTCTGGGAGAACAACGTCAGGAAGTGATATGATTCATTCTGATGGCTGAACGTGAAAATACAAATTCATTATCCATCATAGATTCCCATCAGCACTTTTGGATATACAATCCGGTTCGCGATGCCTGGATCACTGACGAGATGAAAATCATTCAGCGCAATTTTCTACCAGAAGACCTGGCTCCTCTTTACAAACAAAATAATGTGGTTGGTTGTGTGGCCGTGCAGGCCGATCAATCAGAAACAGAAACTGAGTTTCTCTTATCGCTGGCTAACGAGTATGATTTTATTCTAGGTGTTGTCGGCTGGGTTGACTTGAGGTCTGATTCCTTAGAAGAACGGTTACAACACTTTGGAAGTTTTAAGAAACTTAAAGGATTCAGACATATTGCCCAGGCCGAACCTAAAGGATTTTTAACCAGTCAAAAATTTGAGCGGGAATCCGATCTTTAACAGCACACAACTTCACCTACGACATTTTAATCTATCCGCATCAAATGCAAGATGCCATTGAATTGGTGGGTAGGCATCCGCAACAAAAATTTGTGATCGATCATCTTGCCAAACCCAATATTCGAGAAAAGGAATTTGACTACTGGGCAAGTCAAATCAAAAATCTGGCAGCGCATCCAAATGTTTATTGCAAACTTTCTGGTATGACAACGGAAGCAAAAAAGAATGGGCTAAAGATGATTTTCGACCCTATCTCGATTTCGTACTAAATCAGTTTGGAACCTCCCGTGTTATGTATGGATCGGACTGGCCGGTTTGTTTAGTGGCGGCCACCTACCCGGAGCAATTGAACATCATTCAAGATTATTTCCAAACTTTTTCTAAATCAGAAAAACATCAGATAATGAATGAAAATGCAATAAGATTTTACAATCTTTAGCAATGGATCTTCATCTGAAAGACAAAGTGATTATCGTAACCGGTGGCGCGCGTGGCATTGGCAAATCAATTGCTCAGGTGTTAATCGAAGAAGGTGCTCAGGTAGCCATTGTTGACAAGATTGCGCAGACAAAAAAACATTGCCTGATAGAAGTGAAAAAGGATCTATCACAACGCAGATTTATCAACCTTCTCGGCATGTCGCGATGTAATTAATGAAATATGAAGTAGCGGGAAAATTGATGGCCTCGTAAATAATGCGGGAAGCAATGATGGTATTGGTTTGGAGAATGGTACCCTGCCAAGTTTACCAAGTCACTCGTAAACAATGCCGGTCATTATTACTTTATGGCGCATTATGCTTTGCCTCATCTTAAAAAAAGAAAAGGAGTGATTGTTAACATCGGATCCAAGACCTCAGTAACCGGGCAAGGTAATACATCGGGTTATGTAGCTGCTAAAGGCGCCATACTTTCGCTTACGCGTGAGTGGGCGGTTGAACTGCTCCCCTACTCTATTCGTGTGAATGCAGTTATTCCAGCCGAGGTGGCAACACCACTTTATGAGTCATGGCTTAATAGCTTTGCCGATCCACAGGAAAAACTGAAACAAGTATCAAAAAAAATTCCCCTTGAACATAGACTAACCAAATCGGAAGAAATTGCCGATGCGGTTGCATTTCTCCTCTCCGACCGTTCCAGTCACACCACCGGCCAATGGTTTTTTGTCGATGGAGGCTATACCCATCTTGATCGCGCAATCAGTTAATATCCTGTGGCAGCCACCTGCTTCCACCTCTACAATAGATAATAGTGCATCCACAAAAAATTATCTTATTCCGCTCTTGCTGGTAACCAGTCTTTTCTTTTTATGGGGATTGGCCAACATTCTTAACTCAGCATTGATTGCATTTTCAACCCGTGTTTGAAATTAAGCGAGCACAAGCGCTCCTAATTGAAACAGCCTTTTTACTTTGGCTACTTCACCATTGCCATTCCTGCCGGATTGTTTATGGAAAAGTACAATTATAAAAAAGGAATTTTGCTCGGACTTTTACTTTATGCTGTCGGTGCGCTCTTATTTATACCTGCAGCCAAAACATTAACTTTCGGATTCTTTCTTATTGCATTATATATCATAGCCAGCGGCCTGGCGTTTTTGGAAACAGCGGCTAATCCTTATGTAACTATTTTAGGGAAGGCAGAGACTTCCGTACAACGACTTAATTTTTCTCAATCGTTTAACGGAGTTGCTTTAGTAGTAGGTCCTTGGTTAGCTGGCCAGTTTATTTTTGCGGGCAATGAAGGTGCTCTTGCGGAAGTCTCCCAAAAGCAACAAGCAGCCGAGGCCGTAATCTTTCCGTATACTTTAATTGCCATTGTTGTTCTGGCCGTTGCTTTTCTTTTCTTTTTGGTGAAAATGCCTGAGCCAACAAAGTCATCAAAACTTAAATTTGATAAATCAATATTTAAGCATAAACATTTAACGCAAGCCGTATTAGCGCAGTTTTTTTATGTGGGTGCTCAAGCAGGTATCTGGGGGATTACCCTCAACTACATCACCGAGTTATTGCCTGGCGTGTCTAATGAGATCGCCTCAAAAAATTACATGATTGTTGGCACCTTTCTTTTTGTAGTGGGTCGATTTATTGGCACCTGGCTGATGACTATGATTAAAGATACCAGATTGCTTACGCTTTATGGTGCTTGCGCGTCAGCACTTTGTCTGGCCGGAGTATTTGCAGGTGGCGAAGTAGCCGTTTACTCCATTCTTGGTATTAACTTTTTTATGTCGATTATGTTTCCGACCATTTTCGCCCTTGGCGTGAAAGACTTGGGTGAGCATACAAAATTAGGTTCGTCATTTATCATTATGGCCATTGTGGGCGGTGCCATAATTCCTCCATTAATGGGATTAATTGCGGACAACTTTAGCATTCAGCAGTCATTTGTACTACCGTTTTTATGCTTTCTGTTTGTTATCTATTATGGTTGGAAGGGACACGTAATTATTCCGACAACAACTAAAAATTAAAACAAATGCGCTACTGTCTTGCTTTGGATTTAAAAGATGATCCGGTTCTTATCGCGGAGTATGAAAGGCATCACAAAAAAATCTGGCCCGAGATTGAAAAAAGTATTCGCGACTCCGGAATAGAGAAAAATGGAAATCTATCGCACCGGTAACCGGATGTTTATGATTATGGAGACAAGAGCAGGTTTTACCTTCGATCAAAAAGAACATTTAGATAGAATCAATACTAAAGTTAGTGAGTGGGAAAAATTAATGTGGAAATATCAACAAGCCTTGCCGCACGCCAAGCCTGGAGAAAAATGGATTTTAATGGATAAAATTTTTGATCTATAAACATGCAACCCGATCAAACTACACTATTCCAATCTGAACATCTCAAAGAGTTTACCATCAAAGTCTTTCTTCATTTTGGGGTTCCGAAAGCAGAGGCTGAACAAGCTGCTGATGTTCTAAGCTTATCCGACCTTCGTGGTATTGATTCGCATGGTGTGGCTCGCTTGCATACTTATTTCGATATGTTCACGCTGGGGCGGATCAATCCCAAACCAAACATTACCATTGTGCGCGAAAGAAAAAGCGTTTGTACCGTTGATGGCGACAACGGATTGGGTTTGGTTGTTGGGCCAAAGGCAAATGAGATTGCTATGGACAAAGCCGAGCAACATGGCTCTGGTTGGGTAAGTGTCTGCAACACGAATCATTATGGCATTGCCTCCTACTATTCATTTCAAGCGCTTGAGCGCGATATGATCGGCTGGTCGATGACCAACACAACAAAATTAGTTGCACCCTTGTGGGGTGCGGAACGCATGTTGGGTACTAACCCTATTTCGATCGCCTTCCCCGGACTTAAAAATAAACCGATTGTGATTGACCTCGCCACCAGTGCGGCTGCTTATGGTAAAATTGAAATCGCCAAACGAAAAGGTAATCCAATCCCGAAAGGTTGGATAATAAATAAGGAGGGTGACATGACTGATCAGCCATCCGATATGATTGAAGGCGGAGCGTTGTTGCCTCTCGGTTCCGAGCGCGAGTTGGGTGGACATAAAGGATATGCACTTTCTGCGATGGTTGATATACTCACCAGCGTTTTAAGTGGTGCCAACTGGGGTCCCTTTGCTCCCCCCTTTGCGCTGCGCCAGGAGATTCCATCGCGTAGTGTGGGCAAAGGCATTGGCCATTTTTTTGGAGCCATGCAGATTGATGGCTTTATGTATGTTACCGAATTTAAGCAACGAATTGATGAATGGATAGAAGTTTTCAGAAATACAAAACCTATCAAAGGTGAAGCAGCCGTATTAATTCCAGGCGATCCGGAACATGAAGCAGAAGTCATTCGAAGAAAGGAAGGCATTCCACTAATCAAAGCCGTTATGGACGATCTGAAAGACATTTCGAAACAAACTGGAATCAAATTCTAACACCAATCTATTTTCCATTAATATGAAATTGAAAAGCTACTTATACACTTATTCTCTTGCTTGCACTCAGCCTGGCAGGTTGTTCTAACCAACAGAAAGATCAGGAGTTTGTCGACCATGAGACGATTGAAAAAAATACTGAGTTTCGATCTACCATCACGTCAGGTGACTTTGTTAAGTTAAGTGCTGGTAATACTTACTATGAAATTGCCAATAAAAATGCCGATACGGTTCTTGTGTTGGTACATGGCTTTTCCGTTCCTTCCTATATTTGGGATTCCACTTATTATGCCGCTCAAAAAAGAGGGTATGGCGTATTGCGATACGATGTTTACGGAAGAGGCTACTCCGATAATCCTGATGTTGTTTATGATGGAGCATTGTTTTCAGAGCAGTTGCATGAACTATTGGAAGCCCTTAAGATCACTAAGAAAATAAACCTTGTAGGTTTATCGTATGGTGGCCGCATCATTAGTGCCTATGCGGCACAATACCCCGATCGGGTTCAAAATCTTATCTATGTTGACCCGGCAGGTTTCGAAACTATCAACGCTGCAGAATACCCGGCTATGGTTACCGATGAGGAAATACAAGCCTTTAAACAAAGTGAAAGTTATAAAACGATGGCTAGCGGACAGCTAGGGGATTTTTATGATGCAACTCCCTTTACGGGATGGGATAAAAAATATGAAACTATGATGAAGTACAAAGGCTTTGTTCGTGCGCTATTATCAACACGGAAAAATAGTCCCTCTATGGAAAATGAGCAAATAAGAATTACAAACTGCTGGCTTGCCAGTTTATTGTATTTGGGGAGAGCATGACAAGGTTGTTGAATTGAATTCCGTAGAAGCCAATATTTTTAAACGAATTCCAACAACACAACTTTACGTCATTTCTAAAGCCGGCCATCTACCAAACATGGAACAAACCCGTATATTCAATGACATTGTGTTTGATAAAATTATCCGAAATAAAAATCTAGAAGCTTCTGCTGCCTATACTTTTAAAAAAAATAGTGTCAATTAAAATCTAAATTATGATTCAAAAAATTAATTGGGATACCGTTCCGGTAGAACAAGTAAATCCATCCATGCAACGCAAAATTGTAACGGGTAAGAAAATGATGATTGCCCGAATGAAATTTAAAGATGGATTTCTGGTGCCGCAACATAGTCATGAAAACGAACAAATAACCAGTGTACTCTCAGGCACCATACGGTTTTGGTTTGGGGCAGATAAAAAAGAAGTGATGGACTTACATGCCGGTGATATCGTGGTGATCCCCGGTAACTTACCCCACGAAGCGCTGATGATTGGCGATGTAGAAGAGATAGATAGTTTTGCGCCACCCAGAGAAGATTGGTTGAATGGAACAGATCATTATCTAAGAAAATAATGGACTTACACTTAACGGACAAGATTGCCTTTGTCGCAGCATCAAGTAGTGGCCTCGGCAAGAGTGTTGCTATCGAGTTAGCCAAAGAAGGCGTACAGGTTATTATTTGTGGAAGAAATCCCGACACACTCAATAAAGCTAAAGCCGAGATTGAAAAATTTGGAAACGTATTTGCAATAGCCGGTGATCTGACAAACAACACTGATCGCGATAGAATAATCAAACACAGTATTAGAAAAATATAATCATATTGATGTATTAATTACCAACACAGGTGGCCCTCCTACCGGTAAGTTTGAAGAGTTGACTCCCGAAGATTGGGACACAGCCTATCAACAATTATTGGTAAGCGCCACCGGCTTGATACGAGGATTTTTGCCTGGAATGAAAACAAACCAGTGGGGTCGGATCATTACCATTACCTCGCAAGCCGTTAAGCAACCCGTAGATAACTTAATTCTATCAAACTCAATTCGCGCGTCAATCGTTGGACTTGTTAAATCATTATCCAATGAACTCGGTGCATATAATATAACAGTAAACAATGTAATGCCCGGTTACACGCAAACCGCACGACTCGATCGCTTGATTCATAATAATCCAACTATTGCTTCTGTTACAAAAGAAATTCCTTTAGGTCGATTTGGACAACCCGATGAATTTGCTGCGGCCGTTACATTTTTAGCCAGTGAAAGAGCCAGCTACATAACCGGTGTGTCGTTGGCCGTAGATGGTGGATGGATTAAAAGTATTATGTAAGAATCTTAAAATCAAAGAATAGATTTCGGCACCACACCTCGCATCCACACCTTAAAACGCTTAGTCCATCCAGCCTCCGAATCCGGATTAAACGTTAACGTAGTTTGCCATGCATTTTCGGAAAGCATATCTATCTGCATAGCTTGCTGCAACCGGGTGGCCACATCACCATTATAAATAACAGCCATACACTCGGTGTTCAGATTGGCACTGCGCGGATCTAAATTGAAGGTTCCAATAATGGCGATCTTCTGATCAATCACCATTGATTTGGCATGCAAGCCAAAAATCGGACTGTAATTAATCTCCTTTTGCAATGCACCGGTCATCACCTCATACCTGACAGCTGCATCGGGTTTAAACTCAAATATTTTTATGCCTGTTCTTAGCAAGCTTTCACGATCCCGTTTATAGCCGCTAAACGCCTCCAAATTATCTGTTGATGACAAACTGTTTGTAAGAATGTTAACGGAAACACCACGATCAATTGCCTTTTGAAACAAACTTTGGCCCAAGCGGGTAGTAATTAAATAAGGCGACTGAATGTATATGGATGATTTCGCATTCTGTATTAGACTAATTAACGAGTCCGTTATTACCCCACCACCCGCCAGCCCTTGATCACCCGTATTCTTACCCGGCACATCCGAAACAAAAAATACACTATCTGCCCAGATCAGATCGCCAGATTGTTGCATCCGTTCAAAGGCAACAAGTACAGAAGCAATTTTCTCTCTGATCTGCGGCCAGAAATTTTGCGGATTACAAGCATACTGGCGCAGATACTCATACTTCACATTCAGATTTAACTCAGCCTCGGGAACATCTACTAATTCCGTAACGGGTACACTTAATGCACTCGTCCAGAATTGTTCAAAGGAAGCTTGCATCGTGTGAGTTACCTGACCTATCAACAAAACATCGCGGTCGCGAAAATTGTATTCATGATCGTAGTCAAAATATTCATCAGCCATATTGCGACCACCGGTAATGGCTATCTGACCATCAACAATAAATGTTTTATTGTGCATTCGTTGATTAAACTCCCGAAAATCGGTAGTTAGTTTGTATAGCTTGGCAGGAAGGTTTTTTCCAATGTTGGCTACTGGATTATAAATTTTGATTTCCATATTAGGATGTCTGTCCAGTGCGATTAAATCATCGGCATCTGCCTCTGCCATAATATCATCAACCAAAATGCGAACTTTCACTCCGCGGTCGGCCGCACGCAACAAATAATCAACAGCAATCAATCCGATGTTATCAGCCGAAAAAATAAAATATTGAATATCAATCGTTGATTCCGCAGACTCCGTTAACCAGGCTCTGGCAATCAACGAAGCATCGCCTTCTTCCAAAGCAACCCCCCCCGTTTGTTTCAAAAGTTGTTCATGGAATGGTTCCAACTGTTTGGATAACGGAGTGAATTTAGCAGGATGAATTTTAGCACAAAAATCTTCATCAATAGGTTGATACTTGGGATCGCTCGAGCACGCACTAAGAGTCAGCATCAACATGAAAGCACAATTCCATTTAATACATAGCAAAGCTTTCATTTTTATTGTTTTGAAACGATCCGAAGATGTTACCGCACCCTTACATAAACCAACTTAATATTCTTCTTCTCTGTTTCACGCTCATCCACTTCATACTTACCAATACTCTTTATTAACTGTGCGAGCTTTCCAAAGCCATAATTTCTGGGATCAAAATCAGGCTGTTTTTTAAGGATGAGATTTCCAACTTCGCCCAAGAAAGCCCAACCTGTATCATCGGCCAGATCGGTAATGGTGGGTGATATCAAATTCAATGTTCTATTATCAATCTTTCGCAAGGTTTCATTCGCATCCGGTCTTTTCTTTCCTTTTACCTTTTGAGGATTCAGCTTCATTACTTCGTCATCACCACCGCCCAAAATTTCCAGATAGATAAATTTATCGCACGCTACTATAAAGGGATTGGGAGTTTTCCGTTCTCCCAGTCCTATTACGTGCATGCCGGCTTCGCGCAAGCGGGTAGCCAATTTTGTGAAATCACTATCACTGGAGACAAGGCAAAAACCATCTACCTTTTCACTATATAAAATATCCATGGCATCAATGATCATCGCTGAATCAGTTGCATTCTTACCAGTGGTATACCCATATTGTTGAATGGGTGTTATGGCATTTTCCAATAACACGTTCTTCCAACCAATAAGGTTTGGTTTTGTCCAATCGCCATAGATTCTTTTAAACGTGGGTGTGCCATATTTGGCAATCTCTTCCATCATCACTTTAATTTTGCTGTAGGGAATATTATCAGCATCAATCAATACCGCAATGCGGGTGTCTTTAGCAGTTTTCATCTTCCTAATAATTTTACATTCAAATTATCCGATTACCTCGTTATATAACCGATACAGATTGGCACCCATAATTTTATCGATCTGGCTCTGGGTGTACTTGCGTTTAATAAGATTTTCGCGAATCACATCCATCCTTCGCGGCCCATTAAGTTTCTCCAGATAGAGGGGCCAATCGGTAGGTTTAAACTGGGCGCCTTCTTCCGCTAATAAAATTTTTATTTCTTCCTCTGTGTCCGGGATCACCCGATGATCACGATCACTACCTATCGCCACATGATCAATGCCTGCCACCTTCACGGCATGATCGATGTGATCAAAATAGATTTCCAGATTATTTGTTTTTTCCTTCGTCATAAATGTTCGCATCTGGCACATGCCCATAACACCCCCTCGATTGGCCAGCAATTTCAGGTTCTCATCGGTTGTATTACGTGGATGTTGATATAGAGCTCTGCATGTTGAGTGCGAAATGATTACCGGTTTCTTGGAAGCTTCAATCGACTCTTTCATCGTCTTCATGCCGGCATGCGACAAATCGATTAACATGTTCTTCGTATTCAACCGATCTATTAACTCTATTCCAAAGTTTGAAATTCCGGCATCAGTGCGTTCATAACAACCATCGCCCACATAATTGCGGCTATTGTACGTAAGTTGAACGCTGCGTAGACCCAGGTTGTAGAGCGTATCTACTCTACTAAGATCCTTTTCGATTGGCTCAGAACTTTGAATCAGATAGAATATAGCCAGTTTCTTTTCCTTAACGGCCCGATCAATATCACTTAACCGCGTTGCCTGTATAAAATGAGACGAATGATCATAAAAATACTTATCGTAATCCGCTAAATCCCTTAACAATAAATCAAAAGATGGGTGGCCATCATATTTTGGATCGGTAAGTGTAATAGCAATAGCCCGGGTTCCGCTCGCTAAAATCTGATCGATCAGATCCATCGTGTAGATCGTTCTGATTTCGCCCATGGCATCAAAGACTAAACCTGAAGGAGCATCTTGCAAAAATGAAAAACTGGGGATCGTTACTAATCCGGCTATAGCCACACCACTTTTTTTAATAAAGGTTCTTCGTTGCATCATAGAATCAATTTATCTAATACAATCATGAAATTAATAAAATGATTTGATTAAGTGGTAGGCTCAAATAACTACAATAAAATACGCTTAACCTTCTCCATACCGATACTTGCTTTCTCTTCAATAAACTCCAGATTGGGAATGTGAACAACGGCAGGTCGTTTGGGATCCACCACATACTTCTTTACAGGATCGGCCACATAGTCTATAAGACTGGCAGCCGGATATACTACCATTGATGTGCCCACTACCAAAATATTTCTGCCGTTGACGCAATCTCGGCCGCAACCTCCATCATAGGAACTGCTTCCCCAAACCACACGATATTAGGTCTCAGTTGCGAGCCTCGTTCGCATTTGTCACCTATGTTTAATTGCCAGCCCGAGATGGGATAAATCAACTTTGGATTAAGCGTGCTCCGCGATTCAAATAAACTCCCATGCAAATGAATAACATGCGAAGATCCCGCCCGTTCATGCAGGTTATCTACATTTTGTGTGATGATAGTAATCTCAAATTGTTGCTCAAGTTCAGCAAGGAGTTCATGACCGCGATTGGGCAGTACTTCAAGCGCCTTCTTTCTACGCTGATTGTAAAGTCAAGCACCAATTCAGAGTTTCTTTGCCAGGCTTCGGGCGTTGCAACATCTTCCACGCGGTAGCCTTCCCATAATCCACCCGCATCCCGAAAGGTAGCAATACCACTCTCGGCACTAACACCCGCTCCAGTAAGAACGACTAATCTTTTCATACTTTTTAGTAGTTAGTCTTAAGTCGTTAGTATTGAGTAAATAGAATAAAAACTAAATACTTACTACTAATGACTCCATACTAATGACTAACACCTATTTCAGTTTACGATCAAAAAAGTCCTTAGCACTTTCAAACACGCGCGTCCAACTGTCATATCTTAAAAAGCCATGCACCTCATCGGGCAAGATCAAAACTTCTACAGGCACATTTTTACTGCATTAACCTGCGGCATTGCTTGCAAATATTTCGCTGCCGCCACTACATCCTGATATTCGCTGGCACCGCGGGGTCCTTGATTTTTTGCACGCCTGAAATCCCTTCCGTACCCAGTGCCTGTTCTGTAATTCACAGATACAACTACATAGCCCTGGCTGGCCAGGTATTGATTGAAGGCATAAGCATTGATGTAATAATCGCTGTAGTGAAAGCCGAGCAGCATCTGCCTGATAGGACCTCCATGCATAAATACAATGCCCGGTTGCTTCGTTGTACTCTCACGATTTATAAAAAGTTGTCCGTGAATAGTTGTTCCATCGGCTGCTTTAAAATAACTTGTTCAGGTTTTACAAAACCTGCTGCCGCGAATGCCGTTAGCTTTTGTCCGTAAACCGGCACCATCGATTTAATTGTTTCATCAATACGCACCAGTGTTTTAGACGAATTGGTTGTTGATCGAAATGCATACAAAACATTTCCCGCCAAGGCCGGATACATTTCAATACCCTCGCCACTTGTAACGGCTACCGGGTTTCCACCTGTTACTTCCGTTTTCCAAATATGCCTGCGATCAATGTCTTCGCGATTGCCATCAAAATAGATAAACTTGCCGGAGGCATCTATGATATAACTCTCTACTTCCCCAGTACCCGGAGTAAGATCTTTTAAATCTCCGCCCGAAGGCGTGATTGAAAAAAGATGATTCCAACCTGTGTGTTCAGAGAAAAATAAAATCCTTCCAGTGGATGTCCATGCCAATGGCGTATTGGGATAATCTTGTGAAAACCCGCCATCATCGGCTGGTGATTTCCAAATAGAAACCGCCTTGCCAGTTCCAGCATCAGCCACCCAAATAGAAAATTTTGTTCCACCTGTCAGGTCATTTAACTCATCCACCTTGGTACCGGGCTTACGAATAAAAGCAACTTGCTTACCATCCGGTGACCAAACTGGAAATTCATCCAACGATACATCAGGCGCTATCCAGCGAATAGCTTTTCTGTTAAGATTATAGATACCAATAAAATTATGATCTCCCCGATCGCTGGTAAAGAGTACTTCGTTGGCATCGGGAGAAAATTTAGGATTACCATTACTACCCCGTGCTGAAAACAAAAGCTTCGGTACAGAATTAATATCCATCGGTGACTCATAAATCTGGCCACCTCTGCTAAACAAAAACCGAATTCCATCTTTAAAGATGACAGGGCTATTGCCATTGGTAATTTTTGAAGGTGGACTTTTTGAGGTGAGCTCCTTATAATAGATCGCTTGTTCTACACCCTCAGCCAAACTTGCCGGATTAGCATGTTGGCCATATCGATTCGCTTCATTGCCTCGCACAAACAACAACTTCGTTCCGTTGGGTGAAAAAACCAACTGCGAAATTTCCTGACCATCGTCTTGCTGATAATCAGTAAGAAAGCGGGGCAAGTCGCTGCCTGTCTTTATCAGGATATTGCGTTTGCCGTGATCGTTTATTACCCAGGCAAGATTTTTTCCATCCGCAGATGCGGCAAACCCTGATTCAATCGGATGGCTGAGAAATTGTTCGAGATTAGTTTGGGCAATGGTGTTTGCTGCCACTAGCAGCAAGAGCACGAAGCATATTTGTTTCATGCTGAACAAGGTAAGAAAAAGTGTTGAATCGTTTAAACTTGTTACTGGTCGCTCGATACTAGCAACCCGTAATTCCGTTACTTTTTCTTCACCTTTTTTGCGGCCACCTTCTTTACTTTCGCGATTGGTTTCTTAGCAGCAACTTTTTTAGCAGCCACCTTTTTAGGTGCAGCTTTCTTTGTTACTGTCTTCTTTGCTGCCTTAACCGGAACTTCCGCTTCTTTTTTCTTTCCTCTACCAAAGCGACCCCAACCTTTTTTCTCGGGCGCATTGGCTGCGAGTGTAATGCATTCTTCCAACGTAAGTTCGGATGGCTCCTTTCCTTTTGGGATTTTTACGTTTTTCTTGCCTGCTTTAATATAAGGTCCAAAGCGACCATTTAAAATTTCTATCTCTGTATTGCCTTCACCAGCAAAAGATTTTATCAATCGATTTGCATCAAGTTCTCGTTTGGCATGAATCAACTCTATTGCCCGATCATAAGTAATCGTGTAAGGGTCTTCGCCTTTCGGGATGGAAACAAATTTTTTATCATGCAAAACATAAGGCCCAAAACGACCAATGTTAGCAACCACAGTTTTTTCTTCGAAGTCGCCTAAGGTACGTGGTAGCTTCAACAACTCTATGGCGTCCGCTAGTGCAATGTTTTCAATAAACTGTCCAACACGCAAAGGTGCAAACTTTGGTTTCTCACCACCATTGTCATCCGGGTTTTCACCCAACTGCACATAAGCACCATACTTACCCAACTTCACATATACATTCTTGCCTGTCTTAGGGTCTACACCTAACTCTTTGCTCTTATTGGCAACTGAAGATCGTTCTACCAATTCCGTTTTTCTCAACCGTTTTATGAAACGGTCTGTAGAAGTTACCCAACATGGATTGCCACTTCAGCTTACCACTGGCAATCTCATCAAACTCCTGTTCAATTTCTGCCGTAAACGAATAGTTAGTAATATCCGGAAAGTGTTCGACTAAAAAGTCATTCACAATCATGGCCGTGTTTGTCGGGAATAACTTGTTACTCTCTGCACCGGTATTTTCAGTCTTATTGATTGACTCAATGATATTTGATTTTAATACATGGACCTTATAATGACGCTCCACGCCTTCCCTGCTTTCTTTCACTACATACCCTCTCTTTTGCACAGTCGAAATCGTGGGTGCATAGGTGGATGGTCGGCCAATGCCTAACTCTTCTAATTTTTTTACAAGACTTGCTTCTGTGTAGCGGGCCGGATGACGAGAAAAAGTTTGAGTAGCGGAAAGCTGATCGAGATTCAATGCCTGCCCCACATGTAACGGAGGTAAAACTTTTCCACTCTCTTCGTCCTCGGCATCGTCATCGTCCTTCGATTCCATATACACTTTCAGAAATCCCTCGAACTTAATTACCTCTCCCGTGGCACTTAACGTTCTTGGATTCGTTGAGATTGAAATGGTTGCTGTTGTTCGTTCTAATTCGGCATCCGCCATTTGCGAAGCAATCGCTCGTTTCCAGATCAAATCATACAAACGCTCCGCATTACGGTCCATGCCTGGACTCATCACTGAAAAATCCGTTGGCCGAATAGCTTCGTGAGCTTCTTGCGCGTTAGCTGATTTCGTTTTGAACTTACGCGTAAAAACAAATTCTTTTCCGTAAGCAGATTGAATTTGATTAACGGCTCCTTTCACTGCTTCTTCAGAAAGATTGAGTGAGTCAGTACGCATGTACGAGATCTTACCTGCTTCGTATAACTTCTGCGCAACCATCATCGTCTGCGAAACGGAGAAACTCAATTTCCTTCCAGCTTCTTGCTGCAAGGTTGAGGTTGTAAATGGAGGTGCGGGCGATTTCTTAGCCGGCTTTTTAATCAGATCTGAAATAGAAAACGCGGCACCTTTACAGGATTCCAAAAAAGCAAGCGCATCTTTCTCTTCGCTAAACTTTTCAGAGAGGTCAGCAATCAATTGCTTACCATTTCCTAAATCAAAAATTGCAGAAACCTTAAAAGAAGATTTCGCTTCAAATTTTTCAATGTCACGCTCACGCTCAACTACTAAGCGTACAGCAACAGATTGCACACGACCTGCTGAAAGGCCGGTGCTAATTTTTTCCAAAGTATAGGAGAGTTCAAAGCCTACCAAGCGATCAGGAGTCTCCTCGCTTGCTGCGCATTTACTAAATCAATATCAATACCGCGCGGATTTTGAATCGCATTTAAAATCGCATTCTTGGTAATCTCTGTAAATACAATTCTGCGGGTTTTCTTATCATTAAGGTTAAGCACTTCCTTTAAGTGCCACGAGATGGCCTCCCCTCACGGTCTTCATCGCTCGCCAGGTAAACCATTTCGGCCTCCTTACTTAGTTCCTTTAATCTTTTTATGACTTCCTTTTTTTCCGGAGATACTTCGTAGGTCGGTTCAAAATTATTTTCGATATCAATCGCTCCATTTCCTTTAGCCAAGTCGCGAATATGGCCCATGCTGGACGTGACCTTATAATCTTTACCCAAATACCCTTCAATGGTCTTCGCTTTGGCAGGTGACTCTACTATTACTAAGTTTTTTGACATGATTCTATTTTACTTCAATGGCTTCAAATATCATTAAATTTTTAAAAACTCAAACCTCAAAGAGATTTACGTCACTTTATTTACCGTTAATTCAACACCATGTTACAAGAAATAAAAAAGAGTCAATTGACTTGATTACCATTGCTTTGTGAAGAAAAAATGGTCGATCATACCACATTCTTAATATAAATTCAAAAAAAAATTACATCCTAAGTTAATTTTACCTGAAATGAGAAGAATTCTTTACCTTGTGAGACATGCCGAGGCTGTAACAGTACGTGATGGAACGGACAAACTGCGGGCATTAACCCAACGAGGTGAGTCGGATGCCTTGCAATTGGCCACCTATATAAAGGAGAAGAATTCTAATCTCAATCTAATACTTACAAGCCCTGCAACCCGCGCATTGACTACTGCACAGATTATTGCACGGCAGCTATCGTATGACTTAAAAAATATTCGTGTAGAAGACAGTATTTATTCGGCCAGAAAACTTGAAATACTAAAACTACTTACGAACCTTGCTGACTCAATCCACCATGTTGTTTTAGTTGGTCACTACCCCACCATTGTTGAACTTTATAATTATTTATCAGAGAATGATTCTAAACAAACTATGAATCCCGCAGAGATGTGTTCACTTGCCTTTGGTGTGCCTTGGGCTGAAGTAACTGCAGGTTGTGGTGTTTCAAATATGTACTTTCATCCTAGCCTATAAATAAAATTATGTCAGAAGATTTTAATCCCAATGGTTTAGGAAAACGGGGTAACTTATTTGGATTACCGTATTCTGTTGAAGAGGTTGAACTGCTCATCCTTCCCGTTCCCTGGGAAGTTACTGTATCTTATCTCGAGGGCACAGCCCGCGGGCCGAAAGCCATGCTCGATGCTTCTGTTCAAATTGATTTATATCATCATCAGATAAAAGATGCCTGGAAAAATAAGATAGCACTTTTGTCAATTTCTGAAGAGCTACAGGATGAAAGTAATAATCTACGCGAATTAGTGCGGGGCTATCTCCATTTACTTGAATCAGATGCCGATCCAGAGTCTGCTAAGTTGGTACCTGTAAAAGTCAATGAGGCTTGCGAGAACCTTAATATCTTTATTAAAAGTAAATGCGCTAATTATCTAAGGGAAGGTAAATTAATTGGCCTGGTTGGAGGCGACCACAGTACACCGCTGGGCTTATTACGCGCCCTGGCAGAGCGACACGACCGCTTTGGGATACTACAAATTGATGCCCATGCCGATTTGAGAAAGGCATACGAAGATTTTACCTACTCGCATGGTTCCATTATGTATAATGCATTAAAACTTCCGGCTGTTGCGCGATTAGTACAGGTGGGCATTCGCGATTATTGTGAAGAAGAAGTGAGTATAATGAATCGGTCGATGGGTCGTGTAAAAACATTTTTTGATGTTGACATAAAGTCAGATCTGTTTAAAGGCAAATCGTGGAAAGATATATGTTCCGAAATTATTAAGGAGTTACCACCCCTGGTTTATATCAGTTTCGATATTGATGGCCTTGATCCAAAGTTATGTCCGTCCACAGGCACACCCGTTCCTGGTGGACTAGAATTTACACAAGCAACCTATTTGATAAGCGAAGTAGTCAAATCAGGCCGAAAAATAATTGGATTCGATTTATGTGAAGTGGCTCCCAGCCAAGGCGAATGGGATGCGAACGTTGGTGCGCGTATGTTATGGGAACTAAGTCAATGGATGCTTGCCTCTAACAAGTGAGTAAACGTAGGAGTTAGTGAAGGACGTACTAAATCTCCCGTTCATCCATTTCTTAATGCTCTTTATTGTAAAGATTTATTAATTCCCTACTTTAGCCCCCAAAGAATATAACCTTAACTATTTCTGATGGGTGAATTAATCAATAACATCGCTTCTGGTGTCTGGACTCCGGTTTTATTTCTTCTGATTCTCGGTGGATTATTTTTCTTTTTTTATTCACGCTTTATTCAGTATAAATATTTCACGCACGCCATCGCGATTTTACGAGGCAAGTTCAACAACCCGAACGATCCGGGACAAATTAATGCCTATGAAGCGCTGTCAACCGCTCTTGCCTCCACCGTTGGCATGGGCAATATTGCGGGCGTGGCTGCGGCTATTTCTATTGGCGGCCCGGGTGCATTATTTTGGATGTGGGTTGCAGCTCTTGTCGGTATGTCCACCAATTTTTTTACCAGCACGTTATCCGTAATGTATCGCGGTAAAGATTCAGAAGGAACCATTCAGGGTGGCCCTATGTACGTGATCCGTGAAGCACTAGGAAAGCCCTGGCAACCCTTAGCTGTTTTATTTTGTCTCTGCGCAATGGTTGGTTGCCTCCCATTTTTCAGGCAAACCAATTAACACAAGTTATCATTGATATCGGTGTAAATTCCGAAAGCCTGAAGGCCGCAACATTTCAAATCGCAGGTTTCGAAATTCCTACTATGAAGTTTGTATAGGTTCGATACTCATGATTATTGCTGGAGCTGTAATTCTGGGTGGCATTCAACGAATAGGAAAATGGGCTGGTAAAATGGTGCCTTTGATGATTGTGATCTACTTTTGCTCTGTACTTGCCATTCTGTTTCTTCATATCACTGATATTCCTCATTATTTATGGATGATAATTTCCGATGCTTTTGCGGCCAATCATTATCATGGCGAACCTGCACTAGGCGGTATAGTTGGTGGATTGATTGTGGCTGGTGTGCGCAGGGCCTCTTTCTCCAATGAAGCGGGAATAGGAACCGCCCCCATGGCATTGGGTGCTTCGAAAAGTTCGGAACCAATACGCGAAGGGTTGGTTTCCATGATTAGCCCCGCCATTGACACTTTATTAGTTTGTACGTTGACTGCGCTTGCCATTTTAGCTACAGGAGTTTGGCAAACAACGGATGCCAATGGAGTTACGCTAACGGCTCAGGCTTTTGAATCCTCACTGGGAGTGACTGGTAAAATCCTGCTTTTGGTTTGTGCCTTTTTCTTTGCTATCACCTCGCTGTTCTCATACAGTTACTATGGAAATAAAGCCATGTCTTGTGGCAGGCGTAAAGGCAGGCAAGTATTACGACTATTTCTATTTAAGCACAATAGTTTTAGGTGCCATTCTTTCCATGCAGGATGTTATGAATATTATTGATATCGCTTACGCGCTAATGGCATTGCCCACTATGATTTCGGGTTTTCTATTGCTCCAAAAGTTTTGAAAGAATCACGATCATATTTTCGCGCATGAAGGCAGAGGGAAAACTTTAGACTTTCATTTCAATTTTTTCAGGCAAAGATTTTCGCATTGGGTAATCGAACAACCCGTTTTCTTTAATAGCATCTTCCACCTTAGAGGGAACAAACTTTTCCCAGCCCGGTTCTCCTTTACGAATCATGGCCAGCACATTATCTGATATAATGTTTAGATTACTTACATTAACATTCTGGACATTTTCAAGTTTATTATTATCCATTAAATATCGAAACAAAGCTCGCAGGTTAGCTGGCAATTCTTTTTCGAAATCAGCAAGAGTAAACAACTCATTACTTCCCGTTCGTAGAGAGGGATAGATATACAATTTTACATTGGTACCAAAGAGTGAGGCAAAGCTTTCTAAAATTCCACCACGAATTTTTTCGTAGGTCTTTTCCTCAAATATTTTTTGCAAGGCGTAAATACCTAATACCAATCCAATTTTTTACCCTTGGTAATTTTTGATAAATACTCCACTAAACGATAGTATTCAAAGTAATTTGAAACCATTACCGTTTGTCCGAGCGAACAAATGATTTCGGCCCGGTGTAAAAAATCCTTTTCGTCAATTTGACCTTCCGAACTTAAATCATTCAAGGTTAACTCTGTCAAAACCACCATCCGTGATTTTTCTACATCTGGCTCTCTTTTAAAATGTCTTCGAGAAGCCATAAGCATATCAACATTTACATGCGTTACGGGCCTAAAACGTCCGCGGAGTACCAACACATTCTTTTTATACAGCGCCTCAGAGGGTTGCATTACCGTTCCATCCGGGCCAAACATCGCAGCCTTGGTCAGGCCATTCTTAACCAGTTTAAGGGCCATCAAACGATTATCGACAAGCTCGAAATCAGCACCCGTTAAGCGAAACATATCAACCTCCATTCTTCGTGAGGTTAATCCATCCAGCAGCGATCCAATAATCTCTTCAGGATCTTTCATGAACATACATCCATAAATCATGTTCACACCTAACATTCCGAGAGAAACTTGTTGCTGCAACGGATCGTTATCGTGCATCTTTATATGCAATACACAATCGTTGTAAGGACCTTCGGGTGTCACTTGAAATCGTAACCCAAATCCAGCCATGGCCCTGATTGGTTCGCTCGAAATTCAAGACTTCTACTGTATCTGAATAAGAAAAAACCGGTATCTTTAATGCGATGCTCCAGGCGCTCGGGTAGAAGTTTGTACTCATGATCCAGCATTTGGATCAACCTGTCTTCGCACACATACCTATCGCAAACACCATAAATCGCATCACTAAATTTCATATCGTAGGCCGACATGGTTTTGGCAATTGTACCGGATGCCCCGCCTACTTTAAAAAAGTTAGCAGCTACTTCCTGCCCGGCTCCAATTTCAGCAAACGATCCGTATATGGATTTACTTAGATTAATTCGAAGTGCTTTCTCTTGGGTAGTAAGCTTTTTAATTTCTTCCATCACCTTTTTTCAATGCGCAACGCAGTTTCCTTGTTTTAACAGCTCGCAAAGTTAATTTACAAACATGCAAAGCTAACGCCTTTTTGATTATTTTAGTTTAAGGTCTATTTTGCATCCTTCAAATTTGATTCTACATGGCAGACAGAGGTAACTTTTCAAGCAAGCTGGGTTTCATTATGGCAGCGGCTGGCTCGGCCGTTGGTCTGGGTAACATCTGGAAGTTTCCTTATGAAGCCGGACAAAACGGAGGTGCCGCCTTTCTATTAGTTTATATTCTACTTACGTTTTTATTGTGCTATCCCATTATGGTGGGAGAAATTGCAATTGGACGCAGTGCCGGATCAGATGCTTACGGATCGTATAAAAAATTAGGTGGGAAAGGTTGGGGCATTCTCGGTTTGTATGGAATCCTGTGCGGTATTATGATTTTATCGTTCTATAATGTGGTAGCCGGATGGGCCTTCGGTTATTTTCTTGAAATTTCTTTTGGCGATCTTCTCAATCATGCCGATTACGGGTCATTTTTCAAATCGTATGTACTTGATTTTTGGGATAACCTGATCTTTTCAGCTTGCTTCATGGCCCTTACTGCATTTATCGTTTTAAAGGGGTTCAAAAAGGAATTGAAGCAGCTTCTAAATTATGATGCCTAGTTTGTTTGCTATCCTGATCGTGCTAATCATATACAGTCTTACGCTGCCAAATGCTGGTGCGGGAATCAGTTTTTATTTGTTACCCGATTTCAGCAAAATCAATTTCCAAACCATCTACTCCGCCATGGGCCAGGCATTCTTTTCGCTTTCGTTGGGGATGGGTGCTCTTATCACGTATGGGTCTTATGTAAATAAAAACCAAAATATCTTGAGCTCAGCCGCAACGATTACAGTCATGGACATGTCGGTCGCTTTCCTTTCGGGATTATTGATTTTCCCCCTGGTGTTCTCGCAGGGGCAATCACCAGAAGAAGGTCCCGCTTTAGTATTTGTTGTACTTCCCGGAATTTTTAATTCGATGGGCCCTGTTTTAGGTAGGGTTATTGGCGGAGGATTCTTTTTACTCCTCTGCTTTGCTGCCTTAACGTCAACCATATCGCTACTGGAAGTTCCGGTTGCTTATTTTGTTGATCAAAGGAAGTGGTCGCGTAAAGCAACAACCTGGTTTCTGGCTTCAGCTGTATTCGTTATCGGTCTCCCAAGCATGCTATCGCAGGGTGCAGTCGATGTCTTTTCCTCTATCTCCTTTTATCAGGGAAAATCAGCGCTTGATTTTGTGAGCGAAGTGTTTTCAGATATAAGTCTTCCCTTAGGAGGCTGTTTGATGACCATCTTTATAGTAACCCGATGGAGTACCAAAGCGATGAGCGAGGAATTATATCACGGTAACCCAGGCTATAAAAACTCCTTCCTTGAAAAGTATATCAATTTTACCATTCGGTATGTATGCCCGGTGTTGTTGGGAATTTTTCAATCCTGATCATTATCGACAAGTTTATCGGTATCGATAAACTTTAAGCTAACGCCTTTAGATTTCAATCCACCCAATCGGCAACAAAAGAGATTGGTATCGTGCGTGCCGTTGTTATTTCGATTACTCGAGAAAATAATCCTTTTGCCATCAGGCGAAAACATGGGGAAGGAATCAAACACAGTGTCATAGGTAATTTGCTCTAGTCCGGTACCATCTTCATTAATCATGAATAGGTTAAACTGAAATCCGCGTGAGCCTTTATGATTGGAACTGAAAATGATCTTTTTCCCGTCAGGAGAATAGAAAGGTGCCCAGTTGGCTTTGCCCAGATTGGTAATCTGCTTTAAATCAGATCCATCAACATTACAGGTATATAATTCCATTTCCGTTGGGGCAACCAACCCTTGTTTCAAATAATCGAGGTATTCCTTTTTTGCTTCTTCTGTTTTAGGTCTTGAAGATCTAAATACCAGTTTCTTTCCATCCGGAGAAAAGAACGCACCTCCATCATAGCCTATCTCATGGGTAATCTGCTTCACATTCTTTCCATTGATATCCATCACATACAAGTCCAAATCTCCATTGCGTGTGGAAGTAAATACAATCTTATCTCCATTTGGCGACACGGTTGCTTCCGCATCATACCCGGGCGTTTTAGTTAACTGACTTTTAATCTTACCTTTTAAATCTGCGACAAAGATGTCGTACGTATCATAAATGGGCCATAGGTACTTGCCACCGGGCGTGCGACCGGGATCTACGGGACAATCCTTTCCACCAAGGTGGGTTGAACCATAGAGAATAGTTTTATTTCCAGGCATAAAAAAAGCACACGTTGTTCTACCTAACCCTGTACTTATAAGGCTTGGCTTTGCTCCTTCCTTACTTAAATCCAATCCTTCAACAGGCATATAAAATATCTGATCGCACGAAAGCCCCAGGCTTTATTGTTTGATTGAAAGCTAACCATCTTGCTATCGAAACTCCAGTAAGCTTCCGCATTATCGCCCCCAAAGGTTAGCTGCCGAACATTTTTCAAATGAGTTTCTTCCGGATAATGAACCAACGATTCGGTAGGTTGGGCTTGTGAAAAGTCTGCAATTAGTAGAAATGCAAAAACGGTTAACAGGTTGAATCTCATTTTAAAATAATTTTGCGCGAAGTTAACAGTTAAGCATATAACTTCTCATAGATGGAGAGGATCCGCACAATAGAAAAAGTATCGCTGACCGTATTAATTTCACCCGAAATCAATCAAAAGCTATTTACTACGGATCGGGCGATTAACCAGATTTTGCTTTTTCCTCTTCTTTCAAAGCTCTCCGTAGTATTTTGCCCACGTTGGTTTTAGGTAACTCAGTACGAAATTCAAAATACCTTGGAATCTTATAGTTGGTCAGATATTCATGACAGTAGGTTCTTAGTTCATCCTCCGTTAAACTTTGATCTCGCTTTACAACAAAAGCCTTAACCGTCTCACCCGATCGCTCATTAGGTATTCCAATGGCTGCCACTTCAAGTACTTTAGGATGTTTTGACAACACGCTTTCAATTTCATTAGGATATACATTAAATCCAGACACTTTAATCATGTCCTTCTTGCGATCCACTATTTTGAAATAGCCTTCTTCATCCATTACGCCAATATCTCCCGTGCGAAACCAGTCTCCGGGAAAGAATACACCGGTGTTGTCCTGTTTCCAGTAGCCACGCATTACTTGTGGTCCATGCGCACAAATTTCTCCTACTTCACCCTGCTTTAATTGATTTCCATCATCATCAAAAATGGCAATGTTGGTACTGGGCATAGGTATGCCAATGGTGCCTCGTTTATGATTTCCATCGAGAGGATTACAACAGAGCACAGGCGATGTTTCACTTAGTCCATACCCTTCCACCAAGGGTTGCCCGGTAACTTCCTCCCACTTATTTGCTACAACCTCTTGTATCGCCATAGCACCCCCAATAGCACCTTTTAATGCTGAAAAGTCGCAGTCTTTAAAGTTTGGGTTATTGAGCATACCATTAAACAAAGTATTCACTCCGGTAATAATGGAGAATCGATGCTTCTTTAACTCCTTAACAAACCCCGGCATATCACGCGGATTGGTAATGAGTACACTTTTAACACCCTGTGTATACATCAATAAACCATTTACTGTTAGCGCGAAGATGTGGTATAAAGGCAGTGCAGTGATTACAATGTCCTGTTGACCTTCGGTAAGTAACGGACCAAACCAATACGTGATCATCGTATTATGGGCAATAATATTTCTATGCGAAAGCTGTGCCCCTTTTGAAACCCCGGTCGTGCCCCCTGTATATTGCAGTACAGCTACATCTTCAATATGAATTTGGGGTTTTTGATAAGAAAGCGAAAGGCCCTTACGCAAAACACTTTTAAAAGATAGTGCGGTCGGTAAATTATAACTCGGTACAAGCTTCTTTACATATTTTACGATAAAGTTCATTATCGATCCTTTAGCCCCTCCCAACATATCACCCATATCGGTAACGATGATATGTTTTACGGAGAGTTTATCTAGAATTAATTCGAGCTGATGGGCATAGTTGGAAACAATGACAATAGCCGAAATACCGGCATCGTTAAACTGATGCTGCATCTCATGTGAGGTATAAAGTGGGTTGGTGTTTACAGCTATTAAGCCCGCCTTGATCGAACCTATAAAGGCAATCGGAAACTGAATAAGGTTTGGTATCTGAATGGCAATGCGATCGCCTTTCTTTAGCTTAAGTTCGGATTGAAGATAGGCCGCAAATGCAGTTGATAAGCGATCCACTTCTCTGAAAGTGATTTGCTTTCCATAATTTTCAAATGCCACGCGGTTAGGATACTTCTGTACGGCAACTTCAAACAGGTCAATCAATGATTCATATTCATACGGGCCTATTTCGTGAGGTATTCCTTTCGGATATTTTGAAAACCAAGGTGCATTCATGTTTTCGAATTTAGATTTCTAAATAACGAAAAAAAAGACGGTACCACAATCGATTGACATCTGGCAGAAAGGCATAAAAAAAAGCCCTGACACTTATCGTCAGGGCTTTGCTGTAGAGGAAGGGTTCGAACCTTCACGGGGAAGTTAGCTACAAGGCATAAGAAAACATTTTAGTGGTCAACCCATTACCTTGCGTTTGTCCTTAGCTCCCCACCCCGAGACAGGAGGGCTTGTCTGCCGTTTCAACACCCTACAATATTTAAAGAACTTCTATTCGGAATTCGACCCGGTCTAAAATCAGCCATTGGTTACGAATTCTTTAGCAAATTAAAGCCATCCATGATTTTAATGCAAATAATTAACTAAAAAATTAGATAATATTTAATTAAATATGACATTTATTATAATATTCAAAAAATAACATATCCCTAATGAGCAAAAATTTT
This sequence comes from Flammeovirgaceae bacterium, assembly GCA_016709845.1. Taxonomy (GTDB): domain Bacteria; phylum Bacteroidota; class Bacteroidia; order Cytophagales; family Cyclobacteriaceae; genus ELB16-189. Next base: position 3,833 of record JADJMA010000007.1, on the reverse strand, counting down.
GAAATTGATAATACTGACCTCAAGATTCTAGAAATCCTGATGCAGGATGCCAAAAGACCTTATACTGAGGTAGCAAAAAAGGTCAATGTTTCGCAAGGAACAGTTCATGTGCGAATGAATAAAATGGAAGAAGCCGGAATACTGGACAAAACTACCCTGCGAATTAACTATGCAAAACTTGGCTACGACATCACGGCATTTATAGGTATATATCTGGAAAAGAGCGCTTTATATGATATGGTTCTAGCAAAACTTCGTAGTATTCCAGAGATCACGAGTATTCATTACACTACGGGAAACTATTCTATGTTTATTAAAATTCACTGTCGGGATACAAATCACCTGAAGGAAGTGCTCCATGACAAAATGCAGCAGGTAGAAGGAATTGAGCGAACAGAAACCATGATCTCATTAGAAGAGAGTCTGGATCGAAACTTAAAGCTGACTTAACTAATTTTTTTGGGCTTTTAAGAACCTTTAGCAGCCAGTTTTGTTGTAAATTTGGCTATTATTTGAAATTAGTCTAAATAGACAAAATGAGCAAAGACAATCAGGTTCTCGAAGAAATAACCTCAAAGGAATACGAGCACGGCTGGACGGTTGATCTGGAAGCAGACGAAGCTCCTATGGGTTTAAATGAAGGCACCGTTCGATTTATTTCTGCAAAGAAGGGCGAACCAGAATGGTTACTGGAATGGCGCTTGAAAGCCTTCCGTCTATGGCATAAGATGGTAGAGCCTAAATGGCCAAACGTACACTACCCCCCTATCAATTATCAGGATATTATTTACTACTCAGCACCAAAGAAAAAAACCGGGGTCAGCAGTCTCGATGAAGTAGATCCCGAATTAATAAAGACTTTCGAAAAATTAGGAATCTCAATCACAGAACAAAAACGATTGAGCGGTGTAGCCGTTGACGCAGTTATTGATAGCGTATCGGTAGCAACAACCTTTAAAGACAAACTGAGAGAGTTAGGGATTATCTTTTGTTCCTTTAGTGAAGCAGTGCGAGAACATTCTGATTTAGTTAAAAAATATTTAGGCTCTGTTGTTCCTATTAACGACAACTACTTTGCTACGCTTAACAGTGCCGTGTTTTCCGATGGCTCATTCTGTTATATTCCCAAAGGTGTTCGATGCCCGATGGAATTATCAACATACTTCCGCATTAATGCGGCTAACACAGGTCAATTTGAACGCACGTTAATCATTGCCGATGAAGGTGCGTATGTCAGTTACCTGGAAGGCTGCACCGCTCCGATGCGCGATGAAAATCAGCTGCATGCGGCAGTTGTTGAACTCTGTACCATGAAGGGTGCGGAGATTAAATATTCAACGGTGCAGAACTGGTACCCAGGCGACAAGAATGGTAAGGGGGGCATTTATAATTTCGTAACCAAACGTGGATTGTGTGCGGGTGATCATTCTAAAATTTCCTGGACACAAGTAGAAACGGGTTCAGCTATTACCTGGAAATATCCTTCCTGCGTATTGAAGGGCGATTATTCGGTTGGCGAGTTTTACTCGGTAGCCGTTACCAATAATTATCAGCAAGCTGATACGGGTACCAAGATGATTCATATCGGAAAGAATACCCGTTCGCGGATCGTGAGCAAAGGAATTTCTGCCGGTAAATCTCAGAATAGCTACCGTGGTCAGGTACATGTATTGAAGCGCGCTTCGAATACGAGAAATCATTCGCAATGCGATTCACTCTTGATGGGCGATCAATGGTGCTCATACGTTTTCCTTATATCGATGTTGAAAATAGCAGTGCTCGCATTGAGCACGAAGCAACTACCTCTAAGATTGGTGAAGATCAGATCTTCTATTGCTTGCAGCGGGGTATTGATGAAGAGGCAGCTGTGGCGTTAATCGTGAATGGTTATGCGAAGGAAGTGTTGAATCAGTTACCGATGGAGTTTGCCGTGGAGGCGCAAAAGCTTCTTGCGCTTACGCTGGAAGGTAGCGTTGGGTAGGGACAAATTTGATTTTTAAATTTTGAATATAGTATGTTGACAATAAAGAATTTACAAGCAAAGATTTCAGATAAGCAAATATTAACAGGCATTGACCTGAAGGTGAACGCAGGTGAAGTGCACGCTATCATGGGGCCCAATGGCTCTGGTAAAAGTACACTGGCTTCTGTTTTAGCTGGCCGCGAGGATTATGAAGTTACCGAGGGCACGGTTGATTTTCTCGGTAAGAATCTATTGGATTTATCACCAGAGGACCGCGCACGCGAAGGCATTTTTATGGCCTTTCAATATCCTATAGAAATTCCCGGAGTAAGCACAATCAACTTCATGAAAACTGCTCTCAATCAGATTCGTACCTACCGAGGTCAACAGACTTTAGATGCCGTCTCGTTTCTTCAATTGATGAAAGAGAAAATGAAGTTAGTTGAAATTGATCAATCCTTACTTAGCCGATCACTGAATGAAGGCTTCTCAGGCGGGGAAAAGAAACGTAACGAGATTTTTCAAATGGCCATGCTCGAACCCAAGCTGGCGATACTCGATGAAACAGATTCGGGTTTGGATATAGACGCGCTTCGAATCGTTGCCAATGGCGTAAACACGCTTCGTAATAAGAACAATGCCATAATCGTAGTAACACATTATCAGCGTTTGTTAGATTATATCGTTCCTGATTTTGTGCATGTCCTCTATAAAGGAAAAATAGTAAAGTCAGGTACTAAAGAATTAGCGCTTGAACTGGAAGCTAAAGGATACGACTGGATTAAAGATGAAATAGCCGTTGCCTGATATGAGTACACTAGCAACCAGCAAGGACATCGCCAACGAGATTGTAGATAGTTTTGATACGGCAAATTTTTCTTCGGCTATTGAAAACCGAAAGAAAGCCATTGAACTTCTTAAGGTAAACGGATTACCTGGAAGCAAGCAGGAAGAATATCGCTTCACGCCTATCACAAAAAGCCTTGAGAAAAAATTCATCTGGAAAAGTAAACCGGTTTCAGCATCTGTAAAATCAATTGATGATTTTTTGATTCCTGCATTGGATGCGTATGTTCTCGTGTTCATCAACGGATCGTATTCAAAAGAATTATCGACCCAAGAATTTCCAACAGGCATTACCGTTTCGACACTAAACGATCCTCTGAAAAGTAATCATCCCGCTGCGGCTAAATACTTTGATAAATTAGTAAACCCCGAAACCGATTCTTTTGCCGCGTTGAATACGGCCTTCTGGCAAGATGGAATTTTTATTCACGTGCCTGAAAACACGACCGTGGAAAAGTCTTTTTTAATTCTACATGTTACTGATACAAATCAGGAGACTATCATTAGCCACACCCGAATATTGGGTGTAATCGAAAAAAACAGTTCAATTCACATCGTTGAAAAATTTGATGCGATTGGTAAGAATCCGGTATTCCATACATTATCAGAAGAATTTGTTGTAGGCGAACAGGCTAACTTCGAATACTGCAAAATCCAAAATGATAGCAAACAGAATCAGGTAGCGAATACGGTAATTCACCAATCCAACTCAAGTAAGGCTAACACATTTACACTAACCTTACAGGGCGAATTGATTCGGAATAATTTAAACATCATCATCGATGGTGAGAAACGGTGAGTCTCATTTTCATGGATTGTATCTGCTTAATGGAAATACGTTAGCCGATAACCATTCTTTAGTGGATCACCGTAAGCCCAATTCTTTCAGCAATGAAATATATAAGGGCATTATGGAAGAAAATTCAAAAGGAGTTTTCAATGGGAAAATATTTGTTCGACCACACGCTCAGAAGACCAATGCATTTCAGTCAAATCGAAATGTCATTATTTCAGACTCCGCCTC
>JADJMA010000006.1 GCA_016709845.1 Flammeovirgaceae bacterium | reverse complement strand
AATTGGTGGAGTATGTAAATACCATGGATAGCGACCACTACCGATCAGAGACTTTGCAAACGGCTCTATCGGCCCCAAATATGACAGAAGGAAAATTAATTGCAGTAATTAATTCGGCCGCGCAAATAGACTCCGATCATTATATAACCGAAGTTCTTGTGAGTGCTGCCCCGGCAGTAAAAAAAGCGGGAACAACGGCAAAGGATGCTTATCGCAGTGTAGCCAAAAAAATTAGCTCAGAAACTTACTATGGCCGCGCACTTCGGGCTATTGAAAATTAATTTTCAGAGACAAAAAATTACACCTGAAAAATTTTAATTTTTTGAGTATGTTGAAGCCATTATGGCTAGCCTCCCCGATCTATTTCAAAATTATACAATGAAGAAATACGGGCTGTTGGTCTTGATTTGTACTACCCTCGGGTTACTGTTTTTTATCTACATATTCTACAGTAATCATGGCCGATTTCCTTCAATCCAATTGGAAGCCGAGGAATATTTCGCCTGCACGCTGATCACTAACCTGGCTGGTCTCTTTGCGTGGAAGATTGACAAACAACTGGATCGATGGATTCATTGGCGGAGTCACTTTTTATTTCGTTTTCTATCGGGGTTTCTCCTTAACGGGATTATTGTGATTGCCTTCGTCATCACTTCTACCATACTCATTCTTGAGCGATCCGAGCAAGACATGATTAAATTGAGCATACTCCTGGCTATCGCCCTTTTTATTTATGAAATCTTTTACGGGCTGTTCTTCTCCTATCTCTATTACGCTAAAACACAGGTAGAACAAATGCAACTGAACAGATTGCAGCTCGAGCTACAGTTTGAGTCTCTGAAAAATCAAATAAGTCCACACTATTTATTCAACTGCCTCAATACGGTTTCTTCGCTCTTATTTAAAGATACTTTTATGGCCGAACAGTTTATCCGAAGGATGGCCGATACCTTTCGATATGTAATAGACAACCAAAAACAGAAATTAGTTACCGTGCACGAGGAGATTGAGTTTGTAAAAGCCTATTATTTTTTGTTGCAGGTACGGTATGAGCAGCATCTTAATCTAAATATCAATTTGCCAAAAAACTTATTCAACACTTGTATTCCACCTATGACGCTGCAGTTACTTGTAGAGAACGCAGTAAAGCATAACAAGATTTCCAAAGAGTATCCGCTCACCATTTATATTTCCGCACAGGACAATACCCGCATTCTGGTAAGTAATTCTAAAACTGTTTCAGAGAAAGCAGTGAGCTTTCAAATAGGACTTAACAATATAATAAATCGCTACCGCTACTTCTCGTCCGAGAAGGTGATTATAAAAGATGAGGCCAGGTATACCGTAATCCTTCCGGTGATTAAATCTATGGAACAAGCTGAAAAGCTTCAACCCCATGCAACTCCTCAATTCGCATGAATAGACTTTTTATCCATCAGCCCCTGTTTAGAATTCTTTCGGCACCAGTGGTGGGGTTGATGGTGTATCTACTGATTCTTCTCCTCAACAATGATTTTACGGATCTTAAAAATATTTTCAGCAGTGCCGAAATTTATGTTTGCATTGGCCTCGCCTACCTATCTCTTGAGTCGATGCGCCTAACACTTTTTATATCTGAGAAATGGTTAGCTCGACAAATTTTCAGACGAAGAATTCTGCTTCAATTTGTTAGCACATTAACTATTTCACTGTTGTTAATTGCGTTATCAATCCACTTTTATTATACGTGGGTTATTGGCTTTTCTATCAGCCCCGGTGAATTGAGTTTATTTCTTTCTATCTATGGCGCAATTGGCTTGTTGTACAACGTGCTGTTCTTTAGTAATTACTACTTAAATCGTGAGAACACGATCCTTATTCAGCAAGAGAAAAAACTACAGGAAAAGCTGGATGCTGATTTCATTGCCTTCCGAAATGAGATCAATCCTGATTTACTCTATGAGAGTTTAGAAAACCTGATTCTTACATTGCAACACAATGTTGACCATGCGGAAGAACAAATCGACTACCTCGCGGGCATCTACCGATATAGCCTTATCAATCGACATAAAGAATTGATTAGTCTGGAAGAAGAATTGCAAGCCGCACAACAATTGATAAATCTTTTAAACTACAAATATCAAAATCAACTTAATCTATTGAATTCCATTAAGAACGCACATGAAATTCAACTCATACCGGGCTCTATTCTTGTAACCTTAGACTCCATTGTCCGCAATACGTTGATCTCAAAACAATCACCCCTCGTGGTTCGCTTATATCTGGAAGAAGGTGAAGAGTATTTGGTATTGCAACATATGATTAACGATCGGTTACAAATCCATAAAGAAAGTTTACACGCCTTTGGGCGATTGCAACGGGCCTACACATTCTTTAGTGAGAACCCGTTTGTGCAGGTAAAAGCTGGTAAAGAAAATTATATTAAATTTCCGCTGGTACAAATACCTATCGATGAACCCTTAAGTACGCATGAGTAATCCAGGCTTTAAAGTATTGATTGTTGAAGACGAAACCCCGGCCGCTGAAAAGTTGGAACGCTATCTTCACCGTTACAATGAAGCTATTGAAGTAAAGGGAAGGTTGAGTCTGTTGAAGAAGCCGTGCATTGGCTCGAAGTTCATCAATCAACCATCGATCTGATCTTTATGGACATTCAACTTAAAGACGGAGTTAGCTTTGAAATCTTTAAAGAAGTAAAAGTTGAGAAACCGGTAATCTTTATTACCGCGTACAATGAGTATGCCTTGGATGCTTTCAAAATGAATGGCATCGACTACCTCCTCAAACCTATTACGTTTACCGATTTATCAACCAGCCTTCAAAAGGTAGAAACACTTGGAACCCAATTACGCTGGAGTGATGATCGTTCTGAAACAATTTCGAAAACATTTGATACCGCTATTGGCAAGTCTTATAAAAATCGCTTTATGGTAAAATTGGGCGATCATATAAAATCTATTACGTCCGACAAAATCAGTCTTTTTTTTGCCGATGGACGCGATGTCTATTTGATTACTGACCAAATGCGAAAGTTCATTATCGATTATACACTCGAAAGTCTGGACGAAATTCTAGATCCAAAAATTTTTTATCGGGTAAACCGAAGCTACATCGTAAACATAAGTGCTATTCAGGATGTAGTCGTGTTTTCAAACAGCCGGCTAAAAATTTCGCCCCATGTAAAATGGGAGCCTCAGATTATTGTGAGTCGCGAAAAAGTAGGCGTCTTTAAAGAATGGTTTGATGGCACTCATTAGTTGGTAACATAAATCACTGATTCTTTAACATTTTATCCTGATCTTTGATGTATGAAAATGTTGCTTTACCTCCTCCTTATTTCCAGCCTCCTTGCCTGTGGAAATAAAAAGTCTGATCAAAAACACGAATCGATCGATAGCACGTATATAACCCAAGGAAATGCATTGGCCAGGATTTCTTTTGAAACCATTAGTGGCGAACTTAAACACGCCATGCAAAATGGAGGAATTGAACATGCTTTAAAATATTGTAATGAAAATGCGTACCCACTAACGGATTCGCTTTCAAAAGCAAATCAGGTCTCGATTAAGCGGGTAAGTAACCTTTATCGAAACCCAAATAATAAAGCCGATAAAATAGAGGAATTTATGATTAAAGGATTTGGTAACGACTTGAATGAAAAAAAGGAAATTACTCCCCGGCTAGTATTAAAGGACGACTCGGTCATTTTTTATAAAGCAATCATTATGCAGCCGCTGTGCCTAACCTGCCACGGACAGCCTGATAAAGATTTAGCCTTTAGCACCGATACGTTAATCCAAAGACTTTATCCGCGCGACAAAGCCATTGGCTATGAGGTTAATCAGGTACGCGGACTGTGGCGTATTGGCTTTAAAAAGAACTGAGGAGTTCACTCCTTCAAATCGAGACCTAAATTTTTTCTGCAACGTTTATTCGGTTGCAAGCCGGGGCATTCATATCCGAATATGAATAGGCTACAAGTTGCTATCAACCCTTCGATCTATTCCTTTATTACCGGTAACTCAAGATAAGTAGCGTACTTACTATTGCAGTACACGGTATGCGTAGCTTTCGTAAAGTCGCCTTCATTAGCTTCAAAATATTAGGAACGTACTTCTGTGGATTCCTATCTATAACTGGAAACCAGGTACTTTGTATCTGAACCATGATGCGATGCCCCTTTAAGAAAACGTGGTTGACTTGATGCAGATCAATTATAATTTCTTCTGGCTTATTGGGAGTAAATGGTTCCGGTTTCTCAAAACTTTTTCTAAATCTGCCTCTAAAAACTTCCATCGTTACCGGAAATTCATAACCACTCATGGTCAAACTCTTTTTGTCAAAATTCGGATATACATCAATCAACTTAACGACAAAGTCTGCATCGGTTGCGGTAGTGCTAACAAAAAGATGCGCCTTTACAGCCCCCGTTATTGTCAGATCAGAGGTTAAGCTATCGAGTATGAATGAAATAACATCGGGTCGGGTACTCACAAACCTTTGGTCTTCTACCTGCCACTGTCTCCATCTACTCCCTTCTCCATACGTTGCCTCAATAGGACGCGTTCGATACGGAACCGGTTTATTCGGATCGCTGATATAACTAACCTCCCCTTTATCACTTGCAGGCTTTACAGTCGAAAGAGTATGCTTAGGCGTTGTGTACATTTTCTTAACTTCCATATTCTTAGGAGGCCACGCTTTATAAGCTTTCCACTCATTGCTTCCAGTCTGAAAACAATTCGCTTCATTAAACTGTCCATCACCAATTCCCTTCAGCCAATAGTCAAACCACTGCTTTTCCAAAGACTGAAACCGCAGCGAAGTCTTCGAATCAAAACTAATTTTTCCAAGGCTATCTCCCTTGGAGCGTGCCCACTGCCCATGATTCCATGGACCAAGAATTAAGAAATTTTTGTTATGATTGTCGCTTGCCTCTAATTGGTTGTACATGATTTGAGGTCCATTCAAGTCCTCTTGATCATAATACCCACCAACATGCAAAGTTGGTATTTGAGCTTCATGGACGCTATTGAGTCTTGATTGCCTTTTCCAGAACGAATCATAATTTGGATGTGCGACAAAATCATTCCAGGCAGGAAGTCGGTTATTAAAAAACAGCGCGTTTACATTTTTAAGAGAGCCTAATTTCATGTACCACTCATAAAGATCGTATTGAGGAAAAGGAAAGCTGCTATTTGCCTCTTTCGCATTTTCTACCATATAGGAATATTCAAATCCATAACTTAAACGAAAAGCACCATTATGGTGAAAGTCATCGCCCAGAAACATATCTGTAGGCGATGCCTGAGGAGAACTTGCTTTCAGTGCCGGATGAGGATCAACGGAAGCGTCTAACGCCAGATAACCTGCGTAAGAAATCCCATGTATGCCGGCTGAGCCGTTATTGTGTTTAATGTTTTTTATAAGCCAGTCAATGGTATCCCAGGCATCTGTACTTTCATCCGTTTTTGTTTTGTCTTCAAGGTGATAGATTGGTCTATTCATTTCAAAGGTTCCTTCACTAGCAAACTTTCCGCGAATATCCTGGAATATCAAATGATACCCTTCTTGTGCGTATTGCATAATATAGGGCCCAAGTTTATCTACAGATATTTCCGCACCATCCACAAGTCCAGAACCTGATGCTCCATAGGGCGTACGCTGAATAAGGAAAGGGAGGTCCTTGGTATTGCCTGTCGGGGAAAACACAACAGTATACAATTTTACGCCATCACGCATGGGAATCATGTAGGATGTTTTAGTATATGATGTACTTGGCGACTGAGTGTAGCCAACGATGCATACACATAATACAACTAATGTTATGGCAACGATTTTTCTCATTTGAGTAAGCTTTAGGGTGAAACTTTTGAGAGCAATCTAAATGTAATCATTGCTGCACAACCTGTGGCGTATTGGCTCTAAAAAGAATTTGAAATAAAAATTCCAGGCCCTGAAATAAAATCAAGACCTGGAATCTGATCAATTTATCAATTTAATTACGATAATAGTTCTCTTCATCGCTACCAATAGGCATCCCCGGAGGCGCCTCCATCAGGGCATCTTGTTTATACTCAGCCGGGTCATCCTGAAACTGATCTATTTGAAGAACAATGTAAGCGTAGTATGCTTTCCACTCTTCATCGGTAGTCGCGCGTGCCTTCAACCAACTTTTCAATTGATCAAGTTTTAACGTGGCGATTGCTTTCGTTGGTGCAGAAGCATCCTTGTTTATGGCCAACTTGGCCAGATTGGTGAAAAGCGCATAACTCGTACTCATTTGTATGGCGCCTTCATAGCCATTTCGGGCAGGCGATTTAAATGTAGCATTGAATAGTTTGTCGATTACACTCTCCAAGCTCGGTAACCGCGCATCACGCGAATGATGTTCAAATAACCGATTAGCACGGGCCGGATAAAGGATCAAACTAAAAGTAAGATCCGAAGCCGTTTCGGCTGCAGCTAAGGGATCAAATGTTAAATCTGTTTTCCCCTTCATCAATTCGCGATGGCGCGAATAACCCAATGGCCGTGGGGGAATTATTTTCAGTAAACTTTCAGGCAATGCCAGAGCCGATGGCTGTACCGTTTTTAATAAGGATTCAATCGCCTTCAATTCTTGTTGAGGTGTCAGTAATTCAGCAACGGGTTGACCATCTCCGCGCAAAGCGTACCGATAGTTAAGTCCACCTACCACTTTCGCGGTGGCTTCGACTTGATAGCGATGAAAAAAATACATGGGCACTAATACTTCCTCGAGCAATGCCATCGGTGTACCTGGTTTAATATTTCGTTCACCAAAATTTTTCAAGGCTATAGTCCTCACTTCCATTACATGATCCAATTCATCGGATGGCTCCTTTCCATTATCCCACAGGTGGGCATAGGGATGAGCACTACCTAGAGGCCGTGCATCCTGATCTGACAGGAATGTAAAGCCAGCTTTGAGTGAGTTTTGAATGATCTCATAGAGTGCTTTATCCTCATCAGTTCCATCCGGAAAATCCTGATAGCCATAATCGATCATCACTTTATCGAAAGCCCCAATCTTATCATCATAAGCCGCGCTTAAATCAAGGCGACCGTCTTTAATGTTGACAATGGGATGCGGATAATCCATAACCGATGCCAGATTTTCAGTACTCGAAGTATAGGAATGTGCAATACCCAGTGTGTGGCCCACCTCATGGGCAGCTAATTGCCGAAGTCGCGCGAGTGCCATGGCTTCCATCTCTTTCGATACGGGCTTTCCATCTTCATAAGGGGCTAACAAACCTTCTGCAATTAAATAATCCTGCCGAACCCGTAGCGAACCTAAATTCACATGGCCTTTAATAATTTCTCCGGTGCGAGGATCGGTAACAGAAGCACCATACGACCAGCCACGAGTTGACCGATGTACCCAGTTGATCATATTATAACGAACGTCCATCGGGTCGGCATCTTCCGGCAGTACCTCCACTTTAAATGCATCTTTATAACCGGCTGCTTCAAAAGCCTGGTTCCACCATTTTGCTCCATCCATTAAAGCCGAACGAATTGGCTCCGGAGCACCCGGATCCATATAATAAACAATTGGCTTTACCACTTCACTTACCGCTGCACGCGGATCTTTTTCTCTAAGCGATGCCGTGTGATAAAACGTTTTTCGATGGGCTCACTAATGGGGGTTGCATAATCATAATACGATATATCAGAATATCCTGCCCGGGGGTCGAACTTGCGCGGCTTGTAATTGGAATCAGGCAACTGAACAAAGGAATAGTGTTCGCGCACGGTTACGCTTGAAGGCGTGGGTGTTACGCTGCGGATATATCCTCCCGTTGGCTGGCCCGTAAAAGTCAGCGTTGATTCAAACTCAGAATTCTGAGGAAAATTTTTAATGCGTGGCTGATAAAAAGCTGATCGCGATTTATCGAGACTGTAGTTACCTTGTTGCGAGCCTCGCAGTCGGCCAATTACATCATGCGCATCTTGCATAAAAAATCAGAGGCATCTACCAGCACCCGCCCGTTCTCTTCTACTACTACCGTAAATCCCCAAAGCACCGATTGTGCAAAAGCTTCTTCCACTGCTTTTCGTTCGGCTGCATTATCGGAATTAGCCCGATAGGAATAATTCAATTCCGTTAACAAAACTTTCGGACCTCTCCGATCAAACTTAACTACGCGTTCACGACCCAGTTGGTTGCGGTCAAGCCCGATATCGTTTGAGCCAATACCAGCGGTCAGCGATTCGATATATAAAAATTCTGTATTGAACTTGTTAATAACCAGATATACTTTGTCTTGCTTCTCATCAAAGTAGAATTCAAAGAATCCTGGAAACTTTTTCATTCCAGAAACTTTAGCATCGATGGTGGCCCCTGCCGAAGCAGGCGGAGGAGGTGCCTGTTGCTGAGGCTGATCCTTTTTCTTTTGACCAAAAGCAGAGAAAGGGTAAAAACCAGTAAGAAAAGAAGAATTGTATTTTTCATAATTATGATGAGATTAGCAATAAACTGAAATCTACACATTAGCCAATGCGAATGCAAAATAAGATCAATGAACGGCAACCCGCCTGCACAGTTGGTTGTGACTTTATATTGCTGTAAGGATTATTAGGTTATATTCGGTTGGCGTAAATTAATCCCGCATGACGGAAGAAGAAATCCGTAAAGAGTTAGCAACCCTGGAGCGATCCAAAAAAGACCCGCAGGCTTTTGGAGAGTTGTACGAGAAATACTTTGACCGGATTTTCAATTTTATTTTCCGACAAACCGATGATGAAGAACTGGCAGGCGACTTGTGCTCACAAACTTTTGTCAATGCGCTTAATAATCTTCCTAAATATGAATTCCGCGGCTTTCCCTTCTCAGCCTGGCTTTATAAAATTGCCGGCAATGAGATAAACAAACATTATCGGAAAAATAAAGGCAAGAAAATTTTCAGTATCGAAGAGCTAAAAGTTCGTGAACTCGTAGAGCAAACCGCAGAAGGTTGGGATGATGAACTCGTGGAGCGATTAATTAAGTATATGAATGAGTTGCCTACCGATATGATTCAGGTTTTGGAACTGCGCTTTTTTGAAGATAAAGATTTTAAAGAAATTGCTTTTATCCTTGACATGACCGAAAGTGGAGCAAAGATGCGCACCTATCGGGCGCTCGATAAATTAAGAACAAATTTTAATTTAAAGTTGAAGTATAATGGGTAAGCACGAAATCCGGTTGCGAAGACAACGCCTGACGGCTCGCGGAAGCGATCGGTTCCGGAATTATGGTGCCGTATTAAAACAACATGGCGAAGAAAAACGAATCAAATTAGTCACACGCATTTTTACCTTTCTGTTTTTAATCATCGCGTTGATCGTTGTATTCATTGTTATTTCGCGTTGGGAAAAAAGACATGCTGATCCCCAATCCAAAACATCAACGATTGAATTTATTAGTAAAATAACGTGACTTCCATCAGGCGTGATACTGGCACTACTACTGAAGCCATGAGGGTGTTGATCCAAACCCGATGGGAACCCGGCAGGCAGCGAGGCAAACCCGTAAAGGTTAGAATGACAATGCCTGTTAATTTTGTTTTGGATTAAGGTGATTTTCAATAATTGGAAATATCCCAATCTTTGGTGAAAATCATTATTTAATTACCTTTGCAGACTATTTTGGGCCTGTAGCTTAACTGAATAGAGTATCTGACTACGGATCAGAAGGTTGGGGGTTTGAATCCCTCCAGGCTCACTTTTTAAAATCCTAACTCAAATTGAATGGGTTAGGTTTTTTATTTCAAACAGAAATATTAACCTGATTTTAACCGTTTAGTACTTTAAAACCGGTCGGATGAAAAAAATAGTGAGTTTGGTTCTCTTTGTGTTGGTATCCATCTTCTCTTTTGGCCAAGATGAGCCGGTAAAGAAAACGGCTAGGCCCAACATTCCAGGAACATTTATGGTTGACATAGGTGTTAACCAAGCCATTAACCCACCCAGTACCTGGAAACAAGGTTGGTGGGGATCCCGCACGGTCAATTTATACTATCAATATTCTATGCGGTTTGGCCGCTCAAAATTTAGTTTAAACCCGGTATTGGCCTTAGTTTGGAGCGTTGGAAGTTTAAAAATGGCGCAACACTTATTGATACCGTTGAGTTAGATAGTTATCCAGGAGGTGCGACCTCTTTAGATCAGGTGGAACAGTACAATTTGCTTAGCCCGGAAAGAATCTATCCTTCGTTGGCTAGTAAATCTATGTTAGTAGCTAATTATATTGAAATTCCAATTGACATCCGGTTTGATACTAAACCTGAAGACATTTCGAGAAGTTTTAATGTAGCGCTGGGTGGTCGTATTGGGTATCTCTATGACTCCTTCCGGAAAGTAAAGCTTGAGGACAAAGGTGAAACGGTTAAAGACAAGTATAAATCACCCCTTGGACTTAATCGGCTTAGATACGGAATTTATGCCCGAATAGGCGTTGGAAGTATTACTCTGTTTTCATTCTACAATCTTTCCAACATGTTTGAGAAAGGTAAAGGACCTTTAGGGGCCGATTTTAATACCTTGACATACGGTATCTCAATAAACGGATTTTAATTACGTGCCTTTAAATACGGGTTTCCGCTTTTCAAGAAAAGCGGTGACTCCTTCTTTATAGTCGTTGTAGGTTCCAGCAATCTCTTGGCAATAGGTTTCATACTCCAACATTTCATTTAAACCGGAGATGCTTGATTTATTCAGCATCTTTTTAATAAGACCAATAGATTTGGTAGGCGCCTGTGCGAAATAATCTGTGTATTCTTTAACCACCACATCTAATTGATCCGCTGCCGTTACCCGATTGATGAGACCTAACTGCAAAGCTTCACTTGCTTTTACCCGACTGCCCATAGAACATAATTCAAAAGCCTTAGCCATACCCACTAATCGCGGTAAAAAGTAAGAAGATCCGGAATCGGGTACCAGCCCAATGTTAATAAACACTTCAATTAACGTGGCTTCTTCCGTTGCAACTATCATATCGCACGCCAGGGCAAAAGAACAACCCGCACCAGCAGCAACACCATTGAGTCGGCAAATTATTGGCTTAGGTAAAGCGCGCATGGAGCGAATGATTGGATTGTATCGTTTTGAAATTGATTCCATGAACGATCTTTTTTCCGCACCGGCAACCGCTTTCAAATCCTGTCCGGAACAAAAGGCTTTACCAGCTCCTGTCAGCACAACTACGCGCACTTGTTCATCTTTACCCACCGCTTTGAATGCATCTTGAAGTTCATAGGTAATGCCATCATTTAACGCATTATAAACTTCAGGTCGGTTAAGCGTAATGGTTGCCACGCCCGCAGCAACTTCATATTTCAGAAATTGAAAGTCCATGGCATTAAAATAAAAAGATGATACCTAAAAACCCAATTGAAAAACCCACTAAACTACCTACCAACACTTGCCGCGGGGTATGTGAATTTAAATAAAGCCTTGATGCCATAACCACTCCGGCAATTACTAAAGCGATGGCCGTGGGCCAAAGCAAATAAGATTGTTCTAACGCTTTATTTAATGGAAGGATAATACCGATAGCGCCCCATACCGCCAAGCTATGAACGCTGACCTTATAAAGCAGAGTAAGCGCTGCAGATACCACAACCAGTACGGTTACTAATAAAATTAAATAATTAAAGTTTTGGGAGAACCTTAGCTTGTTATAAAACAAAAATGTAGTGACCACATAAATTATTGAAATAGCCAGAAAGGGTATAATTCGTTCTTTGCGAGAATCCAGTGTGTAACTGGATATGGTACCGAATAATTTAAACATCAGCATGTTTACCGCTGGAAGTAAAAATGTAAAGCAAAAAACAAAAGCCAGAATTATTTTAAAGTTCTCGGGAGCGATCATCAGCATCGATGGAAAGTAGTAACCTAATAGCATTACCAGATAGGTAGTGAGCAATAAGGGATGAAAAATTATCGAAATAATTATAGCTAGTATTCTCACCGCATTTCTTTTCGTAAACGAGCCACCGGAATATTTAGTTGCTCTCTGTATTTGGCCACGGTTCGTCTCGCGATATTATATCCCTTTTCATTTAACAAATCTTCCAGCTTGTCGTCCGAAAAAGGTTTGTTTTTATCCTCCACTTCAATCAGATCCTTAATGATCTGTTTAACCTCACGACTGCTTACTTCTTCACCTGAATCTGTTGTAATGCCTTCTGAGAAAAAATATTTGAGGGGAAAAACCCCAAAGTCTGTTTGCACAGTTTTACTACTGGCCACGCGGCTTACCGTAGAGATATCCATGCTTATAATCAGTGCTATGTCTTTCAAAATCATGGGGCGGAGTTTTGTTTCATCGCCTTCCAGAAAATAATCAAATTGAAAATCTACTATCGCACGCATGGTTCGCAAAAGCGTGTGTTGACGCTGCTTGATTGCATCAATAAACCATTTGGCTGCATCCAGTTTTTGCTTCACAAACGAAACAGCCTCTTTTAATTTTTTATCCTTCTTATCTCCCTTATCATACGCTTTAAACATTTCAGAGTACGAACGGCTAATCCGCAACTCTGGAGCGTTGCGCGAATTTAAAGCGAGTTCAAGTTTTCCATTGTTGTTGGAAAGAATAAAATCCGGAATTACATATTGATTTTTGGCCATGCCGGTATTCAATTCTCCACCCGGCTTTGGGTTTAACCGCACTATTAACTCAATAGCATCTTTAATATATTCCTCATCATCCAAATCCAACTTTTTAAGGATCTTGGCATAATGCTTTTTAGTGAACTCTTCGTAGCATTCCTGAATGATGCGCTTACCTACAATTACATCAACATCCTGACCGTCATCCATGCGTTCAAGTTGCAACAATAAGCACTCTTGTAAATTACGAGCAGCAATGCCAGCCGGATCGAAGGATTGAATGCGCTTCAGAATTATTTCAACTTCTTCAAGATTAGTATCAAGATTTTGAGAGAAGGCAAGGTCATTCACGATGGACTCCAGATCGCGCCTGATGTAGCCATCGCCCTCAATGCTGCCGATCAATTGTTTACCAATCGTTAACTCGCGATCGTTAAGACCAAGAAACCCAAGCTGGGTGGTAAGGGTTTCATGAAGCGATGTACCCATGGGTATAGGCATCTCCCGATCGTCATCATCATCGCCATCACCATCCGTTTGCGTTTTATAGCTATTATAGTCGTCATCGCGGAGGTAATCCTTAATATCAATATCCTCTTGCGAGGAAATCGTTTCTGTTTTCTCTTCGGTGGGTTCATCAGAAGGGTCATTTTTATCTTCCTCCTCTTGCTCATCGGCACCCTCTTCCAAAACCGGATTAATTTCCAACTCCTCCTCGATACGGTTTTCTAATTCGGCTGTAGGCACCTGCAGCAATTTGATAAACTGAATCTGCTGAGGAGATAGCTTTTGTTGAAGACTCTGATGTAAACTTAGTTTCTGCATAAGATTGTGGTAAAGTTACCAATTCAGTGTTTCAGTAAAAAGCGACTTAAGCCCCTCAATTTCAATTTAAATCATTAATCGGAGTGGAAGTTTAGATTCTGAAACTTGATTTTGATTAAAATCTCAAAATGACGTTTTTTGCGATCCCAATTTCGGTTATTATGAAACGATCTAAGATTAAAGGTTTATTGGCCACCAGCCCTGCCGGACAAACTGTCAAAGTAGAGGGCTGGGTACGCACATTTCGAAATAGTCAATTCATTTCCATAAATGATGGATCTACCATACAAAACCTGCAAGCCGTAGTAGAACTTAATTCACTGGATGAAGGCACGTTGAAACGGATTACCACAGGAGCTTGCATATCCGTTACGGGTGTTTTAATAGAGTCTATGGGTAAAGGACAGGCTGTTGAGGTAAAAGTTACAGAACTTCAGAATTCTGGGCGACTGCGATGCAGAAGCTTATCCTTTACAATTAAAGAACAAACCCAGTCTGGAATATCTTCGTGAAATCGCCCATCTACGTTCGCGCACGAACACGTTTGGAGCGGTGATGCGCGTGCGCCATGCTATGGCCTTCGCAATTCATAAATTTTTTAACGATCGTGGTTTCTTTTACATCCATACACCTATTATTACCGGTTCGGATGCCGAAGGTGCCGGGGCCATGTTTCGCGTTACAACTTTAAGTCCCGAAAATCCTCCCCTTGATGAGCAAGGACATATCAACCACAAAGAAGATTTCTTTGGCAAGGAAACGAACCTTACAGTGTCCGGTCAATTAGAGGGTGAAACCTATGCGTTAGCTTTAAGTGAGATTTATACTTTCGGTCCAACTTTCCGTGCTGAAAATTCAAATACAACGCGACACCTTGCCGAGTTTTGGATGATAGAGCCCGAGATGGCCTTCTATGATATTCAGGATAACATGCAGTTGGCCACAGACCTGTTACAATACCTTGTAAAATATGCGTTAGACAATTGTGCCGAAGATTTAGAATTTTTAAACAAGCGTGGATTGGATGAAGAAGCAACCAAACCACAAGATCAGCGCAGTGAATTAAGTTTACTTGATCGATTGAAATTTGTAACCGAAAATGAATTTCAAAAACTTAGTTATACAGAAGCAATTGACATTCTGAAAAATTCCAATCCAAATAAGAAAAAGAAATTTCAATACCTGATCGATTCATGGGGTGTTGATTTACAATCGGAGCATGAACGCTACCTGGTTGAGAAGCATTTTAAGAAACCGGTAATTCTTTACAACTATCCCAAGGACATCAAAGCATTTTACATGCGGCAGAATGAAGATAACAAAACGGTTGCTGCCATGGATGTATTGTTTCCCGGTATCGGAGAAATTATTGGGGGTTCGCAACGTGAAGAACGCTACGACCGCTTGCTAACGCGCATTAAAGAAATGAATCTCCCCGAAAAAGAATTGTGGTGGTATCTGGATTTGCGCAAGTTTGGCTCGGCACCACACAGTGGTTTTGGGCTTGGCTTCGAACGCCTGATGCTATTTGTTACCGGCATGACCAATATCCGCGATGTTATTCCGTTCCCGAGGTTTCCGGGAAATGCGGAGTTTTAATCATTCTATTTCCGCTTAATCGCCAGCAGTGGAGTGATTGCCTGATAGGCAACTTTACGAGTAACACTCCGGCCAAAGATTTTTTCTTCCAGACTAAGCTTGTGTGTGAAGGTCGTAAGCAGATCAGCTTTGGTTGCTTTGATGTACCCGGCAATGGCCATGGTAATATCTTCCTCCAAAATCAATTTAAAATCCAACTTGTCGTAATTCATTTTTGAATAGCCTCTTCCACAGCTTGAATCGAAGCATCTACTTTTTATCCATAATTGGCGCTACGTGAATCATGTGAACCGCGGATCCAAATATTTTCGCGAATTCAACAATCATGTCAAGTTCTTTCTGAATATTTTTTAGATCAGAAGCATAGACAATATGCTTTAAGTTCTGAAAGTTGGCCAATGCAGGAATAGCCAAAACGGGTACGGGGCATTCATCAATAACCGAAACAGTGGTTCCGCCTAAGCGAGCCTTCTTCATAGCCGAAGCCCCTTGTAAACCCATCACCACCATGTTGGTGGGATGTTTAGCGACATATTTTCTTACCATCTCCGAAACAGTGCGTGCTTTCACTGGCTTAAATTCAAGGGCGTAGTTTCCCTTTACTTGCTTGCGCAGTTCGGCCACCAAATTATTACCTTCTTCTTGTGAAATCTGAGCAACCGACTTCTCAATATGCTTCATTCTTAAATTGGCTTTTGGTATACCATCAATCCGCACAATATTTAAAATGGTAAAGTTCGCTTCCAGTGGAGCAGCCATTTTAGTGCGTACTGCAAAGCCACTTTTGATAAGGGCGAAAATCGGTAAGCATTACAATGTTAGGTCCTTTCATTTCGATAGTTGGTTAGTCGAATGCAAAATTACGAGGTTTGGTTTGATTTCGGTAAAAAAATCCTGATGTCGTCACTTTGTAGAGCAAATGGGATTTACTTTGCAACTGATTTAATTAGCAACCTATGAAAACCCGTAACCTTCTTTTGTTTTTCCTTTCAATCACCGTTTCTTATTCGGCCTTTAGCCAAAAGATTGAGGAAAAAAATCTTAAAGGCCATATCAAAGTTTTATCAGACGATACGATGCAAGGCCGCCAAACCGGATCGGAAGGAGAGAAGATGGCCATGGAGTACATCGAAAAGCAATTCAAAAAATTAAATCTTACGCCAAAAGGAGAATCGTCAACATTCGAACAATCATTTCCCTTTAAAGGAGGTATGCATGGCACGGGCACAGAAGGCACAGGCCATAATGTAGTTGCATACTTAGATAATCAGGCATCTAATACAATTATAATTGGTGCACACTTCGATCATTTAGGCTTAGGCGAAAATGGAGGTTCATTAGATGCAAACCCGGCAGGAAAAATTCATAACGGAGCCGATGACAATGCCTCGGGCGTGGCCGGAGTGCTTGAGCTTGCTCGTTACTTTTCTACAAACAAAGTGAAAGAGAAAAGCAATTTTCTTTTTATCTGTTTTAGCGGGGAAGAGTTAGGTCTGTTTGGATCAAAATATTTTAATGAACATCCCACCCTTGACTTGAATCAAGTGAACTACATGATCAATATGGATATGATTGGAAGACTAAATCCTACCACGAAAAGTATCTCTGTCAGTGGTACAGGAACCAGTCCGGTTTGGGAACCTGCATTGAAAAGCATTTCCGGAACACAACTTTCTATTAAAACCGATTCGTCCGGAATAGGTCCCTCCGATCACACCTCCTTTTACTTAAAGAATATTCCCGTATTACATTTCTTCACCGGATCGCACAGCGACTATCACAAACCTTCTGATGATTGGGATAAAATTAATTATGCCGGAGAAAAAGAAGTTTTGGAACTGATTACTGCGTTGATTGAAAAATTAAATGACGAACCCAAGCTGGCGTTTCTGGAAACTAAAAACAAATCGATGGATTCTTCTCGGTCGTTTAAAGTAACACTGGGTGTGATGCCAAGTTATACCTCGGATGCAGCCGGTTTATTGGTTGATGGAGTTACCGAAGGCCGTCCGGCACAAAAAGCTGGAATTGAAACAGGTGATATTATTATTCAGATTGGAGAATACCCCATTAAGGACATTCAAAACTATATGGATGCCTTAGGTAAATTTGAGAAAGGCCAAACTACATCCGTAAAGGTTAAGAGAAAGAATGAAGTGCTTACGCTGAATGTTACTTTTGATTTTAAAAGTTGACAGTTGACAAATCAAAGAATTGACAACTTAGGATTCAAACTTTTGCCCATTGTGCATTTGTTAACTGTCAATTATTCCTTTTTCTTCTCAACCGAATGCCCGCCAAACTCATTGCGCAAGGCGGCTACAATCTTTCCTGAAAACGTGTCTTCTTGTTGTGAACGATAGCGCATAAGCAAAGACATGGTAATAACTGGGGTTGGAACGCCCATCTCCAAAGCTGTTTCTACGGTCCACTTACCTTCACCTGAAGAATGCATAATGCCTTTAATTGATTCAAGGTTCCTATCATTCTCAAGAGCACGTTGTGTAAGTTCCATCAACCAACTTCGAACCACGGAACCATGATTCCAGACTTTTGATACGGCCGCCAAGTCAACATTAGCATCGTACTTGTTCAACACTTCCATACCTTCGGCAATGGCCTGCATCATACCATATTCAATTCCATTATGCACCATCTTCGTAAAATGTCCGTTACCTGTTTTACCACAGTACAAATACCCATTGGGTACAGAAATAGATTTAAAGAGGGATTCGCAATACTCAAATATTTCGGGTTTACCGCCAATCATCACGCAAACCCCGTGCAACGCCCCCGTTACACCGCCACTCGTGCCACAGTCTAAATAGTGAATTCCTAATTTTTCTAAGTCCCTGGCACGGTTAATAGTATCTTTAAAATGAGAGTTGCCACCATCGATTACGATATCATCAGGCGCGAGATGATATTTAAGATTGCTAAGCACAACATCAACAACATTGCCAGCAGGCACCATAAGCCAGACCACGCGTCTACCCGTCATGGCTAAGGCTAAATCTCCAATAGTGGGTGCGGTAGTCACCCCTTCATGGGCAATTTTTTCCATTGCCGCCTTGTTTACGTCAAACGCTACAACATCATGTCCTTTACTTTTGAAATTAAGGGCAAGGTTATAGCCCATTTTTCCTAAACCAATTAAGCCAATTTGCATGATGAGGGGGTTGATTAAAATGTAAGATTTTCAGGTTCAACAAATTAAGCAATTCTATAAGCATTACTAAGAATTGAACTCCATAGAATTGAGAATTATCTTCTACAACCGTCTGATAGAGTAATTTTTAACCTCTCATGCCCGATTCCATCTGGCCAAATTGACTTTCCAGTTTAAAATAAAGCTTTTCAAAAAGCTCGAACTGTTGTTGATAGAGGCCACTTAATGAGCGATACGGAATAAATACGGTTCGATCCGCTCGCTTAAAATTGTAAGGGATATTTAAGGCCTTAAAGGCAATAGCTGCTGCCCCCAGGGCCGAGGCATCATAATCACCAGAAAGAATTAATTCTTTGCCTGTTATTGTACTAAGCAGCTGAACCCATTCGGGCGAATGTGTAATGCCACCGCTAATCAAAACTTTTTTAGATGGCCCACAACTTGCCTCCACGCTTTTTATAATGCTTAATATCTCAAAACAAATTCCTTCCATAAGTGCCCGAACAAAATGCGCACGGGTATGAGTTAGCGCTATATTAAAGAAAACTCCCCGGGCTTCCGGATTATAGATCGGTGCCCGCTCGCCTAATAAAAACGGCAAGGCAATAAGACCATCGCAACCAGCAGGAGCCCCCATGGCGGTTTTTCCGAGTTCTGAGAGATTGGATGTTGACATAAACTCCCGGCTAAACCAATCCATAATTACGGTTCCATTATTTGATGCTCCGCCAACAATCTTCACATCAGGGTCCAGCAGATAGCGAAATAGTTTTCTTTCAGCATCCTTAAAATGCCTTCCTGCTACCCTCCGCACCGCACCACTGGTGCCCACTGTAATGGTCATATCCCCATCATTCATCGCATCACTACCTAACTGAGCAAGACAGCCATCACTACCACCCATAAATACATCTACACCAATAGCCTTTGCGTGTAACTCTTTTAGAGATTTTATTTTGGTGTTGTGATAAATGGAAACAGGTTCAGAAAGTTTGGAGGTTGTAACCCCAATCAGTTGC
Organism: Flammeovirgaceae bacterium; assembly: GCA_016709845.1. Lineage (GTDB taxonomy): Bacteria > Bacteroidota > Bacteroidia > Cytophagales > Cyclobacteriaceae > ELB16-189. The sequence goes on along the minus strand of JADJMA010000006.1, from coordinate 211,723 downwards.
AACGCTTGTTCAGACCACGTCAAAGTTTCGATGTTGAACATGCCGGTTGCTGAAGCCACGGAGTGATCGATCAAAAAATCACCACATAAATGATAAATGACAAACTCCTTTATGGAAATAAATTTATAAACACGATCAAACTGATCGGGTTCATGCTCCTTCCACCACAAAAGTTTACAAAGAGGTGACATAGGGTGAACTGGTGTGCCCGTTTGATCGTGAAGGAAGTAACCGAGTTCTATATTTTTAAGTTGTGCTGCCTGTAAGGAACTTCGGGTATCGGCCCAAATGATAAGGGGCGATAAAGGTTTTCCATCTCCCGCTACCGCCATCAGGCTGTGCATAGCGCTACTAAAACAAATCCCTTTAAGCGTGTAGGTCTCCGTAATATTGCCGAGTGTGTCATTAACAACTTCCTTTACTGCTTCCAGAATTTGTTGGGGATCCTGCTCTGCGTAGCCAGGCTTAGGATAATGTGTTGGATAAAATCTTTGACAACTCTCTAAAACATCACCGTTTGGAAGAACGGCAAGTGCTTTTGTGCTGGTGGTACCAATATCAATAGCAAGGACAAAAGAGTCAATAGGATTCAAGGTCAATGAATCAGAAAAGTAACTAAAAGGGAGGATTAATAAAATGCGAAGATTATCGCTTCAAAAACTTGAACGTGCATTTGGTTTTGAGTCTCTCATCCTGCACAGAAATAAAATAGTAGCCTGAAGTAAGGTCTTTTACACGAATTCGTATTTCAAAATCATCCACGATCTCAGTTTCCATTTCCATGGTGCTACCCAAAATATTAAGACAGGTAAGTTTCACTTGCTTCGCATGGGGTACTTCTAGCTTAACATTCAAAAATTCTGTAGCCGGGTTAGGATAAATCTGGATTGACTTAACTGGATCTGGTTGACCTGTATAAAAAACTTCTTCCCTGCCTTGACTATAACTTAGATTGACCGCCAGGGTAAGGGTAAGTAAAAGAAGTATGGCTTTATTCAGAGTCATTACCTGTGTTTACGTTATTTCGTATCATTTAGATGCAAGATGTGAGCCAAAAGTTTAAAACAATTTGAAATAAATTCTGATTTGAGTCGTTCTATTCCACTTTTCTAAAGGCATCTGGCAAATAATCAACGATATCACTGGCTATTAATGAAATTTCTCCCTTATTCCGGACTGCCAGATCCCCTGCCAATCCATGAATGTAAACTCCTGTAATAGAGGCCTCTAAGGAAGAATATCCTTGTGCAAACAACCCGGTTAAAATACCCGTAAGAACATCACCGCTTCCTCCGGTAGCCATGCCTGGGTTTCCGGTAGAGTTAAAAAATAGTTTTCCATCAGGACTCGCAATACACGTATAAGCTCCTTTTAAAATTACAATAGATTGGATGCGGGCAGCAAACTCCTTCAACTTTTCAAGTTTATCAAAATCATTTTTCCATTCGCCAACTAATCGGGCAAACTCACCCGGGTGCGGTGTTAAAATACTTCCTTCCGGGATTAGCTTTTGTAATTCAGGGTTGGAGGATAAAATATTAAGGGCGTCAGCATCAATAACCATTGGTTTTTTAAAGCTCTTCAATAGTTGTTCAAACCCTTTGATGGTTTCATTTGCCTGACCTAAACCCGGACCAATGCCTATCGAAGTAAAAAACTTTCCACTTCCCGACCAGAAAAAATCAGTGGATTGATCAATTGTTGCCATGGCTTCAGGAACTGCCATCTGAATTATTGAATATCCATTACCTGGTACATGAACTGTTAACAAACCTAATCCAGAACGCAAGGCAGCCCGGGCTGATAAAATACACGCGCCCATCTTTCCGGTTGAGCCGGCAATCAGCAAGGCATGACCAAATTTTCCTTTGTGATCGAAACGGGAACGTGGCTTTAAAATTTTCTTAACAGATTTAAGGATGATAAGAAAATGAGTTGCCTCAACCTCCTTCAAATATTTTTTACTAAGCCCGATATCGACTACGTGCAACTCTCCTACCCATTCCTGATTTTTCAGGTTGAAGAAAAGCCAGCTTGGGAATTTGAAAGGATACGGTTTGACCTGCTTTAAAAATGGCACCCGTTGAATGCTGGTCGACACGCAGGCCGGATGGAATATCAATGGCGATCTTAATCTTGTTCGCTTTATTCAGACAATCAATCACCTTCGCATAAATTCCTTCTGCTGGTCTGCTCAGTCCTGAACCAAAAATTGCATCAATCAAAATTGTGCGATCAGCAAACAACTCGCAGTCGGCATTCGAAGTAATTTCTGAAACAGAGATTTTAGAATTTAATCTTTTAAGATTCGTAACAAAGTCAATTGACTCTGTACCGGAACCTCGAACAATCCAGACTTTAATTGGGTAATGCCAATCATTGAGCAATCGCGCAACTCCCTAATCCATCACCACCATTATTACCTGTACCACAAACAATTCCTATCTTATGAGATGCACCATAGTGTTCAACAAACCAGGTAACAAAAGCCTCACAGGCGCGCTCCATCAAATCAATAGAAGCAATAGGCTCTTCGCGGATGGTGAATACATCCCAGGCTTTAATTTGTTCTGTTGATACTATTTTAATCATAGTTTAACGATCTACTTCGCCTAATACAATATCAATAGAGCCAAGGATTGCAATCAAATCTGCAATCAAAACGCCTCTGCTAAGTTCAGGTAAGATGGAGAGATTTACAAACGAACACGCCCGTGCTTTGCAGCGAAATGGAACATCACTTTTTCCATCCGCTCTAAAAAAATACCCCAACTCACCTTTCGGATTTTCAGCACGCATATAAAGTTCTTGTGCCTTGGGGCGAATCTTTTTTGGCACCAACGCTTGCGGATCAAACTCCCGGGTACGCTTATGTTCTCCTTCAAGTTTTGCGAGACACTGCTCCATTATTTTTAAGGACTCATAAATTTCCTTTACCCGTATCCAAGTTCGATCCCAACAATCACCAACCTTACCCATCTTCCCTTCACCAATAGGAATTTCAAACTCCAATTCTGGATAAACCGAATAACCATCCACTCTACGTAAATCAAAACGCAAACCCGAAGCGCGCAACATGGGCCCGGTGATGCCGCTGTTGATTGCGAGATTCAAAGGTAGCACACCTACATTAGCCGTGCGATCAATAAAAATTTTATTGTCGATTAAGATTGTTTCTAACTCTGCGACTTTTGGTCTGAAGTAAGTAATAAATTCTCTGCACCGTTGTTCGAAGCCAACGGGCAAGTCATAAAACAAACCACCAATCCAAATGTAATTGTAAAGCATGCGGGCGCCACTCGCCCACTCAAGCAAACGAAGAATATGTTCGCGGTCGCGCATGATCCAAAAAAATGGAGTGAATGAACCCAAATCTAATCCATACGTACCCACAGCAATCAAGTGCGATGCAATGCGATTCATTTCAGCAACCAGCACGCGGATGTATTCAACCCGTTTTGGAATTTGTTCACTAATTCCAAGCATCTTTTCTACACCCATCGCATAGGCATGCTCTGAATTCATGGCAGCGACATAGTCCATGCGATCAACAAACGGGATCGCCTGATTGTACGGAAGGCTCTCTGCATGTTTTTCGAAACACGGATGCAGGTAGCCAATGTGCGGAACAACTTCTTTTATTATTTCTCCATCCGACAAAACTTCCAAGCGCAACACACCATGTGTAGATGGATGTTGTGGACCAAGATTAATAATCATCTCCTCCGACTTCAATTCGCTTTCGCGAAACTTGTTCGGCTCAGAGTCGATTAAGTTATCTTCTTTATATAAATATTGCTGTTGTTTCAATTTACAATGGATAGTTGATAATGTAAAATAAGTTTCTTCATCGTTTTGCTTTAGAAGTTTTGGGCGCACTCTTCTGAAGGTGGTCCTACTTTGAAAGAATCTCCCCGCCCGCCCCTCCCCCCCGGTAATTAATCAGTATTCAATTTTGATATTGCGATAATACTCTTCGTGTTTATAATCCTTTCGCAAGGGATATCCTTTCCAATCGGCTGGCATTAAAATTCTTCTTAAGTCGGGATGATTTTTAAAATTGATTCCAAACATATCAAACACTTCACGCTCCAACCAGTTAGCCGATTTCCAAATACTACTTATACTTTCAACTTCCGGATTATCGCGAGGTAAAATTACTTTCAATGCGATCGATTGATTAAGCGGGATAGAATACAAATGATAAATGACTTCCATCGTTCCCGCTTCTACACCATTATCAATACCAGTAACACAGCTCAGCATATCAAAATAAGCAGCTGGATTTTTATGAAGCAATTCGCTAACAGAAAGCAACGACTCCGTTTTTATGATTACACCAAAAGGAGTTGAGTTAGCAATTTCAGTAACCTCGTCAGAAACCTGACGAATCAAGGCAATCAATTGTTCCTTCTTGTCAGACATGAGATTCCTTTTCAATTAATTGTTCAATAGCCGTAGGTTTCATCCGGCTTTCATTCCTGATCTTCTCATGGAGTTTTAGAATTCCACCAAGCAAAGCCTCCGGTCGTGGTGGACAACCAGGCACATAAACATCGACAGGAATAATCCGATCAACTCCTTTTATAACATGATATCCATGTTGCCAATACGGACCACCACAATTTGAACATGAGCCCATCGAAATAACATAGCGCGGCTCCGACATTTGTTCATAGAGTTGCTTAATGCGATCGGCCATTTTAAAAGTTACTGTACCCGAAACAATCATAACATCGGATTGGCGTGGAGAGGCGCGCGGCACCATGCCAAACCGATCCATATCATAAACCGTACTACCCGTACTCATAAACTCTATCGCACAACAAGCCAACCCAAACGTCATGGGAAACAACGATGACAGGCGCGACCAATTTAATAAGTCATCTACTTTCGTGATGATGACGCCTCCATGCTCAAACTGCTGATCCAACAACCCCTTCATGGCGTGTTAACTTTATGGTGCTTGTACTTTTCATTTAAGTCCGCGTAAAGCGAATTAGGCACGGGTGATTCAACATCCTTAATATCGGGCGAAGATTTTATCCAATCTAAGTGTCCCATTTTCCACGCATAGGCTAACCCCAAAACCAATATGAAAATGAAAATCAACATTTCAACAAAAGCAAACCAACCCCACGCACCATTGGTTTCGGCAATCAATTCTTTATTCGCAAAAACAACTGACCAGGGAAAAAGAAAAACAACTTCTACTTCAAATAGAATAAAAACCAACGCCAGCACATAAAATCGAAGATTAAATTGAATCCAGGCATTGCCTTGTGGCGTCTCGCCACTTTCGTAAGTTAGTTTTTGTTTGTTTGGCCGATTAGGTCTTATCAACCGGGAAACCAACAGCGCAGACGCTACAAATAGCACCCCACTCGAAAAGAATAGTAAAATTTGAAAAAATAAAGGTGTTGGTTCTCCACTCATCCTTCAAAGATACACATGCCTGTTGATCTTACCCAAACCTTACAGGTTAGTAGCATTAAATGTATCACCTTGATTTATGTCGCCCGTTTCGTAGCCCTTTCTAAACCAGCGTTGCCTTTGGGCGGAGGTGCCGTGGGTAAATGAATCCGGTACAACATAACCCTGAGCTTGCTTTTGTAAACGATCGTCACCAATAGCGCTGGCTGCGTTCATGGCTTCATCAAAATCTCCGGCCTCAATTATATTAAACATCGCATCGGCATGATGTGCCCAAACGCCCGCCAGAAAATCGGCTTGTAATTCAAGCTTAACAGAGAGTTTATTATACTCGGCTTCATTGAGTTGGCCTTTCATTTCGTGAACCTTATCAGTGATACCCAAAAGATGTTGCACATGATGCCCCACTTCGTGCGCAATTACATAGGCCTGCGCAAAATCGCCAGGTGCATTAAACCGACTCTCTAATTCTTTATAAAAACTAAGATCAATATACACGCGCTCATCGGCACTACAATAAAAAGGCCCGGTTGATGCATCGGCATTACCACAACTTGATTGAACCGTACCATTAAAAATTGTTAAATGTGGTTCGCGATAATCGTCCAATAATTTATTCCATACATCTTCCGTATCGGCCAACACCACACCTACGAGGTCTACCAACTCTTGTTCTTCCGGGGTAGATTGATAGGGTGTAGATTGCGAAACCGAAGGCCCGCTATCCATCGGTATTTGTTGCAAAAGAGATAAAGGATTTTGTCCCGTGATCAACCCGAGCACTACAATGACGATAACGATACCTATTCCTCCCTTTATTGGGAGACCACCAAAGCCTCCACCACCACTTCCGCGTTGATCATCCACATTACCACTTTGTCTTCGTCCTCGCCATTGCATAAAATAGTTCGTTTAAGATTGGAAGTTACCAAGGCATCCACGCAAAGCAAAATCTGAAGATTATTTTTAGGAAAATAAGGAAAAGCATCTCTAATTACTTCCATGCAGCCAAAATGATTCCCATTACAGTAAGGGCAACAATGCTATAGCCTGCATTGATTAAAAATAGTTTGAATGATCTGCGTTCAAATAAATAATGTGTTCCCACGAAAGTGGCTACCCAGCCTGCGCCAGCCAGAAATCCCCACATGGCACCCATAGCCGGATCATTTTCAGGGCCCATAAACATGGCAAGGTTTACAGCTGAGATCAATCCTAAAATAAAAGCGACACCAAAAATTTTTACCATGTTACCTCCCTTCATACCCTCTTCGGTAAAACCATTTTCTTTCATCCAGGCTTTTCCAAAAACGGCTGGCGAATACCATAAGCCACCAATTAAAAAGGTTGAGAGGGCAGCAACAACAATAGCGAGATAGTTAAGTTGAATTTCCATAAGGATTGGTTTGAGGTTAGATTATAAATTTAAGATTATTTCATTCAAGTCGTTTTCCTGTTTTCAGATGTAAAAATTCACAGCCTCAGCCCAGTCCCTCAAATTTCCTGCGCATTTTGCTTCATAATTACTACATTGAAATTTGCGAACTTTATAAACACAAAATTCGGGGGGGGGGGGGGGGGGGGGGGGGGGGGGGGGGGGGGGGGGGGGGGGGGGGGGGGGGGGGGGGGGGGGGGGGGGGGGGGGGGGCGGGGGGGGGGGGGCGGGGGGGGGGGGCGGGGGGGGGGGGGGGGGGGGCGGGGGGGGGGGGGGGGGGGGGGGGGGGGGGAATAACGGGGTAAATTCAAAAACTGGAACAACACTTCTTCCAAGGAAACATTTCAAAACTTATTCAACAACAGAGTCCTGCCAAGAGTAGAATTGTGGCTCGTAAAGGAACTGAATTTGTCGCCATCAATACGAAAGAAGTTGCCTACTTCTTTACGGATCACAAAATTGTTTTTGTTCGTGACTTTTCAGGCCGACAAATGATAGTCGATAAAAATCTTGCTGAACTGGAATCTGAATTGGATCCAACTGTTTTCTTTCGCATAAACCGAAAATTCATTGCGCATCGAAAGGCAATCGATCGCTTCAAACCCGATAATGGTAAGATTCAGGTTTTCTTAAATCCTGAAATAAAAGAGGCAGTCCACGTAAGCAAAGAAATGGCACCTGAATTCAAGAAATGGATTGGAAGTTAACCTCTTTAAAATCCATCATCCTTTGGCTCCCACAGCTCAACCTTATTGCCATCGGGATCCATAATCCAACCAAAACTTTCCGTAGGGGTACTCTTGCATTTCACCCACAATCTCAACACCTTCTTCTTTCAATACTTTTAGCAATTCCACTAAGTTCTCTACCCGATAGTTGAACATAAATTCCTTCTTGCTTGGCGCGAAGTAAGTGGTGTCATCTTTAAACGGACTCCAGGCTGTTTGTGCAGGCGCGGCTTCCTTATTATCCGGATCAATCCACTTAAACGATGCTCCATAATCATCGATAGGCAAACCGAGGTGCTTGCCATACCATTCCTTAATTTTCTTAGGGTCAGCCGTTTTAAAAATATGCCACCCAATCCGGTAACTCGTTTCATAATGCTTTGCTTTAACTATTGAGTTTAAATTTTGATTGCTCAAACTTCTTCCAGAATATTTTTCAGGTTCGCGAAATTCTTTTTCATGTCTTTAAGCAACATTCCTTTAATCATGGGTATCATCAGGTTCATCGGAAATGGGTTGCTTCCTGAAAATACTGTAGTCACTTTCGTGCGATTATCACCCACCGGTGTTGTTGTGGTATACGCTTGATTAGTAGCCTTGAAAGGTTTTTCAAATCGCAGCTCCACATCATAACGTTCGCCTTCCTTTATGCTCTTAATCTCCTGTGCGCCAACCCCTACATTTTTATTATCACTACTCCAGCTAGATATAAACCCTACGGTGGCATCCGTACCCTGATAGTTTATTTTTATGTTCGGATCGGCCATTACCCAAACACTATAGCGTTCCTGATTTTTAATCTGTTTCACAAAACTGAAAACTTCAGCGTTAGGTTTATCAATAATCGTTTCTGCTGTAAGCGTAAAGGCTTTGGGCATAACACCTGCGATGAGCAGCAAACTCAAAATTAGTGCAATAATGACGTATAAGAATATCATAAAGGGTTAGGGTTAGTTTGTTAAACAAGATACTGATTTTCTATGATTACTTTTGCTTTCGGCTATCCAATACTTTCTCCTCATAAATTTTAATCCATTGCTTGGGTGTCATTTTAGAGGCTAGTTTACCAATTAGTTTTACGGGTACATCTTCTACTTTTTTAAACCGGATACATGCCTTACCTATATCCAGTTTTTTATCCGAAATTTTCATCCATTCATCGACAAGCCAATCGCGCAACTTACCTTCATACACAGCCATGTGATACAATGCGATGTGGCTTTTCTGCGAAGCCAGACTCATCAACGGCAATTGATCGGTTGGTTTTACATGATACCCGGCCGGATAAAGTTTATGCGGCACCACGTAGGTGATCATGCCATATTGCATGGTTTCTTCCAAACTCTTCGGTAGATTTTTTAAAATTTCTTTACGTAAACCATTAATCACCTCTACCCGATCGGGCGGCAAGGCTTTAATGTATTCGGTTGCTGTTTTGGCTTTGGATTGCAAAAATATTTTCTAATCAAGATTATGCTGAAAGAAACTCCTTTTTACGTAACAACCCTGCACTGATCAGCGAAATTATCAGACCGACTGGAAAAATTTCTAACAAGGTCATTCCAAAACGGATAAGCGGGTTTTCATACATCGCTGTAAAGTCTTTCATCTCGGCAATTGCCTTAGCTACTTCCGCTTCACTCTTACCCTCTTGCTTCGCCTTTTCAATGTAGTGTTTGCTCATCGCCTCGCTATATCCTTTTGAAACTGTGTTGTAGGCTACCTCCCACGACAAGGCATAAATTACTGAGGCTACCAACGTTATTAGTATCCCTATTTTGAATGCAGTGCCAAAGGAAATCACGCCTTCAGAATAATTGTCGCGATATGATTTTACTCCAAAAAGGACAAGTGAGAGGGCAACAACCATAGAGGTGTAGCCCACCCACATACCATTGTCAAAATTGATGGTACCGTTTTCGTAAAACGGAGCCGTTACAAAGAACATTGCTCCCACAATTAAACCGGCAATCAAGCCGTAAACCAGAATTACTTTTTTCATATGCTTTATAATTTTTGCCTAAACCAACGGTAATCGAACTCCAAATCAATCACCCGAAAGGATGATTCTCAGAAATTTAGGTGAAATCACCCTAAAAGTTGGAGCTTCAATTCCGGTTTCTTAATGATCATTAGAAAATTATGGAATCAGTCTAAGCTCTTTGGCCCGCTGAACAGCCTGCGTTCTGCGGCTTACCTCTAACTTTAAAAACAAGTTTGAGGAATGAGTTTTAATGGTATTCAGCGACACAAACAATTTATCGGCTATTTGTTGGTTGGATAATCCTTGGGAAATTGATTCTAACACCTCAAGCTCTCGTTTGCTGATGCCGAGTCGCAGTAATTCAGGTTCATTCAAAATAAATTGTGGCCCGACAAGTACTATTTTTTTACGTGTGAGCTTAAGACCAGTCCAGATTCCAAGAGCAGTAAAAAGGATGGCTACAATCCCAAAATAGAATTCAAAGGATAGATCTCGAATAATGAATCGGTATTCAAGAAATTTTAAAAGAAACACCAATGCCGCTAAGGCAAGGCTATATATAATAATGGTGCGCTTCATCTTAAATGATACTTTGCGCTAAGATAATGCACAAAACCAAATCCTTATCCAGTTCCACTATCGGGCATTTTTTTGTCCGTTAATGCACAATGCTTTAAAACTACCTTCCATTTTTTAATCTGAGAACCCTGTTTTTTTTAATGGTATTGAAATTGCAACCCACGCATCGACTCAACCACAATACTTAAATCTATGATCTCCAATTATTTGCTTGTTGCCCTGCGAAGCCTGAAACGGAATAAACTACACGCCTCTATCAATATTGTTGGTCTTGCCATTGGCATGGCCTGTTGCATTCTCATCACCTTGTTTGTGCTTTTCGAATTAAGTTACGACAAAGAGAATAAAGATGCCGATCGCATTTATCGAATGGCTGTAAATTTAGAGGCCAACAATTGGGCCATCTCTGCTTTCCCGATTGGTTCATTATTGAAAGACAATTTCCCCGAAATAGAAAAATTCACCAGAATAAAACCATCCGAAATTTTTGTTCTCAACGCCAGCAATGAAATCAAAAATAAAGAACGGGTTTTCTATGCCGACTCCTCGGTGTTTGATGTATTGGATATTAAGCTTATTAAAGGCGACCCCAGCAAAGCATTAGCTGAAATTAATTCGATGGTGATTACACCTGAGTTAGCTCAAACTTATTTTCAAGGGGAAGATCCTATAGGAAAAACATTGACCCTTCTAAACGACAAGCGTGAATATAAAATCACGGGTGTCTTTGAGCCGCTTCCATCAAACTCGCATGTGCACATGAAAATGATGGTATCATCCGACAACTTCGGCCCTATGCGTGCTGATTCCAAGGAAGGTTGGAACTACATGACCAATCATTATACCTACTTAGTTTTGTCCAAAGGCATCGACCCCGTGGCCTTTGAAAAAAAGATTTCGGGTTTTATGGATAAATATGAGGAGCGCACACCCGATGATGATCACAATGATCTCCGCTTGCAATCGCTTACATCCATTCACCTGCACTCCAATCTTGGCCTTGAAGTTGAGGCTAATGGAAACTTGAGTACGGTGTATGTCATGTCGGCTGTAGCGCTTTTCATTTTGGTGATCGCCTGCATTAACTTCATGAACCTGACTACAGCCCAATCGTTGAAGCGCGCGCGCGAAGTGGGCATCCGTAAAGTTGTTGGCGGCAGACGATCACAATTAATTTTTCAATTTCTTAGCGAATCCGTTGTAATCAGTTTCATCTCATTGATATTGGCTATTCTTCTGCTGATTTTAATTCTTCCTGAATTCAATAAAATCTCAGGAAAAGAAATCATTCTCAATCCACTCCATAATGGTTACGTTGGAATTGTGCTGGTTGCCATCACTTTTTTTGTAGGCGTATTGGCAGGGACTTACCCGGCATTCTTTCTATCTCATTTCAACCCCACCTCGGTATTGAAAGGAAACTTTGTCTCAAACCTAAAAGGGCAATTACTACGCAAGGGATTAGTGGTCTTTCAATTTGCCATCGCATTTGTAATTATGGTAGGCACGTATGTTATCTACTCGCAACTTAACTACATGCTCAATAAAGATCTTGGTTTCGACCGCGAGCAAATAGTTGTAGTAAAAATGCCACAAGACAGTGTTGGGGATCTGACTATTAAAAATGAAATGGCTCGTTTGGCTGGCGTTCAAAGTGTAACTCGTTTTATTGAAGTGCCTGGTAAGATGGTGCGCACCACATCTTATTGGTACGAAGATGCTAAAGAAAATAAACCTGCGAACCTATATAGTTTTAGTGGAGACGTTGATCTGCTAACCACGCTGGGTATGAAGATGAAAGCAGGAGAGTATTTTCAGCGGGATACAAAACAGTTCTATAAAGAATTTGTAATCAATGAGACTGCCGCCAAATTTTTTGGTTGGACACCCGAAGAAGCTGTTGGGAAATTGATGGACTTTGGTGGACGGGAAGAAAATCCCGGCAAGGTGATTGGCGTGATTGAAGATTTCCATTTCAAACATTTACACGATAAGATTGACCCGTTGGTTATGCATCTCGAACCACAGTATGAAGGAAGCTTTATGGCGCTAAAAGTAAAATCAGGGAATATGCAAGAGATGATTGCTTCCATGGAACAAACCTGGAAAACTCTTCTTCCCAGCTATGAGTTTGAATACCAGTTTTTAGATGAAAGCTTTGATAAGTTGTTTGATCAGGAGAAACGGTTGGGGCAACTTTTCGGCATCTTCGGGCTTAGCTGTTTTTATTTCTTGTTTAGGATTATTTGGCCTTGCTTCTTTTACCATGGAGCAAAGCAAAAAATCGGTGGCGGTGCGTAAAGTATTGGGCGCCTCGGTTTCAACTATTATAGTCATGATGTCAAAAGATTTTTTAAAACTGGTGTTGATTGGAATGGTGATAGCCGCCCCCATTGCTTACTTTGTAATGAATAAATGGCTTGATGGTTTTAGCTACAATGTTGGCTTTGCCTGGATTGTATTTATCTATGCCGGATTAGCCGGCTTGCCATGGCATTTGGTACGGTTAGTTATCACTCCATTAAATCGGCAACCTCGAATCCTGTGGATTCATTGAAGGATCAATAGACTTTACTAAACTTTTCAAGTTGGTGAATAAGAATTAGAAAGGTGGCGGGCGAGGCGACCCTCAACAATAGAAGGGATTCAAACTATCTTTAGTTCTTGTTGATCGATGACCAATAAGAAAAACTCAATCAAATTTGCTGGTGAAAAACATAAGCTAAGGCATGAATGGTGAGAAAATTTTTTAGCGTATTTCATTTAATGAGTAATGTTTGCATAGCATGTGCCTGAATGGAAAGCTCTACCGACTTTGAATCTACATACAGTTTGTATTTAATTTCGTTATCACTTTGATTCATCACCACCGTTGCCAGCGAACCATCTTCATTAAGAAACGAAGTGCTTAACAACGGACTTCTACTGCTAGCCGTGCTAACACGTTTTGCATTGGGACGAATGAATTTTGAAAAGTGACCAATGTAATAATAGGATGGTGTGTAAATAATATCCCCTACATTGGTGTCAACATGGATCGGGGCGAAGCAAAAATTTCCAACATGATTAGGGCCTCCCGTTTGATCCAATAAAATATTCCAATCTGTCCAGCCTACGGTGCCCTGATTGAAATCGTTAATCATCGAACGGCCGTACCTTTCTGCATTTGGCCAGTATTGATAACGTTCGGCTGAAAAACTTTCTACGCATCCTTCCGTGAAGAGAAGATTTTTTGTGGGGTAGGATTCTTTTACTTTACCTAGATTGTCGAACATCGGATCGCCACCAGTCCAGGTTTCATACCAATGGAAACCAATTCCCCATGCATACTTCGCAGCTTCTGGATCACCAAAAATTGTATTCGCTCGATGGTTAATTAAGTCGCGGTTGTGATCCCACACTACAATTTTTTATCCCCAAGTCCTTCTTTCTCAAAATTGGTCCCTAAACTCTTTTTAAGAAAATCCCGTTCTTCTTCAGCAGTATAAATGCAAGACTCCCAGCGCTGTGTTGCCATCGGTTCGTTTTGAATGGAAACTCCCCAGATGGGCATGCCTTCGCTTTCATACGCTTTGATAAATTTCGCATAATACAATGCCCAAGCATCATAATATTCAGGTAACAGTTTTCCGCCTTGCAACATATTTTTGCTATCCTTCATAAATGGTGGAGGGCTCCACGGAGTGGCATACAATAAAGTTTTCCACCAGCAGCTTCAATAGCGCGCTTGATCATCGGAATTCGAAATCTTTTATCATGTTCGATGGAAAACGTTTTTAATTCGGTGTCCTCATCGCTCACATAGGTATAACTTCCACTACTGAAATCACAACTGTGAATGTTGGTGCGTGCAAGTGTATAACCAATACCTTCTTCCTTGTTGTAATAAGCTTTTAAAAATTCCTCTTGCTTTTCCTTTGATAACGTTGCAAACGTCTCAGCCGATGCATCCGTGATCGCGCCACCAATTCCCATAAAAGTCTGGAAAGTTTTAGAGGGATTAACAAAAACAGAAAAATTAGACTCGATAGGTTGTTGAGCACTTTCAAATTCTTTTGTTCCGGTGTTGGTAAGTCGAAGATCGGTGTTGCTTGCTGTGGTATAGATCGTGACTTTCTTTCCTTCTAATGAAAAGGTTAATGCTGTTTCTCCATGAAGTACTTCGGCATTCGTAGATGTTTCAGATTTTTCTTTGCAGCTATACAGGGCGAAGCAAAAAATCAAAAGGGTTAAACTCTGTTTCATCTGTTAGTAGGATTTGGTTTGCTTAATTTCCATTGCGCTTCAAGGTTACCAAATTACGATGTTCAAGCAATAAATGGTAATATGTTTTCGGGTATGTCAGTTTGATCCTAAACAACTGGGGTTTTATGAATGTTGGTCAGCGACCAACAATAACAGCGGCTTTGCCTGGATTGTATTTATCTATGCCGGATTAGCTGGCTTGCTCGTTGCGTTTGGCACGGTTAGTTATCACTCACTGAAAGCAGCCACCTCAAACCCAGTCGATTCATTAAAGGATCAGTAAACTGACTACTAAAATCTTCAAGATGATTAAAAATTATAAAGTGTAGTCCTCCGGCTTGATTACAAGATTCCGCTCCCCAGTCTCAAAGCTCCTCTAAAAAAGAATTGCGCAGCCACAGCCAGTAGCACATGGCTCAGGTCAATATGGTTAAACCAGATGTGAGGAGAGATTTCATTCATGAAAATCAAAGCGGCCATACTGGCAAACCCCACCCCAATAATAATGTTGGCACTTCCTTTATTGCCTGTCTTTAAGTACACAAAACCATGGAATGTTAATACCACTGCCAGCAGGCCGTAGCCGGAGTGAAGCTCTACCCATTTAAAATTAAGAGTATAGATAGTAATGGTCATCACGGTGAGCAATTCGATGATATTGAGTGTGAGGAAAGATTTACCAATCCTTGGATCAATAAGTGATTTGGCATTCTCGATAGAGGATCGCTCAATAAGGGCAATGGAAAACATACTGAGAATCCAGCCGGGAAGTTTCCATGCAAAGGAGAAAGCATACAAAAAACCATGACCAATTACACCACCAAAGAAGGTGGCAAGTCCCATTAATAAAAAGTACAAGCGAAAGTAGCGATGGGTTTTACCGGGTAGTTTTTTCTTCGTCAGCTTATAATAAGCGATAAGGCATACCGCAGAAATAATTAAATCGGTGAACATATTCACCGGCTCATCTATCCTTATGCCCAATAGCGAAATGGAAGGTTGTTGCACGTGTAATAATTTAAACCTCTTTTAAAAGTACGATTAATATAGTTTCCCTTGCTGTCCGGTCTTACGACCCCCGCCCTTGTTGGAGTTCTTCTCAACAGGAAAAGCTCAACTGTTATCACAAAACTTGCCTGCCTTCACTTTTATTTTTGAGCCCTCTGCCAAGAATACAGATTTAGGTTTCTCGCGATTGAGAAATCAAACCTGTTTCCATAGACTGAGCCAAAATCTACATCAATTGCATAATCGATGGTTTTATAAATCTCCCATTTGGGATGCTCTACTCCATACTCAGAAGTTTTTACATCATTAAATTTTGTATAACCCCAATAATGCTCGGTAATAAATTCTTCCTCGCTGTTGGCTTCAATTGAAGTTGCCATTGGTTCAGTAATGACTTTAAAACTATTCCATCGTTTCTTCTTCCACTGATATTCAACTGTAAGATTGGCCGAGGTTTCCCAAACATGCTTCATTGGCATGGTTTCATAGTTCTCTTTGTAAATAGTGTTGGCAACAAATGTGAGTGCAGGCTTAGGCACAATCTCTTTTATAAATACAACTCCACGTTTCCACTCACCCTCATCCTTGTAGCGAACATAAAACCGGAGGTTTACTTCTTCAAAGTTTGTATGAAAAGGAATTTGTAGGCTAGTAATTTTGTCTGAAAAATAAAGCCAACCAGACTGACATAACACGTGCCGTTCCAAAGATCAAGTTCAGTTTTGTTTGGCAGGTAGTTAACCAGCACCTTTTCATCTACTGAATAGTTTGCCATTGCCAACTTACGCCACTCTGCTTGTAAAAAGGTTTTACTCATGAGGGCATAGAATTAGAGCAATAACCTTCAATAAAGTTTTCATTCATTAAATGTATGAGAATTCCTTTTAACCTGATGTAAGAGAAAATTTAGCTGATGAAATGATTGGTGTTTTAGGATTGCTGGTCAGCGACCAACAGTAACAAGAGTTAAGTTTCGTGATACGCACGCGGGTGAAGTTAGTCTTTCTTTAACACTATTATTATATCTCTATAATATTGTTTCTAATTGCATATTTCACCAGTCCGGCTGTTGATTTTAATTCCAATTTACGCATCACGTTGGCCTTGTGTGTTTCCACCGTTTTAATGCTAATCGAAAGTTGGTCTGCAATCTCTTTGTACATAAACCCATCTGCAAAAAGCTTAACGATTTCTATTACTCTCGGTCTTAGTTCGTCTGACGCCTCCTCTTCTGGTTTCAGACAAAGATTTTTAACAGTGATGTTGAAAACTGTTTTCGATATATCCGTACCGAAATACCGATTTCCTTTTTTAATCTCGTCAATTGCATGACTAAGTTCAACTTGATTTGTTTTCTTTGGCAAGAATCCTTTCACACCAGCACGAATCGCATGCGTAATTGTTTCTTCATCTTCCAATGCGGAGAGGATTAGAATATCAACTTGTGGGTACAACTCGCTGCAATCTTCGTAATTTCAATACCGGATAAACCAGGCAATGAAATATCCAGTAGTACGATATCTGGTTGCTTTTCCTTTAATGCTTGAAACAACTCATCACTGTTACCAAAGTCGCCAATAACTTTGATGTGAGTTTGCATCAACATCATCTTAATGCCATCACGTACAATGGTGTGATCATCTACGATATAAATTTCAATCTCTTCCACTTAGCTGCGTTTTTCATAGTTAGGCAATGGCAAAACCATTGAAGGTTGTTCCTGCCAATTTTACTGGTAACATTTATTTGGCCATCATTTTTATTGATAAATTCTTTGCATAAAATAAGTCCAAGCCCTGTACCTTTTCTTTGACTTACCGATGCGGGGAGGTGTCTTCAACAATGCTGAATAATCTTTTGGTGTCTTCTTCCGTCATGCCGATACCTGTATCTCTAAAAGATATAATAATATTGTTTCCCTTTTTGATCGTTTTCACAACTACTTCTCCACCCGGATTGGTGAATTTTATCGCATTCGAAATCAAATTCCTAAACACCAAATCAATGGTTTGAGAATCTCCGTATGCCTTAGAGTCGCTTATGATTTCAGATCGGATCAAGATGTTTTTTTGTGCTGCACTTTCTTCTAACAGTCCGATACTTTTTTGCAGCAGTGAACTGAGATCAATTGATTCCTTACTCGTTTTTAAGTTCTGTGTTTGTGATAGTGCCCACTGTAGAAGATTTTGCAACAAGTTCACAAGTTGTTCGGATGAGTTTTTGAGATTTTTTAAATAGTGTTGGAGATCACCTTCCGGCAATTTTTTAAAGTTCTCATATAGACCGGTTGATAGTGATTGAAATGCAGACAATGGATTTCGTAGGTCGTGTGCGATGATGGTAAAAAACTTATCCTTCGTTGCATTCAATTCTTTTAACTGGCTATTCTTTTCTTCAAGTTCTTTCTCAGTCTTTTCTTTTGATTTTTAAATTTCTGTAGATCACCGCCAAAATAAGTAAAAGCAATACAGATAAAGCCGTCAATAAAATACCTTTTGTTTTTGCCTGACTTAGCGCCAACGTGTTGAGTTCCTCGTTTTTACTCAATAATTCAATTTCCGTGTCGCGTTGCTCAATCTCAAAATTAGTTTCCAAACTTGCTATTGCTTCTAACTTCTGTTCATTCAGTAAACTATCAGTATAGGCCATAAATTTTTCATGATACAGCAATCCCTTTTTGTAGTCTGTCTTGTCTTTGGATAGCAAATAAAGTGTCTCATATAAGGATTTCAACTGTGATTTATTATTTAAATCTTGTGCTAATTCAAGTGCCTGTAATGCAAATTGCGTAGCCTTCTGATTATTTCCTGCCTCTCTATTGACTGTCGCAAGGGATGTGTAACACGCCATGACGCGAGACTTTATTTTTTCTTTTGCAAATAACCTTAACGCAATAAGATATATCTCTTCCGATTTTTTGTATTCCTTAAGATTAAAATAAATACTCGCTAAGTTATATTTTGCATACGCGATGCCGATGGTATCTTTAATGTGCTCACTGAGCATGAGTGCCATTTCCTGATTAATGATAGCGCTATCATACTTCTTCATTCCGCGGTAAATATTTCCGATACCTAAATAGCTTAAACTTAGACTGAAAGTGTCTTTCTTAAATTTCTGAAGTTCTACCGATTTGTGATTGTACACCAATGCTTTTTCAAAGTTCCCCATCTCTTTGTAGACAAGGGCAATGTTATTATAAGTTCTAGTAAGCTGTTTTTCTCCTGTCATTTTTTTTTTTAATGACAAGGTTTGAAGATAATATTCAAGTGCGTTGGCAAGATTTCCTAAATGAAGATTAATGTTTCCTAAATTATTTAGTACAAAACTTAAATACAAAGTATCGTGCAGTACTTCGAAAATTTTTGCACTCTTTTTGTAATTCTCTAATGCAGATTTAAGATCATCCTTTAATTCTTGCTCGATCCTAAAGAATGGTAACATTCGGCAATGATGGTATCATTTCGTAGTTGCTTGGCAAGCGATAACGCCCGTGTTAGCGTATCGATTCCCGAATCCCTTTTCCAAGAGTTCCCATCGCTACTCCTTGCGATACCAATGCACGGATATAGGACGAATGGTCTTCCATGTTATTGGCCAATTCTTTTGCTTCTGTTGCAAAATCGTAAGCTTCTTCTGCCATAGTGGGCTCACTCAATTTAAATTTGCTAAGCGAAAGCAACAGTGTCAGTTTTTGCTTTCCAGAAGTTTTGTCAACCACCATTTTAAGACTGTCCCTTGAAGTTGTCTTTGCGCTACTCCGTTAAGTACCAGTGCTAAGGAAAACAGTATCGATAGAAAAGCACTTTTCATTTATGTAGAGGTTATTAGCGTAAGGGATATTCCTGATCCTTCGTAGTGGTTTTTCCCTATGGTGTTAAAAAACCAACGTTACTACTTTAGCATCTAAATAATAGCATAAATAATTTAAAAGGAAAATAGAAGTGAAAAGCTATACTTCTTCCAACTCCATTAATTACTAAATAAAACACAGATGAAAAAACTACAGAATTCAATTTTCTTATGTTCGCTACTGGCTATGATGCTGGTTTTCAGTGCTTGTACAGATGATGAACCTACACCTGACAATGATGCCCCTACCCTTACAGTTGGAGACGACCTGATCGGAATGACCGGTACAGCACTTAATATAAACGTAACCGCATCTGATCCAAATGGTGATGCCATTCAATCAACCTGGACAGTACAAAATTCCCCAGCAGGGTCAAGTGCTACCATAACTAAAATCAGTGAAACACAAGCAAGTTTTACAACCACCATTGCAGGTCTTTATACGATTGAGATAAAGGTGGAAGATAACAAGGGCGGTATGGTTACCGGCACACTAAAAGCTTTATAGGCGAGTATTACCGACTTCAATTTCGGTTAACACAACGTATCCTGATTTATTTGATGATCCAATCTATCCCGATTACTATGCTTTATCCGGAATACAAGTAACTGCAGGACTTATCTTTGCAGCAGGCGTTGTTGAAAGTGGGTCGGATGTACGTTCTTTATAAATGGAAACTCTGCGTATATTATATGTTATAGGAACGACTAGCAAGCACATTATTTTTCGGGGGCACTGACAAGGTAAAAGGTAGCTGGCGCGGATTCGACATTTCTTCCAATAATGTGAACAATCAATTTGATTTTGTAGATATGCTACACACGGGCAGCTCAGAAATGGGAGGGCGCTAAAACAGGCATCTATCTTAAGAATAGTGGAGCTGCTAAAGTCGGTATCAAAATACAAGTATTACGAAATCAGCAGGCTATGCTTTTTTTATTGATGGCAACAATGGTGTGATTTCAGATTTTGCTAATAATACCTTTAGCGATAATGACCTGGCGCCATTGCGCATCGGTGCGGAAAATTTATATAGGCTGGATAAGAATTCTGTTTTTACTGGGAATGGAACTCAGGCAATAGAAGTAGCCTCGGCCGGAAGTACCAATGCCGTTTTTAATAGTACCGGTACCGTTCCAGCATTAGCATTACCATACCACTTTTACAGCAGTGCAGAACTTCGCACAACGGTTACGTTTGAAGCTGGTGTTACATGTTTGTTCGATGCTGCCAAAAGACTCTGGGTTACAGGAGATGGAGCTATCATCGCTAACGGAACAAGCACCAATAGAATTAAATTTAGTGGGCTTACTTCAACTGCTGGTTTTTGGTTTGGTATTGAAATGGCATCTCCCTCAACATCAAACCTAATCAATCAAGCAGAAATATCCTACGGAGGTAGTAATGCTGGTCGTGGCGCAAACATCTATATGCCAGGTGCTTCACCTGGCACAAGCTTAACGGTTACAAACTGTACCATAAAGGATAGTCAAACGTATGGTATTCTTACTGCAGCAGGTACAGCCAATCTTACCCAAAATAGTAATACCTTCAGCAACAATGCATCAGGTAATATTCAACAGAACTAGTGTAAAAACTTGGCGCACTGTCTAAATAAATTCTTTTAGGTTTAGTTAATGAAGTGGGCGACCAGAAATGGTCGCTCTTTTTTATTGAGACTAACCAACCGAATTTGATTAAGGGTTTCTTGATGCAGAAACAATCCCCTTCGTTATTGTTGGTCGCTGACCAACAATCCTATCACCCCGCCCAACCCTCTCTGTCCAAGCTTCTATATTGAATTGCTTCTGCGAGATGTTCAATTTTAATTTCAGGTGTACCCGCCAGATCGGCAATGGTACGCGAGACTTTTAAAATGCGGTCGTACGCGCGGGCAGAAAGACCGAGGCGTTCCATGGCTGTTTTTAACAAAGTGCGGCCTGCATCGTTGATCACACAAATTTCTTTCACC
Source organism: Flammeovirgaceae bacterium (assembly GCA_016709845.1). Classification (GTDB taxonomy): domain Bacteria; phylum Bacteroidota; class Bacteroidia; order Cytophagales; family Cyclobacteriaceae; genus ELB16-189. The sequence continues at coordinate 190,486 of JADJMA010000006.1, read as the reverse complement.
ATGTTGGCGGGCATCATGGCATTGCAATAAATATTCTTTTGATCTTTAAATCGTTCACTTTGCATCTCCCGCGCTTTTACCACACGTGCACGAATCTCATCGCTCGTTTCATTTTTCCGTTGCGTAGTCATCTGATCAAAACTTACCGGCACTACTTCCACATGCAAGTCAATGCGGTCGAGCAGTGGGCCGCTTACTTTGCTTAAGTACCGTTGCACTACGCCCGGCCCACACACACATTCTTTTTCAGGATGATTATAGTACCCACACGGACATGGGTTCATGCTGGCCACCAACATAAAGTTGGCGGGGTAATCAATAGAAATTTTTGCGCGCGAAATCGTTACTCGTCTTTCTTCCATGGGTTGGCGCATTACTTCTAATACGCTACGTTTAAATTCCGGCAGTTCATCTAAAAACAATACGCCATTGTGCGATAAAGAAATTTCTCCGGGTTGTGGATTGCCACCACCACCTACTAAGGCAACATCCGAAATTGTATGGTGCGGACTTCTGTAAGGTCTTGTGGTGATCAGCGTTGCATCGGCACCTACCTTCCCGGCAACGGAATGAATCTTGGTTGTCTCCAATGCTTCATTCAGCGTAAGCGGTGGAAGAATAGAAGGCAATCGTTTTGCCAACATAGTTTTACCGGCACCAGGCGGGCCAATCATAATTACATTATGCCCTCCTGCTGCTGCGATCTCCAACGCACGCTTAATGTTTTCCTGCCCTTGCACGTCTTTGAAGTCAGCATCATAGTTATTGAGCTTACTTTGAAACACTTCGCGTGTGTCCATGTGCAAGGGTTCAATCTTTAGTTTGCCTTCAAAGAAATCAATCGCTTCTTGCAAAGTCTCTACCCCAATAACATCTAAGTTATTGACGATTGCTGCTTCGCGCGCATTTGATTTCGGCAACACAAATCCTTTAAACTCTTCCTTGCGTGCCTGAATGGCAATGGGCAACACCCCTTTAATCGGGCGAAGAATTCCATCCAGGGACAACTCGCCCATGATGATGTATTTATCTAACTCAACGGCTTCAATTTGTTCGGAGGCTTTAAGTACACAAAGCGCGATGGGTAAATCGTAAGCGCTTCCCTCCTTTCGCAAATCGGCAGGAGCCAGATTAACAACCACTTTGTTGCGTGGCATAAATAACTTCAGACTTTTAAATGATGACTCTACCCTGTGCTGACTTTCTTTTACTGCAGTATCGGGCAAGCCGCTCATATAAAAAATCTTTCCTTGCGTTACGTTCACCTCCACCGTAATGGTTCGGGCGTCTACTCCGTATACTGCACCTCCAAAGGTTTTAGCAACCATTCTGATTTTAGAATTACGATTTACGAATTGATCCTGATAGCGATCGGGATTTGATTACGAACCAAACCCCCCCAAAAAAAACAACAAAACAAAAAAAACCAACAAAAACACCCCCCCCAAACAACCCCAACACAAAAAAAATTTAAAAAACCCTACTAATTACGAATATTGAATGGAATTACCCAACCACTTCCTTCTCTATGAGCAAAATAAGGATGTGAATGATTTTGATGTGGATTTCCTGAATGCGGTCGGCATAGCCAAAATGAGGAACCCGCAATTCAATGTCGGCCAGGGAGCTAACTTACCGCCATCTTTACCCGAAAGAATGATCACCGTCATTCCTTTTTCTTTGGCCGTCTTAGCCGCATTGATAATGTTGCCTGAGTTGCCGCTCGTGCTAATTCCTAAAAGCACATCGCCTTTATTTCCCAGCGCCTCGAGATAGCGGGAGAAAACAAACTCATACCCATAATCATTGCTTACGCAGGAGATGTGACTGGGATCGCTCACGCAAATGGCAGGCATCGCTTTGCGATTATCGCGATAGCGACCAGTAAGTTCTTCGGCAAAATGCATGGCATCGCAGTGCGAACCACCATTGCCACAGGAAATAACTTTACCGCCTTGCTTGATTGAATTGGCAATGGCTCTTGCAGCCGCCTCGATATTTTTTAGATTAGTCTCATCCTTCAAAAAGCTTTGAAGCACATCAGCCGCCTGATTCAGTTCGGCCGCTATGAGTGATGAGTAGCTCATGACAACTTAGTGTCTGCGGATGGCTTTTCTTTCTCAACCGGTTTAGCCGCTTCCTGAAAATCGTACACCTTCGCTTTTAAGGTATTGTTCTCAAGACGCATAGCTTCTTGTGCTTTTTCAGCATTCTTGGTTTCTATCCAGGTCCAGATGAAATCAGCCAGAAATAACACAATGCCCAACACGGCTCCATACTTAAGCAAAGAGATTTTGCTATACAGTTGCGACAGGATGCCAAAGTCCTCTTTATTGGAATCAATGTAGATAACAAAGAAGAGTATAATTAAATGATACCCTCCAAAAATGGCAAAGAAAACACGTCTGCGTTGATTCATGAACTTACAATATAGAACAAACTTATACTTTTTAGTCTAAATCAAAAATGCTTATTAGCAGCAAATACTTGCATGGCCTACCTTTCTGCGGTTTGAATCGCTACCAACTTACGATACAAACCATCCATGCTATTAAGCTGATCGTGGGTACCCCGCTCCGAAACCTCGCCATCCTGAATAACTACAATTTCATCGGCATGCTGTATAGTGCTTAACCTATGTGCAATAACTACAGAGGTTCTATTCTTCATTAGATTGAATAAAGCTTCTTGCACTAATTTTTCTGATTCGGAATCCAGAGCCGAAGTGGCTTCATCTAAAATAAGAATGGGTGGATTTTTAAGAACAGCACGCGCGATACTTAAGCGTTGGCGTTGTCCACCTGAAAGTTTTGAGCCTCGTTCGCCAATCAATGTTTGATAGCCATTTTCCGTTTGCATGATAAAGTCATGCGCGTTGGCTATTCGTGCTGCCTGAATCACACTCTCTTCGCTAATGTGTGGCATACCAAAGGCAATGTTATTAAAAATGGTATCGTTAAATAAGATTGATTCCTGGGTAACCACCCCAATATGGCTACGCAATGATTCCAACTCGTATTCGGTCAGTGAAACCCCATCAACCTGCACTTCACCATCAATAGGATCATAAAAGCGGGGTATCAAATCTGCCAAAGTTGATTTCCCTCCGCCAGACGGACCCACTAGAGCAAGCGTCTTACCTTTTTCAATGGTGAGATTAATATTCTTTAACACGCGCTCCGTCTCATAAGAAAAATTTACATTCTTAAACGCAATTTCCTTTTCAAACGATTTAAGTGCCATAGCCCCTGGCTTGTTCCGAATCACCGGCTTTTCATCGATCAATGAAAAAATACGTTTAGCCGAAGCGGTACCTCGCTGCAAAGAAGTGATGCCATTTGAAAAACTCTTGGCGGGTTGCATAATCATAGCGAACACGCCCAGGAATCCTAAAAAAGCTTCTGGCTTCAAAGAAGAATCATCGGACAAGACCATATTGCCACCAAAATAAATTATGCCTGCAACAATCATGACTCCTAAAATTTCAGATACCGGTGCCGATAATTCATTTTTATATGCCATCGACTTGGTGGTTTTTCTATAAAAGGCAGTTTCGGTTTCAATTTTTCCAACTACAAAATTTCTGGCATTAAATGCTTTTATAACGCGCATACCGCTAAACGTTTCATCCAGGATGCTAAGGATTCTACCTAACGATTCCTGGCTTTCTGTGGCTTGCTTTTTTAAGCGTTTTATTATTTCGGCCACCACCGTTCCCGTTACCGGTAAGACCAGTAAAGTGAATAGAAAAAGTTGAGGAGAAATAGTAAACAGCACAAAGAAATAAACAATAATGGTGATCGGCTCACGCAATACGGCCTTCAGACTATTCATCACGGCATTCTCCACTTCGTTTACATCGTTGGTAAACCGCGAGATCAGATCTCCTTTGCGTTCCGTATTAAAGTACCCGATATGCAATTGCGTAACCTTTTTAAAAATATCCATGCGGATATTCTTCGTAAGATCTACTCTAATTTTTGTCGCAATGACCCGCTCTAAAAATTTAAAGATATTGGCCAGTAATACGGTGATGATAATTAACGCACATATAAATAAGAGCCCGCTTATTTGTCCATTATCTTTAATAATGTTTAAAAAGTAATGATTGAAAACGTCCAGCAGGTAATCCGTTGAAAAAGTGAATTCTGGAATGGCTGGCACTTCGACCCGCTCGTTACGCTGCCTGAAGAGCACGGACAACATAGGGATAATAAGAACAATGTTGAAGGCTCCGAAAACAACACCTAAAAAGGAATATAAAAAAAAGAAAACCAGCCGCGTTCTTAGTTTGTTGGCATAGGAAAGAATTCTAAAAAAGATTTTCATCTGATTAATTTAAAAATCATAATTACGCTGTGGAATATTCCAGCGCAAAGCTAGGGAAGTAATTGATGAATTGGAGTTATAGGCAGGCAAATCACTTTTGCTTTGGCGGATGATCTGCTTCGCATCAATAAACACATTATGTCTGATCATGTACGAAGCAGTTAAGTCAACAAATAAAATCGTGTTTTTATTTCCTTGCCCAATGGTATTTCCATAATCCATCTCACGAGTCTCATAGTTTTTCAAAATATCTCCGCCCCAATTTTGATCGGTATCATCTCTGCCGGGATTAGCATAAAACACCTTTGCAATCAGGTTAAGTTTAGGAATGGGTTGATACCGAACAATACCCACCACCTCATTAAAATTAGCCCCGAGTGGATGAGCCAGCGATTGCCGGTAATTGCTATAGCTTCCATACTGCGAAAAATGCGAAGAGGTGTACGGCCTTACAGAATTAAACTCCAACTGGAAATCAAGGTTAGAGACGTTTAGGGCGTCTATATATTTTAAGCCTGCTTGCCAGGCAAACTTATTTGCCCACCAGCCGTCACCCGAGGTTATTTCATAAAGCTTAAATTCATCCAACACAAGTTGACCATAGAACGAAACTTTTTAAACGCATTCCACTTAAGATCAAAACCCAATAAAGCATTGTCGCTGCTTCCGTATTGTTGTTCAATGGCTCTGAAAAAAATAACCGGATTTAAATATCCGTAATCAAATGAATTATTATTGACTGAGTCATGTGGACTAAACACAATCGATTCAAACACACCTAAATTTAATTTCTTACCAATATTGAACGTAAGGTGATGAAAGGCCATAAACTTTTCGGGATAGCGTTCGTTCCCTGAGGTGCGCGCATCAGCCGCCATCCGATTCATCTGATAGAGATAATTTAGTTTCCACACTCTTACATTGGCTCTTAAAAAAAGTGTGGGTGGCGAATAGTCAGAGAAGATAAGCGATCGGTATCCATTGCCAATAAAAAGTCCGGTCGTTACCGAACTGCATATAAATATGCTTACTGATATTAAAGTCGATATAAGCCCGTGCCTGGAAAAAATCGACACCATTCGTTTTAAAGTTCTTCCAATATCCTTCGTGTGGCACTACCCGGTTTCGATCCACTTCATTCTGCACGTATAAAGGTAAAATCGATTGATTATCTGCCAGAAAAGTATAGAAGCCAACTTTGCGATCCACCATGCCGCGGATTTCAATGCCTCGGGTATTGTGGGTAACCCAATCGTTGCGATAACTGTCAAAGCCACCACTTAGATACAACACAGGACTCACATGCAAATCAAACTCAGGCTTATCAACATAAACCAAATCCGATTTATTACGGTACAGACTTTTAAGAAATGGTTTTTTGCTGGTGTTGCTTTCCGGTTGGCTCCATTCCCAGCTATCATTGCGCAAAAATTCTCGATTAAATTTATCGCTGCGGGAAGTAAAAATAGCCTCGTTCTGCGAAAGGGTATCCACATATCCTACAATCGCATCGCGCTTATAAGGTTTTACGGAGGTGAAGAATCCAGGTACAATACGGCCCGATTTTATTTCATACCGATCAATCCAATGATAGTAATCTTCGTTTAGCGTGGCATTGGTACTTTGGCCGCCTGCCTTAAAAAAAGAGGTAAGTATTATTAAACTAAAAAATGCCCTCTTCATATTAATCCTTCTATTAAGCCATTTAAAAACGGGTACTAACGCAGATTTTTCCAATTTAGCTGAACCGGGGCAATCCCCTTCAATTTCCCGAAATTAGCCTACAATCATAACAATTTCTTGGCAAATTTGGGGACTAATGCCTTGCTTTTCGGGAGTGTTTTCATACTTTTGCAGTCCTTTAATAAAATAGAATATGAAAAAAGGCATTCATCCAGAGTATAAAGACGTAGTTTTTTGGGATACTACAAGCGATTTTAAGTTTTTGAGCCGCTCTACATCCGTTCCAAAAGAAACCATAACCTGGGAAGATGGTAAGGATTATCCGGTGATTAAAGTGGAAGTTAGTTCCGCTTCGCACCCCTTCTATACAGGTAAGAAAATGTTTCTGGATACGGCTGGTCGTGTTGAGAAGTTCCAGAAGAAATACGGAAAGAAATAAAGAAATTCTTCTTAGCGTGTTTTGCTTAAAAAGGTCTCTTAAAGAGACCTTTTTTATTTTGTAGCTACCTTAGCCCCTTGGCATTAGGAATCGATCGAACTATTTTAGCGGCATGAATCTGATTTTATTCGATAACCCAACCTTTCGCCAAAACCTGCTGCCCTTTACCTTCACCCGGCCGGTTGCGGGCATTCGGGTAGGTATTTTAACGATAGCCGAAAAGTGGGAAAAGTATCTAGGAATAAAAGCCTCCTATTCGACCGAAGCTTACTTATCAAAAAAATTCCCCCCTCATCATCAGGCGGATAATCTCTGGATCAATGGAGCGGTATGCCCCAACACCTCATTAATTAAAGCTATTAAAGAATTAAAGGTGGGTGATGCGCTAAGTCAAAACCAAGTTATTATTGCCGTAAGAACTCCTGATGCCGAAGTCCCTGAAGTAATTACAGGAACAATCAAAGAATTTACTCAACCCGTAACTCTCATCGATCAGGTTTGGAAGATTTATCAAAAAAACGGAGCCGAGATTCGCGAAGATTTTACCTTACTAACCCAAGACCGTAAATCCGCAGCGATACAAGATTCATTCACCCAAATTTATAATCCTGATCAGGTATTTGTTGAAGAAGGTGTTCAAATAAAAGCGGCTTTGCTGAATGCAGAAAATGGCCCTATCTATTTAGGAAAAAATTCTGTTGTAAACGAAGGCGCCTTAATCCGCGGCCCATTCGCTTTGTGCGAAAGTTCGCATGTTAATATGGGTGCTAAAGTTCGAGGCGATACTACGGTAGGGCCGCATTCTAAAATTGGAGGCGAAGTAAGCAACTCGGTTATTTTTGGTTACAGTAATAAATCGCACGATGGCTTTCTTGGGCAATTCCGTAATTGGCGAATGGTGTAACATTGGGGCGGATACAAACACTTCGAACTTCAAAAAAATTACGAGAATATTAAATTGTGGAATTACGCTAAGGGCGGATTCAAAGACACAGGTCTTATGTTTTGCGGACTCATGTTTGGCGATCATAGCAAATGTGGTATCAACACCATGTTTAACTCAGGCACAGTGGTGGGCGTAAACGCTAGTATCTTTGGCGATGGCTATCCACGCAATTTCATTCCCTCTTTTGCATGGGGCGGTGCCGCAGGCTTCATCACCTATAAACTTGATAAAGCTTTGGATACAGCAAGCAAAGCGATGGCGCGCAGAAATGTTGAGTTAACAGAAATCGATAAAGAGATTTTTAAAACTATTTTTGATGAGTCTGCAAACTATCGGGTTTGGGAAAAAAATAAATGACTATGAAAAAAAATCTACGCGGCTTAAAAATAATGACTTTCCTTTCCTTTATTGTTTGGATCAGCAATTTCAATGAAGGTGGGTGGTCATTACTTCTTTCAACACTGGGCTTCGTAGGATTTTTGATTATGCTCATTGTGCTTCAATTCAAAAAATCTAAAACAAAAGATCAATCCTTGTGAGATTCGCTGATATTCCCGAACTTTCAGAAACAAAAGCAAAATTAGTTGATGCCGTTAAGCATAACCATGTTGCCCATGCGCAACTCTTTATGGGCAAACCCGGAGCACTTAATTTACCTCTTGGCCCTTGCCTACGCGAATTATCTTCATTGTCAAAATAAAACCACTACCGATGCCTGTGGCACGTGTGCCGCTTGCAGCAAAAGTTTAAAGTACATTCATCCCGACACCAATTTTGTGTTTCCAATAGGGAATATAAAAGGTGATAAAGATCCGGATCGGTTTAAAGCGGAAATGTTGAAATCGTGGCGGGCTTTTTAACAGAACAACCTTTCGGGGATCTAAACGACTGGACAACCTATTATGGGGGTGAAGACAAACAAGCACTTATCTCCCGGGAGGAAAGTCGGGAGATTATAAAAACACTTTCGTTGAAACCGTTTGAAAGTCCCTACAAAGTAATGATCATCTGGCGACCCGAACTGATGCATCCTTCAGCCGCGAATGGTATTTTGAAAATCTTAGAAGAACCTCCCGCCAATACATTTTTTATTTTGGTAAGTAATGCTGCCGAACAACTGTTACCCACCATCCTTTCGCGCACGCAACTTATTCAAGTGCCCTTGCTTGCCGATGAAGATTTGCAAGCGTATGTAAAAGCAAATCATAAAGTAGAGGCTTCCCGACTTCAGGAAATTACACAACTGGCAGAAGGTGATCTGAACCTGGCCATTAAATTAATAGATCGCGAGGAGGATCATTTTCAAGATCGCTTTGCCGATTGGATGCGCTCCTGTTACAAAAAAGATTATCCAAAACTGGTCAGCTTCTCCGAAGACTTTCATGATCTGGATCGGCTCAGTCAGCGTAATCTTTTTCAATACAGTTTGAGTATGATGCGCGAAACCTTGCTTCATGCTGCCGGTGCGGATAGCATCAGTCGGATGAAAACAGGTGAAGTGAAGTTTGTTCATGACTTTAGCAAAATTATGGATGTTGAAAAAGTGGGAACTATAAATCAATTAGTTACCCGAGGCGCATTATCATTTAGAACGAAACGGAAGTGCTAAAATGATTTTTCTTGATCTTTCCCTACACATCGCCAAGACCATCAAACCTTAAAAATTAATAAAAAAAAATCTATCTCGAAATTTCAATCCCATGAAAAAAAGATTCCTTCTCTCTCATTTATCACTTGCTGATTGTAAGCCGTTGCTCTCAAGACAATAGCACCGATTATCTGATCACTATAAAAACCAATCAAGGCGACATGGTCGCTATCTTATATGATGAAACACCAAAGCACAAAGCCAACTTCATAAAATTGGCGAAAGAGCATTATTTTGATAGTCTGCTTTTCCATCGGGTGATTGAAGGGTTTATGATTCAAGGGGGTGATCCGAATTCAAAAAATGCAGCACCCGGCCAACCCTTAGGTATGGGTGGCCCTGGTTACACCGTGGATGCTGAATTCAATCCAAAATTCTTTCATGAAAAAGGTGCGTTGTCTGCAGCGCGATTACCCGATCCACAGAATCCCGCTAAGGCTTCCAGTGGAAGTCAGTTTTACATCGTGCAAGGCACTGTAACTTCTCCGGCAGATGTAGATGCGCTTAAAATTGATCAGGCTGCACTGAATACTGCTTTTCAACAGTTGTTGCAGAATCCAGCCAGTCAACCGTTGATAGATACACTCAATCAAATTTATATGTCGGGCGATATGCAAGGGTATCAGCGAAAAATATATAGCCTCGTGCCACGATTGGAAAAACAAACGGGTATGAAGATTTATAAAGAAGTATCGGAAGAAAAAATAAAAGCGTACACCACAGTGGGTGGGTACCACTCGCTAGATGGCGACTACACCGTGTTTGGAAAAGTGATTGGTGGATTAGATGTAATCGATAAAATTGCACACGTGGAAAAAGATCAAGGCAATAGGCCAACACAGGATGTTCGTATGGTGGTAACTGTAGAAGAAATGCCTCGTAAAGAAATTGAATCGAAGTATGGGTATAAATTCCCGGCTAAACAATGAAAATACTTGTAACCGGTGCTAATGGATTATTGGGCTATAAATTAATTCAGTTACTCAGCACAAAGACCAACATCACCTTAGTTGCTACGGCAAGAAAAAAAGTTAAGGATCTCCCGCAAGGTGTTGATTTTTTTGAATTAGATATTGCTAATCCCGATCAAACCCTAGCGGTTTTAACTGCTACTAAACCTGATGTAGTGATTAGTGCGGCAGCCATGACACAGGTGGATCAATGCGAAACGGAACGCGAGCCATGCTGGATGACAAACGTAGTGGGTATTGAAAACCTGGTGAATGGTTGCGAAAAGATCAAATGTCATTTCGTACACGTCTCCACCGATTTTATTTTCGATGGCTCGCACGGGCCCTTAGATGAAACGGCCATTCCTAAACCAGTAAATTTTTATGGTGAAAGTAAATTGGCCGGAGAACAAGTCATTCAAAAAAGTAAAATCAGCTGGGCCATCTTGCGCACCGTGTTGGTGTATGGCGTTACCCCTGATTTAAGCAGAAGCAATATCGTATTGTGGGTAAAGAAAAGTTTAGAAGATGGAAAAACAATTAACGTGGTTAACGATCAATGGCGCACCCCTACCCTGGCCGAAGATCTGGCTATAGGTTGTTACTTAGCTGCTTCAAAAAAAGCCACCGGAATTTATCATATCTCCGGAGAAGAGATGCTGACTCCGTTTGATATTGCTATACAAACTGCCGAACATTTTAAATTAGATAAGTCACTTATTAAGCCGGCCAATTCAAGCACCTTTAAACAAGTTGCAGCCAGACCGCCCAAAACCGGATTCATCATCACTAAAGCAAAAAGGGAACTGGGCTACCAGCCGCACACATTTAAAGAAGGTCTCATCCTGCTGGCCTCCCAATTAATCAGATAATTGCGCCATTACTACTATACTACGTATAGAAATCAGATTTATTTCTTAAACTACGAATTCTTAACAATAACCTAACCTATTTACTATGTCTGAAAGCAGAGGTCAATTCGGTTCCAAATTTGGTTTTATTATGGCAGCTGCCGGCTCGGCCGTGGGGCTGGGTAACATCTGGCGTTTTCCCTACGTGGTGGGGCAAAACGGTGGTGGTGCATTCGTATTTGTATATGTTTTGTGTGTAATCCTTATTGGTTTGCCACTCATCTATAATGAAGTTGCTCTCGGTCGCCTTACGGGAAGAAATACTATTGGTGCCTTTAAAGAGACTGGTGGTAATAAGTTTTGGGTATTCATGGGTGCCGTACTTGCGCTTTGTGTAAGTTTTTTTGTTTTGAGTTACTATGGGGTAATCGCAGGCTGGACAATCGGTTATATTGTTAGTGAGTTCACCGATTTCATTCACGACTTTGAAACATTTAGAAGTGCTCCGGCTTATGTAATTCCATTCTTTGGCGTGTTTATGGTTGCTACCATTGCCATTGTTTTGGGTGGTGTTGCCGGTGGAATCGAAAAGGCATCAAAAATTTTAATGCCCGTTTTATTCCTATTGGTATTTCTGGTGATGATAAGAAGCTTAACCTTAGATGGTGCGATGGAAGGAGTAAAATATTATTTGACTCCTGACTTTTCTAAAATCAATGGCGGAGTTATTTTGTCTGCCTTGGGTCAGGCCTTTTCTCGCTCTCGGTAGGCTGGGGTATTTTGATAACCTGTGGATCATACTTACCGAAAGATCAAAACATTGTAAGCAGTGGCGCGTGGATAGGTTTTATGGATACTGCCGTAGCACTCTTAGCCGGACTCATGATATTCCCAGCGGTATTTTCATTTGGAAAAAACCCAGCGGAAGGAACTGCACTTGTATTTCAAGTACTGCCCGATATTTTTGCTTCCATGCCAACGGGCGGCCGTATAGTAGGCGCATCGTTCTTTCTTTTATTGTGTGTTGCCGCGCTTACTTCTTCCATCTCCATGATTGAGGTACCAGCTTCATATTTGATTGATGAGAAAAAATGGAGTCGCAAAAAATCTGCATGGACAGTAGGTATTCTTGCTTTCCTTGTCGGGATTCCTTCCGCGTTATCGGGTGGAGCGTCAGTGTTATTCACAGGCATGACGCTTAACGTATTTGGTGTGGTAAAAACCGGCTTTCTTGATATTATGGACGCGCTCTTTGGCGGATTGTTCATTGTCATTGTTGCCTTGATGACTTGTATTTACACCGGTTGGATCATGGACATTAATAAAGTAGCAAACGAAATAGGAACTGGAGCTCCGGGTTTCCAAAAACCAATTATAGGAAGCCTTACGCCTGTCATGCTATGGAAATTCTTTATACGCTTTGTTTGCCCGCTTGTAATTGGCTTGGTGTTGTTAAGCACAGTGGGAATTATATAAAACTGCTAACTCGATAAAATAAAAAAATCGCTGAATCTAACCCAGCGATTTTTTTATTGACGAATTATTCTGCCAGCGAAATCCAATCAGGAGCCTGATTAATTTTTTGTCGAAGTAGAAGATTTAGTTGACCCACATGGTGCTGCACGTGCCTGAGATTATAAAACAAAATTTCCAGAACGGTATATTCCGTAACCAGCGAAGGACACAAGCCATGCAAATCAATTTCTTCCGCCTTAATCCATCGGCTATTTAATTTCTCCTCGGTTGCTTCCATTACCAATCTCTTGCCTTTATTCCGAATAGTAGCCAGATAAGCAAGCATTTCTTGTTTGTCATAAAACCTGTTGGGAATTACATCATCGATTGCTTCCGCTGGTAATTTATCTGTAATCGTGTAAGGCAATGCAGGGACAAAACCAGCTACCGGAATGGTAAAATAGTAATCCAAAAAAATGATGGTGTGATAAGCCATATAAAAAAACTTCTTTTCTGAGTACCAGACTTCTTCCGGACAAAGTGCAATGGCATCTCGCAACATGTCCATACTGGCACCAAAATTTTTCCAAAGAGATTGTTTGAATGTATGTAGCATTTTACACAGGTGTTAAGGCTGACTGACCGATCATTAGAACTGTGTCGCCAATTTTTACCCTCGCAAATTGTGTTTTGCCGTCTGGTGTTCTCAGTTGTTTCTTTATAGAGGCCTTGAATACGTTTACAAGAAAGGCAATTTGCATTTCTATATCTTGTACAGTTAGAAAAGGGCAAACTGTGCTGTAACCTGTTTGTGACATCTTTTATTTATTTAGGTTTTACAATACTGTTGTATGCGGATAGCAGAGCTTCCACAACTATTTCTCTTGGAATTTTGTCAAGTAAAAAAGTAGTGGCTCCCTTTCCCCACTTGTTTGGTACAGGAAAATTTTTTTATTTATTTTACAAAAAACTTTTGCTCTTCGACCGTCAAAAAAATGTTAGCTGAATTGTTTTTGTAAAGGTAAGTGGCGAACATTCTATAATTGATAATTTTAAAACCAATCCGCTCAAAGTGTGGGCTTGATTCTGTTCCTGGAAACGAAAGAGCCAACTCGATAAATTCATCTTTTGTCATAATGTTCAGTATTATTGACCCTACTGATATTTGATCAAATCTGTTTAACTTCTGAGTCAGTGTCCTTGTTCTCCTTCACTTCACCTCTCATCATCAACTTTAATACCATCTGTTTTGTTTCCATCACTTATTAGCTGAAGCGTGAAATCCATTACGCTATCTTTATGCTCTAACTGGTCTTTGATGGTGTTCCTTACCCAATAATCAGGTTTCACCCCATGCCCATCATTTATGGCAGTTATATTCATCTCCCATAGAATAGTAGGTATTAGCATTTTCAATTTTGAATTTGGTAAAGTGATATAGTATGGTATTCCACTAGAATTTTGGAATTTATTTCCACCTACTTCTTCCCCAATAAATACCGCTTTCCTATGATCCTTTATAAATGAGGTGAATTCTCCGGTGGCAGAAAAGCTTCTGCCATTGGTTAATAGGTATAAGTTGCCTTTGTAGTTGTTCGCTTTGGGATGATATAAATTTGAACCTTTTGTTTTGACACAATCATAATCGTCTCGAATTTTTTTTAGTTTGAGCCAGCTCAGTGTATTGAATAGAAATACGCCTTCATTTTTGTAATACTTCTTGTCCGTGATTTTATTGGTTATTGTGTATATTTTTTTGAATAGTCGAAAATCTTTGTCGTACAAATATGAAATCAGCTCTTGATTCGGAGGCGCATCACCGCCTCCATTATTTCGAACATCAATGATCAAATGGTTGATATTATTCCTTTCTATAGACTCAAAAGCATCCTTTAACTTTTTTTTGTATCCAATCTTTCTTAATTTCTTTTTTTCGAATGTCATAAACTTGAGGATGGCCACTGAATCCCTTATACTAAAATTGAAGTATTCTTGCTGAGTTTTCTTCTCGTAAAAGCTGATGTCTTTCCATGAAATGCTTTTCAATGCTAACTCCGTTTTCCTGGAATTATCCAGCAAAGTAATGTCAAAGCTATCTTTTGATCCATAGCTAAGTGAGTAGTCCAAATTGAAAAAATGCAAGAGCTTTTCAGTAGGAAATGATAAATTCTCACCATCGCGTGTTTGGTACTTAAGGAGGTTGTTAAATATCTCTCCAACAGGTACCCCATCAATAGCTACAATTTCTCTACCCATTATTGCCTTATATTCTTCAGTGAATGAGTCACCAACAAAGAATGAATCTTTGTACTTATACAACCTTATAGGAATAATATTGTAATTCTTCTTAAAACGATCGAGTGCCACGAAGCTATGTCCATTTTTTATCAGGCTGTTCAATGGAGCCACCCGTTCATAAAATTGGTAGTAGTCCATAGAGTCTTCTAAGTTTTCCTTAGTTTCTCGGAACCACTCATCCATTCGATTCTTGGAGGTGTAGGTATATAATCCTGGATGTATTTGCTCAAGATTTGATTTTAGAATATCAAGATCATTTTCCAAAAATGCTTTGGCAACCGACCCTTGACCATAAGCGGTATAAATGCTAACAATCAAGAGTAAGATTATTACAGGGAAGCTTAATTTAGTGGGAGTTACTTTTTCTTTCATAATTTGGCAATCGCTCTTGCTGGAGTATTCTTTTGCCCTATTTTATTTCGAGATTGTCTTGTTCAGTAAAGGCACACGATAAGTTGTTGAATATTTTATAATATTTATTAAGTCCTTATTGTTTAGCTGTTCAGTCGATTTAATTTTTATATGCCTAAATAACTTACCTGTTCCTTCAAGTAGATTTGCGGGGTCTGGCAGTTCTGCACCATAATTAAAACCTAAATTAACGTGTTTGGTTGCTGGCATTATCCAACAAAAATGTTCTGTTTTCTTCTTTACTCCTGTCCCGAAACCTGTGTTTTTCTGCGGCACCCAAACTACTTCAACTACTTCTGGAAGAATCCTATAAATGAGATTTCTTGTTTGTCGTGCGATTTCCTGCATTTCCTTTGAAAAGGTTTTAATTGCATCTTCAAATTTTTCGTTGCCTTTCATTAAATGGCTTTTTGCATTGGTTGTTTGAATTTGTTAGGAAACTCCGCAATGATAACTAACACCCCAACCTCTATTGGAGTTCTTCTCCAACAGGAAAAACACAAAATTTGCTGATGAAAAGCACCAGCAAAGGCGCGGTATCTATTCTCCAGACTTTATTCTTGGGTCTGGATCAATTTTAATTTGATATTCTTTCGGAGGCACACCGCGTAACAAGTGTTGTACAAAATAATCCCACCGTCTTCGCATAATGTAATAACTATCAATACCATAACCATGACGAGCATTGGGGAGCAATAAGAAATCATAATCTTTATTTGCTTTGATCAATGCATCGGCTACCAAATAGGCATTGTATGGTGGAACATTGTCATCCATGCCTCCATGTATAAGTAAAAGTTTTCCTTTAAGATTTTTAGCAAAGGTCTCATTAGCCTGTTGCTCATAGTTTGATATGCCATTGCCAATTTTATTTGCTAAGCCAATATATCTTTCGCCCCAGTCATCCTCATAGTTTCTGTTGTCATGGTTGCCCGACTCTGAAATCCCAACTTTAAAGAAATCCGGATATTTAAACATCGCGGCAGCAGTAGCAAATCCTCCACCTGAATGCCCCCAAACTCCAACCTGTTCCAAATCAATGAAGTTAAATTTCTCCTTCAATTGTTTTAAGCCAGCAATCTGATCGGGCAAAGTATTTTCTCCCATATTACCATAACACGCATCATGAAACGACTTACTCCTATGAGGATTACAATTTCCTTCCAACATGACTACTGTAAATCCTAACTCAGCCAATGCTTGACAATCTCCTCGTGACGGAGAAAAGCTCCAAGAACCAACGCTACCGCCCTGAGGTCCTGGATAGATGTACACGATCACTGGAGATTTTGAAGAGGCCGTTATATTTGGTGGCGTAAATAATAGGCCGTACAAATCCCACCGGTTATCCGCTGATTTTACTGTAAATGGTGTTGGCGGTTTCCACCCGGTTGCTTTCAAGCGTGACATGTCTGCCTTCTCCAAATTGGCAATCAACTTGCCATTAGCATCGTTCACATTATATACTTGTGGAACATCCGGCTGTGAATAAGAATCAACAAAATATTTTCCATTCGGAGAAAAACTTATTGTATGGTCGCCTTTGTCAGGTGTTAATAATTTTAAATTTTTACCACTGAAATCCACTCGATATAAATACCGGTAATATGGATTGGTGCCTGCTTCTTTTCCACTACCCACAAAATAGATAACTCTGTTTTTTTGATCTACACGCAAAACATCTCTAACTACATAGTTACCGGTAGTGATTTGATTCTTTAGTTTTCCTGTGTTGGCATCATACAAATACAAATGTCCCCAATCGCTTTTTTCAGAATACCAGATAATCTCATTGGTGCCGGAAAGATACCTCCAACTAATTGCATCCTGGCCGGACTCAAATTGCGTTGCCGTATGCTCTTCAAAGACGGGCTTCACCTCACCGGTTTCACAATTTACTATTTGTACTTTAGCTTGTTTATGGTCCCGACTTGTTGAAACGAAAACAAGTTGCTTCGCGTCATCACTCCACGCCACATCAACCAACTTGCCACCTGATGAAATATCATCGGATAAAGATGCTCTTCTCGGATCAGCCTCCATTTTTAATCGTATTATTTTTGGAGTACTGCTTATATCAATAACAACCCGGTGTATCATAATAATTGTAGAGTCTCCTGGGATGGGATATTTCCATTCCTCCAATTCAGGAGCACCTACTTTTGTCTTTACCAAATACATATTACTTACAGGCCTTTGGTCTTGCTGATACGTAGCTATTCTCTTTGAGTCTGGTGACCAACTTAAAACAGGTCTGTCACTATGCTTCCATCCTGCATTATCCGTGGCATACCCAAAATCTTTAACACCATCTGACGTCAATGCTCTTTCGGTATCTGTACTAATATCTTTTATCCATAAATTCCAGTTCCGTATAAAAACAACATATTTACCATCAGGAGACTCAACTCCTTGTTTAGTACTTTCATTATTCTCCAGCTTAACAGAAGCTTTATCAAATAATTCTTTTTTGGAATTTGCTGTCACCCTATTTCCATCGGCAGGATTAACTAATTTATACTCTGATTTATTTTCAGTTAAAGACTGATACCATAACCTACCATCGGGTAGCCATTGTGGCCGAATAGCATTATCAATATGCTTATTTGTATTCCCTAAAAGCATTGAAGAAGCCCGCTGGTAATCTGCTTCCGTAAGTGTTTTTGCACTTTGCCCGTAGGTCAGATAACCAATCATTAATAATAAGGCAGTAAGTGAAGTGAATTTACTCTGCATAATAGTTGTTAATTTAGTTAGCACTTAAGGTAGTAGCAGCCAACACCCGAATATATGCAATTGTTGATACTTCTAATATAGCCTTCCAAAACAGCAGGTTTTATGCACCTCTACTTAACTTTTATGATTCCGTTCCGATACAAATCCAAAGCAGCATTTAGTAATTTTCTTAATACGCGAATGGGCAAATCGTTATTCGGGTCGACCCGGAAAATCTGCATTCGCGAACGACTGCCAGTCTCCAACTGTGGGTGATCCAGATGCTTTCCTTCCACGAAAAGGAGATAGGGCTCGTTGGTTTTTTTATCTGTCCATAAATAGCAGAACATCTTTTTCTTATAACAGAAACAGGGCATTCCGTACTTCATTGTTTCCGTAACCTGCGTGTCCTGATCAAGAATAATACTGCGTAATGCAAGGAGACAACTCCTATTCGGCTCGCTTTTATTTAAATAAAAGTGATCAAGTTCTCGCGTCATCCTATTATTAAAAAAAATGAATTTGAATGTTGTCTATCTCAACCATCAGGTAGCCCTCATAGTTTTGGGTATCTGATTCAACTAAGTCTATTTATATAATAATCCCCGGTGGTAACTATTGTCGAGACAATTCAAAAAATTTCTAATCCCTTCTCACAATAAAATAAATAAAAAAATCAATTTCCTACATAAATTGTATAACTTATGTGCACTTTTATTGACCTTTACAAATCATTACGAACAACTATAATTATGAGAAAAAACTAATCGGGATAGCCTTGTCATCATGTTTGATCGCTATCCTAATAGCCTGCGGTCCTAAGAAAGAAGAACCTATCGCAGCACCGGTAATTGATAAAGAGCAGATTAAAAAGGAGATTCAGGACAAGGAAAATCGATTTGCTGAATTATATAACACCCGGGAATTGAAAAGCATCGGGTACTATGCCGATGATGCAATATCGTTTTCTCAGAATAAAGCAGCTTTGGAGGGAAAGCCCGCCATTATAGAATTCATGAAAGCCGGTCTTGAAGATACCCCTATGGGTAATAAGATCACCTTTACGACCAAAGAAGTTTTTGTATCCAATGATGGAAATCAAGTTGTAGAGGTTGGGTATTACACTTTAGCTGACTCTACCGATTTTCCTATTAATACTGGAAACTATATGGTTTTATTTGAAAAGCGAGATGGTAATTATGTCGTGGTAAGAGATATGAGTGCTTCTGACATGCCCATTGAGTAGAGTGGCTTAGGCCGCTTCAAAAATAACGCAACACATGATCCGCTCGGATAAAATTGTGTTGCGTTATTTTTTTGCTCTTACGTGGAAAAAGAAAAGTGATTTTGTTAGCGTCTTCGGCCACCACCGCCACCTCCTCGGGAGCCACCACCTCCGCCTCCCCGCGGGGCACCGCCACCACTAAAGCCGCTATTTCCTCTCGATCCTCCTCCTCCACTATAACGGGATGCTCCGTTTGAACTACGGTTTTGCTGAGTCGCGGTATTGCGTTGGTTGCTGTTATTAGAAGGCTTCATTCCCGCTGCTTCACGCGTAGGTCCTGCTCCACCTGATTGACGTGTCGAAGGCGTTGTTCCGGCTGATGGACGAGTTCCAGTTGATGGACGCGTTCCTGTTGACGGACGTGTACCGGTCGAAGGGCGAGTTGATGGACTATTATTTCTGCTGTTATAATTACCGTTCGCCCCATTATTTCTGACCGTATTAGACGTGTTTCTTGTTCTATTATAGTTGTTAAAATTATTTGTATTATGAATTACCGTTGTGTTGCCATGATACCCTCCATAGCCATGATGATAGTGGGCATGACTACCCCAGTATATGCCAATGGCCATAACCGAAAATGCAGCAAAGTAAGGCGGATAGTAACCATAATAGTATGGCGGGGCATACGGAACATAAGCCGGAGAGTACACATATTGTACAATGGGGGCCTGTTCAACCACTACCGTTGTGGTTGTGGCGGAACACTCACAACTTTAACAGTATCCGGACCTTTATACCCTGGGTTGGCCGTAACTGCGGGAGTGGAAGTCTCTTTTAGTTCAACAATATAATCCTTGCCGTACAGATCTTTATCACCAACAATCTGCATCGAAACTTTTTTCTTCTCATCCTTCGATACCAAAATGACAGCAACATCCTGGGTTTCCTTTTCACTTACAGCAATCTGTAGAATAAAGGTAAAATCATCTTTCTCCTTCTTTGTTACCACCTTTATGAAATCAACCTTTTTATCCAGATCCAAATCCATATTGTTGATTCCAGTTTTTTCAAGATTCAATGATTTTTCAAATCCTTCAATCGTCTTGGATTTTTGAAAAAGATCGAGAACGGCATAAAGATCAAGGTTATCGCCAGGCAAGCCCAATAATGTTGAATCAGCCTCTGACTGAGAAAAAGCAGGGAGGCTAAGCAAACTCATGGCCACCATCACATAAGGCAAAATATATTTTTTCATAACAAATTCGATTTATACAAAACTCGTATGCAAGTTATTAAATAATATATCACTAAATAGCTTTTTTTACTGTGTTACAACAACGGTTAGTATATAAAACGTATGCGTTTAAATACCTACATCTTTGTCTCGCGTTGCAAACGAAATTTTAACAGCACGCACTTTAAGAACCTACAATACAGCATATGTTTTATAGCTTTTGTTAGTGCCTGTGCCCTTCTACCGTGTTAGTTAATTATCAATCCTTTTGTTGTCATCAAGTCCACCGACTTGTTTTGTGAAACTCGTGTCGTGGGAGGGCAATTGTTACACTACTTCTACCGGTTCTTACTACTTTCTCCCTGTGTTGCTGGGTTGGAGGGCATTGATTTAAATTATTAGCCAGTTCATTTCTGCCCTACTGTTAATTGCTCGTCAATCCATTTGATATTGCTCATCACTTACTTTCTCCATCCAATCCACAACTTTTCCGTTCAGCTCCTCTTGCGTGGCGATATGTGTCATTGCCATTGTTGCCGATGCTCCATGCCAATGTTTTTCACCTGGAGCAAACCAGACTATATCACCTGGTCGGATTTCTTCAATGGCTCCACCTTCACGCTGTGCTAGTCCTACGCCCGACAATACAATTAAAGTTTGGCCTAACGGATGCGTGTGCCACGCTGTCCTCGCTCTGGGTTCAAATGTTACCTCCGCTGCACCCGCGCGTCTGTGTCCGTTTGGTTGAAATAAATAGTTAATGCGAACCGACCCGGTGAACCAATCTTCGGGGCCTTTTACGGATGGTTGAGAACCTAATTTAATAATTTCCATTCGTTTTAGTTGTTGGATTTATACTGCTCATCTGTAACTGGCTCCATCCATGTGACAAACCCGTTTTCTGTCTTTGGCAAAATATACATTTGTGTAAGAGCAGTGTTTTCAGTTGCGCCATGCCAGTGCCTTGTATTTGCCGGAACCTTGATGACTTCGCCCTTTTTCATCGTTTGCCTTGGCTGTCCTTCCAGTTGATGATATCCTTCACCATCGAGTACAATTAGAATTTGCCCACTTGGGTGGGTGTGCCAGTTTGATCGTGCACTTTTTTCGAAATAAACATTTCCAACAAGTGTGTTGTAGATGGAATCATTTGCGACTAAACCAAAGGCGTAAGCGTTGCCTGTGAAGTTTGTTGTAGGACCGAGTTCCCTTCGGAAAAATCGTTTCCTCAGAAAGATCAGTCGCTGATTGCTGACTTTGATTTCTGTCACTATTACAGCCTATCAGCGTGACTAACAATAACAAAGCACTGATGGCATTAATTAGTTTGTGTTTCATAGGTGAGTTGTAAGTTTATCGAATGAAGGTATTAAAATTTATAAAAAACGCTATCGAAGAATGTGCGCATCGCGTCATCTTTTTGTCTGCGGAAACGAAACTTTGTCGGCTTGGTCGTCATTGTCTGCGGTGCTGAAAGGGCATTGGCGCTAACACCCGAATATCAGTAATTGTTGATATCTCTTATATAGCAAGCAACTAAAGGTACACATAGCCGTCCAAAACAGCTGGCTTAATGCACATAAATCCAGAGCAGTCCTTAGTAACTCCGTTTCAAGCACTCCGCTACTAACTACTTTATCAACAAGACTCGTTGGTTAATCGGATACAACCACTCAATGCCGCGCTCGGTTACCACGGCATCATCTTCCAGCGGTATACGCAACTTCTTTCCGCCCCATTCTGGCAAGGGGGTGTATGCGAATAACTCAATGGACAATAAGTTGGTAGGCTTCACCACATATTTAAACCTTACCGGATTCCATTCGGCTATACTTGGGCCTAAGCCATGGCCCCAGTTTCCCACCGAGTGGCAACCAATAATCACATTTGTTTTTCCATCCGCGCTGGGTTTATTAAATGCAATCTTTGAAAACCCAGCTTGCTCCAACGCCTTATAAATATTACCCATATTCTGCTCTGCGGTAATCCCGGGTTTAATGGTCTGCTTGATCACGTCCCGTACTTTCACCCCTTGATTAAATGCGTTCTTAATACTCTCGGGCACATCCGTTTCTCCTTCTTTTAATACATAGGCCACTCGCTTCATATCGGTGTACATATTCATAAGGCCAACACCCCAATCCAACATTAAAATATCGCCACGTTGTATGATGCGATCACTCGAAGTAGCTACAATGCCATCCGGACCTGTAACATAGACAGAAGGCATACCAAACGAAGTCTCGAGGTTGTTTTTAAATTGCTGCTCCCGCATCCACCAGGCTACATTTTCAAGGGTGGTGACACCGGTAATCACTTCATTGGAAAAAGCTT
Organism: Flammeovirgaceae bacterium; assembly: GCA_016709845.1. Taxonomy (GTDB): domain Bacteria; phylum Bacteroidota; class Bacteroidia; order Cytophagales; family Cyclobacteriaceae; genus ELB16-189. The sequence goes on along the minus strand of JADJMA010000006.1, from coordinate 167,965 downwards.
TTTCTGCAATTGTATAAGACAGCATGCCGGCTTCGGCAAACGTGGCAATCTCGGTAGCTACTCTTCTTGATCTGAAATCAGACACCAATTTCTCGGCAGACACAAACCGATCTTCGTATTTTTTGCCGAGGGTTTCTGCCAGATGGTGGTACATCGTATAAGACAATCCATCGGCACCGCCAATCATTTTCGACATATTGAGTCCAATTCTTTTCGGATCGCGTTTGGTGACAAAGTCTTTCAGCTCACTTTCGCTGCCGAAATAATCATAGGACCCCCCACCTTCCAGAAATCCTCCATCAATACCCAAGGCGGCACGCTCTATTCTCGGTTTACCGATGTTGGTGAAAATATAATATCCGTTTTGCGTGGTATATCCCTCGCCCATATCGTGATACAGCGGATCGAAGTTGCCTTCTTTATTCGTGATGATCCACATGTCAATGTTGTTTTCTTTCATCACTTCCGGAAGAATCAGATCAAACTTATCGTTGCGTATTTGGTTCATCACCCGCCATCTTCGGTAAGCCTCTTGAGAAAAAGCAGATTGAACTATTAACAGTGTTAACAGGAGTAAGAATGTTTTTTTCATCATATCATTTAAGAATTCAAGTTCAGTTATTGGCAACTTTGGCGCCAGGGTAATCGTGAATATATAAATTTACTGTCATCGTGTCAATTGATTTTTTGCGGGATGAATCTCCTCGTACAAAAGCATTTTTTTTTGAAAGCCCGGTCGCGAATACTGCTAAGCAAAGGCACTCTTCTTACCTGTATCAAAATAGCAACCTCCTGGAATTGTATCCTCCACTTTTGGTTACAATATATTCAGGCAAAAATCTCAAATCTTGCCCTCGTAATTCACTCCTCAAGTAAGGATAAGATTGTAAAACTGAAAACAATAATCTATTTAATAATTTTATAATTATCGACATGTACGATTTAGCTTGTTCGTTGTTAAATGCTACTTATATTTCGTTACTTTTTACTTGATCCCTGAGCAAAATGAGAAGACAATTTATAATGATATCCGCAATTTTGATTTTAGGATTGCTGGTTATTTCAATATTCTGGACACCCATATTGTGGGCATTTATTTTAATAGGCCCCTTATTTCTTATGGGCCTGAATGATATACTTCAAAAAAAAGCAAACGATCAGGAGAAATTTCCCTTTGGTGGGTAACCTCAGATATTTGCTTGAAAGCATTAGGCCCGAGATAAGCCAGTACTTTATAGAGACAAACTCAAATGGAGTGCCCTTTAGCAGACAGCATCGCTCCCTCGTATATCAGCGGGCTAAAAATGAGCTCTCCACCCAACCGTTTGGTACGCAAAACAATATGTATGAAGTGGGATTTGAATGGGTAAATCATTCTTTAAATCCAACTACCGTAAATCCTGAAATACTACGAGTAACCATTGGCGGCCCCGATTGCAAGCAGCCTTATAATGCCAGCATCCTTAATATCTCTGCCATGAGCTATGGATCGTTAAGCAAGAATGCAGTACAAGCATTGAATAAAGGGGCCAAGCTCGGAGGTTTTGCACACAACACCGGTGAAGGTGGGCTTACTGAATATCATTTAATGCATGGTGGCGATATTATCTGGCAAATAGGAACGGGTATTTTGGAGCGCGTACGCACGATGGAGATTTTGATCCGGAACTCTTTAAAGAAAAAGCGAATCATAAAAATGTGAAGATGATTGAGATAAAATTATCTCAAGGTGCCAAGCCCGGTCATGGTGGTATTCTGCCTGCTGAGAAAGTCAATGCGGAGATAGCTAAAATTCGTAACGTACCTGTAGGGAAATCTGTATTATCTCCACCCGGTCATTCTGCGTTTACTACGCCCATGGAGATGATGGATTTTATTAAAAAACTGCAAGTGCTTTCGGGAGGTAAACCTGTTGGTATTAAGCTATGTATAGGAAAGAGAAGGGAGTTTATTTCGATATGCAAGGCCATGGTAGAGTCAGGCATACAACCCGATTATGTGGATATAGATGGTAGCGAAGGCGGTACCGGTGCAGCACCCATCGAGTTTTCGGATAGAATTGGTACACCACTGGTAGAAGCCCTTTCATTTGCCCATAACACGCTGGTGGGTTATGGCCTTAGAGATAAAGTAAAGGTGATGTGCAGTGGAAAAATTATTAGTGCGTTTGATGTGATAAAGAATATAGCCATAGGTGCCGATGTGTGTTACTCGGCCAGAGGTATGATGATGGCCATTGGTTGTATTCAGGCCTTGCGTTGCAATTCAAATCAATGTCCTACGGGTGTCGCCACACAAAATCCACAGTTGGTTGCAGGGCTTGATGTAGAAAATAAGGCCGTACGTACCGCCTCTTTTCATAAGCAAACCGTGCATGGTGTAGCCGAAATGTTAGGTTCTATGGGTTTACATTCCTCCACCGAGCTCAGGCCGTGGCATAGGATGCGTAGAACGGACTTTACCGAAATAAAACATTATGGTGAAATATACCCACATCTCAAACCTGGAGATTTGTTGAAAAAGAAATACCTAAAGGCTGGGAGCGTGCCGTTGTAGCAGCCTCGTCAGCCACATTTAAAAACATTGATACGGAGTCGTAATCGAAGTTTTATACTAACGCGAAATTTTGAACGCTAAACACTTAATGGAATTCGTAAGCTACAAACTTTAGTAGTGGCTATTTTTTTAAAACCATTTTCTTTTCATAAAAATGATAACGCCAATAGTAGCTAGGGTGAATGAAATCAATAATAATATCCAAAAGCCATAATGATTATCCTCAAAAGAATTAGGCACATTCATTCCGTATAAACTTGCAATTAAAGTTGGTATCATTAAAATTATTGAAATTGATGTAAGCTGCTTCATAATCACGTTAAGATTATTAGAAATAACCGAAGCATACGCATCCATCATACCACTTAGAATATCACTGTAGATATTAGTCATTTCAAGAGCCTGTCTTAATTCAATATCCACATCTTCAATCAAATCGCTGTCAAATGTGTCTTTATGATTTTTAGTATTTTTTAGTCTGTGTCCTAATATGTCGTTGCCTTTTAAAGAAGTGGTAAAAAAGACTAAACATTTTTCTATTTGTAATAAAGTTTGTAAGTCTTCATTTCTAATTGATTTCTCAAGCTGATTTTCAGCAAACTTAATATTTTGATTTATCTGTTTTAGATACTTTAAAAACCAAACACTGGAGGATAATAGTAATCTGAAAACCAGATCGTAATTATCCGTAATAGTTATCTTTTTCCTTCTTGTATAAGCAATGAAATCTGGAATCATTTCAGATTTATGAAAACAGATAGAAACAAAATATCGTCTTTAAAGATTAAACCAAGAGGGATGGTGGTAAAGGGCAATTTTACATCATCGCTTTTAAAAGGAAGTCTTAAAATTATTAATGTCCAATCGTCTTCTATCTCAATGCGGGGTCTTTCATCCACATCTTCTATGTCGTTATAGAATGCTTCAGGAATTTGAATTTCTTGAAGTAAATAGGCTTTATCTTGTTCTGTGGGTTGTTCAATATTTATCCAACATTTTGGTTCCCATTTTTCAATTGGAACCAACCCAATTTCACTTTTTAGAAAGGTCTTCATATTGTCCTCTATTAATTAGCGAATAGAGGTCATGCATTTATCCCCTATTCCAGTTCAACACTCCGGATGATAATCGTCCATAATTTTGGATAATTAGTCTTGTGATGCAAAAGTATTACTTTTTTGAGATGTCGGTCTCTATTTTCAAAATAACTGCAAACACGAGGCTACTCAAAAAATAAACGAAGGCCATTCTCTTCTCTGTATAGGATGGGTTTAAGCCTGAAAGCTTCTTCAATATTACGCTCGTTGAGCACTTGCTCCTTAGATCCACTGGCTACCAGTTTCCCGTTCTGAATGAGATGGATCACATCACCAAAACGTGCTGCTAAATTCAAGTCGTGCACTACACCTACAACCACCAAGTCTTTTTGTTTTAGCAGTTCCATCACCTTATGCATAAATTGAAATTGATAATGGATATCCAAAAAGGTTAACGGTTCATCAAGCAAAAGATAACGTCCCTGATCGGGCACCGGATACCAAAGTTGTGTAAGCACCCGTGCAAAATGAACGCGCTGGCGTTCTCCGCCACTCAGCGTCAGATAGTTTCGCTCGGCCATTTCTTCTACTTCAAAAAATTTCAAGGCAGCTATACAGGCCTCCTCATCTATTCGTTTGGGTGCTCCGGCAAAATGGGGATAGCGCCCCATCATTACTATTTCCCATACCTTTAGCGGAAATGCCAAATCAATATTCTGCGAAAGTACAGCCCGCATTCTCGCCAGCGTTTTATCCCGTAGGGTTTTGCTATTCACAGATTGATACAATACTTCGCCATCATAATTCGTCATCTGCCGGCTCAATACTTTCATCAAAGTTGATTTACCAGCTCCATTAGGCCCAATAATCAGGTTGAGTTTACCGGGTAGAAATTGAGCATCTACTTTATCTAAAAGCACTTTCTCTCCAATGCGAACCGTTATGTTTTCTGCTGTGAGCATAACTTAAAAGTAATATTGTTTTTGCGCAGCAAGGTGATAAACACCGGAACCCCCACGAGAGCGGTAACAATTCCAATAGGAAGTTCGGCTGGAGCCAACAACAATCGCGACACCAGATCGGCCATGCTTAATAAAATGCCTCCTACTATCGCACTTCCAATGATGAGAAACCGATTGTCCGAGCCACCCATTAACCGCAACAGATGAGGTACCACAAGGCCTACAAAACTAATCACACCCATAAATGCGGTAGACACGGCAACCAGTAGCACATTGAGTGTGATTACTATTATCTGCAACCATTTTAAATTCACGCCAAGAAAAATTGCTTCATCCTCTCCCATCATCAGCGCATTGAGTTGTTTGGCATAGCGCATAGAAATGACGGTACACACTATCGTAACAACACCAATGATTGTGACAGAAATCCAATTAGCCCCTGATAGTGTTCCTAGGTTCCAGAAGGTAATAGATCGCGCTTGCGGATCGCGGGCTAAGTAAGAAAGAAATCCAACGCCACTAAGAAAGAGGGCATTGATGGCAAGCCCCATAAGGAGTAAGGCCACTACAGAACTTTTTCCGGTAGCCCGATTTCGCGACAACAAAAAAACACAAACGGTAGAGAGCGCCCCACCCATACAAGCTGCTATGGGCAACGTCCACTCACCCAAATGAAACTTAATGACAGAACCCAACACAAAATAAAGTGATGCACCAAAGGCCGCACCACTAGATGTGCCAATAAGACCAGGCTCTACAATGGGGTTACGAAATAAGGCTTGCATCAGTACACCGCCTACAGCCAGACTCGCACCCACCAACACTCCGGCAAAAGCGCGGCAATCTGATTTGTAAAAATATCCTTTCAGTCAAAGTAAGTTCACCGCCACTCATCCATTTGGAAATAGAAGATTGTATCTCTGCCCAGGAAATGGTAATGGCCCCAAATTTTAAAGACAGAAAAAAAGTAACTACCAGAAGGATAATGAGAACCGGGAATAACACCCTCTATTTCTTTTATTGAGTCTTTCCATTTCTGTGTATTAATTCCTGAAGCATAAGGATCACCTCGCCTGTTCTGGGTCCGAGATAAACCATGTCATGTTCTTCTACACGATAAATTCTATTATTCGTGGCCGCGCGAGTACCTGCTATTCCTGGCAATGATTTAATTTCTTCCGATGATCCCAGTCGATCGTATCCATAATCAGTTAACCAGATCACATCCGGATCAGATTTAGCAACCACTTCCGAAGAAAGCTGCATCATACCTCGTTCGCCTGTTATGGGAATGGTACCACCAGCCATACGAATCAAGTCAGCCGTGGTGCTGTTTTCAGTCATGGTTAGATATACGTTGTTTGCTCGGCCATAATGAATAACCACTACTTTAGGTTTCTCTGTGTATTTTGTAAGCGCCTCTTCCGCTAACTTCATATCTGCATCAAGTTTTGCGTTTAACGAATCTGCCGCTTTCTCTTTTCCAAAATATTTTCCCATTTCGGTTACCAGTGCTTTTGTCGATGCAATGTCATCGCCCTTGTATTAAAAACCATCATGGGAATTTTCAACTCTTCCAATTGCTTCATCACTTGCTCAGGCCCTACATTATTATCGTGAATGATCAGGGTGGGTTTCATAGACAAGATCCCTTCTGTACTTAACGCCCGATGGTAGCCCACGGTGGGCAACTCTTTTATCTCGGAAGGAAAGGTGCTGGAAAGATCAACCGCTACCAGATTTTTCTGTGCGTTTAATTCATAAATAATTTCATTGTATTGTTTGGACAAACACACAATGCGTACTTCATTTTCTTTCTTTTGATCCTTGTTGGAGAACCGCCCGCAACCGATCAAAATGATAAGAAAAACATAAACAAGATTGGATATTCTCATGGATCTATTTTTTAAAAATCAGGGGACAATGAAAGCACCATCCTCTGATTGGGTATTAAAATATGTATTTTAGATTTATTCCACCAAAGTAATTGATTTTGTTGGGTGCCGGAACGTATGCATCGGGCAACTGGTTAATGAAAGCCATGTAATAGTATTGCTCTCCGGTAATGTTGTTTGCTCCAAAATAAGTGTCCAGATCGAAATGCTTGGACAGCAAATGATGATATCCACTTTTTGCATTGACCAAACTGTAACTACTGCTTCCAAATTTACCATCCGAACTAAGAGGCATAGCATCTTTATACGAGTAGTTTACATTTCCATAAAAACCAGCGTTAGTAAAAAAGTCAACACCCGCATTGGCCACCACTGGTGATACCCCCGCTACGGCATTACCACTGTAGTCTTCGGTAACAGGCTGACCGGCAACAATTCTATCATAACTAAAATCTTTATAATTAAAATCAGAATACGTGAAGTTTGCAAACGGACGAACCGAACTAAAGAAACCGGTGGCTGATTGATACGCATTGTAATTTACAGATACTTCCAGTCCTTTATTATCTTGCTTACCGCCATTGGCAATGTAGGTATAAGCCGTTGTCGTGTTATTCAAAAGCACGGCCACCGAAGTCATCTTATCTGAGAACAAGGCATCGAACAAGGCAACCTGATAATTCAACTTACTGTCCATCAGCGAACCTTTAGTGCCTATCTCAAACTGATTACCAATTTCCGGTTTCAATCCGGTATTCAATTCACCCGTTGTAGAAATCACAACATTGGAACCCACGGGTGCTTTGTATCCTTTGCTGTACGAAGCATACGCAGATAATGAGCTATTAAATACTTTGTTAATGGCCAAAATGAGGAGACACCATGTTGTCGTAACTTATATTATAATTCGTAGGCTTTCCTCCACTGGGTTTGTTATTGGCTGCTGCATACAGGCGATTATCCAACTCAATATTCATATTGCTAACTCCTATTCCTCCGGTTATTGAAATATCACTCGGTAAGGATAAAGTCCACTCGGTAAATAAGGAAGTAGTTCCATTTATTGTTGCCTGATTGCTTTTCATAGCACCAATGATGTTGTACCCACTTAAGTTAGTGCTATCGGCAACCATTCCATAACCAATAATCTGCGAATATTGGCGTTGTGTTTCGATACCAGCAATACCGCGGAGGCTGATGTCCGTTCCCAACGAGAATTCCATATCCATGGTAGAACGTAAGCCATAGTTTACAGGGCTCTTGTCTGTCCACCCACCTGCCGAGCTAGCATTATTCGTTGATCCAGATCCAAAAAATGTTGTGGTGTTGCTGATGTGATCCGTGAAATTATAAGTATGGCTAACCCCTGTTCTGAAACCTACTATCTCTGAGTGCGCATTGTTTTTAATATAATTTGGATTTCCCGAGTAATCACCCGACTCATACTGTGCAATGGTTAATTCGCCAGCGCGTTGATCGTAACTATTGCTATACCCAAAGTAGGCACTTATGGTTTGCTTTGATTTGGGGTTAAACTCACCAATGACGTTAACGAAATTCTTTTTGGATGCTTCGTGAGGCATATACCCATCCGACTTTTGGTTGCCATAATTAATCATAACGGAAGAACGCTCCGTACCAATTTGAAGTTGCGTGGTATAGCGTTGAAGCCCATAACTACCCACCATCACCTGTTGACCAATAGAAGTATTTCCACGATCTGCTTTTTTTGTTTGAAGATTTACCGCACCGGCTATAGCCAAACCATACAGTGATCCTGCAGGGCCTTTTATCACCTCCACATTGGCTACCGATCCAAAATCGATATCATCCATGATGGTAGTTCCTTCTGCATCGGTAATCGGAATACCATTCAAATACACCTTGTATCCTTGTCCATCAAAATTGTTGCTGGCTCCTCTAAACCCAACTCCATTACCATACCCCCTGATATTGAATTGCTGACCCGAGGAAACAGCACGTCTTGACATGTAAACACCAGGAACATTGGCGTTGATGGCATCGTCCAAATACAACCCATTACCTCTCTTTATCTCCGCTTCACTCATCTTTGAAATAGAGGCTGGTTGGTAAAGAATAGAACGATTAACATTGGAAATGGCGGTGATCTCCACCTCATCCAAAACTTGATTAGCCATTGACATGGAAATAACTAATTCCTCATTGCAATTCTCCACTTTGTTTCGAACCGTACGATAGCCGACAAAGGAAACACTAATGCTCCCTGCACCAGTACAAGGTAATGCAAACTCGCCATTACTATCGGTAGTGGTAACAGCGCCACCAATAAATTGAACGTGCGCATTTACCAGGGGGCGCTTATCCACGCCATCAAATACCTTTCCGCTAAGTTGACCCGATTGGGCCATAGTTGAAAGGCTAATTAATAATCCTAGAAAGAATATGTATATTTTTTTCATAAGTATTTTATAAATAAACAACCCAAGTTCATACGCATAATTAATACACGCATAAAGTGAGTTTTAATTGATTGTTGTTAGAAAACCCTAATGATAACTAATGGGATGCCCCTCACCTTTGGTTACAGTATATGAAGGGTGAAAAATTAATTGAGCGTGATTATATTAATACAAAACTGCTCATATAATATAAAGTCTACACCACATTGTATCATCCACCATAAAATGGTTGGACATTAGGAGAAAAGAAGTGATTTCGGTGGAGGTGCTTTACATCATCAAAAACTTTTTCAAGTTTTTGCACGGGTTCAAAGCGCCTTATTTTACAAAGAGCTTCCATAGGTGTGGTTCTCAAGATTTTTTGTGCAAAATGCTTTGTGGAGAAATCTTTCCGGCTTCGTTTCTTTGTAGGCAGATTCTTGGATGTTCCCTTTTTAAGATCAGTTAATGAACTGACAACAAAGCTTTCAACTTCATCATGCTTACAAGTCACTGCGTAATCCTCACCAATTTTCTCAATGGAGGATACATCAAACATCTTCTCCTGCCACATAAACTCACGTCCCTTTTCTGTCCAGTTTAGGTTAGCAAATTCCTCTTCAGAGAACCGGAGCTCTGTAAGTTCATCGGTGCCAGCCATCTCTACATAAGATTGATATACTGCCTGATGAAGAAGGGCCAAATTGAAATTAAATAATCCCAAAGAAGCCATCATGTAGATGGACAAAACAAGAAATAATGTAACTCTCCTAAGCAAAGCCTTATATTAGAATTTGTGCATGTTCAGTCTAAATTATCTATCAAACAACAAGAAATGCACATTAAGTAAATAATAGTGCCAAGCGGTTTTTTAGGGTGTTGAGGCTAAAAATCAAGTTTCAATTAAGAAAATATTTTACGAGGATTAAGTCACTCACTACTATTACCAGAATTGAAGTCAACTTTTATTCAAAAATAAAGACGACAGCAAAGTGAATTTACTTTTTGGTCATTCGGGGTTACGCTCTTTATACCAGCAGAAATAATTTGTGGTTTGAATGGAGAAATCGACTATCGGAACGGAGGGCCATCCAAATTGTGTCTTTGTAAAGCCGTTGGTGTATAATTATGTTCATTTATTAATCTAATTGTCCACCTTAGTTTAGCTAATCGTTAACCACAACAAACTATGACCATTAAAAGACGAGATTTTATAAAACTTTCCGCTGGAAGCACAGCAGGAGCTGCCTTTCTTGCCGCATGCAATTCACCCGCTGAAACAACTGCAAAATCGGAAACACCACTGGACAAATTGAAGTCCATGACGGGTGATGTAAAACCCATCACCTTGCAGGAAAGGGAGTCGCGACTCGAAAAGGCCCAGAAGTTGATGACGGATAATAATATTAAAGCTTTGTATCTCGATGGTGGCACCAGCATGGCCTACTTTACAGGAATTAACTGGGGCACCAGTGAGCGGATGATGGCAGCCATTATCCCTGCAAAAGGAGAAGTAAAATATATTAGCCCGGCCTTTGAAGCCGAACGCGTAAAAGAGCTTATGACCATTGGTAAAGATATTCGCGTTTGGGAAGAACATGAAAGTCCTTACAAACAAGTAGCTCTTGCCTTTAAAGACTTCGGAATAAATAGTGGCAACATCGCCATGGAGGAGCGAGTGCGCTTTTTCCTATTCGATGGTATTCGCAAAGAAGCATCAAACCTAAACTATATCAGTGGTGATCCGGTTACTGCCGCCTGTCGTAAGTATAAATCTCCGGCTGAAATCGCGCTCTTGCAAATAGCCAATAACATTGCCATTGAGGCATACAAGGCAAGTGTGGCTATGCTTGAAGAAGGAATGACGCCACAGCAATTCAGTGCAATCACCGCAGAAGCACACAAACGCCTTGGCGTGAGCGGTGGAATTGGCGCCAACTTTGGCGAAGCATCAGCTTATCCGCATGGAAGCATTCAGCAACAATATTTGAAAAAGGGAGATATTGTATTGATGGATGGCGTTTGCAAGGTTGAAGGCTACAGCTCTGATATCAGCCGTACAATAGTATTTGGCGCTGAGCCAACAGATCGCCAAAAAGAAGTATGGAATTTTCAAAGAAAGCACAAGACGCTGGCTTTGCTGCAGCTAAATTAGGAGACCCTTGCGAAAATGTAGACATCGCTGTGCGCCAGGTCTTGACAGATGCAGGTTTTGGACCTGGATATAAAGTGCCTGGCTGTCCACACCGCACGGGCCATGGTATAGGAATGGATACCCACGAATGGGGCAACATGGTTCTGGATAATAAAGAGCCATTAAAACCCGGCATGTGTTTTAGTATTGAGCCAACCATTTCAATCTATGGAGAATTTGGAGTACGCACAGAAGACTGTGCCTACATGACGGAAGAGGGAATCAAATGGTTTACCCAACCAAGTCCGTCCATTGACAAAACCTTTGCTTAAAAAAGATTCTATCTATCTAAATTTAAATACTAAACCTCAACACATTTATGACACTTAAGAGAAGAGATTTTATAAAACTTAGTGCAGGAACCACTGGAGTTGCATTATTAGCTAGCTGCTCAACACCTGCATCTACCCCACCCGCTAGTGACAGTCCATTGGACAAACTTCAGTCAATGACTAAAGACATTGTGCCTATTTCTAAAGCAGAGAGAGAAGCAAGAATTGAAAAGGCACAGCGGCTTATGGCCGAAAATAAAATTGAAGCACTATACCTCGATGGAGGTACAAGCATGGCCTACTTTACCGGTATTAACTGGGGCACCAGTGAGCGGATGATGGCAGCTATTATCCCTGCAAAAGGAGAAGTAAAGTATATAAGCCCTGCATTCGAAGCGGCTCGTGTAGAAGAGTTGATGACCATAGGTAAAGATATTCGCGTGTGGGAAGAACATGAAAGCCCTTACAAGCAAGTAGCACTCGCCTTTAAAGACTTTGGAATTCGTGGTGGAAATATTGCGATGGAAGAACGAGTAAGATTTTTCTTGTTTGATGGAATTAGAAAAGAGGCATCAAATCTCAACTATGTAAGTGGAGATCCTGTTACTGCCGCCTGCCGCATGTTCAAATCACCCGCAGAAATTGCATTGATGCAACGTGCCAACAACATTACCATAGAAGCTTACAAAGCGAGCGTGGCCATGTTAGAGGAAGGAATGACACCGCAGGAATTCAGCACAATTACTGCGGAGGCGCACAAACGGCTTGGGGCCAGAGGTGGTATAGGTGTAAATTTTGGTGAGCCATCTGCTTACCCACATGGAAGCATTCAACAACAGTATTTGAAAAAAGGAGATATCGTACTTATGGATGGCGGATGTAGCGTAGGTGGATATAGTTCTGACATCAGCCGCACTATTGTGTTCGGTGCTGAACCTACTGCCCGTCAACGCGAAGTGTGGGACTTACAGAAAAAATCTCAAGCCGCTGGTTTTACTGCTGCCAAATTAGGCGACCCTTGTGAGAATGTTGACATCGCGGCTCGTAAAGTACTTACTGATGCCGGATATGGACCAGGTTATAAAGTACCAGGATGTCCTCACCGTACTGGTCATGGTATTGGTATGGATGGACATGAGTGGGGCAACATGGTATTAGAAAACAAGCAACCTCTTATGCCTGGTATGTGTTTCAGTATTGAACCAACTATTTCTATCTATGGCGAATTTGGTGTACGTCTTGAGGACTGTGCCTATATGACAGAAGAAGGAGTAAAATGGTTTACCGTGCCAAGCCCGGCTATTGACAAACCTTTTCATGACGTGGCTTAATTCTCTGACTCAATAAATAATATTATATCAATAAATAATCATGGCCCTTAATAGACGAGACTTTATAAAACTTTCAGCAGGTACAACTGCCGGAGTTGCATTATTAGCTGGCTGCTCAACACCTGCTTCTACTGCACCCGCTAGTAGCAGTCCAATGGACAAACTTCAGTCAATGACTAAAGACATTGTACCTATTTCCAAAACAGAAAGAGAAGCGAGGATTGCAAAGGCACAACGTCTTATGACCGAAAATAAGATTGAAGCGCTATACCTCGATGGGGGCTTAGGTATGACTTACTTTACCGGCATTAGCTGGGGTACCAGTGAGCGGATGATGGCTGCCATTATTCCCGCCAAAGGTGAAGTCAGATATGTTAGTCCTGCCTTTGAAGCGGCACGCGTGCAAGAGCTGATGACTATTGGCAATGATATACGCGTGTGGGAAGAACATGAAAGTCCCTATAAGCAAGTGGCGTTGGCATTTAAAGACATGGGCATTCGCGGTGGTAATATCGCCATGGAAGAACAGGTAAGATTCTTCTTGTTTGATGGAATTAGAAAAGAAGCCTCAAACTTAAACTATGTAAGTGGTGACCCTGTAACCATTCCATGTCGCAGGTTCAAATCACCTGCAGAGATCGCATTGATGCAACGGGCCAATGACATTACCATAGAAGCTTATAAAGTAAGTGTGGCCATGTTGGAGGAGGGAATGACGCCAGAGGATTTTGATGCCATTGCTACCGAAGCACATAAACGACTTGGTGCGCGTGGTGGCATTGATGTCAATTTTGGCGAAGCCTCCGCCTATCCACATGGTAGCATCCAACAACAATATCTTAAAAAGGGAGATATAATAATTATGGATGGAGGATGTGGTGTAGGTGGGTATCGTTCTGACATCAGCCGCACCATTGTGTTTGGCGCTGAACCCACTGCTCGTCAGCGCGAAGTTTGGAATCAGGAAAAGGAATCGCAAGCTGCTGGTTTTGCCGCTGCCAAACTGGGAGACCCTTGCGAGAATGTAGACATTGCCGCACGTAAAGTACTTACCGATGCCGGCTACGGACCTGGCTATAAAGTTCCGGGACTACCACACCGAACAGGTCATGGTATAGGAATGAATGTACATGAATGGGGCAACATGGTATTGGGAAATAAACAACCTCTTATGCCAGGCATGTGCTTTAGTATTGAACCTAACATTTCGATCTATGGAGAATTTGGTGTGCGTCTTGAGGACTGTGCCCACATGACGGAAGAGGGAGTAAAATGGTTTTCGGAGCCTAGCCCATCAATTGATAAACCTTTTCATGATGTAGCCTGATTTATTACCGTACTGAACTATTAAGTAAAATTTAATCTATTAACCTATGACCCTTAAAAGAAGAGACTTTATAAAACTCTCAGCAGGAACAACTGCAGGCGCAGCATTTCTAAGTGCATGCACAAGTCCCGAAGCAACCGAAGCAAAATCAGCAAGTCCGTTGGATGATTTAAAATCCATGACGACAGACATCGTTCCTATTTCGGTGGAAGAGCGCATGGCAAGAATTGAAAAGACACAGCGTTTGATGACCGAAAATAAAATCAATGCCTTGTTTTTAGATGGTGGCACCACCATGAAATACTTCACAGGGATCGGTTGGGGAACAAGCGAAAGAATGATGGCAGCCATCATTCCTGCAAAAGGGGAAGTGAAATATGTGAGTCCTGCCTTTGAAGCCGCACGTGTGGAAGAATTGAAGACCATCGGCAATGATATTCGCGTATGGGAAGAGCATGAAAGCCCGTATAAGCAAGTAGTGCTGGCATTCAAAGATATGGGTATATCTACCGGCACCATTGCTATGGAAGAGAGAGTTAGATTTTTTCTTTACGATGGTGTAAGAAAAGAAGCACCGAACCTCAATTACGTCAGTGGGGATCCTGTAACTATCCCCTGCCGTATGTTCAAATCCGCAGCGGAACTTGCGTTGATGCAGCGCGCCAGCGACATTACCCTCAGAGCACATAAAATTTGTTCAAGTATGTTGACAGAAGGCATGACTCCTCAAGAATTTCAAGCTTTGTTTTCCGAAGTACATAAAAAACTTGGTGCGCAAGGTGGATGTATTGTCAACTTTGGAGAAGCTTCTGCTTACCCACATGGTAGCATTCAACAACAATATCTTAAAAAAGGAGATATCATCATTATGGATGGCGGGTGTAATGTAGGAGGATACCAATCGGATATAACCAGAACGGTTGTGTTTGGAGCTGAACCTACCGATAGACAGCGTGAAGTATGGAACCTTGAAAAGAAATCACAGTCAGCTGGTTTTGCTGCAGCCAAATTGGGTGACCCTTGCGAGAATGTTGACATTGCCGCCAGAAAAGTTTTGGTCGATGCGGGTTATGGTCCAGGCTATAAAGTGCCGGGCTTACCACATAGAACCGGTCATGGCATAGGCATGGATGGACACGAATGGGGCAATATGGTATTGGGAAACAAACAACCCTTTATGCCCGGCATGTGCTTCAGCATTGAACCTAACATTTCCATCTATGGAGAGTTTGGCGTTAGACTGGAAGACTGCGCTTATATGACAGAAGAAGGTGTAAAATGGTTTACTCCACAAAGCGAATCTATCGATGATCCTTTCAAAGGTGTAGCATAAGAATAGATACAAATTGGTAGTCAAAAACTGCCATACACAGACAAACCCTTTGAGATATTCCAAAGGGTTTGTTATTTTTAGTAGGTAACCCCCAATGCAATGAAATATCTTCTGCTCATCACTGCCATTATTTTTAGTAGCTACAGTTCCTTTGGTGCCACGACTCTTCAAAGTGATACCCTCGTACAAGCTTCCTCACATGTAACATCATTTGATGTAGAGAAGGAAACACAAAAATATATTGATACGCTTACCCCTGAGCAAAAAGCAAAATCTGATGCTTACTTTAAAGGTGGCTACTGGTTACTTCTTTGGAGTCTTCTCTATGGTATCGCAGTGGCATGGATGTTTTTGTCGAAAGGATTGTCCTCTAAAATAAAAGGCATTGCTGCAAAAGTGAAGAATATAAATTTACAGAACGCTGTATATTTTATACTCTACTTTATTTCAGCCTACCTACTATCATTTCCTCTCAACTATTATAAAAACTTCTATCTCGAACATCAGTATGATCTTTCTAATCTAACCTTTGGCGCATGTATGCGCGAAGAAATGATTGGGCTCGCCATCATGATCGTGTTTGGAAGCATTCTGATGGCACTCCTTTACATGGCCATGCGCAAGGTAAAAGAAAGGTGGTGGATATGGGGAGGTTGTTACGTTCTGCTTCCTGGTATTTATCATGTTTATCGGCCCCGTATTTATCAGCCCACTTTTTAATAAGTATAAATCATTAGAAGAAGGCCCTGTGCGAGAAGCGATACTATCCATGGCCAGGGCAAACAGCGTACCGGCCGATAATGTCTATGAATTTGATGCCTCTAAACAAAGTGACAGAATAAGTGCCAACGTAAGCGGTATCGGCAGCACCATTCGCGTTTCACTCAATGACAACTTGCTCAATCGATGTACACCCGAAGAAGTCAAAGCCGTGATGGGGCATGAACTTGGTCATTACGTGCTTAACCACGGTCCGGAAGATTTAATTTATTTTAGCCTTATTATTATCATTGGCTTTGCCTTTGTGAATTGGTCCTTTCAAAATGCATCAATACATGGGGAGGTAAATGGAACATTAAAGACATTTCTGATGTGGTTGGTTTTCCACTGTTTGTCATACTCCTTTCTGCCTATATTTTTCTAGCCACTCCATTTCTAAACAGCGTAGTTCGAAGCGCAGAGATGGAAGCAGACGTATTTGGATTGAATGCGGCACGCGAACCCGATGGGTTTGCCTCGGTGGCCATGAAGCTTTCTGAGTACCGTAAAATTGATCCCGGTTATTGGGAAGAAATTATTTTCTTTGATCATCCTAGCGGCCACACCAGAGTCCACACTTCTATGAAGTGGAAGGCCGAGAACTTAAATTAAAAAAGAAAAAGTCAAGGCCTCAATTAAAGTGATTGCCTTGCTTATGGTAATTTGAAAATTACATTAATCCTCGCTTTGTCGAAAGAATCAATGGTATTCCTAAAGCAGAATATCTTCGGTATTATCCCAAAGTCATATCATTATTTTAATCTTCACGAATGCCTCTATATTTTTTGCTGTTGTACCTTTTTCTTGTGCGAAGCAGGATACAACATGACCCTTGGATCACTATCTTTAGCTGAGCTAAAGTCAAATACTTATGCAATCAAAAGAAGCATTCAACAATTACTACGAGAAGGAATTAAAAGTAAGCATTGAAGAAATGGAAGCTGGTCGCTTGGCCATCAATCAAAAGTTTTCCTATAAGAAGTATGGTAGAAACCTAAAATGGATGGCTATTCTTTGTGTAGTCCTAGTCATTTTAGGCGCATCATTACCCAACTATATTCCTAAACAAATTGTGTTCTGCATGCCATTCACTGCATTGTATGCATTATTCGCACCTATCTATATTCTTGTTAGACGCAATCTTTCGTTTAAAGACATAAAGAAAAAGTATAAACAAACGGTAATACCAAAGATCATTTCTTTTATTAGCCCTGACCTTACTTACGATCCTTTGAAAGGAATAACTGAAAAAGAATTCCGAGCAAGTAATTTGTGCGGATCCTATTCCCGTTTTAATGCCGAGGATTTGGTTCAAGGTACCCTTGACAATACCGAAATAAAAATGTCGGATATTAAAGCGGATAGAAGCGGGGATAAAGATACGCACACTGTTTTCTATGGATTGTATGCTGTCGTTAAGCTCAATCAAAAATTCACTTCGAGGGTAATCATTAAACCCACTCACATTATGAGTGTAGCCCTGCAGGCATTGGGCAACAAATTTCTAGGAGGCCTGTTGACAAAAAAGATTCAGTCTCAATTAAGTACGAATGAAAACAATACTGGCAACCCCGATTTTGATAAAGATTTTGATGTCTATTGCGAATCGCCAGAGGTAGCAAAAGCTCTTTTAACGCCTATCTTCACTCAATTGATTCTAACATTTAGAAAAGAAATGAATGCACCTATTTCGTTATCATTTTTTGATAACGAAGTGCACATGGCTTTTCATGGTATCAATCTGTTTGAAGCCGATGCGTACACTTCCTTTATTGAAAAGGATATCTCTAAGCAGTATTTTGAATACCTCAACCTGGTGATCGGAATTTCTCAAGCACTAAAGGCCACCCAATAAACTAAAAAGTCAATTCACATTTCTGATTTCCGAAATGCAGGTATCCTGGTATTTACTGCCCGGATAAACATCTACTATCTCAATCAGTAGCCAATAATGATAATCCCACGCTTCATTTTGGTAGGAATAGGTTTCTGTCTTGAAAACAGGTAAGGGCATTGGTTGATATTCGTTCACGTTTCGCAACGTAATCTTTTTAGTAGCAATCAACTTCAGTGCATCATAATTTTGACCACATTGACTAGCCCCTCCTGGTGTTGGATGAGCCCTTACCTATGTGTACATTGATTGTCTTCGGCTTGTTGTTCGCGGCAAACAGGGTTGCGCTTTTTCCAAAACCCGCTAGTATTTCCACCTTACTAGACAAATCAAGTTGTGTTACCATCAGGGCCTCACCTGCTCCATTACCGGCAACTCCTTCCACCCAGGCTGTAGACTTATTTCCATCAACCGCACTTCCCCCCGCATACATGCATGTCCAATTATCATACGCATAATCTCCATCGGACTCCTCCCAATCAGAAGGCGGCTTAAAGTTTGGATCCTTCACACGCAAGGGAGCCTTTCCACTTGCCTTTAGAAATGAGCTTGCCAACTGTCCACGATCAGGATTACATCCATTGATATACACCTCGCCCCTTATTTCCTTTTTTGTAACAGACTTTTCAACACAGGACTGCCACTGCTACATGGTTGGCCCTCATACCCTTGCGCCAGAGCAAATTGAACTGCCAGCAGCATTACAGGAATAAAAAATATTCTCATCGCATTACTTTTTATAAACATTCCTCCGTATCGTTTTTGATCACAAATGACTCTGGACTCGGGGTATAGTATTTATCATCTATGGTATAGATTTTATTATCCTTATCAGAAATCAATATCGTAACCTGACGCGTGGTGTCATTTTCCAACTGTATGGCGAATACATATTTGCTTTCACCATCTCTGGCAAAATCAAAAATTGTTGTCTCCCACCGATCTTGGTATCCTTGCTCAATCCAAAGGCGCATTCCATCACGTTCAATAATTTCAATGTACGTTTCACTACCACACAACTGCTGACGAACCAGTCCGCCATCAGACTCAAAAAGTGGAAACCATTTTTTTGGAAACTCAGCAAACAACTGATCCCTATCACCGTTATTTTCTACGTAAGGCTCATCATTTTGATATGCGTGGATTGCTTTCACCAATTCACTGATGTAACCTCCCTCGGCATAATTCTGATAAGCCGCATACCCTGCTATACAAATAACTACCACTACGGCTACCTGTATACCATACCATACTACGTTAGATACTTTGGCTCCCAAAGAATTTTTGTATTTCTGATATCGTATTAAAAAGTCGTTTTCGTTCGCACGTAGTTCCATTGTTTTTTGTTCACTGATTTTTTCCAACATTTGACCAATTAACTCTTCATCACCCTCCACAGTAAAAGAATGAGTTTCTTCCTTATACGATATTGTAAGCGAACATTGCGTATTGGAATTTCTTCTTGTATAGCGATAACGAAATGCAGCCAGGTCTAATTGAGCAGCTTCAATAATCACCTCATGCACCGTATCATACTTTACTTGTTGAATGCGAAGACCTGAAGGTATGATTTCGATGAGTACCAGTTTTGTGGACGTCTCTACCCAATGTGAGCGCACAATGCTATAAACTAAAAGAGCGACTAGCCCCGCTACAAAATACATTCCATAAGACATAGGTGGTTTTTCGGTACCTGCCAAATAGAATAGCCCAGCTCCAAAGCCTGATAATATCCAAGTCGCTGGACTAATAAATACGGGTAAAAAACGGAGTATAAATGGGGCACTTCCCTTTTGATAAATTACCATACGTTTAAAGTTTTATAACCATCAAATACTTAATATGAATGCTTCAAATAATTACCTACATCATCAAAAGTAAAATCCACCGTAAACACACCGTGATAATAACCATGAGACCGTTCGCATGGAGAGATAAACCGAATCCCTTCGCGGGTTACAAGGGTAGATTGATCATCCAACATATAATCAGCCGCTGAATAATTTTCACCCACTTGTTGACCACAAATCTCTTTTACTTTCGTTGCAATCATCTCCATGATCTGGCCTTTCGATTCAGGTTTAAAAATGTCTTCAAACTTTAACGGAGTTCCTGTTTTCAGATTCAAGCATTTGTACGCTCCACTTGACCAGCCATCACCTTCATCCCTTAAATAATAGGTGGTAAAAATTCCATTCAGGTTATACAGAACCTCGCCTTTGTCGTCTTTAGATTTTTTACCAAATTCAAATTGGCCATTACTATTTTCAATACCCACTGGTATAATCTTATGTAAATAGAGGTTCATCGATCCGCTACCATCGGGTTTTGTCCACGAACCCTCCATACGTGGATAAGAAGAAACATCGCAGGTAAATTGACCCGTGATCTCTCCCTTATCATTGCTTTCAGATAAAAGCATGGTATTGTTTTCTAAATGGCCCTTGAGCGAAATAAATTTATTCACTCGTTTGTACAAATACTTCCCTTCAAACTGGCCGGACGTCACTTCTCTTAATAAGAGCAGAATGTCATAGTGATCACCGATGTATCCGTCCAGAACAACTTCCTCTGTTCCCTTCAACAGTTTATTCTCAGTTTGAGGGGCTTCCGCTGCCGGTGCTTCTGCCGGTGCTTCCGTTGTAGCCATGTTTAATTGATCAACAGGTGTCGAGTCTGCTGATTGGCTTTCATTCTTTGGCGAACTACATGAAAAAAGAAATAAGCAGGAATAGAAACTTAGGGGAGCAAAGGCCACCCAAATTAAGTTTCTCAATTTTATCATAGTAATCTTAAATTTAGGCAAGAAAGGCAAATGCCTTACTGTTAGTTACTTCTTCTTTTTCAATTTGAATTTCTGTTTGCCCTTCACAGAATTTACGCGGCCTGGTTCAAAGGTATTCTCATTCCACTGAAAGGATAGTTCAAGAATATCATCAGAAATAGAATTGATTTCAACTTCTCGTGTATCATCTAACAGTAATAAGGTCGCTTCTTCATTGAGAAATTTCCACGTACCGGATGCAGCCCATACCGGTGCACCACCCACAGTGGTGTAAGCACTTTCGGTAAACGTGATGGAGAAGTCTTTATAGATGTCACTATAATCAACCCCATCAACGGTTACTTCCGGACTATCCCATGCCTCGGCAGAAGTAAGCATAACAGTAACCCTTTCCCTATCAATGGAGGTTGAATCTTCCTTACAGCCTAAAAATATAAGTGCAGCCATTATGATTACAAGAAATAAAGAAAAGACTGAAAATCTCATATGTTTATTTATTGAAGATGATTTAACAGTTAGGGTCATTAATGCATTCAGGCGCCTCATCACTGTCAGGTATTCCATCCCCATCCGTATCACCCGCTTCCCAAAACAGCGAACCGTTAACTACTTTCAATGTATATATAAAACCATTGTTTGCTGGAGGCACCAAAATAACCCAAGTTGTACCGTTCCAGTACATCATCTGACCTGGGGTAGTTCCAGTTGGAAGTGATGCAGGCATTTGCCAAGTGGCTAAACCAGCCACATCTGAAGTAAGGACTTTACCAGCTGCAGGTGTGCCTCCTGTAATTTGTAAACCACCGGCTACAAGGGTTACCGCTGTTCCTGTACCTGCATAAACTTTAGTAACGTTGGCATCACCTAATTGAATGGTGTTGCTTGCATTTACAGATGCTCCACTACCTATTGCTGTTGCATTCGTGAGCGATCCACTTCCAACGTTGGCACTGTACCCGATAGCGGTGTTATTAGTTCCTGAAGAATTGCTGTATAATGTCTCGAATCCTACTCCGGTATTATTGCTACCCGAGCTATTTCGAAGCGAGTTCTTGCCTATGGCCGTATTAAAAGATCCATTTGAATTCGTTTGAAGGGTTTGCACACCATAAGCAGTATTATCGCCTCCAGTGGTATTCGAATACATTGAAAAATATCCCAACGCGGAGTTAATGGATCCCGAAGTGTTGGAACGAAGTGCCTGATTACCGATTGCCGTATTCTGAAAACCTCCTGCATTATTCACCAAAGGTTGGTATCCACAGCTGTATTACTCAATCCTGTATTGGCTGATGGAGTAAATGATCCTCGTAATGCTTCATATCCTACTGCAACGTTGGAATTTGTAAAGGGTGTTGAAGAGTCATTTGAATAAAGCATAGCACTAGATCCAATTGCAGTAGCATTTGAACCTGCTACGTTTGAAATCAGAGCCCCAGACCCAACGGCAGTATTGGAATTTCCAGTGGTACTATTTACCATCGCTCCTGCCCCAAAGGCTGAATTACTCTGACCCGAATTATTACTAAGAAGTGTTGAAGCTCCGACTGCGGTATTTTCCCTTCCATTAATATTTGAAATCATAGAGTAAAAGCCTATAGCGGTATTACCGGATCCCGTTGTGTTGCCTGACAACGTTCCACCCCCATTGCCGTATTTTGATTTCCTGTGTTGTGTTGAAGAGTTTCATGGCCGAACGAAGTATTTGCGTTCATATAAGACAATTCGATTCTTCCGGAAGGCACGCCATTAACTCTAAAAGCCAGAGGTGTGTCGCTAAGAGTCCCGATAAAATTTACACCATCAACCATACCACTATTCCCGTCAATCCCCGCCTGCTTCCCGCTGCATTTACTACATAAGGACTTCCTGTGGTTCCACTCCCTGTAACGGTAACATTACTTCCTGCTGTAACTACTGTTTCAGAGCCGTCAACTGTTGGCTTATTGAGCAAGTCATTGTAATCGCCACTGTTGGCAACGGTAGCCAATGTGGGTTGGTCAATCAAATCAGTATAACTTCCGGTAGTACTTACCGTGCTTAGTGAACTGATGTTGGCTTTCAAACCAAGCTCACTATTTATTTTGTTGGATGTCCATGTTTTATCAGCCAATGCTTGTGTCATCAAATGCAACGCCCGGATCTCCTGTATACCTTGAATTCCTGTTGCACCCGTTGGACCAACAGCACCATCATTTCCAGCAGGACCAGCAACCCTTGAATACCTTGTGCACCCGTTGCTCCGTCTGTGCCATCAGTTCCTGCGCACCTGTTGCTCCGGTTAGTCCAATCGGTCCTTGTGGTCCCGGTGTTCCGTTAGAAGAATATAACGCATACGGAACACTAAGTAATTGGGATGCGCCCATACTGGTATAGGTAGTACCACCCGAAAAATCTGCTTCAATCTCAATGAACTTTGCGCCTGTAGCCCAATCAATGGTATTGAACGCTCCGAATTGTGGTGTACCGCCACCGATAGAAAGTGAAAACACACCAAACGCATTAGTGGCTGCGGTATGTGTTTCGCTATACACCACCGCTCCGGTTTCCGTTAGGTTGTGGATGCGCACCCGCACGCCAATATTGGCACTCGCTATGGGTAGGCCGCTTGCGTTTCTAGCCACCGATTGATACTTGAATGCCTGCGGTGCCTGTGCATAAGAATGAATACTTACAACAGACAGGATGGCAAGGAGGCAGAAGATTAAAGTCTTTTTCATGGGTTAGTACTTTTCAATTTTTTGTATTCGAATCTTACCGGAAGAATTGTTGGTGATCCTTAATAGATACAGCGCTATACTTAGTTCTTGTACATCAACTTCGCGGATGTAATCAGTTGAATGAACAGCGACCTGTTCATTCACCACCTTTTGTCCCTGGAGATTGAATAATTCCAAGGTGTAGTTACCGGTCTCTGTAATTTTTACATACAGCACGTCTCGCACAGGATTTGGATAAACCGCTATACCCTTCTCCACCGTCTCTATATCCGTAATGGTAACATTGGAAGGTTGCTGAAAGCCCTGCGTAAGAAACCCCACCGGCCTGGTGTATGTTTCTATCATGATCTCTCCGAGGGTCCACTCCAGAGAGCCATTGGACTTCATAAAATTATCTCCGCTGGTGCTGATCACCTGAGCCGGAAGACTTTGCGCCTGAATATGATAAGCGCCAAGGAATAGGAATACTCCAATAAATGATTTCATACAATTAAGAGCCAACTTATTGTGAATAAATATCTACCTAACCTACCCTTTATAGTAAAAGGCTGCTAACAGGAATTTGCAGGTAAGGCAAAATTCTTTGTGGAACAGGTTAATTATTATATAAAGCATAGTCTTGCTCAAAAAACAAAAACCCCCATTTTATGATCTCAATCTTATTTCACGATTGCGGTTCCACTTGTATTGCTCGAAAATGTATTGTTGTTGGCCACATTCAACACATCGGGATTTTGCTTTCCGGCTTCTACCAGCACACCATAGCCACCGCTACCCGAAACTGTATTGTTTTTAAATGTATTGGTGGTAATGCCACCACCGTAGTCAAATACCACATTGGCTTTTTCAGTGGCCGGTGTTACTCCATTTTTTAGAATAAGTAATTCGCCACCATTTTTGAATTGGCAATACTCAAATTTGGTAACGGTTTGAACATGGATTCCGGCCCAGGTTCCGGAAGTTCCGGCTTCACTATCAAAAGTGATTGGGGCTAAGCTGTGCCTATTGCATTAAAAATTCCGGACTGAATATACAAAGTCTTCCCGGCCTTAAATTTAAGTTTCACCCCTGGTAACAATGTCCATGAACCATTGGAGAGATACGTATTGCCAGAAAAGAGATAGTAATTAGATCCGCTTAAGGGTTGCCACGAACCAACTGGTGAAACAGTAGAGTTAGGAACCCGGACTTCTACCGCTGCAATTCCTGTAGGCATAGTAAAAGTGTTGCCTGTTCCGGAGACACTTGCATAAATCAAATTCGCTTGTGTACTAAGCGCTGATAAGGTAGTTCCGGTAAAGGTGCTGTTTTGAATTGTTACAGGATTTGATTGAGTGTCGTTGTATACACCATACCCGCCACTATTCGTAATGGTTACATTGGTTAAATTTGAGTCGTTGCCAAAACTAAAATATATAGCTGCTTTAAAGGAGGATGTGAAAAATCCTGTAGAGAATACATCACTTCCAGCGTTCTCAATCGTGGTGTTACTTATCAGTAATTGTTCAGATGTTGCCGCATAGGCAATTCCTTTCCAATTGGTTCCATTCACCCCTTTTAAGGTGGATTGAGTGATGGTTGTATATCGCTGGGCCAGAATACCCGCGCCTTCCTTCATCAAAATAGTAGCATTGGTTATAGCTATCGGAGAGCCAGAAGTAAAGTCTCCGTCAATGAAATATTTGTAGAAATCAAATAAATATTGTGCACTTCCTGTCAAGGCATCAATGGTGCCTGCACCACTCGGCACAAGATGAATATAATCATACATACCAAAATTATTAGAAGTACCGATTTTATTGACAAATGCAATAGGCCCTTTTATTGGCACCGCGTTGGAGAATGTATTCTCAGAGATAATATCGTTAGCTCCACTTACTGTTGTAGTTACCAGTATATCCCGAGAAGGAGAGTTTATGAAATTAACGGCTCTCATTCTTATTATTTGTGGGGAGGCTCCCGCGAAGGTAATTGCTGCACCCTCTGTTTGTCCTGCAAACAATGAAGCTCCGCCTTTGTTTAATGCAAGCAAAGCATATAAATCGATTGCTCCGCCATCAACCAAAATTCCCTTCCAACCAGTATCAGCCGTAATCTTATGATTGTGTCCATTGGTAACAGCAAGCTTTCCTCCAGCCTGAACAATGATGCCGCTATTGTTGGTCACCTTGACCGTAATAGAGTTGTTATCTGCACCCGGATTGGCAAAGTTCAAAGTAACACCATTGGGTATGATAAGATCACTGCTAAGAATGTAATCGGGCATTTCGGGATTCGGATCAATATCAACCAGCGTTGTTGTTTGCGTCAACGTGCCACCCAATGTTAAAGCACCCGACACAGTTACAGTTACTTGATCTTCTGAAAAATTATTGCCATTCGTGATACGAAGTGTGAACGCGTAAACACCATTTACTTTCGGTTCAAACGTGGCTTTTGCTTGCTGTGACCCCGTGCTGCTTAGGTTTATATCGCCCGCAGTGGTATTAATAATCCATTGATAACTGATTCCCGATGTTGGGCCCGTAGAGGCCGATCCATCTAAGGTAACAACGGTAAAGGGTGCTACAGTTTGATCTGGCCCTGCATCTGATTTTAAAGGTATCTCGGCAGGGCCTTGTGCAGGTCCCTGATTGTCATCCTCAGAACAGGATGATAGAAATGAAACAGCCGCAATAAGTGCTACACATAATGTGATAATAATCTTTTTCATTTGATTCAAGAGCTTTAGGGTTAACGCCATCAATTTGATGGATTAAAGCATTCTGAAAAAGATTGATTCTATGAATAGGCACTTATACTTTGTAAGCAGGACAATATTTTATGTGGAAGTTATAAGTTAATACCATAGCCTGAATCTTACAGACAATGAATCCGGGATAAGAACTCCTCTCGGTAACTGCTACTAATGGGAATTTTATTCTTTCTTATATAAACACTTTCTTTATCAAAAGAATCTACCCTGTTTAGGTTGATAATATAGGAACGGTGTGTTCTGATTAATTCCGAGATTTCGTTTTTTCTTATGAATTGGCTTAAATTCTGCGAAAGAGAAAACTCTCCTTTTAGGGTAACTAATTTCAAATAACTGCCGGCTGCTTCTAAATAAAGAATGTTAGCCCGCGGCACTTTTATGTGTCTCTTATCTATTCTTATGAAAACAGCCTCCATACATTCAAGTAGATATTTACTGAACTTGTTAATAGCTAACCAACAATTACGAAAATTAGAAATTGTATATTCTTAACAAACCGAAGGTTCATCAAGTGATTCTACTATTTTGCAGAATGCGGGATTTCTTTTGTAAGTAATCCGGTAATTTTAAATGGAGTATCTATAAACAATGAATCTTTGCCATAAACTCTTCCTTGTAGCTTTCACTTATAGGAAGCTTATGAACACCAATGAAAAGGAAAGACTCATCAAACGAATCGACCTTGGTCAGGTTAACCAGATAAGATCGATGTACACGTAAGATGTTTTCTATGGGATTCTTTTCAAAAATTACTTAGATTCTGAGTCAGCGTAAATCGCTCTTGCACCGTTTGTATATTTACATAGCTGCCTGCTGCCTCCACAAACAGAATGTCATTCGGGCATATTTTTTATGCTTTCCGCCAGTTCGGATAAAAGTGACTGGTTCAAGAGAAACGGGGCGTCTGAATCAACTGGCTCAATTTTTCGCTGGATGCTCTCCGGACTTTGCTCTGACGAAAAGTTATAAAGTGCAAGATCCACCACAGCCAGTAGGTTGGCAGGAGTAAATGGCTTAATGAGAAAAGCATGTGGATGGGTACGCTTTGCTCGTTCGTATGTGGCAGCATCCGAATTGGCTGTAATGTATATTACCGGAATTCTAAATTCCTTTTGTATCAGCTCCACCATTTCAATTCCATCCATGGGTCCGTTTAGCCGAATGTCTACTACAATCAGATCAGGGCGCTTTTCTAAAATAAACCGCAAGGCAGTTTCCGCCTGATCAAAAACAGCAAGTACCTCATACCCATTATGAGCCAACCTGGTACTAATGTCTTCCGCTATTACAAACTCATCTTCAACGATAACTATCTTAATTCTTTCCATTTTGTTTGCTTGCTGGCAATTTAATTTCTGCATGAAAACCATTGTCTAATCGCATGATCCATTCTCCGTCCAATTTCGCAGTAACGAGTTGGTCCACAAAACGAAGTCCGAACGATTTCGCAAAATTTTCTGGTGTAAGCTTGTTCTTTCTTCCGTTATCTGAGATACACATTTCAATATATTGGTCATGTTGTTTTAAAGAAAGAACGATTTCGCGATCAGTCTGATCAGACGCAAAAGCATACTTTAATGAGTTAGTCAATAATTCGTTGTTAATCAAGCCGCACGTTAAAGCCGAATCCACTGCCATTTCAATCGGTTCACAATCAGATTTTAATTGCACTGGATACTTACTTTCTCCGAAAGAGGCAAGCAGATGACGGGCTAGTTCAATCAGGTATTCATCCATTCGTATCGTACCGATATTTTCGTTTTCATATAATTTCTCATGGATAAGACCCATAGAAAAAATGCGTCCATTAAGCTGCTGCAAGGCAAGCGTAGTTTCGTCTGATGTTTGTCGGGTTTTCAGATTAATCAGGCTTGAAATTATCTGGAGATTATTTTTGACCCGGTGATGTATTTCATGAAGAAGCGCCTCCTTCTCCTTGTTTTGCAGGGTAAGCTCTACGTTCTGGTTCTCAATAGTTTCCTTTTGCAATTCCAGTTGCTCGTTTAATTTCTTCTTCTGCCGATATCTGGAATAATACCAAATACCAGCAGCTGTAATAATGGTGAGCAAAGCGATAGAAAAGGCCACCATCAGGTTTCTGTTTTCGATCTGAATTCCATGCAATAAATTTTGCTGCTGAAGTTGGCCAATCATATCTTCTTTCTTATCCGTTTCATAAGATATTTGGAGCTCCGCCAATGACAAATCCGACTCCCCAATTCAATACTGTCTGAGAGGGCTTCATATTTCTTTTGATATTCGAAAGCTAGCTGGTAGTTACGCTGGTCTTCATATACATCGGACATGAGCTTATACAAACTGCTCGCTTGCCCTTTTGACTTTATTAATTGCGACAATTGCAATCCCGCCTCTGCATTTTTTAATGCCTCACTCGTATTTCCCAGGGCCAAATAAGTTTTAGCGATCCGGATATAATCATTCACGGTTGAAAACCTATTATTCATGTGCATGTCATGTTGAAGGGAAATTAATGCATGGTGCAGGGCTAGTTTATATAGCCTTTTGTTGGTGTAAGCATCGCTTAACATTTGATGGGCCCAATGCAACTGAATTTGTGTTCCTCGATTTTCAGACTCTACCATGGCCTGCTTATAAAAATAAATTGCCGAGTCAGGCTGTCCGGCTTCGAGAAATGCGTTGCCCTCATCCATCAGGTAAGGAATAAAACCCATTCGTCTCGCTACCAGGTTGGCTTGATGAAAGTACCAAAAGGTGGAATCATATTGTTTCAGCTTTTGGTAGGTGAATGCTACATTTCTAAGTATCCTGATCAAATCACGGGAATCCGCTTTTCCTTTTTTCTCTTGTGCTAACATTTGTAACTGTTCTTTCAATATAGGTTGGTAGTACACATCGTTACTATACACCTTCTTGGAGGCCGATATTTCAATGACCGCTTCTCCATGTTCAGAAAATTCTGACAACAGTCCGGCTTCATGTGTGTAATGAATAACTTTATCATAGTGATTCATTTTGTAATACACTAGAGCCAGATGGTTAAGTAGCATACGTTGCTTCGAGCGTTGCTTTATTTGTTCGTACACAAATAACGACCGGGTATAGTAATCAATAGCCGAATCATAGTAAGCGGAATAGTACCAGTTCATTCCAATGGCGCGAAAATTTTCTGCTATCCCAACTGAGTCCTGAAGTGTCATCCTCAATCTAATAGCTTCCTTATTAAGCCTGATAGAGGGCGGATACTCTCCGTTGAACCAATGAACTTTGGCTCGATTGGACAGAGCTTGTGCAAGTATTTTAACATTTTTTGATTGGTAAGCCATTTTGAGCGCCAAGTCCATAAGCTTAACCGCCTCTGGATAGTTTTGAATAAGAACTCCTTCGGCTGTATCAAAAGAAAGTAGAGTGTCCACCCGGGTCAATAACTGTTTGATCTGCACCGTATCCACATCACCGTTTTTTTTACCAGCGTTAGATTGACCATTCGCTCGGTTGCCACTAACGAAAAAAGCCAGAAAAAATAAAACGCATAGGCCTATGACCTTCATAACATTTCAATCGAATTATAATTTCAGGTAACCCTCGGTGGGGAAGATACGGAAAAATTATATGCCCGCTTTCAAAAAAAGCATTGTTAGGCAGCGGCAATTTCACTTTTCTATTTCAATATCATATTTATCTAAAAGTCCTGTAATACCAAAAATTGAAAACTTCGCTTTTTTAATTCGATTTTTCTCAGGATCAATGGAATAGTTATAAGCAGTCCGAAAGTCTGCTTTTTCAAGTGTTGTAAGATCAAAAACAGCTTGTGCTAAATTGCAGTTGTCAAACACAGCACTTGTCAAGTCTGCTTCTGCAAAATCTATTTCCTGTAATTGCGAATCTTTGAAAAGTGTCTTCTTGATTTTTGTCTTATAGAACGAAGAGTGATTAAGCTGGCAATTGTCAAATGAAAAGGAAAGGCCCAGCTCTTGGCAAGCATCAAACCGAAGCCCTAACATTTTGCAGTCCTTAAATTGTATATCGCGCAATGCGGTCTTGTTCAGTTTCGCCAAACTTAAATCACAACCGTTGAACTTACAGTCGATAAACTTATATTCAGAAAGGTCGATGTTGGCAAAGTAACAATTGTTAAACATGCAGTTTTCGTACTCACCTTTTGTTAATACATTTTTTCAAAATCGCTCCTGTCAAAAGTTTTATCCTGAACGTAATTTTCCTTCATTATATTTGAAATGTGACTTTGAAGATAGTGTTTCGTTACACTTGGTGCTACTATCTCAGTATAGATATTTTTAGCTCTAATAATGCTATAAATATTGTTATTGCGTAACTCGGGCTTAAGATTTAAAATGTAGGGTGAAGCAGTTTTGTCTTTTTGAAACTGGTAATCAATAGACATCTCGCTGACGCTAACGATCTCCCTCACAATGGCAAGCCCTAATCCAATAGAGCCGATGGATTGATCGGAACGGGTAAACCGTTCAAAAATAGATTCGGGAGATTCAATAGCCGGTCCGGAGTTTTCAATAACAATCTTCTTGTTATCTACTTTAATGTTGATTGAGTCCTCTTGCACATTGTGCCGCACTGCATTTTGAATCAGGTTATTCATCAGGATTTCACACAACCCTCGGTTGATTAAAGTAACGGGGTTTGCTAAATAATTTTTGTGAACCGTAATCTCCTTCGAGGCTAAGGCACTTTCATAAAGTGAAAGCGAATTGTCCACCACGTCTTGAACAGAAACGCTTTCAAGTTGGTTAAACTGTTTGTTTTCGATTTTGCTGAGCAACAGCAACGAGCGGTTTAGATGTGATAATTTTTGAAGGGCGCCTGACAGTTGCTCAATCAAGTGCATTTCCTCCTCCCTTAAGATTTTGAGATTGAATGAGCAAGTCAATTTTAGATTGCATCACCGCAACGGGAGTTTGCATTTCATGTGCGGCATTTTCTGTAAATTCCTTTTGCTTCTGATAATCGTGGCCTATGCGATCAAGCATTTTATTCAGTGAAACATTTAGAGAATTAAATTCGGCTGTTGCGGTTACTTCAAAATCAAAGTTGTCCTTTGCTCCAATCTTATAAGCACTCAGATAGTTTAAGGTGGTGTAAAATGGTTTCCATAATTTTTTGTTAATCCACCAACTCAAAGCCATCAAACCTATAAAAAGAACAACGAAGACTACAAAAATTGAAATAACGATCCCATCAATCAAGTCCTCGGTTTCTATAGAAGCCTTGCGAATATTGATCTGATAATGACCCTCTCCAAAAGGAACTTCTGTAGTGAGAATCCGAAATGGTAAGTACTCTTCTTCCGCTGGATCGAAAATTAATGTGTCTTTAAAAACTTGTATTCGGATCAGCGAGCCTTGGGCACAAATCGCATGAAGCTATCCCCGTCAGGGGCTGCGTAATTGCTGGTGTCTTGTTTAGTCTTCAAATAGTTTTCAAGGTGTTTTTTGGTATTCAGTAAAGACTCATCCATGCTTTTGTTAAGCTCGGAAGTGATGATGAAGTAAAATGCCACGCCTGCTATCAGAAGTAAAGGCACGCTGAGTAATGCATAGTAGATAATGGTACGAGTGAGCAGCTTCATAAATTGGTTTTGAAGTTGTACCCGATGCCATATACCGTGCTGATGTAATCGGCACAGCCTTTCTCCATTAACTTCTTTCTCAGGTTTTTTATATGTGAATAAATAAAGTCCAGATGATTGAAGTGATCCGCATAGTCACCAGACAAGTGCTCGGCAATGGCATTTTTTGAAACAACTCGGTTTTTATTCGACACAAAATAAATCAACAAATCAAATTCCCTGGCAGTAAGAATCACCTCGGTGTCATGCACAAACACTCTTCGGTCTTCCGGTTGAATCCGGATTTCATTAATTATAATTTTTTGATCACCCTCGAAATTCTTACGCCTTATTAACGCTTTGATTCGGGCATTTAATTCAGCGAGGTGAAAAGGTTTTGACAAATAGTCATCGGCACCTAATTCAAGACCTTTTACTTTATCATCCAGAGAATCTTTGGCCGAAATAATGATGATACCTGCTTTTGACTTTTGTCGCTTCAATTCTTTCACAATATCCAAGCCATTGCCACCAGGCAACGACAAATCCACCAGCACACAATCGTACTCGTAGTTTCCCGTCTTTTGAGAGCCCTTTTTAAAATCTTCTGCCGTTTCAACTACATAATTCTCCTGCAAGAGATATTGGAGGATTCCCCTTCTCAGCTCCGGTTCATCTTCTATTAACAGGACTTTCATCTTCGAAATTTTAGGAAAGATTCTGTACGAAATCTGTAAGCATCGGCTAAGATACAGGAATCGATCCAATTGTATTTTGGGGGAGAAGAGCCAAAGATTGTTAGTCAGCGACCAACAATAACATAGACTGGGGTTTCATTCACAATAATTTTAGTTCATTCTAATATTGACCATATTTGGCGCTTGACTTATTTATGAGGAATTCTAAAATACCCTCCGGATACTTACTTGCTCTATTGGCAACCCTTATATGGTCAGGTAATTTTATTGTGGCACGTGATTTAAACGCAACGTATTCTCCTGTTTCGATTTCATTCTTTCGATGGTTCATTGCCACCGTAGTCATTCTTCCTTTTGCACTACCCCATTTAAAGCGGGACTTCAACTTGTTAATAGCCCAATGGCGACTACTCCTGGTGTTGTCATTTACGGGTGTTACGGTATTTAATACCTTGATATACCTTGCCGCCCACACCTCTTCCGCATTTAATTTATCACTCATCGCCATTACAGCTCCCATCTATGTGGTCTTTTTCAATTGGCTGTTTTACAAAGAAACTATTACACGGAATCAAACGATAGGCTTCATCGTTCTTCTTATTGGGTTACTGGCATTACTTACAAGAGGAAACCCCGAAAAGATTCTCGAACTTGAATTTAACAAAGGAGATTTATGGATGGCCGGGGCTGCCAGCATCTTTGCTTTCTACTCCTCCTTACTAAGAAAAAGAACCCCGCCATGGGCAACCTTTCTTTTGTGTCTGCCACATTCATATTGGGTGTTTTAATGTTGATGCCATTCTTTTTTATGGATTTAATGAACTCACCCCTACCATTAAAATTCACGACCTCCTCTACGTTGCAGTTTATTTATATAGGTGTGGGACCCTCCATAATTTCCTATTACCTGTGGAATAAGTCAATTGTTGAGATCGGCTCCACAAAAGCGGCAACCATTTATAATACGCTTCCTGTCTTCAGTGCGCTTTTTTGCCGCACTAATTCTTAACGAGCGGGTTTTAGCTGTACAGATTGTGAGTTCTGCGATAATTGTAGCAGGCGTTCTTTTAGTCTTGCTGGGCAAGAGAAACAAGTATGTACAATGAAAAAAGAATTGCCCTCGTTGCAGCCGTTCTTCAAAAGAAAAACCACTGCCATTATTGGAGATCTTCTGCAACAAGCAAAACTTAATCAATTTGCTGGTGAAGAATCAAAGATTATTGGTCAGCGACCAACAATAACAAGGGGGTTATTAAGCCTTAGTCCATCGACTTAAATAAAATATAGAAGGTCACAAGGCATAACGGAACCGCGCGCAATAATATTGGAATCACTAGCCTTATATGCCTCACTCCACTTATCATGAAAATAACTAATAGTAATGTTCCAATCCCAATGATCAGCTCACCAATCAAAAGCATTTGTTTATATCCCTCATTTCCAAAATCAAAATTGTAAAAAGCTATTCCAAGCGCAGAAATAGCTGAGCTTAGTCATAATACCTTTGGTACAATCATTAAACCAAGCAGTTCTGCAAATCCAAATTTTTCATTTTCTTGTTGGGGGATGTCAATAGGCCTAAAGCAAACAGAAAGTAAGTTACTCCAAGTCCAAGTAATGAAACACTTAAACGGTTGAGACGAGATGCAGAATTCTCAAAATCATTCCTAAAGTGAAAGCAGCTAAAAACATTTTTTCAACTGGAAGTTGTTTTGCCATTTCACAATCAAAGGTGTTTGGGTTGGTGTGGATGTCATAGTTGATTTTGTTTTAAATTCTACTCTTTATCTTATAAAATAAATTACTCGCCATTTGTGAAGTATCTCTCCAACAAAAGTTTATCAAATTTGCTGGTGAAGAACACCAGCAAAGGCTAGGAAAACCAGCATGGTGGGAGTTTGTGAATTCTATTTTTTACGAATCGTAGGGTACGGACTTTGTCATGCTGCGTCATCCAAATGAGGTAAAGCCCTGTACTAAAATATGACACGTTTACTTGAATTTCTTCTTCTCCCATGCTATTCAGCTTCATGATCTCACGGCCATTCATATCTGTTACAGCTATCTTCACTGTATAATCTGGTGCAAAGCCTTCCAAACCGATAGTAAGCATGGATTCTACCGGGTTGGGATACACTCTTATGTTTATTGTCGAAACCTTTATCTCATTTCCAGTGATAAGAAATACCTTAGCCAGCGATAGCTCGCTTGTACAACTGCCTTGGGTCGCGCTGACCTGGTAGATTCCACTAGTCAACACAGTATACGTTTGGCCGTTGGCCCCCACTATCACCATTCCATTGAGGTACCATTGATTGCCATCAGCCGCACTCGAGGTTAGGACCGGAATATCTGGGTTACTCTCATTTACTTCTATTGTTGGCTTGGCTGGTATTACTGGCTGAGCATTGACGACAGCGGATGTTGCCTCCGAATTATTACAGCTTCCTCTACTCTTTATAATAATCTGATATGCACCGGTTGCCAATCCCTGTTTGCTGTTGTCCAACTGCTAAGTTACCCCGTTATCAAAACTATAGGTCTCTCCAGAATTTTGAACCGTTACCATTATTGTTCCAGTAGCTGTAGTGCAGATGGGCTGCGTAATGTTCACCACCGGAGTGGCTGGCACTATGCTCGTTATTTCTTGATGTAAAGTTTTACTACAACTAAAATCTGAAATTATTACACTGAAAAGATTACAATTATGTATGGCATCAAAAAGTTCAAAGTTTCTTGTCGAGTTAACTATGGTATCACCATTATACAACCATTGATACTTGAAATTTTTGCCATAAGGGGCTTTTATAGTATCATTCTGAGATGTTAAAAAATCGTCAGGAATATCTGAAATGTAGAGTATTATTTCTTTTGGCCAGCTTTCAATTTCATCGAATGTCTGCGTTACATAAAGCGTATCAGTACTTGTTAAGGTAGGCGCATAAAGGTTTCCTGTCCACATCAAATTACTTTTAAGAGGATCACTATACCACTTGATATTTTCCCCTTTTGCTTCAAGAGTTATGGTATTGTTGTCACATACTTGTACAAATCGTTTTGAATAGGGCCTGGGGGTTCTTTTATTAGTTGAAGACCCTGTATTCAATTTACCAACACCTATGGTTCTGATATTGCTATATTGATTTTCATCTATAAAGGTTGCGGAATTATTAAAACCTATGTTATATAAGTAGCCATTGTTATCAATATCTATTGCCTTTGAAAAGTCAAAACTAGGCATCTTCACTTCCTTTCTCCATAAAATGTTCTCCAGCATTATTATATCTTTCAAGATAAAAATCATTTTCGGTGCAGAATGTACCATAACAGGTAAAATAAGTTCCTGTTAAATATAGGAATCCATCATAATCAACCTTGATATCATGTGTAACTCCCTTTTCAGAATATGATGAAAAGCCTGCTTTAGCCCACAATACATTTCCCTCTGTAGTATACTTAGCTATATAAGGTTTGGGTTCTTGGCAGCAAATTCCATCAATGGAAATGTTATCGAATGTAATTCCGGTATATAAAGCCCCGCTTAGGAATAAATTATTGTCGGAAGTTAAAGCAATTTGTGGATTGCTATTGGTCCTTCCTGATGATGATTTTACCCAAATGAAATTTCCGTTGGTATCCATTTTTCCAAAAAATGTATCATCACCCCATCCGCCATCATGTTCTAATACAATATCATCCAATGGGAGTGTGTCAATTCCAAATACACCAATGAAATAAATATTGCCAAAGGCATCTACAGCAATGTCCGTAACATTACAACCATTTGAGCTATTAACCCAAATGTCTTTCTTCCATACAGTATTGCCTTTGTAATCCAACTTCGCCATAAAAAAGTCATATCCTCTTCCGCCAGCGACATAAACATTATCGAATTGGTCTACTCCTATGGCTCGGCCATATCCATAATACTCTTGATTAAAATCCTGATTCCATACAAGAGTGCCTAAAGAATCGTATTTAGTAACAAAATTCTACCCTCCTTACTTCCCGTTAAATAGATATTTGAATCGTCATCTACAGTAACTCCAATATCATCACCATATGATTCACCTGCTTCGATGTGCTTTAACCACTTAACCTCTCCATCCTTATTTATTCTGCTTAAAAAAATATCAGAGTAATAGTTATCTTCAGTAAATAAAGAAAATGATCCAAGACCAAAGTTTTGCTGATAATATCCTGCTATAACAACATTTCCATAATAATCTACATGAATCTCTGATGAAGGTCGATAGTCTGACTGATTGTCTCCCGTTGCTTTAAGTCCCCAACTCCATTCCTGAGAGTAGGATTGATTTAAACCAATCGATAGAATTAGTATTAAAATAGCCTTTGCCAAATTCTTCATATCAATTAACTACGCGCTACTCGAATATATGCAATTATTGATATTCCTCTCAATTCCCAAATCATAAAAAAAGCCATACACCTTCATGTATGGCTTTCAAATTCAATTAAATCTTTGTCAATCCATCCCACCTTTGCGGGTAGCCTTTCGTTGCTCGGGCCATTTTACCCGGCTCACCGGTGCGTGAGTTTACAGGTAACACACTTTTTTCACGCGAGGTTTTCTGTGGATCTTCACAAGCCATGTAAACCATTATAGCCGCCAGCATGGCGTTGTTGCGTACATCATCAAATACAATTTTATCGTACGTATCGCGGTTGGTGTGCCAGGTATAATTTCCATAACTCCAACTGAGCGAACTCAGTGAAAACCCAGGAGCGCCTACGGCCACAAACGAAGCAAAGTCCGAACCCCCGCCACCGGGTGTACCCGGAAATTTAGTTTCAATTCCCTTCTTAATGTCATCGGGTACAGCAGCCAACCAACGCGTAATAAAATCGTACGCATGCAAATAACCTTGTCCGCTAATGTTTGTTACCCTACCCGTACCATTGTCCTGATTAAACAAGGCTTGCAGGTTTGCTACAATCTCCGGATGGTCTTCAACAAACGCCCTCGATCCATTCAGTCCTTGTTCCTCACTGCCCCAATGGCCCACTAAAATAGTACGCTTCGGGTTTGGATAAACTTTTTTAAGAATGCGCATGGCTTCCATCATCACCAACGTACCCGTTCCATTATCCGTAGCTCCGGTGCCACCATCCCACTAATCGAAATGAGCCGATAGCATCACATATTCATTCGGGTTAGTGCCCTTGATTTCAGCAACGGTATTATAGGTAGGTACAACGCCTTTCTCTTTCGAGTCGGCTCGCACACTTATTTTTGTACTGCTCCCCGATTCGGTAAGGCGATAAAGCAATCCGTAATCTTCTAAGGCTATATCAACCGTTGGAATCTTTTTTGTAGACGCACTAAAGATTTTATTCGCACCAAACCCCCGCGACCAATACGAGGCAACGATACCCACCGCCCCGGCTTTTTCCAAGGCAACCGGTAAGGTGCGGGTTGTATACCCTGTTTTTTATTCGATCATTCCACGCGTCAGTTTGTACGGTACGTGCATCTTTCATTTTCTCGAATGATTCCTTCGTACCAAACTCTTCCCAATTATAATCGGGGCGGCCAGTGGGTTGGTTCATTGAAATCAAAACAAATTTTCCTTTCGCATTCGGCAACCAGGCTGCGAAGGCAACCGAGTCGGCTACATCGGGTACAATAATTACATCGCCTGTTACGGTTTTACCACCGGTGCTCGGGCTCCAAGCCAACTGAGTTCCTTCCAATGATTTTACCCATGGCGCAACCATATCAATATGCGAGATGCCTCGCTCCCAACCACGCCACTCACCCCACTTTTCGTTACGAGCAGGTATGCCCCAGCCTGTGTACTTGGCAACCGCCCAATCGTTGGCTCGTTGCATTTTGGGAGAGCCCACCAACCGTGGACCAATTTCATCCAATAACTCATGCGCTAACTTTTCAAGTTGCGAGTTTTCGGTTGCTTCTTTCACAATACTTTCCACAACGGGATCCTTCGTTTGCGTATATGCGGATGTTCCAACCAAAAACAACAGCAGAAGCAGCAGGTAAAAATTCTTTTCATATCAATGGATTAAAATTTTATCAGATCTAAAGTACGATAAGATCAACCAATTTATAGGTCTTTTCCAGTTCAGGTAATATTACCTTGCCTGCGGCTTATGCCTACTTTAGTGCTGCCAGTATTTCAGCTGTGTGTTCACCAAAATGTGGAGGAGGTAAAAGGGATGGGGCGGTGTCTATACCCTGCGCTACATAGCTACGCACGCCTGTAAGCGAGTCGGCTTTTATAAGGAGATCATCGGCCGCACGCATCTCAAATACTTCTTTTATATTCTGAATAATTCCAGCCGGAATTTTAAGGTGATGAATTTGCTGTAACAATTCTGATGAATCCATTTTAAGTATCGCGGCTGACAAAAGAATATTCAACTCCGTTCTACCTGAAACACGCATTCTATTTGTCGAAAATTTTTTAATGTCAATAGCATGCTCGGGAAGAATGCCGATTAGCTTATTGAATTGTTTATCGTTACCTACCGCCAGCAACACATTCTTGCCATCTTTCGTTACAAACGAATCGCCATACGGTGCAATGTTTGGATGGGATGATCCCTGCCTTGCGGGAAGTTGTTTAGCTACTAACCAATTAGTAGCTTGATTGGCGAGCGATGCAATAGCCGTTTGAATCAAAGAACTTCGACTAAAACTCCTTCCCTGTCCGTTCTTTTTCAGCAACGCAAGCAACAATCCTTCTTTCAGTTGATGACCAGCCAAGACATCGATTAACGCCACGGGCATTTTGGTTGGATTCCCATCGGCTTCGCCATTCAAATCCATGAACCCACTCTCCGCTTGAATCACGGCATCATACCCTACCCGCTCCGAATCCGATCCATAGCCAGTAATTTGTCCGTAGATAACTTTTTCATTAATCGACTTCAATTGCTGATAACTCACACCTAACTTTTCAGCATCACCGGGTTTATAACTGGCAATGATAAGGTCACTGGTGGCTGCCAGTTTTTGAATAGTAATTTTTCCTTCACTGGTATTGAGATCCAATGCAATAGATTTCTTCCCCAATTAACCGAACAAAAATAAGCCGATCGATCATCGGTTTGTTCCCCTTTACTTTTCCAGGTGCGGGTAACATCACCACCGGCCGTCAGGTTTTCCACTTTAATTACTGCAGCGCCTAATTCGGCAAAAAACTGTCCTACGCTGGGGCCCGCCAGCACAGAGGCTAATTCAAGAACTTTTAGATTATGAAACATAGTGCTAATTAAATGGTAATAAGTCAACCAACCCGTAGCGAAAATAGAATCATTTGATGCATTTTTACAATCTGTAACTAATTATAAAATGAGATTATTGGCTTTTAGTCTTCTGCTAACAATAATTACCGCCTGCTCTTCCAAACGGGTTGAATTAAAACAAGGGGTTTGGCGTGGAGTTTTAGAATTGCAGGGGCAACAACTTCCCTTTGGTTTGGAAATACAGCAGACCAATAACCAGTGGCAAGCAGCAGTAGTTAATGCGGGTGAGAAAATAACATTAGATGAAGTTTATATGGAAGGAGATTCTATCCGCATCGTCATGCATATTTTCGATTCGGAACTCCATGCAAAAATCAGTGCGGAAAAACTAACGGGCTATTTCATTAAAAACTTCGATCGTTCTTATCGGCTACCTTTTACCGCCACTGCGGGCGATACGCACCGGTATGTAGAACCAAGTGCACAGACTTCCCAAAATTTCTCAGGCACCTACGCCTTGGAATTTCAATCACCGATTGAGCTATATCCCTCCGTTGGTATTTTTAACCAAGAGGGTAATCATGTTACGGGCACATTTCTTACCCCAACGGGTGACTATCGCTACTTGCAAGGAAATATTATAGACAATGAAATACTATTAAGTACGTTTGATGGCAACCATGCCTTTGTATTTCGTGCCCACATGGAAGGCGATTCGCTTAAAGGTAATTTCTATTCTGGAAATGCAAGTCTGGAATCATTTAAAGGAATTAAAAATGAAAACGCTAAACTCCCTGACGCGGAATCCTTAACCTATCTAAAACCTGGATACGAAACCCTGGACTTTAGTTTTCCGGATCTCAATAAAAATTTGATCTCGACTAAAGATGAACGATTTAAAAACAAAGTACTTATCCTGCAAATCTTTGGTACGTGGTGCCCCAACTGCATGGACGAAACTAAATTCTTAAAAGATTGGTACGATCAAAATAAAGATCGGGGCGTTGAAATTCTTGGATTGGCTTACGAACGAAAAGATGATTTTGAATACGCGAGTGGCCGTGTAAAAAATGAAAGACAAATTAAAAGTGAGCTACGATTTTGTTATCGCAGGTACCTACGATAAAGCGCAAGCCTCCGAAACGTTACCCGCGTTGAATCGTGTATTGGCTTTTCCTACTACCATTTTTATTGGCAAAGATGGAAAAGTGAAACGCATCCATACCGGCTTTAGCGGGCCGGGTACCGGAATATATTACGAACAATTTAAAGAACGATTTAACCAGATGGTAAATGAGTGCCTGTCCGAAGCGCAGTGAAGGCCGGAACTTTTAGTCGAAAATTTACCTTTATCTTGATAGTTAGATAAAAGCATGAAAAAAAGAGTTGTTGTTGGTCTTTCCGGAGGCGTAGACTCCAGTGTTACCGCATACCTGCTTAAAGAGCAAGGCTATGAGGTCATTGGTATGTTTATGAAAAACTGGCATGACGACTCTGTAACCATCAGTAACGAATGCCCCTGGATTGATGACAGCAATGATGCGATGATTGTAGCGCAGCATTTGGATATTCCATTTCAAACCATTGATTTAAGTAAAGAATATAAAGCACGCATTGTCGATTACATGTTTACCGAATACCAAAACGGGAGAACACCCAATCCTGATATTTTATGTAATCGTGAAATAAAATTTGATGTTTTCTTAGATGCTGCACTGAAACTTGGCGCTGATTACGTACCACCGGTCATTATTGTCGCAAAGGCGAAATCAAAAAAATGGTGAACCCATTTATCAACTGCTGGCCGGCAAAGATCCGAACAAAGATCAAAGCTATTTTCTTTGTCAGCTTACGCAGAAACAATTATCGAAAGCGCTGTTTCCTATTGGTGAGTTGCTAAAGCCTGAAGTTCGTGCGATCGCAAAACAAGCCGGCCTGGCTACAGCCGATAAAAAGATTCGCAAGGTTTATGCTTTGTGGGCAAAGTTCACCTACCCGATTTTTTGCAACAAAAGCTGGAACCAAAAAAAGGAAAAGTAATTGAAGTGCCGTTTGACTCAAGCGCTTTTGCCAATGGATATGCAGCCGATGATTTAATCGGGCTTACCAATGCGTATACACTACATCCTGCCTTGGGCAAAGAAGTGGGCGAGCACAATGGTGCGCACTACTATACCATTGGTCAGCGCAGAGGATTAAATATTGGCGGCTACGAAAAACCACTTTTCGTGATTGGCACGGATACCAATCTCAATGTTATCTATACGGGAAGTGGCGATGATCACCCCGGTCTTTATAGAAGAGGATTATTTATTCCGAATGAAGATGAACATTGGATTCGTGAAGATTTAAAAATGACTGTGGGTGAGTCAAGAAACTATCAAGCACGAATCCGCTATCGCCAACCGTTAGAACCTTGTACGCTTCACAAAAAAGAGACAGGACTGTATGTGATCTTCGATCGGCCGCAACGCGGAGTTACT
The DNA here is from genome assembly GCA_016709845.1 of Flammeovirgaceae bacterium. Taxonomy (GTDB): domain Bacteria; phylum Bacteroidota; class Bacteroidia; order Cytophagales; family Cyclobacteriaceae; genus ELB16-189. The sequence goes on along the minus strand of JADJMA010000006.1, from coordinate 125,751 downwards.
CCGGGTCAGTTTACCGCCTGGTACCAGGAGGATGAGTTGATTGGATCAGGAGTGATTAATTAATCACTGATCTTTAAATCCGGAAATCCCACCAGAGACAATAAACTTCATGGCCGTAGGGCCGGATATGTTAAGTGGTTTTACACTTTCCTTCGGAACCAGAAAATGATTTCCCGAAAAGGCATACGAATGCGGAAAGTAAACCGCCACCATATCGGCTAATCCCAAGCTGGATAAGTCCTCTTGGGTAACAAAACCAATTTGATTAAGGTTGTTTTCTTTATTGATTGAAACGAGTACGGGCTTATTGAATTTCCTTTTATCGCCCACAAAGGCGCCAATCAAATCTTTAAGAGATGAATAAATTAATTTAACGAACGGGATTTTGTTCATCAATTGATCGAACCAATCCGTAACCGTGCGCAATGCAAAGTTGCTTGTCAGATAACCGAAGAGGGTAATCACTCCTAAAATAATTGCAAACCCTAAACCCGGATAAGGGAGATTAAGCAATCCATCTAACTGAGCAAAAGCCCAAAAAATAAAATAGCTGGTTGCTACCAACGGAACAATAAATAACATTCCGCTAAAAAAATAACGGGCCAAGGTTCTGAATGTGTTCTTCATCGTGGTAAAAATAAAAAGGCTTCCGTTGCGTTAGGAAGCCTTTACGTTATCATTTAATAAAATCTATATCGAGAATCCAAGGAAACTCAGGAAACCTAACGACATTAATCCCACCAGGATAAATGTAATTCCCAATCCCCGTAAGGGACCGGGTACATTGAGTATTTCATTTTTCGCGTACACCGGCCAAAGCCACAATGGCCAGCAGCCATCCAATGCCAGAGCCAAATCCATACACAGTAGCCTCCATCAAATTATATGGTCGACCCACCATAAATAGAGCCCCCTAAAATGGCGCAGTTTACTGCGATCAACGGCAGGAAAAATACCGAGTGAACCATAGAGGCTGGTGAAAATTTCTCAACGGCCATTTCAGTCAATTGAACCATAGCAGCAATCACCGAGATAAAAACTATAAACTGTAAAAAAGAAAGATCAACCGTGGCCAACTCAGGACTTACCCAGGCTAATGCACCTTGTGTAAGAATATAATTTTGTATCAACCAGTTGATGGGAATTGTTACGCCCAACACAAATACAACGGCTATCCCCAAACCAAAAGCGGTAGATACTTTTTTAGATACCGCTAGATATGAACACATGCCCAAAAAGTAGGCAAAGATCATGTTGTCTACGAAAATGGAGCGAATGCCTATACTAACAAGATTTTCCATACTCTATATATTAATGAGTCTCTCTATGTCCATTTAAACTTCTCTGTACCCAGATAACGATACCTATAACAAAGCAGGCCCCTGCGGGTAGCAACAAAATTCCATTGCCGGTATAATGAATACCCAGGGATTCAAATACTTTAAAACCAAAGAGGGAACCACCCCCTAATAATTCGCGGAAGAAACCAACAATCAATAAGATCAAACCGTACCCCAAACCATTACCTAATCCATCTAATAAGGAAGGGCCAGGCTTGTTACCCATGGCAAACGCCTCCAGGCGACCCATAACAATACAGTTTGTAATTATAAGGCCCACATAAACAGAAAGCTGTTTCCACAATTCGTATGAATACGCTTTCAATACCTGATCAACCAGGATTACCCACAACGACACAATCGCTAATTGAACGATGATTCGAATACGACTGGGAATTGTATTACGTAACAAAGAGATAATTCCATTCGAACTGGCTGTAACCACCATTAAAGCAATGGACATAACCAGGGCCGGTTTCATTTGTGTAGTAACCGCCAAGGCAGAGCATACCCCCAACACCTGTACCGTGATCGGGTTATCTATATCCAGTGGATTGGTGATTAATTTCTTATTCTTTTTTGAGAAAAGAGGTTCCGATTTTTTCTCAACAACTTCGGCTACGGCAGTACTCATAAGTTTAGCGATAAGTTTTGCTGATTCTTCTTCAAATAATTTTTGTAACAGGTTAGGTAGTCAACAAGCATGTTGTTTACTCCTTTGCCAGTTAGGGTTGCACCCGACATACCATCTACCTTATGCGGATCGTTTGAATAATCATGACCTTCGCCTTTTTGCATGGTCACGGAAACCAATTCATTAGCCTCAAAAATTGATTTTCCTTTGTATCGGGCTTGAATTTCTTCACTGGCTATGCGTGCCCCCAGCCCTGGAGTTTCACCAAGATGCGCCAAACTAACACCTTGAATGGTGTTCATATCTGACTTAAGTGCAATGAAGCCGGAGATATCTTTCCACAATCCGAAACCATAAACAGGCAACACCACATTATTAACTTTAGTTGGATCGGAGGCATCCTTAAATTCATAAACCGGGAGCAAGCGGTCTTCAGGGTTTCTTTTTGTATTCCTTCGCAACATCAATGTCCGCAGCTTTTATGCCTTCCTTAAAAGTACCACTAAAATCTATAACGCTTTCTTTCACGTTGGCCGCATACAGGGCATTGATATCATCACCCTTCTTGATTTCCATTACGGTTGCTAAAATGTTATGCTTGCGTTCAAGTTCAACATTGGCATCCTGCAAAGGCTTTAATGATTGTGAGGCAAAAGCCAGCAAGCCTCCACCCACCACGGTAATGGCGGCTGCATAAAGTATAATATAGAGGTTAGACTGTCGCACGTTGTAATCTTCTTTTTTTGTTTGCACTAACTACAAAATAATCAATCAGCGGAGCGAAAACGTTCATTAACAAAATCGCCAACATAATGCCTTCCGGATAAGCCGGATTGAAAACGCGAATCAAAACGGTAAACATACCGATCAATAAACCATATACCCACTTACCTGATTCTGTTTGCGCTGCGGTTACCGGATCGGTAGCCATAAACACCGCACCAAAGGCAAGACCTCCTATCACGAGGTGATATTGCGCAGGCATCTCAAGATACGCGTTGCCTCCCACTAAATTTAAAAATAAACCCATGAAATAGGCACCCCCAAATACGCTTACAATGATCTTCCAACTGCCGGCACCCGTGGCAATTAAAATGGCCGCACCAATCAAACACATCAGGGTTGACGTTTCTCCAATAGAACCGGGCCTTAAACCCATAAATAAATTTGAAAACGAATACACGCCTTCATTCCAACTCGCTCCAAAAGAACTAAATGATTCAACTACGTTTGCCCCGGTTGTAGCCGCATCGCCTGCAATGGATAAAGGTGTTGCTCCTGAATAACCGGCAATTGTCTTGCCATCGCCCAGATAGGTCCAAACACTTCCAGACATATCTGTTGGGTAGGCGAAGTATAAGAAGGCACGTGCGGTCAAGGCAACATTCACCACATTCATTCCTGTTCCCCCAAACGCTTCTTTACCGATTATAACAGCAAAGGCCGTGGCTATGGCAACTTGCCAGAGTGGAACATCCGGTGGCATCACTAAAGGAATAAGCATACCGGTTACCAAAAAACCTTCGTTAACCGCATGCCTGCGCAGCGTAGCAAATACAAATTCTATCCCCAACCCAACACCATAGGAAACAATAATAATGGGAACAACTTGTACCACACCAATCCAGATTTTATCGCCCAGAGCAGCATCGGGCTGACCGATAGCCAGAAAATGCTGATGCCCTACATTCCAGATACCGAATAATAGGCATGGCAGCATAGCAACCACGACTGTGATCATTAATCTCTTAAGATCAATGGCGTCCCGGATCTGAGATCCCTTTACATCGTTGGTCGTATTGGGTGCAAAAAGAAAAGTATCAATGGCCTCGTACGCATAAAAGTACTTTTCCAGTTTTCCGCCTTTCTCGAAACTATGCTTTACTTTATCTAGCTGATTTCTTATAAACTTCATTGCAGCCGAATTAACTATTTTGAATTAAATCAATACCCTCTCGTATTATCGCCTGAACCTTATGCTTGCTTACATCAACAAACTCGCATAGTGCCAGATCCTCTTCAATCACTTCATAAATTCCTAACGCTTCCATTTCATCAAAATCCTCTGCCATAATACTCTTTATCAAGTGCGTTGGCAATATATCCATAGGTGTTACCTGTTCGAAAATACCCGACTGAACAAAAGCCCTGGGCTCTCCATGTGTATTAGTATCTGCCACACGCTCTTTACCGGGGCTCAGGAAAGAGAACAGGCCTAAAGAGCGTTGGAAAGAAATTTTGCGGGCACCAGGGGTAATCCAGCCTATAAACTCATAGTAATCTCCTTCCGGAAGAACAGAAATATGATGATCGAAAAATCCAACATATCCCTCTTTACCAATAGCTGTACCGGTAAGTGGATTGCCCGAAATCACACGCACATGTTCCTGTTTTAAGTTGCCTTCAATAAATTTCTTTACGGAGGCGCCTGTATAGGTTTTGTAGTACTGAGGATTTTTTACTTCGGAACCAGTTATTGCTAAAATTCGTGAAGTGTCATAAACTCCGTTAAGGAAAAGTTTACCTACTTGAATAACCGCAAATGGATTGATCGTCCAAACCACATCTCCTTTATTGATAGGATCAATGTGATGAATCTGAACACCAACACACCCCACCGGATGGGGCCCTGAAAACTTATTTACGTCAGCTCCTTTTACTTGCGAGAAGACGGTGGAGATTTCGCTGGTTGAATGCGTGTTAATATGGACTGTGCCTGATGTGAGTTTTTTCAAAACGTCAATACCCACCTGAAAATACTGGTCTTGTCCTTTAAACAAAATACTATAGTCTGGAGCCAACGGGTGCGTATCGAAAGCCGAGATATGAATCGCTTTGGGCGTTACTGCCGGATCGGCAACAATACCATACGGGCGTTGAATAATGGCTGGCCAAATACCAGATTTTAAAATTTGCTCCTTTAAACTGGTGGCAGAAAGGTTAGCTATTTCTGAAACAGAATATTTGTTGAAGGTTTCGTGTTCAACTTTTTTGTCGTCCAGGTTTTTTATTTCAAGAAGTTTTCTTTTTTCTCCACGCTTTACTTCTACAATCTCGCCACTAACCGGAGCCGCGTAAACAACATTCTCATGTTTCTTGTCATGAAACAGAGGTGTCCCCGCTTTAACGGTATCCCCTACATTTACTGTGGGCTTAGGCATGTAAAGACCTTGAAAATCAGTTGGCTTAATTACAAATGTTTCAGGTTGATCGATTTCTACCACTTTAGGACTAGCCTTGCCTTGAAGATTGATGGTAAAACCTTTTTTTAGTCGGATGAATTTGCCCATGTGTACTTGGCAATTATTAGTTAGATCGGGGCAAAATTAGCAATTAAATTCTACAGACAAAGAGATGTAGAAGCAAAGAATTTGATAATAAAAAGTGAGTTTATCGGCTTGTTTAAGCGGGCCGTTTTAAGGAGCGAATCATCTTTGTCAAAGCGATTCGAATCACCTCGTCAACTTGCTCATCGATAGTTATGTGCGTGGTGTCTATCCCCACCGCATCTGCGGCTTTCATGAGTGGACTTTCTACCCGGTTACTGTCTATTTTGTCGCGTTGCTGGAGGTTTTCTATAATGGAATCGATATCGACCAGATCTTCGCGCTCTAAAAGTTCTCTCTGTCTGCGAAATGCCCTAACCAAAATGTCGGCCGTGAGAAATATTTTGAGCTCCGCTTCCGGAAATACCACCGTTCCAATATCCCGACCGTCCATCACGATACCGCGATCTTTGCCAAGTTTTCGCTGTTGGCTAACCATAGCATCGCGCACCGCTTTAATCGTACTCACCTGGCTCACAAATTCAGAAATCCGCATTTTAAACCGCCCGGTACATGGCTCCCGAATCTATGTACTTGTAGCCCAATTCTTTGGCTACCTCAATGGCGGTGGTGCTTTTGCCACATGCCGAATACCCATCAATTGCAATAATAATTTTTCTCATAGTTAACAGTCTTTCAGTGGACAGGGCATGGGTTTGTTTGGATCTGGCTTCTTATATTTTGGCTTGTAGGAACCACGCTGCTGACTACTCGCACAAGCCGAGAACAAAACAAAAAGCATCAATACAAATAACTTGAATTTCAATGTATTTGGTGTTTGATCAAATTTAGAACATGACAACCGCCAGCCAAAGAACTTTTCGATAAATTAACCTGCCTTTTTAGAATTATACTGCATTCTAAAACCAATTTTCTGACCCGCGCCTAACTCCTGCGTTTTTTCCATCTTTTGATAAAGCGTAATAAATCGAACCTGTGGAAAGGGAGGTGCCATCAGATCGTTTTCTATTGCCGCTGCCAGGCTAAGTTTAACAATTGAATTCAAGTCTTCCTCACTAATCATTTTTTCAGTAATGTTATTGAACAACTGCCCAAGTTGGCCATCGCCTTCCACCAAAAAACGATTCTCATGATTGATCAGAATCCGTGCAATTAAATATCCGGGGTCATTTACACGATTAAATTTTACAGAATCCGACATGAAATTATAAATCATGATTTGTCCAAAATACCGATTCACTTCGTTCTCATGAACGTAGGCGGTTTTCATAACAGTATGTTCATCATCAAAGGTTACTACATTGGTATGTAATACAAAACTCAACAGATCGCCAGCCAGTTTCACTTGAAATTCGTGTTCATTTATTTGATCGAAATCAACGGTAACATCTTCATCTGCAGAGCCCGGTTTCTTTTTGAGTTCGTTTACAATGCGTTTAGATTCCTTATTCAGGATTGAAAAAGCTGCAAGCAAATTCTTGTAAGTAATTTGTTTGGCGGTGGACTTGCTTTCGAGCAAGTGATGAATGTGTTCTAGCGGATCCTGTATTTTATTCATAAAAAAGAATTTATGTTAAAACCTATTCTTCCTTTTTGAAGTTTCATACCCTACCCGTAAGGGAAGATAGTTTTTTATTAATTTGCATTACTAATCAACACGGGTAAGTAATTTAAACCAATAATCGCGATGGAAACAAATGATACGGGAAAAGCGGAAAAGTTTTTCAAAGAATTTGGAAAGAGTATGGATCAGTTTCTGGTCGAACTAAAAGAGGCCGGAACCCGGGTAGAAGGGAATATGCAGGAACGGTACGAAGAATTGAAAGTGGCTGCTGAAAAACTGAAAAAAGAAGCAGAAAGCAAAGAGCGCTGGAAAGAAGTAGAAGCAAGTTTGAAGAAAGCTGGCGAAGAATTGAATAATGCGGTGAAGTCGGCATTTAAAAAGCCCTGAGTTAATAGTCCATAGTATTTAGTCGATAGTCCATAGTAAATATCTATCGGATTCTAACTACTCAATACTATGGACTAAAGACTAAGGACTCAGACTTTCATCAGCTTCCACTTTCCTCTCTTAAAAATTAGTATTCCGGCAATAGCCATAAAAGTTTCTGCCAATACAATGGCAATAAAAACTCCTTTGGGTCCCCAGTCAAGGAGATTAACCACCAGATAGGCAAACGGTATTTGAAATATCCAAAAGCCAAATACATTAAGGATGGTAGGTGTATAGGTATCCCCAGCCCCATTCAATCCTTGCACAACCACCATTCCGTATCCATAGAAAATATAGCCCAGACTCACATAGCGAAGTGCCTGAACGCCATATTTCAATACTTCGGGTTGCTGTGTAAATAATCCTAAAATCTGTGGGGCAATCGTCAGAAATAAAATTGTCACAAAGACCATAAAGAATGCATTGATGTAAGCAGCTCTCCATACAGATGTTTCGGCCCGTTCTGGTTGCTGTGCGCCAAGATTTTGTCCCACCAGGGTTGCCCCTGCATTGGCCAATCCCCATGATGGCAAGAGTGTGAAAATGAATACGCGGATGGCAATGGTATACCCCGCTACTGCATTTTCGCCAAAGGTAGACATCAGCTTCATCAGAAATATCCAGCTGGCCGATCCGATAATAAATTGCAGAATACTGCCCCCTGAAACTTTTATCACGTTGAAAATAATATCTGATTTTATCCCTAGATTTTTCCAGCCAATCTTTATAATGCTGTGACCTTTCAACAAAAAATACAATTGGAACAATACACCGATACCTCTCCCAATATTCGTTGCAATGGCTGCACCCTCCACACCAAAAGCGGGAACGGGCCCCCATCCGAAAATGAATATCGGATCAAGAAAAATAGAAGGTGCCGACCAAGCTTACAATTAAAGACACACCCAAGCCAAGATAAATAGCCTGCACCGCTGCGGTACTTGCCCCTTGTTTATCATGCTCACCAACTCTACGAGCTACAATGGCAGTGGCACCCATACCCAGTCCCATGGCAAGAGAATATAAAATACTAAGTACAGATTCGGTATACCCAACGGTTGCTACCGCATTGCTATCGTTAAGCTTGCTTACGAAAAATATATCAACCACTGCAAAAATGGACTCCATACCCATTTCTACGATCATCGGAATTGCTAATAAAAAGATAGCCTTATTGATGCTGACTTTTGTGAAATCCTGCTCAGAGCCCTGAATGGCTTCTTTGAATAAACGTAATAGTGAAGCTATTTTAGTAAAAATGCTTTCATGTTTAGTAAAATAAAATTTAATGAAATGACCTATTATATCCCGATGGTTCTTGGGGAGACATTTGGTAAGCAACCAATATTCAACTGCATTCCGATTAAAAAATCGAGAACGTCTGTACAGTTGAATTAAAATATAAAGATCATAGTTGGTACTAATTGGAATTCTAATATCACGGAAATAATTGAATTATGTTTCAAGTAGCTCAGATTTATTTCATTGTTTGATAGAAAGCTGATTGAGAGCCGATTTTTTAAACGCACGACCAAACGGCAGCTCCTTCTTATTGATCTCAATGCCTTCGCCAGAGATAGTATTAACCGATTTTATATTAACAATGTATGAGCGATGAATTCTCACGAAAGGCGGATTTGGAAGCTTTTCTTCAAATGTGGAAATATTCTCACGCGTAATAAGAATTTGGTCTTTTAAATGAACCTTCACGTAGTTGTCCAGGCTTTCAACGTAAAGAATTTCATCTTCACTTATTTTATGAATCTTCCTGTCGGCCTTAATATGAACAAACCGCTGCTCCTGGTGTTTGCCGGTTACAATGTTATCGCCTACTTGGCCATCAAAGAACTTGTTCACAGATTTAAGAAATCGTTCAAATGAAATTGGTTTCAGTAAATAATCAATTACTTCATGATCGAATGCTTCCGGAGCATAATTGCGAAAGGCAGTGGTAAGAATAATTGCCGGTGGATTTTTAATCGTCCGGACAAATTGAAATCCATCCATTTCCGGCATCTGAATGTCAAGAAAAATTAAATCAACGGATTTGGTTCGTAGTAAGTTTGCAGCTTCAATAGCATTGCCACATTCACCAACTAATTCTAACTTCTCAATTTTAGAAGCATGAGCCGCTATCAGTTTGCGTGCCAAGGGTTCATCATCAACTATTATAAATTTAGTTTTCATAAGCGTGGTAATTCCATCTTAACCAAAAACTCAGCGCTCTCACGATTTACGGTCAATACAAAATTATCATTGTATAAATAGTTAAGTTGGCTTTTTAAACTGGCCAAACCTATTCCTGAACCAAGGGTTTGCGCTTGAGTACTATTGCTCATGGAGATCGCTACAGTGTTCTTCTTGCATTCAACCTGAAACTTAATCCACGTCTTACCAACAACCGGCATTACCCCATGTTTAAAAGCATTTTCAATAAGCGTAAATAAAATCATTGGGCCAATTTTATATTGATCCAAATCACCAGAATAATTTGTTTGGATAGAAACACGATCCTCGTATCGCAAAAGCTCCAGTGCAATGTAATTATCCACTTGTTTTAACTCTTCTCTTAACGGTACCAAAACTGATTTACCCGCGTGCAATACATAGTCTAGAATTTCGCTAAGTGCCAGAATTGCTTGCGGAGCACGATCCGATTTTTCTGTTGAGAGATAGTAAAGATTATTTAAGGTATTAAATAAAAAGTGGGGATTGAGTTGCGATTTCAAGAATTTCAGTTCTGTCTCCACCTTGTCACGCATTAGTTTCTGATAGTCTTCCTTTGATTGCCGCCAATGAAGGATCATCTTAATTGCAACGGCCAAAAACACAACCATCAACAAGGAAGTGAGTAAAAAAATCAAATCAAAAGAAGCGGGGCTCATCGCTTGTGTTCGCAAACCAGCCATGAAAATGAATGTTAGCATGGCAATCATCATCTCAGCACAAAGAGAGCCGATTAACACATAGATAAAATACAATAGAAAAAATCCGTACCTCTCCCTCATCAAATACTTTGGTACCAAGAAATAGTTTAGAAAATAGCTCGTGCCAATGGTAACCGGCATCACCAAGCCCACGAAGAAAAAAGTTTGTATGTAATTGTTGTTCTTTCGTCCAAAAAAGAGGACATAGAAAAGCAGGATAAAGAGCCAGAAAAATAAATGAACGATCCACCGCTGGCGCGTAAAGAGATAGTCAATCCAATTTTCGATTCTGTTCATAGAATTACATAGTTAAGAAAAAATGTGGAGGTTAGAATCAGGCTAAACGTATTGGATGCCTAAACAATCTTTTCAACAGATTAGAAAACCCTTTCGCCATATCCATGCCAGTCAAGGGTATATGCCATATTAAAATACTGATTGGTCAATAAGAAATTTTTTTAGCTAAGATGTTGCCTAACCTTGCTGAAACAAAAACTAAACTTAACCTTTACAATTATGAGCTGGATCTATGAAAAACACATTGAAGGCGGGGCGTTCTTCATGTTCCCCATCGCCATTTTACTAATCCTTAATTTATCCCTGATCGTGTATGTTGTTTATCAATTACTTTCGAGGAAAAACATCTCACAGAAATCGGTGGAGTTAATAAGACATATAGGCGGCCTAGCTCTGGCGTGGGGCACCTTGGGGACGTTGATCGGTTTAGTAGCAGCCTTTGATGCACTTGAAGAAGCGAAGGGAACTATTGCTGACTATATCATATACGGTGGTTTGAAAGTGGCATTACTTACCGTGATCTACGGATTCTTTGCATACATTCTTTCTATTTCAAGTTACATTATTATCAAGGTCTTAGATAAGAAAGCCAGCAGTTAAATTTGAACTTATGTTTCTTCTCTTGCTAAATGGTGTCATCATTGCATTTTCCGTTGGGTGCTTGAAGAAAGTATTGGCTATTGATTTGCTCAAACATGTGCTTATTTTAGAAATAGCCTGCGCAGCATTCAATCTGCTGCTCGGGTTAGTTTTCTTTTTTGATTTCATGGAGCACAATAATGAACCATTTCTAAAAGAATTAATTGGTCAGAGTTCACAACTAATTTGGATGATCCTATTTGCTACAATGGTGATCATCCATACAGTCGTGTGTATCAGAATTTTTATCGTGAACAAGAAACTGAAAACTCAATAAAAAAAGGGAGCCAATAGCTCCCTTCTCATTTATCACTTATTCAAAAATCCTTACCCAATCGCTACGCGCTTAAATTCAGCTACGGTCAATCCTTTGGTTATGCTATCCAAATATTGAGCAACTGTTTTTGAGTTATCCTTCACAAATGTTTGAGGTAGCAAGGTGTTGTCTTTGAAAAACTTATTCAATTTTCCCTGAGCAATTTTCTCAACCATATTGGCGGGTTTGCCTTCGGCTATGATTTGAGCTTTTGCAATCTCCAATTCCTTTTCAATGATGGTTTTATCAACATCGTTTTCGTTAACGGCTACTGGGCTCATTGCGGCTATCTGCATCCCTACATCTTTGCCCGCTTCCGTTACGTCTTTTCCGTTCACGCCTTTTAGTGAAACCAATACACCCAACTTACCTCCCGCATGGATGTAAGGAACTACGGCTTCACCGGTCATGTGAATAAATGAGCTAATCTCCAGCTTCTCGCCAATTTTGCCAACCAATTCGATGATGCGCTCATTGATAGTCAGGTTATCCACTTTCTCAGCTAAAGAGCGCTTCGGTTGAAGCAGGCTTTTTTGTGAACGCAGTATCAGCAATCAATTCGCCTAGTTTTTGAAACTCATCATTCTTAGCAACAAAGTCGGTCTCACAATTCAACGCAATCAACACAGCCTCTTTATTATCAGCAGATTTTCTTACAAACACAGATCCCTCTTTTGTATCTCTATCCGAACGACTAGCAGAAACTTTCTGACCCTTCTTTCTTAAAATCTCAATGGCTTTTTCAAAATCACCTTCGGCTTCGGTAAGTGCTTTTTTACAATCCATCATACCAGCACCAGTCATGGTGCGGAGCTTATTTACATCTTGTGCGGTTATTACTGACATATTAGTATAGTTTAAAATTCAATTGGTATAAAAAATAAACATCGGCTTTACGGGCCGATGTCTTTATCTCTATTCGGCAACTAACAATTTAAATGACAATGAGCATTGCCAATTGAAAATCGTCAATTGACAATTATTTCGTTTCTTCTACAGGCTCGTCAACTTTTCTTTTTTCCTCCTCGTCCTTCTTATGTCCTGCCTCTTCTTTGTCTTTCTTACGTTCCATCAAGGCTTCCTCAATAGCCTTGCCCACATGTGCGGTGATTAATGAGATGGATTTAAATGCATCGTCATTAGCCGGAATAGGGAAGTCGATATTAGAAGGATCAGAATTGGTATCTACCATTGCAAATACCGGAATATTTAATTTCAATGCTTCAGAAACAGCTATGTGTTCACGCTTTACATCGATTACAAATAATGCAGCCGGCAAGCGATTAAGATCGGTAATACCACCCAATAACTTTTCAAGCTTTGCTTTTTCACGGGTGATCATCAAACGCTCACGCTTAGCCAGGTTATTGAATGACTCATCTTTCATCAACTTGTCTATCTGTGTAAGCTTTTTCAACGACTTGCGGATAGTAGCAAAGTTGGTAAGCATACCACCTAGCCAACGCTCTGTTACGAAAGGCATGTTTAAGCGGGTAGCTTCTGCGTTGATGATATCCTTTGCCTGCTTCTTGGTAGCAACAAACATAATCTTACGCCCTGAACGAACTATATTTTTAAGTGCGTAGGTAGCTTCGTCCAGGCACTTCATTGTCTTGTTCAAATCAATGATGTGGATTCCGTTGTTTTCCATAAAGATGTACTCCGCCATCTTTGGGTTCCATTTCCGGGTAAGGTGTCCAAAATGTACACCTGCATCCATTAAACTTTCTGTTGTTATTTTCTCTGCCATACTCTTTCGATTAACGCTTGCTGAACTGGAATTTCTTTCTCGCCTTTGCACGACCTGGCTTCTTTCTTTCCACCATGCGCGAATCGCGGGTTAATAATCCTTCTTTTCTTAGTGGAGAACGATTTTCGTCATTAAAAATAACTAATGCACGGGCAATACCTAAACGAATTGCTTCGGCCTGACCCTTATTACCACCTCCCTCAACATTTACTGTTACATCATATTGGCCATCCATCTTTACAAGGGTGATGGCCTGCTTCACGGTGGTTTGAAGAATCTCTGACGGAAAATATTCATTCAGTTCCCGGTCATTTACGATAATCTGACCCTTGCCTGACTTTACATAAACCCGTGCAATTGAGGTCTTTCTCCTACCGATAGTATTAATAATCTCCATATTAGAATTTTAATTCTTTTGGTTGTTGTGCTGTGTGAGGGTGTTCGGTACCGGCATATACATGCAGACTTCTAAACACTTCGCGGCCCATACTGTTTTTAGGCAACATGCCACGAACCGAGTGTTCAACTAATCTATGTGGGTGTTTTCCGGTTCCTATCATTTTAGGAGTAAGAACACGCTGTCCGCCAGGGTAGCCAGAATAGCTGAAATAGACACGATCTGTCCACTTTTTACCAGTCATTTTAATTTTATCGGCATTAATCACGATTACATGATCGCCCGTATCCACATTAGGAGTGTAGCTTGGCTTATGCTTGCCACGCAAAACTCTTGCAATCTGGCTGGCAACACGGCCCAACACCTGATCTTTTGCATCTACCAAAAACCAACCCTTTTCTACGGTTGCTTTGTTGGCATTGATCGTTTTATAGCTGTTATGATCCACTTTTTTAGCTTTAAAAACCTATTATTATTACAATTACCCCTTTAAAAAGGGACACAAAAGTAGATTCAAGAAACTGAATATGCAAGCATGGCCACAGATTTAGGCAGATTATCTCTGACTCCAAAAACAAAATTAACGCCTGTTTTCTTCTAATTGGCGTATAAGTGCCTGAAAATCCTTGGGATAGGGGGCTGTGGTGATAGTTTTTTTGCCACTCAATAAGGCAAACTCCAGCGAAAATGCATGCAACGCCACTCTCCGCATCAATGGCTGCTCATCAGTCATTTTCTTTAAATTAAACCCTCGCTTTACAGACGACACGTAAAATCCTTCCCGCCATAGAGGCCATCGCCCGTTATGGGCGCTTTTAGCATAGCCAAATGAATTCGAATTTGATGCATCCGACCCGTAATAGGCTTACATTCTAATAAGGTATGGCTCTTATACGATTGAAGTGTAGTGAAATAGGTTTGCGCGTCTTTGCCCGAGCGGGCAATTTTCACCGTCCCATCATTTTGCTTCAAAATCGGTGCGTCCACTAACTGATTATCGAAGCTGAAGAGTCCATCTACCACAGCATGGTATGTTTTGGTCACTTCTCTATTTTCAAACTGCATGCTTAAATGGCGGTAAGCTTCGGGGTGGCGGGCGATAGCTAATACCCCAGAGGTCTCTTTGTCGAGCCGGTGACAAACCTGGGCATCGGATTCAACCTGGCGGGCCAGGTAAAGTATGTTCTGGCTATCGTTCCTGTCTTCCAGCGTACTGATAAACGGGGCCTTGTTAATAATAATAAAGTCAGAATCCTGGTAAAGGATAGCCTCCTCAAATTTAAACTTTGGAATTTTCACAGCCGCAAATTACTACGACTCATCTACATCTAAGCTATCGCACGCAATCGGCTTAGCGTAAAGCTAAAGACAGACCCTTTTCCAACCGTACTCTCAACCTCCGGTTGGCTGTTATGACCTTCCAGTATATGTTTGGCAATAGCCAATCCAAGACCTGTACCACCCTTCTCACGACTGCGACTCATGTCAACCCTATAGAATCGCTCAAAAATTCGTGCTAGGTGTTCTTCCGGGATACCCTCTCCAGTATCAGAAATAAACGTAGTAACATATTTTTCATTTGACGCAAACGAAATGGTAATATCTCCACCTTCCGGTGTATAGTTCACCGCATTTGAAACCAGATTGGTAACCACTTGTGTTATCCTTTGCCAATCGGCATAAACGATGATCTTGCGTTGATCGCCTTGTAGTTTTAGGTTAATGTTTCGCTTTTCGGCTTTCGCCTCAAATTGATCCACGACTTCGGCACATAACTCATATAGATCAACGCGTTCGAACCGCATCTTAATACCACCAGTCTCAATCTGCGAAAGTGTAAGCAGATCTTGTACAAGGATATCAAGTCGGTCTAAACTTTTGGCAGCTTTCTTTAAAAACCTCTTTCTTACATTCCCGTCTTTATCAGCTCCATCCAATAGAGTATGTACAAACCCCTGTGCTGCGAAGATGGGGGTCTTTAATTCGTGTGATACATTTGCAATAAAGTCTTTACGAAAGACTTCAACTTTTTTAAGTTCATCAATTTCTTTTTGCTTGAAGGTTGCAAATGAAAAAATTTCATCATTAATCTTTTGCAATGGATTTAATGGCTCTGATTTTTGCTTTGAAAAGTTAGTGAGTGGCTTTTTACGAAATTTATCCATCATTTTATATATCTTATTGATTTCGCCAAAAATCAAGAACTCTAATAAAACATCGATGACCACAAAAGTGATTGAGAAGCTAATAATTGCAATAATCCAAAGGGTATCCGTCCCGACACTATCAAACAGTGAAAGAATTAAGGAAGTAACCGAGGCAACAGAAGTTGCTAACGAAAGAGCCAACGTACGGGCGCTATACACCATGCACTAACTAAGGTTGAACTTATACCCAACCCCCTTTACGGTGGAAATATAATCATCTCCAATCTTTTCGCGCACTTTACGAATATGAACATCAACCGTGCGGGCTAATACATAAACATCCGCCCCCCAGATATTCTGCAATAAATCATCGCGGCTAAATACTTTGTTTGGATTTTGAGCAAGAAAAAATAACAATTCAAACTCCTTTTTGGGTAACGAAATTTCTTTCCCTTTTATATGAATCGTATAACTGCTTCGATCAATCAACAATTCACCAATCTTAATCTGTGCAGAGGTGCCTTTCTTTTTTGAATCTCTCCGAAATAAAGCACTGATACGGCTCATCAAAGCCCGCGGTTTTATGGGCTTAAGAATATAGTCATCAGCCCCAACATCAAAGGCCGCCACTTCTGAGTATTCCTCGGCACGTGCTGTTAAAAAACAATAAACGTATTAATCATTTCTGGCATCGCTCGGATAAGACGACACGTTTCTACTCCATCCATCTTAGGCATCATAATATCGAGCAGCACTAAATCGGGATGAAATTTCTTAGCAATCTCCACGGCCTGAAAGCCATCGGAGGCTGTCTTTACTTCGTAGCCTTGCTTCTCCAGGTTATATTTTAAAAGTTCAAGAATGGGCTCTTCATCATCTACTACTAAAACCTTTTGCGATGATTTACCCATATAGTTGTTTCGATTTACCTATCGATAAAAGTAGAGACAAATTAAGCTATTTAAAAACCACGATTAACGCCTTAACAATTCCTTAATAGTTGCGTTACACTATCATCACACTAAAGAAAGGGGTACTTTTCAGAAAGGTATTTTATGTAGCCTTTCAGGTTCCCGTTAAATTCAACATCAAGTTCTCTACTAAAATTATCCTGCCGGGCCTGGTATAAATGATAAGACATAAAGTAGGTGTTGTTCGGTATTCGGTTAGTAGAAGATTTCCGGGCTCTGAATAAGGAGAGTGTATCTGCCGAAGTCATTATCTGTTGAATCATCGCTTCTTTCTTTTGTTTCTTTGTTTCGAAGGATTCGGATGCGTCAAAACTTTCATAAAGACTATCGAGGGATTGAGTACCTCTTAAAATGTGTCGACTGTAGATTCTGTAATCCTGATCTTCCTGCAAGTATTGAATAAACTGCTCGGAGTCGCGGCCAAAATGTGAAGCCAAAAAAATAATAAGCAGCCGTGTCGCCAACAAACGATGCCAGGTTCTCATTGAAATTAACATCATCTTTAACAAAGACGGTAGCATGCACCATTTCATGAATGATCAGACTGGCCAGATCCCCTTCATTGCGTTTCAACATATTACTTAGAATAGGATCAGTAAACCAGCCGAGCGTTGACCAACCTCCCGGGTTTCGAATGCTTGTATCATAGCCCTCCTGTTCCAACTGGTTTCTTTCATTCATAGCCCTCTCCTTTTCAAAGAAACCTTTGTAAGGCATGGCACCAACGATAGGAAACTTCCACATTTTAGGGGCAAGCTGAAAGGGTTCGCACGCCTGAACAACCCACATTATTTCTTCTCCATGCTGATCATATACGGTCGTATAATTTTTAGTGTCCTTGAGCCCAAGCGAATCAATGGCATACTTTCTAATCTCTTGAATTAGTTCAAGCTTCATTTTTAATGAATCGGGAAACGCAGGATCGTCCATTAGTTTTGCGATAGGCTTCGCCTCCATCACAATCTTTAATTGTCCATACCCCTGGCGGGCACCATATAGAACTAACTGCCAATTCCATAGAATCAGGACCAACAAAACAGCCAGAAAACCAATAAAAATCTTTTTTACCATGGATAGGGTCGCAAATTAAATCTCCTGAACTTCATTCCTTATTTTTAGGTCATTCTAGCAGGATTTAATCTTTAAATGCTAAATTAATTAGCTTTTAAGCAATGAGTCCCTTGTAAATACTATGTATTGTAGTAATTTAGGAGCCGAAATCTTAGAAAATCGTAAAAACAGACTTAAAATTCATATGAGCGAAACAAAGAGTGACTCGAAAGAAAAGTTGAAAGCCCTACAACTTACCATCGACAAATTAGAGAAGACCTACGGAAAAGGAACCGTAATGAAGTTAAATGATACCAAAGTGATGGATGTGCCCGCCATTTCTACAGGTTCTTTGGGCTTGGATATAGCGCTAGGTATTGGTGGCATACCCCGAGGTCGGGTTACTGAAATTTATGGACCGGAATCTTCGGGAAAAACCACGCTTACTATGCATTGTATTGCGGAAGCGCAAAAAGGGTGGGCTGGCAGCATTCATTGATGCGGAACATGCTTTTGATAAAGCCTATGCCGAGAAACTAGGTATTGATACCGAAAACCTTTTGATCTCCCAACCCGACAATGGTGAGCAAGCACTTGAAATTGCTGAACACTTAATTCGCTCTGGGGCTATCGACATTATAGTAATAGATTCAGTAGCGGCCCTCGTACCTAAAGCAGAATTAGAAGGGGAGATGGGTGAAAGCAAAATGGGTTTGCAAGCCCGACTGATGTCGCAAGCATTAAGAAAACTGACAGGTACCATTAGTAAAACGGGTTGTGCCTGTGTTTTCATTAATCAACTACGTGAAAAAATTGGGATCATGTTCGGTAATCCTGAAACGACAACAGGTGGAAATGCGCTGAAGTTTTACTCCTCAGTGCGTCTCGACATTCGCAGAATTGGTCAGATTAAAGAAAGCCCCGATGACATTACCGGAAACCGGGTGAAGGTAAAGGTGGTAAAGAATAAAGTGGCACCGCCCTTTAAGGTGGTCGAATTCGATATCATGTATGGAAGAGGTATTTCTAAATCAGGTGAAATTGTTGATTTAGGTGTTGAACTTAATGTGATTCAAAAAGCAGGGTCGTGGTTTTCTTATAACGGAAATAAGCTCGGCCAGGGCCGCGATACGGTAAAACAATTGATTGAAGATAACCCTGAACTCTCCGAGGAAATCGAAAAGAAAATCAAAGAGAAGATTAGTACCGGCACAGAAATTAAAGAAGAGAAAGAGGATTAAATAAAAGGAGGGATTAAGCGTTTTGCTTAAATCCCTCCTTTTTAAAAATAGTTTGCTTACGCTCTGATAGCAATTACCGGATCTAAGCGGGCTGCCATGGCGGCCGGTACAATTCCGGCAATCAGTCCGATAACCGATGATACACCGAGCCCCAGCACTATATTCTTAACGGAAAGTATTACCTGTAGACTTCCAAAAGGTGCCAGGGTTAATAACCATACCAGGAACAATCCTGTCAAGCCACCGATAAGACTCAAAAAGATTGACTCGAATAAAAACTGAAACAGAATAAAATAATTCTTTGCTCCGAGCGATTTCTGCAAGCCGATAATACTGGTTCGTTCTTTTACAGAAACAAACATGATGTTGGCAATTCCAAAGCCACCCACCAACATGGAGAATCCACCAATAATCCAACCGGCAATACTCAGCACATCAAAGACACCACTTATCGCATTGGCAATAGCCTCTGGCCTGTTTAAAGCAAAGTTATCTTTCATTCTTGGTTTGAGTCCGCGTTTAACCCGCATTAAACCGCGAGCTTCGTTCTCTAATTCGACCAAACCAATATCCGATTCAAACCCTTTAAGGCCAATATCCGAGCCGAGTTCATTCCATCGGCCGGTACCCGTTTGATATAATTTTCTAAAGGCATCGTAGGGGATGATTACGCTGTAGTCGTTGCTTGGGGTACCTATAAAATTTTCTCCTTCCCGCTTTATCACGCCTACAATATTGAACTTAAGGTTTCTGATTTTTACCTGCTTCCCCATCGGAGAATCATCA
Source organism: Flammeovirgaceae bacterium (assembly GCA_016709845.1). GTDB lineage: Bacteria > Bacteroidota > Bacteroidia > Cytophagales > Cyclobacteriaceae > ELB16-189. The sequence continues at coordinate 105,976 of JADJMA010000006.1, read as the reverse complement.
TTCGGAAATAGCGCTTTGGCAACCTCATAACCAATAATCACCACATTTCGACCGCCTTCAATTTCATCGTTGGTGATATAGCGACCGCGCTCGACATTAATTTCAAATAATTTGTCAAAATCTAAGTCAGCCCCTTTCAAGGTAATCTGACTGATTCCGTTATTTCCTGCCTTTACAGTAAGCCCATCGGCATTCGCGTAGATGGCTACTGTATGGGCATCCTTCATATTGGCCCGTAAAAATTTGTACTCAGCGTAGGAAACATTTGGACGCTTAATAAACTCTTTCCATGCATCACGCCCCCATCACGAACCCACGGCCATTTACCCACATAAATCACATTGCTTCCCAAAAAATCAAAACTGTCGCGAATATTTTCTCTAAGGAATCGACCAGTGTTAAAACGGCAATGATGGAAAAGATACCAATGGTTACGCCCAACAAGGAAAGGACAGTACGGAGAATGTTGGATTTAAGCGCTCGCCAGGCAAAACCAAGGCTCTCAAAAATTAATCGAAGGGTTAGCATGTGGGTTTAACGCACTTTTTATGTTTTCGGGTTGCAATAAACGGGGTTTTTTGCTGAAACCGTTCATTTTTCTTTTTACTGATATCAATTCTTAAAACAGACGGTTATATCGCCAAAATGTTTCTAAAAACCTTCAAATAAATCTCTTTGAGAGAAAACAAATCTTATTTTTGCCTCCTTATTAAAAAAACCAACCCTTTCATGGGTTAAAAGCCCGTAAGCTTATGAAACTTTCTGAATTCAAATTTGACATCCCAAACAGTTTGATTGCTTCATCCGGCCGAAAGCCGTGATGATGCCCGCATGATGGTGCTTCACCGAAGCACTGGAAAATCGAACACAAAGCATTTAAAGACATCGTTAATTATTTTGACGAAGGCGATGTAATGGTAGGTAATGACACCATGGTTTTTCCGGCACGACTTTATGGTCGTAAAGAAAAAACAGGTGCTAAGATTGAAGTCTTCTTGTTAAGAGAACTAAATGCTGAAATGCATTTGTGGGATGTGTTGGTAGACCCTGCTCGCAAAATCCGAGTGGGAAATAAATTATATTTTGGCGATGGCGACCTGGTCGCTGAAGTAATTGATAACACAACTTCTCGTGGCAGAACCATCCGCTTTTTATTTGATGGTGATTCGGAAGCCTTTGATAAAATTGTTGAGACTTTGGGTGAAACACCGCTTCCCAAATACATTAAGCGCAAGGTAGAACCCGCTGATAAGGAACGGTTTCAAACCATTTTCGCGAAAAATAAAGGTGCTGTATCGGCCCCTACAGCCGGCATGCATTTTACTAAGCAATTAGTTAAGCGCCTTCAAATTAAAGGCGTGGATATGGCCTTTGTTACCTTACACATTGGCCTGGGCACCTTTCGGGCTGTTGACGTGGAAGATCTGACAAAACATAAAATGGATTCAGAGAATTTTATTGTTGGCTCTGAGGCTGTAAAAATTGTTAATCGCGCTCTGGACGAAAAGAGAAAAGTATGTGCTATTGGCACTACTACCATGCGCGCATTAGAAACAGCGGTATCAGCCAATAATCGTTTGAAAGAAAAAGAAGGCTGGACGGATAAATTTATTTTTCCGCCTTATGATTTCAAGATTTGCAGTGCGATGGTAACAAATTTTCATCAGCCGGAATCAACACTTTTAATGATGGCTTGTGCTTTCGGTGGTTTTGATTTAGTCATGAAGGCTTACGAAACAGCTAAGAAGGAAAAATATAAATTTCTTACCTATGGCGATTCTATGCTAATCGTATAACGGAGAATTAATCTCTAATTAAAATGCCTGGTGTTTCATCAGGCATTTTTGTTTGTTAAGGCTCTACGAATTGCGAATAAGATAAAGATGCAATGAAATTGCCACGGGATATAAAAAAAGATAAATAGGTGTTGGTTTAAGAAAGCCCATCAACATAGTGGTAGGGACTAGCAATAAAAAAATACCAATGCCAATTATCCAGTTCCTATTGGGAGAATTCGTTTTGTAAATCTGCAGCAACCGATAAATCAAATAGGTAGCTATAGCTACGTTAAAGGCAAGCAGAAAAATTCTAATAAGTATCATACACCTAAAAAAAGTATTTTTACAAATCTATGCATTCTAAAGAATATGCCCTGATTGTTGCCGGAGGTAAAGGAACCCGAATCAAAAGTCGATTGCCCAAACAATTTCTGGAGCTACATGGAAAACCAATTCTGCTCCACACGTTGGAAGCTTTTTTTCGATATTCGAAATCCATAGAAATAATACTTGTGCTGCCAGAAGATGATTTTAAAATCTGGAGCGATCTCTGCAAGCGCCATCACTTTAATAAACCCATCACGCTTCAAAAAGGAGGAGAAAGCAGATTTCAATCCGTAAAGAATGGACTTGAAAAAATTGATGGTCAGGGGTTGGTGGCCATACATGATGGTGTGCGCCCACTGGTTAGTGAAGATATAATCGGAGCTTCATTCAGACTGGCTGCGGTACATCAATCCGCTGTAGCGGCTGTGCGACTAAAAGAATCTATTCGAATGACCGATCAAGACAATACCAAAGCCGTAGACCGATCGCGCTTTCGGTTGATTCAAACACCGCAGACCTTTGATGTGGCCTTGATTAAACAGGCGTATCAGTTAAAGGAAGATGCCAGTATGACGGATGATGCCAGTGTTGCAGAAAGATCAGGGCATGTAATTTCCTTATTTGAAGGAAGTTATGAGAACATTAAAATCACCACACCCGAAGATTTGATTATAGCCGAGGCACTTTTAAATTCCAGAAAAGTTGACGTGAAGTAGTTTGTCGGAAATAAAAAGGCCCTGCTTCCGCAAGGCCCCCATTCTATCAAAAGATTTTTAGTATTCGTCCTCATTAAAGAAAAAGTCTTCCTTAGTTGGATAATCCGGCCAGATCTCCTCAATACTCTCATAAGGCTGTCCGTCATCTTCCAATTCCTGAAGGTTTTCCACCACTTCCAAGGGCGCGCCTGAACGGATTGAAAAGTCAATTAACTCATCTTTAGTTGCCGGCCAAGGTGCATCTTCGAGGTACGAAGCTAATTCCAGTGTCCAATACATATGTCGTTTCCTCCTTTAAATTTTCCGCAAAAATAAAATTAAATCAATCATTGGCAATAGGTGCAGGTCGATTGTTCTGGAATTAAAAAAGTAACCCAATAAATACCGCCTCGGTGTTTCTTAACTTCTGTGGACTATTAACCCAAAAACGCCATATTTGCGTTCTATTTAACCAGAAACTACCATGGCAGACGAAAAAATAATTTTCTCGATGACGGGCGTCAGCAAGATTTACCCGCCACAAAAGCAAGTATTAAAAAATATCTATCTGTCATTCTTTTATGGAGCGAAAATAGGTGTACTCGGTCTCAATGGTTCTGGAAAATCCTCGCTTTTAAGAATTATTGCCGGAATTGACAAAGAATTTCAGGGCGAAGTGGTATCTGATCTAGGCTATTCGGTGGGTTATCTGGAACAGGAACCACAACTCGATAAGACCAAAACAGTAAAAGAGATTGTAGAAGAAGGGGTTAAAGATGTGGTGGCGTTGCTCAAAGAGTTTGAGGCTATTAACGAAAAGTTTGCTGATCCGGCCGTGATGGAAGATCCGGATGCCATGGATAAATTGATTACCAAGCAAGGCGAGGTTCAGGAAAAATTGGATGCTGTAAATGCGTGGGAACTGGATCATAAACTTGAGCGGGCTATGGATGCCCTTCGGTGTCCACCACCGGATTCAAAGGTGGAACACTTATCGGGTGGAGAAAAGAGACGCGTAGCCTTGTGCCGGCTGTTACTTCAAACGCCTGATGTATTGTTGTTGGATGAACCCACCAACCATTTGGATGCAGAATCAGTTCAGTGGCTTGAAGAACATCTCCGTCAGTATAAAGGAACTATTATTGCCGTAACCCACGACCGTTACTTTTTAGATAATGTAGCCGGATGGATTTTGGAACTCGACCGGGGCGAAGGAATTCCTTGGAAAGGAAATTACTCGAGCTGGCTCGATCAAAAGCAAAAGCGCTTAGCGCAGGAAGAGAAGACAGAATCAAAAAGACAGAAAGCGCTTGAGCGTGAATTAGAATGGGTACGCATGAGTCCGAAGGGCCGCCATGCGAAAGGAAAAGCACGCTTGGGAGCTTATGAAAAGCTGATAAGTCAGGAGAACCGCGAGAAGGAAGATAAGTTAGAAATCTTCATTCCACCTGGACCTCGATTAGGAAATAAGGTTATTGAAGCCAATGGAGTATCAAAAGCCTATGGTGATAAATTACTTTACGAAAACCTCACGTTTACACTTCCACCTGCCGGTATTGTTGGAATTATCGGACCCAATGGCGCGGGAAAGACGACACTTTTCAAAATGATAACGGGTAGTGAAAAACCCGATAGCGGAACATTTTCTTTGGGCGAAACCGTGAAGATCTCTTATGTAGATCAGGAGCATGATGATTTGAAACCGGATGACTCCGTATGGCAGGCCATAACAGGTGGGCAAGAATTAATTTTGGTGGGTGGAAAAGAAATTAATTCGCGTGCTTATGTAAGTAAATTTAATTTCAGCGGAACGGATCAGCAGAAAAAAGTAAAAGAACTATCAGGTGGCATGCGCAACCGGGCACACTTAGCTATTGCTTTAAAGCAAGGCTAGTGAGTATGAAGAAAATCGCAAGAAGCGAGTGGGTGATGACCAACCGCATAGAATCCGATATAAGAAGTTGGTGAAGTAATTAGTTTTTCCTTGTTGGAACAATAACAATCAATTAGACAACTACAACTAAACCATGAAGCCAATCACCTGACTGGCTTTCTTTAATTCTGACCGTCTACTCCATCATTAAGAAATAACTAACGCTTAAGGTTTACGGAACTTTGCGTGAGGCGATGCATTAATATGGCAGCTCTCTTCGTCTGCCTGGGTAACCAATTTAAATTGGCATATTCATCCACCGTATGACCGTTTCCGCCAAACAAACCCAATCCATCAATAGCCATATCCACATAGCCAGCTGTAAATGAAATATCTGCGGCACCGGCATCGCGTGGGTTCACGGCTACTACACTTCCGAGGTTAAGATCTGTACTCACCTTTGTATAATATTTCAAGAGTTCAAAGTTTCCATCGGCAGGAGCCAACGGTGGATATCCTTCATCAAAGGTTAAGGTTGCCTCTGTTTGTGGTAAATGCTTTGAAACAACTTCCTGCATTATGGTCTGTGCTTTTTTCAATTGTTCAGGCGAAATAGCCCGGATGTCTCCGGTAACGACCGCTTCTTTCGCTACAATATTTCCTTTTCCAAAAGCAGTGCCTCCATCCAATACAGCATCACGGGTTACATCATTCCCTCCTAAAATCATCCCCGGATTAAAGGTTAAATCTTTTTCGGAAGCTAAGCCTTCATAAAATCCAATGAGAATTCTGGAGGCCTCATAAATTGCACCTGATCCTATCTCCTGCGTAAATATCTGTGAAGAATGAGCCGCCTTTCCCCTCACATTTAATTCCCAACCTGACGAACTCCTTCTGGATACAACCGCTGTTTTAGGATTACTATCTCCATCTTCAAATCCAATGGCAATGTCCGCTTGTTTCGCTGCTTCAATCAATTCGGCCCGAGCCAACGAAAGAGGGTTCCCACTTAATTCCTCATCACCTGTCATAACAACAATAATATTCATCTGCTTTAATAGTCCGGCTTGTTTTAATGCTTCCAGCGAAGAGATTATAATAACATCTCCACCCTTCATATCGCTTACACCTGGTCCGGTAGCGGTTGAATCATTTACCAATGTATATTTCTGCAGGGTACTCGATGGTTCGAATACCGTATCAAGATGGCCGATCAGTAAAAGAGTTTTGCCTGGTCCTTTGCCCGTGTGATAGGCTACCAGGTGCCCCGCCCGACTAAATGATTTTCCATCCACCCAGCGGGTATCAAAACCGAGGGCATCCAGTTTGGCTTTAAAAATTTGTCCCACTTTGTAAACACCTTCAAAATTCATGGAACCGCTGTTGATGTTCACTGTTTCTTCCAACAACTTCAAGGCATTGATATTATTCGTCTCCACATACGAAGTAATTTTCTTCTCAGTTTTAGAAAGCTGTGCTTGTAACGAGATTGAAACAAGTGCTACGAATAGAAATAAAAAGAATTGTCTCATAAGTAACTGATAAGTTTTCAATTTGAATTATCTAATCTCCTCCCCGGGTCGTGTTTTCCATCGTTCGTGCATCCACACCCATTGCTCCGGATGTTCGCGTACAATTTTTTCGGTGAAGTTGGTGAAGTTTTGTGTGTTAACGATTAAGTCTTGCTCCTCGTCACCGGTAATCACCAAGGGTATCTCCGGAAGGATATGCATATGCTGTTTGCCATCCGTTCCTAAATAAATATAAGTAGGCACTACCGCTGCTCCGGTTCGCAACGCTAAAATAGTAGCTCCAATGGGTGTTGCCGCCTTCATTCCAAAAAAATCCACAAAACGGCTCTTAACTATTGTATCCTGATCGATTAGTATTGCGATAGAACCACCGGATTTTAAAACTTTAAACAATCGCATGCTCTCTTTACCCCGCTGAATGGCAACGGCTCCATGTGCATTGCGATATTTCCAAAGCATTTCATTTAATCGTTCATCTTTCAAAGCCGTACCGATGATGTTAGGATTTAATCCTCGCAATGCCATATTGGTAATCTGTAAATCAAATGCCCCCAAATGCGAGGTTAGAAACATGACTCCCTTTCCTTTAGCAAAAGACCGTTCGTAGTTTTCTATTCCATGCGTTACTAAAATTTATTTAAATCGTTAAGCGATTTTATCTTCAGTGAGCGCAAAATATCACCGGCATTTTTACCCAGCATAATAAATACTTTCTTGCTTAATCTTACTATTTCCTGGGTAGACTTTTCCTTGCCAAAGGCTAAGCCCAAATGATAAAAGGTCCGTTCGCGCGGTTTCGGAGAAAAAACATAAGCAAGTTTGCCTAACCAACCACAAAAAACTAACCAAACCTTTCGGGGTAAAAGATTTGATGAAAAAATCAGAAATTGGATAAAGAGGTATAGGGACGAATACTTAATGCGCTTAACCAGGGGTCTCTTTTCCATACCGAACAGCAAAGATACGGGTAGCTTTGATTAAATTTATCTGAAATACAGACAAACATTCCTGAACATCAATTTACTTACGTATGAAAATCCTTTACATCATTCGGCACGCTAAATCCAGTTGGGACAATCTAGACCTTAGTGATTTTGATCGACCTTTAAATGATCGCGGCAAGAAAGATGCGCCCCGTATGGGCAAGCGTTTGAAAGAGAGAAGAGTTACTCCGGATATCATGTTGAGCAGTCCGGCAACAAGAGCATTTGTTACCTGCCAGGAGATAGCGAAGGTACTTGGCTTCTCCGAAAATAAGATTAAAACAGACAAACGCTTATACCACGCCAACGAAGACCAGATCTTAAAAGTGATTCAAGAACTGAAAGACTCTCCGCGCGATAGTGAAGAAATAGTAATGATCTTTGGTCACAACCCCGGACTTACTGCATTTGCCAACGCCCTTCTCAATGAAGAGTTGGAGAACATACCAACCTGTGGAGTTGTTGCCGCCACTTTAAATATAAGCGAGTGGAAAAACACGCGCTTTGGTTGTGGTGAAATGGAATTTTTCGACTATCCGAAAAGAAGATGGGCGTAACAACCCTTATTTAGTGTAAACTACAATTTCTGCATGACGACAATCCGTTGGTTATCGGTGTATTTTAATTCATAGCCTAAGCCTGCGCACGGATAAAAGCAAATGTACGTTGATGATAGAAACTGACGTGAGTTACATCCCGCTTATAATACCAGGTAGCAAACTGATCCAAACTTTGCCAATGGTCAGTCATAATGCTAAGAAAGCCTTTTGGTTTGAGTAGACCATCCATTTTTAAAAAATCATCTTTAGGATACCGAAAATGTTCAACACATTCCGTGGCAAAAATAAAATCATACGCTTGTAGCGGATGATTAAATCCAAATAGCGGATCATAATTGTGGCAGGTGAGTTGATGTTGAGCCAATAAACCTGACAATGTGGGATTCGGCCCGCATCCATAATCCAAACCAATCATGTTTGAAGTTAGAAAGGAAAGGCTGGGCTGGATTACCTGACTCCAGAAATTTTACATAGCCCAGATCCGTGGCACTATTCTCATGCAATTGGTAACGGGCTTTTCTTGCTCAACAGAAATATGATGACTCGGATCTACAAAAATCAAATAACAAGATTGACAAGAAAAGTATTTTCGTTTGTCCCCGGCTAACTCCAGAAGTTTTACATTCTTACTTTCACAAAGGATGCAATTCAAAATTAACAATACATAGTGTATCTTATTTGTTCCAAGCCCGAACAAGAATGACCGCTTGCGGGCACAAGGCTGACAAAATAGTTTTATTTTTTGTAAAATCGCATAAGGCTTACGGCACAATACTTGCAAATAACTTTTGCTATGGAAACACAAAATGTAAAAACCTGTTTTACCATTACTTTTACCAATGACCAATTTACGCATGCCAAATCTTATGTAGAGGATATGAAGCGGCACCCACAGCGCATTTTCTGGCGAGGTAAGGAAGGTAAATCGGATGATGAATTAATTGTAGAGCAAATTGCGCATCGAATACTTTCCGGATTTTACAATACAGATTCTTACAATGCCAGTAAGCACATTGTACGGATGGAAAGTATGACAGCAATGGGTTTGGGTTAAATCAAATTCTATCCAGCACCTTCTTAATAAGGCCGTCAACAATCTTTTGTGGATCTTTTGAGAATTTTGTTTTAATCCGGTTTGCTATGATGGCATTGGCGCTCAATACTTCATGTCCTAACAGTCGGCCAAAAGCATAATACGCTGAGGTCTCCATTTCAAAGTTAGTAAGCCAGAAGTTTCCTTTATTATAATAATTTAAGTCTTCCAAAAGATTTGGATAGCGAATTGGTATGCGCAGCACTCGGCCTTGAGGCGCATAAAATCCCGGACAGGTAACGGTATTCCCTTTAATCATATCAGAACCACCAATCTGTTCGCGTAAAGTTTCTGAACCTGAACCACATAAGGCATAAACGGCAGCCCGGTCTTCTTTTGAATATCATGGGCCAGACCCGTTTCAAAGTCATCCATCGGCAAATCATAAAAATTCATCAGATTATCTAAACCCACTGCATAGTCAGATACCAGATGTGAACCAACCGGAACATCTTCTTGTAAAGCACCCGATGTGCCTATGCGGATGACTTTCAGTTTTTTCTTTCGTGATTTTGGTTCACGGGTTTTAAGGTCAACATTAACCAAGGCATCGAGTTCGGAAAAGAAAATCTCCACGTTGTCGGTGCCAATGCCGGTGCTAATTACGGTAATCCGCTTGCCTTTATATTTTCCCACATGGGTGATGAACTCGCGTTTGTTCATCTCAAACTCCACTTCATCAAAATGCTGACTTACCGTGTACACGCGGCTGGGGTCACCTACGGCTATCACTGTGTCGCTAATATGTTTGGGTAAATTCAGATGGTATACGCTACCATCTGGATTTAGGATAAGATCGGTTTCAGAAATTCTAGCCATAGTACAATTACAACAATATCTTTTACCGCATCAATTTTTTATTTTCTGAGCTGGGTTCCCAAACACAGTTTCACCGGCCTTAACATTGGCTATCACAACCGATCCGGCACCAACCCGCGCCCCTTTGCCAATTGTTACCCCAGCTACCACAGTTACGCCAGAGCCTATGAACACTTCGTCTTCGATGGTAGCACCGGCATTGATAGAGCTTCCGGCACCGATCTGCACAAAATCACCAATCACACATTCCACACCGATATAAGCACGCGCATTTAAAATGCAATGACTTCCAACCTTTGAGCCGGGAGCCAGGTAAACATTAAAGTCTATGAAGTTACCATGCCCAATACTGGATTTTTGAGAAACTACGGATTTGGAGTGAATAGCATTTACCGGTTGAACATGCCTTACCTCCTGAAGCATTTTCACCAACCCCTTACGGAACTTATTATCATCCACCGCTACAAACGCCTCGCATTTCTTGCCTATTAGTTTTAGAAAACCATCATTGTCCGTATCACCTAAAACAACAACTTCATCAAGTTCGGTATTGTGCAATTTCTTGTTGTCGTCTAAAAAGCCATACACCACCACACTATTGGTTTCAAAATTTCCTTGGCGGCTCTTCCTAAATGATTAGCGCCAAATATGATTACCGGATTTTCCATTTAGCAAAGGTAAAGATTGGTATCAATCTATTGACGCACTTGCTTCATTCTCTCACCCAAATATTTAAGCAAGGGGTTGCGATAAGAAATCACGAAAACAAAAAAAGGAAGAAACCCCACCCGATACCGGGAGAGCGTACCCAAATTAGGTGTTGACAGGGCAAGAAAAACACAAAGTAAACCTATGTAGGCTATGGCTGAAAAAAGTAAGATTCTATTCTCTATTGGCATCTTGCTCTTAAATAAGGCGCCAACAATAAGAATCAACAGAAATAAATTCTCAAAGAAGCAAGCAATCCCGTAAGGCCGTTTGCCTCCCACAGAAAGGGCCGGAGAATACCCGAAAAAAGTGCCCAGGGTGAATTGATTAAAACACTTCCCCAAGTTGATTCTAATTGATAGAAATGTATGAGTGTGGATGACTTTGAAATTGCAACAAAATCGTTGTGATTAGTAATTAATACATCTAAAAACCTGTTGGGATAAAAATTTGGATGCATCAAACTGAATCCTCCACACAGCGTGATAAAGATTACCACCCAGGCGAAAAATTGATACCTCGATGAAATCAGTTTTCGACTCTTAAGAAAGAGGTAACTTACGGAGGTAACTATAACAGCCATAAATAAGGCCGTCCAATAATACTTAAGTTTCCAGGAGATATAGAAAGCGAGAGCGGCAATCACCCATTCTATTAAGGAAATTTTATTTGAATTAATTATTTTAATGAAAATGGCTGCGAGAAAATAGATTCCCGCCAAGGCCAACGTCTCCTTTACCAGACCCGAACTCCAAAATATAATGGAGGGATAAAAAAGAAATGCCAGCGCAGCTTGCCGATACGAATTTTGAAAGTGACGGGACACTGAGGTAAACAAAAACCAGGAAGCAGCAAATGAAATACTGGCAAAATAGATAGAACATATCCAGTAATTATCGGCTGAGAATAAACAAGTAATACTGATAATCTTTACAAGAAACAACGATCGCTCCTGTGTATTCACCAACGAACTCATTAATGGATTGCTGCTTTCACTACTCCAAAGAAATTGAAAGTACTCTGCTACATCAGTACGCGCCAGCTTGGCAACCTGTACTGCATCATGAAAAAAAAGCCAGGTATCGTTTGATGTATAGTAGTGCGAATAAACAAGACCAAGAGCTATGGCCATTGTACATTTGTAAAGGAGAGCGACCCAAAATAATCGGGGATAGTCACTACCTGCCTTTTAAAAAAAAAACCAAGTGAGGATTAAGAAAATCAAACCACCGAAAAAAATCATTTTAACGGCTGGTTAGGTTTTAGCAAAGAAGAGCCAATGACGCAATTCATGCATGCTCTTTTTTGGCAAAAGTTGTTGTACAATTCTATCAATCCTTGAGAGTCAAACGCATTTTTACTAGTATAACCTAAAGACTGCCAAAGTCGGGTGATTCTGTTTTTCTCGCTGGGTACAGCTTGTAAAATGTTTAGTGCTCTGTCAACCAAACTGTCTTCATCTTTAGATTGACCATAGGCAACCAACAACGGTACAATCGTATTAATAATTATATTTTCGATACTTGTCTGCCCCAACCCAGCTACTGTTGATTTCGATTTTTTACCAAACCGGTAATGACTTTGCCAATAAGCAGATTGATGAATCTCAAAAAAATTAACTAACGTTTTATAATTCGATAATTCAATTAATGTAGAAAAGATGCTTTGATGAGCCGATACAAGTGACGCAAATTGAGCCAGCCGAATGGTGGGAAAGTTGGCAGGTCTTAATCTTAAAAATTTCCATTGCGAAACATTTAGCTGTTCAGAGCTTAGTTCATATTTCTTTGCCAGAAATTGGTATTCGTTATAAAGTTGCGTTAGATACTCGTCTTTGGTTTTGGCTACCAAAAAACCCGCCTGCCCAAAAAGCAGCGCTTCGACTTGAATAGGTTGTTTGCGATGCTTATGAAGGACCTTATACGAAAGAGATTTAGCAACCTGCGCAAAGGGATCTTTATTTACTTTAAAACCGAAATTCTCAGCCAGCAATTGGTAGGTGGTTTCCTCCCAATCGCCCTTATTATAATCAAGTCGCGCCTTTATCAATTTTGATTTTGTTTCCAGCCTACGCATAAGGGCACTGTCAATCATCGCGTGTTTGAGGAGTACATCCACATCAATAAAAGATCGTTCGCAGGGAATAGTTAACGAACTGTTGATTAATGTTTGATACGATTTTATCAGCTGCGCATCTATCCTATCCTTAAGCTCCAGCGTTGGAATTTGAGAGCCATCTTTTCGATAAACGGGCCTGTTATCTTCCCACACAATATGCAGCACAACATTTTCATAGGCTGAATCGCGATCGTGTTTGTGATCATACCATTCCGATGCTTTCACATGAATTTCGGCATTGCCCACCCAATCGATTGAATCAATTTTTATTTTAGCCTGCGCAAAGTCAGGACCTGCGTCTGTTTTTAATATCCCCGGCTTAATGATATTCAAAGTTTCACCAGCTGTTGTTTTCAACGCTACTTTTTGGAAGTATTGAAATTGCCAGATATAATGAAGAAAAGATTCGCCCACTGGATAGTGTTTGAGCCAAATCAAGTTAGCCATTTTTTACTGCTAAATCTAGATATAAAAATTCAAAGTGTGCCACAGATTTTGATGTGACTTCTGTTAGCATGGTTGTTTCAACTTCTTGCAGAACTTTTTATTTTTCCTTGTGAAACCGCAGCTTCAATTATTGCAAATACTTTTGAAGGTATTCGGCCATCTCTTGCTGTAATTTCAAGGCTTCCTTTCGGGCTGCTGCTGCGAAGTCTTCCTTGGGGGATGCAAATATTACGGAGCGTGAAGAGTTTACCAGCAAACCGCATTGAGCATTCATACCCGCTTTCGAAACGGCTTCCAAATCGCCCCCTTGTGCGCCTACCCCGGGTACAAGAAAAAAATGATCGGGTGCCAGGGCTCGAATAGTACCAATTTTATCTGCTTTGGTTGCTCCGACTACGTACATTATTTGGTCGGCTGTAGCCCACCGTTGTGAAGCTAAAATTACTTCTTCATACACGTACCTTCCATCGCGGGTTTCCAGGTTTTGAATATCCACGCTTCCAGGATTTGACGTATGTATTAATAAAATCACCCACTTACCCGAAAAATATAAAAAAGGTGTCACCGAGTCTTCCCCCATATAGGGCGCAACCGTAATCGAATCGAAATTCATGGTTTGGAAATACGTGCGGCATACATCGTAGATGTATTTCCGATATCACCACGTTTGGCATCGGCAATAGTAAAGCATTCCTTCGGAATGTACTCTAGTGTTTTCTGTAAACTCTCCCACCCTTTTGCACCTTGTACTTCGTAAAAAGCAATGTTTGGTTTGTAAGCAACCGCCAAATCGTGCGTGGCGTCAATAATCTGTTTATTGAATTCAAAGACAGGATCGGGTAAGGAATGCAGGTACCTGGGGATTTTTCCAGGTCACTATCCAACCCAATACATAGATAAGAATTCTTCTTCTTGATTTGTTCGAAAAGTTCGGCTCGGTTCACAGATTAGGGGTAAGAGTTTGGGTTGAAATTAAAAATTATACGTTAACTTAACTCAAAAAAAGGCCACCCAAAAGGTAGCCTTCATAACTCTATAGATAAGCTTATCTCAAGTCAATCACTTCTATACCTGGATACTTTTTAGGATCGAAAGTGAAAAACGAATCGTCCAATTTTATATTAGGGTTGAACTTGGTGATCGTATATATAAAACGATTTCCTGCTTTATCGAACATGGTCCAGCTTTGAATGCTCTTATCTTTTTTCACAATCATCATTTTGATCTTAAAATACTGAGCATCTTTCTTTTCGGGCACCAAATCAATTTCTTCGCACACCACACCACCTTCTGTTTTATCGGCCAGGTATAGATATTTAAATCCCTTCTTATACATGTCAAATATCTTGGTAGGATTTACATCATCGGAGCCGGGATCGAAATTATCAATATTCACTTCTTTGGCCGATGGCAAATAAGTCCACACCGTGGTACCGTTGTTAATAATCTCCTGATCATCAAGCAATAACCTGAATTTATCACCTTTAACGGTGATTTTTCCCTTAAACTCTTCTTTCACCCCCTCACTTTCATTCACCAACCCGGTAGTAATATTTGCCTCAAACGTGGGTATTGCTTTGTATTTTTTACTCATGGCCTCCAAAATTTCAAGGGCCTTAGGATCGTACTGAGAATAGGAGTATGTGCCGACAAACATCAATAACGCGGCAAAAAAGGACTTTTTCATTTTATAAGATTAGGATTGACTATGTTTTTCTTTCAATTCATTCAATAACTGTTCCAAACTCATGGGATCTTTTATGAGAACCTCACGAGCTTTAGATCCCTCGAACGGGCCCACAATTTTAGCTGCTTCTAACTGATCTATCAAACGCCCGGCCCGGTTATATCCCAATTTTAATTTGCGTTGAATAAGTGAGGTACTTCCTTGCTGATGTTGAACCAACAATCGGGCAGCCTCTTCAAACAGGGCATCGCGCTCCGACAAATCAACCGAAGAAGCTCCGCCATCATCTTCGCCTTCAAATTCAGGTAGCATATAGGCCGAGTCGTACCCACGCTGTGAGCCAAATAAATTCGCAGATTCGTTCTATTTCAGGCGTATCAACAAACGGACTTTGTAAGCGAACTATTTCTGAACCGGTAGAAAGCAACATATCGCCTTGCCCGATTAATTGATCGGCCCCGCCTGTATCTAAGATTGTGCGCGAGTCAATCTTAGAAGTAACTCTAAAAGATAAACGAGCCGGAAAGTTTGCTTTGATTACACCCGTGATAACATTCACTGATGGTCGCTGGGTGGCAAGAACCAAGTGAATTCCAATTGCACGCGCTAACTGAGCAAGTCGCGCAATAGGTGTTTCTACTTCTTTTCCTGCTGTCATCATTAAATCGGCCAACTCATCGATTACTAAAACTATGTATGGCAAAAACCGATGGCCTTCTTTAGGATTCAGTTTACGTGCTACAAATTTTGTGTTGTACTCTTTTATATTTTTGACACCGGCATCTTTTAAAATTTCGTAACGATTTTCCATCTCAATACACAATGAGTTGAGTGTATGCACTACTTTTTTTGTATCGGTGATGATGGCCTCTTCGCTATTTGGAAGTTTTGCGAGATAGTGTCTTTCTATTTTACTAAACAACGACATCTCAACTTTTTTCGGATCGACCAAAACAAACTTGAGCTGACTTGGATGCTTCTTATATAAGAGTGATGCTAAAATTACATTGAGCCCTACTGACTTGCCCTGGCCGGTTGCACCCGCTACAAGCAAGTGCGGCATCTTGGTAAGGTCAATAACCATCAACTCATTGGAGATTGTTTTACCAATGGCAATCGGCAACTCTTTATCTGTTTTCTGAAAACGTTCAGTACTCAACACCGAACGGATACCAACCATCTCACGATTTTTATTTGGCACTTCAATACCTATTGTTCCCTTTCCGGGGATAGGCGCAATAATCCGAATACCAAGTGCCGATAGACTTAGCGCGATGTCATCTTCCAGATTTTTAATTCGTGAAATTTTTACACCAGCCTCCGGAACAATTTCATATAGGGTTACCGTAGGACCAATGGTCGCTTTAATACTTTGAATTCCAATTTTAAAATTGGTGAGCGTGCTTAAGATGCGGTCTTTGTTTTGATTTAATTCTTCCTGGGTTACCTGCACCTTGCTTGCCTCATATTCATTAAGTAATTCAAGGGTGGGAAATTTATAACTTCCTAAATCAAGGGTGGGGTCATAGGCGCCCTGTGTTTCTACCAATTGCTCCGCAAGCTCATCGGTATCACTCTTGGCTTCCTCTATCGTGAAAATAGGTTCTGAGATTTTTTCAACTTTTGTCGGTATTGTCTCAACGTCCAATGTTACCTCTTCGCCTATCGGGGTTTCGTCAACAATCGGTTCAATCAAAACCGGTTCGGGTATATCTTCTACTTTGGCTTGCTCCGGCCAAGTGTCGCGGTCGTCAGAATAAGCGGGCTTAATAATAAAATCATCGTCAGGTAACAAGGCATCGTTGCCTATTGGTTTAGGATCTTTAACCTGAAACGCATTGATGGCCGTTACATTAAAGTAATAGATAATAAAGATGAACAGGGTCAATACGAGAATCAGGAATGTCCCCCAGCCAAAGAGTCCATCGGAAATTTTTGCGAGCTCGTAACCGAGACCGCCACTGATGAATCCTATTTCTGAAACACCCGCCATGTAATGGGTAATGTAACCGAGCAATAAACTCAACCACAATCCGGCAAAGACCGAAAGGACAAATGCTGAAAAAATGGAAACGAGCTCTCTTTTAAAAACCAGTTTAAACCCTACGAAGAATAAAAAGTGGGGGAATAAAGAAAGCAGAAATCCCTAACCATTTGAATATGAGAAAATGTGAAGTGACAGCACCATACAACCCTAACTAGTTATCAGCTTCCTTGCCGGATTCAACAATGTTCGTGCTCCATAAAGCTTCCACCACACTTTGATCGGCCTTGCCGGTGAACAAATACGAAAGAAAAGCAGTGAAAAGGTAAAGGGAAGTGATCAGCAGAAAAAAACCAAACGCTAAAGCGAATCGCGGATCTCTAAAAAAATCAAGATTGAATCGGGATTTTGATTTGCTTGACTTTGATTTTTTTTCCTTTTCGGGTTTCTTAAAGGTGTTGGATTTGTACGTGTTTTCGGCCATCAGTTTAAAAAGTACTCAAAGCTAAGAAAACCTGTAAAATGTAAAATTCATTCGTTCCATACAACACAGGTGCCACCTGTAAGAAACTCATGACAATCGGTACTATTTACAAGGGTAGGCGATGCTGTTTTTAAGGTTGATGATTATGACAACATCAAAAACGTATTTACAGGCGAAAACAAAAACGGAAATCAACTTCCCTCTGGAGTCTATTTTTACAAAATAGATTTTGGCAATTTGCGTGAAGGTATTACTGGATATATTACCTTAAAAAGGTAATATTACTTTAACTCAAATTGGCGTATCTTAGAGTTTGGGGATATACATTCCTATACCATTTTGAAAAAAATCGCTTGCATACTCCTTCTCTCCATTACTACCGTGGCCGCTACGGCACAAAGCAATGTAATCGATAGCCTTCAACAAATTGTGGCTTTGCATCGACAAGACACCGTTGAATTGGAAGCTTTGCTTCAATTATCAAATCAATTTTCACGCAAAGACATTGCGAAAGCTAAACAGTTTTCATTGCAGGTGGTTGCGCAGGCAGATCCCCAAAGTGAAGTCAAATGGCTGACAGCGGCCTACAACTATTTGATCACAATGTACCAACAGGCAGGTCAACTTGATAGCGCACGCTACTTCCTTGCCATTTCAGAAAAATTAGTTCAGCAAAACCTTACCAACGTACGCATAAAATTTAATTACAATCAGGCTGCTGGTTTGTTTTACAAAAATTTGGGGGAGTACAAAAGAGCGTTGCCCTATGTGTTAGATAACATTAAAATCTGGAAGAAGGAAGATGAACACAGTGCAGGTCAACTACTTAATCTTGGCAATTTGTATTTCAACATGGGTGAATTTAGAAATGCTGCCAATTCGCATTTAAAAAGCTTGCAGTTATTTGAAATCTTAAAAAATCTTAGAGGTCAATCTTTTTGTTTTCAAAGTCTTGGTAATGATTTCTTTTCCTTAAATCAATATGCAAAGGCAGAAAAATACTTTGAGCGGTCGCTTGCTTTAAAGCAGCAATTAGGAGATAAGCGAGGCATCTTGACAACAACAATTAGTCTTGGCGATGTGTACAAAGAGCTAAATCAAAATCAAAAAGCTGAAGCCAATTATAAATCTGCTGTGGCAACTGCACGCAGTATGAAATTAGTAGTTGAAGAAGCTCGGATTTTGCATCAAACAGGTTTACTCAATAAGAGAATGAACAATTTTAAATTGGCTAGAGAGAACTTTAATAAAAGCATTGTCCTATCTGAACAATTGGGTGATAGCACAACGCGGGCAAAGAGCAAGTCGGAATTAATTGGCCTTGATGTAGTAGAACAAAATAAAAAAAAACAGAGACGGAATTATTAAATAGCTTAAATACTGTCATTCGAATTGGGGATAGGCAGCAGCAATCAATTGAATACTTGCATCTGAGTGACTATTACACGTTGCATAAAGATTACGAAAGGGCGCTTTACTACTTTAGAGAACATAAAGCACTAAGCGATAGTGTTGAGGGAAATGAAGTTCTTCTTCAGTTAAAGGAATTGGAGGAACAATATCAAAACGAAAAGCACGTACAAGAAATTACGCTATTAAAAAAAAATCAGGAACTACAAGCGCTGGCCTTAAGTCGGGAGCGAACCAATGTGGCACTCATTGCCTTTGCATTGCTTTCCGTTCTTATTATTAGTATTCTCTTAGTCAATCGCTACCGTGTAAAGAACAGAGCCAATCGTATGATTGAGATGGAACGCATGCGCAATACCATTGCCCGCGATCTTCATGACGATATCGGCTCTACGCTTTCCAGTATAAATATTATGAGCCAATTGGCATTGAATGAAAACGGAAACGCCAGTCAGCATTTAAAAAAATTGTTACACACTCGGCTCAAAATAATGGAAAACATGAGTGACATTGTTTGGTCAATCAATCCCAAAAATGATTTGGCAGAGCAAATGGTTTAAAAATGAAAGAGTTTGCAGCCGAAATATTAGAACCAGCAGGTATAAATTATTCCTTCCGGGTCCAGGATTCTGTTGAAGCCCTGAAACTTGATTCAGAAAAAAGGAAGAACCTATTTCTGATTTTTAAAGAAGCTATTAACAACGCGGCCAAATACAGCCATGGCACCGAAGTTATCATTAACCTTTCTATTCAATCGGGCCACCTACATCTTGAAGTTATAGACAATGGAAAAGGTTTTGATAAAGATGAACCTAAAAGTGGCAATGGTTTATCTAACATGAAAGATAGGGCTGCTGCTATTACAGGTGCCCTTGAATGCAAAACAGAGCCAGGAAAGGGCACAAAAATCTTACTGGCTGTACCCATCACATGATTAGGGTATTTTTAAAAATTGTGATTATTTTCTGCTTTGTCATATAAATGAAAACACTTTCTGTTTTAATCTTTGAAGACAATACCCCGCTTCGGGAAAGCATTAGCAGTTTGATAACTGCGAAAGAAGGTATGGAATTATTGGGGGCATTCGAAAATGTGCTCTCCGTAAAAGACAAGGTGACGACACATAAGCCTGATCTGATTCTAATGGATATTGATATGCCGGGCATGAGCGGCATTGAAGCCGTGAAAGAGATTAGGCAATCAAATATTCAAACTCCCATCATCATGCTCACGGTGTTTGATGACAACACGCATGTACTGGATGCGATTCGAGCCGGGGCTTCCGGGTATTTATTAAAGAAGCACTTGTCAACCAAACTTTACGATTCCATTGAAGAGGTACTTGCTGGCGGAGCACCCATGAGCCCAAGTGTGGCACGGATGGTCATTGCATCGATGCATCAAAAACCACAAGTAGAAAACACATACCAACTCACTTCACGCGAAAAAGAAATTCTTACCTCGTTGAGCAAAGGCAACAGCTACAAACTGATAGCCGCGCAGTTTGAGATTAGCATTGACACGGTGCGCACCCACATAAAAAAAATATATGAGAAGTTGCATGTTCATTCTCAGACGGAGGCGGTGAGCAAAGCTATTAATGAGAAGCTGGTATGATAAGATACATCTCTCTTAGAAAATCTATATTCTGGACAGCACTTATCGTATTATCGGCAGCATTTTATTTCGAAAACGCAGTAGTCTATTTATTTGGATACAGAAATGCCCGTTTTGCGGGTAACGAGTTTTGGTTTATTGCGCACATTTTGGGAGCCGCTTGTTCATTGTTTCTAGGGCCCATTCAGTTTTGGAAATCCATTCGCACAAAATATATCCGCTACCACAGACTGGCCGGAAAGATTTACATTTTCGGTTCACTGATTGCCGGTGTTGCCGCACTCCGGCTTTCGCTGATTTTTGGTTGCGTAGGGTGTCGGTTCTCCTTATTCCCATTATCCATCTTATTTATTCTCACTACCGCACTGGCGTGGTACGCGATTACGCAAAAAAATATTACAGCACACAAACAATTTATGGTAAGAAGTTATACGTGTGCATTGGCTTTTGTTTTTGTTCGGTTGTATCAAGTGATTCCGATGGAATTTCTTTTCGGAGTCATTGACGACCCTACTGTAAAAAGGGTGGTGATTGAGTGGATGTTTTCTATTTTACCTTTACTCATTGTCGAAATAGTAATGATTTGGATGCCTTCCCTTAAGACTGTTTCCATCATAAGCAATAAAGTGCGCTAAATTACTCCCATGACATTTGGCTTACCAGACTTGTTAAGATGATTATGTGATAGGATGGTCTGTTTCAATCTGTAATCTTTATACGTATTAAAACCTTATATGAAAAAAAAATTTCGCTCATTCTCTTATCCATAGTTCTATCCACAAAGATTTGGGCTCAAATCAACTATCCCACAACCCGCACCGAATCATTCGATACACTTATCTACAACAAAAAAATAAGCGATCCTTTTTTCTGGATGTCACGCAAAGCGAATGAACAGGAAATGAAAAGCTGGGTAAGTGCACAGGGAAAATTAACACAAAGTATTTTAGACAGCATCCCTGGTGCCACAACATTGATCAATGAGATTGATGATGCTTACCTGAAAATGCAAGATGAAATCTGGGACTTGACTGTAGTTCAGAATCAATTTTATTACTATCGTGAGATACCGGAGAAGGGAAGTTCGTTGTGTAGAAGAAAGACATTGGACGCTGAAGAAGAAATCATCTTTTCTGGAGGCATCACCATTAAAGGTCAAAAATACCGCAGTCGAAAAGAAGTGTACGCTCACACGCAGCCTTTAGTCGCCATGATGTTAATACAGCGAGGAGAAACTAATCCGCACATCCGCATTTATCATCTTGATAAAAAAATATTTCTCCCAGATAGCATCGGTCCCGTTATGTTCAACGATTCCAGAGGTGTTTCTATGACTTGGCTTCCGGATGATGCGGGACTGTTGTACACACAAGCTCCTCCAACAACTATAGAAAGTGAGAAATATTTTAATGGCAAAATCAAACTTCATCGGTTAGGACAAAGTATTGAAAAAGATGAAGTTGTTTTTGGTAAAGATGTAACGAAAGATATCCATCTTCAGAATTTTGAAACGCCCTACATCTACAGCTTTAATTCATCACCTTACCTTATGGCTCGAATTCGTAATGGAGCCGATGACAACTACGCCTTTGCTGTACACTACAATGATTTGAATGGTGCCAATACTCCTTGGAAACGATTGACTGATTACGTAAATCTTGGAGATGGGTTTGATGCACGTGGTCAGTTTTTGTATGCAGCCACAAATAATCATCCGCATTACACTATTGTGCAAATTGATTTATCAACTGGAACTAAACCAATTTCTTTTATTCCTCCACAGGAAAATATTATAGCTTATGTAGATGTAGCATATACTTCGGGAATAGTGGCCGGTAAAGACGCTTTATATGTTATGTTTCGAAAAGTTGGTGATATGGGCGTTTACAAAATTGATTATCAAACAAAGAAAATAAAAGAAATCAAGTTGCCCATAAAAGGATCTCTTTATGGTTTATGCCTACACGCCAACAATGATCTTGTATTTGCTCAGTTCAATCCGCTTCGTCCCATGCAGTATATGCATTATTCCGATCGTAAAGATGTTGTTGCTCCGCTTCCCTTTTCTAAACTTAGTTTAGATCTAAGCAATGATTTTACAACAGAGGTAATGATGGTGCCTTCGCGCGATGCTAAAAAAATCCCGGTCTCGCTCATATATAAAAAGGGACTTGCTTTAAAGAACAACAATCCATTATTAATCGAAGCCTATGGAAATAGTGGCGCTGTTACAGATGTGGGGTTAGACCCAAACCGACTTCCATGGTTAAATCGTAATGGCATCTATGCATACGCGCATGTGCGTGGTGGTGGTGAACTTGGTCTTGACTGGATTAACGATGGGCAGTTTCCCAACAAGATGAATTCAGTGAACGATATTGTCGATGTTGCTGAATATTTTGTAAAGAACAACATCACTTCTTCCGATAAGCAATTTGTAATGGGTGCAAGCGCTGGGAGTTTTTTAGTAGGTAACAGCATCAACCAGCGTCCTGATCTATTTGCAGGAGGGATTTTTCAGGCGGGCCTACCTGATCTTGTTACTCATCGTGATGCGGCTTATGCACGTGAACGTGGCAGTGTGGGTAACATTGCAACGAAAGAAGGATTTGAATCCATGTATAGTTTAAGTGCCTTGCATCATATTCCCAATAATAAAAAACTACCCGCTATGTTGGTTGTGCATGGTGGAACAGATTACATTATTAGTATTACAGGCCCCGCACGTTACATAGCCACACTACAACAAAAACAAAAAGGTACACGTCCTCAATTATTTCTTGTCGACTGGGAAGCAGGCCATGCTGGGGCTTCTTTTGACGAAATTATTGGTACACTAAAATTTATGCTGTGGCAATCCGGGAATAAAGATTTTCAATTGAAGTAATAAAGTGGAGTAGCTTAAGCCAAGTTTCTCAACATTGTAAATGTCAAATCTCCTAAATCATTTATGAAAAATGAATTTCAGTACCGGCAGATATTTACCGCAGTGGCAATCCTTCTGGCAACGGAAGCGTAGAAGTTGAGAATAGAACCAGAATGGAGAAAATGGAATAAAATTTTTTCATTGAAAGAATAATTTGGTGGATGAAATCATAACACGCGAAAGATAGTGTTTCCGTTGTAGGATGCGAATTCTTTGAACCAACAACCTTTGTTTTGTTAATCAAAAAGGAATATCACGAGCTATCTGGACGCACTTCCACATCACATGATTATGTGATTTCATATCATCTGGTTTGTAGAGAGATTTGAAATATGGAAAGAACCACCCCTCGTAACCCAATAAAGCCTTGGCTATTCATTGCATTTGTTTTTCTTCTTTCATCGGCCTATGCGCAAATACCCAAACTGGATTGGGCAAAAAATGCTGGAGGGTCTGGTGCTTACAGCATGGGGAATTCGGTAACTACCGATATAAATGGGAATGTGTACACCATTGGCTACTTCTATGGAAAAGTAGATTTTGATCCGGGACCTGGCTTAGAAGAGATAACATCCATCGGCAATGGTGAAGCCTTTATCCTCAAACTCAATTCAAATGGAGATTTTGTATGGGTACAGCATATGGGAACATGGGGTAATTCTCTCACAACCGATACGGACGGAAATATATACGCAGCGGGGTATATGGAGATCGATGGAAATTTTGGAACAATTCCTGTCACAACCAATGGCTCCATCGATGGTTTCATTTGTAAACTGGATACAGATGGCAATTTCATTTGGGCCGAAAATATCGGAGGGACTGGATCTGATTTTGCAAATTCAATTGCCGTTGTACCTACAGCGGATAATCACGATGTGTACGTTACGGGTACTTTCCGATCCACCGTGGATTTTGATCCCGGTGCTGGAGTAACTCCGCTTTCTTCCGTTGCGGGAAGCGATGACGTGTTTGTTTTAAAACTGGATGAAAATGGAAGTTTCCTTTGGGCAAAAAGTATGGGAGGTTCGAAGTCCGAGTGGGCCACCTCCATTACTGTCCTCATGGGTAAAGTTTTTTTAACTGGATATTTCAATGACACAAATCCTAATGATGCCGACTTTGATCCAAGTGGCGGAACCGCGTATCTCGTGTCTAATGGAGACGATGATATTTTTATTTGTAGCCTAACCGAGGCTGGTGATTTTGAGTGGGCCAAACAAATAGGAGGATCAGGTCGTGACTTTGGGAATTCTATAACTGTAGATGTAAGTGGAAACGTGTACACCACCGGATCCTTCTACTATCCAGACCCTGTTGACTTCGATCCGGGACCCGGTGTTTTTGAATTAACGGCAATGGGTAATCCGGAAGATATTTTCATTCTAAAACTGAATCCAGCCGGAGATTTTGTGTGGGCCAGAAGTATGGCTGGTCAGGATCTTGATTCTAATAGCGTTGGAGCTTCAATCGCCATAAACTTTAGTGGAGATATTTATCTGGCAGGACACTTTTATGGCTTAGTGGATTTTGATCCGGATGCAGTCGGAACATTCTTTCTAAATTCTGACGACCCAGGACCTATATTCATTTCAAAATATACATCCGCAGGAGATTTGGTGTGGGCATCCGCGTATGGCCAGTTTTCAAATGATATAGCCAATTTCATAGCGTTGGATATTTTAGGAAATGCGTTTGTGACCGGATCTTTTCAGGGAACAGATGTTGACTTTGCTCCTGATAATTGCGTATCCAATTTAAGTTCAGCAGGACAGTCGGATATTTTTATTCAAAAAATTGGTACAACCATAGGTTCCTGTATTGCCATAGTACTACAACCTCAATCAATGACAGTAGTTGAGGGCGAAACAGTGATATTCGAAGTGGAGGCTTCGGGCACGACTAACATTACTTACCAATGGCAAGTGTATAATGTAGTTTTAGGAGACTATGAAGACTTAATTGCCAGCAGTATCTATTCGGGTGTTTCGACATCCACCCTATCGGTGAATACTACAGGTAGCGTAGGAGAAGGTAATTACCGCTGCTGTAAAATATCAGGCGATTTTACCAGTGATATTTTCTCAGATGATGTCTCCCTTACATTCAATGGTAATGGGTTATTGCTTTCCAATAATCACATAAAACAATTTCCGATTACAAACGGATACGTAAGTAACATTGTGGCTGGTGATACTTACTCCGTGATTAGGGGAAATTTTGATGGAATAGGTCCCTATGAAGGAAATGGAGCAGTGATCAATTCTGTAACTGGAGCTCATGATACGGCTTATCCTATTTTTCATTCTGGTTATGGCGATGTAGTTCCTGATGGCAGCGGAGGCTGGTACATAACCAGTTTTTCGGACATTAATGGTGTGCCAACTGGAATTCCGGTACATATAAAAGCAGACAAAACAATCGATGAAAATATGTTTCCCAAAGCAAATGGAACTGTCTCTCTGCTAGCGTTGGATGGCAACACCTTATACATTGCAGGTAGCTTTACTCAAATTGAAGGCACTCCTCGAAATAGATTAGCCGCCTTCGATATCACAACAAAAAGTCTTTTGCCATGGAACGCAGGCACCAACACTATAAACTTTCTTGATAAGCTGACAGCGTCTGGTGGAATCGTTTATGTAGGAGGTCAATTCACTTCTATCGGAGGGGCCCCAAGAAAAAATATTGCAGCCATGGATGGTGTAACAGGTGCCGTTACTGCCTGGAACCCTACCGCAGACGGAATCAATGCAAGCGTGAGTGACATTGTTGTATCCGGGAGCCTGGTTTACGTCAGCGGCTATTTCTCCTCTATCGGTGGCGCAGCAAGGAAGAGCCTGGCGGCAATAGATGTTACTACGGCTGTAGCAACGTCATGGAATCCAGATCCAACGGGTATCGGATTTGGTTCCGGCCCGTGGTGGAAGCCATGCTAATCAGCGGGAGTACTATGTTTATAGGAGGCACCTTTACGAAGGTGGGTGGTACAACGCGTGAATATTTAGCAGCCGTAGATATTTCAACGGGTGCACTCAGCAGTTGGGATCCCAACTTCGATGATTCAAGAGTGTATTCACTGGCGCTTAGCGGAACGACACTCTATGCAGGAGGCACTTTTAGCACTGTTAATGGACTGCCCAATAAATATCTTGTGGCAGTGAGCACGGTTGATGGTACCCTTCAAAGCTGGAATCCTGATCCAAAAGCTTATGTATTAAATATGGCCTTATCGGGTACATCACTTTTTGTGACGGGTGATAACTTTCAAATCAATTGGCCTGATGCCAACAATTTTGCAGTTGTTGATAATACTACTGGTGACATTTATTTAGCTGATCTAGATTTAGGAGGCGGGGCAATTGATTGTGCCATGACCAGCGGAAGCACATTGTATGTTTCGGGAGCGTTCACACAAGTAAATGGACAATCGCGTCAGGGGCTGGCTGCCGTTGATATTACAACGGGCACGGTGCTACCCTGGGCACCCACTACAAATGCATTTGTGAATGCAATTTCAGTAAATGGAAGTTCAGTATATCTGGGAGGAAATTTCTTAGACGTGAACGGGGATTCCCGAAATGGATTGGCTGCTGTTGATGCGACTACCGGTAATACACTTCCGTGGAATGCAAGCGTAACTATAAGTGGTGAAGTGAAAGCACTCTATACTACAACAAGTCAATTATACATTGGTGGAGATTTTGTTGATGTAAATGGTTTGGCTAGAAACCGTGTTGCTTCTTTCAATTTATCAACGGGTAGCTTGTTACCCTGGAATCCTCTGACTGGAGACTTACAAGACATTGTAAAATTGAGGCCAATGCAAAATGGGTAGCCGTAAAAAAATACATCCGATGAGGTATCAGTTCTTACTGCTAATTCTGGAAGTCTTAACGATAGTTTTCCAGCCTCAATTGATTTTGCTCTGGCTGGTGATCAGCTTATTCTAGGCCCCTCACTTTCTGCATATGATCTCAATAGTAATGACTACACTTCTTGGGCTCCAGATGTAGGAAGCGACCCGGATGGCGATCCTGCTGTAGCAGCAGTTGCATTCGCAACAGATAAAATTATCGTAGGTGGAAATTTTAGCCAAATGGGATTTGAATCCAGGCTTTACCTGGGTGCTTATGTAGCTACCATGCCATCTGCATTGATACAAATTACAACGCAACCGACAGATTTAACAAGTTGCTTAGGAGAATCAATCACATTTACTGTTGCGGCAACAGGTACAACAAACCTAACCTATCAGTGGCAATTTTCTACAAATGGAATAGTCTTTACTGATCTTATTGATAATGATAATTACGCAAACGTGACTACAGCTACTTTGTCCGTAAATACAACGAACAACATTGGCGAAGGTCACTATCGATGTCAAATCAATGGCGACCTTTCTCTTGCATCATTCACGAATGATATAACCTTGGCAATAAATGCTCTCCCTTCTGCGCCTATTGCCAGTAATCAATCTAGTTGTCTTGAAGCGAGCGTAACTCTTTCAGCTTCCGGGGGCACGGATGGTGCGTATCGTTGGTACACAGAGGCCACCGGAGGAACAAATATTTCAGGTGAAGTAAATAGCAACTACACAACAGCCATACTTGACGAAACTTCAATCTATTATGTGTCACTTATAAATTCGTTGTGCGAAAGTAATAGAACACCAATAACCATCACTATTGGAGGATCTGCTTGTGTCGGGTCGGGAGAGCTTGTGGTATATAACGGTATCTCTCCAAACGGAGATTTGTATAATGAAAAATGGGTTATCGAAAATATTGAGTTATTACCAGAAACCAGAGAAAACAAAGTTTCGATTTATAATCGCTGGGGTAGCCAGGTGTTTGAAGTAGCAAACTATAAAAATGATAATAATGTGTTTAAGGGGCTTAACCTAAATGGGGGTGAACTTCCATCGGGCACTTATTTTTATAAGATAGAATTCAATAACGGCCAACCTACTAAAACGGGGTATCTTGTATTGAAGAGATAAATACAAATAATCTAACTACATTCAAATTCTATTGTACTTAGCTTCCGACAGGTAAGTAAGGTTTCCTTTTACCGACTAAAAATAGCACCTAATAAATCCAAAATATTACCTCTCTATCACATGTTTATGTGATTTCTTTTTACCTTAATACTGGGCAAATTTGGATATGAAAAAGCTCAACACCTTCACCCTTATCCTGTTCACCCTTATCCTGGCTTCCCTTTCAGCATTTGGCCAACAAGATCCGCTCTACTCCCAATACCTCATAAACCCGCTTGTTATTAATCCCGCTTATTCCGGGCTTAATAATAATTTTAATGTAATGGTAGGCTACCGCACCCAATGGACCGGGTTAGATGGGCAACCCCAAACTTTTAATGCTAGTGCGCATACTTCGTTAGTCAATAAAAAAGTGGGTGCCGGCATTTTAGTTACCCACGATCAAATCGGGAATTTGAAAACGACAGAAGCCAATGCAACATTTGCTTACAAACTGAACTTTGAAGAAAGTACGTTTAGTTTTGGCATGCAGGCCGGGAGTTCAAAGTTTTGTAAGCAATTATTCATCGCTTACTATTTTAAATACCGGGGACCTGGCGTTTACCGGAGGTGATAAAGGTGCGCGTATAAATATGGGAGTAGGCGCGATATTAAAAAGTGAAAAATATTTTATTGGCTTTTCTGTACCTCGATTGCTGCCTACCACCTTTAAAAATGGAGACCAGCAATTTGAATTGTATAATCAACATCTTTATTTAATGGGTGCATACGTACATTATTTGAATGAACATATCCGGCTTAAACCCTCTTTTCTGCTCCGTGGCGTAAAAGGGGCGCCAGCTACTATTGATTTTGCTTTCAATGTAAACTTTAATCAGATGCACACCGTGGGAATTTTCACCCGCAACTTAAATACGTATGGTGTGCTATTGCAAACATTGCTTGCAGAGAAATATCGTTTTGGGTATGTGTTCGAAATACCCACCAACAAATCGGTAGGCTCTCAGTTTACGACCCACGAAATTACACTGGGTATTCTTTTCTCCGCTTTCAGTTTTCAGGAGCGTTCGCTTAGTAATTTTTAAGTAGTCTTTTCATTTTTAAGGGGCATGCCCAGATTCTTCCAAACTATCACATTATCATTTGACGATATCCCGTTAAGAAATTGCTTATTTTTAGGTATGAGAAATTTACTGGTTTTCTCGTTTCTGATATATTCTTTTGCCGGTGAAGCACAAATTACCAGCACTTTCGATACCGATGCTGATGGATGGATCTTAAGAAACAATGGCGATAATAACACCGCTGCAATCGTCCATACCAGCACAGGCGGAGATCCAGGTGGCTACATTTCCGGAGATCTTCCCTTCGATAACTATCCAGCTTTCTTCTGGTATGCTCCCGCTAAATTTTTGGGGAATCTTACTTACAATTCCTTTGGGCAAACCTTAAGCTACAGTCAACAACAACTGGTTACAGGAGACAACGGTGAGTATAACGGAAACTATTATGAAATATATTCGGCCGACCTAGTCATATCCAGCGGAGGCACCAGTATCTATTATCACACCAGTCCCAAGCCCACACTTAAGCCGGCCTGGTCAAATTATTCAGTAACGTTAGACGAATCAAGTGCGTGGCGCACCGGTGAATATGTATCGAGCACACTTGCTACTCGCGCACAAATAAAAACCGTGCTCCAAAATGTTACCGAGTTGCGTATCCGAGGGAATTATAATAACACCGCCAACACGGTGAGCCTTGATCAGGTTTCGCTTGGCCAACAAACCCACGCTACTCCATTAACAATTTCAGGCATCTCCGTACTTTCAGGAAAACCAGGATCAACCTTAACCATAACCGGTTCAAACTTTGGGGCGAATATCTCCGATAACAAGGTTTATTTTGGATCCATCGAGGCGCAAATTTCATCCGCATCCGCAACCTCCATAACAGTAACTGTTCCTGTAGGCGCAGCCTATGAAAAAATAACCGTGATCAATACAACAACGGGTGTATCCAAACAATCCTTAAAACCTTTCAACCCAACCTTTGATGGCGGTGGTAGAATTATTCCCGCATCCTTCAAACCCAAAATTGATTTTCCATTGGATGCAGGAAATACTATACGTGGTATTACGGTTGCCGATATTGATAGTGATGGATGGAATGATTTGTTGGTTGCGGAGGCTGCCACCAATAGCGTTTTAATTTTTCTAAATCTGGGCACGGGTGGAACGCTGTCTGCATCTACGTTTGCCCCCAAAGTTACTTTAGCAGGAGCTGGTAATGGTAGCGGCTTACGTATAATAGATTTAGATGGAGATGGGAAACAGGATATTGTCACTGAAAAAACTACTACCTCACCTACAGAGTTTGCAACATTTCGAAACACAAGCTCACCTGGCAGCGTAAGTTTTGAAGCCATGGAGTTATGGCCTGGTATAATGTACTCGGGCTCCCTCGCTGCTATCGAGGATGTGGATGGTGATGGATTCTTTGATTTAATTGGACAACATGGAAATGGAAGCGCAGGTGCAGACCTTTGGATCTCTCAAAATATCAGTAGCCCGGGTAATATAGAATTTGGCGCATCGGTAAGCTACTTCGGTGGCGCCACATTAGATGCTGGTGCGGGTGTAACCACAGGCGACTTGGACAATGATGGAATTCCTGAAATTATTGTAGAACATAATTTTGGAGGTCAATTTCAAATCATTAAAAAAACAATTCTACACCAGGCACCATTTCACTTGGCACTCCCTTTCCAATAGTGCAATCAATCAATGGTGGAATTGTCATTGCAGATTTTAATCTGGATGGAAAAAATGACCTCGCCTGGAAACAAGGTTATTCTAATGATGATGTTCATATTAGGTTGAATACCAACAATGGTGGTGCACTCACAGCTACTGATTTTGGTACAGAAATAATTCTTGATTCAGAACTACTTAACTACGGGGCAATTTCCATAGGTGATATTAATGGTGATGGAAAACCTGATATTCTTATTTCTGACAGTCGACAAGTCGGTGTGTTTGAAAACAACTTCACGAGTGGCCAATTTACAACTGAGTCTTTTATCCCTTCACACCTATTCGAAGCATCGGGTAACTCTACTTATCCTACCGGTATTATTGCTGCTGATTTAAATGGCGATCAAAAACCAGAAATGGTAGTAGGGATTACCAACACAAATCCGGTTCGCATTCTTCTTTATGAGAATAAAAATATTCATGCCCCGGTAATTTCCCTCAACACTGTGTCGCCACTGGCAGCGCCCGTTGGCGCAACAGTTACTATAACCGGTAATAATTTTTCAACCACTCCATCCGAAAATAAAGTTTGGTTTGGAGCAGTCGAAGCTAATGTCCTTTCAGCAACTGCAAATTTGATAACGGCACAAGTTCCGCCAGGGGCCAGTTATGCACCTGTAAGTGTTACGAAGAATGAATTGACCTCGCGTTATCATTTGCCGTTTCAAACCACCTTTAGCCGGGTGTAGATTTTGATAATACACACTTTGGTCCACCTGTTGCTTTTACACTTACCGGAGCACAATATGATATTAATAATGGTGATCTAAATAAAGATGGCAAACCCGACATTCTT
The DNA here is from genome assembly GCA_016709845.1 of Flammeovirgaceae bacterium. GTDB lineage: Bacteria > Bacteroidota > Bacteroidia > Cytophagales > Cyclobacteriaceae > ELB16-189. The sequence continues at coordinate 74,321 of JADJMA010000006.1, read as the reverse complement.
GTTAATGGAAGTGCCGGTGCATCCTACGCTTTCCGTAATATACATACCACTGGTGCCATTTCTGTTTCTTCTTTGATAGCAGATGATACCTTAACCAATTTTGGCAATTCACGACTGGAGGATTTTGATGGCGATGGTTATCAAGACGTTGCCACCGTAACAGGGAGGGCCAAAAAAAACAACAGTACATCCACGGAGATTTCTTTTCTGCCTGAAGTTTCGCTGGGATTTGGTGGCACCATAATCGACTTCGCTGATTTTAACAATGATGGAAAAACAGACCTGACCGTTACTACCGATTTAAGTGGTACCGGTGATTTAGTTGTGTTGGAAAACAGAATAGCCACCATTAGCGGAAACTTCACGACTGGTGCGTATGGATCATTCTCTTCAAATTTTGTATTCAACAAGCCAACTGCAAATGGTGGTACTATTACTGGAGATTTTGATGGTGATGGCTTTGCAGATATTGTCACAACAAATCCAACAACCGACAATATCAGTATTTACCGAAACCTAGGTGTATTGAAAATTTCTAATGCTCAATTTGCGGCACGTGTTGATGTGGCTGTAGGTGATGATCCCTATCGAATTTACAAAGGTGATTTTGATGGCGATGGAAAATTAGATCTATTGGTTTCCCATTGGACAGGTACGTCTACAGCACTGCTGATTGTATTACAGAATACCAGTACAGTTGGCAACATTAGTTTTTCAAGAATCGACTTAACCAATCCAAGTGTGGTAACCATTGCTCACGTTGCTGATTTAGATGGTGATGGTAGACCAGAGATCATTACAACCAGTGAGGCCGGAAATCGTTTCTCCATTTTTAAAAATATCCATACCACGGGAGCATTAACAGCCGGTTCGTTTGCTGCTCCCTTCAACATTATCGTTACTGCCCCACGTGGCATTACCACCGGTGATTTAAACTTAGATGGAAAACCTGAAATCATAATTACTCGTGCCGCCAATCTTTTAGTTGTTTATGAAAATCTGATTCCTACTACTTCAATTGCTATTATGCAGCAACCTGCAAGTCCTTTCTATGCGTGCGAAGGATCAACTGCAACACTTAGCACCGATGCATCAGGTACTACTAACATCACGTACCAATGGCAGAAGTTTAATTCAGGAACTTCGTTGTTTGAGAACCTGGTGAACAATACTACCTATAGTGGAGTCTCTACTAAATCTCTTTCTATTGCTACTGTAACAAGTGCTGAAGGTGGTGATTACCGATGCCTCATTAAAGGTGATCTTGCCGCTGATGTAACCACCAATGTTTCAAATGTTGTCTTTAATAGTCTGCCCTCGCCACCTGATGTGGTGAGCAGCGCGAGTTGTGGACCCGGCTCGGTAGCGCTTACCGCTTCGGGCGGAAGCCCAGGTAATTATCAATGGTACACTACTTCGCCACTTACTCTAATCAATGGTGAAACCAATGAAACGTACACAACCCCAGTGTTGTCTTCTTCCACACAATATGCCGTTACGGTTAGTGGTACTTTTTGTGCAAGTCTTCCGGCAAACATAACCGCACTCATCAATCCACTTCCAGCAAAACCAATCGTTACATCCAGTATTGCTGCTGTTGGCAATGCTCTAACAATTTGTTCCACCACAACATTAACCTTGTCAGCACCGTCAGGCTTCACCAATTACGTTTGGTCGGATGGTTCCATTACGCAACAAATTTCCGTTACAGTTGCGGGCACATATTCAGTAGTGGTTACTGACTCGCAAGGTTGTCTAAGCCCCGATTCTGATATTTTAACTGTTACCATATTACCGGCTCCATGTAGCAACTCGGCTCCGGTAATCAACAGTACTTCTGTGACTACAACCATTGGCCGGCAAACTTCTATCAATCTCCTGGATCTGATTTCAGATGCTGACAACAATCTGGTCCCTTCTTCACTTATCGTTTTAGTCCAACCCACCAGTGGTGCGGCTGCAACCATCACCAACGGCATTTTAATGATTGACTATACCGGAACAAATTTTACAGGTACCGATCAACTGACCATACAGATTTGCGATGTGTTTGGTGAATGTAGCCAGCAAATGATTGAAGTAGATGTAATCGGAGATATTGAAATCTACAATGCCGAGTCGCCAAACAAGGATGGCCTCAACGATATTTTCTACATAGAATACATAGATCTGATTCCAGAAACACAAAAAAATAAAATAAGCATTTACAATCGTTGGGGAAGCAAAGTATTTGAGGTTGAGAATTACAACAATAACGATCGGGTATTCAAAGGCCTCAACGATAATGGCAATGAATTGCCATCGGGCACTTACTTCTATAAAATTTCTTTTAATAGCGAACGTAAACCTGAAACCGGGTATCTTGTATTGAAGCGGTGACAGCAGTAAATTAAAAACTGAATAGTTCACTAATTTGGGATTTTTAAATACCTACATTTATTATATCATTTCACGTTCTTCCGCAGCATGCAGCAAGTCTTCTGTTGCATTTTTAGCACTCTTTAGTTGGCTTATGGGCAGTCAAAAAAATATGAAAAAGTATTATTTAATACTCACAACTCTTACACTCTTTGGGCTTTGTCCATTAACCTCTTTCGCTCAATACACCAAGCTCCACGATTTTAATATTGTACCTGATGGAAGAAATCCACACGGCTCCTTTATTTCGGATGGAACTTTTCTATATGGAATGACCTATCAGGTGGCATGAACAACCTGGGGACAATTTTTAAAATTATGCCGGATGGAAGTGGGTACACTAAGTTATTAGACTTTGATGGCACAACCACTGGAAGCCATCCTCGGCTCCCTTTTTTTCGATGGAAATTTTCTATATGGAATGGTGGAAGATGGAGGTACAAATAATCTGGGTGCTATCTTCAAAATAATGCGCGATGGAGCTGGGTTTGTCAAGCTCTTCGACTTTGCAGCTTCAAATGGATTTGGACCACGAGGTAGTCTTATTTCAGATGGAGCATTTCTGTATGGAATAACAAGCAATGGTGGAACAAATAATAAGGGAACAATCTTTAAAATAAAGCCTGATGGAGCGGGGTTTGTGAAAGTGCTTGACTTTGCAGGTGGGAGCAAATGGCAGCACACCCGTGGGAGATCTTCTTTCTGACGGAACATTTCTATATGGAATGACCTATCAGGGTGGTGCTAATAATCTCGGAACAATCTTTAAAATAAAAATGGATGGAACAGGGTTTGTTAAGTTATTAGACTTTAATGGCTCGGCCAACGGAAATTATCCGAACGGAAGTCTTATTACAGATGGAGTCTTCTTGTATGGAATGACGTCCAATGGCGGTACAACCGCTTCAGGAACCATTTTTAAAATAATGTTTGATGGAAGCGGATATCAAAAGTTGCTGGATTTTGCCAACGTTTCAAATGGCCGTTATCCACAAGGTTCTCTAAATTATGATGGCACGTTTTTATACGGCATGACGCAATACGGAGGTGTTAATGATAAAGGAACTATTTTTAAAATAAAGCCCAATGGAACAGGCTTTAGTAAACTTCTGGACTTTTCTTTTGCTACTAATGGTGCACTTCCTTTGGGTTCTCTGATTTCTGATGGAACATTTTTATATGGTATGACAGAAGATGGAGGAGTGAATGCCATTGGAACTATTTTTAAATTCTCTCCCTCAAATCCCATACCAACCATTACAAGCTTTACACCCACCAGCGGCCCGATTGGAACAATGGTAGTTATCACAGGCACAAACTTTAGTGCAACACCCGCAAACAATATTGTTTATTTCGGGGCCACTCGCGCAACAGTCTCAACAGCTACCTCAACGCAACTTACAGTTACTGTTCCGTTAGGCGCAACGTATCAACCGATAACCGTACAAGCGAATGGATCAACAGGTCGATCGCAGATACCTTTTATTGTAACCTTTGCTGGAGGCGGATCGATCGATGATTGTTCCTTTGCTCCAGCCGCTGTTATGGGTACAGTTCCTGGTTTTACAAGACCTGCTTTCGCAGATATAGATGGGGATGGAAAACCTGATTTGTTAATCCCTGAAAGTACAAACAATCAACTATCCATCTTCCGAAATATAAGTGTGGCCGGCTCCACTACACCTGGCTCTTTTGAAACAAAAGTGAGTTTTACAACAGTCAACACTCCGTTCAGCGTGGCGGTAGGTGATTTGGACGGTGACGGAAAACGAGATCTGGCTGTGATTAATTATCGTGGTACTAAGATTTCTGTTTACAGAAATCTTAGTACTCCAGGAACAATATTGCTCGCCTCCAAAGTTGACTTTACTATTCCCGATTTCGCGCATGATGTATCCATTGCTGACATTGATGGTGATGGTAAACAGGATTTAACAATAACCACATCATTGGTTGGATTAACTGTACTTAGAAATACCGGCACCGCAGGTATTATTGATGCCTCCACTTTTGCAACAGGCATCGACTTTGCGACCGGCCCAAATCCAAGCCCTTTCGTATTAGGTGATATCGATGGTGACGGTAAACTTGACGCGGCAGTTCCTAACGCAAACGCGTACTCCTTTTCCTTGTTACGAAATACAAGTACACCTGGCACAATTTCTTTCGCAGCACAAGTTGTACTGACCACAGCACCAGGAAGTCCGCCAATCGGTGGCGGTTCAGTTTTTATAGTCCTGGGCGATATAGACGGAGACAGTAAGTTTGATCTCGTGGTAACGACCAATACTGTGATGACCAATTCAATCTATCGTAACACAAGTACAATTGGCACATTCTCCTTCGACCCTAAGTTCGACTTACCAAACATTGCCAATACCAATACACCCTCCCTTGGCGACCTTGATGGTGATGGTAAGATTGATTTGATTACAGATTACGGTAGTACTAATGTGGCTATTTATAAAAATGCAAGCACACCCGGAGTTATCAATGCAGCTTCATTCAATGCTCCGGTGATTATTAACCGACTCGCATCTAGCTCCTTGCTGAACGGTGATGTAGACGGTGTCGGACGAAATGACATTATAACTACTTCAGCTTCTATTCAAGTTTTAAGGAATTTGATCGGCACAATTGCTGCACCAACCGTTACCTCCTTTACTCCAACATTCGGAAACGCTGGAACATTTGTAACAATCAATGGAACAAATTTCAATACACCATTTTCAATTTCTGTTGACTTTTTCAATGGAGTAAATGCTCCTATTCTGGATTTTACAGGTTCGTCCATTAATGTAAATGCTCCCACAGGTGCAACCACTGGCCCTATAGCTGTTACCATTGGATGTAATACTGTAATCAGCAGCAGCAATTTTACAGTAGGTTCTCCTGCAACTATCACCATTACACAACAACCTGGGTTTACCTATGCCTGCGAAGGCACAACAGCAACATTTTCTGTTAATGCTACGGGTACCACGAATATTACTTATAAATGGCAAAAGTATGACGGCTCTGCATTCACAGACATCAATGATGGTAGTGAATATTCAGGAACAACAACAAAAAGTTTAAGTATAAATACAACGGTAACAGGCTTTGGTGGCAACGGTCAATATCAATGCCGTGTCAATGGCGATGGCGCACCAGAGGAAATTTCTAATGCAGCTCAACTTACCATTAACGGACTACCCGCCCAACCTGATGTGGTGAGCAGCACAAGTTGTGGACCCGGCTCGGTAACGCTTACCGCTTCGGGCGGAAGTCCGGGTGATTATCAATGGTACACTACTTCGCCTCTAACGTTAATTAATGGCGAAACCAATGAAACGTATACCACACCTGCCCTATCTGCTTCCACACAATATGCGGTTAGGGTAAAAGATATCTTTTGTGCAAGTCTTCCAGTCAACATTACGGCTGTTATCAATCCCCTTCCAACCAAACCAATTGTTACTTCCAGTATTGCTGCCGTGGGTAATTCACTAACCATTTGCTCCACTACAACATTAACTTTATCAGCACCAATTGGCTTCAGTGATTATCTATGGTCCGATGGATCTATTACTCAACAGATTTCCATTACAACCGCGGGTACATATTCGGTTGTGGTTAAAGATGCGCAAGGGTGTTCAAGTTCCGCTTCCGATGGATTAACAGTTACCATAATACAAGCTCCGTGCAACAACTCAGCTCCGGTTATTAAACCTACTTCTGTTACTACAACCATTGGCGGACAAACTTCTATTAATCTCTTAAACCATATTTCGGATGTTGATAATAATCTTGTGCCATCATCTCTTATCGTTTTAGTCCAGCCAACCAGTGGTGCGGCAACCACAATCACCAATGGCATCTTGTTTATTGACTATACCGGAATAAATTTTACCGGCATCGATCAACTGACCATACAGGTGTGCGATGTGTTTGGTGAATGTACGCAGCAACAAATTGAAGTAGACGTAATCGGGGATATCGAAATCTTCAATGCTGTGTCGCCAAACAAGGATGGCCTCAACGATATTTTCTATATCCAATACATTGACCTGATTCCGGAAACGCAAAGCAACAAAGTAACCATTTACAACCGGTGGGGCAGTAAAGTCTTTGAAGTGGAGAATTACAACAATACAGACCGGGTATTCAAAGGCCTCAACGAAAATGGAAATGAATTGCCATCGGGTACTTACTTCTATAAGATTGATTTTGATAGTGGACGTAAATCTGAAAGCGGGTATCTGGTGTTGAAAAGATAAAAAATCAACGCTATAACGCAGTGTTAATTCAGGAGGAGTCTATTGATTAAGCAGCGATGATGACGGCTCGCTTTTTAAAACATTACCTTAGTTTAAAAAAGAAAGAGAATCTCAAATGAGAATCTCTTTCTTTTTTATTGAACTCCAAATTTGCTTTCTGCCAAAGCAGGACTCCGCTTTAGTTTAGTCTTGGAATGGCAACATTAATTCCATTTCCACTCCCCTGCAATGCGAAGTGGCTCTTCCAAATTATTGTCGATCATAAATTGCTTAGTCGTTTCGCTTTCCATTTTATCAGCCGGAAGTTTATCGGCATTCGCTAACGCATATAAAATCATGGTGCCAAAACGGGCCGTATTACGAATGTGTGTTTCGTTCACCAGATTAAAATCATCACAGTCGGAATGGTAGCACCCATAAATGGATCGGTCAAGGTTACTTATTATACTCAGGATAGGAACACCTTCCAGCATAAACGGTTGATGATCGCTGTGCAAGCCCGAACGATTGCTGAATTTGTTTTTATAGACCGTATCAATCGCCATAATTTCCGCACCGACAGTTTTAAAGAAGGTGGTGTCGTTCAGTTTACCACCTGCATTTACACCAATCGGGTTACCGCCCATGTCGATGTTGAACATATATTTAATATTCTCTATCGAGCCATCTTTAACTGCCTGATCTACCATATTGTTTGAACCTAATAATCCCTGCTCCTCACCCATGAACATGACGAACTGAATCGTCCTTTTCGGCTGAAGTTTATTGGTTTTAAACGCACGGGCAATGTCAAGAATGGCAAACGATCCAATACCATTATCAATTGCTCCGGTGGCTAAATCCCACGAATCCAAGTGACCACCAATAATAATTTTTTCATCTGGCAGCGTTGATCCTTTTAGCGTTGCTATTACGTTGCGTGCTTTTATCAAGCCACTTTTATTCGTCATAGTAATGTGCGCTTCTACTTTTTTAGTTTTCAATTTTTCCTTCAGCGCCATTCCAACTTCTTTACCAATGCATATTGCAGGAATAGGAATCAGCTCTCCGGTTACCGATGCTGTTCCCGTAAGTAGCACACCCTTATCAACTTGATTGAAAATGATTACACCGATAGCACCGTTCTTAATAGCAATGGCCGTCTTCTCACTTCTGTGCAAGTTGCTCAAGCCTTCTCCACTTCCTTCCAAAATACCAATATAGAAGAAAGCAATTTTTCCTTTCACAGCATTGGGTTTAGCCAGATAATCAGCTTCCAGCCCGTTGCCCATATCCACTACTTCGCCCGTTACATCGGCTTGCACCGGAGAATGAGCCAACGTAACTGATTTTACAGTCTCACCATCAATAACGGTAGTAATGGATTCGCGAGCCCAAGAGAGTGTTTCAAACTCTTGATATTTCACATCATCAAAACCATATTCTTTAAATTTATTATACGTGTATTCTTCAGCTTTCTTACCGTTCTCCGATCCGGTGAGGCGGTGACCAATGGTGGATGTAGCCTCACCAAGCGTTGCATAAGCTTTTGAATTTTGAAGTACCTCTGCATTAATACGTGCAAAAGTTTGGGGATTAGTTTCGTTCTTGCAAGCTGCCATCAGCAGCATACAGACAATAAAAAGGGTAGATAGTTTTTTCATAGATTTAGAATATCCCATCAAGGTATAAAATATTAAGACAGAGGAAGCAGAAAAATTTATCAGCGGTTAATTTTGCCCTTAAGCAGTCTCGCAAAAAAGGATTGTACAGTGAAAAATATTTTTTCACCTCAGGGCAATCCAATAATAAGTGTATGCATTTTCGCTTAAGCAACTGAAGGCATAATAGACCTGCCATTCCACTGGACAGCTTTATATTCTTCTTCAGGCGGCCAATGGGAACATCTTGAGTCCTGGGCTCCAGGAACAAAGCATCAATATCAAAACATCGGTATTAAAGAATTGTCTTAGATTATTCGGGGTGTGAAGCCGGGTGAATGAGGGAGGTGGCTTGTTCAACCTGCTTCGTCAGAGCTTTATACTTCACCCGAAAATTACCAATCGATAAAATAATCAAGCTGACAATCGTACATCCTGCCATAGTTGCCACCATAGGCATAGCCGATTGATTATGCAAAAAACTTACCACCGCAGAAATAATTCCACCTGCACCCAATCGCCAACTGCCCATAAGCGCAGAGGCACTCCCTGCATTCTTAGTAAAGGGCGCCAAGGACAGTGCCCCCGAATTGGGTCCAAGTAATCCTTGACCCGTAAGAAAAATAAATAAAAAAGCAATCAGGCTTAATATCGTAAACCAACTGTAGTAAACACCCACAACAAGCAAAATGCCCACTACTCCCTGATACCAGAGTGTAACTTTAATAATTTCTTCGCTCTTATATTTTTTCAATAAGAAGTGATTTAATTGTGTCGATCCAATCATCGCGGAGGCCAGTATGGCAAAGATCCATCCGTATTGAGTTTCCGTAACGCCATAAATATTCATAAACACATCGGCCGAACCCGCTATGTAAGCAAACGGTGCTGCGGTAGCTAAACCTCCGGCCAACGTGTAAATAAAAAATTGAGGATTACTGGCTACTGAATAATAATTGGAAAGCACTGCCCGCGGCCTCAACGAAAGCGTAGTATCGGCCATTTTTCCTGCCGGCAGAAAAAAATAAACTGCAACTAAAATTATAAGGGTAATTATTGCCAGAACAATAAATACAGAATGCCAGCCAAACACTGCGGTAACATACGCACCCACCGTAGGCGCAATCATGGGAGAAACAGCAATCACTAAAATTACTAATGAAAGGGCCTGCGCTATTTTATTAACCGGAAATAAATCACGAACCAACGCTTGTGCTGCCACAATACCTGCGCAACCCCCAATGGCTTGCAAAAAACGCATCACTATCAATGAATTAACGGACTCTGTAAAGGCACACCCTATGGAAGCCAGGACATAAATCATTAATCCTATATATAAAGGAGTTTTTCTGCCAAACCGATCGAGCAAAGGACCATAGATTAATTGACCCAGGGATATGCCAATTAAGTAAGCCGTTAGTGATAATTGAACGCGATCAATCGTTGTATTTAAATCGTTGGCAATGGCCGGAAAGCCAGGTAAGTACATATCAATCGAAAACGGACTAATGGTGGCGAGTGATCCCAGAATCAGGATGATAAAAAAGTAGTACCGCTTTTTGTTGGTCATATAAAATCCGCGCAAAAATATTAAAATCTCAATACTTCGAAGCGATAAAAACTATAACTACGTTAAATTAGTTCTCAAATTTCGACTAAACGAGCCTAAAAGGAGAGGATGGATAAAAACAGCAATGGCCGGGCTGGTAATCGCTGCAACCCTCAGTATCTTTCCATTTCAAAATCATTTCCGCATGAAAAAATATTTGCTTTGGATATCCGCTGCCACGCTAATCGTTGCATGCAACACCGAAAAGAAAGAATCAAATGATACGCTGGCTGCGCCTATAGCTGAAAAATTTGCCACAGAATTAACCGGCAATCGCATCGATAATTATTACTGGATGAAGCTCTCGGATGAGCAAAAAAATGCTGAACAAAAAGACCCGCGAACCCAACAGGTAATTAATTACCTGAACGCAGAAAATGATTATTTAAAAGGTGAACTCAAACACACCGAAGCGTTGCAGAAAAAAATCTATAATGAAATTGTAGGCCGTATTAAACAGACCGATGAATCCGTTCCCTACAAAGACAATGGCTATTGGTATTATAATCGATATGAAAATGGTTCGGAATATCCGATCTATTGCCGAAAGAAAGGATCTTTGGAAGCCACAGAAGAAATACTCTTGAATGTGAATGAAATGGCCAAAGGTCATGATTATTATTCTATCACCGGGTTAAGTGTTAGTGAAGACAACACATTGCTTGCTTACGCAGAAGATTCGGTAAGCCGGAGAAGATATACCGTTTACGTGAAAGATTTGCGTTCAGATAAATTAGTAGAAGAACCGGTGCCCAATACAGAGGGGTACGTAACCTGGGCTAATGATAACAAGACTTACTTCTATACAAAAAAAGATTCTGCCACCCTTCGTTCGCGCTGGATCATCCGACATAAAGTAGGTACCCCCTTCGCTAAAGATGTAATTGTATCGGAAGAAAAAGACGAAACGTTTTATACAGGCATTTATAAAACCAAATCAAAAAAGTTTTTGGTTATTGGAGCCGGTAGCACGCTTACCAATTATTACCAGATTTTGGATGCCAATACACCAGATGGAAAGTTCAAGGAGTTTAGTCCGCGTGAGCCAGGATTGGAATATTCCATCGATCATTACAAAGACAAGTTTTATGTAGTCACCAACCTCGATGCTCAAAATTTTCGGTTGATGGAAACACCTGACACAAAAACAGCCAAATCAAACTGGAAGGAAAAAATTGCTCATCGCAAAGACACTTTATTGCAAGGAATTGAAATATTCAACGACTATCTGGTATTAAGTGAACGTGCACAGGCAAATACATTGATGCGCATCATTGATCAAAAGACTGGCAAAAAACATTATCTGAATTTTGGTGAGCCTGCGTACACCGTTTATCCTTCCGTCAATTTAGATTTTGATACAGACTTACTTCGCTATGGCTATACATCACTGACTACACCTAACTCAACCTATGATTACAATATGAAAACGCAGGAGCGCAAGCTTTTGAAACAGCAAGAAGTGGTGGGCGGCTACAACCCGGCTGACTACGTTACGGAGCGGCAATGGGCTACGGCTATGGATGGAACTTTAATTCCGATGTCTATTGTGTATAAAAAGGAATGCAAAAGAATAGCAATAACCCAACCTTACTTTATGGATACGGAAGTTATGGCGCCAGCATGGATCCTACATTTTCAATCACGCGATTAAGTTTGCTGGATCGTGGTTTTGTTTACGCTATTGCCCATATACGCGGAGGTCAGGAAATGGGACGCCAATGGTATGAAGATGGCAAGATGTTTAAAAAGAAAAATACATTTACCGATTTCATTAACTGTGCTGAATTTCTGATCGAAGAAAAATCACAACACCCGAAAAACTTTTTGCATCAGGCGGTAGTGCCGGTGGTTTGTTAATGGGCGCGGTGGTTAACATGCGCCCCGATCTGTTTAAAGGTGTAATTGCCAAGGTTCCTTTTGTAGATGTTGTGACCACAATGGAAGATGAATCTATTCCGCTTACAACGGGCGAGTTTGACGAATGGGGAAATCCTAAAAATCCTGAATCGTATATGTATATGCTGGACTATTCACCCTACGATCAGGTGAAACCACAAAATTATCCAAACATGTTGGTGACCACCGGCTTTCACGATTCGCAAGTACAATATTGGGAACCGGCCAAGTGGGTAGCTAAACTACGTGAGCTAAAAACAGATAACAATAAACTTTTACTTCGCACCAATATGGAAACCGGCCACGGGGGTACGACTGGAAGATTTAAAGTGTATGAAGAGATTTCGCAAGAGTATGCTTTTATTGTAGACCTGGCAGGGATTAAGGAATAGTCAATAATTGTTTAATTAATTGACATTGCGAACACATATGCTTCACAATAAATAAAGTCAGTATAGATTTGAATTAGATCTATGGTGGCTTTTATTCAATCTTGATAAGCTTTCGAAAAGCCATTTTTCTTGATCTGGATTGAGATTTGGACTTTTTCGAATATGTAGTTCACTACTTGAAAAAGTGGCTCAATCTGCTATCTTTGATTAGGATTGTAAAATCCCTAATCCATAGCTGCTTAAGACTATGCGCTATCAAAAATTTCCACCGGCAGCTGAGTTATCTCCATTTGTGGAGTGCTACTTCGTTTGGGAAGGTGAAGCCAAAGCAAGTCTTGATGTACAGAGTCCGCCCAATGGTTTCAATGCAATGGTGTTTAACTATGGCGATCCATATGAGGCCTATCAAAACGGCAGCCAAAGAATGTCTGTACCAAAAGCCTTTGCGAGTGGGCTGTTTACTTTCAATTATCACCTCGTTCTAAGGGGCACCATTGGTATGGTTGGGGTAGTATTCAAGCCTTCCAGCCTACACAATTTTTTTGGTACGCGAATGTCTCAGCTTGTTAATAGCAGGATGGCTTTAGAACTTTTGATACACGAAAAAGCAGAATCACTTTGGAGTAAAGTAAAATCTGGGAGGAGCGATAAAGAAAGGGTTAACTTATTAGAAGAATATGTGCAAGCGCAATTGCCCAATGCAAAGGAGCGGCTCTCGGTTATTGACGAAGCTGTAGAGTTAATCGATCATCATAAAGGTTCAATACCCGTAGAGGCTGTGGCCGATCAATTAAAAATAAGCACGCGATACTTGGAGAAAAAATTTCTGGAAAAGATTGGGGTGTCACCAAAATTCTATGCACGTATCAAGCGGTTTGTTAATCTTAGCAAAGAGGTGGCCTACAACGAAAAGTTTGATTGGCAGGATATCATTTTTAAATATGGCTTTCACGATCAATCGCACCTCGTTAAGGAATTTATGGAGTTTAATCAGATGAACCCCAGCGATTATCATTTAAAACACAATGAATTGATTCGTTTTGTAAAGCGCTGAAAGATCGTTCGCATTTTTACAAGCTAAATCTTATCCATTAACATAATTTTATTTCGTCATCAAAAGATAACACAATGAATAAAATAATAGGGCTTTGCCTGATGCTATTGGTATGTCTAACAAGTAAAGCACAGGAAACAAAAGTATGGACAGAAGCTGATCGAAAATATCTTCTGGAAAACCTGACTCGCACACGGGATGAGTTGATCAAAGAAACGCAAGGACTCACGCCCGCTCAATTCAACTTCAAAGAGTCGGATGATCGCTGGTCCATCAATCAGGTGGTAGAGCACCTTGCCATCTGGGAATTGCTTTTTTGTCGAGACATCAGCCGAAGCCTCAATGCCAAGCCACAACCTGAGTTTAATGCAGGCGCAAAGCCTGATAGCTATTACACCTCATTTATTATGGAAGAAACACCTCATGTAACAACTGATTTTACAAAACCATTCACGTACACGGTGCCGATGGGAATCAATGATTTGAAAAACAATCTGGCTTGGTTTGAGAAGTTGAGAAATGAATCAATCACGTATATCAAAACAGCAAAGGAAGATTTGCGATCGTACTACCGCAATTCTGGCAGCGATAATATTCATCAAGTATATATCTACGTCTTTGGTCACGTTGACCGCCACCTGAGACAGATTAAGAAGGTGAAACAACATGCTAATTATCCAAAATAAATTTTCAAAATCATTAATTTCGTTACCATGAAAACCACCACCCAACAACACGAGAGCCTGGATGCGCTCAGCAAGAAAGGAACATGCATTGAATTTTTTTCTGCTTATCAAGACATGGACTTAAACCGAATGCTTTCACTCTGCGATGAGAACGGAATCATTTCTTTTGTTCCGCTCGGAGACCCCTTCAAAGGAAAAATTCATGAAGTCGGCAAAGGCCTGTGGTCTGCAATCATGGATTCTTTTCCGAACTTAGATAATACAGTTAAAAGTCAGCAGTTTGATGAAGCAACGAATACAGTAACCTGTAAGGTTGTTATTTTTGGTACGCAGGCAAAAGAGTTTGCCGGAATGGTATCCAAAGGCAAGGACTTCGACAGCGAACACATTTTTATATTCAGATTTAATGAAGCAGGCAAAGTTACGGATCTTAAAATCAGTTGGGATCATGAGGGATTTGTGAGGCAGCTCACAGGCGTATAAGCCATGCAATTGTTTTAGTTGTAATTCTTATGATTCATGCTTATTTTACATAGGCATGAATCATTCCACTGAGGCCGATCTTGTGCATTTTGTCAAGCATCTCGTGCTTGCTTTAGAGCCTACTGCTAAAGCAGAACGTATTGAACTATCCTTTTCATCTTCTGAAGACATAATATCTGCAAATTTCCAACCTTCTTTTTTAGCTTCTGACCTTGTTTCTATTCTAAGCCGGTTGATAGAATTCACACCTCACCATCAGCAGATCATGGTGATGGTTCAAATTATCAACAGCCAGAAATGTACGATCAGCATCAAAAATACAGGGATCAATCTTCATGTGTATGGTACTATTACCAATACTTGCAAATTACCGATCACGGTGCATTCCAACGGCAGCGATTCCACCTGCTATGAAATTGAAATTGAATTAGGAGAAAGTTATGCCGTATCACCAGATACTGATGCACCAAGCGAGCAAACTATAGAACAGTCGTTTCGGTATTATGATGAAATCCGAAAACGTCTTCGTTCGCATTTTTCAAAAACAGAAAATTTGGTAGCGGTTTTAAATAGGCACAATCCACGCGAAGCCGCTTTTTTGGTGAAGGTAAATGCACTAATCCTTGCTAATATGGAAAATACCCAGTTCGATGCTAATCACCTCAGTGATGCCATGAACATGAGCCGCACGCAATTGTTCAGGCGGTTGAAGCCTATCATTAAACAATCAGCAGGAAGCTACATACGCACCGTGAAACTTCAAAAAGCAAAGGAGTTGCTTGAAACCACCGACATGCGTATTAGTGAAGTGGCCTACAAAACGGGGTTTGAGACAGCTTCCAACTTTACTAAAGTCTTCACGAAGCAGTATGGTATGAATCCATCGCTCTTATTTCAAAAGAAGAAAGATGCAACAAATGAATAAGAGGATGCAACATTTGAAGTAATGGCCGATAATTAAGTGAGGTAACTTTGATCAAGCAAAAAACAAAAAACTTATGGGCTCGCTAAAGAAAAACAAAGAGTTTATTCTGCGCTATATCAATGCCATCAGTGGGGTTATTAAGACGCGGGAAGTAATGGAACAATATGTGGCCGACCAGGGACTTATTGAACATATAGTATTTTTTGATTCCGCATTTCCCAAGTATGAAATGTTCATTGATGAAATTACGGCTGAGGGAAATAGAGTGGTACTCCGCGCTAGAGTGAAAGCAAAACATGAAGGTATATTAAATGGCATTCCACCAACTCATAAAACAATCGAAATGCCCTTTTCTATTGGCTATGAAATCGAAAATGAAAAAATTATCAGTCATTGGATGATTGCCGACCAGATGATGTTGATGGAGCAATTGGGGGTTTTGAAGCAACCAGCATAAGCACAAGTATTTATTTTATGGATCAAATAAAGAACATCTCACTTGTTTTTGAAAAAGCTTTAAGTGCTAATAAACCCTGATGGTATCAAAAGGGAGAATATTCTCTCCAACGTGATCTCAAACAGGAACTGTAATTTTCAACGATGTACCCTTTCCCGGCTCAGGTTGAGATGTTCTCCCGTTTCACGCTGTCGCATGTTTCTTATACCATTGCCGCTACTACTCGGTTGGTCTGTTGAGAATCCTTTTCCATTATCCGAAATTCGGCATTCAATGAGTTGTCTTCGGATATCAATTTCAATAGTAACTTTTTGTCGCAGATGAATGTTTCACAATGTTATGAATACACTCTTTAACAATCCTGAAAAACTGTATTCTTGTATCGTTGTTGATGGGAGCATCAACCTTCAATTCCGTTGCAAAGAAGGAAACAGATACATGATTCATTTCCAGATAGTCAACCGCAAATTCGCGGATATATCCAATCAGACTGATTAAACTATTGTTAGTCGGGTTCAAAGCCCAAATCACGTTTCCAATATTTTCGATAACCTGCCCAGATGATTTTTGAATTTGGTCAAGTTGAGAACCTAGTGTTGCCAAATCCTTAAATTCATTTTTAACGTTTTCACAAGCTACATTAATTCGTGATAGTTCCGCTCCAATATCATCGTGCATATCGCGCGCAATCCTTAAGCGTTCAACCTAATTTGCCTTAACTTTGCTTGTAATGTGCAGGCGGAAATGGTCCGCCAATAGACTCAATATGTTTAAGTCAGTTTGAGAATAAGCCTAAAAGAAAACATATCGCGCTCGTAATTTCTGCCTGTCAATAGCACGCCCCACAGGTTCCCATCAATTGTTAACCACGACCAAATGAAGTTGGATACGCTAAATATGTGTTGAATTTTTTTTTCAAATGAGGAGGGTTTAATGGAGCTATTCAAAAGAGGTAGTTTTTTTTCCTTGAATTGTTTAGACACTTCAATTTTAATGTTGCTAAACGAAACTGATTCTTGTTGAGTAAATCCTGTCCATAAAAAAGGCGATAAGTAATAGGAAGTTGATTCTCGCTTCAGTAGAATTATCTTGTGCACAGCGAGGTGAGTTTGGATTTTCTCCATAGCTTTTGAATAGAAGCTATCCAATGGTTCATCGACATTGAAGGTATGCTGAAGATCAACAATGATTTTGAAGCCCTTTTGGAATTGACTACTATCGTAAGCCGCTTGTGCTAATTTGTATTGGTCGTTGAGTGAAATTCCAGCTACGCTATCGAGTTGCTTTTTGTAGTAAGCAATCTCTCTTTCTAGCTGTTCGTTTGTTGGCTCAGCCATACTAATCTTCCACTAACATGCAGAGTATGCCGGTCCAGTCCAACGCCTGAACGCGATTTCTAACTTTTGCAATCTCTACACCCGAGTAAAATCCAGTGAGTGGAATGTTTCCACCAAGAATCTTTTGGATTTCGTCTACGTCTTCTAATTCGCCACCAACAAAGGGCTTTGCTCTGCCAGCACAGTTGATATACAAGTAACAAATAGGCTTTTTATTTTCGGATTTTGCCTTCAATTTGTCAATTCCACTTTGAATGTATTTTAGATTAATACTGCGATGCATCAATTGAATTTGATCTCCGGATATCAAGTCAGGCTCAAACATGATCAGTGCCTTCTTTTCCCTGTCTATCGCAAGACAAAGCCTATTAGCATAGTCCTCTTCTCTAAATTCTCCAAACTTATCACCCTTGTTCAATCCTAAGGTGACAAATAATGGGTACTGCTCCCATGGCACTTTCTGGCCCGTTGTAAAGAGTTCTTCAATAACCTCAAGGGCAGGGCGATTATCTATTTCGTAAACCACCGGTCCTTCTGCTCTAGTGATAGTTTTATAGCTACTGGCTGGTTTGCACCCGTGCATAATGGCATTGTGAAGGACACAAGCTCCACTTATTAATAGTGCGGTAACATGTTGTGAAGCACCGAGTCATTAAAAAACTGAAAGCCATGATTCAATTGCATATCACCAATCAGCCCGCAGCCAACGCAACAAATTTCTGGGTCAATGACCTCTTCAATGGCTGCAAAAAGTGGCGTTGCAAAATTAAATTGGATAGGCTCACGCTTTTTTACAGTATCATAAAGAACAATCAAGCCTCGGTCTTCATGACTGCCGGCACCTACAATTTGTGGGCAAGCTTAGCGCCTGCATTAACTTCGTTCTTGTCAAGATCGGGCTGGGCCAATATTTGAGAGCGTACGGTATCAGATTTAAAAACGGTTAGGTTCGCGGCAAATTCCTCGTCACATGACTCGGTATTTGTAAATACACCCATGGCTGCCCCCAGACTTTAGTTGCCATGTTGAAAATAGTTTACTTAAATGTAAATTTTAAAGTGCGAGAAGAGAAGCCAATACTACTTTTTTCACATTACCTCTAAAGATCTAAATCGCTAATTTTGAATGAATGATCTCGATCGTACTAATAGAAGATGATGAGAAAATCAGAAACTACCTCGTTTCATTGCTGGGTGGCTCTGGCGACTTTGAGGTAATTGCTTCCTTTTCCTCATCTGAAGAGGCCTTCCATTTTTTTAAATTGAATCCCGGCAGTGCACAGCTTTTAGTTACTGACATTGAGCTGCCTGGCAAGAGTGGTATTGATTTTATCGCTCAATTTAAGCCGGACAATCGACTAACCCAGATCATGGTGCTTAGCTCTTACGAAGATTCCGACCGAATTTTTCGAGCCCTTAAAGCAGGGGCTTCCGGCTATATTTTAAAAAGCACTTCGGCACCCAAGCTTATTGAGGCATTACATGATTTACATCAAGGCGGTAGTCCTATGAGTGCACAAATTGCGCGCATGGTTGTCTCCTCCCTTCAACAAGATAAAGTAGCCGGAGATCCACAAGAACAGCTATCGGTGCGAGAGAAAGAAGTTCTTCATTGGCTAGCGCAGGGTTATCGGTATCAAGAAATTGCTGACAAGTTTCATTCTTTGGAGACCGTACGCACGCACATCCGTAACATTTACGAAAACTTCATGCACATATCGCAAAGAGGCGTTGAAGAAAGCAGGGTTAATCTAAATAACAGATTTCGATTACTACCTTTTTCACATTTTTGCCTTCGGTCTATCGCACCTACCTTTCTACTCATTAAGAATTCAACTAAACCTATTGAGTATGAAAACCTACATCGAAATTTGGAAAGCCAAGTCTGCTTGGAACAACCTAAGTAAAGAAGAGCGCGCCAATTATCTTAATCAATTGGCTCCTGCCATCCAACAACTTACTGCAAGCGGAGTGGAGATTATGGCTTGGGGTGAAAACGATAAGTCCACCTATGGCAGGGCCGGCTATGACTTTTTTGCCATTTGGAAATTCCCTAAGGAAGAAGCAGTACAAGCTTTTGAGAATATGGTAACAGGCGCGGGGTGGTACAACTATTTTGACCAGGTGAATTTGTGCGGGGACTCCGCCAGCCCAGGCGATGTAATGGCCAAAGCTAATACGTTCGCATTTTTACAAGTGTCGCAAGGTTAGAAAGTACCTTCATTTATAAATGTGCTACCCAAGGCGATGCAACAAACAGACACTTGTTTGCAACATATGAAGTATTAGAATTGAATTAGGAAATGGAATTTTGATCTACGTAATCATGAATAATGGGGTTATATAATAATCTTTCTGTCAACTTGAAACGCGGCTCATCGGATACAGGAACCAAATTAAAGGGGTGACAGCAATGAAGGATTTTGAAACGGTTTTGATTGCCTGCCTAATAATTCAATTCATCAAGGGCAGTTTGAAACGTACAATCCTCATTGGTAGATATGCCTAGTTCTTCCATGGTAAAGCTGGGACTCACGGTTTCATATTGCCGGATGGAAGCATCAATTTCTTGAAATATTCATCGGTTCCGGCATGTATGTGATGATGATTTCAGGGTTCTTCGACCAAGCACGGCCTAGTTACAGGTGCATCTCCGCTACTTAAAGTTCCACCCAAACCAAACAAAGGAATTAAAGTCAGCAATCGTGAAAGACCGGAGAGGGACCAAGAATAAAAAACTATCAGGCCTAAACACGATAGAAAACAATTACAAAATATTCATTCATACTTGTTCTTGTAGTAGTACTGCAACTACTGAGCTTTGCGACACGCGCAAGCTTTCATCACCACCTGGAAAACGACAACCCGGCTTCAGCGATAACCAAATTCTATACCTACTACAGGTGGCGGTTATAATTACGACATCTATTGGGGAAGATGAGTAATGCTGCGGTCAATGGCAACATATCTGCTCGACCGGCAATGCCACCATTACCTTTCCGGCCATCGGAACCTACCGGGTAGAAATCATAGGAAATTTTCCACAAATCTATTTTACTGGTGGAGGGGACAGGCTGAAGATTTTAACGGTGACTCAGTGGGGGAATATCGCCTGGGCATCAATGGAGTCAGCGTTCCTCAGTTGTCCCAATCTTACCGTACCAGCTACAGACGCACCCAATCTCTGAGTAACAAATATGTCCTATGTTTGGTTATGCATCTTCTTCAACCAGAATATCGGAAGTTGGGACGTAAGTAATGTGACGGATATGGAGGGTATGTTTATAGGTGCATCTTCCTTCAATCAAAACATTGGTGGATGGGATGTGAGTAATGTGACAAATATGTCGGCAATTTTTCCGAATGCCTCTTCCTTCAACCAAAACATTGGTGGGTGGGACGTAAGCAATGTGACAGATATGAGCTATATGTTCTTCTATGCCACTACCTTCAATCAAAACATAGGAAGCTGGGATGTAAGCAGCAACACAACTATGTATCAGATGTTTGTACAAGCCAATTCCTTTAACCAAAACATTGGTAGTTGGGATGTTGGTAATGTGACCAATATGAATCGGGCATTTATGTTTGCATATTCCTTCAACCAAAACATCGGCAGTTGGGACGTAGGTCAGGTAACAGATATGACCTATATGTTTGCATATGCCACGTCCTTCAATCAAAATATTGGAAGTTGGAATGTAGGCAACGTGATAACCATGTATGGAATGTTCGGAGGAGCCGCAGCCTTCAACCAAAATATTGGAGCATGGGATGTTAGCAGTGTAACAAGTATGCAAACTATGTTCAACGATGCTTCTTCTTTCAACCAAAATATTGGCCCATGGGATGTAAGCAATTTGACAGACATGTGGGGTATGTTTAATGGTGCAACCTCCTTTAACCAAAATATCGGAAGCTGGAATGTAAGTAATGTAACAATGAATGGGTATATGTTTTACAGAGCTACTTCATTCAATCAGAATTTAAGCAGCTGGAATGTGAGCGGCTTTACAAATATGCAGGGCATGTTTCAGGAAGCAACTTCATTCAACCAAAATCTCGGTACCTGGAACATAAGCAATGTGACCAACATGAGGTTTATGCTGGACCTGAGCGGCATATCCCTTACCAACTACGATGCTACACTCATGGGCTGGGCAGCACAAACGGTGAAGCCTGGAGTACAACTTGGCGCAATCAATAGAACCTATTGCGGTGGAGAAACAGCGCGCGCTATACTTACAGGTGCACCAAACAATTGGGCTATCAATGGAGATGTTAAAAACTGTAGTTCTTTCCCTAACATCACTTCATTTTCACCAACCTTCGGACCGATAGGAACAACTGTAACTATTACCGGAACAAATCTTACAGGCGTTACAGGGGTAAGCTTTAATGGAACTCCTGCTATTACATTTACTGTATTATCGAGCACCAGTATTTCAGCAACTGTGCCTGCCGGTGCTACTACCGGACCTGTATCCGTAAAATTAGGGGGCTTTACATCTAACTCTTCAGGCATTTTTGTAATTACCACAAATCCCACTGGCCCGCCTCCTGACTTTACATGGGTAAAACAGGCAACCGGTACAGGAAGTCAATCAACCTTGATTTTGGGAAATCGTATTGCCCGCGATAATACCAATAACCTGTATGTTACGGGTGGGACATCTGGAACTTCAACTTTAGGTACTTTCGATTTGGTGAGTAGCGGAAGTTTTGATGTATTTGTTGCAAAATATGATCCAGACGGTAATGTGTTATGGGCAATACGCGAGGGGGGTACAGGCGATGACCGGGGATCAGCTATTGCAACTGATGGTTTAGGTAATATTTACGTCACCGGCACTTTCAGAGGAACAGTAACTTTTGGCAGTTTCACATTATCCACCCCACCCCTTTATGACAATATCTTCATATTAAAGTATAACTCAGCTGGAATTTTGTTGTGGGCAAAGCAAGCAACAGCTATAACAGGAGCTGCTTCTAGCACTACTACTAACATTGACACTGACGATCTAGGGAATGTTTTTATTACTGGATACATGACCCGGTCTATTGATTTCGGTGGAGTAACCCTAGCGGCCTGTATCACATGCGGAACAGACATCTTTACAGCAAAGTATGACCCATCAGGCAATCTATTATGGGCAAAGAGCTGGTGGTAGTAGCGTAGATGGGGATATATCCTTTGGACTTTCTGTCAGTTCTTCAGGTGAAAGTTATATCACAGGGTATTATTATGGAACAGCTTCTTTTGATGCTGTTGCGCTCAATAATTTCAGTGGCGTCTCTTGGTCAAACACTTTTGTTGCAAAGTATGATGCATCAGGAAATGTGGTTTGGGCAAAGGGCGGAGGGGGTAGTTTTTCTTCTCAAGGCAGTGCAACCACTATAGACAATGATGGAAATGTCTACGCAGCTGGTTATTCTCTCTCTCCCTTGACATTTGCAGGAACTTCATTTTTTAACAGTGGTGGTTGGGACACCTACTTAATTAAATTCGACCCGCTTGGTAATGTTTTGTGGACAACCCAATCTATAGGAAATGGAAGTGAACATACCAATAGTTTGGCTATTGATGGAGATAATAATCTATACTTAAGTGGGTACTACAGCGGTGAAACAAACTTCGGAGGAACCATAATGAATAATGCAGGGTCATGGGATTTTTTCATGGCAAAATACAGCCTCAACGGCACTTTTCAGTGGGCATTAAGTGAGGGAGGAACAGGGAGTGACTTTAGCCACGGTATAGAAATAGGTAGCAATGGGGAAATATTTATGACCGGAACATTTTCCGATTCGCCTACGTATGGCACTATCCCACTTTTTCTCCACACCTTCCATTTCACGTCTTTATGTTGCCAAATTAGGGTGCAATCCGGCTAATGCTCCGAACATCTCCTCATTTACACCGGCAGGCTCCATAGCATCAATTGTTACCATTACTGGTACCAACTTTGATCCAACACCGGCAAATAATATTGTAAAGTTTGATGGCACCACAGCAGTTGTTACAGCAAGCACAGCTACCAGCATAACGACATCTGTTCCTGTTGGAGCATCTACAGGTCCTATTGAAGTTACTATTGGATGTAACACCATAACATCCTCAACAAACTTCACTGTCTGCTCGCCTCCATCGCCACCTAGTGTTACCAATGGCTCTGGCTGTGCCAATTCTTCAGTTGAACTAAGTGCTTCAGGTGCTATTGGCACACAAGAATATCGTTGGTATGATGTGTCGAGCGGTGGAACATCCTTATCATCAACAGCAAATTTTACAACACCCACGTTAACGGCAACTACCAATTACTATGTAAGCATTATTGAACCAGCAGGAAGTTGCGAAAGCACACGCACTATGGTAACCGCCACCATTAATCCTGCACCTTCCAAGCCTGTAATAACACCTGTAGGATCATTAAGCTTTTGCAGCGGTGGCAGCGCAACGCTTGATGCGCCTCTTGGTTTTAGTTCTTACCTGTGGTCGGATGGAGATACCAATCCATCACGAACTATTTCTACCTCTTTAACGCTAACATTAAAAGTTACCAATGCAAGCGGTTGTCAAAGCATAGACTCTGATCCGATAACAACATCTGTTTTTGCCTTACCTGCTAAACCGATTATAACGGGTGCAACAAGTTTTTTGTACAGGAGGCAGCGTGTTGCTTTCTGCATCGCTTAGTTCTTCTTACTTGTGGTCAGACGGAGACACCAATCAAACTCGCATAATTTCTACTGCCCTTACACTTACAGTAAAAGTTACCAACTCGAATGGCTGCCAAAGTATAGATTCAGATCCTGTGACCACAACAGAAGTTTTGATTCCTACCCCGCCTATCGCAACCAACAGCTCCGGTTGCTCCGGTACTTCCATTGTTCTGAATGCATCAGGTGGATCACCCGGCAATTACAAATGGTACACAGCTTCAACCGGGGGAACTGCCATTTCAGGTTTCAACAACGACACCTTTACAACACCTACCCTTAGCTTCACCACCTCCTATTTTGTTGCAATAACTAATGGAACATGCGAAAGCACACGCACGGAAGTTTTTGCTACCGTTCTTCCATTGCCCGCGGCACCTTCTGTAACAATCCCATCTTCGGTTTGTTTTGGGTCATCCGTTACACTCAATGCATCAGGAACCATCAATGGGAATTATCGTTGGTATGATGGTGGCACTTTAATTACAGGTGAAGTAAACAGCTCCTATGTGGTTACAAATCTCACCGCCAATAAAACGTATCAGGCGGCAATCTTTGATGGTACGTGCGAGAGCACTAAAACTTCAGTTATCGCAACCATCAAAAATTGCACGGCTCCGACCATCGCCAGTATTACAGCCACTGCGTTCATAGAAAGTGCCGTTACCATAGATCTACGTACACTGATTAGTGATTCGGAAAATGACTTGGATGAAAGTAGTTTACAAATTGTAGGCACACTTACCAGTGGCGCATCGTTTACCCTCAATGGTTTTTTACTTACAATCAATTATACAGGTATTCCGTTTCCGGGAACAGATAAAATCATAATAAGCATTTGCGACCAAACCGGGCTATGCACACAACAAGAATTAAGTATTGAGTTAAGTGGAACGATAACTGTTTATAATGCCGTTTCTCCGAATGGCGACAACAAAAATGAAACGCTATACATACAATACATTGGTATACTTCCCGAAACAAAGTCTAATAAAGTCACCATCTACAATCGCTGGGGTGATGAGGTGTGGAAAACAGACGACTATGACAACGTAAATCAAGTGTTCAAAGGAATCAGCAGTGCAGGCAATGAGTTGCCGAGCGGTACTTATTATTACAAAATATTTTTCAACGCGAATGGTAAAAGCAAAACAGGATTTATCTCATTGAAAAAATAGTAATGAATTATGAAAAACACTTTAAAACATAATCAGCAACAGGCTTCAAGCCAAAGCCTTCAGACTGTCTGTAAAAAAAATCACATTCTTAGTTTCACTCAACTAGCCTGTACCTTGTGGCTCGCAACCTGCAGCCAGTTTGCATTTGCCCAACAAGACCCTCTCTATGCCCAATACATAAATAACCCGATCATCATAAACCCAGCCTATACAGGCTATACCAACAACTTTGCTGCATCATTAAGTTATCGCGAGCAATGGATCGGTCTTGAAGGCGGACCGCAAACAATTAATTTCAACAGTCAAATTTCGCTATCCGACAACCGAATGGGTGCCGGGTTGATTGTATTCTCCGATAAAATCGGCAATACAAAATACAACCAGGTTTCTGCCACCTACGCGTATCGCATTGCCGTATCAGATAAGCAAACTCTTTCGTTTGGCTTGCAGGGTGGCTTTGCCAATTACCAGGTTGATAACGCCAGCGGCAATGTTAATCCGTACGATGCGGACGATCCACTCTTTGAAGGTTCTATAAGTGAATCATCACCAACCTTTGGGACGGGGTTGATTCTATCGAGCGATCGGTATTTTATCGGACTTTCAGTTCCCAACCTGTTAAAATCCACCTTTGAAAATAAAGGTGTGCAAGCCACTATTTACAACCAACATTTTTATGCGCTAGGCTCATATCTTATCTTTATTGGAGAGCGCTTGCGCCTCCGTCCTTCTGCATTAGTAAAATTAGTGAGTGGTGCCCCTGCATCGTTAGATTTAAACGCTGCATTGATCTTTCACGAAAATTATCAAGTTGGTTTGCTCACACGAAACTTCAACACCTATGGATTGTTTGGTCAGATGGTTGTAAGTGATACATTTCGTTTCGGCTTTGTGTTTGAAGTACCAACAGGTGCATCCGTAGGCAGCAACTTTACTACGTTTGAATTAACTGCTGGCATTCGATTCAACGCGTTGCCATTTCATCAAAATAAATCTTTAACTAGTTTCTAAGAATTATACGCCATTAACAATGATTGATTAATCTATTTAATAAAAGTCCTTGTTATCTGCGCCAGCTTTCTTTCAATCACTTTCTCATACCCAATAAATCAAACATATGGGTATACTTAATTATAAAGCTTCGATTATTAGGTTCTTCATACGTATAGATGTCATTATAGACAATAAATAACCCTGTATTAGCCTGCTCTAAAATACTGAAACGCAAATTGAGCGACCATAATTCGGCAAAGCTGTTATACTGAACAAAGCCCTGAAAGTTAATGCGCGGGGTAAAGGAATAACTAAGTCGGGCACCAAACAGGGTAGAGACAGTTGATCCATTCGGTAAGTTAAGATCATTGATGGCCACGCTATATTCTGAATTGAATTTGTCGCCCACCCGGAAACCCAGCGTTCCGCTATTTAAGTATCGGGTTCCACCAAACGAACCGCCCATAACAGAACGGGCATTAACATAAAACATTTTACTGGCGTTGGTCATCAGTACAAGTTGAGCTTCTGAATGGTTATAGGTGCCCGGATCTACCGTTATGCCCGAAATCTGAAATGGATCAATCACGCCTTCCGTTGTAAAATTTATACCCGTATCAATCTCAAAGCCATTGATCCATACCCAATGATTATCAATATGAAGAAAACTGGTTTCAGAAAGTTTGAAAAATTCCAATACCCCCGATAGCTTACATGTGGACGCAGTTCCAACAAGCCGTACTTACCGTTCATTCGCACTTGTTTAAATATTAACATTTCGGGCTTGCGAAATCCAGATCGGAAAAGATAGCCCACTTCCGGATTAAACCCATCACCTACTTGCGTATAGGCAAGTGTGGCCCGAAGACCATTCCATTCATAGTTGCTTGCTAATTTGAAAGATTCTGAGTTAAGACTGTCGAGGGGTGAATCTGTATTTGCATAGTAACCAGACACAGTAGCTTTCTTCCCTATCCCCCACTTACCATCAACACCATACGTTCTATTATAATCATTATCACTCTCCAGACCATTGCGACTTACGTAGATAGCACCGAGGGATGAGCGTTGTGCTAATTGTTGATTTATCCGTACTAAATTAAAATTATTCTTTTTGATTCCCAGTGATTCAACATCATCGGTAAACATGCTAAGAAGTCCAATGTTGGTGTTATTAATCTTACCCGACAAACGTGCTCCTCCAATAATGGGTACAATCTCACCTTTCGGTCCGATGCCAATCCTTCGACTAAAAAAAGATCCACCTCGCCCGGGCTTCCCACTGAAAATTGTCCGGCATTCTCAAGAAAAAACGGACGCTTCTCTGGAAAGAAAAGATTGAAGCGATCCAAATTGATTTGTTGTTGGTCAACCTCCACCTGCGCAAAATCGGTATTGTAAGTAAGGTCGAGTGTTACAGCTGAGGTAACACTATATTTTATATCGGCACCAAAAGCAGGTTTATATTTTGTTTCTGCATCAGGGGATTGAAAATCTTTAGTGGCTTTACCCAATACGTAAGGAATGAATTTCAAATTTCCTGGACTTTGAAGATTAAGGCCGGTAAGCGACCCTTCCAGAGAAAGACGCTTAAGGTCGAATTGAATAGGCAAAGCCGCCCAATAAGCAATCTCATTTGTTTTGCGAATGTTGCGCTGGTAATTAAAGCCCCATACCTGATCATGACCAGAAGCAAACCGAAGCGTGCGCAAGGGAATAGCAAACTCAGCGCTCCAGCCAAAATCACCCACTAAAGACTTCACCGTAAAGGCGGCATCCCAGTTTAGGTTGAAGCCACCGATAGTTCCCTGTTGTTGTCTGTTTTGCGAAGTGTTTCCCTGGCCTTCATTGTCAACCTGGCCGTCATACTCTATTCCGATAGGGTTTGTTCCAAAAATAAAACCGTTTTGATTGTCATGAAATGTGTCGAGTATAAATAAAAGCTATCCGTATTATCTAGCGTAGCCTCTCTACGCGCATCCGAAACGACAAGCTTTGAGGGTTCGCTGTCGTAACATACAACCGACACATAAAGTGCTGTCGCCGTATAACAAATTCTCACTTCTGCTTTTTCGGAGGCTGGCACTCCTGCGTTTGGTTTTTGTCTGTATCATCTGATCAGTCGGCTTGATCGCTTCCCAAATAGGGTCTCCAATAACCTGACCATCAATCAGCGGCTCGGTAGATAAGCTAACGGCACTCATGGTCGGCCGCTTAGTAACATCTGGCATGTTAACAATTGTTTGAGCATTACTAAGGGTAACGCTTAGGAGAATAACGCTTATTAAAGAGGAAACTCGTAAGAACTTAGATCCGAACGAAATCATTGGCAGAATAGGTTTCGGAGTAATATAATTATTTATAAGGGAAACCATGGCCTTTTAATGCCAAGGGCTTAAGGGTTTAGTGGGCGGAGAAGAGAAAAAAAAAAATTAAAGACGATTTACTAAGGCTTGATTTATTCTTTTGATAAACCCCTGGCCCCTCATAAATAAAGCCTGTGTAAATTTGAATAAGATCAGCTCCGGCTTCTATTTTTTCTATGGCATCGTCGGGCGTCATAATTCCGCCTACCCCAATGATAGGAAAGTCTTTACCCAGTTCTTTTCTTAGAAATGAAATTACTTCCGTGGATCTATGGTGCAAAGGTTTACCACTTAAGCCGCCATTACCAATACCATCAATGGCTTGAGCATTCGTTTTTAATCCTTCGCGGGAAATCGTTGTATTGGTAGCAATCACTCCATCGGTTTTAGTCTCCAATAAAATCCCGACCACATCGTGCAATTGTGATTCACTCAGGTCGGGTGCAATCTTTAATAAAACAGGTTTTGGTTTATCCTTTTTTTCGCTCAACGATTTTACTTCACTTAATAATTTTTTCAAGGGCTCCTTTTCTTGTAACTCTCGCAGGTTAGGCGTATTGGGCGAGCTTACATTCACTACAAAATAATCAACATACGGATAAAGCGCTTCGAAGCATTGGGTGTAATCCTCAAAAGCTTTTTCGTTGGAGGTCACTTTATTTTTCCCAATGTTACCCCCTACTAATATTTTGGATTTTCTTCTTCTTAAATGTTTTACGGCTTCCACCACGCCATCATTATTAAAACCCATCCGGTTAATAAGCGCTTGATCAGCCGACAGGCGGAAAAGCCTTGGTTTGTCGTTGCCGGATTGCGCTTTAGGAGTAAGCGTTCCTATTTCAATAAAACCAAAACCAAAGGCTGATAGCTCATCGATAAGCAACGCATTTTGTCAAAACCTGCGGCAAGGCCAACCGGGTTTGGAAAAGTTAATCCAAATAACGTTCGCTCCAGTTTTGAATTTTTAATTGAAAACCTTCTGCGTAAGAGTGCAAGCATACCCGGTATACTTGCTCCTATCTTTAATAGGTTAAAAGTTATGTGATGAATGAATTCGGGAGGAAAGAGAAAAAGGATAGGGCGAACAAAAAATCGATACATGCAGAATGATCTTACTTCTTCTTTTTCTTCTTTTCGGGCTGGCCAAACTTTTTAAACCCTCTGGCAACAATTTCGCTTATTACATCTTCGCCATGCCTTAAATCTGAGCTGGAAGTAGCATTGATACGCCAAACTAAGACATTATGCGGTTGTTTAAGTCTATAACAAAGCTACCCTGACTATAATCGCGCGAATAATTTCTCTCCATGGATCCGGGGGTTAACCCCATAGGGCCCACACTACCTGCATCGCTGCGGGCCATAGCACCAATAGCGTAAGACACAGTCAAATCTGCTGAGGAATCAACACGTGTTAAGCCTTTGGCTTCCAGTTCGCGACTTACCGCTGCTTTCACCCATTTGTTCATTTGCACTTCACTCACCACCTGCTGATCTTCTGGAGTAATTACCTCACCTTCGCCAAAGCGAAAGGTTTTGAATTGAGTAAAGTCCAGCTTTTTATCATACTCCACTTTTATATCTTGACCGTATGACACGGAAGCAATAAGCAAAACGAAAAGGAACCATTGTTTTTCATATAACAAAGGTAATTAAAATTAACTCCGTGGGTGAAACTCCTGAATCACCTGCCGCAAATAATCCCGATCCAAATGGGTATAAATTTCAGTAGTGGTAATCGATTCATGACCCAGCATTTCCTGCACGGCTCGTAAGTCTGCCCCACCTTCAATCAAGTGTGTAGCAAAAGAGTGCCGAAAGGTATGTGGACTGATCGTTTTATGAAGCCCGATTTTTTGCGCTAGATCTTTAATAATCATAAAGACCATCACACGAGTCAACTTCTTTCCTCTTCTGTTTAAAAAAACATGACTCTCCGATCCTTTTTGAGCGGGAACATGAATCCGGATTTCCTCCTGGTAAATCTTGATATACTTTAGCGCATCTTTACCAATAGGAACTAATCGCTCTTTGTTCCCCTTTCCAATCACACGAAGAAAGCCAAGATCCAAAATAGATATTAGCCAGTTTCAATTCAACTAACTCGGATACGCGCAAACCAGACGAGTAAAGCACTTCCAGCATAGCCGGTTACGCCCACCTTCTGGTTTCGACAAATCAATGGCCTCCAGCATGTTCACGATTTCATCATACGAAAGCGTATCCGGAAGTTTGCGCCCTAATTTGGGTCCTTCCAGAAGTGCCGTTGGGTCTTTCGTTATCAGCTCTTCAAAAAGCAGATACTTATAAAATGCTTT
Source organism: Flammeovirgaceae bacterium (assembly GCA_016709845.1). GTDB lineage: Bacteria > Bacteroidota > Bacteroidia > Cytophagales > Cyclobacteriaceae > ELB16-189. The sequence goes on along the minus strand of JADJMA010000006.1, from coordinate 43,589 downwards.
AATACCCGATAGTATTCTTGCCTGGCTAAAGGCACTCATACCCAACTCACTAATGTATTGCAAGAATTGCTGTAGATGTTTGGAAGTAATAGTGAAGGGGCTCAATCCTTCAAATTTCATCTCCATAAACTGAGCCAGTTTCTCTACATCGCGTACATAAGCCTGAACCGAATTAGGCGAAAGCGAACGCTCTAACTTTAGATAATTTTGGTAATGCTTAATTTGACTCTCCCAGTTCTTCACATAACAAATGTGCAAATTATTTTAATGCCTCAGATTAGAAAATCCACTCTCAACCCATTTAAAAAAATATGCCCAAGCTTAACTATTACTGATTTTGGCCGTACCTTCGAAACATGAAAATTCAAATCATTAACGGCCCCAATCTGAACTTGCTGGGAAAGCGCGAGCCAGAAACTTATGGGAATCAAACTTTTGAAGAATATTTCGCAACCCTTAAAAATCGATTTCCCAAAATTGAACTAGCCTATTACCAATCCAATGTAGAAGGAGAATTAGTTAATAAGCTCCACGAAGTAGGTTTTAGCGTTGATGCCATCGTTCTGAATGCCGGAGCTTATACCCACACTTCGGTTGCACTTCACGATGCCATCGCTGCCATTAAAACTCCAGTCATAGAAGTTCATATTAGCAACGTGTACGCAAGAGAAGAATTTCGCCACAAGAGTCTGATCACTTCAAAATGTGTTGGACTTATTACTGGTTTTGGTATGGAGGGTTATGCCATGGCTATTCAATACATTCAAAAAACATGATCTCTTTTTATCCAGGCCCCTCGCGTGTCTATGACGAAATTCCAAAATACGTCAAGGACGCACAAAGTAAGGGAGTTCTCAGCATGAACCATCGCAGCGAGGAATTTATGGATCTGTGTGAAGAAACCGTAACCCTGCTGAAATCAAAACTTAAAATCCCCGATTCGTATAAAATTTTCTTTACCTCATCGGCTACCGAATGTTGGGAAATAGTTGCGCAGTCTATTATTGTGAACAGTAGCCTTCACATTTATAATGGTGCCTTTGGCGAAAAATGGTTTGACTACACTGAGCGGCTCGTTCCTGGTGCTCAGGCTTTTCCATTCAAGGCTGAAAGTAAACTTGATATCAAAAATCTTCCGCTGACGAATCAAGAGGTAATATGCCTTACTCAAAATGAGACCAGCAATGGTACAGAAGTTAACAATTCTATTATTGCTTCTATTAAAAGAAAAAGTCCACACGCCCTATTAGGGGTAGACGCACTTCTTCCATGGCGGGCATAGAGCTTAATTTTAAATCGGCAGACATTTGGTTCGCCTCTGTTCAGAAATGTTTTGGTTTACCCGCAGGGTTGGCGATTATGGTTTGTTCCCCGCAGGCCATCCAGTATATGGCACTCCAAAAACGAAGAATCATTATAATAGTTTATCCTTTATCAATGAGATGATGGATAAATGGCAAACTCCTTATACCCCTAATGTATTGGGAATTTATTTACTCATGCGGGTATTAAAAAAAAGAAAATCCATTGAACAGACTCATCAAAAAATAAAATTACGATCGGAAGCGTGGCAAAAGTTCTTTCGAGGATCAAAAAACATAAAGCTTCACATTAAAAATCAAGGCGTGCGATCGTTAACCGTACTTACCTTAACCGCCAAACCCGAGCTAATTGAAGAAATTAAAATACACGCAAAAACAAAGGGCCTTTTAGTAGGCAATGGCTATGGAGAGTTAAAGAACGATACGTTTCGAATTGCTAATTTTCCTGCGATTAAAAAGCAGAGATCAGAAAACTTCAGAAGTTTCTCGTTTCTTATTTATAATCCGTCAAATAAGTCCTAATTCCATACTTAGACTATCAGCGATGTACTCCTGGCGTTGGCAATATTCATTCACCAACCTTACCGTTTCTTCACTATCAAAAGCATTCTGAATCTTCATGTAAAGCTTTTTGAGTTGCTCATGCACTGCACGTAACGTAATCCTTTGAGATTCATTGATAGAGATTTTTGTTTGGCCGATCAGTGCTTCAACTTGTTTTATTTTCAATTCGGCTTGTTCAACACGCGTTTCTTCAATACTCTTTTAGTCATGACTTGGTAGGTTTATGGTTACAACCTGGTGTTAGTGAAAAGTTGCCTCTTCCCTCCATCTTTATCAACTGCAATTCACTTCTTTTTTAGTTTCTTTAGGATACGGACATAAAAAATTGGGAAAAGAATTCCCGCAAAATACAGTGGCATAGGTCTACACTTGAATCAACCATAATAAAAATGACCTTTCTATACTTGTTTCCCTTACTATCAGGCTGGAAGAATTTGCTGGGACACCAACCTACTGATCTAATGATGCTATCTACATTGCCGTCTTCCTGAATGAAAATAAATTCTCTACTGTTCGTAAGTGGAAATTATACACTGCTTCACTACAATAGAATCAAATCGATTTTTAAGAATAACCGACACTGAATAAGTGGCAGGCACCACTTCCGTAAGCATGGCGAGTGGCTCATGGGGATGCTCACTATTAAGTTTTTTAAAGGCATCCATTATTTCTGTTTCATCAAAAATTATTTCCGTTTGAAGTTCCTTTCGGGAATCGCTCGTCCAATGCCAGACAATACGTTGCGGAATTGTTTGATGAAGGTTCCATCTATCGGCTGCGGTTTCTGAAACATGGTATTCAGCAGAGCCATCAAAGTAGCTGATCAATGCCCCGGAAACACGAGCTTCTAAAGTGTTGGTAATAGATAACGAATACACCTTTCTGTAATCATCCTCGTATTTTCCTTTCCAACTAAAGGGTACTGCGGCAATCTTTCTTTGATCTGGATTGAGCGCATTGTCAAGAGCTGAAGCAATATAATCTTCCCTTGACTTATCCAGCCCTAACGAAAATTTTTGCCAGTCATAGTCCACAGACTTTGCCTTGAAGAAACCGATCTCGGTAGTTATTTGTCCGCCCTTTGCCCACACGGCAACATACCCACCGGGTGCAAAACCAACTACAATTCTATCATAATGATCGCGCTTCATGGTATTAGGGTCAATAAAGCCTTCGTTAAAAAGTTTTGTGAGCGAGTCTTTTGGCAACACAAAATCTCCTTGGTAAAATTCATTTTCAACATAAGAAAACCAAAGAACCTGAAGTGATTCGGGCAACGATTTATTGTCATCGCCCACGATATGAGTTCTACCTATTGCTCCCCAACCATTGGCCATATCGCTGCCTGAAGGAACATCGACAATAGAATAATTATTCAGTATAAGCTTTGCGGAAACAATATTTATCGGATATAGTTCTGGGGCACATTCCGAAGGATACCATTCAAATTTTTTAATCATAGAATTCTGACAACTGAAAGTGAAGAGAAACAGGATTATGTAAATGCATGGAACAATAAATTTCATTGGCATACTTTAATCCTTCGCATAGCTGGCATACATTTCAAATTTGGGCAACAACTGCGGGATAAAAATAAGTGATTTATTATAAATACTTCCTCCTCTCACCCTTGTCGGGGTTTCGATTTAACAAAGGACTTTAACAAGTAGAGAGAGCACAACCGAGATGGTTGCATTATATTAAGAACAATCACAATCCTCGCCACCCCAACAACCAAAATTCTGCTAACTTTACGCCCTCAATTTTTACTATGAATTTTAAAGAAATATTTTCGGTCTCCCTTATTCTCTTCTCCGTAATCGATATCATCGGCTCGGTACCCTTCATCATTCAGATAAAAAAGAGAGAAGGCAGAATCTACGCAGAAAAGGCTACACTCATATCGGCTGTACTGATGGTGGTCTTTCTTTACCTTGGCCAATCCATTCTTAATCTTTTTGGTTTGGATGTAGCCTCCTTCGCAGTAGCTGGAGCCATTGTAATTTTTATTGTAGCCATGGAAATGCTTTTAGGTATAACCTTGATCAAAGATGATCCGGAAGTAAAAGGCACAGGATCAATTGTGCCGCTTGCCTTTCCGTTAATTGCGGGTGCCGGTACCCTCACCACCATTCTTTCGCTGCGCGCTGTTTATGAAGTGCAAAATGTACTGATTGGCATTTTGGTAAACCTCGTCTTTGTTTACCTCGTCCTTCGATCCGTTTCCTGGCTTGAACGGGTAATTGGCAAAACTGGCTTTGCTATCTTGCGAAGAGTCTTTGGTGTCATTCTACTTGCCATAGCGGTGAAGATTTTAAAAACAAATTTATTTCCGCTATGATCCGGATTTATACCGATGGCGCTGCGCAGGGTAATCCAGGGCCTGGTGGGTATGGTACAATCTTAAAATTCAATCAACACGTAAAAGAACTTGCCGATGGTTTTCGGTTAACGACTAACAACCGCATGGAACTATTAGCGGTAATTGCCGGGCTGGAAGCAATTAAAAGTTTAGGGATTCCCGTTACCATTTATTCCGATTCAAAATATGTGGTAGATGCTGTTGAGAAAGGATGGATTTGGGGTTGGCAAAAAAAGAATTTTGCAAAAAAAGCAAATGAAGATTTGTGGCAGCGCTATATCCCACTTCATCATCGGTATAAACCAAAATTTGTTTGGATAAAAGGCCATGCCGGCCATCCGGAAAATGAACGCTGCGACCAACTCGCAGTAAGCGCTGCCCTTGATGGCGATTTAGGAATTGATACCTGGTACGAAAACAATCGCACAGAATAGATATTATTGTGATTAAACCGAAACCTGTATATTTATCCCAAAATTATTATTATCAATAAATGCTAATAATAATTTTGCCCTTTGGGTGACGAATACTGACGCCATCGTCAGTATTGTCAGGATTAATTTCTTTAAAGTTTATTGATTTGTCTACCGAACCCGTAGCTATTCATTTCTCTTCTGCCAGCCTTAATGCGCTTAACATTTGTTTAGCCATTATCATGTTTGGTGTTGCGTTAGATATCAAGTGGTCTCATTTTGTTGGACTGGCAAAACAGAAAAAGGTAGTTGCCACCGGATTGTTCTCACAATTTATATTACTCCCTCTCATCACTGTATTGCTAATAGTTATTTTACCCATTAGCCCGGGAATTGCCTTAGGGATGTTGCTGGTTGCCTGCTGCCCAGGAGGAAATGTTTCTAACTTCTTCTCGCAACTTGCGCGCGGTCATGTGGCTCTTTCGGTTACCCTCACGGCCTTTTCATCTTTGTTAGCATTTATAATTACTCCAGTCAGTTTCTTTTTTTGGTCTTCGTTGTTGCCTTCGCTGGCTGCCGAGGTCCGTACTTTTGAAATTGATTTCACCTCACTCATCATTAACATGGTATCCATCCTGCTTGTACCGTTGGTGTTGGGTATGTGGGTATCCGCACGATTTCCCTCGTTCAGCAAAAAATTTCGAGCCCTATCCGAATAATTTCGATGCTCATGCTCACAAGCTTCATTGCCATTGCGGTAATCAACAATCAGGAAGGATTTGCAGCCAACCTGAGTCAGGTTTTTTGGATTGTTCTCCTTCATAACTCAAGCGCCCTGGCAGGTGCTTATTTTTTCAGCGCAGCCCTTAAGAATGATGAGGCTGTAAACCGGACGGTCGCCATCGAAACAGGTATTCAAAATTCAGGCTTGGGGTTAATCCTAATTTTTAATTTCTTTGACGGCAATACAGCGATGGCCGTTGTAGCCGCCTGGTGGGGTGTCTGGCATTTGATCTCTGGTTTTGCTTTTGCTGCCTTTTTTCGAAGCAAGCCGTCCCAACAAATAGTTCAATCTTGATTGTGAAAATGTGATTCAAAAAATTATTTATCACGTACTAAAAAATTATTGTCGCTTTGCCTTGCGATTTTACTTCAGGCATTGGCAAATACATAAATACGCACCTATCGCGGATGGGCCGGTAATTTTTGTAGCAAATCATCAAAATGCTTTTTTAGATGCCATAATTATGATTTGCAGTTCACATCGAAAACCCTGGGCACTAACACGCTCAGGTGTTTTTGAGAAAACCCTTGGTACGCAAATTCTTAACAATCATCCACATGCTGCCTGTCTATCGTTTTCGCGATGGCTTTAGTACGCTTCGAAAAAATGATGAGATGATTGAAACCTGCGCAAACCTTTTACATACAGGTAAGTGTCTTTTGGTTTTTGGCGAGGGTAATCACAACGATCAATTGTCCTTACGCCCGCTTCAAAAAGGATTTGCGCGCATTGCCGTGGCCGCAGAAGAAAAAAATAATTGGAAACTGGGAGTAAAGATTGTTCCCGTTGGCTTACAATATGATTCGCATGGTGATTTTCGTTCTCGCGTACTGGTAAGTTTTGGAACTCCTTTTTTAGTAAATCAAATTGCCAACCCATCCAAAACATTACAGGAAAACATAGATAGTCTAATTAAGACAACAGCCGATTCCTTTGATCCCTTGATTCTCCATATCAATCCCGATCGAGTATGAAAGGCGGTTAGCCTACTTTCAGGCAAACCGAGAAATAAAAAAAGATCTGGTAGAGCAACTAAAGGCGGATCAAAAGGTGGTCGATCAGGCAAATCCGGAAATAGAAGCTATAGCTAAACCTCCCGCAAGAACACGAAATGGTTAAACCCCATTTACCTTTATCAAAAGATAAATCATATATTCCCCACACTTATTGTTCGTTGGATACTGCGAACGAAAGTTAAAAGATCCCCCAATTTATTGGTTCCTTGAAATTTGCCTCAGGATTAGTGCTGATCCCATTTTTCTACACCGTTCAAACCGGGATTTGTTTTTTCCTCTCAGGGTCAGCAGCTATCTCAGCTATTTACTTTGTATCGCTTCCACTAAGTATAATCTTACGAAGATCTTAAGATTCTCGCTCAACTAAACGGATGTTGAATTCCTGTAATTCTTTCAGCACCGGATCATAAATTTCTTTCAATACCGGCATCACTACGCCTCTGGCTTTAATTTTTCCTTCCAGTAAGAGCTTGGTGGCAATGGCCAGCGGTAAGCCCACAGTTTTGGCCATGGCTGTATTCGTTTCATTTTCTCCGGTTGCAATAAGATGTGCCTGAATTTCTTTTTGAACACCATCTTTTAAAAAACGAAAGCGGTGCCACATTACAATCAAATCCTTATCGCCTTGCTTGCTGCCATCTTTTATTCAGTATATGCTCCAGCAATTGAGCCGGTGTACCCTTGGATATACCTATCAACTCGTCTGAAAAGAAGCCACTCCATTGAAGCTTAACAAACGTATCACTGCCCGGTGTTAAATTAAAAACCTTACAAATCTTTTCTTCTACCGAATCGGATGGATGGTACGCAAGAAAAGAATTTAAAAAATCCCGGTGCGACAGGGTGCTTACGCCTTCCATGGGATACGTGTCCTCGCAACAACCTAATTGCACCAATATATTCCATGAATTACAAAAACCTTTATTACGTAAAGTGCCGCGCAACATAGTTTTAATTCCTTGCAACCCATAGGTCTCCAAATACTTTAACGAATCACGATTTGCATACCCCTCGTAATCGCCAAAGCCTGGAACAACCACCGGGGTTGTTTGCGCAAAAAGTCTTTGATACGGTATAAATTTGAACTGACCCTCTTGCAAGAACTTTGCTGTGCCCTGCCCTGCCATCACCACGTTGCGCGGGTTCCAAGTGAATTTATAGCGCCATGGATTTTGCGGATCCGTGTCGGGTGCAATTAAGCCTCCGGTAAATGATTCGAAAGAAGTAAGAATGCCGCCCTGATTTTTAATCTTATCAATCACCTGCATGCCACTCATATGATCGATACCCGGATCTAATCCACATTCATTTAGAAATAACAGATTCTTTTGCTTTGCCCGCTCATCGAGCAACTTCATTTCTTCCGATACATAACTGGCTGTTAAAAAATGCTTTCCTTCATCAAGGCAAATGGAAGCAGCAATGGGATGCAAGTGGGCCGGCAAGAGCGAAACAACAAGATGATTGGACTGAATGACCTTTCGGCTTTCTTCCTTATTATCAATATTAAATTCTATGGCTTTGCCATTGGCAAATCCGGCAATGCGATCCTTAGCCTGGGCCAACGAAATGTCGCCTACAGTAATCGTCCAGTGATGCTGTTCGGCCCGCTGTAATAAGTAGGTTATTAGTGAGGAGGAAGATCGGCCTGCACCAAGAATAAGTATATCTTTGTGTTCCATATATTTTAAAGAAAACATAAAATAAGTGAATTAGATGATATTATTTCCGAACCTTAAGAAGGTTTATTATCTTTCTAATTCGTGAAACCACCCATCGTATGAAGGGATTTGAGATTTTTAAATCAATCGATGAACTTGACACCGAGACAAAATATCTGATCCATAAAGCCAAGGAAGCTGCAAATCAGGCTTATGCTCCTTATTCAAAATTTCATGTAGGCGCAGCCCTGCTTTTGGATGATGGTACACTGGTAACCGGATCGAATCAGGAAAACGCATCCTACCCACTTTGCATGTGTGCCGAGCGGGTGGCTTTATATTCAGCCGTATCGCAACATCCTGGAAAAAAGATTATGAAAATTGCCATCGTTGCGCATAAAAAAAATCACAAAGAACTTATCGCAGCATCTGCCTGTGGGGCTTGCCGCCAGGTAATGGCTGAGTTCGAAGAAAGACAGGATAAGCCTTTTGAAATATTGATGCACCATCCAGATAACCAATGGATAAAATGTGCCTCCGCTGTTTCACTGCTTCCCTTTGTATTTACCAAAGAAAGTCTAAATGGCTAAACTTCATATTCATCAATTTTTAAATTAAACTAATTTCCGTGCAACCACTTCAACTACCTGGTACCGAATTAACGCCCGCCATTCATTTTGATAAGGAAAAAGAAATCTTTCTAATAGAAGGAAGATCTGTGGCGGATGACCCTGAGCCTACGTTTAAACAAGCCCTGGAATGGATGAAGGCATACAGTAAATCGCCAAATAGTACCACTTCGCTATGTCTGAAATTTGAATATTATAATACTGCAACAGCCCGCTCATTGCTCGATCTTTTTAAGACACTTGAAACAATTAAAGGAGCTAAAATTATTTGGCAATTTCTGGAAGATGATGAAGACATGGAGGAATCGGGTCAGGAACTTGCCGAGCTCGTTACCATTCCGTTCGACTTTCAACCCTATTAGTCTAAATTGTTGAATAGCTCTCACCTCGATTCTAACAATCCATGAGTGAAGAAATTCTAAAAGCACTAACACAACTCTTGGCTATTATTACCAAGCAAGATGGTGGCGTTTCCAACAATGAGCGGCAATTTGTTACTGATTTCTTTCAACAAGAACTGGAAAAGGCAGCCGTAGCCGAATATCTGCAACTTTACGATACCATCTCAGGATACAGTTTGCAGCAGGGTGAACACGAAGATGACGAGAGTAATAAACTGACCTCCGTAAAAGATTCGCTTAAGACACTAGCCATCTGTAAAAAGATAAATAAAACGCTTACGCAAAAGCAGAAGGTAGTTGTGTTGATTAAGATTTTAGAGCTGGTAGGCTCTGATAAAAGTTTTACACCTCAGCGCATGGAGATCGTAAATACGGTATCAACCGTATTTAATATCGAACAGTATGAATATAAATTGATTGAAAGTTTTGTTTTAGCCGACCAGATCAGTACACTAAATTTTTCAGATATTCTTATTGCCGATATAAAACCGGAAGGAATTACACCGCTCCAAAAGCATATTCATGCTCATGTAGAAGGTCACTTGGTTTTTATGCGGATAAGTAGCGTGGGCATGTATTTTGTAAAATACCTGGGTGAAGACACGAACAACCTGAATGGGTTCATCATGAAGCCACAGCGGGTTTATCTGTTTTCACACGGCAGTACAATTAAAACCCCTGATGGGGGTGCGCTTTACTACAGTGACTTGATTGCTGATTTTAATGAAGAGATCCAAACAACCAAGCTTTCTTTCATTGCCACTATTGATGAGTTCAAATTTCACAATGGTGTAGTAGGTATTCGTGATGTTAAAATTGCGGAGGGACCCGGAAAACTAATTGGTATCATGGGCTCAAGTGGTGCCGGTAAGACCACGCTTCTCAATATTATGGCCGGCCTGGAAAAATCCGAAAAAGGAAAAGTTAAAATCAATGGGTTTGATATCCATAAGGATAAACAGAAACTGGAGGGCGTGATTGGCTATGTATCGCAAGATGACCTGCTTATTGAAGAACTTACAGTTTATCAAAATCTATACTATAACGCCCGACTTTGTTTAGCCCATTTAACTGCAATCGAGATAGACTTTCGCGTATTGAAAGTATTGGAAGATCTGGGTTTAGATCAACGTAAAGATTTGAAAGTTGGCAGTGTGCTTGACAAGACGATAAGTGGAGGCCAACGCAAGCGCCTAAACATTGCTCTGGAACTTATCCGGCAGCCGGCTATCCTATTTCTTGACGAGCCCACTTCGGGATTATCTTCACGGGATTCAGAAAATGTCATTGATTTATTGAAGGAGCTTTCATTAAAAGGTAAACTCATTTTTTTAGTGATCCATCAGCCCTCGTCCGATATCTATAAGATGTTTGATAAAATGATCTTGATGGATACGGGCGGCTACCCCATCTATTATGGAAACCCAGTAGCTGCGATAACTTATTTTAAGAAAGCAACCAACCAGGTTGACAGCGGCCGGGGGCAATGCGAAGTATGCGGCAATGTTAATCCCGAACAAATTTTTAATATCATTGAAGCCAAAGTGGTGGATGAGTATGGACAATCTACCACCAAGCGAAAGGTAACGCCTATTCAATGGCATGAAATGTATCGGAGTCGCTTCAAAGCCAGTCGCATTGAAGACGAAAAAGAAGTCCCTCCTAAAAGCTTGCATATTCCCTCGAAGCTCATACAGACTTTTATTTTTACATCACGGGATTTTCTGGCAAAGATTAGCAACAAGCCTTATCTGCTCATCAATATCCGATCATTGTAGCTTTATTTATGGGGCTCACCGTAAGTGCAGAGGAAATTATTCGAGATCGAAAAATATTAAAACGCGAATCGTTTCTCAACCTGAGTTGGAATAGCTACCTGCTCTCAAAAATCAGCATTCTTTTTTTACTGTCGGCCATTCAAACGTTTACTTTCATAGCGGTGGGTAATTTGATTTTGGAAATCCAGGGCATGACGTGGGCATTTTGGTTAATTCTCTTCACAACTTCGTGTTTTGCCAATGTCATTGGACTTAATATTTCCTCTGCGTTCAATTCAGCCGTCACCGTATATGTATTAATCCCTCTCCTGCTTATTCCGCAAATGATTTTAAGCGGGGTGCTTTTTGATTTTGATAAACTAAACGATCTATTAAGTACAAAAGGTAAAGTTCCGGTGGTGGCCGACCTGATGACCTCACGCTGGGCTTATGAAGCTATGGCCGTTTATCAATTTAAAAATAACGAATTTCAAAAGTCATACTTTGACTATGAGCGTGAAGAGGCCGATGCTGATTTTAAATCCGCCTACCTGGCAGACGAATTACAAAAGAGAAATCATTTTCTTCTGGATCACCTTAATCCAGCCAATGACTCCATTCAAAAATTAGTACAGATCAGCAAACAAATCATCTACAAGGAATTAAAAAATGAAAAGTTCACGACAGGCTTGTCCCAAAATAATTTAATAGAAGTATTCGTAAAAGATGGATATACGGAGAAAATTGGAAATGAACTTGATCGTTACTTTGATGCGTATGAAAAGCATTATCAAAAAATCTACAACGTCAATACAGAATTGGTTGAAAAGAAAATGGCCTTTTATGAAGCCAATGGCTTTGATATCCAACAAGAGAAAAACAGCTACTATAATGAAAGCCTATCCGACCTTGTAAAAAATACCAGTACTAAAGAACGGATCATGGAATACCAAGGCAATCTTATCCAAATCATTAATCCGGTTTTTCAATCCCCAAAGCCTCGCTATGATGGACTACCGAGCACCTTTTTTCATAGCTGAGAAAAACTTACTGGGTACTACGATTAGTACTTTCTCTTTAATCTACTGGTCATCTGGTCATTAACCCTCTTTTTTTATCTGGCACTATACTTTGAGTGGTTACGCAAGTTTGTTGGCCTTTTCAGTAATTTCAGCCTTTCTATCAAGAAATAAGGACACTTCTGGCTTTTGGTTGGGAATCCCGAATTCTTATTTTTGTATATACTCAAAATACTGCTATGAGAATTATTGTACTAGCCGTTCTGGCTGCCCTGCTTGTAAGCTGTGGCTCTGGCAAGAAGCCCGATGAACAAGCTTTTCAACAAAGCCTTGATTCAGCAAAATCAGCTGGCAAAGGCGTTGATGAACAGGTAATCAATGCCATATTGGAACAAATTCCGAGCCCCCTCGAAATTTCCGTACTACTGAAAGAGTCTGGCTCCAAGTATAACTCCGTCATGCTGAATTCATCAGCGAACTTACCCAAATACAATAGCAATTATAAAAAAGCATTGAACCTGGGTGTTTATGGTACCGATCTGGGCTACACGAATATTTTCGGAAAGAATCAAGATGGCATTAAATACATCAGCTCTATCAAATCATTGGCTGATGAGTTGAACATTGACAATTTTTGATGTAGAAACAATTGGCCGGCTCGCTGCCAACAGCAAAAACCTTGATTCGTTGCTATTGATAACAACCATGAACTTCAATCAAATCAATCATTATCTTCAATCGCAAAGTCGCGACAATCTAAGCGTACTCTTGCTTACCGGAGGATGGCTGGAAGCCATGCAGATAACCTGTCAAACAGCTGCTGTAAATCCTGACAATAAAGAACTTCAGGAAAAGATTGGTGAACAAAAAATTATTCTTGAACAAATCCTTTTGCTCTTCTCCTTTATCAAAGTGATACCAATATGGCGGGCTTGCTAACTGACCTGGAACAATTGAAGGTAGCCTATGATAAAATCCATATCAACTATTCGTACAAAGAATCAACCATGGAGGTTATTGATGGCGTTGCTGTAATTAAGGATAACAGTACCACGACCATTGACATTACTTCACAAAATATTGAGGAGATAAAAAATATTACCAATTCCATACGTACTAAAATAATCAGTTAATTCTACAACGATTATATCTATGAAATCTATACTATTTCTACTACTACTAGTCAGTTCCCTCGCAATAAATGCCAATGAACAAGCAGAGGAGCAATGCAATGCAGACAACCTGGCCAATGCTTGCATACCCAAACTGTCTTCTGGATTTAATTTTCTGAAAAGCTATAAGGTTAATGGCGAAGCCAAAGATAAAGTGGAATACAGTTATGTCTTTACGAAGGGAACCCAATACATGATTAATGTATGCTCTAATGGGTCGGCTACCGATGGCATTGTAGTAAGCATCTTTGATAAAGAAAGAAACAGAGTGGCTACCAGTAAAATCAACGGACAATTTATTACCGCCATTGCCTATCCCTGCAACGCAACAGGTATCTATTATATACAATATACTTTTGATGAGCCCTCCGCACATTGTGGCGGTAGTGCCCTGGGGTTTAAACGTTAAGCGAGATTTAGTAATGATCAACGGCTATTGGTTTCCGATAGCCGTTTTTATTTGTAAGCATTTCATTCATGATTGAGCAAGAGATTAGTTTCAAATTTTCTGCCCGTTACTATAGGTTGGGGGAACTGACCGCTAACACAAAGAGTACCTGGTTTGTGATTCATGGGTACGGGCAATTGGCTAAATATTTTCTTCCCAAATTTTCTGGTCTGGTAAACAAGGAAACCTGTGTGATTGCGCCTGAAGGACTCGCGCGCTTTTATTTGGAAGATGTAAACAGTCGAAGTCAATCCGAAAATAACAAAGTAGGCGCTACCTGGATGACTCGCGAAAATCGTCTGGCTGATATTCAAAACTACCTGGGCTATCTCACGGCCATCTTCAAAAAAGAAATTCCCGAAGGCTATAACGGTAAGATAACGCTCTTTGGTTTTTCGCAAGGAGCAGCCACCGTTTCCCGTTGGGCATTAGCCGGTAACATACCATTCCATCGGCTAATACTATGGGCTGGTATTTTTCCGCCCGATATGGATTTTCAAAAAGGACAGGTGCTTTTTCATGACAAAGAAGTAATTGAAGTATACGGCAACCAGGATCCGTTTCTTACAGAAGCACGTATCAAAGAAATGGAACAGCTTAACGAGAAATTAAACCTTACCCCTCGGGTTATAACCTTTAAAGGCGCCCATGAAATTCATCCTCAAACGCTCCTTCAACTTCAATAGCTTACACGCCCAAATCACCACCATCAGAGATTTCCACCAAGAGCACTTTCACCTCATCGGCCTTGGCATGCTCACCCATTTTTTCAAAAGACATCACGAGGTTACGCAATGCTCTGCGAATAATCTCCAACGAATTACACGGTTCAAAAAAAGATTGTTGCGGAACCATGTGGAGTTCGTGAATATAGTTTTCAATATCCTGTTTCGAAAAAATTAATCCTCGGTTAAAGGCGTTGATGTAGAATTGATGCTTGTCGTCTTTATACGTTATAATGAATAGATTGGGCAGATTAACTCCATGAACCGGTAACTTTAATTTTTGCAATCAATAAATAAATAACACATAATGTAATAGGATTACCTCTTCGAGTTTCCAAAACTACATTAATCATTGAATTTCCTGGTGAATGAAAATTCTTTGTGTTTGCTCCAAATTTTAATTTATTAAAAATTACACTGTTAATTACTTTAATCTGATCATACGCATATAAATCAGGGCGGAATTCGAGCCAGGCCTCGTAGTATATCTGTTCCACATCCTGTTTTAGTTTTTCGAGTTCAATTTCAGGATACTGATACGTGCCTATAATCCACATCCCCGTAAGTAAATCCTGATCGGGAGATGCATACCATTTGCGCAGGCGTTCTTTTACCAATTCATATTGAAGGGTGTGTATCAGTTCTTCGATACGACTTTGCACAGATGGATTGAGATTGCTTTCCCATTCTTTTTCAAGAAAGGGAATCGCCTCGGTACCTAACGATAGAATTTTCTCCTGCACATGATCGGAGACTTGTTTATCCTCGTCATCCAGGAGTGAAACCAATGCTTTTAATTCATTTTCAGACATCCTTGCAAGAATATAAAAAAAATCAATTCAATCCACCACAGCTTAGGTTTGAATAACGCCCATATTGAATTTTTCCACAGGCGCATGGTTAGCTGCCTCTATCCCCATAGAAATAACTGTGCGTGTTTCCAGCGGATCAATGATTCCGTCAACCCACAATCTTGCTGCTGCATAGTAAGGTTTCAGTTGTTCGTTATAGCTATCGGTAATCTCGGCAAGCAATTGCTTCTCTTCCTCTGGCTTAATCGTTTTGCCTTGTGCCTTTGGTGTGCTCACGCGAATCTGAAGTAATGTATTCGCTGCCGCACTGCCACTCATTACGGCAAGTTGGGCGGTAGGCCAGGCATAAATCAATCGTGGATCGTAAGCCTTACCACACATGGCATAATTTCCGGCACCGTATGAGTTGCCCAAAATAAAAGTAAACTTGGGAACCGTGGAGTTGGCCATCGCATTAACCATCTTGGCTCCGTCTTTAATAATACCTCCGTGCTCGGCTTTACTACCAACCATAAACCCACTAACGTCTTGTAAAAAGACCAACGGAATTTTCCGTTGATTACAGTTCATAATAAACCGCGCGGCTTTATCGGCAGAGTCGGAATAAATTACCCCCCCCATTTGCATTTCGCCTTTTTTTGTTTTTACCACTTTACGTTGATTAGCAACAATGCCAACTGCCCACCCGTCAATGCGTGCAAATCCACATAAAATTGTTTTACCATAAAGTGCTTTGAATTCATCAAACTCAGAGTCATCCACCAATCGTTTGATCACTTCAAGCATGTCATAAGGCTTGGCCCTATCAGCCGGCATTATTCCATAAATATCTTCCTGCTTTAGTTTTGGTGGTGCTGATGCAACCCTATTAAACCCTGCCCTTTCGGTGGTTCCTAGTTTATCGAACAAATTCCGGATGTGATCAAGGCACGCCTGGTCGTTAGGAAACTTATTATCTGTAACTCCAGAAATTTCGCAATGTGTAGTTGCTCCACCCAATGTTTCGTTATCAATGTCTTCTCCAATAGCTGCCTTTACCAAATAAGAGCCTGCTAAAAAAATAGATCCGGTCTTATCCACAATCATGGCTTCATCCGACATGATAGGCAAGTAAGCTCCGCCCGCCACGCAGCTACCCATGATAGCTGCAATTTGCACGATACCCATGGATGCCATCTTAGCATTGTTTCTGAATTGTCGACCAAAATGTTCCTTGTCAGGAAATATCTCATCTTGCATGGGCAAAAAGACTCCAGCACTATCAACCAGGTAAATAATCGGCAATCGGTTTTCCATAGCAATTTCCTGAGCGCGAAGATTCTTCTTTGCCGTGATAGGAAACCAAGCGCCTGCTTTTACCGTGGCATCATTAGCAACAAGTACACACTGCCGGCCTTTTACAAAACCCAATCCGGTAACGACACCGCCTGAGGGGCAGCCGCCCAAATCCTGATACAAGCCATCGCCAACAAATAATCCCACCTCCAAAAATTCGGAGTCCTTATCGATTAGATAGTCGATCCGTTCGCGCGCAGTTAATTTACCCTTTTGATGCTGGGCTTCTATCTTCTTTTCGCCTCCACCCAATTGCGTATTCTTAGCTTTCATTTTTAACTGAAAGCAAAGTTGCTTTAGCTGGTCCTCATTTTTATTGAATTCCAGATCCATAAATCAATAGATATTAGATGAAATTATTTTTTTTCTTGTCCGGCCTTTCTTGCCTCTTCTTCTTTTCTTCGGTCGCGATCTATCTTCTTTTTGCTCTTACCTAAAGGTGCCAAAAAATGATTTGGGTTATTATCAAAATGCTGCGCAAGTGTATCCAGACTTAACAGAAGCTTGTTTAGGTTAACGTATAGCGAATCTTCGGTCATCAATTTGCTCATCGTGTTGTTGCCACTCCCAACTTTGTCTAAAGTAGCATTGATTTTGATTAGTGTTAACGTTGCTGTTTTAACCGTTTTATTCAATTCCAGTTTATTTAACGAATCAGAAAGTACTTTAAAATTTGCCATGGCTGGCTTCAATTCCACTAAACTACCATTCAGATTATCGGCAACTTGTTTAAAACTTCCTGAAAGTTCTTCAATTTTACTATTCGCAGTAATCAACGTTGCGTTAAGCAAACCGGGTGTTGCCTTAAATTTTCGAAAAATGGAATCCAACTCCTGGGAGTTCTTCGTAAGGTTATCCAGAATTACATTAAATTTTCTAAGTGTTGTTTGTACGTTGTTGGCCACTGGAGTTGCCGTTTCTGACAATACATCTAAAATACCTTTGCCACAACGGCTATCAGGGTATCGTTTGGTTTAAGGGTTTCGTTTCCGGCCAATACTTAACAAAATAGATTTTCCTCCCAGAAAATCAGAGTTCAAAATTGCCTGTGTTGAATCTCCCAGCATAATATCTCAGAATCAATCATTAGCTCAACAAGCACTCTGTTTTGCTTGTTTTGCAAAATGCGGATATGATTCACTCGCCCTACGGCAAAACCGTTAATAAGGACTGGATTAGATACCGCTAACTGATCAACATTATCATAAACGGCATAGTACCTATTAGTGGTTGAGAAAAAATCAATGCCCTTTAAGAAATTAAAACCGAAATAGAGAAGCACAATGGAGGCCGCAACAAACAACCCAACCTTAAATTCTTTATTCTTCACAAGTATTAATTTATAGATTCAATTTCTGCTTTATACTCTTTAAATGCTCGGAATATTCCAGAGGCAATAAGATCCTGGCCATTATCACTCGCTAAGAAACCTTCTTCTTTGGCATTAGAAAGAAATCCGGTTTCAACCAAAACGCTTGGTGTCGTGGTCATCCAAAGTACTAAAAATCCGGCTTGCTTTACACCCCGACTGGATCGCCCTACCCTGTTCTTAAATTGTTCCTCCACCTTTTGGGCAAATCGCAAACTATTTTCCTGAAATGCGCTCTGGCTCAATGAAAATAAAATATACGATTCCGGGCTATTCGGATCGAAGCCTTCATACTTCTCTTTATAGTTTTCGTCCATTAAAATAACCGAATTTTCGCGCTTCGACACCTCAAAGTTACTTTTATCCTTGTGCAAACCCATCACATAAGTTTCGGTACCATAAGCATTGGCACCCACAATTGAATTAGCATGTATACTTATGAATAAATCTGCATGGTTTTTATTGGCTACATCGGCCCGGTCCTGAAACTCAACATACTTGTCGGTTTTACGCGTATAAAGCACTTTTACCCCAGGCATATTCTCCTCGATATATTTACCCAGTTTCAAGGATATTTTAAGCACAACGTCTTTCTCCTTCGCACTTTTACCCGAGGTTCCCGGATCATGACCCCCATGACCAGCATCAATAACAACCACATCAACCTTATTATCAATGGTTAACGAGGTTCCTGAAAAGTATAGCAAGGTTATTGCTATTAAGAGGAGCTTGATTCTGATATTCTTCACAGTCGTACCTATGTCTGAAGTATTTGCAATAACTTTGCGTAAAGTTGTGAATTTTTCACTAAAAGCTAAACCCCTGAAATTCAAATTACAGGCTGCTGGGATTGTGTTACGTCTCATTTTCGTTCTATTTCTTATTTCGCTATCCTATGCGGGTTATGCGCAAGTCGAGCAATCCGTTAAAGTTCCGACTGGCCAACTACCCTTAAAACAGGATTCCATTGGTAAGCCTGATGCCAATGCTAACAAAAAGGATACCGTTGTAGTAAAAGCTGATTCCGTAAAGGCGCAACCCAAGAGCGATATTGAAACCTCCATCCTTTATTCAGCACGGGATAGCATAAACTCCAATCTCGATCAAAAAATTATCAAGCTGTATGGTGATGCTAAAGTAAAGTATGGGATCATTGAATTACAGGCCGAAGAAATTGTAATAGACTATAACGCATCAACCATTACGGCCCATAGCCGGCTTGACTCTACCGGTAAAGCGGTGGGCTACCCCATATTTATCAATGGGGAAGAAAAGTATGAAACCAAGGATATGGTTTACAATTTTAAAACCAGAAAAGCCAGAATTACAGAAGTAGTTACCAAGCAGGGCGATGGTTTTTTGCACGGAGATCAGGTTTATAAAAACGAAAAGAACGAGCTCTTTACAACCGGCAATTCTTACACTACCTGCGACCTCGCCCATCCGCACTTCAGAATTCATTCAACCAAAGTAAAAGCAATACCCGGAGACAAGATGATTTCGGGACCTTTTTACATGGAATTACTAGATGTACCCACCCCATTGGGGTTTATTTTTGGGATGTTTCCCTCGCCCCGCAAAAGTTCTTCGGGCGTAATAATACCTACTTACGGGGAAGAGCGCAGAAGAGGGTTCTTTTTACGTGGTGGCGGATATTTTTTTGATATCAATGAATATGTTAAGCTGGCCGTTACGGGAGATATTTATTCAAAAGGCGGAAGTGCCTTGTACTTAAATTCCAATTATAACAAGCGCTACAATTACACCGGGGCTTTCAATTTTTCGTTTACCGATAACATCAACACAGATAATGTAGAATCACCAACAGAAACGAAAGATTTTCGGCTGTTATGGAATCATAGCCCGCAGAGTAAAGGAACCAGTCGCTTTTCCGCTTCAGTAAATGCGGCCAGCTCCACTTTTAATACCAACAATTTTCTGGGTGTAAATTCCAATCCCGGCTCCACCCGCATTGATAATACAACGCAAAACCTGAGCTCCAGTATTAACTTTAGCAAATCTTTTCCTGGTACTCCCATTAGCATGGGCGTTAACTTCCGGCATAGCCAGAACCTGAGCACGAATAAGATCGATTTACCCCTACCCGATTTAAGTTTGAACGTCAATAATATTTATCCATTTAAAAATGCGCAGAAAAGCATGCTTCTTCAAAACTTCAACGTGCGCTACTCCATGAATGGTACCAATCAAATCACCAACGATCTCGGCTATATTGCAGTGGATAATAATGGAAATCCCAAAGACAGTATTGCACCCTTTACGTTTGAGAACCTGCCCTTATTTTTTAGAAATGCGAAACGCGGACTGCGGCATAACATCCCTTTAAGCACATCCTTTAAAGCCTTGAAATTTCTAACACTTAGCCCAGGTTTTAATTTCGATGACCGGATGTATTTCGAAAAACTTTACTGGAGTTATAACGATTCGACTAAAAAGTTTACCAATAAAAAAATCCAAGAGTTTAATCAGGTTTGGGATTATTCTTTGGGCATAAGTCTTGCCACCCGCTAAAAGCGATCCGTCATGTGATTAGTCCCTCCATTGGCTACAGCTATCGGCCTGATTTCAGCGATCCAAAATACAATTACTATCAACGTTTTGTTACAACCGATGGAGTAGGCCATAAAACAGAAGTATTAAAAGCACAACATGAAGGTTTTGTCTATGGAACCGCTAGTCCAGGACAAAGCAGTGCAATTAGCATGAGCGTCAATAATAATATTGAAATGAAGGTGCGCAGTGAAAAAGATACGGTTGATAGAAAGATTGCGCTTTTCAATACACTTGCTATTGGTACCTCGTATAATTTTCTGGCCGACTCATTTAAGCTTTCTCCTTTTGGTCTATCCGCCAACACCAATATTTTGCATGACAAAATCAACCTGAGTTTTAGCGCCACACTTGATCCGTATGAATATCGGCAGGTTATAACTGATTATGGAGATCAGGAAAACAAATTGGATCCGATTTATACCGAAAAAAGGATTAGTCGATATGCCTGGAATGCCGGCAAGCCAGGGCGAATAACCCATGCCAACTTTGCCTTTAGTACTAACTTAAATCCTAAGGGACAAAAGAATGACAATTCGACTCGTGCCCGAATTGCACAATCAAACGCCTCGGATACAGATAAAGCGTTTCTCCTTAATAACCCGGATGCGTATGTTGACTTTACCGTTCCTTGGAACTTGCGAATTAGCTACAACGTTGATTACAATCACGGGGAAAACCGTGATCCAACCATTACGCAAGCCATGCGCTTTAATGGCGACTTGTCGCTGACGGACAAGTGGAAGATCGTTTATAACTCAGGCTTCGATTTTGAAAGCCATGAGTTCACGCAAACACAAATTAGCATAAACCGCGATCTGCATTGCTGGCAATTGAGTTTAGGCTGGGTTCCTTTTGGCCACTACCAATCTTATAACTTCTCGATTGGTATTAAATCCGGTATGCTACGCGATTTGAAAATGGACCGTCAAAGAAATTTCTTTGACAATTAATAAAGTACGCACCTGTTCACAGGGTTTTATCCATGCATTATTTTAACCAATCTTCAATCTCCTGCAGGGTAGGATTCTGAACTGAATCCAACTTTAATTTCTTACGCATGCCGGGGATATCGTTGAAAAGTTTTGTGGCTTTTATTTCCCGAAGTTTACTCACAGTAACAATCCCCAGTTTCTGTAAAATGGGAAGCAACTCAGCACGCACACCGATGGATTCAAAATCAGCGTCTGTACTCACTTCCAGTTGCTTTTCAGGTTTCATCTGTGGAAAGAAAATCACGTCCTGTATAGATGGTGAGTTTGTCATAACCATCGAAAGGCGGTCGATACCAATACCTAACCCTGCGGTGGGCGGCATACCATATTCCAAGGCCCGAAGAAAATCTTCATCCAGGGTCATGGCTTCTTCATCGCCACGCTTACCCAATTCCAATTGCTCTTCGAAACGCTCGCGTTGATCGATGGGATCATTTAATTCCGAAAAGGCATTACAAATTTCTTTGCGATTACATATCGCCTCAAAGCGTTCTACCAACCCCGGCTTACTCCGGTGCTTCTTCGCCAAAGGGCGACATCTCTAAAGGATAATCGGTAATAAAGGTGGGTTGGATCAAATTTGGCTCGCACTTTTCGCCAAAAATCTGATCGATCAATTTTCCCTTACCCATAGTCTGATCAGCCGGCACATGCAATTTCTTGCAGGTGTCCCGCAAGGCAACTTCATCCATTTCAGAAATATCAATTCCGTAAAGTGTTCTATGGCCTCGTACATGGTAAAGCGTTTCCACGGCCGCTTAAAGTCGATAAGATTTTCACCCACCTTCACTTCCGTATTTCCATGCAGATCAATGGCTACCTTCTCAATCATCTCTTCCACCAGATCCATCATCCAATAGTAATCTTTATAGGCTACATAAAGTTCAACTTGTGTAAACTCCGGATTATGGAAGCGCGACATGCCTTCATTACGAAAGTCTTTCGAAAATTCATATACGCCATTAAATCCGCCTACGATTAATCGCTTAAGATATAATTCATTGGCAATGCGCATGTACAGCGTCATGTCCAAAGTATTGTGATGGGTTTTAAACGGTTTAGCGGCAGCACCACCATAAAGCGGTTGCAGAATAGGTGTTTCCACTTCCAGGTATCCCTTCTTATTGAGGTACTCGCGCATGGAATTAACTAATTGCGTGCGCTTGATAAAGGCTTCGCGTACATGCGGGTTTACCACTAAGTCCACATAACGTTGACGATAGCGTTGTTCCGGATCGGTAAAGGCATCGTGTAATATTTTATTGCCTTGCTCATCTTCGGTTTCCTTTACAATGGGTAACGGCCGCAAGGCCTTGGTAAGAAATTTAAAGGAAGTAACATGAATCGAAATCTCTCCCGTTTGCGTGGTGAACACATAGCCCTTTACACCAATGATGTCACCAATGTCTAACAGTTTTTTAAAAACTGTGTTGTACATAGTTTTGTCCTCGCCCGGACAAATATCGTCTCTGCGAAAATATAATTGAATCCGACCCGTTTCGTCTTGCAGCTCGGCAAACGAAGCATTTCCCATTACCCTTCGCGACATAACCCGGCCTGCTATGGATATATCCTTATAGTCAATCTTTTGATTTGGATAGTGCTCATGGATATCAGCAGCCGAGGTATTGACTTCAAATAGTTCGGCCGGATAGGGGTTGATGCCCAATTTTGCCAGTTCTTCCAGACTTTGTCTACGGATAATTTCCTGTTCGCTTAACTGCATGTGCGTGGTTTACTTTGAGGGGCAAAAATAAGGAATTCAGGCCTTAATTAATGGATAATTGAAAATGAACAATTTGCCAATGTCTTGCCGGTGTCCCACACCTTTAAAGTGGCGGAGATCTATTTATCCTTTCCTCCGCTTCAACTCTTTGCGAATCATAGTAAGCTCGCGGCTGCTTTGCCCCGCAACAGAAGTATTTTCCTCGGCTCTGCGTATCAAATAAGGCATCACCAACTCAACAGGTCCATAGGGAACATATTTGGCTACGTTGTAGCCCGCCTTGGCAAGATTAAAGGAAATGTTGTCGCTCATGCCCAGCAACTGAGCAAACCATACCCGGTTGTCATTATTTTTCATGCTGTGCTTCTCCATAAGTAAAGCTAAATACTGATTGCTATACTCATTATGCGATCCACTCATGATGCTAATGCGCTGTTTATTGTCAATACAAAAAGCCAGTCCTTTATTATAAGAGTCATCCGTAGCAGCTTTGTTCGGATGGATCGGGTTTTCATAACCCATTTTCTCTGCCCGCTCGGCTTCTTTTTCCATATAAGCCCCACGCACCATCTTTACGCCTAAATAATAATTATGCATGCTCAGACAATGGCATCAATTTCGTTTTGGAATCCAACTGTCTTCTGCATCCACCATCACGGGCACGCCATAGTCATGTGCTCTCGTACAAATCTTTTCAACCCGCGAATGAAAATGACTAAAGGCTGCGGTTGCGCCTGGTGATAGGGTTTCCTTCGCTTGAACTTTGGTAACCAAATCTATATCGACCAAACCGGTCGATTTAAAAACGGTGAAGGGTATAGCCGGATTTCCCTTGGCCTTATCAAGCGTTTTTAAAATTTCCTCCATGGTTTTGTCAAAGCCGGCCTCCGTTTTTGCTCCTTCTGCTGAAAAGTCAAGAATCGTTCCTACATGATAACGATTCAAGGTGTCTATGGTTTGTTGGCTTTGAGGAATGGTTTCGCCTCCACAAAAATGTTCAAATACGGTATTCTTTATCATTCCTTTTATCGGCAGGTGGAGCGCCAAACCCATCTTTACCAAACCCATGGCTGTGGAAGACATAAAAGGATTATTTACAAGTGAAAAAATAAAATTAGCTTTCTTCAATTGCCGGTCGCTTTTGTATGAAAAAGCTACTTCGGTGTCGTCAAAATGTATGTTAGACTGTATTTCCATAGAATTGATCTTGAGGCCACAAATATAAGATTGCGGCAGATTTTTTATGCGTAAGACTATCTAAAGAACAGAATTGATTTAATTTGTTAATTATGTTACAAAATTTAGCAGCCTGATAAGCCAACATGTCCAATATTTCTATTCAACAGAGCGCCAAAGATTTAATCGCCTCCTTCCTTACGGGAAAATTGTATTCTAAAATTGGCGTTCTAACCGATGATAATACAAGTCGCCTTTGCTATCCGCTTGTTAAAGACTCGCTACCTGAGCATGACCTTATGGTAATTCCCGCAGGCGAAGAGCACAAGAACCTGGAAACCTGCCAACGAGTTTGGGAAAATTTAACTGATCTGCATTTCGACCGGCATTCTTTAGTGCTAATAGTAGGCGGGGGTGTATTGGGTGATTTAGGTGGGTTTTGCGCGGCAACCTTTAAACGCGGAATAGACTTTACATTGATGCCCACTACCCTACTGGCACAGGTGGATGCCAGCGTAGGCGGAAAACTGGGTATCGATTTTCATAATTATAAAAATCATATTGGCGTGTTTTGCAATCCGGCAGCTACACTTATTTGTCCCAATTTTCTGAACTCCCTTCCCGAAAGGGAATTGCAGTCGGGCTTTGCCGAGATAATCAAGCATTGTCTTATCTCAGATAAAACGATGTGGCAGGCGGTAAAAGAGAAATCGTTGGTCAACCAGGATTGGAATATATTGATTGAGCATTCCGTTGCCTTCAAAAAAAGGGTGGTAGAAACTGATCCAAAAGAGAGCGGTCTACGCAAGATTCTCAACTTCGGCCATACCATTGGTCATGCCGTTGAAAGCTACTTTCTGGATTCCGGAAGTCGGATTTTTCATGGCGAGGCTATTGCTATCGGTATGCACTGCGAATCGTTTATAGCTTGGAAAAAGAATCTTCTCTCAAAAGTAGAACTTGACGAGATCTCCGGGTATCTGAAACTTATTTTTCCATTCGTTTCCCTGCCGACCGCAAGGAAACCAATCATGGATTTGATGGCACAGGATAAGAAAAATAAGGGAAATAGGATACTGATGGCCTTGACCAAAGGAATCGGTCAGGCTGTATGGGATGTGGAGGTTAACGCAGAAGAAATTGAGACATCGCTTGATTACTATCAGTCGATTTAAACATAAAGGTCTTCAGAACCTTCTAATTCTTTCTTCACTTTCTTAAATGCCTGTTTCACATCGTCCGCTTTCTTCGCAACAAACTCTTTTGTCTTATTTTTGCGATCACCAGTTAGCAACCAGGCAGCGAGTAAAGCACCGCCCGCTAACCCAATACCAATAGCAAGTTTACTTGTAGTCTTCATATTTACTTTAACCATTATTCAAATTAAATTGTTTCAACTCGCACTAAAAATCTTATTAATAAAATTATTTCATCACACCTAAGTATTTCAATTAACAAGCAACTATCCGGAACCATTACCAAGTTGTCTTCTTCTAAAAGCATAAGCAACCGCGCCCTGATCCTAAAAGCGCTTTGTGAAAACCAATCGGTCGTTAGTAATCTATCCGATGCCCGCGATACGCAAACGATGAATCGATTAATTACTAGTAACGAAAAATTGATCGATGTATTGGATGCCGGCACAACTATGCGATTCCTGACTGCCTACTTTGCTATTACCAATAAACACAAAGTCCTTACAGGAACAGCCCGGATGCAAGAACGCCCGATTGGCATTCTGGTTGATGCACTCAGACTTTTAGGTGCCACGGTCGACTACCTTGAAAAAGATGGCTTCCCACCCATTGAAACCAAAGGGTTTTCAACTCAAAAGGTGGATGCCTTAACTATACCAGCAATGTGAGCAGCCAGTACATCTCGGCATTGATGATGGTAGCACCTACCCTTCCCAAAGGACTTACCATTACCCTTACGGGAAAATGGGAAGCATACCCTTTCAAATGACGGCAGCACTCATGGAACAATTTGGAGTAACCTGCGATATTGATTTGGAGAATCAGCAAATCAGGATTGCCCCTGCCAACTATAAACCGACCAACATTACTGTAGAGGCCGATTGGTCGGCTATCAGTTATTGGTATGGGTTTACCGCGTTGGCCGAAGAAGCTACCATCACTCTGCCCAATGTTTCAGAAAAATCATTACAAGGCGATCGGGTGATTGTTGAGATTATGGGTCGATTAGGCGTTACATCCACTTTTAAGAACAATCAATTATTTCTTTCAAAGAAGGATGCAGCAACAGAATTAACCTGGAATTTTAAAGATTGTCCGGGACTTAGCTCAAACCGTTTTACCTGTTTGCGCGCCAAAGGAATAACCGGCACCTTTACGGGATTGGAAAGCCTTCGCATAAAAGAAACAGATCGAATTGCTGCTCTTCAAACTGAACTTGGAAAGATTGGAGCAACCCTTACTGAAAGAGAAACTGGATGCTGGACGCTAGCTCCTGGAAAAGTTTCGAGTGAAGAAATTATCATCAATACCACCACGATCATAGGATGGCCATGGGACTGGCGCCTCTGGCAACGCTCACTAATCTTAAAATTGAAAGCCCGGAGGTTGTTAATAAATCGTATCCCGGCTTTTGGGATGATATGAGGAATGTGGGGTTTAAGATAAAATAATAGAGTCCACGGTCGACTGTTAGCTGTCGACCGTGGACAGTTTTGTTACTTAATATACCTGAAGTCGTGCCCAGGCTTTACCTGCAGCAGCACATCGTAAATCAAGTTGATAACATTTTCAACATCATCTTTATGAACCGTCTCAACCGTAGTGTGCATGTATTTTAAAGGAAGGGAAATAAGCGCTGACGCAACGCCTTCTGCCGAATACGCAAATGAATCGGTATCCGTACCCGTTGACCGTGAAACAGCCTGACGCTGGAACGGAATTTTCTTTTTATTTGCAACGTCAATAATCATTTTTAGCACATTGTTTTGCATGTTTTCGTCCTGTAACATAATATGCAGGTCCTGCTCGCACTTCATGTTGCCGCTTTCTTTTTGTTATACATAGGCGACTGCGTATCATGCGTTACATCGGTACAGATTGCCAAATCAGGTTTCAATCTGCGTGAAATCATTTCCGCTCCGCGTAAGCCAATTTCTTCTTGTACGGCATTCACCACATATAAACAGAATGGCAACTTCTTTTTATTTTCATGAAGTCTGCGAGCTACTTCAGCAATCATATAACCACCCATTCTATTATCGAGCGCACGACCGGTTAGATAATTTTTGTTGAGTTCAATCAACTCATCCTGAAACGTAGCCACTGTGCCTACATGCACACCCATCGCCTCTACTTCTTTTTTTGATTCGGCCCCGATGCCAATAAAAATATTTTTTAACGATGGAGCTTCTTCTTTACCGGCATCGCGCACATGGATGGCCGGCCAGCCAAACACACCAGTTACAACTCCTTTATCTGTGTGGAAGATTTACGCGCATAGAGGGCGCAATCTGATGATCGCTGCCACCATTTCTGCGCACATAGATATAGCCTTCTTCGGTAATATAATTTACAAACCATGAAATTTCATCGGCATGTGCTTCAATCACTACTTTGTAGGCACCTTTCGGATTGATAATACCCACAGCCGTGCCGTACACATCTACCATGTAATCGTTAATGTAAGGCTTCATGTAATCAAGCCAGATTTGCTGGCCGCTTTGTTCAAAGCCGGTAGGTGACGCATTGTTTAAATAATCAAACAGGAATTTTTTACTTTTTTGTCCATGGGTAGAAGAATCGTTTATCCGTTAAAAACTATATCTGTAATCTCAAAGTTAATCATTTTCCAACTCCTCAAAATCAATATCCATCACCGTAAAATTCTGCCAGCCCACAAAATCAAAATGCCACCACTCTGAAGTACTTACTTTAAAGCCATTCTTTTCCATCATATCAATCAACGTCTTACGGTTCTTCCTGATTGTGGATCGCTACCGGAGTGATCGGCCACGCTTCTTTTTTAAAGGAATCGTACCCTGTTGGCATTTTCAGCTCCTCTCCCGTTTTACTATCAATCACCGTAAGGTCTAATGCACAGCCGCGGTTATGCCGCGAGCCTTTATAGGGTGAAGCCACATAAGTAGTGTCATGATAGGTCTCGTAAAACATTTACCGTTGCCGAATAAGGCCGGTAACCATCAAAGATTTTAAGTTCTAATCTTGTTTTTTAAGTCTGCCTTGAATTTTCTTTGTGATTCCGCTACGGGTTTGCGCGCATACGCGCGAGCCAGGTTGTAAATTTTTCTGCCGGTAAAATTATTATGGTCGCATAACCGATTATGAAGTTTAAGTCCGAATAATAAACTCCGCAAGGTTCACCAATTCATTTTCAGGATTGGTATTTATGCTCATTTTATACTCCTCGAGCTTCATGGGAGTTAGTCCGTATTTATTTTGCATTTGCCAGAAATGGAAATCAAAGAAAATTATCCAGTATTATTTCATTAGTCAGTTGATTCCCTAAAGTTAAATAGTTAACTTTCGATAATCATCTATCTACCTATGAAAATACTGAAACGAATTCTTATGGCCTGTTATAGCCCTTGATTCTGCCTTGTAGCTGCTGTTTATATCTACCTGCTTTCAACCAAACCTACTTACTCGGGCAAACTCACCTTAACAGGGTTGCACGAACCTGTTGAAGTACTTTACGATAACTATGGGGTGCCGCACATTTACGCGCAAAATGATGAAGATGCTTATTATGCCTTAGGGTACGTACATGCTCAGGATCGACTCTTTCAAATGGAAATGATTCGCAGAGCGGCAAGCGGTCGATTATCCGAAATACTCGGGCCTGATCTACTCAAGACTGACAAACTTTTCCGAACGCTGGGGATTAATAAATTCGCCCGAGAACAAGCTCAAAAATATCTTAACGCTGATACCTCAGCATTTCAAAAGGCAGCGCTGGCCTACCAAAAAGGAATTAATCAATTTGTAAAGACCGGTACCACGCCACTCGAGTTTACCATTATGGGTATACCCAAGACTGATTTTACTCCGGAAGATATTTACCTCGCGGTTGGTTTTATGTCGTTTGGATTTGCCGAAGGTCTACGGGTAGACCCTGTCTTGGAAAAAATAAGAAACGAATTAGGCGATACCTACCTGAAAGACCTGGCTGTGCTAACACCTGCTAATGGCGAGATAATTAAAAACTTTAATGGAAGTGCCCGGCAAGCATCAGTGCAAACCAAGGCAAGTGATTCCATGATTGCATTTTTTAGTGAGGCCTTGGAAAAAATTCCTGTTCCCCTATGGCAAGGTAGTAACGGTTTGGTTATCGCAGGAAATCGCACGGCATCGGGCTCGCCCATTTTAGCCAATGATACCCACATTGGTTTTTCGCAACCTGCCGTTTGGTATGAAGCTCATTTGGAAACTCCCAACTTCCGTTTTTACGGTCATCATATTGCCGGCATTCCCTTCGGGCTTTTAGGTCAGAATGACTTTTGCGGCTGGGGGTTAACGATGTTTGAAAATGATGATACCGATTTTTTTGTTGAAGAGTTTGATGACAATGGCAAAGTAAAATACAAAGGTGAGTGGGTTGATGTTGTCTGGCGAAAAGAACTCATCAAAGTAAAAGGACAATTGGATGTGGAAATTGTAATTCCCGTTACGCCCCATGGCAATGTGATCAACGAGGTTATCGATTTTACAGAAGAAGCCAAACCCACCGCGCTGTATTGGGCGTTGAATCAATTATCGAACGAATCACTTCAGGCTGCTTACGAACTTAATCATGCCCATTACGTTTGCTCAGGCAGAACATGCCGCTTCTCTATTTTCGTCACCCGGCCTTAACGTCATGTATGCCGATGTTCAGGGAAATATTGCGTGGTGGGCTGTAGCCAAATTGCCGATCAGACCTGCACACGCAGCTTCAAAATTTTTTCTTGATGGAAGTTCGGGTAACGATGACTATCTGGGATACTATCCCTTTTCTAAAAATCCGCACGCTGTCAATCCACCCTGGGGCTATGTGTACTCGGCCAACAATCAACCCGATTCGGTAGATGGCGTTTTATATCCCGGTTATTATTATCCGCGTAGTAGGGCTGGGCGAATCGTTGAATTAATTTCGCAGGATAAAAAGTGGACGGTTGAAGATATTCAGACTATCGACCTGGATGTTACTTCGCACATGCATGCCGACATCGCGCACGAACTAGCTGCCATTTTAAAATCGGTAAACAAGAGTGAATACAGTGTAATCGTTGAAACGTTGGCCTCCTGGAAAGGTGATCACGGTGCCGACCAGATTGCCCCGTCTATCTACAACAATCTATTGGCACAAGTCATGCGCAAGGCGATGGCCGATGACATTACCGACAAAGCGTTTGAATCCTTGGCTGCTTCTTCCATTCTTAAAAACACCTACGAACAATTTATAAAAAATGAAAACTCACCGTGGTGGGATAATCGCCAGACGGATGCAAAAGAAACGCGCGCACAAATCGTTGAACAAGCTGCACATAAAACAATTGAACTACTCACAAAAACTTCAGGCAGCAATCCTGCCGAGTGGACATGGGGAAAAATTCATACACTAACCCACAAGCACGCTTTCGATGCCGTGAAACCACTGAAAGGTTTTTTCAATGTAGGCCCTTTTGCTGTGAGTGGAGGAAGCGAAGTAATTAACAACCTTCACTATAAACTTGATACTACGGGGTATTTTCCGGTAGATGGCGGACCAGCCCTTGCGCAAGATTACAGACTTTAGTGATATGGAAAATGGAATTACTGTTTCGCCCACAGGGCAATCGGGTAATGTTATGAGTAAGCATTATAGTGATCAAGCCGAAATGTTTGTAATGGGTAAGTTTCGTAAGATGCTCATGAGTCGGAAAGAAATTGAAAGCAAAAGCAAAACATTGTTGCTAAAACCAGAACAACCATGAACGTTGAATTACTAAGAACGCAAACGCCTGGCTGTAAACATAAAATTCATTTCAACAATGCGGGGCGCAGCGCTCATGCCCCAAGCGGTTATCGATGCCATGCAAGATTATCTTAATCTGGAAAGTGTAACTGGAGGTTATGAAGCAGCTGATAGTAAAGTAGAAGAGATCGCAGGTTTCTATTCATCAACGGCTAAACTCTTAAATTGTAAATCAACAAACATTGCGTTTACCTCCAGCGCAACCAACGCTTTTGCCCTGGCGTTATCCTGCATTCCTTTTCGGGAAGGGGATTCAATCCTTCTTGCGAATGAAGACTACATCTCGAATCAGATTGCTTTTCTTTCCCTACAAAAAAGATTTGGTGTAAAAATCGTACGCGCTAAAAGCAAGCCCGAAGGCGGTGTTGATGTTAGCGACATGAAAAGCCTGATGGATCAACACCATCCTAAACTTGTTTCCCTTACCCATGTACCCAGCAACACGGGTTTAATTCAACCGGTGGAAGAAGTTGGAATACTCTGTGCCGACCGCAACCTTTATTACTTAGTAGATGGTTGCCAATCGGCCGGACAAATTCCAGTGGATGTCGCAATAATTAAGTGCGATTTCTTTAGTGCTACCATGCGTAAATTTTTACGCGGGCCACGCGGTTCCGGTTTTCTTTATGTTTCTGATAAAATCATCAATCAAAAATTAGAGCCACTTTTTATAGACATGCGCGGTGCCGATTGGATTTCGGCTAATGAATATATTCCGCGAATGGATGCTCGCAGATTTGAAGAGTGGGAACTCCCCTATGCCCTGGTGCTTGGAAGTAAAGCAGCCATCGACTATGCCATACACGTAGGGCTGCCTGCCATTCAGAAACGTAATCAGCACTTGTGTGATCTTATTCGAAAAGAAGTTTTAAAACTAAAAGGCTTTACTCTTCTTGATAAAGGTACTCCGCAAAGTAGCATTATCACTATAGCTATTGCTAACCAAACAGCACAGCATGTACTCACGAATTTGCGCAAGGAGAACATCAATACTTCCGTTGGCTTTCGCAACTTTGCCTTAATTGACTTTGAAGCAAAGCAAGTGGATTGGGCACTGCGCCTTTCACCACATTATTATAACACAGAAGAAGAAATAGCCATGCTTATTAACTCATTAAAAAAATTCAGTGCGTGAAGTTTAAAGATGCTTTATTAAGTGTACTAATTATTGAAGTGGGTATTGCTATCCTTGCCGTGATTAATTATGGAGCTACCCTCGAAGGTCTTCAGGCGCTAACTCGATTTTCCGGACGTGCCTCCTTAGGTATTTTCAGTTTAATCTTTCTTTTTCAAACCCATCGATACATTAAGCTTACCTCCATTCTTTCAGATAAATATTATTTGATTTTTGCCATTGCGCATAGTATTCATCTGGTTCAACTGCTCACGTTCGTTTACCTCAGTGGTACTGTATTAATTCCATTACGTGTGACTGGTGGATTTATCGCTTACCTTCTCATCTTCATCATGCCGTATGCAGACTCTCTGTTTAAAAATTCAAAGCTTTCAGAAAAACAATTTGGCAGCCTTGCGTTGGTTTATTCTTATTACGTATGGTTTATCTTCTTTATGACTTATCTGCCCCGCGTTCGCGGAACAATGCCTAATGTTGGAGGGTCCTATTCCGAATTTGTCATCTTGCTTGCGTGGGTATCTTTGATGCTTGGCATGAAGTTGCAAAGTCAACTCATGAGTCAAATCTCAAACAGAAACCGATAATCAGCTTTGGGTATGCTTTTCATACCTAAGCTTGCTCCGCTTAAAATCCAGGAATAACCAAACAGCCAACACCAACAGCGCTACCACCATAAATAAAGGAATCAAATAAAGATTTGCCGGTTGTACAGTTAACGCTATCGCCATAGAACCAAGTGAGATTACTCCGGCCATAACAGCAAATGCTTTTGTGTTATAATACCACGCATATGGAAAGAAGTGCGCTCCGGTTATAATTACATAGCACAAAACAAAATATTCAGGCTTCATAATCAACACAAATACCAACATGGGGAAATAAAATAATTGAGCAAAGTTTAGCCACAACCCGAGGGGATCTAACGGATTATTTTCAACCTTCCAGGTGGTTTTAAAAATTTTTGATAACAAAAAGGCAAGAGGCAACATGGGACCACCCACAATAAAAGTCATCACGCTTTGTCGTAATCAGAATAAGACAACGTCCAGATGAAGGAAATCAACGACCACACAATGATTGCCGCTACAATAAAATCTAATCCATTTTTTGCTTTTACAGAAAGCTCTAATCGAAGTTTGTCTAAATCGTTTTGATTCATGGTTTTGATAATTTATTTCCAAATAGAAGAAATTGACGAGATCATAAATTGTGAACTCGAACTTTGCAGTTTGACGTTAGTGTAAGGAGTCTCCGGAAAACAATCTCTGTCATCACCCGTTCGCCATCGTTTATAAAAATTTCTACTGAAGCTAAATCAAGATATACCTTTACGTTTCTAATTTGTACATCCCTAATATCCATTTTATTGATGGCCGGAAAAACGTCACTAAAATTTGTAATGCCTGAAGTTGTTCTGTCAACTGAAAACAACCCATCAGCAGCCGAGATAATTACTTTCTCTGATTTATCATTGGAAATTGTTAGTGTAAAATCTTGCGAGCCTGCACCAACAGTAAATTCAATTAATGACAAGGGGCTTTCCAGCGAAGCATCTCCAGTAAAACTTTTGGATTCTGTACAATCGACTTAATTTCTGTTACTGGTTTAAACTTCAATTCGAAAATTTGATCTTTCTTGTTCAGCACAACTTCTCGTGGCAAGGTAGTCGCGCTGCGCCACGTTTTGGTTGGAACCACGTTGGCATATTGCCAGTTACTCATCCAACCGATAAACAATCTGCGGCCATCCGTTGCCGGAATATCCGACCACGTTACTCCGGCATAATTATCAGCACCATAATCAATCCAACGTGTTACGGTATCCTGTGGTGTGAAAATCTTGCCATCATAACCACCAACAAAATATTGTAGCCGAGCCCTTGCGGTCCGCCCGGATTAATACTTACAAACAGTACCCAGTGTGTATTACCAGCTTCATCTTTAAGCGGAAACAGATCAGGGCATTCCCACACGCCTCCATGTGCACCGAGTGATTTACCAAACTTGCTTAACTTATTCCATTTCTTTAAATCGGGTGATCCATAGAATTCAATATGATCTTTCACCGCCAGTGTCATCACCCATTGGTTGCTTACTTCATTCCAGGCAACTTTCGGATCGCGGAAATCAATAATACCTGGATTTGCTAACACGGGATTATGATTATACTTAGTCCACGTGCGACCTTTGTCTAAACTGTAAGCAATGGCTTGCGTCTGATAATCAATTTTGCCAGCACGTTCACCTTCTGCATCGTGATAGGTGTAGATAGCAACAAGAGGTGGCTGCTCAACAGAACCCAAGCCACTTGTATTTTTCCAATCAACAACAACGCTGCCGCTAAAAATATAACCCAGCGAATCCGGGTACAACGCGATAGGAAGATGTTCCCAATGAATCAGATCAGTGCTAACCGCATGCCCCCAATGCATAGGGCCCCACACGGTGCTGTCCGGATAATGTTGATAGAATAAATGATACTCACCTTCATAGAAAACCAAGCCGTTCGGATCATTCATCCAAGCTGTTTTAGGAGTAAAATGAAACTGGGGTCTGAAAGCTTCGTACTCAGTGGCAACTCGTTCACTCTTTTGTGGAGTACACGCGCCAAGCAACAGTAAAGATGATAGTAAGGCAAGACAGGTCCTCATTAGCTGATTTTTTAAAACTTGTTACTTAGTCCAATAATCAACCACCGTAACTTTATCGAGATGTGGTTTTAAAACTTCAACAAAAGCCAGGTGATCAGGGTGCACCAAATAATCGTCACGATCTTTATCGCTGGCAAACGTTACCAAGAAACAATGCGTCAAGCCTTGATTTAAACCTTCCGGACTGGAGTTTGTACCCCACTCGTAATCTTTAACCAGACTGATTTTTTCTTTCAACTCACCAAAAGCAGTCTCTACTTTCTTTACATCTTCAGGTGAGGCAGTATCAATAAACTTAAAGAGAACAACGTGGCGTAACATTTTTTGATCTTGTTTGGTTTGTGAAGGCGCGCAAGCACCTAAAAGTAGCATGACTACGAAAGTCAAAGTTGTTAGATTTTTCATAGCTTAAATGTAATACTTAAAATGAAGCTATCGATATACGAGAAATCTCAATTTCACGCAAAGCGCGCTAAGAGAAATTCAGCGCAAAACTCGCTAAGGTTCTCCGAACTTCGCAGACTTTTATGAAAAAACTAACTGCTGTGTTATGAAATTCTTTACATCCCCATCATAACAAAAGCACCCCAATAGTAAGGCTCTTTGTACTTGGTCATCAGTTGCAATTGTGCTTGCTTAAAAGCTTTTTGTTTATTTCCGCTCTTAGTCCAGCTGATGTAAAAGTTCGTCATTAACTGTTGCGTGGCCGCATCGTCCACTTTCCATAAACTCATTATTAATGCATTTGCTCCTGCTACAAGGAAAGCTCGTTGTAACCCATACACACCTTCGCCAGCGCGCACATCTCCCAGCCCGGTTTCGCAAGCACTCAACACAATCAGGTCCGTTCCTTCTAAAGAAAGATTCATCGCTTCATAAGCGGTGAGCACTCCGTTATCATTACTCTGTAAATCAATGGAAGTTTTATCCTGCCCAGGCGCATGCACGCCTGATAAAATTAATCCCGATCGAAGTAAAGGATTATGCTTGGCGTTTTCTGCATCCACACCCATCGCATCGTTTCCTTTCAAATCTGCATCAGCCAAAAAATATCCATGAGTCGCGATATGCATAATCGATGGGCCTTTCACATTTTTTAGTGCGGACTCGGTAGCGTCTTTTGGTTCTCTTTTGGAGACATTAAAGCCGGAAGCGGAAAGAATTTTATTGATGCCATCAATCTCCGCTTTGGTGCCCGGTAGCGCAACAGCATTGCCACCGTAATCCGGAAAGCCTAAGACAAAAGCATCTTTTTTTGTAACAACCGATTTGCCTGCTTTCAACGCGATTAAATCTTTCGAATTTCCGATAACGACAATGTCATACAGATTAAGAAGATACTCGCCTTCAGGTTTTTTGATCGTATTAATATTAATCTGATTATAAACGCCATCGGGCGACAGGTAGATGAACTTCTTTGACGTAAGCAAAGGTTCGATACGTTGCCAATATTGCGCAAACGCATACTCATCAGCTATCTTCTGTTGAATAGCATTTTTATAAAACTTAGCATAGCGGGTTTCTAATTGATTGCCATTATCCAGTACTGCCACAACCGGCTGGGTGCTTCCTTTGCTTAGTACCAAAGCCAGGTAGCGCGAATCGTCTGTAAAATCTTTATCAAACGTTCGCACTCTTATAATCTCAACAATGGCCTCTGTCTCTTGTAAAAGAGAAGACACTTGTGTTAAGGTTATTTGCTCCGCATAATAGCCTTTGGCAAAATCACCCGACCGTTGCGACAGGGAACGCTCCATGGTATTCGCGGTTTTCTCCATGGCCGTAAGGTCAATCTTCTGTTGTGTTAATTCCTCTTTTGATAAGGCATAGTATCGTGCCAAGGCTTCTTTTTGTCCAATCCATGAAACGTAATCGTTGATTAACGACTGGT
Organism: Flammeovirgaceae bacterium; assembly: GCA_016709845.1. GTDB lineage: Bacteria > Bacteroidota > Bacteroidia > Cytophagales > Cyclobacteriaceae > ELB16-189. The sequence goes on along the minus strand of JADJMA010000006.1, from coordinate 6,666 downwards.
CGCCACTGGAAAGAATCGCATTCTTAATTTTATTGGTGGAGTTCAGCAGCAACGCTTTGGTCGCGATCTGGTAATTATAAACATCGGTAAGCACCGCGGGATTTTGCGCGCTTGCTTCAATCGCATAATTATAAAACCGTTGAACCCTCGGTTGAAGAATATCCCAATACTTTGTTTTTCGGCCTCGCTCATGGGCGGAAAATATTTGTAAATAAACTCAAGTGATTTATTGGCTGCGCCACTTAAAAGCGGATAAGCTTTACCAAGGTCGCCTCGCTTCCAATATAATATTCCGAGTGACTCCATGGACTTCACATAGTCGGGATGATTTTCGCCTAAGGTTCGTTGACGAATAGCGAGCGCTTTACTAAGTACCGTTTCGGCTTCGGCATAGCGTGCCTGTAACCGATAAAAATTCCCGAGGTCGTTTTGCACTTTTGCAAAGGCGGCATTCTCTTCGGTAAATTTTTTCTTGTAGATGGTAGATGCCTTTTGCAACAACGGCTCCACCTGATCTATTTTATTCATTTGAATATAGAGCAGCGCTAATTGATTTAACACTACGGCATATTCGGGGTTATTGGTTTCCAACCGATTTTCAAAAACTTTTTTATTGCCAAAAAGCAGTTTCTGACTGGGCTAAGTCGCCCGACAATTGATAGAGCAATGCGAGGTTAGAATTAAACTTGCGGCTGTCAAATGATTTTTTTCCTTTTAATGTTCTTTTGTTTGAAACCTCTAAGGCAGTAATTGCATTTTTTAAAAGCGGAATCGCCTCATCATACCTACCCATAGCCTGATACAACATTGCCTTGTTATTACTTACAATAGCATATTGCATTCCGGATTCACCTACTGCACTTAAAAGAATAGGTAGCGCCTGATCGAAAAGTTGTTCGGCTTCATTGTACTGCCCTAGCAATTGATGAAGTTTTGCTTTTGCTATTGAGATTGGCCGCGTACGCAATACTCTGCCTCCCCAAATATTTTTCACTCTCGTTCAATGCATAGGTAATATATTGATCTGCCTCCAAGGTGCGGCCTTGTACCAAATACATAACAGCCATATTAGAAATACACCGGATGTAGCTAATGTCATTCACAATATTATTAGCCTCCATAAATCCCTTGGCGGTAATAAAAGATACTTCAGCAATTTTATACCACCGCGCCTTATAAAAATCCACGGCCCAGTTTAAGGTATCACTCGTCGAGAAAGCTGGAATTTTCGTTTACTGACATGGCAAACTGAAAGTCGATAGAATCAAGCCGCGCCTTTTGTGCCGAACCCGTTTCAGTCAACGCTTGCGTGAGCCAGTCCTGGGCAAAAGTAGGTAGTTGTGCGAGGAGCAATAAAACGAGAAAGTAATTTTTCACACTATAAATATAATCTTAAAAATTATATTATGTCGAAAGTAAATTTACAATGCTCATGCGCGAAATCTCAGCAATTGTATATATTCGATTGTTGTAGGTAATGCTCCTGGACAAAATACTCCCCGCCTTTGCTGGTGTTCTTCACCAGCAAATTTTGATTAAGTTTTTCTTATTGGAGAAAAACTCTGGCAAAGGCGGGCAGTTGTAATGCCTTTCACGCAGAGTACGCAAAGATAAATTCAACGCTAAGCTCGCTAAGTTAACTTTGCGATTTCTTTGCCTTAACTTAGCGGCCTCTGCGTGAAAAAAACAAACCACTGAGTTCAATATCTCTCACATCCCCATCATAACAAAGGCACCCCAATAGTACGGGTCTTTATATTTTGTCATCAACTGAAGCTGCGCTTGCTTAAATGCTTTTGCCTTGCTACCTCCCTTGGCAAGGTTTGTATAAAAGTTGGTCATCAACGCTTGTGTGGCGGCATCATCTACTTTCCATAAACTCATCACCAACGCTTTGGCCCCTGCCACCTGAAACGAACGCTGTAATCCATAAACACCTTCACCGGCACGCACATCGCCCAAGCCGGTTTCGCAGGCACTTAATACAATTAAGTCGGTTCCTTCCAAGATCCAGGTTCATGGCTTCGTACGCGGTAAGTACTCCGTTGTCATTACTCTCCAGGTTGGGCATTACCTCGCCTTTCAATGTGGGTGATGCACCGGCTAACAATAAGCCTGAACGGAGCAATGGATTATTACGTGCATTTTCTTCGCGCACCCCTGCAGCCGAATGTTCAACATCGGGTTGAAAATAACCGTGCGTTGCAATGTGCACAATCGCTGGACCCTTCAGTGATTTTAAGACTGCTTCCGTTGCTGTTTTCTGAACGTACGGAGTCGTTTGATAACCGCCCGCCTTTAAAATTTTTGCCAAGTTGTCAATTTCAATTTTGTTCCCGGCAACGCGGCCACGGCATCACCTCCATAATCGGGGAAGCCAAGAAGGAAAGCATTTTTCTTTGAGGCCACAGCCTTCTGACTTTTCAATTCCAAAATATCTTTTGGAATTTCCAACCAGAATCAAATCATATTGATTTAATAAGTAAGGTCCGTCATTTTTCTTTAAAGTGTTTAAGCTGATCTGATTGTAGACTCCATCCGGGAAATGAAAAGAATTTTCTTTCCGCCAAGGGCGGGATCGACCCGGGCCCAAAACTGATCGTACGAATACGTGTCGGCCGATTTTTGTTGAATGGCATTTCGATAAAATTTCGCGTATCGGGTTTCCAACTGATTTCCGTTATCGAGCACAACGAGCTTAGGTGTTGTAATGCCTTTAGTAAGAATCAACGCAGCATACTTTGAATCCGTAGTGAAATTTTTGTCATACGATTGAATCCGAATAAATTCAACAGTAGCCTCCTGATCGCTCAACACAGAAGCGATCTGAGAAAACTCAGTCTTATCCGTAGAATACCCTTGCGAAAAATCGGTGGAGCGTTGCGATAGTGAACGTTCCATATCATTCGCTTCCTTCTCCAACGTTGGCAAGTCTATTTTCTGGGCGCTTAAATCTTCTTTAGAGAGAGAATAATAACGAGCCAGTGTTTCCTTTTTATCTAACCAGGCTACATAGTCTTTGATCAACTCATTATTACCACTGGCAAAAATCGCTTTTATTTTGTTGGTTGTATTTAAGAGAAGACCTTTGTAGCAATCTGATAATTATACATCGTTTGTGCCACAGCCGGGTTGGTGACGCTCGCCTCCAGACAATAATTATAGAACCGTTGAAACCGCGGGCGCAATACATCCCAATATTTTGTTTTCTCTGCTTCGCTCATAGGCGGAAAATACCGGTTGATAAAATCAAGCGACTTATCCATGGCGATCTTGTAATTCGATTCGGCTTTCGCCAGGTCTCCTTTTTTCCAATATAGAATGGCCAGGTCTTCCTGCGACTTCACATAATCAGGATGATTGGTGTCTAATGCAGAGTTCCCCGAATGTTTAATGCCTTTGTCAAATTCTCTTCTGCCTCAGCAAAACGTCCCTGCGCTCTGTAGAAATTTCCCAGATCGTTGAGGACTTTTGCGTAATTAGGATTTTGATCTCCGAAGCGAGTCTTATAAACTTCAGCCGAACGCTTAAGATAGTCCTCCACTTTATCGGTCTGATCCATTTGAACATATAGCAGAGCAAGATTATTTAATACTCCTGCATAGAAGGGATCTTTGCTGCCCAACATCTTTTCCAACTTCAAATAGATGGCTTCTCCTGGTTGCGCACTACTTTCTTTTTCAGTTTATCCAATATGGAAATTGCCGTGTTGAGTTTACTAACCGCTTGTTCGGTGCGCCCGATTTCAGAAAACAGAATTGCCTGGTTGTTCAGTACAATGGCGTACTCCTGACTTTCCGCCCCCAATTGTTCCTGAACAACTTGCAGCGCTTCATCAAAATATTTTTCTGATTCGTTGAAGCGAGCTGTTTTCTGATAGAGTACTGCCAGATTATTCAACGATGATGCATACGCTTTGCTGCTTTTACCCAACGTCTGTTCTCTTATGGAAAGGGCCTCAGAAGAATAATACTCGGCCGAGTTGTACCGACCCATCGTTGCGTAGAGTAAACCCAGATCGGCACTTACTTTACTGTAATTGATGTTATTCGTAAGACCCTCTGCTTCGTAACTTAACTTGGCATCCAGAAAATAAATCTCGGCTGGTTTATATTGCCGCACCTGATAGAAATTCTCTGCGGCATCTAAAATAGCCCGACACTTTTGAGCTGGAGTTTTATCCTTCTCTTCTTTCAATAAAAAATTAGAAGCGGCATAAGCCGATTTGGTGAGCGTCTCGTCAAAATCACGAATGTTCATCATGCCTGAGTTATCAATTACAGTAATGGCATAATTGAAATCAACCGAGTCGAGTCGGTCGCGCTCCGCATCAGCTTTGCCAACTGTCTTATCTTTCGCAGCCTTTTGCGCAGCTTGTTTTGTTTTTTCTACCAGCCTGTCCTTTAGTCCACCTAATTGGGCTTCGCAGATAAGCGAAGTAATGGTTAACAACGAGCCCACTAAAATTATCTTCTTCATTGCTCCATACGTTTTAACAATCTTAAAATTATCCGACTCCCGGTAAGCATTAATCAAGGCTAACTCGCCTTCCTTCCCTTCTTTCGAATTACCATGCTCCATACCCATTATGCCCTTGTATCCTTTATCGTAAAGGTGTTTGAAAATATTCTTGTAATTAATTTCTCCAGTAGTTGGTTCTTTCCTTCCGGGATTGTCACCAATTTGAAAGTAGGCAATCTCATCCCAACTCGCATCGATGTTATTAATCAGGTTGCCTTCGTTACGTTGCATGTGGTAAAATGTCGTACAAAATTTTACATGAAGGACTTTTCACTGCTTTGCAGATCTCATACGATTGATCGGACGTGCGTAAGAATAATTCCGGGGTATCACTTAATGGTTCCAGTACCATTACCAATCCACTTGGTTCTAAAATCTCAGCGCCTCTGCGCAGGGCATCCACTACATTGGCAGTTTGTAAACCCATAGACATCTTACGATCAAAAAAGCCAGGCACCACGGTAGCCCATTTTGCATTTGCACGTTTGGCTGCTTCTACCGAAGCTTTGCAAGTTTTTAAGAACACATCTTTAAACTCTTGCTTGCCCGTAGTTAACGAAGTTTTCCAGTTGTCGCCACCATCTATAACAAACACACCCATCGTCATGCCCAATTGCTCAAGGGTTTTGCCTATGCGATCTTGCTCAACGGCTGGCCGCTCCAACAAACCATTATCTTCAACTCCGCGAAAGCCCTGATCGGCCATAAATTTTAGTTGATCAATGAAATCCTTTCCCGCATGATTGTTAAACATGCCTTCATGAGGCGCGTAATTAAGTTTAAAAGGTTTTGCCGCCAGCAGCCGTAAACTCTGTAGCCCGAGACGAAGAGAATGCGAACGTAGATGCCGCTGTGGTAAGTCCGGCCTGAATAAAATTTCTTCTTTTCACTTTTTGAAAATTTGGTTAGTAGGTATTCAATTATTTCTTCGCGTAATCATCCCAGGGGATCGCCTCAAATTCCGGAAACATTTCTCGGAATTCCACAAGGGAATCTGGTTTTTCAAATTCACTCAATTTACTTACCCGCTTCCATTGTTCCTGAATGGCCGGATCGGCCTGGGCCTTCTCCCGACTTTCTTTTTCCTTCCATTCAAATATCATCAATAAATTTCCGTTTTTAGACTTCATAAGAATAGGTGGCCGATCGCTAACGTATCCGCCTGCTATCAAAGGCCCGTATCCTGACTTAACCGTGGAAAGTAGTTCCTGTTCCTTACCCGGATGCGGGTTATATGATTAAGAAAATACGACCCATGTTGGATGATGGTAGAACACCCAAGTTAAAAACATTCCTTCAAAATATCTCCAATACACCAACACGTTTTTAAGTTGATCCAGAACATTGGCAATAAATATGAATTGGTAATGAATAGCATGCAAGCGATGTCCATTGCCAGTCGTTTTGCATTACAACGACTTTATGAGAAACTCTATTTCTTTAGTTTCAATTCCTGCTTTGACTTTCCTCCTTTTTCGGATTGCGTGGTAATGGTAACAACCGGATCGGAACCTGAAACTTTCACTATGTATTCCACCTCAGCCATGGACGTAAGATTGTTCCCATCTCTTCTGCCGGTAAGATGGCCTAAATCCGTTCGCGGTTTGCCTGACACCAATTCTGCATCTTTTAATTCAATCAGGGCCCTTACAGGCGAAGCTATGTTGGCTTCAATGGCGCGCTTAGAAATATTCGTTGGTAAAAATCCTTCATTCTCCACCTTCACCGTAATCTTCGCTAAACTTTTATCAATCCATTTTACGGATGCATCCTTAATAACAACGCGAGGACTGGTTTCGGCCAACCACAACATCCAGGGAACATACAATTCAATCTCCGCTTTCAAAAAGGATGGTGGCGGATTTTGTTTAATAAATCGTTGATTCCACCCTCCAATTTCCACTTGACCCAATTGTGGATGATTGTACGCTTGCCAGTTGATAAAATATTTTCCCTCCAACTTATCATCATTCCATTTGATCAACTCCTCATCGGTAACTTTCCCATCTTTATTTTCATCAGCAGGAAACTTTCCCCAAAATTCCGGAACAAAACCAATCACGCCATAATCCCAATACGCCCAACTAATTAAGGTACCATGGCGATGCAACCTTGGGTTGGAGTAACTCGGTACCACTTTTGCTT
>JADJMA010000005.1 GCA_016709845.1 Flammeovirgaceae bacterium | reverse complement strand
CGCGCTATTCAGGAGAGTTTCTGAACGATCATCTTTCGAATTGGTACGTGCGTTTAAACCGGAACGTAAACGTTTATAACTCTCCTCCGCCAGCTTCGAGGGAAGGCCTGGAAGTAAGTGAAGATAAACGTGCAGCGTATGAAACCCTATACGAATGTCTTCTTTTAACCGCCCAATTGATGGCGCCTATTGCAACTTTTTTCAGTGAGTGGCTGTATAGAAATCTTACTGACAACATCTTCGCAAGTGGAGCGAAAGAATCTAATACACTGCTGCAATATGAATCAACCACCATACACTATTTGTAAAGGCAGATTCTGAAAAGCAAGTAGAGGAGTTAGAAAAGTCAATGGATTATGCGCAGCGAATCTGCTCGTTGGTTCATTCGATTCGTAAAACCAGTAAGATTAAAGTACGCACGCCATTACAGAAAGTATTGTTGCCCGTGGTGGATGAGAAATTTGCTCTCGCCGTGCTAAAAGGGTGGAAGCGACCATACGGGGTCAGGTTAACGTAAAGGAAATCCAATACATCGATGAGCCTGTCAGCTTACTCGTAAAGAAAGTGAAACCCACCTTGCCAAACTTGGCAAAGCAGTATGGTGTTGGGATGAAGAAGTTTCGCCGTGATTAATTCATTCGCTCAACAGATATTCAAACCATTGAAAAGAAAGGGGCGTTAAAAGCTGGATTTGATTTGGTGTTGGAAGATGTTTTGATCTCATCCGAAGACATCCCGGGTTGGTCCGTTGCTTCAGAAAATGGATTAACCGAGGCGTCTGATATTACCCTTACGGAGGAATTGAAGCGAGAAGGTATCGCCCGTGATTTTGTAATACGGGTTCAGAATCTCCGAAAGGACATGGGGCTGGCGGTGTTGATAAAATTTCAATTGAAGTGAAAAGGATGGTGAAGAGTTTCCTCTTCTTTGACGGGAACATAAGGACTATATCCGTACCGAAACCCGGGCGCTTTGTTGAATTAACTGGAGAAACTTCCGAGAGCCACTGAGGCGTGACGCGGATGAGTTTACTTCAAAGGTGAAGGTAACGGTGAACTAAATGTGGACCAGCGTTGATGGGAACAGACTAAGATGAATTATAAAAATATTTTCATTGTTCCTGTGGCCATTATCCTAGGACCAGTCGAGCAAAATGTTGGTTCATAATTTATGTACATCCACTAGGAAGCAAATGTTTTTGGTGATTGGTTCCGGGCTGCACTACCTATTTACAACTAGGTATGGCTTTTGCATCCGAGGGGAAAGCGAAATTTGGAAATTAGTCGCTAGACTACTTTTAGAATCTTTGCCACGCTTGGTGTTTCTTATTATCTGGTTAAGATGGTACAGAAACCGGCGCACAACGGATTTTCAATGTGTTTCGCGCTTGTTTTAGGAGGTGCAGTAGGTAACGAATTGATAGTACTTTTATGGTGTGTTTTTGAATAACGCCCTATTGAAGCGCCTACAGTAAATGGTTTCACGGGCCAGGTGATTGACATGCTTTACTCTCCCCTTCCATTTTCACTGGCCTGATTGGGTACCTTTAGAAGGCGTGATCTTATTTTGAGTTTTTTTAGCCCTGTATTCAACATTGCTGATTCATCGGATTTTCTGGGTGGTGTAACTATTTCTTATTTCTCAGAAAAATTTTTCCAAGAAGAGCTTCCAACGGCAGAAACGATAGAGATGAAGGGAAGCCCGTGAAATTTCTATATCGGAGACCGATACGGAAGAAGCCCTACATCGCAGGAGATGGAACAGTCCCCCTGGACAATTTCACCCTGCGCGAGTAATTTTTGAGGGGCATTGCTTGGTATTTATGCCGGGCGGCTAAGGGATTCTCTCCTTGGATACTGCGATCTTTTGTCCATTCATGAAGAAAGATCCGCTAAACGGTTGAATTCCCAAAGAAATTCTCGACTTATCCGCGAGCAACTGGTACGCACGGGGCATCACGAATCGGGTGGGCACTGTGCGGTGGAGTTTATTCATGGCTTGCAAAGCTAATGCGAAATTCTCGATCGCTTCAACGACAATTAACACACGATTGGTTATCCTATGAAGCATTGAATGAAAACCCGACTTATTGTTTTGTACTGTTTGGTATGGTATGGATTTGTTCATCAAGATTTTAATTATTGTTGAACGAATTTAATAACCGCATTTATAGGCACGATCCCGCTTTCAGGGCGATATTCAGAAAATCGCCCAGTGTAATTCTGATGGGCGCCACCACCCGCGATGCAAACTCACGCATGGATAAATTGTTTTCTTATTATCTGCCTTCGTTGGATGACTATCAGTTTTATATTAATTCACTGATTCAAAATGATCGCATTGGTAATCTTTCTGGTATTTTAGATGGGATGAAAGCTTTCAGGAAGAGGCGTTGGAAATTATTCGCGACCATTCTGTGCGTTGCGAACCGTCCGGAGTAGCTGGTCTCGCCTTGTTGCTGCAAATGAGAGATGAATTGCCGCGCGATGAAAAGATGCTGATTATAAATACCGGCTCAACGATTTATCCTGGCAAGGGTGGTTAAGGCAATCTGTAGACCCCAACCCGTGTTCTGTGTCCCCACAGAACACAATATTTTAGTCTGTAGGGTACAGACCAAAGAAGTTTTTTGGACTAATTTTACGACATGGCAGAGAACCTGATAATATCAACAGCAACCGATAAAGCGGCAAGATACGAGGCACTTATTCCGCAAATTGAAGCGTTAACAACCGGTGAACCAGATTTGATGGCTAATCTGGCGAACATTGCTGCGGCTTTAAAACAAACCATGAATTTTTTCTGGGTAGGATTTTATCTGGTAAAAAAAATGAATTGGTTTAGGACCTTTTCAGGACCGATTGCTTGCACGCGAATTACCATGGGCAAAGGTGTTTGTGGTGCCAGTTGGAAAGAAAAACAGGTGTTAGTCGTTCCCGATGTAGATGAATTTCGGGGACATATCGCCTGTAGCTCTGATTCTAAATCGGAAATAGTTTTGCCTGCCTTTAAGAATAATGAAGTAGTCCTCGTTTTAGATGTTGACAGTGACAAGCTAAATGATTTTGATAAAATCGATGAGAAGCATTTAACACAACTCGTGGGTATTATCGAAAGAATGCTCTGATCCAGAAAGTCAACACACTATGGCATCCGTAGAATTTTATCACCACCGCGCAAAGCATTTTAATCATGAAGGTGCACGGATCGAAAAAATTGTCAAGCGCTATTCAATCATTCGCCTATTGATATTTTTAGTTGCAGGAGTAATAATTTATATCGGAGTTTCACAACCCTATTATTTTTTATTGCTACCCATCTTGATTCTTGTTTTCTCGTTTCTGGTTAGCAGACAAACCCATCACGAAGAGGAAAGACATTTAACGAATTATCTTGAGTTGCTCAATATTAAAGAAGCGGATGCTTTTGAATTTAAGTCTATAAATGTTTCTGATGGAAGCAGGTTTGTCGATGCCCACCATCCTTATAGTCATGATCTGGATATTTTTGGAGAAGGCTCAATCTATCAATACCTGAACCGATGCGGTACTCCAATTGGGTGAGGAACGCTTGGCAAGGGATTTAAAACGTTGCCTTATACAGAAAAGGATTTACTGTTACGCCAACAGGCGGTGCGTGAGTTGGGAGCTATGATTGAATTCAGGCAGCAGATCTGGAGCGTGGGCCAACAAATAAATGATTTTACTTTTGATCGATCACCCTTGTTAAACTGGCTTACTATGAAGCCGCTGGTTTACAAAAAGAATTCATTCACGTTGCTTCGATGGATTTTACCGGCTATTACATTAATAATTTTAGGTCTGATTAATTTTGATGGAGCTTATTTTCCGTTGCTCTTTATCATGATGATGGTACAGCTTTCAATTACGGGCTACTATTCAAAGCAAATTGGTGAATTTCAGCGCAAGCTTAGTACCGGTAAAAAAGTAATGAGTAACTACGCGCGCATTTTTGAAAAACTCGCGCACCAAAAAGTTGAATCCGAATTGATGAAACGCCATCAACAACTGGCAACAGATGCATTTAAGAAGGTAAAACATTTTGCAGAGTTAGTCAATGCATTCGAAGCGCGCATGAATCCAATCGCCATGATGTTTGGCAACGGATTGTTTCTTTATGATTTTCAGATTTTAAATAAACTGGAAAAGTGGCGCGAAGAAAATGCAAACGAGTTACCCCATTGGCTGGAATCGTTGGGTGAGTGGGATTCGCTTCTATCCTTAGCTGCGCTGCATTATAATTATCCGAACTATACGTTTGCTAAAATTAAAAATACACTTGAACTGGAGAGTCGGGAGATGGGGCATCTCTTAATTCCTGACACAAGCAGAGTAACCAACAATTTTGATTTAGGTAAGCCCGCCAAAGTATGGTTGATTACTGGCGCTAACATGGCGGGTAAGAGCACTTTTCTGCGCTCGGTAGGAGTGAATTTTGTTTTAGGAAGTATCGGATCGCCCGTGTGCGCGAGTTATTGGGCTCAACCGTTAGTAGCTATGCGCTCAGGCATGCGAACCACCGATTCCTTACAGGAACATCAATCATATTTTTATGCCGAGCTTCATCGACTTCAGGCCATTATGGAAGAGTTGCGTTCTGGTAAACCCATGATTATTTTGCTTGACGAAATTTTGAAAGGCACCAATTCAACAGATAAGCAAGCGGGTTCACGAGAGTTGCTTCGGCAATTAAAAGATCAGGATGCTTTGGTGGTTTTGGCCACCCACGATATTGCTTTAGGTGATTTAGAGACGCAATATCCTAATCAGATAACGAATGCTTGCTTTGAAGGGAATATTGAAAGGGATCAATTGACTTTGATTATACCCTACATGAAGGTGTGGCTCGGAAGGCAAATGCCACGTTTCTGATGCAGAAAATGGGTATCATTCCTATCACGGATTGATTTCAGAAAATATTTTAATAGCTTAGATAGCATAAAACGTTATGACTATGCGAGCAGCATGTTTCCTCCTTTGTTTCCTTCCGATTTGTTTGATTGCCCAGATTGGTGCAAAGACCCAGCAAACGAAAATTACAGGTATCTGGCAAAACAATCAATTTGGGTATCAGATGACGCTTATGCTAAACGAAGGTAACAGTGGTGAGTTTGATGGAGAATCGATTACCTATTCTACAGCCAATAATAAACTTTCTATTACTCAGGCTGGCGCTACAACGCAGTATACTTATTCACTTAACGGAAACTCCCTCACTCTTTATGGAGGAGATTTAGATCAAAATATTGCATTTACAAAATTTGGAACCAGTCCGGCAACCCAACCCGTAGTAGCCCAAACGAGTGGAGAAAAAGCAGGCGGCAGTAATTTAATTGGAGTTTGGTCTGGGAATGGCGAGACCATAGAATTTAAAACAAATGGCCAATGCGTTTATATTGGAAACACTTTTTCTTACGCAGAATCGCAAGGACATATAACGCTGGCTACAGCGCAAGGAAAAGCTGTGTTTGCCTATACCATTGAGGGTAATCAGTTAAACCTTACCGCAAATGGACAAAAGATAAGTTATACTCGTGGGGCAGGAAATACAACTGCAACCCAATCGATGGCTAACACTGCAAGTGGGAATGTTGCGCAGGAATTGGTTGGCAAATGGTGTTGGACCAGTACAACCAGTACCAATTCCGGAGGCTCGTCATCCAGCCAATGTTTTGTGTTAAACGCAAATGGCACGTATGAGTATTCTTCTGAGCGCTCCATGGATACCAATACAAATGCATTTTATGGAGGTACCAATTCTCAGGGTGCAGATCGGGGCACATGGTATGTACAAGGTGATAGAATCTATTATAATTCGCAAAGCCGGGGCCAGGGATCCTACCAGTTGCAGAAAACAAATCACCCGAAGACCCGTGACCCCATGATTGTTCTTGATGGTGAGCCTTACGTGACTTATTTTCAAAAGCCATCGTGGTAATTTTTGCTCTGGTATGTTTGCTCTAAAATGCTAACTTTAGATTAGTAAATCCCAAAATCGATGAAAAATTCCATTAGTCGCAGAGATTGGTTTAAGTCAACCCTCGCAATTACTGCGGGCATGACTATTACCCCCGCATTGGTAAACACGTTGATGGCCGCTCCTGTAAGCGATGCCGAGCGAGCTTACTTTGGTTTATCAAAACTAAATGGGGCCAAAGTGCGATTGAACTCCAATGAAAATCCTTATGGGCCATCGGAGAAGGCTAAGAAAGCGGTAGTTCAAAGTTTAACGATGGGCAACCGGTATGCTTTTAACGAGATGGAGGAATTGAAAAAACTTATTGCTACAAAAGAAGGTGTTGATCCGAGCTATATTTTATTGGGTGCGGGTTCAGGCGAACTGCTCTGTCAAACGGGTATTGCGTATGGCCTGGATGGGGGGAGGGTGTTGTCTGCCTATCCAACATTTCCGTTGCTAATGAACTACGCGCAAATGATGAATGCGGAGTGGGACAAAGTTGATTTAAATGAAAAGCTTGAGTTTGATTATGAAAAATTACTTTCGGCAATTAAGAGCGATACGCGATTAGTATTTTCCTGTAACCCGAATAACCCCACGGGTACGGTAGTTAACATTGATACGGTTAAATCTTTTTCCGAAGAGGCTTCAAAGAAAACACTGGTGTATGCTGATGAAGCTTATCTTGAATTTTTGGAACCAGCTCAACAAAAATCAATGGTATCGTTGGTTGAAAGAGTGCCCAATCTGATTGTGTCAAAAACATTTTCAAAAATCTATGGGTTGGCGGGCTTACGCGTTGGTTATATTGTAGCTCACCCCGATGTTCTTAAAAAAGTAGGAAAGTATGGCGATACTATTTCGGTAAGTCAAACCGCTATTGCAGCTGCCAAAGCTAGTCTAGGCGATGAAGGTTTCATGAAAATGACTCGAGAGAAAAATACAATGGCTAGTAAAGGTGCTTACCGATTATCTTAATAGTAAAAAGATATTTTATAGCAAGTCTGTGACAAATGTCCTGCTGTTTCCGGCACCGATGGATGGTAAAACAATTCTGGCAAAACTGGAAGAAAAAGGGTACTTGATTCGCGTGTGGGATTATCAAGAGAAAGAATGGTGCCGCGTAAGTATTGGTACCGTTGACGAAATGAAGGGTTTTTGTCAAGGCCTTTGACGAAGTTATTGTCTGATCGAATTAGATAATTATTTCAATTCAAAATCGCTTAGTTGAATATCGTCCAACCCATGCTGATCAAACGGATTCTCCATTTGGTCTTGCACATTATATAATGAAATCAGAATAAAAGTGTATACGGCTGAAAGCGCATAAACCAACCACGAATCGTTGGCCGAGATTCCATCGTGGAGCTTGTTATAGAGCGCGGGGGTGTAAATAACAGGATACATATAAATGAAAATCAAACAGTAAGCCCGAATGGCAATAGGGGTGCGGTGCTGATTAATGGCAATAATATTCTCCGCGCCTCTATGCACATCTTTCATAAATCGAAATATTTTTAAGGTAACGCTATTACGAATGAACTCAGAGTTTGTGCGAATAAATAAAGCCACTTTATCTATTTCCTGATGAAGTGTTTCTTTGCTGCAGGTTTTTGGGCCGAGGTAATTTATCAGACACGAAGAAACATTTTTTATCTGATTTTGAATTTCCTGCTTTTTTGTAGCATCTAGTTTTTTTATTTCCTGAAAACAACATTCAACGGTAATTAGTCCGGCTTTAAAGAATGATAGAAATTCCAACGCTTTTTCCCGTCTGCGAAAGGCGCTACGAATAGTAAATACTAACGGGAAGATGATCGCAATGCTAATCAGGGCAAGATCAAAATTGTATTGAAACTGACGAGCAAGGGTTATGTAAGAAATCAACAAGGAATATAATAGAAGATATCGATTCATGAGCAGTGTGTTCGTTAATGCTATTAATATAGAATATTTAGTGAATTGATTTATGAGGAATAATCAGGCAAGAGGATTAAGCCTGTTGGTATTCGAAGGTTTACTTAACAGCTACCTATACACCGTCCCCCCGTAATTGTAATATAGCCTATTTAGCCGGTTGATTAATAACGATTTAAATCAGGTAAAGAGAATTAGATCTTGTTGGTATTATCGCACAGCCTTTGGTGGAACGCCTTAATCTCAGCATGAGAAGTTGTTGAACCAAAAAAAAAAAAAACCCGGGGACCCCCCAACAAAGGGCAGGCCCCCCCAAGCCCGAACCCCCACCAGGAAAAAAGAAAAAAACCCCAAAAAAAAAAAAAACCCCGGGAAAAAAAAAAAGGAAAAGCAAAAAAAGAGGAAAACAAAAGAAGAAAAAAAGCCCCGCCCAGAAACAAAAACCCCCAAAACCCAAAGAAAAAAAAAAACGAAAAAAAAAAAAAAATTTAATAGGGTAGCGGTGATATTCTCCTGGTGAGTCAGAGTAACCGATTAAAACGGTACATGCACATGGCGCTCGGCATGATAGCTTGAGCGAACCAACGGCCCGGATTCAACATATTTTAATCCGCGCTTCATTCCTTCTTCTTTATACATGGCAAAGGTATCCGGGTGGATAAACTCGGCTACTTCCAAATGCATTTTGGTAGGCTTGTAAATATTGACCGAGCGTTAAGATCATCAGTCCATGGTTAGCTAAATCATCCATCGCTTTAAAAACTTCCTCGTGTGTTTCGCCAACACCCAACATAATGCCCGATTTGGTTCGCTTGCCGGCCTCGCGAATTCGTTTAAGCTGCTCCAAGCTGCGATCGTACTTGGCTTGCGGTCGTACCATTCTATACAATCGACCAACGGTTTCCATATTATGTGATACTACTTCCTGGCCGCCATCAATCATGTGATAGAGTGCATCCCAATTTCCTTTTGTGTCAGGAATTAATGTTTCAATAGTTGTATCAGGACTTAACGCTTTAGTTTGCACAACAGTTTGGTACCAAATCTCAGCACCTCTGTCTTTCAACTCATCGCGGTTTACGGAAGTAATTACCGCATGCTTTACACCCATCAGTTTTATTGCTTCAGCAACCCGGCTTGGTTCTTCCGTGTCGTACTCGGTAGGCCGGCCGGTGGCTACCGCGCAAAAGCTGCAACTGCGAGTGCATACATTTCCTAAAATCATAAATGTGGCAGTGCCTGCGCCCCAGCATTCGCCCATGTTGGGGCAATTACCACTTTCACAAATCGTGTGTAACTTATGTTCGTCTACCAATCTCCGCACTTTCGTGTATTCGGGTCCAATAGGCAACTTAACACGCAGCCAATCGGGCTTGCGCTTCTTTGTTTCCTGGGCCGATATTACGGGTAGTTCAATCATTTGAGTAGTCAGTCAGAGTTTATAGTCTTGAGTAACGGTATTTATTTTTAGAATCATCGTTTAGCTAACTATGGACTATGGACTATTGACTTTTTAAATAAGTTCTTTGTATTGTTCCGCAGTTAGCAGAGAATCAAGTTCTGCAGCATTTGTTAGGAAATTTTACCATCCATCCTTCGCCATAGGCATCACTATTCACTTTTTCGGGTGCGGCTTCCAATGCTTTATTAAATTCAACCACCTTGCCGCTGATAGGCATATATAAATCTGATACAGTTTTTACCGCTTCCACTGTTCCAAAAACATCGTGTTGCTTAATTTGCTGACCTACGGTTGATATGTCGACATAAACAATATCACCTAGTTCACCTTGTGCAAAATCGGTGATGCCGATAGTGGCCTGATTGCCTTCAACTTTAACCCATTCGTGGTCTTTTGTGTACTTGAGTTCTGCAGGAATATTCATAGCGTTTAAGGAATAAATTTTGCCCCAAAAATAGTGAAACTATTACTTATTTTAGGTAGTTATTTTATCCTTAAAAGAAGTGCAAAAGGATAATTTATTGCGATAGGTTAAATAACACCTTTACTCCGGCCCGGGTAGTAGATCTGCGGTAGGTATTGGTAACCAGAGGTTCGTTAATGCTTCTTTCGTAGTAGGCCTGAACGCGTAATTTCTGATTAACCAAATAGCTGATGTTGGGTCGTAGCTGGTAATTTAAATTACCATTGGTGATGGTGTTTACTTCATTGATTTTGCGCTGTATAGTTTGATTATTTGCAATACTCATGTTGAGTTGAAACGTGATGTCATTTTTAAGGGTTATCACCCGGCCCTGTGTTTTGAAAGGCAACTTCATATTGTTTTTGGTATAGCCCAAATCAACAGACCAGTCTTTACTGGTAAGTTCGGTTATTTGCGAATTAGAAATATTTAAAGCCAGATCGCGCTTGGTTTTATATTCAAACCTGAAATTAAGTTTAGACCGGGTTCTTAGATTAATCCCTACCAAGGGCGCAAACTGCTCACTAATCATCACCTGGCTGATAACATACACAGGTATAAGTTCACCTTTGGCGTTTGTTCGGGAGGCAAACATCCCATTATTATAATCTTCTACCGGATTGTTAATGGATACATCGGAATACTCCAAAGAGTTAGAGTAGTTTACAACTGAGTACGATGAGTTGTAAGCATGATTAATTGTGATGGATTGAAAAATTTCTTTTAGCCCTTCCAATTTGCTTAAGCCGGTGTAGTCCAATCGCCAGTTGGGAATTGGTATTGCCGGGAAGGGCGAAAGATTAACGGTTTCGGTGGATTTGCCAGTATACGCGGCTATGAATGCCGGAATCAAAACATCCTGCGATTGAGTTTCATATGAGTTGCCTGTGATCCGCGTAAAGCGATCCTGCACAAGGGGAATGTTTTCTTGAAATTGTTGAAAGACGGTTGAGTTAATACTACTATTATTTTTAAACGCTGTGTTTATCGTTAGGATAGAGGTTTTGTAAGAACCAAGCCTACTCTGTCCTATAGATTCATAGGCAAACCCGGTGGAGTCTATCCGATAGATTTCCTGATAAGAAGTCATCGAATTCTTTTTTACATCTAATTGGATTTTTAAATCGGCCGATGGTTCAAGAGATGCCCGTAAACCCATATCCTTCATCTGATTTTGTGTGTAAGGGGTTGTTAGTTTTTGATTGGTTGTTAACCATCCATTTTTGCCTGCCTTTATTTGAAATTCCGGATCTTGCTGTCCTAATACAAAACCCCAGCCCGGTGCGTTCCAACCTTTATCCATACCAAACAAGTAGGGCACGGGCGTAAATCCGGGTAGGATCGTTCCTTGATTTAAAGAATAGGTACCTGTAATATTTCTCAATGACATAATGAGTCGCAGCAAACCTTTTATTGCTTTTAATTCCGGAGGTCGCCTAACGGTATCAGGTTGAGTAGGTTTTGTTTGAGGGGTGGGCACCTTAGGTCGGGCTGGTGTGTTCACTCCTTTCAAAAAGCCAATTTTGTTATAAAGTTTTACCATATCAATGCGACCACTGAGTGCCTGCTCCTGACTATTTTGTACAATGTTTCCCAACTTCAATGAATCAATGCTTTCCAAGGGTCCTGCTTTCCAGTTGTATCCAACATTATAGCGATACTCCGCACCTAACCAATTGGTAAGCGGAAACTTATCCAGGGGCACCGTGTAGTTGGCACTGATATTTTGATCGAATGTTTTGGTTCGGCCAAACTTCTTTAGGTTTGCAATTACTATATCGAGCGAATCCTGATTATTCAAATCACCATTAGGCTCATCGATAATCGCATTGATTCGAGAGGCATAGTCAATTGAAAGCGATTTGGCGAGGGACCATCGCACATTGTAGGTGCGATTAAATATGAAAAACTTTTGAAAATTAGGTACTGAATTTTGTGCATCGGTATTGGCATTGCGGTACGTCATTTTACTAAAGGAACGATCTAAGTCGTAGCGCACTGAAAGATTAGAAGGCAAAGGATTGAAATTGAAATCCTTGATCAACTGCAAAAAGGGAGATGACAAAAATTTCATATTCTTAAACGGTTCAAAGCCTTTAAACTTGGGTGAGTATTGCCAAACACCGGCTGCTTTATAATTTTTCTTGTATTTTCCTGTAAATTAAAATTGGTTTGCGTAGCCTCGCTTTGCGCGTAGGTAAATGCAAAATTTTCAATGTCGTAAATATGTGCTACGGCATCTTGTTTGGTTTTCACCTTTCTAACGTTGGTAAAGTTTAAACTTCGCCTGATTGATTTATCCCGAATTAAATTCAGATACGCATCGCGCTCAGCTTGTGTGTCAAACGATTTTAGTGTGGCCTCCAGCCGCAGGTCCGGGTTTGCTGGATCGTATTTCGGATTGATGGTTGCTTGTTCATAACTATAGAACATAGGAATTTTTAATCCTGTCCATTTAGGGAGAAGCTTGTCAATATTTAGGTTGGTTGAAATGTCATATGAAAGAGCGTCACTTCGCGAGCGCTCGGAAATTTTTGATTGCACATTACCATAACCAAAGCCGGTATACCGAACGGAACCGGTAACCGTTCCCAAGGTCTGCCAGTTTTGTACTGAGTACGGCATTGCCCGCCCAGCCAGCTGTTCGATCAAAATCGGTAAGCCGGAGTTCATTAGCCCACATACACACATTATAAGCTCGGCCGTCATTACGCGGGTTACGAACACCAATCATCATCAACTTAACCTGGCTGATATCGGGCCGGCCTAAAATTCGGATTCCATGTTTGCCCGCAGATGCGGGTCCATCCTGCGGATATCAAAGTCCAAGGTTATATCCTTCACGATCGCGTTTAACTTTTAACGCATACAAGTCATTCAGATCAAGATCGATTTGATTTTCTAATGGCCAGATTGCATCAACCGTTCGGGGAGCATCGGCCGGAGTAATTTTAAGCGGTAATTCAATCTCATAATAATTTTCATCGAAGTCGGTACCCAGTCGTATAAAGGCAACCAATTCATCGTCATTAATTATGTTCGAAGGATTTGTATTGTAGGCACTCAAAAACATTTTTATTCTTCCGTAATTGAAAAAATCCATCGATACATTTTTGAAGATAGACCGCGCATCGCCATCCGATAAATCCCGCGTGCATAATTGAACGGCCTGTTCATTGAGCCTGCGTTGCTGGGTAGACGTATTATCGCGATCGCGCTTGAGCGGTTCGATATAGGGTGGCTTGATTTCATTGCCGGCTCCGTTTTCTTCAACACCAACAACCGAAACAGAAAAATTATCCTGATCGGGTTCTATGGGTTCTCCAAAACTGGACTCTTGCAAATTGCCGGTGTATCGTCTCCACCGGCTACCAACAGTGCGAAACTTTGCCATACGCAACACAACGGGTTGTACAAACCCCGTTAAATACATTCGCGCATAGCGAATGGACTTAAACCCTTCCAGATTCCCTACTTTTTCATCAAATTGTCGGATCGGAATGCGGAAGAGATACCAGGTAACCTGATCGCCATTAACAACATTGGTAATCTTATCAACAATAAAATTTTTACCCACTACCATTTGATTGGGCTTAAGATTCATGCTATACGAATAGTATTCTTCTAAATCACTAATGGTATTGTCAGCATTCAGATCTTCATTGTCGGGTATTGTTGTGCTGGATTGCGGAGCACCGTTAGGATCCGTTAGCACGGGCGTATTATTCTCAAGCCCATTATACATTTTATATCGTTCCAAGATACCGGCCTGATTATCGTTATAACCCGGGTCTAAAAAATATTTAAAATCGTCAGCCGTAGGATCTTCTGAGACGATTTGTCTGAGCGTAGGATTGAGCAGTGAATTTAAAAATCCGGAGAACTTATTCCTTTCATAAGAATTATTCGCGCCATCCAACCCCACATCCTGATAGGGGCGGCCATTTGGGTTATTGTCAAACGCATTGTTCAAATATTGTTTGTTGGTAACATAACCCCAGTTGTTTGATGAAACATTATAGGAGGTGGTGTCACCATCGGCAGGTAGTCCATTTTCAAACGCGTGTTTACCATCACGCATAAGATCTTCGGAGATACTGCCTAACTGAAAAACCAATTTACCCCCGGTTGTATTAGGTTGCGAAGTTTTTCCATCGTCAATCTGCCCATTTACTGAATTAATGAAGGGGTCCATCATCCAATATTCAAGGTATTCGATATTCGCTTTATCAAAATCGACTTCCGAGCGAAAAGCCGTGGTAATCCCACCCCAGTTATCAGCAGGATTCTTTAAGGTACCATCCGCATTGAGATCGGTATTGAAATTGTAAGCACCGCGTTCAGAAGGGTAGTAGGCAAGATCAAAAATGGGTTCAAAGAAATTTCCTACGTAGGGATCGAAGTATGGAAAAATTTCGTCAGGCTGCACAGGCCGCACGTAATGATTTTTTAGAGTTTCATCGTTAATATACTTGGGTTTAAACTGTGAGTTGTTGCTATAAAAAGTATTGTCTATCTGGTACCAGGCCAGCCTCGCGCGCTTGAGTCCGGAACGCGTATCATCAATGGCGCCATTGGTTTGATCAAACTCTATGGGCACCGAGGCATACTTCCATGCCTGGGGATTGATAAGATTATAGGGTGTAGCCGTGTTTTCAAAATCGTCAATAAATGAGGTTCCTTCACCACCTACTTGATTAGAGGTGCCGGGTAATAGTTGTGCGAATTCAGCGTTCAGCGTTACATTAGATTGTTCTTTTGTTTGAATGAAAGGAAGAAGATCAACGAGCTTAGTTAAGGCAACGGAATTTTTGCGCATGTTAAAGTCAAGGCCATATTGCAAATTACGTGCAGGCTCATTGCCAATTAAGTTTCGGGTTACCAGAGCTCGCTCGTTATAGTAGAGCATCGTTGAGCCGATGTTAATATCGTCACTAAGTTTATAATCCAAACGAGTACCCAACAACGATCGGGTTTGAAAGGAAAATGGATCTTGCTGTTCGTAGGTGATGTCTATATCTTTCCCTGAACTCAGAATTCCTTCATTTAGAATCGTAACTTTTCCAAACGTATAATCCACCGTATAATCGGTACCCTCGCGCAACGGGCTGCCACCCGAATAAACTTTTACTGAGCCCGGAGATATATTGAAACCTTGTATGATGATGTCTTTACCCGAACCCGCTTTAAATGAACCCACCAGGTAAAATTTATTTTTGGTGGCCACTAACTCGGCTTCCGCTTTTGTTGTTCGATACAGCGTGTCGTAGACATATTTATTAACAAGCTGAGCGCCTACAGACGGATTTTCTAGTGCAAACAGATTCCTAAGTGCTTTATCAAAAGGTTCGAGGTAAGGAAAATAATAGCACCCGTTTCGGTGTTTACCGTAATCTTTTCAACGAAGTCAAAATTGCCATCGGGTTGCGGATCGTTGTAAGGATTCAATCGATCTAACCCAAAAACCTGAATCAATTGTTGTGTTCTTGAGTAATCGCCCTCTTGCAATTGGGGGTTATCAATACCGGTGCGGTCATCACGATAAATTATGCGAAGTTGAAAGCCCTCGCGCGTTAGTTGGTTTACATTCAGGTTGTAAATATTTTTCATCATTAGATTCCAGGTAGGTAAAATTTTTCCCTGATCATCTTTAATGCTAATTTTCGGGGTCGTAGTAACTTCAAATAGACAACCTCATCCTCCGGTTTATTACCATAGTCTTCACTAAGTTCGCCCACTTTATAAACCCGGCCATTATAGGTATATTCAAAGGCAATGGCCAAGGCTTCGTCATTCTGCAATTTTCGCTGCAGGGTTAAGTAGCCAAGCTCTTTGTTAAAGGCGTATTCGCTAGGAGTTAATTTTCTTGAACTTGTAATTTTCTCAAAGTCTGTACCGTTCTTAAAACCTAATCCCTCTAAAGCCTGATTGATTCCATCAGATTTAGGGGATATTCCATCTAGTTTTGTAAATAAATCGTTGGCATTATTAGCGGTAGGAGATTTTGGAGCAACCGCGGAGGTAAGAATATCCTTGCGATAAATTTTGTCAGACTCGCCCATGTCCATAAGGCCTACTACGTTGCGCGTAGTTTGGGTATCGTTTTGCCGATTGAGCAGATACACTTCAATGCGAGTAATATTGACGCCTGAAGTAATCTGCGGAAGCGTGCCCAACCAACCTTCAAAATTATCTCTGAAGAATTGGCCTATAAAGAAATGTCGATTTTCATCATAGTTCGATCCAACAATTTCGAATGGCCGACCTTGAGCGGCTCCGTTCGTGCTACCCGATACTTTAATGGACGACTGCTTGCCGCGTTGTGTTGTTGCGAGTGCAGTAACATACAGTTTCCCAAACTGCATTTGAGTTTTTATTCCAAACAAGTTTTGCGAACCAGTAATCAAACTGTTGTTAAGCGGCAAACTCACATTACCAATTTCAAACTTTTTAATGATGTCTTCTTTAAAGCCGGTGTACTCTACCTTCAAATTATTTTGAAAATCGAATGAATTGTTATTGTCAAAATTGGTTGTTACGGCTAGCTTCTCACCCACCTTTCCCACCACACTCAAGTTAATTTGCTGGTCGAACTCAAAGCCGCCATTTTTCTGTTGCCTTAGCGGGATGGTGGGATTCTCAATGCGTTGCCATTGGCCGCCAAAATCAAGATTAACAAACCCTCGCGGAATCAACTCCACATAGCTTCCACCAAAAATCCGGTCGAGGGTAGGGCTTACATAAATTTTAGGAATAAGATTCCGACTGCTTACGGCACTTTCCCCGTCCAAGGCTTTGCTGCGCGATTGCCAGTAGTTTCGTTTTATGATCTGGTCTTGTTGGCGACTGAACTCTTCAAAGGACATGGATGACGGGGTTCGAAAATTAACGGTACCCATCTTTTCATAGATGTTATAATTTCTGCCGGTATCCACCTCCACATCAGTCTTTAAACTTTTTGGATCCTTAAGGTATAGCGGAGAATATGTGGTGAAGTTGGAGAATGGGTCTCCATACCGATCATTCAATCTGAAATTGGGACGAAAAGGATTATAATTGGTTGACCGAACGGTATCCACACGGGTAGAGTCCCGCTGTTGGCCGTAGCCCGCGGTTGCGGATAAGCAAGCCGCGAGGCAAATGCTCAGTCCGAAGATAAACTGAATCTTCCGGGTCGTTACAATCAATCGTGGTTCAGGCGTTTTTGAGTGCTTGCTTAACGAGCTCTTCTAAACTAATGGTATTTCCTGACTTCTTCAGGACCGTATCAACGCTTTTTTCGGCAGCCCCACGGGTAATGCCAAGCGTCATTAAGGCAGTTAACGCCTCGTGGCGCATCGTATTGCGTACCAAGCCTGGTTTTTCGGTATCCTCCAAAGAGGGATCTTTTCGAAGTTTGTCTTTCAACTCAAGGATTATCCTTTGGGCTGTTTTGCCACCAATTCCCTTTACCGCCTGCAGCACTCCGGCATCCTCTCGAACAATGGCCGCCCGAAGCTCGTTGGGCGGAAGGTATGACAGTACAACCAGAGCGGTATTCGGTCCTACCCCATTTACGGAAATCAGGTACTGAAACATCTGTTTTTCGGCATCTGTGGCAAATCCAAACAAAATATGAGCATCCTCACGCACGTGCATATAGGTAGACAGCCGAAGGTCTTCCTGATCTTTAATTTCAGAAAATGTATTCAGCGAGATGCTAACCTGGTAGCCAATGCCGTTTACCTCCAACACTACGTACGTGGGCTCTTTGTGTATGAGCTTTCCTTTTAAGTATGCTATCATCAAAAGCTTAAAAAATAGAATGCATTTTACGAGGATTTACGCAGGTAAACAAGAGTGATGTAAGAATCGAAGGCAGTGTGATTTTTTTAGTTCTGATATACATGGTACTTTGAATATCATCCTAATATCTTTGTGGTATGTTTAATTTCTCCTCGACAAAAAATCTGGCTATAGACCTCGGCAATAATAACACGTTGTTATCTGATCAATCGGCTATTCTGCTTTCGCAGCCCTCCTTCATGATTGTGAACGAATTAAATAATAAAGTGGAAGCCGTAGGTGATAAAGCCTACGAAATGATGGAGAAAACGCATAGCAACCTTAAGCCGGTTAAGCCACTAAAGGGGGGCGTAATCTCAGATGGCGAATCGGTAAAGAAGATGTTAAAAAATTTAGTGAACCGAGTTGAAAAACCATCGTATTTTCCTTCTGGTTATAATTACCTTTTGTCTGGCGTGCCCTACGATACAACCCCGGTTGAGAAGCGAGCTTTGCGCGATGTGTTGGATCAGTTCTCATCTAAAAATACTTTTTTGGTACACGAACCACTTGCCGCTACACTCGGTCTGGGATTAGATATTAAAGAACCGGAAGGAAAATTAGTGGTTGATATTGGAGGAGGTATTACCGAAGTGGTTATTATTTCCTTATCGGGGATTGCTGCTTTTCAATCAATTCGAGTTGGTGGCGATACCTTCGATGAAGAAATTCAGGATTACTTCAGGCGTGTGTACAATCTGTCTATAGGATTAAAAACGGCCGAGCGTATAAAAAAAGAAATCGGGTGTGTCTATTCGCCTGTTTCGTTGGAAACGGTGTTTGCTCAAGTGAAGGGTAAAGATTTAATGGAGGGAATACCCACTAACCGGGTTATTGCACAACCGGAGTTAACGCAAGTATTAGAGCGGCCTTTTAAACAAATTGAAACCTGTATTCAGCAATCGCTCGAAATTTGCCCACCCGGAATTGTCAGCAGATATTTACCGTTCCGGAATTTATGTTACCGGAGGCAATGCACAATTAAAAGGTATTCGCGAGCGCCTGGAAAAAACATTTCAATTACCGGTCCACATTGATACAGAACCATTGCTGGCAGTAAGTAAGGGGATTGCCAAAATTCTGGCAGCTCCGCAGAAGTATCGCTCGATATTACTTTAGGAGTACCAACTTAAATTTTACAGATGATCATTTTAAAACCTCGGTCTGTATCTTTATAGACCGAAATCTTTTGTGGTCCATGTTAATCTCAAGACTAGGAATGATTTACAAGTGAACATTTTTTTCGTGCAATTGAGCATCAACCACAGCGATTGCAGCCATGTTAACAATATCGCGAATAGAGCTACCCAGCTGTAAAACATGCACCGGTTTTTCATTCCCAATAAAATAGGACCGATCGATTCGGCACCACCAATTTCAATTAGTAATTTATAGGCAATGTTACCTGCTGCCAGATTCGGAAAAATCAAGGTGTTAGCTCCGTCTTTTGCCAATGCACTGAAAGGATACATCTCTTGTTGAATATCCGTATCAAAGGCTACATTCGCCTGAATTTCACCATCCAGAATCAAGTCGGGATATTTTGCTTTCGCCAACTTCACGGCCTTCATTGTTTTCTCGGGAATCACGCCTTTACTCGAACCGAAGTTTGAATAAGAGAGGATAGCAATACGTGGTTCAACATCAAAAACCTTCACGCCTCGTGCGGCCAAGCCTATGATATCCACCAATTCTTCTGCATTTGGATCTACATTAACGGTGCAATCCGCAAAAAAGAAAGTTCCTTTTTTATTGAGGATAATATACATACCGGCTACACGGTTTACTCCTTCGGCCATGCCAATAATTTGTAACGAAGGCAAAATGGTTTTTGGATAATCTTTGGTAAGTCCAGATACCAGCGCATCGGCCTCGCCAAATTCTACCATCATGGCTCCGAAGGCATTGCGATCACGCATTTGCCGATGGGCATCCTTTAAAGTAACTCCCTTGCGTTCGCGCTTCTTATGATAAGCGATTGCAAATTTTTCGGTTCGCTCTTTCTCCTCGCGCGGATCGATAATCTTGCACTCACTAAGATCCAGGCCATGTTCATGAATCAACTTTTCAATGTCGACCCGGCTACCTAACAAAATAGGAAAGGCGATTTTTTGGTCTTGAAGTATTTGTGCTGCTTTTAAAATTTTTGGATGATCGGCTTCAGCGAAAACAATTTGCTTCGGTTTTGTTTTAGCCACATCAATAATTCTTGAAGTAAGTTTTTGATCAATACCCACCCGCTTCAAAAGATCCTCATGATATTTTCCCCAATCGGTGATTGGATTTTTGGCTATACCAGAATCCATGGCTGCTTTGGCTACCGCAGGCGAAATAGTTGTGATAAGCCGTGGATCCAAGGGTTTAGGAATCAAATATTCGCGACCGAACTGAATCAGATCAATACCGTAGGCTTGAAAAACAATATCGGGTACGGGCTCCTTAGCCAAATCCGCTATGGCACGAACAGCCGCCAGTTTCATTTCTTCATTTATCTCGGTAGCCCGTACATCCAAGGCACCTCTAAAAATGTAGGGAAATCCTAATACATTGTTTACCTGATTAGGATGATCGGAGCGGCCCGTTCCCATAATTAAATCAGGTCTGGTTTTCATGGCCAGATTATAATCTATTTCAGGATTGGGATTAGCCAGTGCAAAGACAATAGGATCCTTTGCCATTAACAAGATATCTTCAGGCTTTAGAATATCGGCTATCGATAAACCTATAAATACATCCGCTCCCTTTACTGCTTCCGATAGTGTGGTAACTTTTCTATTGGTGGCAAAATATTTTTTACTGGTATCAAGTCCTTCACGATTTTCATGAATCACCCCTTTGCTGTCGCACATAATGAGGTTCTCTTTTTTTAAGCCCAGTGCGAGATAAAGTTTTGAACACGACACAGCAGCAGCTCCTGCTCCATTAACCACTAATACAACTTCATTAATTTTCTTTCCAATGATTTCAAGTGCATTTAGTAATGCAGCACTCGAAATTATAGCCGTACCATGTTGGTCGTCATGCATAATCGGAATGTTCATCTTCTCCCGTAACTCGGTTTCAATTTTGAAACACTCCGGAGCTTTAATGTCCTCCAGGTTTATGCCGCCAAAAGTAGGCTCTAACGATTTTACAATTTTGATAAAAGCATCCGGATCTAATTCGTCAATCTCAATATCAAAACTGTCGATACCAGCATATTTTTTAAATAGTACCGCTTTGCCTTCCATCACGGGTTTAGATGCTTCTGGCCCAATGTTACCCAAGCCCAATACAGCTGTACCATTAGTGATTACCGCCACCAAATTCCCTTTCGAAGTATATTTATAGACATCATCTTTATTAGCAGCAATTTCTTTGCAAGGCTCGGCCACGCCAGGCGAGTAGGCTAGCGCCAGGTCAAGTTGTGTGCTCAACATTTTGGTGGGCACAACTTCTAGTTTACCAGGCTGCCCTTGCGTATGATAATTAAGAGCGTCTTGTTTACGAATTTTAATTGACATACAAATAGTTTAGAATTAGAAAAAGCAATTTACAATCTATCGGAAATTATCCGCAAAATACATACGAAAATATTGACTCGTTTTTATTTTTACTAAATGGAAAGGTGTTCCAAATTTTATTTGACTTCGGGAGAAAGTTCGTTACTTACTTTAAAGGTGTAAAGAATGGTTTCCAGTTCGCGCATAATTTCGCGTTGATCTTTACCGGGACTAAACGTAAACCCCTCAATATAATAAAAGTATCCCTGCGGCTCGTCAACAAAAGCAAATGAAACAAACGGGCCTCCCATGGTGAGATTGTTTGTACGCCATAACCCCCGCATCTCCACCGCAAATTTTTTATTGAAATTAATTTCGCGCGTAATTACTGGCTTGAATGGAATGGAAGTTTCTGTCAACAAATAAGTATCTAATCGCTCGGGGTCCTCAAAAATATTTTTACGGCAAACCTTATCCCGAAAGGCAATAAGACTATCCTTCTTAAACTGATCGGGAGAAGTATATTTTTTTCTGGCGATGAAAATATCTTTATCGTCTTGCGGATTGATTTGACGAACCCATAAAAAATCGGGCTCATTCATTACCAGTTGAAATCCAAAAGGCACCCGCATTTCGCAATTAAATTCCTTTCTCATGGCTTGTGGAATTCCTTTTAGTTGGTCTGCTTTATATAGCGCGACAGTCTGTCGTTCTCGTTCACGCAAATTAAAATAGGCTACCAGTTTTGATCCATGCGTGCGAATATTCTTAATAAGATCGGCTTCTGTATTACTAAATAGAAAAAGCACTTCCTGATTTTTGGCAAATAGGTTTTGTAAATTTTGACTGAATAGATTAGGCGATGTTTTTATTTTCTCCAATGACTCGGGCGTAAAAGTTTGTTTGATCAACTTAGCTCCGGTTGTTTTTTTATCGAGACTCACGGCAAAGATCAGATTTCTCCGTTGCTTTAAAACGAAATTGAGTTTTCGGGGGTCAATCCAACGGACGTGAAAGATTGGTTCTTTTCGGGGCAATCCCTCCATCTCGGCATTGAAGAGTGAGTCAAGCACATCGCCTAAAGGCCCTTTCCATTGCGTGGAATCCATAATTAAAAAAATATCGCCCGTTTTTCCAGAGGAAGGCGGAAGATTTTTTCCGTCTTTATCTGCACAGGCAATAAGAATCAGAAAAGATGAAATGAAAAGAAGAATTCTATATTTCATGTAACAGGGCTTAAGCGTATAGGTATAATTCCTATACGTGATTTTCGTCACGATTACTTTTTAACTATCCAACAATTAATTTTTGACCAGGCTGTAAACTATTGCTCTTCAGATTATTGAGATCCTTGATTTTC
The DNA here is from genome assembly GCA_016709845.1 of Flammeovirgaceae bacterium. Lineage (GTDB taxonomy): Bacteria > Bacteroidota > Bacteroidia > Cytophagales > Cyclobacteriaceae > ELB16-189. The sequence goes on along the minus strand of JADJMA010000005.1, from coordinate 111,205 downwards.
TCAACAGTAAGTCCTGGAACTTTTCTAGAAATATCCCATAAGGTATCTCCGGGTTGAACAATATAGGTTTTTGTATCGGGCGAAAGTAGAGTAGTTTCTGTGGTTGTATTATTTTTTGCTATAGCTTGCCCAGGCGGAGCCCACACCACTAACCGTTGCCCAACCCGAATGGTGTTGCTACTAAGATTATTCCATGTTTTTAAATCCTGTACACTTACCCGATTTCGGAGAGCAATGGAGCCCAATACATCGCCTGATACAACTTTGTAAGTAGTCATTTCTTTTCCGTACGTATTGCCTGTAGCATTTTTTGCGGCCAGCTCTAAACTTGTTCTGCCCACACGCGAGGCGGAGTCGAGAATGGCTGCCCGGTTAGAATCTAAAACTAACTTAGCATGAAGCGGAATCTTAATAACTTTCAGGCGTCCGTTCTGCGGAAGTGCATTGCGAAGTACAGAGGGATTGAGCTTTTGCAGATCTTCCAAACACGTGCCCGTTAGATTCGCCAGCGTTTCGAAATGTAAAAATTTATTTATCGCCAGCGTGTCATACGGTAACGCTTGTTCTCGCACCGTTTCAAGCATATTGTGTTGCTCGGCATAATTCATGGCATAAATAATTGCAATGAATTGCGGAACATACGCGCGGGTTTCGCGTGGCAGATGCGGGTATACTTCCCAAAAAGATTTTTTATAGCCCGATCTGCGAATCGCTTTTCTTACCGTACCCGGTCCTGAATTATAAGCGGCCAGTGCAAGCTCCCAGTTTCCAAAAATTCTATATAGCTGCGAAAGGTATCGACATGCGGCATCTGTAGATTTATCAGGATCCATTCGATCATCAACATACCAGTCGGTCTGTAAATTAAAATAGTGACCCGTTCCTGACATAAATTGCCATAGACCAACGGCTCGTGCCCGCGAAACTGCGCGTGCATTTAATCCCGATTCGATTATAGACAGATATTTCAATTCGTCCGGCAAATTGTATTGTGCCAGATATTTTTCGAATAATGGAAAGTACAGGTCTTGCCTTCGCTGCATAAGTCGGGTGTAATCACGGTTGCGCACAGTAAAAAAATCTATAAACCCGTGCACGGTTGTATTGTACGTAAGGGGAATTTCTCTCTGTAAACAACTAAGGCGATCGGCCAGTAACTCAGGCGTTTCATCGCCAGGAATATATTCCAGATCGGAAGGTAAAATAACAAACTCCTGAACCGTTGTGTCGATGACGATCGGCTCAAAAGTTGGCTCCGGAATGGAAAGAGTATCGGCTACAGGATTTTGAGCCAAAATCATTTTGGAAGCAAAAAGGAAAAACAGCACAACTACACAATGCCTCATTTTAATTCTGTTTAGTTCATTAGCGCAAACATTACGCTAAGTTCCGAATTACTTGCGAGAACTGAAAGAGTTTGGATTCTTCGAAGTCATTTGCCGTTACCTGCAAGCCGATAGGCAACCCCTGGTTGTCTTTTCCACAAGGAATTGAGATAGCGGGCACACCGGCCACATTGGCTTGAACAGAAAATAAATCGGCCAGGTACATTTCTACCGGATTACTTGTATGCTCACCTAATTTGAAAGCGGTAGTTGGGGTTGTTGGCGAAATAATAAAATCATACTTAGTAAAGATTTCTTTTGTTTGCTCCCGAATGAGTCGTCTTACTTTTTGAGCTTTGGTATAATACGCATCATAATAGCTGGCGCTTAATACAAATGTGCCAAGAAGAATTCTTCGTTCTACTTCTTTTCCAAACCCTTCGGATCTTGTTTTTTTATATAGCGATTGGAGGTCGCTTACGTTGCTGCTTCGAAAGCCGTAACGCACACCATCGAAGCGGGAAAGATTTGAGCTGGCCTCTGCCGTTGCCAGAATGTAATAGGTAGGAAGAATATAATCACTCAAGGGAAAGTCTATTCCCTCTACCCAATGACCGGCTGATTTAAGCTTGCTAATTTTTTCTAAAATTGAATTTTTGATTTCAGGTTGCAAGGCATCCGACTCCAACGCATCTTTTAGATAAGCTACCTTATATTTTTTTTGGGGTTGGGAATTTAGTTCAGAAAGGTAGGCAGGAACTGCTTTTCGCGATACCGTACTGTCGTATTCATCCGATCCGGAAATCACCTCCAATACTTGTGCAATTATTTCTATTTCTTTTCCGAAAATACCGATACAGTCAAAGGATGATCCATAAGCAATAAGTCCGTGCCGTGAAATGCGCGAGTAGGTTGGTTTTAATCCGAGTATTCCACAGAAAGCTGCTGGTTGCCGCACAGAACCACCGGTGTCTGATCCCAACGACACATCACACAAATCGGCCATTACGGCTACGGCCGAACCACCGAGGAACCACCCGGCACCCGCGTATTATCAATATCGTTCAGTACCGGGCCAAAAGCTGGAGTTTTCATCAGATGAACCCATCGCAAACTCATCGCAATTTTGCCGACCGATAATAATAGCATCAGCATCCAGTAAACGCTGAACAGCGGTGGCATTAAATTGAGAAACAAATCCATCAAGAATTTTGCTACTGGCTTGAAGAGGATGGTCTTTGTAACAAAGAACATCTTTAAGACCCACGACAAGGCCCGCCAGTTTTCCTGCGGTGCCCTTATGAATCTTTTCATCTATATGCTGAGCACGTGCAAGCGCTTCCTGATCATAAACACTCAGGAAAGCATTGAGATATTTTTTTTTATCGATGTTATTAAGAAACCGGGTAACCCTGCTTACACAAGAATGAGTTCCGTTGATAAGACTGCGCGATGAGTTTGTTAAGTTCGAATCCGTACTCAAGGTTTATCGTCAATCTTCGGAATTTCATTTCCGGCATCGTCCACTTCTTTCTTCACATCCTTTACAGCATCCTTAAACTCGCGTATGCCTTTTCCTAAGCCTTTAGCAAATTCAGGTATTTTCTTAGCTCCAAAAAAGATGAGAACGAATAAACCGATGATCACCCACTCGCCCATGCCGGGCATTCCAATCAAAAAAATTGCGTTCATAGTGAATTATTAAGAGTGTAAAGATAGAGAATTATGGTAAAAGGAAGAATTCATGAAACTTTGTTTATTGTTATAATAGCTGGAATAACCGGTTTTTGCCGCTTAGCCTAATTTCTTAACCACTCCTGTGGATCGAGGGCATCGAAATTTTTTCGAATTTGAAACCTAAGTTCTGAAATGCCATCGCTATTGGAGAGCACTTTTCCAATCTCCTGATTGGTAGTTACGTGTTGACCTTTCTTAACGCTGATTTCTTTTAATCCCGTGTAAACGGTGAAATATTCGCCATGCCTTACGATAACCGTATTACCCATGCCGGGAGTAAATGCAACAGCACTGACCTCGCCATTAAAGACAGATCGCACGCCTTCTCCCTGCTTGGTTTGAATATTTACTCCATCATTTTGAATGACAATTCCTTTTAGAACCGGGTGTGCTTGGCGACCGAACTTCTGAGACACGAATCCTGAAACTGGCCAGGAAAATTTACTTTTATTATCCTGAAAGGAAGCGGACAAGGCAACGGCTACATCGACAGTTTCGCGACTACTCTTTTTGTTAACACGTTCCCGCGCTTCGCGGGCAGCACGCTCTAACTCTTCTTTTATTATTTTGGCGATAAGCACATCCACTTCGGCAACTGCTTTTTTTGTTGCTTCTAAATCTTTACGCAATTGTTTCTCTTGCTTTTCGAGGTTGCCTACCAGGGTTCGTTGTTTTTGCTATGATGTCGTAATCCAATAAAGAGATTTCTCCACGGATGGATTTAATCAGCGTTTCTTGTTGTGAAATACGTTGATTAAGTGCTGACAATTCGCCCAACGAGTTTTTCTTTTGCTCACCTGTTTCGGCCAGAATTTTTTCAGTCTCTTTTATTTTATCAAGACTTTCCTGCTTTTCCCGTTGAAGCTGCGTTTTTGATTTTTGAGCTTGCGCGGCAAGGGAAAAAATAAATAAGAATAGGAAGAGAACGTAAAATTTACCTACGGTCATATCGTTTCGGAATATTGAAAGGGAATTTCAATTCCTTGTCGCCCACTTCAACTTTATTGTACTCAAAGGTAATGGTGTTGTTAATGATACCGGCTGCGGTTTTGTAAAAGATGCTTACAACTCCGTTATACGGATAGGTTTTCTCGTTGAGCGGTTGAAAATTTGAATATTGTAATTTTAAGGTATTGTTTGAGCTGGCTTCTACCAAATCAACTTGCTCAATTTTTTTAATGATGGGATTGATCAGATTTTTGATAGTAACAGAGCCTTCTTTTTGTACAAGGATGTCAAACTCACCTTCGTGCCCAATTTCATCACTGAGTTGCTTGGGTCGTATTGGGTTGCCGAGCATGGCGGCCTCTAATGCATAATAATCAATTTTAAAATTGAATCGTTTCGACAACTCTGCATAATCAAAAACGTAATACTCTTTATCGATATTGCTTACAATGGTTATGGAATCTTTGTTGATAAGAGCTTTTCCGCCTTGCACACCAATTACTGAAAACGTCATCCAGATAACACTGTCTTTTCGTATCCGAATATTCGCCTTTAAGTCTCGCTCTTTTTTCTCGTCTCTAAATACCATGCGGGCCTTACTTTGCAGATAACCGAAATCTATTTCCTCAATGGCCAACGACTTAGGAGCTTCAGGAAGGGTGGGTACTACTTTGCGATGGCAGGACTGCATGAGCAGTAACCCTAAGAGAATTATAAAGAATGAAAGAATTTTATGCATGGAGTCTTTAGACAAGTTAACTTAATTCAATTTTCTACTACTTATTTTTTTGTCGAGACTGGCATTGCCACCATCTTTTTGCTTTGCTTTTTGCCATTGTTTTACGGCATTGTCAATATCGCCTAATTGGAAGAGAATGTCACCATAATGTTCAAAATGCGTGGCCGTACCTTGCCCCGTTTGAATGGCCTTTTCCATAACCTTTTTTGCTTCTTTATACTTACCTCTTTCGTATAACACCCACCCGTAGGTATCCAGATACGAGGGATTGTCTGGAAAATTTTTAATTAGCTGTGCCGACATTTTTTCCGCCTTCTCCAGATTCTCTTTTCGTAACGCCAGGTAGTAGCTATAATTATTAAGTATCAGGTCGTTGTTTGGATTGAATGCGAGAGCCTCATCATAGGCTTTGTCTGATTTAGCATATTCTTTTGTGGCGTTGTAACAGTCACCAAGCATTCCATTTAAATCGTTTACAAAGGCTGGATTGGCAGACGACAATTTCTTTGCCTGTTCCAAGGCATTAGAGGCTTCGCGATATTGATTTTTGCGGAGGTGCCCATATCCATTAAAGTAATAGATCATAGCCTGATTGGGGAAAAGCTCAAGTGCAGTTTCTGAATGCACGATGAGGCTATCAAACTCGTTTGTTTGTGTTTCCAGGTAGAGCAGATTTTGCCAGGCTTCAAAACTTCCGGAACCGTTGCGCACGGCAAACAGATATTCTCTTTTAGCATTTTCATCTTGCCCTAACGTCATAAACAAATCGCCCCCCACCAGGTGCACATTAGCATCATTCGGATAGTTGTCTTCTAATTTTTTGAAAAGCGTCAATACATAAGATTCTAACTCGGGGTCAATAATTTTTTTACTCTTGTTTTGGGCAAGCTGGGCATTATAGGTGCCAAGCATAATCAACTTGCTGCTTATGTCTATCTGGCCATCATCAAAAACCGCGGTCACATAATCCCTCGATTTTTGTTCCTGCCCATTGTCTTTATATAAGCCAGCCAAAACCATTTTAACATTTCCTTCAGCAGGATGCTCCTTAATGAAGTTTTCCAGATATAGAATTGCTTTATCTCGTTGACCGTTTCTGGCAAGAACTTCAGCAAAACCTAAAACGTAACGTGGCTCATCGGGGTATGCTTCCAATAATTTTTCACCTTCTGCCAGCGCTTCTTGCATTTTTCCCTTCTCCAGATAAATGCGTTGCTTTTGTTGTGAGGAAACCTCATTTACTCCCATTACCTCTTCGGCCCGATTATAAACCTTGATGGCCTCGTCTGGTTTTTTGTTGTATAGGTACAGGGCAGCTAATTCAAAAGATAATCGTCTGTACCTTTAACCTCCTTCATCATGGTTTCGAGTGCATCCGTGGCTTTTTCGAACTGCCCCAGATTTGCATAAATGTTAGAGGCGAGTAGGTAGAAATACTTGTTTTTCTTTTCGTATTTCAAGGCGAGGTCAATACTTTGAGCCGCCCTTTGTAGATCTTCTTCTTTTGTGCCTTTCGAGAGAACCTCGGCTATTTTGTAGTGTACCGTGGCATTAGTAGGATTTAATTCTGCAACTCGTTGAAAATATAGCAGTGCCTTGGCGTAATCTTCAAGAATAAAATATTTCTCAGCCTCAGTAAAAAAGAACTCAGCTTCGCGTAAGCGAACCTCATTAGGCTTAGTTTCTTGCGTGGATTTATGCTTCTGTGTGAACGCTGGGGTAACAACAGCCAGCAATTGGGCAGAAACCAATAGGGTATATAAGAGGAATTTTCTTTTTGCCAATGGGTGAAGGATCAAATCGTACTGTAATCTCCCAAATCAACACAGGCAGATTTTCCCTCAAAATTAACGAAATTTCCCAAAAGACTGTCTTTAAGAACCGCTCCGTTAACAGTACAATCTTTCTGTACGATCGAATTACTCAACCGGCAGTCCGTAATTTTTGTGCCGATTCCCACCGAAACATGAGGACCCACTACAGAATTTTCAATAACGACATTGTCATCAATAAAAACAGGAGGGTAAAATGACACTATTAATAACTTTCGCTTTCGCGGAAATCAGATTTTGATCTTTGATAAACTCGAGATACCGTTGGTTGGTTTGCAACATATTCGCTTTGTTGCCGCAGTCGAGCCATTCTTTCACCTGACCAGGCACAAATAGCGCTCCTTTCTTCCGCATGTTTTCAAGGGCTGTAGTAAACTGATATTCTCCTTTCTCTTTAATGTCATGGTCGAGGAGATATTGCATTTCACTACGGAGTTTTTCGCCTTCTTTAAAAAAGTATATACCAATAATGGCCAGATCAGAAACAAAGGTGGAAGGCTTCTCTACTAAGTCTGTTATTTCTCCCTGGGCATTCAACTTCACTACGCCAAACTGCGAAGGGTTTTCAACTTGTTGCACCCAAATTGCACCATCGCGGGTTGTATCTAATTTAAAATCGGCACGAAAAAGCGTATCAGCAAAAGCAACAATCACCTTGCCTTCAAATAATTCTTTGGCAAATAAAAGCGCATGTGATATACCCATCGCTTTTTCCTGATAGTAGATTTTTCCCTGGGCACCAACAGCTTTGGCCACTTCCTTCAAATCATCCTCTACGGCTTTTCCAAAACCAGGATGCACGATAAAGCCAATGTTATTTATTTTCTCGGGGCATACCCGAGCAATATCTTCTACCAATCGATGTACAATAGGTTTACCAGCAATGGGCAGCAGCGGTTTAGCGGTGGTTAATGTATGTGGACGAAGTCGCTTGCCGAGGCCGGCCATAGGAATTATAATGTTCATAAGGTAGAAGTTTTAACGCGTAGTAAAACTACAAATTATCAGGCGATAGCCTTGTTAAAATTCTTCCTTTCAACAAAATAGATGAAGGCTAAGAATAAAATTATGATGAGTGCGTGGAATCCTGTTGCTACCCATTGACTTTCAAAGGCTACCTGATTAACCAGTAATACAACTGAATAGGTAAAAATAATGTATCCGGCATCGCGGCTGATGGAATACGGTATGGATAATTACGCTGACCAACTAAATAACAAATGCCATCATAGTGAAATAACAAAGCACGGCTGCAAGGGCACTGCCCATAAAACCAAGTATCGGGATAAGAATAATATTGCCTGCAATGGTAATGGCTGCTCCGATTAATGTTATTATGGTTCCCCAATGGGTTTGGTCGGTGAGTTTAAACCAAACACTCATGTTATAATAGATACCTAAAAACAAATAGGCCAACAACAAAGGAGGTACGATTGAAAGTCCACCCCAAAAATTATTACCAATTAAGTGTTTAAGAATATCGATGTTCATGCTCACGCCCAGCAGCACAACACAACAGGTAATAACGAAATACTGATTTATTTTGGCGAATAGCGCAGGTGAGTTTTTATCGTGCGCATTTGAAAAAAAGAAGGGTTCGGCTGCGTAGCGAAAAGCCTGAATGCCTAAGTTCATGAATACCGAAAACTTATAACAGGCGCCAAAAATGCCGCCTGCCTCTTTTCGGGTAACACCCTTGTAAAAATTTTCTGGAAGCCACCAGTCCAACATGCTTCGCGAAAACATTTCGTTAATCATTCCGGCAACACCGGTAATCATAACCGGATAGGCATAGCGAAGCATGTGTGGCGAGATTGATTTATCCCACACGGGTCGCCATGTTAGAAGTGTTTTAATAAAGAATAAAACGAAAATTGAGTTAGCGATTAAGTTTGCAATAAACACATAGCCAACCCCAACGGCTGGATTGTAATCAAGTTTTAAGAAATAATAATTAAGGCCAATCAATACCAACACGTTTATAATTTTTGCCGAAGCAAAAAGCAACGCTTTCTTTTCCAACCTTAATCTGGCGAAGGGAATGGCCACTGCAGCATCAATCAACATAGTAAGTGCCAGCCAACTTATAAATTGAGGATTTGAAATTTGTAGGGAAGTACCAATGGGATTAGCGAAAACAACAAAAATTATTGTGAGCGGAACACTGATTAGCAACACACTGGTTTGAGCGAGATTGAAAATCCGTTTTGCGTTCATGCCCGGCTTGGTAGCAAAACGAAAGAATGCTGTCTCCATGCCAAACATGTACAAAATGTTAATTACACCAACCCAGGCATAGAGTTTTGTTATCTCGCCATACTCTTCCTGGCTAAACATATTTTTAGTATGCAGAATAACAAGAAAGAAATTGAGCACGCGTGGCAGCATGCTGCCCATGCCGTAGAGCAATGTTTCGCCAGCGAGTTGTTTAAGTTTACTCACTATTCGCCTTTAAAGTTTGGTTTTCGTTTTTCAAGAAATGCGGTAGTGCCTTCAATAAAATCTTTCGTTGTAGTAAGGGCTGCAAAGTTTTTTGCCTCTTCGTGGTAGCCTTCTTTTTCTTGCCCGAATCCGGCATTAACACTTTTAATTAAAGCCGCAATAGCCAGCGGGCCTTTTGAAAAAATCTTATTCATGATCTTTTCAGCTAACGCAATGGCTTCTTCTTTTGTTGTAATTACATGATTTACCAATCCCAATTCTTTGGCTTCACTGGCGCTTATCATATCGCCCGTCATCGCAAGTTCAAGGGCTTTGCCACGGCCAACCAACTGCGCCAGGCGTTGCGTGCCACCATATCCTGGAAGAATTCCCAGACTTACTTCGGGTAATCCGAATTTAGCATTTTCGGTTGCAATGCGCAGATGACAAGCCATAGCCAACTCGCAACCACCGCCTAATGCAAATCCATTGACCACCGCAATCACTGGTTTGGGTGAATCTTCTATCATCTTAAAAAGATCCTGACCGCTTTTAGAAAAATCAAATGCCTTTTCGCTGGGGATGCTTGCGATTTCTTTTATATCTGCGCCAGCGACAAATGCCTTTTCCCCCTCACCGGTGATGATGATTCCTTTACAATCCGTTTGGCCGATACATTCCTTCATAGCAGCTTGTAATTCCTGAAGCGTATCTTGATTAAGCGCATTTAAAGCCTGTGGACGATTTACACTAATGACAGAAATTGCAGTATGTAGAACGGTTAAGTTTTTCATCAGGAATAATTTTTTATTATGTGAGTAATGCAGGATTTGCCTGAAGATTCTTCAAAATATCATTAGTCATTTCCTCCAATCCAAATTGATGTTTCCATCCCCAATCCTGACGAGCCGGTAAATCATCAATTGATTTAGGCCACGAGTCGGCAATCGCCTGGCGAAAATCAGATTTGTAACTAATGGTAAATTCAGGAATGTGCTTTTTAATTGTGGCCGCAACTTGTGCCGGACAAAAACTCATAGAACCGATATTGTAGCTCGATCGAATTTTTACTTTTTCGGCAGGTGCTTCCATTAAATCCAAGGTAGCTTTTACGGCATCATCCATATACATCATGGGCAGGTATGTATCAGCAGCTAAAAAGCATTCGTATTTTTTTTCTTTAATGGCTTTGAAATAAATATCCACTGCATAGTCGGTAGTGCCACCACCGGGCGGGGTTTTGTAACCAATTAAACCGGGGTAGCGCAAACTGCGCACATCTACGCCATACCGTCTGAAATAATATTCGCACCAAAGTTCACCGGCTAGTTTAGTAATGCCATATACCGTGGTAGGATCCATGATGGTATCTTGTGGCGTGTTTTGTTTGGGCGTAGTGGGGCCAAAAGCGGCAATGGAACTAGGCCAATAAACCTTATGAAGTTTGAGTTCCTGAGCGGCTTCGAGTACAAAAAGGAGGCTTTCCATGTTTAGCTTCCAGGCCCAGCGGGGGTCTTTTTCGCCCGTAGCAGAGAGGAGTGCGGCCAGATGATAGATTTGTGTAATCTCGTGCTTGCGAAGCAATTCAAAAAGCTTGTCGCGTTGCATTACATCAAATTTCTCGTACGGACCTTCCTTTAATATTCCCTGTGCATCTTTTATATCGGAGGCAATAACATTATCCTGGCCATATATTTTCCACAAACCCTGGGTGAGTTCGGAGCCAAGTTGTCCACCAGCGCCAATGAGTAAAATCTTAGTTTTCTTCATCTAATTCATTTATCAGGGCAAGTTATTAAAATTTACGATGTGCCATTTACGAATTACGATTTGTAGATTTGCATTATGACGTTTGAGGATTATCTGATCTCCAAGAAAATTGATAGTGCCGCATTTAACAAAGCCGAGCCGGACCGGTGGAAGGAGTGGAAATCTTTAGTGGAGGAGATGATTCCATCGAGTTTTACTTCGCAGAAGCTTTACCTGATTAATCCTATTCGCAGAAAATATTTATTAAAAGAAGAACCCGCGGAAAAACCGAAACCAGCCCCTTTGGTAAGTAGGCCGGTAATGAGACCTAAACCGAAAATGAACTGATATGTACAAAAAACTTCAACCTGTATTGCAAAAGGAACTTGAATCGATTCGTGAAGCCGGTCTTTTCAAAAAGGAAAGAATAATAACAACACCCCAAGGGGCTGATATAAAAACGCAGGATGGCAAAGCGGTGATAAACTTCTGTGCCAATAATTATTTAGGCTTGTCCTCACATCCGAGGGTCATTGAAGCAGCCAAGCGCGCCATTAACACGCATGGGTTTGGCATGTCATCGGTGCGGTTTATTTGTGGAACGCAGGATATCCACAAAGAGCTAGAGAAAAAAATTTCTGATTTTTTGGGAACTGAAGATACAATTCTATACGCAGCCGCTTTTGATGCCAATGGAGGTGTGTTTGAACCTTTGTTGGGCGAGAAGGATGCAATTATTTCGGACGAATTAAATCATGCTTCCATTATTGATGGCGTGCGTCTGTGCAAGGCGATGCGCTATCGCTATAAGCACAATGATATGGCCGACTTAAAAGTGCAGTTGGAAGATGCACGCAAAGCTGGCGCCAATCAAATTATTATTGTTACGGATGGCGCTTTCTCCATGGATGGAACCATTGCCCAGCTAGATAAAATTTGTGATCTGGCCGATGAGTATGAATCATTGGTAATGACGGACGAATGTCACTCTTCAGGGTTTATTGGCAAAACGGGTCGTGGCGTTCCTGAGCATTGTGGTGTTATCGGTCGTGTGGATATTATCACGGGCACGTTAGGCAAAGCATTGGGTGGTGCTTCGGGTGGTTTTACATCGGGCCGAAAGGAAATTATTGAGATGCTTCGTCAACGATCAAGACCTTATTTATTCTCGAACACATTGGCACCTTCTATAACGGGTGCTTCTATTGAAGTATTTAACATGCTTTCGGAAACAACCGCTTTACGCGATAAATTGGAGAAGAGCACAAAATACTTTCGTGAAAAAATGACTGCAGCCGGATTTGATATTAAACCGGGCATTCACCCGATCGTACCCATCATGTTGTACGAAGCTCCATTGGCGCAAAAGTTTGCTGAGCGATTATTGGAAAAAGGTATTTATGTGATTGGGTTCTTCTTTCCAGTGGTTGCCAAAGGAAAAGCACGCATTCGGGTACAGATTTCTGCAGCGCACGAACAGCATCATTTAGATAAAGCTATAAAGGCGTTTACTGAAGTAGGGAAGGAGTTGGGAGTGTTGAAATAAGTCTATCGCACCTTCTTCGGTATTAAATCCGATGGTTTAGAAAATAATCCAAACAAGGTCTCGGTATTTGTATTGGGTATAAAATAAATCTTATTCCGTTTCCCTTTTAGTTTGAGGCTATACAGATTGAAAAATGGAATGAGTTTTATACTTTTTACTTCCGACCAATCATAACTTTTCACTTTGGCAGGATTGATTACATCAATTTTCTTCTTGCTTATCGCTACTCGCTTAATTCTGCGGGCAACCAGCATGTGCAAGGAAAAGAAAATCAAGGTAAATGTTAAAAGGACAAGGGCGGCAAATCTGTTTTTAAGTGTGTCTTCGAATTGAATCAACATGAGTACAGAGGCCAGTCCTTGTAGCGCGCTAAGCGCCAGAAAAAAATACCTGGCAAGGTAAAATTTAACCGGGTTTGCTTCTTCCATTCATACTATCTAGTTTGGTTTACTAATACGAAGTTACAAAATTCTGAGTGATTAGCAGATTGCATCGTACTGTAAGTTCATAGCCACAGATTCACTGATTGTTTTGCTTGAGTAGCCGAGTGTTTCAGTATGAATCCTTGAATCAGTGGCTACATTACTTCTCATTCTCAAGCACAATAGGAAAATCTTGCCCGCGTGAAAACGTATAAGGATATTGAGGTTTGCCTTTCATCTTTTGAGTTAACTCGGGAACCTGATCATCCAAATAAGATTTTAACTCGTAGATAGTAACCTTACCATCTTTAGGCGCGCCATCGGCATCGCCTTGTAAAGCTTTTATAAGGAGGTATGTAAATAACCCATGGCCCAACTCCGCAAACTCGGTTGCAAATTGTTCGCTGCCAGCCGAAGCCATTACATGAATGCCCGCACTCCGCGAAAGCTGTGCAATCGCCTTCTCTTCGGCAGCGCCACGAGTAGCCAATAACTCAACCGATCCTCCCGATTGACACGCATCCATCACGATAAGTTGTTTCAAAGCCTTTATATTTTTTAATTTATCCTGCAACACGCTTGCCTCAATAGCATCTTTTTGGAGGGAAGATAGATCATACAATCGACTACTGCCAGTAGGAATAAAGAAGAACTGATTGTCCACCATACTGCCATGACCTGCGTAGTAAAAAATAAATACGTCCTCCTGATGTACCTTGCCTGCCAGCTCTTCTAATTTTTTCAAAATGTTTTCCTTTGTGGCATCGGCATCGTACAAACTATGCAATTCAATGTTTTTAAAAAGTGTACCCTTTTCGTCAACTACTTTACCAAACGATTCGGCATCGGATCGTGCATAGTTCAAAGTCATCTTTGGATTTTTATATTGGTTGATGCCAATCGACAGAATATAACATACACTACTCTTACTCGCCCGATCCGAAACTACTTCTACTGATTGCGGGTCGGATTCAATTCTATCTTTGTTGCTGGCTGATGCTGTGATGGTGTTGGTTCCGCCAATCAGATTAATGGTATGCCGATAGGTAGTGCTTTCGCCTTTACGGGATGGAAGTTTTAAAGCTTCTTTATTTATTGCAATATTTTTTCCATTATGGAAGAGCTTTACTGTTTCAATGCCACCACCCATGTCAGTCATTTTAATGAGTACTTCGGCTTGCGTTTCGTTATCTCCAGGCACAGTTGCTACGCGAATACCCGGTGGAGGTGAAGTATTGAGTTTTCCTTGTATGCCTTTGTAATTATCACTACCTCTGTTTTGAAAGATTTTAGGTAATAAGTCAGGACGATAAAATTCATTAAAGAATTGATCTACGCTGTAAGTCTTTAATCCATCTACAAAATGAATGTATTGGCGCGCATCCTGTGTGCCATTAAAATAACCCTCTGGATTTTTTACCATCCACTCCTTTTCACCAAAGTGAATGTGTTCAAAAAATTCTTTACCTGTTGTTAAGTTCCAGAACTTAGTTGCGCCATCAACACTGTGGCTGATCAACATTTTTTCATCGCTTGTAAGTTGAAGACTGGTAACTTCACTTTGATGACCAACAAAGGTAGCGGTTACTTTTCCGGTGGCGACATCCCACCGCCTTATCGTGCGATCTGTGCCACCACTGTATATGGCGGCTTCATCTTTGCTAAAAATAGCTGCGTGAATTTCGCCAACATGGCCTGTATATTTTCTATCCGTTAGTCCGGTGGCTATATCCCATAAGCGCATGGTGCCATCCCAACTTGCGCTTAACAATTTTTTTCCGTCTTGTGTTAGTTCAATAACTGAAACGGTTGCCGTATGTCCAATAAAATCCCGGATTGTTGTTTGCGTATCAATTTCCATCATGCGCAATCCGGTTGGCAAATCGGCTGTTATAATATAAAGATCGTTGCGACTAAACTGTACTTTATAGGCCGATCCATTTTTTGAATCGTAATAAAAAAGTCGCTGACCAGTAACAGCATCGTGAATTTTAACAGAGGCGTCCCAACTGCTGCTAAGAATTTGTGTTTCATCGCTGTTAAACCGAATATCAAGAACGGGTTCTTGATACGAAGGAATCGTCATGATGGTATCACCAGTTTCTGCATTCCAAACAATTATTTTTCCATCGCCACCGCCAGTAATTAATTTTTTTCCATCGCGACTATATTGGTAACAAATAGCAGCTTTTTCATGGCCAACGTATTCCATTTCTGTTTTTCCGGAGGCAACATCCCATCGCTTTACTTTGGAGCCAAACTTTCCTTTCAATAATGTTTTGTTATCGCGACTAAGTAAAATATCATTTTTATAACGAAGGTATTTGGCGATGTATGAATCCCAATATGAATTGGGGTCGTAGGTTAAACCACCTTTGTCGCGTTGATTTAAAAAACCGGTTAGCTCACCAACTTTTTTATTTTTTGCGATGTCCCATATCAATACCACATTATTGTCGCAGGCTAACAACACTTGCTTACCATTAGCAGTAAAAACCGCTTGATTAATATCTGATTTAATATCGGGATTAATACTTTTAATGGAGTCGCCACTTTGCGCATTGTAGATGGTTACTTCTTTTTTGGTACAAATGGCTACCTGTTTATTGTCGCGACTAAACACACCCGAACTTAGATCTTCAACTTTTTTGCGAAAGCGAATTGCTAATTGACCGGTTCGTAAATCATATTTTGCGGCTTCACCCCGGTTAGTTGTTTTTAAAAGAAAGCGACTGTCAGAAGAAAAATCAACGTCAGTATAACATCCACCACACGAAGAGTATTCAGAGAAACTAAATTTATAGGCATTCTCCCAGGTTGCGGTTTTATAAACATTAGCCACACTATTGTCTTCGCCAATGGCAAGCCATTCGCCATTTGCACTTATGGCTAAATAAATTCCACCGGAAGAGCCGGTGTATCCATCAGCGGGTAATTCTTTTAATTTCTTTTTAGAGGGAAATTCCCAAACAACAGCTTTTCCTCCAAAGCCAACGGTAACAAAAAATTTTCCTTTCGGATCAAACACAACATCGGTAAGGCGTTCTTTATCCGGATGTACAGAAAGTATTTCTTTGCCCGTGATAACTTCCCACACTTTGGCAGTTTGATCTCCGTTTCCGGTAATCAGATATTTGCCATCGCTGCTAAAGGCAAGGCTATTCACTGAGAATTGGTGACCCAGAAAACTTCTAACTTCTCTTCCTGTTGAAAGTTCCCACAACTTAGCTGATTTATCGCGGCTACCCGTGGCAACATAATTACTATCGGGACTAACAGCCACTGTAAGCACAGCTAACTCGTGGCCTTTTTGTATAATGGTTTCTATGTTTTGGCCTTTTGAATGGAGAACACTAAAAAGTAAGATCAGTGTGACGAGGTACTTCATATCCGATAACAATAGAGATTATTCAGCTTTCGTTTCGTGGGGCTCAAACGATTCGGCTTCTATAGATATTTCTTCCCAGTTTTTAGGTTCAGTATTATGAAGGTATTCCATAATTTTTTGCTCCACTTGCTTAAGTTTAAGTCCACGCAAGTATTTTCCATTTCTGGATAAAATCAATCGACCCGTTTCTTCTGAGATCGCTAATAACAGGGTATCAGTAACTTCACTCATGCCAATTGCTGATCGATGACGCAAGCCAAATTGAGGAGGCAAATGATCGTTTTCACTAACGGGTAGTACACACCGCGCTGCTTTAATGCGACCTTTGTAAATGATGATCGCCCCATCATGCAACGGACTATTCTTTTTAAAAATGGAAATCAACAAGCGCCTATTAACTTTAGCGTCAAGTGGATCACCCGTCTCCACGTAAAATCTTAACTCAATATCTCTTGAGAAAACAATTAAAGCTCCGGTGTGCGAGGCTTTTAATGTTTTAACCGCCTCTATAAGTTCATGAATATCGAAATCGTCATGATGTTCGCTACCCCAATTCGTAAAACTCTTAAAAATATTATCCCGATTGATTTCCGTGGAACGCCCAATCAGCAATAAGAATTTTCGAATTTCTGGCTGAAATAGAATAATCATGGCTAACACCCCCACGCCCATAAACTGACCTAAGATGGTTGCAAGCAATTCCATCTGGGCAGCGCGCACAATCAGATAGATTAGGTAAAGGGCGAGAATACCAAGGAAGATGTTAACCGCAAGGCTCCCTCGAATCAATTTATAAACCTGATAAAGTAGAATGGATACCAGGCCTATATCAATCAGATCCACCCAACTTACTTCCAGAAACCCTATTTTGAAGGCAAGAATCATCTAACAAAGGTAATGAAACTGTTTGGCTATTTGGATTTTAAAGATGATTCATCAACTGAATAACCTCCTTGGCTTCTTTCACATCATGTACACGTAAAATAGATGCACCTTTTAACAAGGCAAGCGTATTTAAAACGGTAGTTCCATTTAACGCTGACTCGGGTTTTGTTTTTAAGGTTCGCCAAATCATAGATTTTCGCGAAAGCCCGACAAGTATGGGTTTTTCAAAAACCTGCAGGTGATCAAGTTTATTGAGAAGCTCAAAATTTTGATCAACTGTTTTGGCAAACCCAAAACCCGGATCGATAATGATATCTTTTATGCCTGCCGATTGGAGTTGAAAAATCTTATGATGGAAGTAGTCAATGATTTCTTTTGTCAGATTTGTATAGTTTGTAAACTGAGTCATTGTTTGTGGTGTGCCTTGCATGTGCATGGCAATGTACGGAACCTGCAAAGCAGCAACCGTTTCAATCATAGCTTTGTCTAACTCACCCGCTGAAATGTCATTTACCAAAGCGGCACCGCAGTCAATAGCCGCTTTGGCTACTTCTGACCGGAACGTATCAATGGAGATTATTGATGAAGGAAATTCTTTTAACAAAATTTTAACAACAGGAATAATCCGAGCCAGTTCTTCAGCCTCGTTGATATCATCCGCATCGGGGCGTGATGAATAACCACCAACATCAATAAAATCAGCTCCTTCGGCAAGCATTTTTTCGACCTGCTTAACTACACTAACTTCATCAACGAATTTTCCACCATCATAAAAACTATCGGGAGTTACATTGAGGATGCCCATTACTTTGGGCGTACCGAGATCAATGATCTTACTCTGAACGTTAAGTGTTTTGTTGGCTGAAAATAATTTACTTTGCACCGTATATGAATGAGAAAACTGTCCACGAATATAAAGAGGTGATAGCCACCTGCCAAGCATTATTTGCCCGTAAGACGCACGATTATGGAACTGCCTGGCGTGTGCTACGCCTTTCCTCCATCACGGATCAGATCTACATCAAAGCACAGCGTATCCGCAGCATACAGGAAAAGGGTGTACAAAAAGTGGACGACCCCATTCAGGATGACTTTGTAGGCATTATTAATTACTGCATCATGGCGATGATCCAATTCAGATTAAAAGATTCAGAAAAAATAGATTTATCGTATGCTGAGTTAGAACCCTTATACAGAAGCCATTAACGAGACATTTGATTTATTACAAAATAAAAATCACGACTATGCCGAGGCTTGGCGCGATATGCGGGTAAGTTCGATGACGGATATTATCTTAATGAAACTACTTCGGGTAAAGCAGATAGAAGATAACAAGGGAAAAACGCTTTCCAGCGAGGGAGTAAGAGCAAACTATCAAGATATGATTAATTATTCTGTGTTTTGCCTCATTCTATTAAACGGACAAGATTCCAGTAACCAGAAACAAGCATCATGATTAGTAATAAGTACGTTGATCCATTCTCCCGATTTTTGTTGGCGGTCTTTTGATTTTTCCGGCCTCATCAAATTGAATGACCCTATCGGCACTCAAATAAAAATGGAAGAATACTTTGAAGTATTCACAGCCGACTTCGGGTCTTTCTTTCATTACTTCATCCCTTGGGCGTTGGAAATCGCGATGATCATGATTGTACTCGAACTGGTATTGGGTGTGGCAATTTTAATTTACTGGCGTATGAACCTCACAGCGTGGTTGCTGTTGCTCATGATGACCTTCTTTACCTTTCTTACTTTTTACTCAGCTTACTTTAATAAAGTAACAGATTGCGGCTGTTTTGGCGATGCCATTAAACTTACTCCCTGGGAGTCGTTTACCAAAGACATTGTACTAATGGTTTTTGTGCTTCATATATTCTGGTATCGTAAAAATTACAAACCACTTTTGCGCGAAAAAGTAGGAAATGCTGCCGTTATAGCGATGGGCACACTCTCGTTGGTTGTTGGAATTTACGCAATCCGGCATTTGCCTTTTATTGATTTTCGAGCTTACAGAGTTGGCAACAACATACCTCAGCAAATGATTGCCCCCCGAACAGCCTATAATCGAATACATTTTTGAAAAGGAAGGCAAGGAAGTTCGCGATACTAAATTCCTGTCGGCCGATGATGGCTACAAATATGTTTCATCGCATGTTTTAAATGAAGATAAAATTAAACCGAAGATTACCGATTACTCAGTAAGTAGTCCTGAAGGGGAGGATATGACCTCTTATACCTTTGAAGGAAACAAGTTATTGGTCGTTATCTATGATGTAAACAAAGCGTCTGTTAATAATATTGCAGCGATTCGCACTTTAACAAAGGAATTAGAAGGAAAGGTGGATTGCTTTGTGCTCACTTCATCCGGTGCAGAGGCTATGGAAAACTTTAGACATGAGCATCAATTGGCGATACCTTATTACTATGCCGATGCTACTGTGTTGAAGACAATCCTTCGATCAAACCCAGGCATTGCCTTATGGAAAAATGGTACTGTATTGGGTAATTGGCATCATAACAATACGCCTATGGCAAGCGAAGTATTGGATTTATTAAAATGAAAATATTTTTAGTCGGTCTTCCGGGATGTGGAAAATCAACCTTAGGGAAACAGCTTGCTGAAAAATTGTCTATTGCTTTTTTGATCTGGATGCCGAGATCGAGAAATCCATAGGTCTTCCTGTAAAATCAATTTTTAAACGATATGGGGAATCATTTTTCCGAAAAGAAGAATCAGAATGTTTACAAAAATTGACGAAGGGCATGCTGATTTTGTAATCGCTACCGGTGGTGGCACGCCAGTATTTTTTGACAATATGGCGTACATGAACAAAAACGGGCTCACTATTTTTTTAGATGTTCCGGCCACCGGAAATAGCTAATCGTATTCTTAAAACTGCCTTGGAGGAGCGCCCTTTGTTTGCTGGTGTACATCCGGAAGAGTTAAAAGATCAGATTGAATTTCTCCGCTCGCAGCGAATTCCGTTTTATCGTCAGGCGCACGTAAGTCTTTCGGGTGAAGAGATACCGTTGGATGAAATTGTGAAAGCAGTAAATAAAAACTAAAAGGGAATACCCACCGTAAGCACACCCAGGGTAGCTTTATTAGTAAGTGCAACCAGCGGACTATCAACTGAGTTTATAGAATAGGGGCGATAGGAGTTCTTTCCTTGCGTGAAGACGATAGCCAAATCGGTATAGAATTTTTTATTGCGATACCCCAGCCCGGTTGAAAATGAGTTTGTCTTTCGGTTAATGCCATTTTGTTCTGACTTAAGGGGATCGGGCATGTAGGCATATCCCGCTCTTGCACGCCAGTTGTTGTACCGATATTCGCCACCTACCCGATAGTTCACCGTAGATTGATACAATTCATTTATCTCCTTATTTTCTGAATTGAATGTAATTCCAGAAATGTTAGAACTATAGGTGGCACCTGAATAATTAATCACCTCCACATCGGCCGTAATAAAGCCAGACGTTCCAATAAATACTGATGCACAAATGTTAAGTTTGGCCGGAGTTTTTAAATTATATTCAGAGATAACGTCTTCACTTTCTTCACTCACATTAGAGATAAAGGTTCCATCACCAAAATAATCGAAATCGTTCCATTTTGTTGTTAACGTAGTATGATAGATGTCGGTTATACTATTAAACGTTGGAGTGAGGTACGAAATCCCTATTTGAATCATATCAATCGGTCGCACAATAAGGCCAAAGGTTCCATTGATTCCGGTACCATTAATTTCTATTTGTTCCTCAAGCACAAGATTATCGAGCGGATTGAAAGAGGGGGTAGCAACAAAGTTAAAATCAGATTCGCGATACGTCTTGTTGGCTTTAAATCGCAAGGAAGTTATGCCCAAACCAGCTCCAAAAAATATTTTATCTGAAAAATTGACTCCATACGATAAGCTCCATTGATTTTGATATCCTGAGGTTCTGACCTCTTCATGCTGAAGAACGGTGCGAATATCAGTCGGGTCTGACGGATAGGTTCCGAGTACCGACATGTAGTGTAAGGGTGAGGCAGCTGGGTCAATAAAAGTCGAGTCTTCTATTAGATAGTTATTGTACGCCAGCCCTGTTGGGGAATTAAAATTATCACCTCCCTTTAAAAAGGAGTTCGGTTCTTGTCCGTTGGCATCTTCAATAAAATAATCCACGATGGAGTTGTTTGAATTTGTGCCTTCATAACTAAAATTTTTATTAAAGTTATTTATACGGTTATAGGTAATGCCAAAGGTGCCACTCAACAATTTTTTTGACTAAAATCTTTGTGAAAGACAAGACCAAATCCTGGTACGTGAAAATTATTTTTAGTTTCAGAAGTTGTATTGTTTAAATAGGATGCCTGGCTACGGGCCGAGTTGTAGCCAAAGGAAAATGCAAACTCCGAACGATTGAACATTCCCAATCCGGCTGGATTGGAATAAGCAGAACTATAATCTCCACCCAGACTAACCTGAGCACTACCCATTCCCAACACGCGGGCGCTACCCCCTGGAGTGGTTCGGCTGAAGAGAAGAGCTGTTTCGGAAAAACTTTGAGCACCAGCCATTAGTGGTGAGAGCATGATAATTCCAATGAGCAGGTTGCTCCAATTCTTCATACTTAATAAATCGTTGATGTTTTTTAACCTCTTAGTTTCTGCCGTGCCTTACACCCCCTGACGAACTTCCGCCACCTATGCTACCACCACTGCTGCGGCCACCGATGGCACCCATGTTTGAGCCACCTCTATTTGTATCCGACCAATTGGATGATCGTGAATTGCCTGAGTTATTCATCCAGGAGTTATTGCCATTATTTTCTATTCTGCTGCCATGGATTAGAAGTAGCCCCATTGTTTCGATGATAAACGGGTATTTGTTTCTGGGTTGGCTCTCCAGCCCCGCTTATAATAACTTCCTGCATTCATATTACTTTCATTTCCGGAAACACGACCCGATGAGCCTCGGGTGCGGCCCTGGCTATCAACATAAGTTGTTGGGCGGTTACCCGCTGTAACAACATTGTTCATTTCGCTGCTGCGGGATGAACGCTTTCCATAAACCGTACCTGAACCATTTGTGTCACCGCCAGTAACTATAATCCGGGGTTGATAGAAACCTGAATTGTAACCATAACCACCATAGCCCATGCCATAACTCATTCCCATTCCGTAACTCATCCCCATGCCATAATTCATACCCATACCCATACCCATACCCATACCGTAGCCTATGCTCCAGGGACTCATACCATACATAGATCCCATGCCCATGGAGCCATATCCCATTCCCATTGACATCGATAAGCCACTATATCCATAAGGTGAGTAAAGACTGCCATACGAACCCATACCTCCATAACACGACATGCAGCTATTTCCATAATAGGGATTATAAAGAGATGAACCTCCATAAGGAGTGTTGTTGTAATTAGTATAATCTGAACTCTTTTTAATATTCTGATTCACGCTGGCGGGCATGTAGTTTGGAACAAAGTACGCGGCTGCCTCACTGGTAGCAGAAGGATTAAGCGTTGATTGTGATAAATATTCAGGATTTACATTTCGCGCGGAATAGCTATCCGTAGGATTAAGGGTAGAAACCACTTCCATATCTTTGGAAGATTGACGCACCGGTATTCGTTTTGATGCTGCCAAAACAACCCGATCCTTTGATCTGAAATACACATCGTCATACTCAACGCCCTGAGCAACCGCTCCAAACACTACGATTACTGATAGTATGCTTAAGAAAGTGAATTTAGTTTTCATAACAGTTCGTTTAATCCAAATATAACGTTTGTCCGACTCTTTCGGGTATATCTCTACAACAATTTTAACTCTAAAAACGTGCTAATCAAGCATTTTTTGCTTTGGTAGTTATGCCAATTTGAGAGTTAAAATTTCTGCCTGTAGGGAACGAGGCACCCATTCCTCTTCTATATTTGCCAAACTATTCAAATTTACGAAATTTTTACGACTGATTTTAGATGGGAAAAGAGATTACAAGCCGCAGTGAGGATTATGCACAGTGGTACATTGATTTAGTAAAAAAGGCTGATTTGGCCGAAAATTCGGATGTGCGCGGATGCATGGTGATTAAGCCTTATGGATATAGCATTTGGGAAAAAATGCAACAAGCCTTGGATAAGATGTTTAAGGACACCGGACATGTGAATGCCTATTTTCCGCTCTTTGTTCCTAAAAGTATGTTTGAGGCAGAAGAAAAGAATGCTGAAGGCTTTGCCAAAGAGTGCGCAATCGTAACTCATTATAGATTAAAGACGGATCCGGAGAGAAAGGGAAAGCTAATGGTTGATCCGGCAGCTAAGTTAGATGAAGAGCTGGTGGTACGCCCAACCAGTGAGGCGATTATTTGGAGTACCTACAAGCGTTGGGTTCAATCGTATCGCGATTTACCGTTATTAATTAACCAATGGGCAAATGTAGTACGCTGGGAAATGCGTACTCGCCTTTTTTTACGCACAGCAGAATTTCTTTGGCAGGAAGGGCACACTGCTCATGCCACTGCGAAAGAGGCTATTGAGGAGACCGAGCAAATGCTGAACGTGTATGCCGAATTTGCAGAGACGTTTATGGCCATGCCCGTAATCAAAGGAAAAAAATCAGAAGGCGAACGGTTTCCCGGAGCTATTGATACGTATTGTATTGAAGGCATGATGCAAGATGGCAAAGCGTTACAGGCAGGAACTTCACATTTTTTAGGTCAGAATTTTGCCAATGCTTTTGATGTGCAGTTTACCAATAAGGAAGGAAAGCTTGAGAAAGTCTGGGGCACCTCGTGGGGGGTTAGTACCCGATTAATCGGTGCTCTTATCATGGCGCATTCAGATGATGATGGACTGGTTTTGCCACCTAAACTGGCACCGATTCACGTGGTGATTATTCCAATTTTCAAAAACGAAGAGGAACTTGCCCGCGTATCCGAACAAGCTGAACACATTGCAAAAGAATTGCGAAAGCTTGGATACTCAATAAAGTTCGATAATCGAGATACACATAAGCCCGGATTTAAATTTGCCGAGTACGAATTAAAGGGGGTGCCTGTTCGTATAGCTATTGGTCCGCGCGATCTGGATAACAGAACGGTAGAAGTAGCGCGAAGAGATACAAAAGAAAAACAAGTGATGCCTATTGATTCTATTGTTTCTGTAATTCCCGGATTATTAGATAACATTCAGGAAAACATTTATAAAAAGGCGCACGCTTTTCGCGAAGCAATGATCACCCAGGTTGATTCCTTTGATGAGTTTAAAAAGTACTGGACGAAAAAGGTGGTTTTATTTCTGCGCATTGGGATGGTACCCCCGAAACGGAAGCCGCTATAAAGGAGCAAACCAAGGCTACTATTCGTTGTATTCCGTTGGACGCTAAATCGGAAACCGGTGTTTGTGTTTTTTCCGGAAAGGCATCGGATAAGCGGGTTTTGTTTGCCCGTGCCTATTAAAATATTAATACATCAGAATAAAAATAAGCGACCTTAAAATTGACTATCTTTATGAGTTGTAATCTGGGAAATATCAAAATTTTTGTTGCGTGGTAGAGTGGATAACTGTTATTTCATTAATTCTCTTTGGTCTTTTCCTGATCATCGCAGAAATTATTTTTGTGCCAGGGACCACCATCGTTGGTATCCTCGGGTTTCTTTTTCTCCTTGTTGGGGTTGGCCTCAGCTTCAACTATTT
This sequence comes from Flammeovirgaceae bacterium, assembly GCA_016709845.1. Taxonomy (GTDB): domain Bacteria; phylum Bacteroidota; class Bacteroidia; order Cytophagales; family Cyclobacteriaceae; genus ELB16-189. Next base: position 86,512 of record JADJMA010000005.1, on the reverse strand, counting down.
TGGAAGCGAAACCGGCTGGACTACCGTAGGTGTTTCGGCTGCTGTTTCAGGGTTGATTTTATACTATTCTTTTAAGACTAATGTTTGGGGCAGGTTTTCACTGAAGTCTTCCATTAACAGTAAAGTCAATGAGGGCGACCTTGATTTGCTGACTGTGGGCATGGAAGGTCAGACCACTTCGGCTTTGAGGCCAATCGGCAAAGCTAATTTGGGTGACAAAATTTATGAAGTAAAAACACTCGGGACTTACCTGGATAGTGGAAGCCCCGTTCGGATATTAAAAATTATTTCGAATCAAATAATCGTAGAACCTATAAATTAAAACTATGGAAGGCTTAGCATTTATCTTTATTGTCTTTGTATGTATCATCGGATTTTTCATGTTTCTGTATTTTGTTCCGGTGGGCTTGTGGATTACCGCTGTTTTTGCCAATGTAAAAGTGACCATTGGCGAACTGATCGGAATGAGAATCAGAAAAGTGCCACCCGGAATTATTGTTAACTCCCTGATCACCGCAACAAAAGCAGGATTGCAGGTAACTACAAACGAACTAGAAACGCATTATCTCGCGGGTGGCGATGTGCCCAATGTAATTCGTGCATTGATCTCGGCAGAGAAAGCAAATATCAATTTGACATTTAAACAGGCTACGGCCATTAACCTGGCCGGTCGCGATGTGTTTGAGGCCGTTCAGATTTCAGTTAATCCAAAAGTGATTACTACACCTAAAGTGGCAGCGGTTGCGGCCGATGGTATTCAGCTTATTGCAGTTGCACGAGTAACCGTGCGTGCAAGCATTGCTCAACTTGTTGGAGGTGCTGGTGAGGATACCATTCTGGCTCGTGTTGGCGAAGGCATTGTTACCTCTATCGGTTCAGCAAAATCGCACAAAGAACTATTAGCTAACCCCGATAAGATTTCCAAACTCGTGCTTTCGCGTGGATTGGATGCGGGAACAGCGTTTGAAATTCTTTCCATTGATATTGCCGATGTGGATGTAGGCGCGAACATTGGTGCCAAACTTCAAATCGATCAGGCTTCTGCCGACTTGAAAGTTGCTGAAGCGCGTGCGGAAGAACGCAGAGCGATGGCTGTTGCTTTGGAACAAGAGATGATTGCTAAGGCTCAGGAAGCTCGCGCAAACGTAATACAAGCGGAGGCTGAAATTCCAAAAGCTATCGCGGAAGCTTTTGTGAAGGGAAATTTAGGTGTGATGGATTATTATAAGATGCAAAATGTACAAGCGGATACGGATATGCGTCAGTCTATCTCAGGATCTGGTAAGTCGGGACAGAATCCTAATACCTAGTATCAATAAATTCTAAAATAAGGAAGGGTCTCAGGACCCTTTTCTTATTTTCTACTTATCCAATTCAATTTCTTTCCACTCAGCTTTTTTAAAGCGAGGTATTGATTACGCACCGGATCAAACGTGATTTGTTCATAGACCAACGGAATAGCACTCAGTCCTGCATTGGTGATTAGGCCATATTTACCATCGCGGCCTACAATAACAAATCCGTTTTCTAATTCCTGTAATTCATGAAAACGCGGCTCAATTAAAATACTTCCATTCTTGTCGGCTAAACCAATTAAACCCTGTTGATGAATTCTCAATTTCATGTTTGGCTGATGTGTTATTGAATCATACTGAGGATTCAGAATAAATTTTCCGGTTTTATTCATGACGCCTGCTTTGCCACTCCTTCTAACTATTGAAAGTCCGTTACTAAAACCTTCTACCGACTCAAAATTTGGATTGATAATAATCTGATCCTGTTGATTCAAAAATCCCCACTTGCCAATTAATTTAACTGGCGCCAGACCCTCGTGAAACTCGCCAATACCATCATAACGATTGGCGATCCGCAAACGACCGCGCGAATCAATGAATCCATATTTTCCATCTCGCTTTATTCCGCGCATACCTTCGTGTTCAGGAAAGATTTCTTCTAACTTATCAAGTTGTGGTGGATCGACCCGGCTAAGAATGCGGCCTTGATAGTCAAGAGTTTTTAAAGTTCCATCGGGTAAGTATTCTTCCCAAACGTCATTTTTAAAGTGCAGAGTATTGTCAGTAAAATAAATCACTTCGCCTTTGAAGTTTTTGAGGAATTTGTTTTGTGGTTGCAGTTGCAAATAACAGGAGTCATTAACTAATTGTAAGGGGTAGGGTTGAGGAGGCACCAACCAGTCTTCTGTTTTGCTGATAATGCCAAACTGATTTTTGAATTGTACTATAATCTGAGTATTAGAAATTTCAAGCAAAGAATCGAATACGCAGTGGATGGTTTCAATTCCATTTTCGTTCAACGCACCCCAATAACCATTGTTTTTTGCTGGATAAATGCCCGCCTGTTGATTTTCAATTTGCTGATAGTTTTTTTGAGACCGGAAGGTTTGTCCTCTATCGGTCAAGAACCAACCCTCTGTTTTTCGTAAGGCCAGCACATTATTGTTTTCAACTCTAAGCGAATCGTAAACAAACGGAATGGTAACGTTATTTGTAGAATCGATGATTCCGACCTTATTTATCTTGCGTGCAAGGAGTTGATCTTGTTGAATGGATTTGATATTATCATATTGAGCGGGTAACACGGCATGCATAGCCGAATCCAGAATTCCGAATTTGTTTGAATACCGATAGATAGTCTTATCGCCAATCGGCACCAGATCTTCCGCCTTGACTGTGCGTTGAATCTGATTTCGTTCTGTTAGCAGGAGCCATTCATGATGGGCAAGCACCTGGGCTCGATCTCCATCCAATAGCTTTATGGATTGGTAAGCAGGTTCAATCAGGATGTTGCCATCCCGATCGAGTAATCCTTGATTTAATTTTTGATAAATAATAGCTCTGCTCTTATCGAAAGTGGCAATTGAGTCAATTTTAAAATCTGTAATGGCACGCCCATCTTCTCTGTAAAGCGCAAATTTTCCCAAATCATTTTCAACCGCATAGCGTAATGTGCCCAAAGGAAGAATTCGTTTATAAACCACAGGAATGATCAGGCGGTTTTCTAAATCGGTAAGGCCGTAGTGATAGCTGGCATTATTTAAATTGAAAACGATAGCCCGAAGTCCGTGGATACTGATGCCATCGTATTGAAAAGGGATTTTTATTTCTCCCCGAAGATTCAAGCAACCAGCTTTGGTTTGCGAGGGGTTAATTTTTTTCGAGCGATTACATATTCGGCACCCGCATAGACCAGCGACTCATACGTTGCCTGGGTAATAAATTCTTTTTTAAGATTAAGAATGCCCCAATGGTTGTTTAACCGGTAACCAGTAACATTTTCTATTACAGAAAAACTGCCATCCGACCAGCCGAGCGCTTCAAAGGCTGCCGGGACTAAAACATCCCCCTTTTGGTTTCTGATACCCACCTTTCCATTCTCTTCAAATATTGAAAATGAATCGGCCTGACAAACGAAACCGGAAAAGATCAGAATTAAAATCGCAGCACCACGTATCACCCTACAAAGGTATATGCTTATAAATGATTTGAAAAGTTTTTAGAAACGACAGTCGGAAACACTTACCGTTTGTCGGATTTGAGGGCAACTACACCAGATGCCTAAGATCGTCCGGAGTATCTAAATCGATCTCACCTTTCTCAAAAGGAACATCGATTATGGATCCTTTGAATGTCTGAATTATTTTTCGGGCCCCTTCCGTATCGTTCAGTTGCATTAGTTTTGAAAATAGACTGTTTTTGAATAGGGCTGGAACACCTTTGGTTTGGTTATAAAAGGAGGTTATAATATCAGTATTGGGCTTTTTTAAGCCGCGATAATTTTTTAAATGTTCTGTTGTGAGATAAGGTTGATCACACACCATGATTAGCACAGCTTCCGTTTCAGGGAATCGGTCAGTTAAATTTTTTAACCCAAGCTTAAGGGAACTTCCCATTCCCCTTTCCCAATTCGTATTAATGACTATTTCAACGGGCAGCGTATCAATAATTTTTTATGAACTTCAGCCTGAGCGCCAAGTACAACAACGATACTTTCAGCCTGAGCACCCATGGCTTCACGCACTGATTTTAATAACAGCGGTTCGCCTTGTATGGGTACTAACTGTTTGGATTGCCCTAATCGGGAAGAGTTGCCGGCTGCTAGAATCAGGATGGAAATGCCTTTCGGGTTCAACGCATTTATAGTTTATGAAAGTGAAAACTTCATCGAGATGTATTTTGCTATGAAAATCTTAAACCAGATCAGCTTTACAAGAAATTATTTCGCTACACCCGATGCCTCCCTATAGGTTTGTTTAAATACCTGATCAGTATTGGGGTCACGTTGATGAATAGGGCCGTCCAGATTTTTAAGAAATCCGCCGGCACGGTTGGTGAACTTACTTTGAATCTCAGAAATAATTGACAAAGCGATTTCGTCAGGCGCCTCAGCCCCAATATCCAAACCTATTGGCGAATGGATGCGTTGCAGATCAAAATCAGAAAGTTTGATTTCGAGGTTTTTAAATTCCTGCTGCATTTTATCAAAGCGCTTTCGCGGACCCAGAATACCAATATAAGGTGTTTGTGTATTCAAGAGTTTCTTTAACACATCGCGATCATATTCATAGTTGTGCGACATCAGTACGCATGCCGTGTAAGGATTGATTTCAAAATCGCGGTCGATAAATTCCCGCTGGCAAAGCGAAAGTTTATCAGCCGTTGGAAAAAAAATAGGAGCAATGTGGGCCACACACTCGTCTGTAACTGAAACACTCCAACCAAGCGATTTGGCTAATTCGCTCACAGGCCTTGCATCAAAGCCCCCACCAAAAATGATTAATGATAGGGAAGGTTGTACCAGTTCAACAAATACCTCATAGGAGAGGCCGGACACGGTGTAATTTATAGCTCTGGATTGTTTCGAATCGAAGAGTTTTATCAAATCATCAGAAACAAGTTTTGTTAGTGAGGGGTTTGAAAACTGATTGCTTAGTGTATTGGAACTCGTTATTAAAAGTTTTTCGGCAATGCCAGGGCCATCAAAAATAGTAGCAAGGGCTAAGGGCTCTTTCGTGTTGATTACTGAATTGAATTGTGCGATGGGGTTATTCAGGTCATCAGAAGCAACAGGCTCAATGAGCACATCAATCACTCCGTTGCAGCCTAAGCGAATACCCAGATTTTGATTACTCTCTTCACTTGTATCATACGTAACAGTCATCGGAGTTTTTCCAGACATAACAGTGCGGGCTTTTCTAAGCGCATCGCCTTCGAGGCAACCACCACTTATTGAACCTACCCAGCGCCCATCATCAGTAATAAGCATTCGTGCTCCCGGACTGCGATAGGAAGACCCGCGAACTCTAACTACCGTAGCAAGCGCGGCTTTTCGTTGAGTAAAATCAACTTGCTGATGCGCGGATACGATTGCTTTAAAATCTTTCACTCTGTAATATTAATCATCCTTTCTGTCACCTGAAAAATCGTCATTAAAAGGGCAACAATGTTTTTGCCCTAGGTTACTCGTAGTAATTTACTTTTTTCTTGCGGATTTTACATCGGCCGGTGTAGTTACTCCGCCTTTATTGTCAAATGAATTAAAGATATAGTCATCCGTTAGGTCGTATCCATTCATTTCGCCATTGTATTGAACCTCATTCACAGTCATTTCTCCACTTACACCATATAAGGTTTGTTTTATGGCTCGCTTCTTATCAGTCAACATATAATCCGACTTTGAGAGGGGCGGAAAAATCCCGGTAAGACCTTCGCCCTCATTCATGTGGCAACTGATGCAATTGCTTTGGTAAATTTCTTTGCCCCGTTGCATACTTGCCTTTAAGTCACCTTGTTTTTGTTGAAAGGATAATAGGATGATGGAGGAAACGGCTAGTATGAGAAAGTTTAATTTTTTCATGTTGGATTTCGGAAATTTGTACAACGTTAAAGATAACCATTTAATGAGAGTTTTGGGGAATACACTCCAGGTCAATAGTAATTTTCAGTCAATCTGATAGAGGCCTAATTAGAATTTCGATTGATTTCACCGGTTACAAATACCCACTATTTTGAGCTTATAAGTTCAAGTACTCGTAAAATTTAATAGTTAGAATACAGAATAAACAATCGTTTGCGGAAAGGACTCTGTTTGTTCATATCCAAATTAAATAAACTCTTTTGCCTATCATTTGTTACTTTCGCACCCCATTAAGTGAACCTAAATTTATCTCAACTTTCCATGATTACTCCTTCTGAACTGTTCTCATACAAGATTGATAAAAAGTACGCAAAACCGGCCGCCTATTTTTCAATGGAATTTGCTATTGATCAGCCTCTTAAAATATACAGTGGTGGCCTAGGCTTTTTGGCGGGTTCGCACATGCGCAGTGCTTATGAATTGAAGCAAAATCTTGTTGGCATTGGTATTCTTTGGAAATATGGGTACTACGATCAGGAGCGCAACATGGACGGAACGCTGAAGGCTGGTTATACAGAGAAAAACTATTCCTTTCTAACAGACACAGGCATCGTATTTCCAATTACCATTCACAACCACGAGGTAAATGTAAAAATTTGGTTACTGAAACCGGAAGTATTTCATACCGCACCAATTTTTTTATTGAGTACAGATATACCTGAGAATGATCACCTGGCACAAACTATTTGCCACCGGTTGTACGACAGTCATGAGTCCGCGCGAATTGCACAGTCTATATTATTAGGTACCGGTGGCGCCAAACTACTTGATGTATTAGGTCGCGAAACCGAAGTGTATCACATGAACGAAGGCCACGCATTGCCGCTTTGTTTTTACTTGCTGAATAAATATAACAACGATCTCGAAGAAGTTAAAAAGCGGGTGGTGTTTACCACGCATACACCCGAAAAGGCGGGTAACGAAGAACATTCTATTTCCTACATGGATGTGATGAGTTTCTTTAACAAGGTGCCGAAGGAGACCGTATTGGAATTGGCTGCTCCAGATGAACATAATTTAAGTTATACACTTGCTGCTTTAAGGATGTCGCGCAAAGCGAATGGAGTCTCTGCGTTGCATGGAGAAGTATCTCGCAAAATGTGGGAGGGATTTGATGACATCTGCGAAATTACTTCTATAACCAATGCGCAGAACAAAACGTATTGGATGGACGAACAATTAGCTGGCCATTTAAATACTGGGAATGACAATGAGTTAGTAGAAAGAAAGAAGGCCCTGAAGAAGGAGTTATTTAAGGAGGTAGCAAACCAAACGGGAAAAATCTTTGACCAAAATGTTATCACTATCGTATGGGCCAGACGGTTTGCCGCATATAAACGCGCTAATTTATTGATTCGTGATTTTGAACGTTTCGAAAAATTAGTGAGCAACAGCAAATACCCGGTTCAGGTTATTTGGGCAGGCAAACCTTACCCGGAAGATTACGGGGCCATCGATATCTTCAATGACATTCATAATAAAATCAAACATTTACCAAACTGTGCCATCCTAACAGGATATGAAATGCAACTTTCCGGATTGCTTAAACGCGGATCGGATTTGTGGCTAAACACACCTAAGATGTATCGCGAGGCTTCGGGCACTTCAGGCATGACAGCCGCGATGAACGGCAGTGTCAATCTTTCCATTCCGGATGGGTGGATTCCTGAATTTTCAGATCACGGAAAAAACTGTTTTATCATTACACGTTCTGAATCCGAAGATTCAGAGGAACGTGATACTCAAGAACATGATACCTTGCTCACGCTATTAGAAACTGAAATTGTTCCTCTTTATTATAACAAACCCAAAGCATGGACGGCTATCGTAAAGCAAAGCATGACAGATGTATTGCCAGAGTTTGATTCTAATCGTATGGCGCGCGAATATTACGAAAAGATGTATACGGCTGAGTATAAACCGTCAAAGAAGTCTGCCAAAGCAAAAAAAGCTGAAGTAATCTAAGGACCCCAAATTGCATTAGGTTTTACTCTTTTGCAATTGTCTTTTTCCTGACAGGAAGTTAGCGATGAAAATTGCACCTTTACGGGAGCATGAAGCACATCGTGATTATAGGTAATGGTATTTCGGGCGTTACAGCGGCCCGCCATATTCGTAAACACAGCAGCAATAAGATTACGATTATCTCTTCCGAGACGGATCATTTTTTTTCGCGCACGGCCCTGATGTATATCTACATGGGCCACATGAAATATGAAAACACCAAACCGTATGAAGATAACTTCTGGAAAAAAAACAGGATTGATTTATTGCGCGATCATGTTCAATCCGTAGATACAAAACTCAAAACGCTTACACTTCTATCAGGTAATACAATCCAATATGACAGTTTAATTATAGCCTCGGGATCAAAATCAAATAAGTTTGGTTGGCCCGGTCAGGATTTATCAGGGGTTCAAGGGCTTTATAGTTTTCAAGATTTTGAGCGGATGGAGCAAACTACCCGCGGCATTGATCGGGCTGTTATTGTGGGGGGTGGACTGATCGGTATTGAAATGGCCGAGATGCTTCTGTCAAGAAAAATTGCCGTAACTATGTTGGTACGGGAATCGGAATTCTGGAGCAACGTGTTGCCCCTTCAGGAATCCAATATGATTAGCCGCCATATACGATCCCATCATGTGGATTTAAAACTGGAAACAGAGTTAAAAGAAATTCAGTCGGATGATAGGGGATCGGTAAAGTCGATTATCACAAACCGTGAAGAAACTATTCCGTGTCAATTTGTTGGCTTAACGGTGGGTGTTTCGCCTGCGGTTGATTTTTTAACAGATTCAGGAATTGCGAGTAAGCGAGGAATTTTGGTTAACGAATATCTGGAAACTAATATTCCGAATGTGTATGCGCTGGGTGATTGTGTAGAACGCACCTACGATTTGCCAGGCCGAAAAACCATTGAACAGGTTTGGTATACGGGTCGCATGATGGGCGAAGTAGTGGCGCAAACAATCTGTGGTAATAAAACAAAATATGAACCGGGTCCGTGGTTTAACTCAGCCAAGTTTTTTGATATCGAATACCAAACGTATGGCGTAGTGAGTAATGTTTTGGGAAAAGATGAAAGTGAATTTTATTGGGAACATGAAAGTGCCGCGAAATGTATGCATTTGGTTTGGGATAAGCAGACGCAACAATTTCTCGGAATCAATTCCTTTGGCATTCGGTTGCGGCACGAATGTTTCGATCGGTGGTTGCGCGATAAACAAAGCATTCAATTTGTTTTGGATCATTTGAAAGAGGCAAACTTTGACCCCGAGTTTTTTGATCGGCATGAGGATGAAATCATAAAACAGTTTTCGGTGACATTTCCTAATCTCAAAGCCAACTCAAAAGTAATGTCAACACTATGAAGACAATTAAAACTGTTGGGCTGATTTTATTTATAACAGGGTTTTGTCTATTTAATGGAGTATTTTTTTCAGCAGACTATTCTTTAACCCGCGAGATTGTTAAAGCCCAGATTTCGGATGAACAAAAGCAGGAATTATTTCTTCAATCTGATTCATCGCTTTTAAACCAGAATGTAGGCTCTGTTTTTTCTTTTTGTTGCTCAGGTCAAAAAATATTTGATGTGGCAAATCAAATTCAGGCAAGCACTTACGGCATTACACAAGAAGAGCTATTTGAATTGAGTGCGCGTAGTGGCAATCAATTTTCGTTAGGAGCGGTTGATTCTCTGTACATCGGGGAAGACGCAATCAGTGAGTTTAAGAAAAAGGCATGGAAGGATTATGCAAGCTGGCTCGAAGGCCGAACGTTTGAATCCTCGGAAGAATTACAGAATCAATTGCAAGGTATTGCAGCCAATATCAATCAATATGGTATTATCAATAAGGTGGGGTTTGACCGCTATCAAGTAAAAGATTTAACCTATTCGCTCACAAAAGCGTCAGCAGTTGGTCCTGTAAAATCGAATCCGATTCTTTTTCTGCTTCTCACATTCGGTTTGTGTATTGCTGGGGCTTTGCTTTACATCTTGCCTAAAATAAAGCTACTGCCAGGAATAAAAAATAATGGGATCTTTTTTAATGTGATGAAGAATACGGGCTGGTTGGGAATACTCACAGGCACCTGGCTAATTCTGTTTTATGTCATGTTGTATTTCTATCCCGAATACATGACGCAATGGATCACGTTGGTTGATCCGGTAAGCAGAGTCTTAAATGGCAACGAGGCCGGCCGGTTTTTTCTTTACGGATTTATCTATACGCTCTGTATTTTGGTGATGGGCGTTCGCATGCTCATTCACTATAGGCACAGTAAGTATCATGTCTTGCGCACCTGTTCTGTTATGTTCTTTCAGACTGCGTTTGCGTTTTTAATCCCCGAAATTCTCATCCGACTTAATAAACCTTATTTTGATTTCAAAAATATCTGGCCTCTGGATTACAGTTTTTTCTTTGACTCCAGAATTTCTGAATTGATCTCTGCGGGCACGTTGGGTATTTTTATGTTGGGGTGGGGGATTGCGTTGATCATTATCGGTGTACCAGTGTTGGTTTATTTTTTTGGAAAACGCTGGTATTGTTCGTGGGTGTGTGGTTGTGGAGGACTTGCTGAAACTTTGGGTGATCCTTATCGTCAACTTTCCAACAAGACTGTAAAGGCCTGGAAGGTTGAGCGCTGGATGATTCATAGTGTACTGGTTTTTGCTATTGTGATGACAGCCGGTGTTATCTATACGTATTGGACAGGCGCTTCGTGGTTTTTTTTTTTGACTCGTATCAATTGCGCGAAGTGTATGGGGCTTTATCGGAGCAGGATTTGCGGGCGTTGTTGGTACCGGTTTCTATCCGTTAATGGGTAACAGGGTGTGGTGCCGGTTTGGTTGTCCGTTGGCAGCCTACTTAGGAATTGTTCAGCGATTTAAATCAAGATTTAGAATTACTACCAATGGCGGGCAGTGTATTTCTTGTGGTAATTGTTCTACGTATTGCGAAATGGGAATTGACGTACGGTGGTATGCACAGCGTGGTCAAAACATTGTGCGCAGTTCGTGTGTTGGATGTGGCGTGTGCTCTTCGGTTTGCCCGAGGGGCGTATTAAATCTGGAGGTGAAAGAAGAATCGGGTCGGTTTGGAAAACCTATTCTCATAGGAAATAATAATGTGAAAACTTCGGAATAAGAACCCTTCTTAGCCGAATAAAGAAATCATCTTGAGCTTGATAATTAAAATAATCATCCCCGCCTTCAATGAAGAAAATGGGATTGGTGAAGTGATCCGGGAAATCCCGAAAGGTTTAATTTATGAAATTGTTGTTATCAACAATGCTTCAACTGACAATACAGAAAGAATAGCGAAGGAAGCCGGAGCTACTGTATTAAGAGAACCGATACCCGGCTATGGCCGGGCTTGCTTAAAAGGAATTGATTACATCAATCAATCAAAACCTTTTCCGGATATAGTAGTTTTTTTGGATGCGGATCATTCGGACTATCCCGAAGAAATAGTGGAATTAATCAGGCCGATTGTAGATGGAAATGCTGATCTGGTAATTGGTTCACGGGCGCTTGGTCAAAAGGAAAGTGGGTCGATGACACCGCAACAGATTTTTGGAAATTGGTTGGCAACCTGGTTGCTTGATTTATTCTTTGGCGTAAAGTTTACAGACCTTGGCCCATTTCGGGCGATTAAATACAATACGCTTATCGCCATGGGTATGCAGGATAAAACCTACGGATGGACGGTTGAAATGCAACTGAAAGCTGCAAAAAATGGTTTTCGATGTGTTGAAATTCCTGTGCGATATCGGAAGCGTATCGGATTTTCAAAAATCAGTGGCACGGTTAAGGGAACTATTATGGCTGGCTATAAGATTTTAGCCACTATCTTTAAATATTTGAAGAATTAATTTGTGGAGGTGAATGAGGTCATGATTATTATCATAAGTATCGTATACAGTCTTTCCTTGCTTTATATTTTTTTGTTTAGTCTTGGGCAGCTACACCTTACGTTGATCTATATTAAGGAGGCAAAAAGAAAGCAGCTCCAATTCCAGTGTTAACAAATTTCCTTTCGGTAACCGTTCAGTTGCCTGTCTACAATGAGAAATATGTTATTGAACGTTTACTGGATGCGGTAAGCAAACTGAACTACCCCAAAGACCGATTTGAGATTCAGCTGCTGGACGATTCAACCGATGAGACTTCAGAAATCATCAGAATAAAATCATTGACTCTTCAACAACAAGGATTGAATATAAATGTAATCCATCGCAAGGATCGGACAGGGTATAAGGCTGGCGCGCTGGCTCATGGTTTAAAATCAGCGAAGGGTGAGTTCATCGCCATATTTGATGCCGACTTTATTCCTGAATCGGATTTTCTTCTTAAGACATTACCCCATTTTACGAATAACAATGTAGGCGTTGTTCAAACCCGGTGGGGGCATATTAATCGTAATTATTCACTGCTTACCCGGTTGCAAGCTTTTGGGTTGGATGCGCATTTTTCGATTGAGCAAACTGCAAGAAAAGCAGCCGGCAGTTTTATTAATTTTAATGGTACCTGTGGTGTGTGGCGAAAGCGTTGTATCGAGGATGCCGGAGGCTGGAGTGCTGATACGCTCACAGAAGATCTTGATCTGAGTTATCGTGCGCAGCTAAAGGGTTGGGAGTTTCGATATCGCGAGGACATTGAAACACCTGGTGAGTTGCCCGTCATTATGTCGGCCATTAAATCGCAACAATACCGTTGGAATAAAGGCGCGGCAGAAACAGCACGTAAAAATTTTGGCAGCGTGTGGCGAGGTGATTTTTATTTCAAAAATAAGATTCATGCTTTTTTTCATTTGTTTAACAGTTCCGTATTTGTCTTTATTTTGATTGCCTCATTATTGAGTATCCCCATGTTGTGGATTAAAGCCACACATCCTGAAATTGGTTGGCTGTTTCATGCAGGCACTATTTTTTTGTTGGGGTTTTTCTCCATTACTTTTTTTTATTGGATAGCTACCAAACAATTTCATAAGGATTCTCCAACAACTACTTTCTTATCCCTGTATCCAAGGTTTTTAATTGTCTCCATGGGCTTGTCGTTTCACAATGGCTTGGCCGTTTTAGAAGGCTTGGTGGGTCGTAAATCACCTTTTATTCGCACACCGAAATTTAATGTTACAGATAGCAAAGAATCGTGGTCAGGCAATACCTACATTAAGCCGAGGTTTACCCTGGGTGTTTTAATGGAAGGATTACTCGCGCTTTATTTTATTGCTGGAATTGCCGCAGGAATCTGGCTGCAGGAAGGAGGATTAATTTTCTTTCATCTAATGTTAGCATTGGGTTTTGGAAGTGTTTTTTACTTTTCGATGAAGTCGTCTTTGCATGCTTAAGCAAAGGCCAATATATTATGTATGGATATTTATTTCTGTCCTGAGTTATTCTCTTATAGCTTTTTTTATTCACCGATGGCAAACTTCATACTTGCTGCCAACCTACGGGGTGCTCTTTCTTGTTTACTTGTTGATTATCAAGGAAGCTAAACCGGAGCAACTCTCATTTTGGCTAACCATTTCCGTATTGTTTCGGCTCATTTTCTTATTTGCCTTACCCACACTATCCGAAGATTTTTACAGATTTATATGGGATGGTCGTTTGTGGAATTCCGGGTTTCATCCCTTTGCCGAATTACCAGTCGCCTACCTGCAACAGGGGATTGCAGGTATTGATCAGGAACTTTTTTCAAAGTTAAATAGTCCGGAATATTTTACGATTTATCCGCCCGTATCGCAATTGATTTTTTGGCTTTCTGTAAAAGTTTCGCCCTCTTCCATATTAGGTAGTGTGGTTTTTATGCGTCTGATTTTGATGGCTGGCGAAGTAGGTGTAATCATTTTGATGCGAAGGTTCTTGAGTAAATTCTCCATGCCTTCTACAAACACATTAGTATATGCACTAAATCCCTTAGTTATCATTGAGCTTACAGGCAATCTGCATTTTGAAGGACTTGTTCTTTTTTTTATTTTGTTTACGGTATATGCATTGGGCAACCAAAAAATGGTTCAATCGGCTGCCTACATTGCCTTGGCTGCAGCAACCAAACTGGTGCCTATAATATTTATCCCTGCATTGCTTCGGGCACAAGGCTTTAAAAATGCTTTGAAGTATGGTTTTCTTGTCATCGTGTTTTCAATACTCTTCTTTATACCCTTATTGAATCAACACGTATTTCAATCCATGACAACCAGCGTGAGATTGTATTTCAATAAATTTGAATTCAACGCCAGTTTATATTATCTCGTTCGGGAGTATGGATTTTGGAAATATGGGTACAACATCATTCAAACAGTAGGGTGGAAGCTTGGTGTTGCCACTACTATGCTAATTGTGCTGTTCACTTTTCGAAAAGGTTGGGCGAAGAGCGGTGTAATTTCAATTGACTCAACCCAATTCCTGCTATCAGACTTTCTGTGGATACTAAGTATTTATTTTCTCTTTGCCACAACGTTACACCCATGGTACATCACCACCTTGCTTGCGCTATCTGTTTTTACACCTTACCGGTTTACATTGGTTTGGACCGGTTTAATCTTCTTAACGTATGCGGGCTATAGTATTGATTCGTTTAAAGAGAATCTCTGGCTCGTTGCTTTTGAATATCTGGGAGTGATTGGATATTTGATTTTCGAATTGAAAAAACTGAGAGCCTTTAATATTTTGTTTAAGAAACGTGAAAACTGATTTACTGATAATTTTTTATCGTAACCCTGAATTGGGTAAAGTAAAAACCCGACTCGCAGCCACAGCAGGAGAGGAAAGAGCACTTGCCATTTATTTAAAACTGGCTGCTCATACCCGGGAGGTTGCCGTACAAACTACATGCGATCGAGTGGTTTATTATTCGGATTTTATTGATACAGAGGATAGTTGGTCGAATAATCAATTCAAAAAGCGTTTGCAGACTGGTGAGTCATTAGGTGAAAGAATGATGCATGCCTTTGCCGATTCTTTTGATTTAGGATATAAACGAGTTTGCATCATTGGCACTGATTGCCTCGAATTAACATTCGATATTTTGAAAGAAGCGTTTGAAGCTCTGAGACAAAAGGACTCGGTGATTGGTCCAGCTTATGATGGAGGCTACTATTTATGAGGAATGAGTCGATTTATTCCTGAAGTGTTCTATAATAAGAAATGGAGCACAGATACAGTTTGTAGTGATACACTCAATGATCTAAAACACCTTCAATGTAGTTTCGAGGAGCTCACAACCCTA
Organism: Flammeovirgaceae bacterium; assembly: GCA_016709845.1. Lineage (GTDB taxonomy): Bacteria > Bacteroidota > Bacteroidia > Cytophagales > Cyclobacteriaceae > ELB16-189. Next base: position 71,343 of record JADJMA010000005.1, on the reverse strand, counting down.
CATGATATTGATAACGAATCGGATCTGCCGCTGCAACTAAGTTAATTCTTTGGCTTTACTATTGTAAACACGCGTGAAATGGTAAAACCTAAACGAATGTCTCCTTTAAAAAAGTTTCCTGTAGTTTCATTGATATAGGTTCGCTCTGTCATTCCGGTTGAATTGGTACAGTACAATTGAAACACATGTCCTCCCGAACTTCCGGGCTATTAATATTTGTCCTGAAAAATACAGGTTGGAAGTATAGTAATTTTGGATATCGGGGTTGTCAAATTTCAAAGATTTATACATGATACTTCCAATAGCACTAAGGGTAATGGGCATTGTTTTCGATCCAGAAGATTGCCGCAAGAATTTAAATTTGGTAAACCCATCGTATTGTTTTTGGTAAGTACTTCTACCAACCCCAATCATCCATCTTTTTGACAAACCATAATCTAAACCAATCCGCATACTGGCCTCATCTAATCCCCATAACTCATAGGCTCCACCACTCACATATCCAAATCGGTGCGAGATGCGAAAGTCCAACACCCCTGCAGCCACGTTTTCGACAGAATGGCCATTGATTAGCCTCGTGGTTTTAAAAGTTGCTGTAGTATAGTCAGGCTTTTTTTCCTTCTCTGTTTCGTCATCCAGCATTTTCATCAGGTCATCCTGACCGAAAGCAGCAAAGGAAGCGAACGTTAGAAGCGATATAAGGCCAATTCGGTTCATTCTAAGATTTAGGTTCATATACACAATTCACTTTTATTTCAATTGACTTAGCAATTTTATCTACTACCAGGGAAGGGATTTCAATTTTATAATCTTCCACTTTAATGGTAAACGTGGAGATAGCTGAAACTTTTCCTTTCGATATAGTAATTGTACCGGTTGCTTGTTGGTGTTGTTTTACTCCATGTATGGTAAGATCGCCCTCCACATTTGCGTTGTGGGTTCCCTCTTTAGAAAAATTTATGTCTGAGATGTTTGTGAATTTACCCTGAAAGGTTGCTTTGGGATATTTAGTTGACTCCAGATAGTTTTCATTGAAATGTTCTTCCAGCAGCGCTTTTTCAAAATGAAAACTTTTAATGAGAACGGCAAAAACAATTTCTCCTTTGCTGGTATCAATTATACTGGTTACTTCATTGTTAGTCCCTTCAATATTTTCCAGTGGTGTTGTTGAACTGAATGAAATCTGTCCGTTGCGTGTAATGTAAATGGATTGTGAAAATCCAATGCATGCTATTGCATTTAATAAAAAAAGCGTGATGATTCGTTTCATTATAGTAAGGGTAAATTATATTTAGTTATTTAGGGCGCCAGCGGTGATCCAATTCTGTATGTTGTTGATTTCACACGCAGACATTTTGCCTGAATTTTTGGCATAGGGGAATACCCCGATGATTGATTGATGCTTCCCATCAGGCTTTCATTGTTCACATACTTCATTACTTCCGGGTAGGTAGTAAGATCAATTCCGGCCGAAGGATTCGTACCGCCATGACAGCTATTGCACCGTTTTGTTAATAAGGGTAGAACAACACCGCTAAAGGTAGAATTCGGTTGTTCGGTACAGTTTGTTGAATTCGGATACAACTCAGCTACATTATCGTAATAACATCCGGTTACAACTAAAAAAAGCAATGGCAAAAAATATTTCGCGCGATACATCTTAAGTAATTAATTGTTGGCAGCTCCAGCTGAAATCCAATTTTTGATTTGAGTGATTTGGCAATCAGATAATTTGGAACCCTGAGGCATTGGCGAATATCCAACTGCATGAGTAATACTTCCTATAAGTTTTCCATTGGATACCTGGGCCTTTACCAGTGAATAGGTGGAGAGATCAATGTTACCGCCTAATGAACTGGGTTTATGACAACCCACACATTGATTGGCAATAATCGGTTGAATGATAGCCGTATAAGTAAATGCTGTGGTGTCGCACGAGCAATTGCAATTCACTGTATTTTTTTGCACCTGATTAATCCAGGCAGCAATGGAATCCTTTTGAGCTTTCGACAAGGGAGCCCCTGGAGGCATTTGACTTTCTCCTGTTTCAAAAAGTACTTTGTAGAGTTTACTGTTGCTCGAATTTCCCGGAGAGATTCCTTTTCTGATAATGTTATTATAATTGTCAAGAGTATAGCCTTCCTTGTGCGATTTCGAATTATGGCATCCGGGTATGGCACATGATGAATTAAAAATAGGAAGGATACTGCTTTCAAAGCAGACTAAGCCATTGCTCACACACCCCGGTGTAGTCGGTTCACCATTATTCAAAGCGAAAGGATCGATGAATGGCTCATGCACACACGAGTCAACCAGAAGGGAAACCGCAATTACAAAAATCAGCGTTGCGAGAATTTTTATGTTAGAGAAATTTCCAGATGAGCTATTCATGGATTTAATTTTTTGTATTGACAATAGCGTTTGTAATTATTACATCAGACAAATACCCGGTACAAATCCCTCTTATAGTTATAGTTTCACCTTTAACTTCTTTTAATGGTGAATTCTGCATCGTGCACCGAACGCCAAAGAAGGTATTTTCAGTTTCTAACACAATTATTGGGACATGGTCCTGATTGGATGTTATCTCTATAATCTTACCAGACACCTCCAAAACTTTATCCAGATAGAGCATGTTGGCCTCAGCCTCGTTCGTTTCGTAACTTTTGAACAATTCTTCAGAACTTATTTGAATTGAGATCTCTGAAGCTGGATAGCGATGGGGTTTATTAAACACAAAATAAATCACCCCGCAAGTAACCACTGCAAACAAAAGGGTGCCGATCAGAATTATTTTCATTTCAGATGCTATTTAACAGATCTTGCCACTCTTTATTGTAGAAGTATCGTCAAAACAGATTTGTTATTGGTTGCTTGGCAATGGACCTCGATGAATTACTTCTGTAACTATTGTAAGGTGATAAGGAATTCTGAAGACATTCTGAATTGCAGGATGGATTGTCCTGATTTAGGGAGATATGAAATCGATCTGAAAGTGATGCTGACCCTCTGAATAGTGGTAATAAATATCAATGCATTCCACATCACATATTTTTTTTACAATGGCCAATCCCAATCCACTTCCCTGTGAGGAGGCTGACTCCTTATTAAATCGTTGAAAAATTTTATCTGGATTTTTAAGTTTATTTCCCGGATTACTAATAATAAAAGATTGGGATTTAATCCTTATAGTAATTTCCTTTTGCGATTGAGAATGTCTTATGGCATTGGAGATAAGATTGTTTAGTAGCGTTTCAAGTAATATAGGATTTGCAGTAATCTGAGATTCTGAATTAATAATTGCCTTAATTTTTATTTCTTTTTCCAACGCCTTTTCATGGTACAATTTGATGGACTGCTCTACGGAAGAACTTATCAGAATTTCTTGCCTTAATATGAATTGGCGATTCTCGATTTTTGAAAGTAAAAGAAGATTCTTATTCAGGCGCACAATACGATTGGTAGCATCCATCAAACTACTTATCAATTCAGCTTGTTCATTCGTAATGCCCGTGGTTTGAATAAGGAGTTCCAGTTTAGATCTACAAATAGCAAGCGGAGTTTGCAATTCATGAGAAGCATTTTCGGTAAATTCTTTTTGACTGAGATAAGCATCCTTACTTTTGTTCAAAAGCTGAATCAGAGCCTCACGTAAATCGTGAAATTCTGTTATGGTAGATTGTGGCAGATCAATGGATAAGTCTTTTTCAATTTGATATTGTTTGAGTTTTTCTAAAATAGTATAAAAGGGATCCCAAACTACCCGAGAAAGAGTGCGGTTTATCAAGATAAAGCCCACAAGTAGCAGGATAACCAGTGTAGTTTGAATAACTACGATGGCAGCGACTAATTTTGTGTTTCCGACAATCGATTCGCGAATGATTAGTTCGTAGTGTTTTTCCTGAATAGTCACTCCGGTACGCAAGGCTCTATACGGAATGATTTCATTCTCCAGGCTGTCATATTGACTATACGTAAAAAGCGAATCAGGAACTGGCCACAGATATGCTTTGCTTAAACTAAACTCTTCATTGATTAGTTGAAATAGTTGAATGTCATTTTCCGTGTGTAGTTTAGAGGAGATTTTATTGAAATTTTCTTTGTGATGATAGAGCTCATCTTCCATTTCGATAATAAAGAGTTTATGAATGGCAACGTAATAGATAGGCGTGCAGATCAGCAGTAATAAAGCAGAGTATAAGATGTAATTTTTTACTGTCCGTCTAAGTAACTTCATGCTTCAAATTTATAGCCTAATCCATAAATCATTTTTATATAGTCAGGACAGCCTGACTCTGTTAATTTCTTTTTCAGGTTTCTCATGTGCGAGTAAATAAAGTCAAAGTTATCAAAGACTTCGGCCGCATCTCCCGATAAGTGTTCGGCAATAGCATTCTTTGATACTACCCGATTCTTATTAGACACCAGAAATAATAGCAAGTCATACTCTTTTCTGGTAAGGTCAACCGTTACCTTGTTAACCGTAATAACTTTTCCCAAAAGATCGATGGTCAGTTCATGAAATGAAATGGAATTGTTTCCATGAAAGCGTTTCCTTCTTATTACCGCAGAGATCCGAGCTCCCATTTCTGATAGGTGAAAGGGCTTGGCCAGGTAATCATCGGCTCCTAGATTTAGTCCTTTGATTTTATCATCCAATGAATTTTTGCAGAGATAATTATCACTCCCTCTAGTTTTTTCTCTTTTTTCAATTTTTCCAAAATGGTAAACCCATTACCATCAGGCAGCGCTATATCAAGTAGAATGCAGTCATATTCGTGTAAAGCAACCTTTTCAAGGGCTTCCTCTTCGGTAGAGACCACTTCACAAACATAGCTTTCTTGTCGTAGGTAATGAACCATGCTTTTAGCAAGCTCCTGTTCATCTTCAACTATTAATATTTTCATAACTGAGAGCGGGAAAATGTAATTCTTGTTTTATCACTTGCGCATTAAATTATGAGTAAAGGCAAAGCTTGCTGTTTGATACCAGGTGATCGCTTCCTTTTCGATAGGAAGTAGCGTTGATTGCTTTGGTATTTTTGTTACCGATTCTTTGTCTTTACTCACCAGATAAATCATTGATTCTTTTTTAGGCGCCATTACAACAAGACTATCCTGTTTCATATACCCAAGAAGCTGGTAGGTGCTAATAAAGACGCGCTCTCTACCTTTTGGAAGAGTATTGATATCATACCCAAAAAATTTTGTTTCGTATGAAAAATTTAATAGCCCCAGCAAAGTTGGCGCAATATCAATCTGACTCATCAACCGATCTTGTATTCCTGGTGTAATATAAGCAGGAGAGAAAATTAGCATGGGGATTTGATATTTCTTTATTGGCAAATCTGTTTTGCCGGCACTGGAAGCGCAATGATCGGATGTGATTATGAATAACGTGTTCAAATACCAATCCTTTTTACTGGCCTCTCTTATAAACTTACCGATGGCGTAATCCGTGTATTTTACAGCGCCTTGCCTATTAGTATGCGAGGGTATATCAATTCTTCCATCGGGATAGGTAAATGGCCGATGGTTGGAGGTAGTCATAATGTGCGTGAACGAGTACTTTTGAGTTGCAATGGTTTTATCTATTTCCCGCAAGGAAAGAGTAAAAAGATTTTCATCGGCTACACCCCAGATATTTTCGTAATCAATTTCAGAGTTGGCTAGCGAACTGCGATCCACAACTTGATAGCCGTTGCTACTAAAATAGGGACCCATGTTATCGAAGTAGCTGTAGCCGCCATAAAGATATTTGCTCACATATCCCTTTTTATTAAAGACTGAACCTAGCGTAAAAAGATTTGCGTTGTTTGGTCTGCGCACAATAGATTGACCGGGTGTTGGCGGTACGGCTAACGAAAGCGCTTCCAGCCCGCGCACGGTGCGAGTACCGGTTGCATATAAATTTGTGAAACTAAGACTATGTTGAGAAAGTGAATCGAGGAAAGGAGTGATGCCTTCGGTGTTCCCAAAAATGCCCATGAACTCAGCACTGAAACTTTCAATGCTTATGAATACAACATTCATTTTGTTTTCCGCATTGGGGTTAACCACTTCCCGCCTAAGCGAAAGTTTCATATCAGTTGCTAATTCAGGCACCATTAAACTGGCGAGTTTCTGATTTGCCTCTTGTTCGGGCAGGTATGGATAAAACTGTGTGTAGCTTAGCTCATTGTTTCGATAGGCAGCAAATAATTCGTAGAGGCCATTACCGGCTAATTCATTCGCAATCGTATTTGTACTGAAATTATGATATGTATTGGAGATCAGAAAAAAACTCAGAATTGGTAAACTCAAAATACCTGCCGCCCACACCGATCGCAATTTAAACCGGATGGGTTGTTGAAAACTTTGATCGATAGCCGATTTTATAAAATAGAAAATTGCTGCGGCAATTATGATAACGATCACCACTATCCAAGCTATGGGATACGATTGCTGAATGTTACCTATCACCTCAGTGGTGTAAACGAGGTAATCAACGGCAATGAAATTGAAACGAGTAGTAAATTCGTCCCAAAAAAGCCACTCAGAAACTGAATTGAAAAGCAGTAGAAAAATCTGGACAAAGAAAAACCCGTAAAGGAAGAAATGATGCCATTTCTTTTGAAATATTTTTGTGGGCACTAGCCATAAGTATAGTAGCAGGGGAATGATTGTATAGGTAGCCGAAACAAGATCGAAAAATGTTCCTAACGCAAATGCCCCCGTTAGTTGCAAAATCGTTAGGTCTGCCTGCGAGAACGATTTTGTGAGAAGTGCGATTCTGGTAAGCAAAGAAATTCCTAAGATTAGCCACGCCAATAAAATAATAAGCCCAAAGCGAGTTGACCGGAAGGTTGAATAAGCACTTGCCATAAGGGTCAAAAAGAATAAGGTAATTCTGGCTAAATTCTGAAAGGGTGTGGGATATTTTTGAATACAAGATGTTTCAATTTGTGATCAGTTAATTCTGCTATACTCAACGGGTAGATGGTTGTTGCTCCATCCCTGAGCAAATTTCCATACTTTTCCTCATCGACTATTGATAATTTGCTAAAATTTTGTCCGTGGTTAGAATGCCCGCGATAAGTTTCTTCCCATCTTCCTGATAAGGCTCATTACGGCCCATTCGATACAATCATGTGAATAAGTATTATTCATTTCGGAAATTCAGTATTAAGTTAGCGAAAAATTTAGGCAAAAGGTTCATGGCCAGACTAACGTTAAGCGAGATTTGGATTTATCCTATTAAATCATTGGCCGGCATTCGGTTGTTGCGTGCAACTGTTATGAGAAAAGGATTGCAGTATGACAGACGCTGGATGTTGGTTGATGAAGCAGGCAGATTTTTAACACAGCGCGAGCATCCCGAAATGGCTCTATTTAAATTAACAATCGATAAAGAAAAATTGTTGATTAAAAGCCTGATCCAAACAGAAGAGCAAGATTCAATTTTAATTGACTTGGTACCCACAAATAACGAGCAGACTAGTAAAGTAAAAATCTGGGATGATGAGGTTGAGGCTGTTGAAGCAGACCCAACGCATAGTCGCTGGTTTTCAGAAAAGCTAAGGTTCGCTTGCAAACTTGTATTCTTCCCGGAAGGAAATAAACGCGATATAGATCCAAAGTATGCTCATGAAAAGGAGCAAGTTAGCCTGGCTGACGGCTATCCTTTTATGATTATTGGACAAAGTTCGTTAGATGATTTGAATAACAGAATGAAGGTTGCTCTTTCTATGAGACGCTTTCGCCCTACCTTTGTGTTTACGGGAGGGGAGCCCTTTGAGGAAGATAATTGGAAATTTTTTAGGATTGGGAAGAACAGATTTAAAGGAGTGAAACTTTGTGCGCGGTGTGTGTTGCCCACGGTAGATCCAGATACAGGCATAAAAGGCAAGGAGCCGTTAGCTACATTAGCAACCTACAGAAACGTGAATAATAAAATATTATTTGGACAAAATTTAATACCCATAGATTATGATGAAGTTTGTGAAGGTGATGAAATTGAATTGGAAGCGTAAAACTGGATGCTGGATGCTGGATACTGGCAACCGAGCTCTTGTCATCATTAGTAAACTCCACCAGGATCAAGGGACCAGTATCAACAGATTTTTGCTTTGTACAGTTAGTGTCCTATTCCTGCTCTCGTGCCAGATGAACGAAAAGCCACTTCCGATTTTTGGCCAACGTGAAGTTGTTGGAACGGATACCGTGTACCACACCATTGCACCTTTTGCTTTTGTTGATCAAGACAGTTCGCTGATTACCAACCAAACTTTTAAAGGCAATATTTACGTAGCGGATTTTTTCTTTACCACCTGTCGTACCATTTGCCCTATTATGAAAACGCAGATGCTGCGGGTGTATAAAGCCACGGCCGAAATGCCCGATGTTAAAATCCTTTCACACGATCGACCCTGAGTATGATACCGTTGCATTACTGCATGATTTTGCAACTCGGCTTGGTGCTGAAAGTAGCCGGTGGCATTTTGTTACCGGAGTGAAAGACTCTATTTATAAAATTGCCCAGACCAGTTATTTTGCCACGGCTATGGAAGATAAGGCTGAGCCAGAAGGGTTTATTCATAGTGGGGCATTTCTTCTGATCGATAAACAACAGCGCATCCGAGGAAAATATGATGGCACTAAAGAGGAGGATGTTAACCGATTGATTGCGGATATTAAAAGGCTAAGAAGAGATGAAAAATAGCCAGATCCTGGTTTTTATTTTGATCTCAATTTTAGGATCGATGGCAATTGCCTGTGTACCAGGCAGTCAAGACAAATCAGCAAATTCCGTAAAGTTTCAGCAATACTATGTAGAGGGAGAAGGTCTTTATAAACTCCATTGCACAAATTGTCATCAAAGCGATGGTTCGGGATTAGTCAGACTGTACCCGCCACTAGCTAAGTCCGATTTCTTAGAAAAAAATCTGGCAGAAGTAATCTGTTTAATAAAATATGGCCGAAGCGGTGAAGTATGGGTAAATGGCGTTATGTATAACCAACCCATGAAAGGCACCCCTGCACTGACGGAATTGGAGATAGCCGAGATAGCAACCTACATATACAATAGTTGGGGAAATGTTCATGATATGGTAGAGGTAACAGAAGTAGCCGCACTATTGTCCACGTGCAACAATCGTTAACTAACTGTGTGAATTTTTACTTTTTGTTTTTTTTACCTTACTTAACCGTGGTTATTATAATGTGAAGAAGCCCGAATATCCAAAATTAGTTTTTTCTCTCGCTAGTCTCTTTCTCTTTTATGGAGCGATCATTTATTTGCTACATACTTTAGAATCGGGTATCGAAGGGTCGAGAATGATCAGTTGGCAAGATAGCTTATGGTATGTGGTGGCTACCATAACTACGGTAGGTTATGGAGATGTCATTCCAGTTACCTATTGGGGTCGAGCTTTGGGGTTTATTGTTATGTTGTCCAGTTTAGGAGTTTATGGTTTTATTATTGGCCAGATTGCAAATTTTATGAGTACACTTAAAGAGCAACGCGAACTCGGCCTGAATGGTACTGGGTTCAAAAATCATGTGGTGATTATCGGATGGAACGATTTCGGAAGATCCGTAATCGGTCACCTGGTAGCGGCCGGTAAACACGTAGCAATAATAACCAAAGATCGAACGGCCATCGATATTATTAGAGAATCCTACGATTCGGATCGTGTATACACCTTGTATACGGACTATAGTAATTTTGATATGCTGGAGAAAGCAAATATTATACATGCCTCCATTGTGTTTGTCAACCTGGATGACGACACAGAAAAATTAGTTTACGTGATTAACCTTAAGAAACATTTCTCCAATTTAAACTACGTGGTTACTTTGGATAATGGCAACTTGAAAGGAACGTTTCAAAACGCAGGAGTTACCTACACAATTTGCAAAAATGAAATCTCAGCTAAACTAATGGCTAGCTATATTTTTGAGCCTGATGTTGCGGTGTTTAGCGAGGAGATACTGGCGTACGCGCATAAGGACAACGAGTATGATATCAAACAGATGAAAATTACGGCCACCAATTCTTTGGTGGGCACCTATTATGACAAGGCTTTCTTTGATTTAAAGAAGACCTGTAATGTAATTCTAATTGGGATGGTAAAAATACATGGAGCCGAGCGGAAGTTTATCAAAAATCCGGAGGGATCGGTAAAGATTGACGCTGATGACTATCTGGTTATGATGATGGATGGCAAGGGGAAAGCCGCACTTAAAAAGCAATTTGGAATTAAGGAGCACGATTAAACACGATTTAAAGAAGGGCGAGCCCCTCAGCTCGCCCTAACCCCAAAAACCAAACCGCACAACACTTCCCGGTGAACCCGGGACCTCACTATCTTTAATTACTTTACCAGTTCTACGTTACCGAGATTAACAAATTCGAAATCAACCCTGTTTACTAGTTCAACAAATATTATGGAGTCCTTGTTCACTTTTCCTGCTAATATTTGTTTTGAAAGTTCATTTAGAATCTCCCGTTGAAGTACCCTTTTTAGAGGTCTGGCCCCAAATTGAGGGTCATACCCAAGTTTAGCTAACCGTTCAAGCGCCTCTTCCGAGATATCCAGTTTAACGCCACTTTCCATTAAACGTTTCTGGATCATCTTAAATTGTATCTCTACAATTTTTCTAATATCTGCCTTGCTCAGAGGTCGGAACATGATGATTTCATCAATTCGGTTGATAAACTCCGGGCGAACAGATTTCTTCAATAAACCAAGTACCTCGTCTTTAGTTGTCTCCAACACCTCAAAATAATTATCATCAGTTATTTTCTCAAAATTCTCCTGAATGATGTGTGAACCTATGTTGGTTGTCATCACAATAATGGTGTTTTTGAAATTCGCAACCCGGCCCTTGTTATCAGTTAGCCGGCCTTCATCCAGCACTTGTAACAGAATATTAAATACATCCGGATGCGCTTTTTCGATTTCATCTAATAAAATTACCGAATAAGGTTTTCTCCGAACGGATTCGGTAAGTTGTCCACCTTCATCATAGCCCACGTAGCCTGGAGGCGCTCCGATCAATCGACTAACACTATGTCGTTCCTGATATTCGCTCATATCTATTCGGATCATGGCGTTATCATCGTTAAACAGGTAGTCGGCCAACGCCTTTGATAATTCTGTTTTACCTACTCCAGTTGTTCCCATAAAAATGAAAGAGCCAATAGGGCGTTTAGGATCTTGTAACCCCGCGCGACTTCTGCGTACGGCATCACTCAATGCGCGAATAGCTTCCTCTTGTCCGGCTACACGTTTGCCTAATTCTTCTTCCAGATTCAGTAATTTTTCACGTTCACTTTGTAGCATTCTGGAAACGGGTATACCCGTCCATTTGGCAACTACTTCGGCAATATCTTCGCTATCTACTTCTTCTTTTAATAAAGAGTGCCCACCTTGCATTGCCTTCATAGTGGTTTCCAATTCTTTCAGATGCTTTTCAGCTTCTGTAATTTTTCCGTAACGAATCTCAGCGACCTTTCCATAGTCGCCTGCTTTTTCTGCCTGTTCAGCTTCAAATTTTAGCTTGTCAATATTTTCATTTTCGTGTCTTAAATTATTTACAATGGATTTTTCATTTTCCCATTGTGCTTTTAAGGTGTTTCGTTCGCCTGTGCGTTCGGCAATTTCTTTGCTCAACAAAACTTCTTTGTCTTTATCTTTTTCTCTGCGGATGGCTTCGCGCTCGATTTCCAATTGCATGATTTTGCGATTGAGTTCATCTAATTCTTCTGGCAAAGAATCCATCTCCAAACGGAGTTTAGCAGCGGCTTCATCCATTAGGTCGATGGCCTTGTCTGGAAGAAAGCGATCGGAAATATACCGGCTGGATAATTCAACGGCTGCAATAACAGCATCGTCTTTAATTCGCACTCCATGATGTAATTCGTACTTATCTTTAATTCCGCGAAGAATAGAAATTGAATCTTCAACAGAAGGTTCATCAACCAAAACAGATTGAAATCTTCTTTCCAGTGCTTTATCTTTTTCAATATATTTCTGATACTCCTTTAAAGTGGTTGCGCCAATAGCATGAAGTTCGCCACGGGCTAAAGCTGGTTTCAATAAGTTGGCTGCATCCATGGCGCCTTCGCCACCCCCGGCTCCAATCAACGTATGAATCTCATCAATGAAAAGAATAATTTCTCCATTCGAATCCGTTACTTCTTTGATTACCGCCTTCAGTCGTTCTTCAAACTCACCTTTATATTTTGCCCCGGCAACCAATAAACCCATATCCAGGGAAACCAGAATTTTTGATTTGAGATTTTCGGGCACATCTCCATCTACTATGCGCTGAGCCATGCCTTCTACAATGGCAGTTTTACCCACGCCTGGCTCGCCTAAAAGAATCGGATTATTTTTGTTCTGCGCGAAAGAATCTGAAGCACGCGTCTGATTTCTTCATCGCGACCAATAACCGGATCAATTTTCCCTTTTTTGGCCAGGTCATTTAAATTTTTTGAATAGCGTTCCAACGATTTATACTTGGCCTCGGCATTCGGATCGGATACCTTGGCCCCACCGCGCAATTCTTTTATCGCTTTAACCAACGAAGATTTTTCAAAGCCTGCATCTTTCATGATCGCTGATACTTTGTCTTTGGTAGCGAGCAAGGCAAGTAAGAGATGTTCAACGGCTATATAATCATCTTTAAACTCGCGCAATTCTTTTTCAGCATTTTGTAATACAGTGTTGGTAGTAGATGATAAGTAAGGTTGTTGACCCGAAACTTTAGGATAAGAGTTTACGATCTCCCCAAGTTTAGTTTCAAGAATAGTGCTGTTGATATTCAGTTTCTTGAATAAATAATTTGAGACATTTTCGTCTGTTTCTAAAATCGCTTTTAGCACATGCCCCGGCTCAATAGCTTGCTGCTTTTGTGCGGTGGCAATCTCAGCTGCTTTTTGTAAAGCTTCCTGAGATTTTATAGTGAACTTATCGAAATTCATAATTGTATCATTAATTGACAATTGTCCATCCTCAAATTCGAATCCATAAGCTGGAAGTTGTCGTTTTAAGAAAATTTGTCATTAAATTGTTTGTAATTAAAAAGTTTTCAGACACTTTGGCCTAAGTTATGCCAAAACGAATCCCACGAACATCAACCCAATCCCGCTCGGCACTTCTTATTGAAGTTGCCTGGGAAGTATGCAACCAGGTAGGAGGTATTTATACGGTGATACGATCGAAAGCTCCGGAAATGATGCAGAATTGGTCGGGACATTTTTGTATGGTTGGCCCTTATGTCAATAAAAATATTCTTGCGGAGCTTGAACCTTTAGAAGATGCTGCGGATGTATTTGGTCAAGCAGCCGCTAATTTACGAAAGAAGGGATACGATGTAATCTATGCCGAGTGGCTAATTACCGGAAAGCCTAGAGTGGTGCTTCTTAATCCCAACGTCATTGAAGAAAAAGTATTAAATGTTTTAAAATACTTACTGTGGAAAAACCATTCCATTCGAACGCCTGATGAAAACAAGTTGATTGATCAGGTAATTGGTTTTGCCTACCTCACAAAATTATTTATTGATGAGTTGGTAAAAATCTCCGGGAATGATAAACGACTCCTCGCTCACTTTCATGAGTGGATGGCGGGATTACCGATTTTGGATATCAAGCGCGAGGCTATGCCCGTGAAGACGATCTTCACCACGCATGCCACACAGTTGGGTAGACATCTGGCTATTAACTCGCCACTTTTTTATGCACACCTTCCTTTTTTTAGATGGGAAGACGAAGCCGGTAAATTTGGAATTGAAACTGAAGCCGCGATAGAATATGGTTGCGCGCAATCGTGCGATGTAATGACAACCGTAAGCGAAGTAACCGCGCGCGAGTGTAAACATTTGCTGCGAAGAAAGCCTGACTTTATTTTACCTAACGGTTTGAATATTGAGCGATTTGAAGCACTACACGAAGTTCAAAATCTTCACTCAACCCATAAAGAGCAAATTCATGAATTTGTGATGGGTCATTTTTTCAACTCCTATTCTTTTGATCTGGATAACACCATTTATTTTTTTACTTCGGGAAGGTATGAGTATAAAAATAAGGGCTTTGACATTACCCTCGAGGCCTTGGTGCACCTAAATCAACAATTGAAAGCAGAGAAATCAGAACTTACTGTTGTCATGTTCTTTGTTACGAAACGCGAATTTTTCAGCATCAAACCCGAAGTGCTGCAATCGCGGGCCGTGATGGAGGAAATTCGCCAAACGTGCCAAGCTATTCAACGGCAGGTAGGCAAGCGTTTATTTTTTGAAAGCACTATACGAGAGGATCACAGGCTTCCGCAATTGAATGATTTTGTTGACGAGTATTGGAAGTTGCGTTACCGCAGAACCATTCAATCCTGGCAAAGCAGTAAAATGCCATTGCCCGTTACGCACAAACTGGTGAATGAAGACACCGATGAGATACTTCAGTTTTTGGTTCGAAGAGATCTGCTGAACAGAAAAGAAGACAAAGTAAAAATCGTTTATCATCCCGACTTTATAAATTCTACAAGTCCTTTGTTTGGTATGGACTATAGTCAGTTTGTGCGGGGTTGTCACTTGAGGTATTTTTCCAAGCTACTATGAACCGTGGGGTATACCCCTTTGGAATGTATGGCCAGTGGGGTGCCGGCTGTTACCAGTGACTTAAGTGGTTTTGGAGATTCCCTGCTGCATAATATGCCCGATCATGAAAAGGGCGGAATGTTTGTGGTGGAACGCGGCAAACGCACCTTTGATTGGAGTGCACGCCAACTGGCTTCTTTTCTCTATAAGTTCTTACAACAAACCCGGAGAGAGCGAATTATGCAACGGAATAATGTGGAGAACTACTCATCTGCTTTTGATTGGGAAAATCTGGCTCGCCATTATGAAGAAGCGTATCAATCGCTTTTGAATTGATATTAGGATTTAGCGGTTAACAATTTTCTGGAATAAAACAGAAGGGGTAATCCGTAAACAGCAATCATTCCATACGCCATAAGGTTATACCCTTTTGCCACCAGATCAATAATGCCAACTTGTGCTAACACAAGAGCGGCAATAAGAGCTAAGGAAGAGATGTATGCTTTCGAAATTTTCTTTAAAGGCTCTATTCCTCCTCACCATAAATTCAGTTTCTACCCGGCTTATAAAGGCATGAATCACACCGGTGGCGGTTTCTATCAAAGTCCAACCCACCACAATTCCGAAAACAACAATCAGGGCCGGATGGAACGACTTCAAAATTTCTAACCACGGTACCGTAGCGCCAATTACATTTGGATCGGGATAATAAGCGAGAAGGGCAAAATAGGTGAGGAACCAGGGTACAGTCATAAGCACGCCCGATATAAAACCAGCGATAATACTTTCACGTCTCGATTGAACATCGCGATAGGTGAAGAATGAAGCCGGGTAAACGCCAAGATTATAACCTACGTATAGAAGACCAGTCCAGATTAATATTCCATACCCTGAATCAGACTGCTGGTAGCTAGTATCCCAGTTTGAAAAAACCTGCACAATGGAAGATCCCTTATTGGAAAAAACAACAAAAGAAAAAATCAGGTAAGCGGCAAATAGCGCTATAGTGCCAATCGTTTCTAATTTAGCAATCACGCTTTCGCCTTTGTAGTTCAGGAATCCGACAATGACAATAATAAGAAATACGCCCACCCAACGATTGAAACCAAGCGTGTTGTTTAGAATCTCTCCAGCTGCTGAAGCCATCACAGCGATGATTAAAATAGCTAACAACAAGTAGATGACCTCATAAGCCACCCAAGCTGGCCCAATCATTTTTTTTAAAAGAGATTTGTAATCATAAACCTGCCATTGGCGACAAGCTTCAATGGATAGCATAGCCATAAGCGAGAATCCAAAGAAGATGGCGAGCCCGCTCACCCAGCCATTGGCCCCAAACCTGGCTCCGTATTCAACGATCTCCCGACCCGTTGCATAGCCGCCCCCAATCAAAACAGATTGCAAAATAATGCCGGGTAAAACGATTCGCTTAAGCGTGGCGCGGTTCATGAATGTCTTGATTTTATAATGAAACGGAATTTCAGAAAGGTACAAGATCGAGTAATTATTTCTATTCACATGAAATTGGTCATAAGTTTTGGAGAACAATGTCCAAATAAACCATCCGTATAAAAGCGCTATTATAATTGGTGTACTTATTGTAATTTCCTATCAAATTCAGATGTCTATGAAAACTTCCCGCAGAGATTTTATTAAGCAGAGTGCCTTGGCGGTAGCCGGAGGTTCTTTATTATCCTCCTCTTTGTTTGCATCTCCAGCCAAAAAGGAATTATTAGGCTTGCAGTTGTATTGTGTACGCGATGAGATGAAGACTGATCCTCATGGAACACTGAAGCAACTTGCTAACATCGGATTCAAAAATGTAGAACATGCTAACTATGTAAATAGAAAGTTTTATGGTTGGACGCCTGCGGAGTTTAAAAAGGTGCTTAAAGATTTAGACATGAAGATGCCGAGCGGGCATACCGTATTGGCTCCTCAGCATTGGGATGAAGCTAAGAAGGACTTTACGGATGCATGGAAATATACGGTGGAAGATGCCGCCTACATGGGGCAGCAATTTGTAATCAGTCCCTCGATGGATGAAAAGGTGCGGAAGTCAAAGGATGAACTGATGAAACAGTTGGAGATATTTAACAAAAGTGGAGAGCTTTGTAAAAAATCGGGAATGAAGTTTGGCTATCACAATCACGATTTTGAATTTGATGAAAAATTTGGTGATAAAGCATTGTACGATATCATTTTGGAAAACACAGACCCCAATCTAGTGATGCAACAATTAGATACCGGCAATTTGTATAATGGCGGGGCCAAGGCAATTGACATCGTAAAAAAATTTCCAGGTCGTTTTGAGTCGTTGCACGTAAAAGATGAGATTGTAAGTGAAGGGGGACATGATAAATATGAGAGCACGATTCTGGGAGCAGGGATCGTAAACGTGAAGGATGTGGTGGACCTGTGTCGCAAATCAGGCGGAACGATTCATTTTATTATTGAGCAAGAGTCGTATCAGGGTAAGGCGCCAATTCAATGCATGAAGGAAGATTATGAAATTATGAAAAAGTGGGGCTACTGACCCGCTTATAAAACTGTGGTATTATGCTAGGGGAATTAAGTAAAGAAGAAATTGAGGAGGTACTCAAATCCAATGTGATTGGTCGAATTGGATGTATGGGTAATGGAAGAATTTATGTTGTTCCCATAACGTATGTCTATGACGAGGGTTATGTGATTGGACATACCAAGGAGGGGATGAAGATCGAATTCTTGCGCGCGAACCCCGAGTGTTGTTTTGAAGTTGATGAAATGAAAGATATTTCTCATTGGCAAAGTGTTATTGTCTGGGGAACTTTTGAAGAATTAAAAGGAGAAGCTGCGGAGCAGGCGATGGAAAAATTGATTGCCAGGTTGCTACCCTTAGTGCCGAGTGAAACAAGTCATGCGGGTCGCATGGGTCCTACTTCTTCTAGACGCATGTCAACACAAGGTAACAATCCCATTGTATACCGTATTCTATTAAAAGAGAAATCGGGCCGCTACGAGAGATAGATCAGGCAAATCATTTTTTCAGCATCGAAAGTGATTTTTGAGTCTCCTAATCTTTTGGTAGCGTTCCGTAGCAAACTATCCTAATCAATTTCATGATATAGAAATCTTTGAAACGATTGTATTCAATTAGAGATTGCGATCAATCCAGTGACTGATTTCTTCTGCGAGCTTAGGCAACAAATTTTGACGCGGAACTTGAAGCTGTGGTCAGCGCCTTCCAATTTAATCAAGGTTGCCGTAGGAAGTTTCTGTGTAACACCTTCGATCAAAGACAATTCGGCCAGCGTATCACGAGTCCCTTGTAAAAATAGCATCGGAATTTTTATCTTTTGAAGATGATCTGCCCGATCAATGGCGGGTTTGCCAGCCGGGTGCAACGGAAATCCAACAAACACGATTCCTTTTACATCAACCGGGTTTGCCGACAGGTACTGTGAAGTCATGCGACCGCCAAACGATTTACCACCAGCAAATAACGGAACGTTCGGAAATAATTGACATGTTTTGTCAATTGCGGCAGCAATGGCCTGATGTGCTAAAGCCGGAAAATCAGGACGTTTTTTCTTCTGCTCCATATACAAAAAGTTGTAGCGAAAGGTAGCAATACCGAATGTTGCCAATTCTTCTGATAAACTTTTCATAAAAGTGTGATTCATTCCCGCACCGGCACCATGCGCAAAAACGTAAACGGCTTTGGTTGTTTCGGGAGTAATTACCTCAACTGAGACTGTTACGTTTGACTTAAGAGTAATGGAATGTTGTGATATGATATTCATACATTATTCTTTTTGATTGTCGGCAGCAGCCATCTCCCAGCCAATCATTCCTTTTTTACGAACTGCACTCCATCGGTATTCACCTAAGATACCATCTTTACGAATTACCCGATGGCAGGGAATGAGGTAAGCAATGTGGTTTGCTCCGACTGCTGATCCAACGGCTTGCAAAGCTTTTGGATTGTGAATACCCGTTGCTATGTTTTGATAGGTTGTTGCGTTGCCCATAGGTAGTTTCAATAAAGCATCCCAAACTTTAACCTGGAAGTTGGTGCCTTTACAAAGAGATGAATTTTTCCCTCAACCCGTCTTTCGGACACCCCTCTCCCTAGGAGAGGGGAAGGGGTGAGGGAAAAATTTAGCAATGAAGGACTTCGTCAATTGTTGCTTTTGATGAAACATCGAGTTATGCCAATGCGTTTTCATTTTTTCAAGTTCAACGCCTGGGTCTTCATCCGTAGTAATAAAAGAGAGCCAACAAACACCGCGTGTAGTAATGCCTATCAACGCGAGTCCAAAGGGCGTTTCATGTAAGCCATATTCAATCGTAAGGCTTTGTCCTTTTTGCTTGTACTCTTGTGGAGTGACCGATTCGAGTGTGGTGAATAAATCATACACGCGCGACTGGCTGGAAAGGCCGGCCTCTTCGGCTACCTGTTCCAGGTTTTTTGATTCTGTTAACCGGTCTTTTAAAAATTCTACCGTAAGAAATTGTAGGAAACGCTTAGGGCTAATCCCCGCCCACTCGGTAAAGATTCGCTGAAAATGAAAAGGCGATACATGGGCCTCTTCGGCAATTTCGTTTAACTCTGGCTGATGCTTGAAATTCTTTTCAAGAAAGAATAGCCTGCTCAATGCGTTGGTAATTGATTTGTTCCTGCTCGGTCACAATCATAAAAGCTAAATATTTATTGTGTAAAGGTGGTCCCCTTTTGGTAGGGGCTCAACCTGTTTCTTGCTGTTTTGTTGGGGTTTATTACAGTAATGGCTAATAGTTTCTGTGAATAAATTTTTAACGTCTTTCGTTTAGATGTGAACGAAAGCTATCTTCGACTGACCTTTGCGCACTTATTTAACTTACAGAGATGAAGCACATCATATTGACGACCATTATGGCACTTCTGATAATACTAAATTTCGTACAAGCACAATCGTATGAAGATGAAGCTGAAAAATGTACCGCGGATTTTCAAAGAAAGCTGGCTAACAAGGAAGCTGACGTATTCAGCACGGCAGGGCATTGCCTGGTTGGGCTTCCATTTCCATATTTTAATCTGACTTCGATTGATGGAGAACAATACAAACTAAGCGAGTTAAAAGGAAAAATTATTATGTTGAACTTTTGGTTTATAGATTGTTCATCGTGCGTTGATCAAATTCCGTTGCTAAATCAATTAACAGAAGAGTATAAGGATGAAGATTTTTTGCTTCTATCATTTTCTACGGATGACAAAGAAACAATTCTGAATTTCAAAAAGAGTCATGAATTAAAGTATGCTGTATTTGAAAACTCAAGAGACTTGATTCAAGATACTTTCCATATTCCTTATGGTTATCCAACAAATATTTTTTAGATAAGGAAGGAAAGATTATCGATCTTAAACTTGGGGGCGATCCTAAAAAAATTAAAAACCACGTTTAAAGGGATAATTGATACAGGATTAATGAAATAGAGGCATTAGACCTCTTGCGATGCTTTTGAAAAGGTTGATTTTAAGGATGATCGGTTAATTCGGATAGAACAACCTTTGTATATTGTAAACCTAAAAGAACTACTATGAAACACCTGCTACTCCCGCGCTATTTCTTATTTCTAATCTCGTGTTTGCCCAAAAGACTATTCAGGGCTTTTCACCGGAGGCTGTCAAAACGGAATTCGCATTAGAAGAAAAATACGACAGTTATTTAAAGACTGACAACCTAGATCAATGGATGAAACGACTTACAGCTCGTCCCCATCATCTTGGGTCGGCAGTTGGTAAAGAATATGCACTATGGATGCGCGATCAATTTAGAAGTTGGGGCTATGACGCGGAGATTGAAACCTATAAAGTGTTATTTCCAACACCTAAAGTAAGAGTGTTGGAGATGGTAGGTCCTACTAAATATAAAGCCAAGCTGGTGGAACCTGCTTTAAAAGAAGATGCTACGTCTGGCCAATCAAAAGAACAACTTCCTACGTACCATGGCTTTTCTGCCGATGGTGATGTTACTGCTGAACTTGTTTTTGTTGGTTATGGTGTTCCGTCTGATTATGTAGAGCTGGCCAAGTTGGGCATAGATGTGAAGGGTAAAATTGTGATTGCCAAATACGGTGGCTCATGGCGGGGTATAAAACCAAAAGTAGCAGAACAGCATGGAGCCATTGGCTGTATTATTTATTCCGACCCTGAAGATGATGGTTATTTTCAAGGCGATGTTTATCCGAAAGGACCGTTCCGCCCGGCACTTGGTGCGCAAAGAGGTTCGGTGTTAGACTTACCGGTTCGTCCAGGCGATCCACTTACACCTAACATTGGCGCCACAGAAGAAGCAAAGCGTATTGAGCGTGCCCAAGCCGATAACTTAATTCACATTCCTGTTTTACCCATTGGGTATGAAGATGCCTTGCCTTTGCTTAGTGCGTTGGGCGGGCCTCTTGCTCCTGAATATATGCGTGGTGCATTGCCTATGACTTATCATATTGGCCCCGGGCCGGCTCGGGTGCATCTTAACTTAGCATTTGATTGGAAGTTGGTGGACTGCCACAACGTGATTGCCAAAATGAAAGGGAGTGAGTTGCCTGATGAATGGGTTATCCGCGGAAACCATCATGATGCCTGGGTAAATGGTGCTGCTGATCCCATTAGTGGAATGGTTGCTTTAATGGAAGAAGCACGTGCAGTGTCTGAGTTAACCAAAACAGGTTGGAAGCCAAAGCGGACTATTGTGTATTGTGGTTGGGATGGTGAAGAACCCGGATTACTAGGCTCAACGGAATGGGTGGAAGATCACGCGAGTGATTATGCAAAAAGCAGTGGCTTACATAAACTCCGATGGCAATGGCAGAGGATTTATTGGGGTGCAAGGCTCACACACCTTGCAACAATTGGTAAGCGATGTAGCCAGAGATGTAATAGACCCACAAACCGGGGTGAGTGTTTTGGAAAGAAGAAAGTCTGCGATGGCTGCCAACGCTTCATCTACAAAAGCTAAAAAGGAGATTTTAAATTCTTCATCCATGACCATTGGTGCAATGGGATCGGGATCAGATTACAGTCCGTTTATTCAACATCTTGGCATACCAGCACTTAATGTTGGTTTTGGTGGTGAAGATGATGGTGGCGAGTATCATTCTATTTACGATTCGTACGATCTCTTTAAGCGATTCAAAGATCCAAAGTTCGAATATGGCGTTGCCTTAGCAAAGACAGCCGGTCGTGCTACGTTGCGCCTTGTCAATGCCACTGTTTTACCTTTTGACTTTAGCGGTTTTTTATAAAACGGTAAATGGTTATGTGAATGAAGTAACTACACTGACTGATAACATGCGAGAAACAACAGAAATTGAAAATCAAATGATTAAGGAAAATCGGTATAAACTTGCCAGCGACCCCACATTAACTTTTGTTCAACCCGTTGCAAAGGAATCGGTGCCGTATCTCAACTTTAGTACATTACAGAATGCTGTTTCGCAGCTTGAAAAAAGCGCTAGTACCTATTCGGAACTAGTGAAGTTAAATCCTAACCCCAATACGAATTTAGAAAAACTGAACAAGTTACTTTATACAGCCGAACAAAGCTTAATGATTGATGAAGGATTGCCACGCAGGCCGTGGTTTAGGCACAGTATTTATGCTCCAGGTTACTACACCGGGTATGGCGTAAAAACATTGCCGGGCATACGCGAAGCCATTGAAGAACGTAACTGGAAAGAGGCGCAACAGCAAATTGAAATCGTAGCAAGTAAGGTGACAAACTATTCAAAGCAAGTTGATGCAGCTGCTGCTATATTGAAATTAAGATAAGCGCGTTTGTAACGCGTGCTAAATACGTGATTTTAGAGATTTGACTTCAATTTAATTTCTCGTAATAATTCTATTTTATTAGTTGACAGAACCAAACATAATAAGATGAGATCAGAAAGTCTAAAGGGAATATTTCTATTACTGATTGGTATCTGCTTGTTAGGTGTTGGGGTTTATTTTGTGCGTGAGCAACTGGAGTTTATCTCTAACTCCGTTGAGACTGCGGGAATAGTTGAAGAAGTAAGTACTCATCGCTCGAAGGGAACTACGCGTTACTTACCGATTGTAGGCTATACAGTAGGTGGGGAGTCGTACAGGGTAAATGGAAAGCTTCCAGTAGTTCATCTCATGACTACGAAGTAGGAGATGCTGTGCGTGTGCGGTATGAAAAAATGATCCAACTTCCGCCAAACTTGTAAGTTTTTCGGACATGTGGTTAATCAGCACACTCATGCTGGGGTTGGCTAGTATATTCTCGATCATTGGAATATATGATATTCGAATCCGCTTGCATAAACAAAAGATGCGCGCGCAACTTCCGCTCAGCGGTAAAAACTTCTACTTGCAGGCAGGGTGGAAGAGAAAAACCAAAAGCAACACATATTTTTTATTTTGGCTGATTGGCTCAACTCTGCGGATGGGAAGATGATTACCTTTTCTAGTGATAAGGTAAGATATGATCCAACTCAGTTTGTTAAGGATAAAGAACTGAAAGTATGGATTGACCCGCATAATCCAAAGAAGAATCACTATATGGATACCTCGTTTCTTCCTCCTGCATCGTAAGCTGATTACCTATTCTAGGAAAAGTGCTTATCTTTCTTTCCTCCGAATAAAAATGGCTTTATGTACAAAAAAACATTCATTATAATCGTTGTTCTACTAATCGCAGCGGCTATCGCTTTTTTTAGTATTGTTCCTGGCTTTATTGATAAGTCAATGAACACAACAATCCATGTTGCTTCGCCAACGGACAAGATAAGTTGGTACGACTCTATTCCTTTTATTGCCGATCTTCATTGTGATGCATTACTGTGGGATCGGAATTTTTTACAGCCTCATGATTATGGCCACGTGGATCTGCCGCGCATGCAGAAGGCGAATGAAGCTTTTCAGGTATTCACCGTGGTAAGTAAAACTCCCCGCAATCAAAATTATGATAAGAATACGGATGAGACAGATCAAATTGCGCTGCTAAGTTTTGCTCAGCTTAAATCTCCGGCCGATTGGTTTAGTGTAAAGTCAAGAGCCTTGCATCAATGCGAACAATTGCATGAGTTTGCATCAAAGAGCAACGGAGCCTTTCGAGTTATAACGAACCAGCAGCAATTAAAACAATTCATAAAAGATCGTGAGCAGAATCATACACTTACTTCGGGTATGCTTGGGTTAGAGGGTGCGCATTGCCTGGAAGATGACATTAACAACTTAGATGCTTTTTATAAAGCAGGCGTTCGCTACATCGGATTGACCCATTTCTTTGATAATGAATGGGGCGGATCGGCTCACGGAGTAAACCATCAAGGACTTACTGCAAAGGGTCGTCAGCTGATTAAGAAAATGGACAGCCTCCACATAATCATTGATATTGCTCACGCCTCACCAAAAACAGTTAGCGATATTTTTGAACTTACTACAAGTCCGTTAATCCTTTCGCATGGGGGTGTAAAAGGTACGTGTGATAATGTTCGTAATCTTTCCGATGCTCAGATTATGGAAGTAGGAAGGCGAAATGGACTGATTGGAATCGGTTTATGGGAAATGGCTGTATGCGGCACGGATGCAGAAGCCACCGCCAGGGCAATCAAGTATGTGGCCGATAAAATTGGGGTTGACAAAGTAGCCTTAGGTTCTGATTTTGATGGAGCTGTTCGATCTAGCTATGATGTAACGGGCTTTCCTGTAATTGTAAATGAACTGATCAGGCTAGGGTTTAGCAGAGAAGATATTGAAAAGATTATGGGCGGAAATGTAAGGGACTTTATGCTTGCCAACCTTCCGGCCAATTAGTTGACGGTGTTGTGATTATCGCAACGGAAATATTTTTGAGTATCACCATAGTATGAATAAAAAATTACAAATAAGTTTTCGATTGTTTGTTGGAGAAGAACAAATCTTGGTAGATGAGTTGTTGCAAAATCATGGAAAGTTGCTAGACTATTACTTGTCTGATGAATGGTGGAGTGACTCTACTTTTAAAGGTGGTTATTGCATTGCGATTGATAATAATCGTTGGAATGGCAAAGATGAATACTTATTTGATTTGTTCAGATATTCATTACAATGGGTTTCAGGAATTGTACAATTACTTTCCACGGATCAGACCACAGTTAGCATAGGCTTCTGGGAAGAGTCCACGGGTACGGCTACGCGAGTAGGAGAAAATGAGTTGGAAATTGTTGACACCTGGGTTTCATCAAATGAATTTATGTCAAAACCAGCGTGTGTTAATCTTGAAGTTTTTTGCAAGCAGTTATTGCGGGAGAGTAAAAAATATCTGAAACTGGCTATGGACATTAAGGACGAAATCAATTTAAGACAATCGCAAATTGATAAGAAAGCCGCGCAAAGAATTATTGAGGAAATGTGCGGTGAAGATTTTAAACATTATTGTGGCTTATTGGAAGATCAGATAAACAAAAGATTTGGTATAACTTAAACCCTGACAATGAAAATCACCAACTTGGTTTTCAATTTTGTTCTATAAGTCGTTGATTTTCATTCGTCAATTATGCAATAGAAATTTCTATTGCATAATTTGGGTTAAACTAAAATTATGACTGACACTCCACACATTCATTACTATTTCGGGTTGGGGAGATGAAGAACCCAACCGTGCGGAGGCTTACCTTGAAGTTGTGAAAGAGTGGAAGATTAAGTAAGATGCGATAATGCTGTATTTGCGCTAAGACCCGTTTAACTTTGCGGGTAATAAAATGTTAATCAATGTATGACATCAAAAGAGAAACTACTTCAAGAACTTGCTCATAACACCTATGTCATGCTGCGACCCTCTCCAGTTGGTGGGGTGGGGGTTTTTGCCATTCGAGAGATTCCGAAAGGTTGCCGAAGTATGTTTAGCAATCCAGATGTAAATGAAAAGTGGATTAAAATATCAAGGCGAGAAGTGGAAGCTCTTCCAACGTTTACGCAGGATATAATTGTTAATTATTGTCTTTTCGATGAGGATGCTTACTTCGTTCCTGAGCAAGGATTTAAAAAAATAGATTCCAGTTACTATCTAAATCATTCCGATAATCCGAATCTCGTTTCGATCAATGAAGGCGAATACTTTGAAGCTGTAAGGAATATTGAGGTTAATGAAGAATTATTTCTGGACTATGGAACAATCGTAGAAGGCGAGGAATAATTTATGTAGATTAGTAGAATAATTTACTGTAGAGCTCACAAAGTTCGCGAACCTCTTTGTGTCCCTTTGTGATAACCTCCGTGATCTCTGCGGTTAAAGGAAATACGTAAAACTCAAATCATTTTGAAAATATGAAAACACTAAACCTAACCTTCTTTCTTTCGCTCTTTGTCATATCGGCTATGGCCCAAACAAATTATGACACGGTAAAAATTGTCCCCATAAAGGTTACCGAGCAGATTTACATGCTCAAAGGTTCCGGTGGAAATATAGGCGTGCTGATTGGTGCCGAAGGAACCTTGATGATTGACAACCAGTTTGCTCCGCTTTCCAACAAAATTAATGGGGCCATCAAAACGCTAAGCCCGGGCGAAATCAAATTTGCTCTTAACACGCATGTGCATGGCGATCACTCTGGAGGCAATGAAAACTTTAATAGAATGGGGGCTGTGCTTGTGGCGCATGACAATGTGCGCGAGCGAATGATGAAGGAACAAGTAAATACCAGCACCAATCGCACCACGCCTCCGCGCGATAAGCAAGCCTGGCCGCTGATTACGTTTGCTGATAAAATAAATTTTCATATGAATGGCGAAGATGTAATCCTGCACCATTTTGATAAAGGCCATACCGATGGCGATGTGATTGTTCAATTTAAAAATGCCAACGTGGTGCATACAGGCGATGCCTTTGTGCGCTATGGCTATCCCTTCATTGATTTATCAAATGGCGGTTCTATCAATGGATTTGTAAATACGCTCGATAAAATTCTTGCCTTGATTGACGATAACACGAAAGTAATTCCCGGACATGGTGAACTGGCTACCAAGGCTGATGTAAAGAAAGTGCGCGATGGCGTGGCCGACATCCGCGATCAGGTGGCTGCCGCGTTGAAGAAGGGAACGAAAATAGAAAACATGGCCAGCCTCGGTATTACCGATAAGTATGAAAAGGATTGGGGTAAAGGTTTTGTAAAAGGGAAAGACTTTGTGTTAGTAGTGGCTGAGAGTTTGAGTGGGAAGTAAGATTTTCCAATAATCTTATGAAGATTGAGCTATTCTCTAATGATATATTTGAGTCACTTAATAAGAAAACAAAAAGTGTTAAAAGTGATTGGTAACTATCGCCTTTGCTGGTGTTCTTTTCCAACAAACTTTATGAAAGATTTACTCTTCGCCCTTTGTCGGTGTTCTTCACCGACAAAATTTACGGTTTGACACTTTGTTGTCGTTGGTCGCCTGACCACGACATTTCAAATTCTAAGGAATTGTTAGCAATTTGAGATCAATCTACCTTCTTATCAACTGTTCCGGAAAAATCACCATTGATTCATTTCCACTTTTATCTACTGCGGCCACACCAAAATAATAATTGTCAATCACGATGCCTTCGAGTGTAAACTCTGCTACCTGACCAACATAGCGTGAGTTATCCCAAGTGGGTGAGGTGGTATCGCGCCAGTAAATTTTATATCCGGCTACTTTATCACTGGGCAATGCATCCCACGCCAGGGTAGTGGAAGGTTGTACGGCTCCACCATTTTTACATTCGTTGGCGCAGGGGTGCCCACGCCAGTCCGGCCAGTGTGATCGCGTTTACGGCTGTAAGTTTTTTAGCGTACTCAAAATTCACACCCTCAATGACATCGCCATATTTAATTCCATTTTCTTCGCGGATATCCTGATGTTGTCGAGTATAATTTTCATTGGTTTCCATAATGCGAATGCCGGCAAAACCAAGATCATTAAATGGCCGGTGATGACCACCTCGTCCAAAGCGATCGAGTCGATAGATAAGCATGGGATTCATTTCGGGCATATAGGTTTGTGTTTGCTTGTGTACGTAGCGCGCGAGTTGTCGCGAGATGCCATCTACTTCACCACCATAAAATCTGCGTTGGTTTCTTCGTTGCTCGGTTTCGTTAGCGGGTACAGGTTCCGAGAAAATCCGGAACGAACGGTTATCAATGACACCATTGACGCCTTCAATATTTCCGATCATGTCATTGTTAAGCACACCCATAATGTTCCACTTTTTTTCCTGGGCATACTTCGCTAGCCCGGTCCCTCCAAAAAGTCCCTGCTCTTCACCAGAAAGACCGACATATATAATACTATGTCTGAATTTGTATTTAGAGAGAACACGCGCTGCTTCGATAGTCCCTGCCATACCCGATGCGTTGTCGTTTGCACCCGGTGCATCAATTTCAAAGTTCATGGTATTGCTGGCGCGAGAATCAATATCTCCTGACATGATAACAAAATTGTTGGGAAACTCGGTGCCGCGTTGAATAGCAACCACATTCACCACCCACGCATCGTGTGGTACCCGGTTGTTGCCTTCTTTGGTGACGAGGTCTTTCTGATAAAAAACTTCGAGACAGTTCTTACAATCTTTTGAGATTTTATCAAACTCTGATTTGATCCACCTCCTGGTCGCCCCGATGCCCCGGGAGGTAGAGACCGTATCGGAGAAAGTGTTTCGCGTACCAAAGTTCGCCAGCGTGCGAATATCTTTTTCAATTCGCTGAGCCGATACGGCATTGACTACATCAAAGAGTCGCGGATCGGTTTGTGGTGGTGTTGTATTTTGAGCTAGAACGGCTGATGTTAAAATCAGAAAGAGTCCAAGGAAAGCTGCGCGCATAGGATTGTTTTTTCGAAGATACAATCCAGATGTTAATTGTGAAAAGCTATTTTAGGTTTAGTTTGAAGACAGAGTCAATTGGGATTGATACCTAAATTTTCTTAAGAGTTTTAGGTACGGCCAATAACTTTTCTATATCCTCATCGCCTTCCAGGTTATTCATTTGACTTAAAATCCACGAATATCTTCGATTGACATAACTGGATGGTGGCTTTACGTGATATTTTTTTGGATTAGGCAAGCAAGCGGCAATCATAGCCGCTTCTGTTCGCGTAAGTTTTTTTGCTGATTTTTTAAAATAGGTTTGGGCCGCGGCTTCAATACCGAAAATACCTTTTCCCATTTCCGATACATTTAGATAGACTTCTAAAATTCGTTGCTTGCTCCAGAGTAGTTCAATCATAAAGGTGAAATAAACTTCCATGCCTTTGCGGAGCCAGCTTCGACCTTGCCACAAAAAAACATTTTTGGCCACCTGTTGACTAATGGTGGAAGCACCCCGAACCCGCTTACTTTTTTTGTTTTTCGCTAATGCCTTTTTTATACTCTTCATATCAAAGCCATTGTGATCAGGAAAAGTTGATCTTCAGAAGCTATCACTGCCAGGCTGATGTTGGGCGACATGTCTTCAAAGTTTATATAGTCGCGCTTTAATCCATTTCCACTTACCCAGTTGTTCAACTGCGTGATGGTGATAGGAGGATCGATCCACCGAAGGGCAAGGATGTAGATAAACTGAGCGATTAGGAGTATCAGTACAACCTTACGAAATTTTCAAACGCTAAGCGTAACATATCCTTCATTGGGAAGCAGGTGTGAATTGACGATAAATATGCAAATCCATTGATACATTGGATAGAGATCGCTTACTTTTATTTTTTATTTGAATTCGATCTGTTAGCATTAAGGAATTATGGCACGTGTAACAATACAACTTCCCGACTCATTTATATACGAGACCGACCTGGTGGTGCGGGTAAGTGATTTGAATTATGGCAACCATGTGGGTAACGACAGCATACTTACGATGATGCAGGAAGCCCGAACTCTTTTTTACCGGAGCCGGGGTTTTGAAAGTGAAGTAAAATTAGAAGGATCGGTTGGGCAGATTGTGGCGGACGCAGCTATTGTTTATAAGTCAGAATCTTTTCTGGGCGATACCCTCCGAATTCAGATAGCCGTTGGAGAGCATCATAAATATGGATTTGATTTGTTCTATCGGATTACCCAACGCAAAACGAGTAAAGAGGTGGCTCTTGGCAAAACGGGAATTGTCTGCTTTGACTACAACAAAAGAAAGATGGTCAGTGCGCCCACTTCGGTTTTGGCAAAGTTGTTTCCTAAGTGATTTCAGGTATTTTAAACTCTGTGGGATCTGTTCAGCGTAGGAAGATTCATCCTCTATAGTGAATTTACGAAAGGGATAACTCTCAAATAAAATAGCTCGGTTAAGGTTTAACTAATACGGGCAGACTGGTAACCAGTGCAATCAAGTCGCCATCATTCACTTCTTTTTGTTCATCAGCAACAACCAGAAAGCTTTCATACACCGTATTCAAGTCTTCACCGGCAACACTATAACCGAGTAATTCCAGGCGGTGTTTTAGTGCAGCTCTGCCACTTCTAGCCGTTAATAAGATTGATGATGAAGGAACGCCCACATCAGCCGGATTTATAATTTCATAATTCTCGGCATGTTTCAAAAAGCCGTCCTGGTGAATACCCGATGAATGAGCAAATGCATGTTTCCCTACAATGGCTTTATTTGCCTGCACGGGCATGCGCATCATGGTGGAGACTAACTTACTGAGGGCATAAATTTTATTTGCCTTTATGTTTGTATAAAGATCAAGGTCTTTGTGGGTTTGCAAAATCATGGCTACTTCTTCAAGCGAAGTATTTCCGGCACGTTCACCAATTCCGTTAATTGTTACTTCAGCCTGACGCGCTCCGTGGGTTAATCCGGCCAAGGTGTTAGCCGTTGCCAAACCTAAATCGTTATGACAATGAACGGAGATCACTGCTTTATCAATGTCTTTTACATTCTCAACAAGATATTGAATACGCTTACCATATAAGTTAGGTAGGCAATAACCGGTTGTATCTGGAATGTTAACCACATCCGCACCAGCTGCTATTACTGCTTCCACGAGTTGTGCAAGAAAAACTAAATCGGCACGACCCGCATCCTCTGCATAAAACTCAACTTCATACCCTTTGTCTTTAGCATATTTTGTTGCCCAAACACCTTGTTCCAATACTTGCTCGCGTGAGCTGCGGAATTTATGTTTGATATGCACGTCAGACGAACCAATGCCGGTATGAATTCTTCCACGCTTGGCGTGATGCAAGGCTTCGGCAGCTACATCAATGTCTTCTTTTTTAGAACGGGTAAGCGCACAAACAATCGGATCTTTAACCGCTTTGGAAATTTCAACTACAGAAAGGAAATCACCTGGGCTTGAAATTGGAAAGCCTGCTTCTATAACATCCACACCAATGGCTTCAAGTTCACGGGCAATGATTATTTTTTCTTCTGTCCTTAACTGACAACCGGGTACCTGTTCGCCATCGCGAAGGGTAGTATCAAAGATTTGAATTTTCTGTGCCATAATTTTCTGGTTACTGGTTATTTGTCGCTGGTTACGGATAGTTTGTGACTGGCAACTTTTTCTAATTCATTTATAATTGCTGATCCCATTTTCTGGGTATTCAGAATTTTTTCTTTAGGAGTTTTTGCATCGGCAATGTCTGTCGTTCTCCAACCCTGTTTAAGGGTTTGCTCAACTGCTTTTATTATTGTTTCAGATTCTTCTTTTAAGCCGAATGAAATGTCTAACAGCAAAGCAGCCGATAAAATGGATGCTAATGGATTCGCAATTCCTTTTCCGGTAATGTCGTGCGCACTCCCGTGGATAGGTTCGTACAACCCAACAGAATCACCAACCGATGCGGATGCAAGCATACCCATGGAACCTGCGATCTGCGAAGCTTCATCGGTAAGAATATCTCCGAATAAATTTCCGGTAACTACCACATCGTAGCTGCGTGGATTTTGAATAAGCTTCATGGCAGCCGCATCAACAAACTGATGATCCAACGCAACATCCGGATATTGTTTTCCGATCTCTTGTACAACTTCGCGCCATAGTCTTGAACTTTCCAGCACATTGGCTTTATCCACCGAAGTAACTTTTTTCTTTCTTGTTCGCGCAGCCTGAAAGGCTTTGTGTGCGATACGCTCTACTTCATAGCGCTGATAGATCATCAGATCAAAGGCGGTATTGCCATCATCTTTTCTTCCCTTTTCGCCAAAGTAAACATCACCCGTAAGTTCGCGGAAGAACAAAATATCAGAGCCTTTTAAAATTTCAGGCTTAATGCTGGAAGCTTCTAATAATTCATCAAATAACTTAATAGGGCGTAGGTTGGCATAAAGACCTAACTCCTTGCGCATCTTTAGCAAACCTTGCTCGGGTCTTACTTTTAAAGTAGGATCATTGTCATACTTGGGATGTCCAACGGCTCCGAATAAAATTGCATCGCAGTTTTTAAGTTTAGTCAGGGTTTCATCGGGAAGCGGATTGCCCGTTGCTTCAATAGCATCGTGGCCAATGATGGCTTCATCAAATTCAAAGGTGTGGCCAAACAATTCGGCAATTTTCTCCAACACCTTTTTTCCTTCGGTAGTAACTTCTTTACCGATACCATCACCAGGCAGTATAACTATCTTCTTATTCATGAATGGGCCAAATCAAATTCTCTAACTTCTTTGTTCAGATTCAATAGATAATCGATATCATCATAGCCATTGATCAAACATTCTTTTTTATAAGGGTTGATTTCAAAATTCTCCGATTGATTGTCAAAACTGATCTTTTGATTTTCAAGATCAATTAAAATATCTGTATTGGGATTCGATTGAATCTTTTCCAATAGTTTTTCAAAAACGAATCAGAAACCACAACAGGCAACACGGCATTGTTTAATGCGTTGTTTTTAAAGATATCCGCAAAGAAGCTTGACACCACAACCCGAAATCCATAATTGTAGATGGCCCAGGCTGCGTGCTCGCGACTACTACCACAACCAAAATTTTTACCAGCAACTAAAATTTTTCCTGAATAAGAGGAATTGTTCAATGCAAAATCTTTGATTGGATTGTTGTTACTGTCGTATCGCCAATCGCGAAACAAATTTTCGCCAAAGCCTTCGCGTGTGGTTGCCTTCAAAAATCGAGCAGGAATAATTTGATCTGTATCAATATTCTCATTCGGAATGGGAACTGCGGTAGAAACTAATCTAATAAATTTATCTTTTGACATTTCTTTATTTTATCTAACTAATAAAATCTCTTACATCTGTCACTTTACCCGTAATTGCAGCGGCAGCAGCGCTTAGAGGGCTAGCCAAAAATGTTCTTGACTTCGGTCCTTGCCGTCCTTCAAAATTTCTATTTGATGTGCTGATGCAATATTTTCCTGCAGGAATTTTATCTTCATTCATTCCAAGACATGCCGAACAACCCGGATCGCGTAGTTCAAAACCAGCTGCTTCAAAGATTTTATCGAGGCCTTCTTTCTTCGCTTGCTCTTGCACTTGCTTGGACCCAGGAACAATCCATACTTCAACACCGGCTGCTTTTTTCTTTCCCTTTACCATCGAAGCCACCTCGCGTAAATCTTCAATGCGGGCATTGGTACAACTTCCTATAAAAACGTAGTCAATAGATTTCCCAAGTAGTTGAGTACCTTGTTCAAGCCCCATGTACTCAAGAGATTTTTTGAAGGAGGTTTGCTCACTTATTTCTTTTAACTCCTTGGCTGTAGGAATGCGATCTGTAACTTTCATGCCCATGCCTGGATTGGTGCCATACGTGATCATCGGTGTGATGTCGGCTCCATCAAAGGATAGAACTTTGTCGTAAGTTGCTCCTGTATCTGTTGTTAAAGCTTTCCACTCAATTACCGCTTTATCAAAAGCCTCACCTTGTGGTGCAAACTTGCGACCTTTGATATAATTGAATGTTGTTTCATCGGGTGCAATCAATCCACCGCGTGCGCCCATCTCAATACTCATATTGCAGATAGTCATGCGAGCTTCCATCGATAAATTCCGAATGGCATCGCCCGCATATTCAACAAAAAAACCAGTGGCTCCACTGGCTGAGATTTTTGAAATGATATATAAAATAATATCCTTGCTAACCACACCCTTACCAATGGCTCCGGTGATCTCAATCTTCATGGTCTTAGGTTTGTATTGCAAGATGCATTGCGTAGCCAATACTTGCTCTACTTCTGAAGTGCCAATACCAAAGGCAATATTGCCAAAAGCGCCATGCGTGGATGTATGGCTATCACCACACACAATCGTCATGCCAGGCAAAGTCAAACCCAACTCAGGTCCTATGATATGGACGATGCCTTGAAAGGGATGACCTAAGTCATATAATTCAACTCCAAAATCTTTACAGTTTTTTCTTAACGTCTCTACCTGATGGCGCGACAAGGCTTCTTTGATTGGCAGATGTTGATCTTTGGTAGGAACGTTATGATCCGCTGTTGCCGTTGTGCGGTTTGTATTAAAGACTTGCAGTCCTCTTTTTTGAGTCCGTCAAATGCCTGCGGTGACGTAACCTCGTGAATAAAATGACGGTCGATAAATACAGCATCGGGGTAACCAGCAGCACGCTTTACAACATGCTTATCCCAGATTTTTTCAAAAATTGTTTTTGGTTTTATCTCGCTCACAACAATCGTTAGTTTGTTCTTACTTCTATAAAACGAAACCGCCCCGACAAAGTCGAGGCGGTTTCCAGGTTTAGGTTTAGTTATTGGGCAATCATTTTTTGATTCTCAAACAACACACGAAGATGTGAAATGTAAATGGATTACTCAAATCAATTTCACAGAAAAAAGTACATCACTTACAAGTGTTTGGTAGAGATTAGGTGTTCCACCAGGGTAAAGGCAGTGTAAGGTCGTTTACAGAATCAATGACCATGTCCGGCTTATAGGCATATCGAATGAGATGCTCTCTTTTTGTGATTCCACTTAGTACGAGAATTGTTTTATACCCCATCTGTACGCCCCCGCGAATATCGGTGTCCATCGTATCACCGATAATAGTGGTTTCGGCAGTTTCCAGACCTAACGCTTTACGTGCAGATCGCATCATTACCGGACCGGGCTTTCCAACAACAAAGGCTCTTATACCTGTTGCTTCTTCAATCATTGCGGTGGTAGAAGCAATACCTAAATTATCCCATCCTTTTTTCTTGGGTGATGGATCGCGATTGGTGGTTACCAATTTTGCTCCGGCTAAAATCATATCCACAGCACGTTGAACCATTTCTAAAGTAAAGTTTCTTCCTTCACCAAGCACAACAAAATCAGGATCTGAATTAACCAAGGAGATTCCATTTTCATGTAAACTGGAGAGTAGCCCACCTTCACCCAGCACATACGCGGTACCGTGAGGAATTTGACTCGCAAGAAATGTTCCGGTAGCCATTGCGCTG
This sequence comes from Flammeovirgaceae bacterium, assembly GCA_016709845.1. Taxonomy (GTDB): domain Bacteria; phylum Bacteroidota; class Bacteroidia; order Cytophagales; family Cyclobacteriaceae; genus ELB16-189. The sequence goes on along the minus strand of JADJMA010000005.1, from coordinate 36,430 downwards.
GTGTACACGTGATTTTCGGTAACCTTAATACCCAGTTTGGCCAACTTGCGTACGGCATCTATCCGCGTACGCTGACTGTTGTTGGTCATAAACATGAAAGGGATATTTTCTTTGAGCAGTTGCGCGATAAACTTATCCGCTCCGGGTATCATTATTTCGCCCCCATACACCACACCATCCATATCAATCAGTAATCCTTGTGCCATAAACTTAATTTACCACCCAAGATACGGATTGAAATTGAATTGGCTTAAAGAATAGAGTTTAATGAAACCTCAAAGGATTGTTTGATTTCCCAGGTTAAGCTCTGTTTCATCTTGATCAAACTAGATACTCAAACAGATTCTCATCCTGATTGAGCTCGGTATAGTTCAAATGATAGGAATTCATTCGCCCAACCAACGAGTCATAATCTTCTCTGGATTTTAATTCTATGCCGATTAATGCCGGGCCTGATTCTTTATTATGCTTTTGAATAAACTCAAATCGCACAATATCATCCGTAGGGCCGAGGATGTCATTAAGAAATCCTTTCAAGGCACCGGGACGTTGTGCAAAGCGGACAATGAAATAATGCTTTAGTCCCTCATGGAGAAGTGATCGCTCTTTAATTTCCTGCATGCGATCGATGTCATTGTTACCACCACTAATCACACAGACCACTTTCTTTCCTTTGAGCTGATCTGCATATTGATCTAACACGGCTATAGATAGGGCACCAGCCGGTTCTGCCACAATCGCATCTTCATTGTACAGTTGCAGAATGGTAGAACACACTTTTCCTTCAGGAACCAGTAACATATCGTGCAGCCTTCCCTTACAAAGCTCAAAGGTTATATCACCAACTTTTTTAACTGCAGCGCCATCCACAAAGCGCTCAATCTTCTCCAAGATCACTGGTTTTCCAGCTTCAAGTGCTTTTTTCATCGAAGGCGCACCCCAAGGTTCTGTTCCGATGATTTTTGTTTTTGGTGAATAGGTGGTGAGGTATTGACTTACTCCCGCACATAGACCACCGCCCCCAATAGGAATAAAAATGTAATCGATATTACTTTGCTCATCAAGAATTTCTTTAGCAACCGTTCCCTGACCTTCGATAATTTTAAGATGATCGAAGGGAGGAACGAACGACATATGGTTTTGTTGACAATACTTCAGCGCATGCTCTTGGCATTCATCAAACGTATCGCCAATCAATACAATCTCAATCAAATCACCGCCAAACATTTTTACCTGATTGATTTTTTGTTTGGGCGTGATGGCAGGCATGTAAATAACACCCCTGATGTTTAATAACTTGCAAGAGAGTGCAACGCCTTGCGCATGATTACCCGCACTGGCGCAAACAACCCCCTTCTTGCAGGCTTCTTTAGATAGACTTTGAATCAAATTATACGCACCTCTGATTTTGTAAGACCGCACCACCTGTAGGTCTTCCCGTTTCAAATAAATTTCCGCCTGAAATTTCTCAGAAAGTTTCTTATGAAACTGAAGTGGCGTTTTTAGTACAACTGATTTTAAAACTTCAGCCGCTGCGTTTATGTCGAGATTTTGTTTAACCGTTTCTATCATAGTATAGAAGTTGACAATTGACAAAAAACAGTTGACAAAAGCTTGTCTTAAACTTTTTGTCAACTGTCAATTTTAATTTGTCAATTAATTTATCATGCTCGCTTCAACTGCGTTCTTTTCGGGACGTAAAGCGCGTACTGCAGCTCCAGCTTGCCATAACTCACTTTCGCGAACTTCTTTTAATTCTTCAGCAAGCTTTTCGCGATAGTCTGGTTTGCTACAAGTTTCAATGGTGCGTCTTGCTTCCTCGCCCGTGGCTACACTCTTGTATAAATCCTTGAATACAGGAAGTGTAGCTGCTTTGAATTTTTTCTTCCAATCTAATGCGCCCCGTTGTGCTGTGGTAGAACAGTTGGCATACATCCAATCCATTCCGTTCTCAGCTACCAATGGCATTAAACTTTGCGTGAGTTCTTCAACAGTTTCGTTAAAGGCTTCCGATGGGGAGTGGCCGTTGGCACGCAACACTTCGTATTGTGCTTCAAATATTCCTGCGATAGCACCCATCAGCGTTCCGCGCTCGCCCGTTAAATCTGAGTAAACTTCTTTTTTGAAATCTGTTTCGAATAAGTAGCCTGCACCAACACCAATACCTAACGCAATGGCTTTGGTTTTAGCCTGGCCGGTGGCGTCCTGAAATATCGCGAAGCTCGCATTGATACCTTTTCCTTGTAGGAATAACCTGCGTACCGAAGTACCTGAGCCTTTAGGCGCAGCAAGAATTACATCAATATCGTCAGAAGGAATGATACCGGTTTGTTCTTTGAATGTAATTCCAAATCCGTGAGAGAAGTATAATGTTTTTCCTTTCGTAATGTAAGGTTTAATAGTTGGCCAGAGTGCAATCTGTCCGGCATCTGATAAAAGAAATTGGATCACCGTTCCTTTTTTCACGGCCTCTTCAATTTCAAATAATGTTTCGCCAGGAACCCATCCATGTTGCACCGCTTTATCCCACGTCTTTGAGCCTTTACGCTGCCCAACAATTACGTTGAATCCGTTATCGCGTAGGTTCAATGCTTGCGCAGGGCCTTGAACACCATATCCAATAATTGCAATGGTTTCTTTTTTCATTACGTCCAATGCTTTGTCCATTGGAAATTCCTCGCGGGTTACTACTTCTTCAATTGTTCCTCCAAAGTTGATCTTTGCCATTTTTATTTACGATTTAAGATTTACTAATTACGATTTTTAAGTTTTGCCGAGGTGTTAATCTACGTCTACGATGCGCTCACTCAATTCCATATATTGATTGCTACCGGATGTGTAGTTTGCATACTCTACTTCAATTAATTTTTCAAGTTGATGTTTAACTTTCTCCATCAAGTCGGGTGTGGTATGAATCAGCAGAACAGCACCACCCTTTCTAAAGTCGTCTTCATTTTCGTGAGCCATCAATTTTTTGATGCGCACGCGTCTTCGGTTCAATACGTTCACAATTCGATTTAGAATTGAGAAATTATTGTCGGCCAAAATCTCTAAGGTGAAATCCTGTTTCATTTGTTATTGGGTTTGGGTATTTCAAAAATTATTTCTGATACCCCAGCGCCCGCAGGAACCATGGGAAATACATTGTCTTCCTTTCCAACCACCACCTCTAAAAAATAAGGCGTTTCAGCATCTAACATTTCTTGAAGTGCAGCAGATAAATCTTCACGCTGATCAACTTTGCGAGCAGGAATGGAATAGGCCTCCGCTATCTTCACAAAATTTGGATTTGTCATTTCAGTAAAAGAATAGCGCTTAGCATGAAACAGTTGCTGCCATTGACGCACCATTCCTAAAAAGTTATTATTCAACACAAGAATCTTAACAGGAATTTTATATTGCATGATGGTACCAAGTTCCTGAACAGTCATTTGGTAACCACCATCACCAATTACAGCAACTACTTGCTTTTGTGGAATGGCAAGCTTTGCCCCCATTGCAGCTGGCAAAGCAAAGCCCATAGTACCCGCACCGCCCGAGGTTACGTTAGTTCTTGGATTTTTAAATTCGTAATAGCGCGAGGCTATCATTTGATGTTGACCCACATCGGTAACCAGAATAGCTTCTCCCTTTGTTTTTTGAGAAAGCTGATTAACGACTTCGGCCATTTTTATTTCACCCGTTGAATGGAACTCTGGATCAATAACTTTATCGTTTTCTTTTTACTTAGATCACGAAAACTTTGAATCCAATTTTTATGTGAGGCAGGCTCAGCCATGGACGTTAGCAGAGTCAATGCCTCTTTTGCATCTGCATGCACGGCAACATCCGCTTTGATTATTTTATTGATTTCGGCTTTATCAATTTCGATGTGAATAACCTTCGCTTGTTTTGCATACTTACTCACGTTGCCAGTCACCCGATCATCGAAACGCATTCCAATGGCAATTAATACATCGCACTCATTGGTATTAATATTAGGTGCATAGTTTCCATGCATCCCCAAAAATCCTACATAGTTTGGATGATCGGTAGGAAAAGCTCCTAATCCCAGCAACGTACACGCAACAGGTATTCCGGTTTTTTCTGAAAAGCAAGCAACTCTTCCGATGCATTGGAAAGTAAAATTCCCTGGCCGGCAAGAATGTAAGGTTTCTTAGCCTTATTGATTAGTTCAGCAGCAGCTTCTACTTCAGTAACCTGTAAAGTTGGCTTGGGCCGATACGTTCGAACGCTTGTACATTTTTTGTATTCAGCAAATTCAAATAATTCATTTTGCGCATTTTTGGTAATGTCGATCAACACAGGGCCAGGCCTTCCGGTAGTGGCAATGTGAAATGCTTTGGCAACAGCATCGGCAATATCCTTAGCTTCTGTTACCTGCACGTTCCATTTTGTTACTGGTATGGTGGTGTTTACAACATCTATCTCTTGAAATGCATCGGTACCTAAGAGGTGCGCAAACACTTGGCCCGTGATACAAACTAGAGGTGTTGAGTCAATGAGTGCATCAGCTAATCCGGTTATTAAGTTTGTTGCACCGGGACCTGACGTGGCGAATACAATTCCAGGTCGGCCGGAAACACGCGCAAAACCTTGTGCTGCATGTATCGCCCCCTGTTCATGCCTAACTAAAATATGTGATAGCTTGTCAGCATAATCATAAAGGGCATCGTACACCGGCATAATCGCTCCACCCGGGTAACCGAAAATAGTATCAACATTTTCTGCTATGAGGCACTCTAGCAAAGCTTGCGACCCGGAAATTTTCTCTTGGGTGGGTGAAGCTTCTTTTTTTTCACTCTTCGTCAGTAACGCATCCATCAGCTGCTGTTTTTACTTGTTGTGCATATTTAAATAAGACACCGCTCGTTGCACGAGACTTAGGTGCTTTGTAATGGGATCTTCTTATAGCCAACGTTTTATCGTCAACCAAAAGATTTATTTGATGCTTTTTAATGTCGATCTCAATCCAATCACCATCTTCTACTAATCCGATCAAGCCGCCTTCAAAAGCTTCCGGAGTTATGTGCCCAATAACAAAGCCGTGCGAGCCACCACTAAAGCGACCATCGGTAATAAGGGCAACACTCTTGCCAAGCCCAGAGCCCATGATTAAACTTGTGGGCTTTAACATCTCGGGCATGCCGGGTGCACCTTTTGGGCCTACATAGCGAATTACAACTACATCACCTTCTTTTATTTTCCCCGATTTAATTCCATCCACTAATTCAAACTCACCATTAAAAACGCGAGCCGTTCCTTTAAAGCGTTCACCTTCTTTACCAGTAATTTTTGCAACCGATCCTTTCTCAGCAAGATTACCATATAAGATTTGTAGGTGACCCGTTTTTTTGATCGCCTTTTCAACTGGAACTATTACGTCTTGTTTTTCAAAATCAAGATCTCTGGCGCTCGCTACGTTTTCTGCTATTGTTTTCCCGGTTACGGTAATGCAGTCACCATGAAGAAATCCTTTTTGCAATAAATACTTCATTACCGATGGCACGCCACCAATTTTGTGCAGGGCTTCCATCAAATACTTTCCGCTTGGCTTAAGATCAGCAATCAAAGGAGTTTTATCAGAGATGTGTTGAAAATCTTCTTGAGTAAGTTTTATGCCTACACTTTTTGCCATGGCAATTAAATGCAACACGGCATTGGTTGATCCGCCAAGGATCATAACAATAGTAATTGCATTTTCAAAAGCTTTGGCTGACATGATGTCGCGCGGCTTAAGATCTTTTTCCAACAGCAGTCTAATAGCTTTGCCAGCTTCAATACATTCCGCTGATTTCTCTTTACTTAACGCTGGATTCGACGAAGAATAAGGTACTGACATACCTAACGCCTCTATGGCCGAAGCCATGGTGTTTGCTGTGTACATACCACCGCAGGCGCCAGCTCCCGGACACGAATTTTGAATGATTCCTTTATAATCTTCATCCGAAAGTTTACCCTGAATTTTTTCTCCCAAGGCTTCGAAAGCCGACACAATGTTTAACTCTTGCCCTTTGTAATGACCACCTGCAATGGTGCCACCATAAACCATAATAGCAGGACGATTTAATCGGCCCATAGCCATAATGGAGCCGGGCATATTTTTATCGCACCCCACAACCGCAATTAAGCCATCGTAATATTGAGCACCACAAACAGTTTCAATAGAATCGGCTATCACTTCACGACTTACCAATGAATAGCGCATGCCATCTGTACCGTTGCTGATTCCATCACTTACCCCAATGGTATGAAAAATTAATCCGACTAACTCCTGATCCCAAACGGCTTGTTTCACCTCACTGGCTAATGCATTCAAGTGCATGTTGCAGGTGTTACCATCGAAGCCGGTACTTACTATACCCACTTGTGCTTTTGTTAGATCATGTTCTGTTAAGCCAATTCCATATAACATCGCCTGCGATGCGGGTAGCGTTGGGTCTTGAGTAATGGTGCGGCTATATTTATTTAGTTCCATTAATTTCAGATTCTGGTTTCTGGCTACTGGCTACTGGATTTTAAAGTGACTAAAACATTTCCAGTATCGAGTATCCAGCATCAAACAATTACATACGAATAACTCTTATCTAATACAATGCACTTATAAGCTTCCTGCACAATAGCGCCCATAGATTGACTCCATGGCTTATTGAAGGATTGACCCTCGATAGATTCAATACCAATGATCTCGACAGCCGTGCCACAGAAAAATGCACTATCTGCCTCAAATAAATCTTCAGGCCGGAAATATTTTTCTTCTACTGGCATATCCATCTCTTTACAAATTTCTAAAACGGTTTGGCGGGTAATGCCGGGTAAGATATTTCCCAAAGGGGGTGTGTAGAGCACGCCATCTTTTTCAAAAAAGAAATTAGCTCCGGGGCCTTCGGCTACAAAGCCATTCATGTCAAGCATTAAGGCTTCATCGAAACCACGATGTTTTGCTTCGTTGGTTGCCATGATGGAATTTATATAGTGGCCACAAACTTTTGCTTCTACCTTAATCGATTTTGGATTAGGTCTCTGGTAAGAAGAAACACAGACTTTTACCAACTGATCGCCCAGGTACTTGCCCCATTTCCAGGCAGCAATCATTATTGATACTCCGGTAGGCGCAGAGAGCGTCATGTTGGGATGGCAATAAACCAGCGGCCTGATGTACGCATCTTTTAAATTATTTTTTTTCAAAACCTGATACGAAATCTGCGTAAGCTCTTCGGCAGAATAGTTAAACGGTATATCCACCAGCTCACAGCTTCTTTTCAGCCTTTCGAAGTGCTCGTATGCCTTAAATATTTTTACGCCATTCACCGTTTGGTAGGCGCGGATTCCTTCAAAGGTTCCGTACCCGTAATGCATGGTCTGATTAAACAAATCGGTGGTAGCGTCTTTGGCCTTTACAAATTTCCCATCCAGAAAAAGAACCGTCTCGTCAGTGTAATACATGTGTTTTTGGAACAATCGTTAGTTTGTTATAAATACTATAAAATAAAACCGCCCTGATGGTACCATCAGGGCGGTTGACAAATCGTTTTAACAATATCGTCACCGCCCCGGTTTTCGGAGAATAATGACGTTAATAAGCACAAGTCAACTGATCTTATCGATCAGGCTGCAGGGATTTACGGTTAACTTCACTTGGTTCATTCAATAATAATCTTGTGCTGATACAAGTTTGGACAATTTTGTAATGACATTCAATTAAAACAGCAAAAAAAAATTTTAAGTCGCTCGTTTAACGAATGTTAGGTATGAATTAAGATGCGAGGTATTCGACAATGCCATCACGAATGGATGTGAAAGTATTCACCAAAGTCTCTTCATTTTCTTCTAACAACGTTACCCGAAACCCTTGAAGTTCTGAACAAAAAGATGAGATCGGTACCACACATATTCCTTTAGCACCTAAAAGATAATATACAAACCTTTTATCATAGGGAATGTCCTGATCAACCCATTGTTCAACCATGGTTCGGATCTGAGAATCTTCAATGTTAATTTTTGTTCGGGTTTTAGTGTACCCTCGCGAAAAATGATAGTGTTGTAAAATGCACCAAAGGTTTCGTTGAAGGTAAGTTCTGGTACGGTGCCTAAAATATCGGCTATCATTTTGCTGCGCTTTCCAATATTGCGATTGGTTTCTTCCCGATAAATTTTAAATCTAGGATCGCCCAAAATTTTTGGAATGGCCAATTGCGGAAGTTTAGTGGAGCACACTTCAATCATTTTAGCATTATCCAATGCCTGACAAAACCGGTTGAAGTCATTATCCTTATCCCGGTTGTAGTATTCCATCCATCCGCAACGGGCACCTGGCCACGGCAGTTCTTTGGAAATTCCTTTCATAGAAATGCCCGGCACATCGTCAATCACCTCGGCTAAGGAATAAGCACGAACACCATTGTATGTTATGTTGATATAGATTTCATCACAGATCAAAAAGAGTTTAAACTCTTTCGCAATTTCAACAATGCGTTTAAGTGTTTCGTATGGATAAACCATACCTGTGGGGTTATCGGGGTTAATGATCAGAATGCCAACCACATTGGGATTGTATTTTACTTTATTATAGAGATCCTCAAGGTCGGGATACCATTTGTTGTTGGGGTCAAGTTTATAAGTAAGTGGCTCATGACCGGCATGGGCAGCTTCTGCACTGGAATGGGTTGAATATGCTGGCGATGGGCCAATTACGCGCGAGGTGAGTGTTATGTATTGATATACTTTTGCAATCGCATCACCGAGGCCATTGAAGAAGCAAATATCATCGGGTGTGATTTGCACTCCCTTTAATTGATTGGTTTGTTCAGCCAGAAATTTTCGAGTATCTAAAATTCCTTTGCTTGGGCAATAGCTATAGGATTCGTTTTGCAAAGCTAAATTCGCAATGATCTGTTTGATCCATTCGGGCAGTTGATGATTTTTTTGAATCGGATCACCAATATTTTCCCAATAGATTTCTTTGCCAAGATTTCTTATTTGCTCGGCCTTCTTTACGATCTCACGGATTTCGTAACTGAGTTCACTGGCTCCTTCGCTAAGTAATTGCTGGCGCATAGTTAGTACATAGTATTTAATCGATAGTCCATAGGCGATAGTCTGTAAGATCTTAATTTAAAATACGAAGGTAGACTGTAGTAAAGCAGATAGCAAAATCAAAAAGAAATACTTTGTGAACCTTGATCCATGGTCTGTGCCATCCCTTCGCCATGGTCTGTGAGGACCTTTAGATTGTAATTTTTAACAGATACAATCATTGTTGTAGTGGTTTTTCTTTTTTGGTTCTTTTTTCTTTTTGTTGATAATGTGTAATTGTGGATAAGTTAACACTGACGGGGGCGAATTAATGTGAGGCATAGGTAAGACCTATTCTGTGATTCAATCACAGACCGAGGTTAAGTCACTTGTGTATGTGTAGGTGTTACTACTTCTGCGAAAGCATCATCTGCCCGCTTACTAACCATCGGTAGTTTATCCATCCAGTGCACATCGATGGAGTAAACACCGAAGTCTTCAATCACTTTTCCTTTCAGATCATAAAACCCACGACCCCTAAATGGAAACCTACGTGCTGAGTTTGGAAAATGTACGGTATCAAATACTTCGCCCTGCACATCGTAGAATGTGCCGAAGGCCATGTGTTCTTTGGTTTTCATCGTGGAGGCATCTTTGGTAGTAACGATGTAGCCAACTATATGAACTTGCTCGCCTTTTTTTGCAGATAGTTCTTTTGCTGTTGCATCACCAAAATCGGTTGTTGCCAAAAGATCAAAGGGGTTAAATAACGGAAACCCGAGTAACTCGATTTCATCAAAGGCATCTTCCAATACATTTCGTTTTAATTCCGGAAGTGGAAATTCTTTGGGCTCGGTATCAAATAATTCTACTGTAGTGGTGGGTTTAGTTCTTGCTTTACTGAAGAATAACATTGACTCCCACAAAAGTTGTTGTTTGGTTTTTCCGGTAAAGCGAAAAGAGCCGAGCCGGATAAGAATGCGGAGCTGCTCCAGGCCAATACCTGGAGTACGTCTGAGAAAATTATCTAAACTTTTATAGTACCATTTTTTGCCGCTCAAGCGGAATGTGTTGTGCAATTTTTGTTTCCAGACTTTTTAAGTGAATGAAGCCAATGTAAAGGGTATCATCATAAATAGTAGTAAGATGCTCGCTTTTTTATTAATGTAAGGAGCCTCTATTCGGGCACCATTCATTCGGGCTTCATGAAAATAAAATTCAGTTCGATAAAATCCACCAAAATTGTTGATTACCCCAACCATAAACTCTAATGGGTAATGCGCTTTTAGGAATAAACTCTGATAACTCTCCACGGCATAACTGGCAGAATGGCCGTTGGCAAAGGAGTAGCCGGCAAAGGTTTCGATCTCAAACCAAACCCGATCTGTTATAGGTTGAGGATATTTTCTCTCCGCACAGTTTCTAAAAAACTGATCACGCACACGTTGAAATTCTTCACGCGACCGATACTTACCTGACATGCCTCTGCGTAACACATCGGCTTCAGTAAGTGTAAGTCCGCCAAAGTGATGAGCTATTTTAATCACATCCTCCTGGTACACCATTACACCATAGGTATTTGCCATCAGTTTATCCATGATTGGATGAATGGATTCGTACTTAATTCCTTTTTGAGTCATGTGAAATCGTTCGATGTATGCTTTCATCATACCCGAACTAGCTACACCAGGTCGAATAATAGAACTGGCAGCTACTAAAGTCAAATAATCATCGCACCGTAATTTTTGCAACAGCATGCGCATGGCTGGTGACTCCACATAAAAACATCCCATGGCTTTGCTGTTGCGCATAAGGTCCTTAATCTTTTCGTCTTGCTTAAAATTTTTGAATTGATGCACATCGATATCAATTCCTTTATTTCGCTTTACATGTTTAACCGTTTCTTTTATGTGGCCTAACCCACGCTGGCTGAGAATATCAAATTTGTAAATACCAAAATCTTCAGCGGCATGCATTTCAAATTGCGATACGGGTAAACTCTTAGGGGGAAACTCAGTGGCTGTATAGGCATAAATGGATTTTTCTGTAATGAGCACTCCGCCAGCATGAATGGAGATGTTAGCGGGAAGTTCTTTACTTACAATGTAGTTGGCGTAGCCGATTACTTTTTTTGCTATGTGGTCGCGCTCAATTTCTTCTTTTCGATTTTCTACCAGCGCATCAATTTCTTCTTTAGGTAACCCAAAGACTTTTGCCAATTCGCGAATGATGGATTTGCCTTTATAGGTTACGTGCGTCCCCAACAAACACACATGGTCGTAGCCATATTTAGTAAACAGATATTCATAGATGACATCGCGGTTATCCCACGAAAAATCAATATCGAAGTCGGGCGGAGTAACACGTTCTTCATTCAGGAAGCGTTCAAAGTATAAATCAAGTTCAATTGGATCTACATTGGTGATGCCGAGGCAAAAAGCTACGGTGCTGTTTGCGCCACTGCCACGACCTACAAAGTCGTAATTATTTTTTTTGGCAAAACGAATTAAGTCGAAGGCAATCAGGTAGTAAGCGGTAAATCCTTTTTGTGCAATGATGCGAAGTTCTTTTTCGATGTGCGATTGCCAGATCGTTTTATTATCCCCATATCGTTTTGCGTATCCGTTTGCGGTAATGGTTCGCAAGTACTTCATATCTTCTGCAGGCCCGGAGGTAAAAAACTTTTTGTTTTTATCTTCGCCTTAGTTTGCATTCGATGAAACACTGATTCAATATAGATTCTGCGTTGCGAATCAATTCTGGAAACTTTTCAAACAGTTTTCCCAAATCATTTGGAGGCAACATAAATTCTTCTTTACGCGCCTGATGCTGTTTGGGGAGTTTGCTTAGTAATGTATTGTGGGCAATGCAGCGAAGAAGCCGGTGTGTGTTATGATCCCGATAAATGAGTTTACCATTTTTATTTTTTTCGGGCGGCAGAAAAGTAACAGAATGAAGTGCTACGAATTTATATTCGTATTCCTCCCGTAAGGGGTGAATAGCAAACGATACTAAATCAGGTTTGCTTACGCCAATGTATTCGTATGCTTTTAATTGGTCGGGTTCTATCGTACCAAACGGATAAATGATAAACACCTGATCAAACTCAGGGGCTCGGTGGGGAAATTTTTTTCCTTCGCGGTTGTGATAGGATAGAAAGCGGTTGATTGTCTCGAACCCGCGATTGTTTCTGGCGATAACGATGTATATCAACTCATGATCATTCCTAAACTCAATACCTACTGCAATATCAAGCTGATAAGGGGTTTTTCCGTATTTGGTTAATCCATCTTTGGCAGACTTATTTTCCTCACAGATGCGCAGCATGTCTAGATAAGAAGAGACATTGTTAATTTCCGTAAGGGCAAGTTTATGAATACCACAACGTTTTGCTTCTTCAAAAAGCGTTTTAATAGGTAGTGTGCCATATTTGAAGCTGAAGCCGGTGTGACAGTTGAGATACACGGATAATATGTTGAGGAGTCAATTTGAAAAATTTTTCCTCGGTCTGTGTCCTCACAGACCGAAAATCAAAACCGTTCTCTATAGTCAGTTAGAATTGCAAATTCATCGATACCACTTTCATAAAATTTAGCTGACGACCATTTATATACCTCTGGCCTGTTTGCTAAATTCCATTGTTCCTGTAGAGGATTGAGATGTATATATTCTAACTTTTTGCTCCACTTTCCTTTCGAATCCATTTCTATAGCCAATGGATCTCGTTGCCAAAAACGATGCCTCCGTTCTCTGTTATTTTCTTTGTAAACTGAAAGAGTTGAATTGCTTTCTGTTCGCAGAGTTTCTAAGAATTGGTGACTGGTAAATTTATTGAAGCTGGCATAAGGCATCTCTTTCCCGTTTTTCTCCAGCATTTCCCAAACCAGGTGTAGGTGGTTGGGCATGATTACAAATCCATAAATTCGAATCTTATTACGATTAATCAGATTACGCCAACAATCGATCACTATATTTTTAAAACTATCATCTTCTAAAAGTTTATTCCAGTGTTTGATGGTATCCGTCCAGAAATAAACTTCGTTCAAGACTAATCTTGAGTTACGAACTCCGTATTTCATTTCGCTTAGAGACATTATTTTTTTATTTTGTGTATGAACGAATTAATTACGGTTTCGGCCTGTGAGGACACAGACCGAGGTTGGTGGAAATAGACTTGCAAGACACGAAGACTAGTTGTCAGCGGGTTTCAGTCTGTGAGGGCACAGACCGAGGAGAAGACCAGATTAATCATAATTAAAGTTTTGTGTTAGAGTTTCGGTCTGTGGGGACACATGTCCAGAGAATGAGTTTTCGATCCGTAAGGACATAGACTGAGATGAACCACCATGAGATAAAGGTAACTCCAGATATCTATTCCATTTATTATGTTCTCGTTTCAGCACGGTAACGCTGTTGCAACGAAAATAATTACGATAGGAAATACTTTGCAAGTGTATCCACGCTTTATCGAAATCATCGGCACCCAAATTTCTGGCGATTGTGATATGGGACGTTATACTTTTGCCACCCAATGCTTTTGCTAAATCAGGAACAGGGGTTTTATATTCTATTTGAAGATAGATTGTTTTGTTAGTGCCATGTTTAAATATGCCGAATCCATTTGTATATATGTCTAATGGCAGCAATGCCGACAGTAGCCAATCAGTATCATATAGAATGTCATCTGTATGATATTCGTTGTATTGGAAGAGTGAGATGTGAGCCTTCGAAAACTCACTTTGAGAACCATGACCGATAATGCTTCGTACTTGTTTTTTCAGATTAGAAACAAAAGCCTGAATGTGTGGCGAGGGAATGATGGTGAAGAAGTGGTGGTTGACAGGAAAATTTTTCATGATGTTAAAAAAATATTTTTGCCTTGGTCTGTATCCTCACAGACCAAGGATTAGTTTATCAAATTCTTTGAGATCTTACCTTTAAACATATTCATTTCCATGCGCACGCGTTTGTTTACATCGAGCGTAGTAGCACGAATTAATTTTTCCACGCCATGTTTGTGTTTAATAAAATCCATGGCTTCATAGAGGTTAATGTCTTCCACGGTGTCGTCAAACAAACTGATCTGATGATTGCCATGTACGAGGTTGCTCAAGCGCACACCCACTAATCGGATTAACATTCTACGATTGTAGAGTTTATCAAATAACTCTTGCACTACGCGCAGGATAGTATAATCGGAAGAAGTGTAAGAAATATGAATTTGCTTGCTCTCGGTATCGAAATTTGAATAACGAATTTTTACAGCGATGCAGGAAGTAAGTTTTTTTTGTTCCCGCAGTTGAAACGCTACTTTCTCTACCATGGCAATGAGAATTGACTTCAGTCGCTTTACATCAATGGTATCTTGGTCAAAAGTAGATTCAGTAGAAATTGATTTTTGCTCGCTGTATGAGATTACCGGAGAATTGTCAATGCCGTGGGCTTTATTCCAAAGACTAATCCCATTCTTGCCAAAAGCACTGATCAAAAATTGTTGGGGCATTTCCCGTAAGGTAGCTACCGTGCGCACGCCCATGTCATATAGAAATGAAGCAGTTTGTTTTCCTACCATCGGAATTTTATCAATAGCCAGTGGACCTAGAAAATTCTTTTCATCACCAGCGACAATTTGTTTTTGTGCATTCGGTTTAAATTCGGCTGTGGCTACTTTTGAGACCAACTTGTTTACCGACAGTGCCATGGAGATCGGCAACTTGCTTTCCTTTTCAATTTTCTTTTGTAATTCAATGGCCCATTTGAACGTGCCGAAGAAGCGATCCATACCCGTGGCATCAATGTAGAATTCATCGATGGAAGCTTTTTCAAAAGCGGGGGCTTTATCGGAAATGATTTCTGTAACGAGGTGTGAAAATTGACTGTAGGCTTCCATGTCCCCCGAAATCACTTTGGCATCGGGGCAAAGTTGCATAGCCAGGTACATGGGCATGGCTGAATGCACCCCAAATTTGCGAGCTTCGTAGCTACAGGCTGCCACCACGCCACGTCTGCTGCTGCCACCTATTATTAAAGGGATGCCAATGAGTTTTTTGCTTTTTGTACGCTCTACCGATACAAAAAACGCATCCAAATCCATATGTATAATACTCCTTTCAGTCATTCAGGAGCAATAATACTAAAATATTTAGTATTAATACTAAATATTTTATTTTGTGTTTAAGGGGTGGAAAAACCCTTCTTTTCGTAGGATGTGGTAAATATTATTTTCTCAAATCCAGCCGCACTACATTTTCGACATGGGTAGTTTGCGGAAACATGTCAACCGCCTGTACTGCGGTGATGTCATATTTTTCAGACAGTATTTTTAAATCGCGGGCCTGAGTAGCCGCATTGCAACTCACATACACAATTCGATTAGGAGCCACTTTTAACAACATGTTATTCACATCTTCGTGCATGCCGGCCCGCGGAGGATCTGTTATTATGGTGTCAGGCTTTCCATGCTGTGATAGAAAATCATCGGTTAACAAATCTTTCATGTCACCAGCATAAAACTCAGTGTTGGTAATGTGGTTGAGTTTTGAATTTGCTTTAGCGTCTTCAATCGCAGCAGCGACATATTCTAAGCCAATTACTTTTTTTGCCTGCCCGGCTACAAAGTTGGCGATGGTACCCGTGCCGGTATAAAGATCATACACATGCTCACTACCTTTTAGGTCGGCCATTTGCCAGGCTACTTTATATAATTCATGCGCCTGATCGGAATTGGTTTGATAAAATGATTTAGGCCCAATCCGAAACTGAAGCGTGCCACTTCCATCGGGTTTCTCCATTTGTTCGGTAATGTATGGATTACCTTTCCAGCAGATCACATCCAAATCAGCAAAGGTGTCGTTCTTTTTATTGTTGATGATGTAGTTAGCCGAAGTGATTTGCGGAAACGCATCGGTTAATGTTTTTAAAATCTTTTCGATCCAGTTCTTTTCATCGGCTGTCACTTGCAAAATGATCATTACTTCACCTATGTTGGAAGATCGGATTGTGAGTGTGCGCAGGAATCCTACTTGCCTACGTAAGTCAAAAAAAGGAATCTCATTTTCGACAGCAGTTTTGCGCACCAGCAAGCGAATGGAGTTTGAAGGCTCTGGTTGCAGGTAGCAGTTGGCCACATCAAACACGCGATCAAACATTTTAGGAATGTGGTAGCCTAATCCCACCTCAAAACGACTTTCTTCAATGGCACGATCAAGTTCTTCTTTGGTAAGCCAGCGGTTAGAGGTAAAGGTGTAATCGAGTTTGTTGCGGTAATAATTTATTCTTTTTGATCCGAGGATAGGAGTGATGGGGGGTAATGTTAATCCGCCTAAGCGTTCAAGATTATCAATAACTTGCTGTTGTTTGTATTTTAATTGTGTTTCATAATTGATGTGCTGCCACGAGCAACCTCCGCACATACCAAAGTGCTCACAAAAAGGCTCTGTGCGGAGTGGTGAGAATTTTTGGATTGCCGTCACCGTCCCCTCAAGGAAACTACTTTTGATTTTAGTCAGCTTCACTTGTACTGTATCGCCCGGAGCACCACCTTTAATAAACAAGACAAGTCCATCAACCTTAGCAATGCATTTGCCTTCAGCAGCCATGGTTTCAATTTCAATATTCTCCAATAAGTCTCCTTTTCTCATTTAAAAATGCATTTTTAAGCGTTGCGAAATTACTGAAATATGGGGGGTTTTAAGCTGTGATTTGAATTGGTTATCTTTCGTGTCCGGTTGCCTGTGATGAAACGACTTTTACTAACTCTTCTTCTACTTATTTCATTCCCACTTGTTGCCTCGCATATTGTGGGTGGCGAGTTTGAATTAATCCATGTTTCGGGTAGCACCTATCGACTTAACCTGATTATTTATTTTGATCAGATCAACGGTGCGCCCGGAGCGAAAGATCAGAATGTCTCGGTTTCCATTTATAGAAAGAGCGACAAAGCGCTAATGGGCACCGTATTGATGAGTTTATCTGATGAATCAAACGTTCCTTATACGCAACCCGAATGCTCGAGGGGAGAAATTATAACCTCCAAACTTTTCTATACTACTACGCTGATATTATCTCCTAATGTGTACACAGACCCCAAGGGTTATTTTGTGGTATGGGAAAGATGTTGTCGTAATTATACCATTACCAATATTTATAGTCAGATACCCCAGGGTAGCAACATAGCGGCAGGTCAAACTTTTTATCTGGAGTTCCCCCCGTGGTTAAAAATGGACAGTCTTTTATCAATTCATCTCCCCGACTCTTTCCTCCTCTTAACGATTTTGCCTGTCCGTATCGTCCTTACTATGTAGATTTTGCTGGTGTTGATGACGATGACGATTCGTTGGTTTATACATTAGTTACGCCTCTTAACACTACCTCGTCTGAGGCGTTACCTCCGGCATCGCCTGGTCCTTTTCCACTGGTAATCTGGAGACCGGGTTATAGTTTATCAAATATTATTAACGGACAACCCGATTTAAGAATAAGTAAAGATGGTTTGCTTACGGCTACACCCCGAACACAAGGTCTTTATGTTTTTGCGGTGCGAATTGAAGAATACCGAAGCGGAGAAAAAATAGGGGAAAGCAGGCGCGACTTTCAAATGTTAGTGGTGGATGCCTGCCCGCAAGCAGATCCGCCACAGATTTTGGGAAAGAAATTGACGGACTCCGATTTCAATTACGATGAAAATATGAGCGTAAGCTTTACAAACCTGACGGCCGATGATAACCGATGTATTCAGGTGCGAGTTTCCGATCCGGATGCAAGTAAAGCGGAAGATAATTTTACTGAACGGATTTCCATTCGGGCTGTTTCGCTCAACTTTAAGAAAAATGTAAGCGAAGTACTTCCGGAAATTACCACCGCCACATTATTAAACGGAAGTACAAAAGATTTTACTATCTGTTTCCCACGCTGTCCGTATTTTGAAGGTGGCCCGTACCAGATTGGTATCATTGCTTTTGATGATGCCTGCAGCTTGCCCTTGAGCGACACCCTAAAGATTGAAGTTAATATTGAACCCCCACCCAACAGCAACCCTTATTTTATAGATCCGGTGCAACCGGTGCTCATCATTCCACAAATAAATGAAGGAGCTTCTTTTGAACGCGAATTTGAAGCACGGGATAATGATGGTGACGAGTTGATCGTATCGGTTACCACCGATGGTTTTGTGTTGGCCGGATGCGGGATTTCAGGTGAAATTTATGAGCCCCGCCAAAACGGTATAGTAAGAGGAAAGATTAAATGGGATGCCTTTGTAACATTTATAATTTTACCAACCGCAACAATTTTGGAAGTAAAGATTACGGTTAATGATAATGATGTATGTGACTTTGGCGATCCGGTAAGCGCGGCCTTTCGGTTTTCGGTTAATCTTCCGCATAATGCCGATCCTGTTATTGATACCGATTTAACCAGTGATCCGCAAGAGCGGCAGGTCTTAAATATTCAGCGAAGAGTTAATGAGTCCTTATCTTTTTTGGTTACCGGAAAAGATTCCGATAACGATTTTCTTATTTTGGATTTAGTACAAAGAGATTCCCTGGAGCTTTATGGAATTTCGTTTCCACCGGTAACGGGTAACGGCCTGGTGTCCTCCCGCTTCCAATGGGATATCACGTGTGGGAATATCGATCTGAAAAAGAAGAGTAGTTTTCTATTCAAGTTTATTGTGGTCGATAATGCCAACAAGTGTAAATTTTATAAAGCCGATACAGTAGACGTTGAAGTTAAACTGTTGCCACCCCTCAATGCCCCGCCACAGCTTACCATACAACAAGGGGCAAGCGTAATCAACGATCAAACCGTTAACTTCACACTGGGAGAATCCATTCAGTTTTTACTTACCGGAGCGGATGCCGATGTTTCTCCAACACAGGACTTACTTTCTTTAACGTTGATTGAGGCTTCAGGAAATGTAACTCCAACCGGTTATTCGTTTACACCCGTAACAGGTAAAAAAAGTCCTGTACAAACTACTTTTTCGTGGCAACCCGATTGTTCTATTTTTGAAAAGGGTGTTTATGAAAATAACTATGTTTTCAAATTCAGATTGGCAGACGACCGGTGCTTTGCCGAAAAAGCCGATACGGTAACCGTAAACATAACGATCAAAGATATCGATGGATCGGATACAGCGTTTCTTCCGCCCAATGTGATTACACCCAATGGCGATGGGTGCAATGATTATTTTGCATTAGAAGGCATTAGCCCTTGTTCGTTTAATGCAGATCCAAACCAAAATCCCGATCAACAAATTTCACTTCCGTTGGATAATTGCATTAGTCGGTTTGAATCTGTGAAAATTTATAATCGTTGGGGCGGAGAGGTCTTTAAAAGTACCGAGCGAACCTTTCGTTGGTATGCACCGGATCAGGCAGCTGGCGTTTATTACTATGTAGTAAAGTACACCAACAAAGAATACAAGGGCCCGCTCTCCATTCGTTACTAATATTTCCAGAACAAAGTTCCAGTCGGGCGGATTCGTCTAATAAAAAGTTAGTTATCCGAAAAGGATGACTCTATCCAATAAACCATCTGAGAAGATACCGATGGAAAGACAGATCGGTTCACGAAAGTCAGCGATATCTTAAATATAAATAAGATGGGTTGCTCGATATTTATAATCGGCAAGAAAATGTTTTTTTTATGTTGAGCAGATACCTCCGGCAAAGAACTAGTTAAAAGGTTGAGCGCAGAAGTTTATCTTCCTTCACGTAAGCGGTTTTGTCCTGCCACTCCACCTTCATCCACACATCTTTCTTATCTTTTATTTTCAGTTGATGGCCTTCGCTAATGATGGCAATGACGGATGAACCTGCCGAAGGGCCGCTCATTAAATAGGTTTGGTTGGCAGAAACAAGTCCTTCCTCCGGTGCGGTAAACAAGTTTACATGGGCAAATAAAATACCCATCATAAATACCGTGGCCAGGCCAGCCCCCATGGGTTTATATTTTTTCCTTTTTTGATAGATGATCAGCGCAAAAGAAAATAACCCCATGGATAACAACATCATACGAATAGAGAACTGGTACTTAGGTAAGGTATTTCTAAACGCACCCTCCACCGAAGCGGTGTACCCTTCCAGCTAATGCTTAGTGGCCAGTTCTTCAATTTTGCTTAAGGCCTGCTCATCGTTGGTTGCTTTATAGTAGAGTTGTAGATAATAGATAGATTGACTAATGCGACCCAGTCCTTCCTGTATGTATGCCATTTTCAATAACATAGCGGGCGTATAGCGGCCACTTTCATAAAGCATGTGGTACAGATCAAAAGATTGTGTGTATTGTTTTTTGCAAACAACGAATCGCCCTGAGTTAATTGTACAGGA
The DNA here is from genome assembly GCA_016709845.1 of Flammeovirgaceae bacterium. GTDB lineage: Bacteria > Bacteroidota > Bacteroidia > Cytophagales > Cyclobacteriaceae > ELB16-189. The sequence continues at coordinate 16,085 of JADJMA010000005.1, read as the reverse complement.
ATATATTCGGCCCGAGCCACCACACTTACAAAAAGAGCACTGCTTATAAGCAGAAATTTTAAAATGTGGGTTTGTATATTTTTCATATCCTGTTACCTTTGTGCCCTCAATTACGGAAAAGCCTTTAAAACAGGCAAGAAGTAAAGTTTTTTTTGGTCTCGTAGCTCTCCCGATAGCTATCGGGAGGTAGAGCACAAAATAGGGAAGGTCTCGTAGCTCAGCTGGTAGAGCAATACACTTTTAATGTATGGGTCCTGGGTTCGAATCCCAGCGGGGCCACAAAATGTCACTAAAGCACCTAAACTGGGTGCTTTTTTGTTTTAACACAAACGGCTGTAAAATTCGATCTGAAGTATCAATCAGCATCATTTAAAATCGATAAGGAATTATATCCTTGAACGAAAGACTTTAATCGGTGTGATGAGAAGGGCAAAGAGGGAAATGACGGTTGACACACTTTATAAAAGGCCCATCCTGTATACCTTCCCAAGAAGCATGGCCGTATTTTTTACTTCAAATTTTTCCAGCAAACTTTTGCGGTGGGTATTTACAGTAGGAACACTAATAAAAAGTTTTTCTGAGATCTCCGCATTGGTAAGTCCTTCGGCAATGAGTTTTAAAACTTCTTTTTCTCGTCTGGTTATTACGGGAGCTTTGCTCTCCTTGTCCTTTAAGGATTCAACGGCTTCCCAACTAAAATAGGTATCACCCTTCATTACTTTTTGGATGGCCGCCAGCAACTCTTCTTTGGTGGCATTTTTTAATACATAACCGGACGCTCCGTTATCCATCATATTTCTGATAATGGCTTGTTGATTAAAGGTGCTGAGACCAATTATAAATACTGACGCATAGAGCTTCTTTACTTCTTTACACAATTCAATGCCGCTCATATCGGGTAGGTTCACGTCCATCAATATTACATTGGGTTGATGTTGCTTAAGAAAACTTAAACAAGAAGCCGCATGGGTGGCATGTCCCATCCATTCAATATCTCTTTCGTTTTGCAACAAGGAGCGAATACCTTCAATCACCATATAATGATCGTCCACTATAAATAAGCTCGTCTTCATAAAGCAGTAGCTAAAAACATCTTATAACGATAGATAACTTGTTTAAATATTTACTTCAATGAGTACCGATGTGCCTTTACCTTTTTCTGAACTCACATCTATTTTACCTTTCAAAAATTCCACACGGTTTTGAATATTACTCCATCCCATTCCTAAAGATTGTTTTAAAATTGCCGGATCAAAACCTTTGCCATTATCTTCCACGGTTATTGTCAATAATTTCTCTTGTTCGGAAACATGCGCCTGAACTAAAATTTCTGTTGCATTGGCGTGTTTGATGGCATTATTTGAAAGTTCCTGTACAATGCGGTAAATAGTAACTGCAGCACTTTGACTGATTGCTATCTTATCCATATTAATAGACTGATAGGTAGTATGCATAACACCACTTCTTTCAATTTCAGCACAATATTCTTTTAGCGCAACGTCCAGACCATATTTCAATAATAATTCAGGCATCATGTTATGGGCTACTCTCCGCATTTCCTGAATACTGCTATCCAACATATCGATGCTGCGTTCAAAAGCATGCGCATTGTCGGGTGTCATCACTAAATTTTCTTTCACATTGTTTAATGAAAATTTTATACCACTGAGCATACCGCCCAATCCATCGTGAAGATCTTTCGCTAACCGTGTTCTTTCCTGCTCTTCTCCTTTCAATACGGCCTCGGCTGCGGTGAGTCGTTTTTCAGTTTCAAGCTCATCAATTTTTGTTTGTTGTAGTTTTTGACGGGCTTGGTAATTGCGGTATGTAAGCAACAAGATAATTACCAATGTCACTGCACCGCCAATGAGAAAATAATTAACAAGAATTTTCTGGTTGAGTTGTATTTGCTGTAGCTTGATTTTTGCATCCTTTCTTTCTGTTTCAAATTTCTTTTCAATGTGAATTGTGCTATTGGTGATTGAGGTATTTAGTACACTATCATTAAGCATTTCGTATTGATTGAAGTAATAGTAACCCAACGTAGTGTTCTGCCTGGCGTAATGTAAGCTTGAAAGCAAACCGTACATTTTTTGCTTTAAGTAGGGCATGGTAAAGCGGTTAGCCAAACGCATAGCAGAGTCTGCAAACAACGCTGATCTGGAATAGTCTTTTTTTAATAAGTAGTGATAGGCCAAACCATATTGCGCCAGCCCTTCGAATTCATGTGCGCCATATTTTTTAGAAAGTGTCAGCGCCTTGTTTGCATACAATTTAATACTATCATATTGGCCTTGGTTAAGAGCAATTTGGGCAAAGTTGAGATTTGTGGTTATCTGTATCACAATATCCCCATTCTTTTGAGCCTCAGTTACAGCTTTGCTTAGATAGTACTTTGCTGAATCATATGACTGAAGATAGAGATAGTTGAGGCCTAGATTATTATACGCTTGTCCCAGTGATTCTTTGTCGTCTGTTTTTTCAAGAGCTTTAATAGCGTTTAACCCACTACCAACTCCTTTTCTATATTGGTGCATAGAATAATACAAGCTTTGCAGCAAATTAAAAGTATTTCCATCATAGCGATGATCGTTGTTCTTGATCAATAGGTTCTTTGCCCGTTCAATATAATAGACAGCAGCTTCGTAGTTCTCAAGTTGCTTGTGTGCGATACCCACATTTAACATGGTGCGGGCTAGCTCGCTGGAGTCAGCATATTGTTTTGCGTAGTCAACCGCCTCCAAATCTATTTTTAAGGTAGCATCAAAGTCTCCACGGAAGTTTAAAACAGAAGAGTAATTGGTAAAGTAGTCTGCCATACCCTGTCTATAATTTATTTTTTTACTTAACTCCGCTCCCTTCTGGCAAAATTTCTCAGCTTCATTTAAGTCGATTTTAATGTAGTGGTTGGCAGCTGCGTAGTATAGCTTCACTTTATTTGAATCCTCGCGTGAAGCGTCTATCTTTTTCAGTAAGCTGTCTATATTCAAGGCTACCTGCGCCATGCTATTACAACTCACGAAAGCGAATATTATCAGCAATAGTTTTTTCATGGCATAATTTAATCTTTCTGCTGCCGCAAAGAAAGTCAGTAAATGCCACGTTTCCGCTCATCTTTTTTAATGATTTTTCAAAGTGTGATATATAAAAAATCATCCTTTTAATGATGACTGTGCCTGCTCTACCAAACTACTTTTACAGCAGGATTCTTTAAGACAGCACTTATGGCAATGACGGGTTTATAATCAACACTAATTTGTTCTACAGGTCAGGCAAACAATTTCAACAATTATGAAAAATACTATTTTATTTCTCCTGCTTTTTACCTGCTTACCATACGCGTATGCTCAAACAGGCAATCCAAAAACAAAGGCTGAAATAGAAGCTCGCCAGAAAGAAGCACAGAAGGCGTTGGATCAACTAACACCCGAGCAACGCAAAATGATGGAACAGATGGGCATTAAAATTCCTGATGCTGCTGCGGGCGGAGCTACCGATGCGCAGATTGGCATGGCCGTAGGTAGCGCCAATACAGGTGTACCCAAAAAAATGAAACGCTGATTGCGGCCATTCCCAAAGTTACGGTCAGTCTTGCTGCGCTGCCTGCTTATATAAAAAGTGTAAATGAATACATGGAAAAACATTTACCCATCAGTACAAAAACACTTGGAGAAAAAGCATACAATGCTCTGAAGCAAAGCAATTACAGTGAAGCAGAAATAAGCAATGCTGCAGTTGGTCTATGGACTATCGGAAAACTGGAACCTGCCGTGTATATAACGGGCAAAGCATGCCTTAACAATAAAATGGCCGATGCCGATATGCTCAGCAATTTTTCTGCTATGCTCAGTATGGCTGGTGCGCCACATCAGGCTATTCCTCTTTTAGAATTTCTCAATCAGACATACCCTGACAACACCACTATTCTCAACAATCTAGGGCAGGCCTGGTATGGTCTGGGTGATATAGAGAAAGCAGATATGTATTTAGAAAAAACCACCCGGATCTATGCCTACCATCCGCAAGCGAATTATACTCAATGCTTACTACAAGAAAGTAAGGGAAACACAACTAAAGCAATAGAAAAAATGAAGAACTCTATGGCGTACAGTTATTCGCTGGATAAATTGAATAAGCTGCGCCAACTGGGTTACAAAGTGAAAGGCAGTGATATGAGGATTCCTTTCCGGCCCAATCCTAATCCGTTAGGTATGCGAAATTTTGTGCGCCCCGAGTATCCAAAAAATTATGATGAAGAAGTTCAATTGAAATATGTATGGGATAATTTTCAAAAAAGTATTACGGATAAAAACTTACAGCTCAATCAGCAATTGCAACCCTACATAAACAATGCAGCAAAGCAGGCAGAAGAAAACTACAAAAAATTAACGGGTAACCAAAAAGGCAATGGAAGTGTATCGGTTTCATCCGTTACAAATCTATCGGCAACATCAGCAGGCCCAACCCATCTTTATGAGCAGACGGCACAACGAAACCTGGAGGACATGAATAAGGATGGTGGCCTTGCATTCAGGATGAAAGCAACGAAAAAGAAAGTGGATAGTCTGATGAGAAGTTTCCAGGCAGAGAAAGACAATGCGCATAAGAATTTTGAAAAAAAGTTTAGTGTAATAGTCAATAACGAAACAGAGCTTGCCAAAAAAGGAGAAAACATCGGTTCCGATGCGTGCAAAGTGCAGCGGCCTTACAGCGAGTGGGTGTATAAAAATTACAATCAACCATAGGAAGAAGCTCGTAAAAATTACTTGCACCAGTTGCGTATAAAAATAGAAGAAGAATTATACTGGAAGCAGTTCGTTCAGGAAGATGATGTGTTTGCCGCCACGCAGATTAATGCAAAAAAAGAATGGCTGGCAGCGATAAGCGAAAGCAGGTATTTAGAAACAGCGCACATCACAGAAAACAATGTTTGCCCTGCACCCGAGCCGGATAAAAACAAAACTGTAAAGCTGGCCAATTTTGATGATATGCATTGTGCTTACAAATCGACAATTGATCTAATAGTCCTTAAAAATGTAATAGAATGTGGCAAGACACACGTTGAATTCGATGCAGGAAGGCTAAGTGGCAGTTTCAACTTCGAATTCGATAATAAGGGTAATGACCAGTTTGTAAATGGTACGTTGGAAGCCACATTAATAGACAAAGCATTTCCACAAACAAAGGGCCGCTGCAGATTGGCGCATCAGTGAAAGCAGGCGTGGGTATAGAATTTACCAGCCGTGGTGTGGAAGATGTATATAATGGGTGAAGCTTCTGTAAATATCAAATCAAACATCATTGATACGTTCGATGACCATATCGCTGAGGGCCATAGCAGCGGAACTAAACAGCCCGGCATGAGTGATGCTGGATTAAGCGATAAAGGCGTTGACGTTGGCGTATCCGGAAAGATGAGCTTGATTTCAGGAAACATGTCAGCCAATGTCTTTGTAAATACACCAAAATAATTTTTCAAAAATGAAATATACTATTTTATCTCTTGTTGCTTTTGCCTGTGTACAGGGCATGTGTGCGCAAACTCAACCCTGCAAAACCAATGCAGACTTAGATGCTGTACCTGGTAAATACCTTACGGCAGCGCAATACCCCTGGCCTGCTGCACGGGCCGAATATTTTAATAACATGGCTACCCCGGCAGATAAAGCAATGGCCAAACAAATATTGGGGCAGATAGAAAACATTGAACAACAAAGCCATACCGGTTTTAATCTTACCGGTGGCAACTGGGAAAATTATTATTCCACTGATGGATATCGATATTTTGGTAAAACCAAATTAGGTGCATACACCTTTCAATCATCGCTGCACGAATATTTCTGCGCCAAAGAAAAACTGGTGCGGAACGAAGAAGCAAGCACCATATTGCGGATGTATGTTAACGCTATTCCGGTCAATACATTAAATAGCTTTTTACAAAATCCTTATGGCAGCAGCATGGGTGAATATGATTTGGGCTTTCAGTATTCGGATTGGAAAAATCATAAACCGGCAGATGTAAACGCGCAACGGATTGACTTGTTTACTTACTTGTCCTGCAACAATAAGGATTTGATAGATGTAATAAACAATGGCGATTCGTATTTTCAGGATGTTAGTGAAAAAGAAGTCAGGCCCAACAATCGTAGTAGCTATGTCTACCGCTATTGGTTTGTCAAGAAAAATAATCAACCTGTTTTATTGCCAGTAAGTCGCAGCGAATATTTGCAAAGCCTGCTGGAATACTATGAAAGAGAAAATTATACTTCCCCAAGCTGATTGATAAATTAACAGAAGATCATGATAGTGGGATAAAGCAATACAGCAGCTGGAGGGCTGATGTAGATGACAAAATAGCTGTAGTAAAGAAAACATTGAGCGAACACGATGAAAAATGGCTATCCGCACCGGCTGTTATCAACCGTATGGAAGACAATTCTCAAACCTATAAAGCCGGACTAAAAGAAAGAACCAACTACAACCGGTTTTGGAAATTTTACGATCAGGAAAATAAAAGTGAACCGCTTTACAAGTACAACCCTGAATATTGCAGAACAACAACACAAGGGCCGGCTAAACCTCAGATGATAACAATTGCTTTTCGGTACGTTACCATGCCCTCATCGCTTCGGTTGCTTAACAACTTTACAAACAACTTCAGTTTTGATGCGGTGAAAAAATTAGTGGAATAACTTCTAAAGGAGTTCACAAAGGCAAATTTTGACTCAGGTGAAAAACTAACACAATTATGAAAAAACAGTCCCGCAACGTGTACAAAGCATCATCCATTCAATTTGTACCAGCGTAGGTTGTTCGCAGAAACACCCATCACTTTCTATCCTACATTTTCAAACTAACAAATTAAAACCATGAAAAAACAAAATCTATTTCTAATCGCGTTGCTCCTTGCGGTATCAACAAGTACGTTTTCACAAAATCTTTCCTTGGGCGTTAGGGGCGGATTGAATGTGGCAAATTTATCCATGAATCTTCCTGCTTATAAACCAAGCGATTCTAACGGACCAAGAACAAGTTTTAATGCTGGCATTTATGGTCAATATTCATTAAATGAAAAAATGGCATTACAGGCCGAGTTATTTTATTCAGGCGAAGGCACCCACTTTACTGACCCCGACACCGAATGGCCTACTTATATCAAACTTAGTTATTTGAACTTGCCAATACTTTTTAAGTACACAATCGTGAAAAATTTTATGCTATGGCTGGCCCGCAAGTTTCTTATTTGTTAGCTGCGCACACTCAATATCCCAATGGTCAAGTTAACAACGCAATAGACCAACACAAGAAACTGGCGATAGGGTTTGTGCCTGCGCTTGGCTATGATTGGAAAAGCTTTAGCATCAACGTGCGATACAATATCGGCCTATCCAAAATAGCAAAATCTCTTCCTTATGGGGGTCTGCCCGGTACATTGACGACAATGTAAAAAGCAACGTGTTTTCAGTGGTGGTAAGTTATAAAGTATTTAATTTGAAGCAGTAGAATACGTTATATCTAAAACTTTATTCAAAAAAACCTACGTGCCTAAGAGTTGGTAACGTCCACCGACCACATCACTTCCTATAATGAAAATGGATGAAAGAATAACTTCTCAAAATAGTTAACTCTATGAAACTTCTAAATCATCATCTCTTACTGGGCCTGTTCGTATTGATTAACACGTTGGCATTCGCGCAGAAAGAAACATTTGATGTTGTGTCATATACTTTACCAAAAGGATGGCAGAAGCAGCAAGTTGAAGGGGGTGTTCAGTTGTTCATTACGGATAACAAAACAGGTGGATATGCCGTAGCGGTTGTCACCGAATCAATGCCTTCATCCGGTTCGGCCGATAACGATTTTAAAAATCAGTGGAAATTGCTATTAGTTAACACGGTAAGTTCGATTACAGAACCAGTCATGATAGCACCCGAACAAAATAACGGTTGGGAGATTTATTCTGGAAATGGCAATTATGTAGATAGAACAATCAAAGGACTTGCTACTTTAATAACAGCCACTAGTCAGGGACAAACTGCTGCTGTGGTGCTCATGACAAACACACAGCAATATCAAAACGACTTGCTCGAATTTATTAATTCATTGGAGCTTGCCAAGTCTTTACAAAATGATACTACTAGTTTAGCCCCTGCAGCTACTGGGAACCCCGGTAAAATTTCTGTTGAAGGCATATGGTGCGATTACCTTTTGGAAACAACAGGATACTATATTAATGGAGCGCCTCAGTATACAGCCGGATATTTGAGAAAAGAATATGCTTTTTACCCAGATGGCACTTATTTATTTCGGAATAAGCAATGGCTTACAAAGACAAAAGATATTTCATTTATTTATGAATCGGGAACGTATTCCCTGGTGGGCAATCAAATTACAATAAGTCCCAAACAAGGCAAGGCAGAATGGTGGAGCAAAGCGGCAAGTGGCAAAACAACTGAGTGGGGTAAATTTATAAAGGCTTCCGAATATAAATTAGAAAAAACAACGTATTCTTTCACTATAGAGTATGACCCGAATGGCGGCCAGTCCAAAAACAAAATTATTCTTAAGCCTGGCAAGCCTACACAACGAGATGGAGGGCAATACAATGCGCCCAATGAACCTTATGAATTTCGTTGCGCGCTTCGCGACCTCGGTTCATTAATAGATAACCCACCCGGATTTAGAGCAGGTGTTGAGGACAAACCCCTTGCTTCTGCGGGCACGCAACAAGTACCTACCGTTTCAACGAGCAATACAAACAACGCCCTTACGGGAAAAATTTGGGAAGGCTCCAGTTCAGAAAAGTTTGTGGGTGCCGGCCCCATGACGGGGCATTACACCGGAGGATTTTTTAAATATCAATACAAATTTAATAGCGATGGTACCTATCGGTTTGTTTACGTGGGTGCCTCTGCTTACACAGATACCAATCAACTTCAGTATGAAACGGGTACCTATTCGGTGACTAACAATCAACTTACTATCGTGCCTGCCAACGGAGCGAATGAAGAGTGGAGTGTTGTGGGTGGCCCCATCAAACTATCGAGTATGAATGATGTGCAGATCAGCAGCATCAAAGAGCACTGGGGCCAACGGCTTACCTCTGAAAAAAGAAAACTGGAAAAAGTGACTTATACTTTCAAGATTGAATATCTGGAAGGCAATCACGCCAATGCCCTGATCGTACAATACACCAACGGACACACCGAATGGGAAGGAAATGGTGAAACAACTTATTATTTTGAAACCCCTATTATAAAATCGGCTCTTCTTCCGAAAGAAATAAAATAGATTCAATAAGAAGAATCTGAATCACATCACTACAGTTTAATTTTTAGACCACCGTTGATAACAAAGCCGTCAACCGGAGCATAAATATCTCTGAATGTCGGATTATTAATTGGCCCCGTATAGATGGTATCAAACCTGGTTTGCCGGGTATCAAAGAAGTTTTCAAAATTTATAAAGAGCGATAAATGTTCCCATAATTTCTCAACCATCAAACCACAAATCCAGTACTCTTTCCCTGTGGCTCCATCATTTAGTTTTTGGGGACTAAAATAGTACGCTTCAAGTCCAATCTTCCATTTCTCTTCAACCTCATACATCAACACATTATTTAACCGGTGCCTGGCAACCAGTGGAAATTGAGTAACAGAACCACTGTAATGCTCATTAACATCGGCTAACGTATAGCCAATAAAAAGTTTAAAGTCATTATAAGTTATCTTAACATTTGTTTCAATTCCTTTTTGTGTCAATAAAACCATAGGGCTGTTGATATTCATAGAATCCATTGGCTATTGGTGTTAGGATTAATGGATTATTTACGCGCGTATAAAACAGTAACGCGTTGATGCTAAAGGTTGAATGAGATGACAGCATGGTCTTATAGTTAATATCGAGATTTCCACCGCTTGATTTTTCAGCATTCGTTGTCGCGGTGTTAATCGGCAAAACATTTCTGAATTGTATCTTCTCCGCGTCTTCGGTAAATACAGTTGGACTTTTGTATCCTAACCCACCACCAAGCCTTGCCGTAAATTTCGAGTTGAATTTGAATAAGGCAGAGATGCGAGGGAGCGCAAAGAAACCATACTCATTCTGGTAGTCTCCGCGCAAACCAGTTTCTAAAATAATTTTATCAGAAGCATTCCAGGTATTTTGAATGAAGGCTCCTACCGTTGTATAGTTATAATCCACCGCCTCGGCCGGGGTAACATTCGCTTGTGTGAATTTATCAGTCCAGAGATTTAGGCCGCCTATCCACTCTGCCTTTTGCTGTTTCTTAGTGTATGATAACTCACTGAAAGACGATAGTTGATTGCCAGCGAATTTATAACCTGGTATGTCAATACTTCTGTCATAGTAGCTAACACTGTTCTTGAAATTGAGTTTTGAATCTGCATTGAATTGATGATCAATTACAAATTGCGTACTGAAACGATTTGTTCTATTTTCCTCATAGTATAAGTTTGCGCCACCCTTCTCAAGGTAGATCATATCTCCACCGATACGATCTTCAATCGTTGAATTGAAACCAACATTCACCGTTGTTTTTTTATTGAGATATAAAAATAATTTTGGATTGATGGTGAATCGTTTGAATTTTGGAATAGCCGTTAAGCCGATATTAGCTGGATCATACGGTGATCCTAAATTGTAAGAAGCAAAAACAGTGGCGCCTACTTTCCTGAACTTTTGTGAATAAAATGCACTGGCATCTAGGCCTAACGCTGACGTACCGTTTAACATAAAGTTGATTTCTCTTTTTTCACTGGGAGTTTTTGAAACCAAATTGACCAAGCCTGCAATAGCTCCGCCACCATACAAAGTTGATGAAGCGCCTTTGATTACTTCTACTTGTCTCAAATCAAGTGGAACAATCTGCAGTAAACTTAGCCCCCCTGAAAAACCAGAGTAAAGCGGAAGTCCGTCTCTAAGAATCTGCGTGTATTTTCCATCAAGGCCTTGAATACGAATACTTGAATTGTATGAGGTGGCTGAGGTTTGCTGAGTTTGAATACCTGTGCTTTCATTTAGCATCATACGTATGTCGCCAGGTTTCATGTTTCCTTTTTCTTCTAATTCCTCACCGGAGATCACTTCAACCCGTGTTGGAATATCTGGAATGGTTCTACTGGAACGAGTAGCTGTTATTATCACTTCCTCCATTTCTTCAGAATCAGGCTCCAATAAAATCTCAAGAGGAAGAATTGATTCCAAAGGAAATGGTATGGTGTCAATCCGCGAAGCATACCCGATATAACGAAATTCAATGATCTGTTTTCCGTTTGGAATATTTTTGAGCTCAACTAAACCATTAATGTCTGAGGTGGTTCCATTCCCGGTACCCTGAATAAGAGCCGTTGCTCCAATTAAGGGTTCGTTGGTTTCACTGTCTTTTATGATTGCCTTAAAATTATTCTGTGCCGAGACTGCGGACATCAAAAAAATTGCCAACAATGACAAAATAGTCTGTTTCATTTTGATTAATAGTTAATAGAAAGAATGAGATTATATCGGTTAACAAACCGATTTTTAGATTAGACTGTTGTCTAATCTTTTGTATTAACCAAGTTTTGGCGGCTGCCAGATTTTAATGAGACAGCTTTTTACAAAGGATTCTTTGAAGGGAATAATCTCTTTATGTTCTGTTAATACAGGTGGTGAAAAGCTGAAAGAGGATGTATCAAAAATAAAACCACTACATGATCCACAAGTTAGAAATGGCGAGCAGTCAGTGCAACTTTCTTCATGGTGTTCATTTTGCTCTGTCTTTACGCCATCGTTGCAGTTATCATCTGCGCAACATGGAGTTGTTGACAAAACCAAAGTCCAAAGTGATAATAGGATGCAGAAAATTTTCACTGCGGCAAATTTAAGCCCAAAATTGTTATTAGCGCTGTATCTCGTCCTAAAATAAGTTTACGGTTTTTGAGCTATCCTGCCCTGGGTTTTGATAACCCTACAAACCAGTTAATTCTAAATTTTTAAGCTTATCAAAAATTCCCTGCACCCTGCCGGGTTTCTTAAAAATAAAGACAAGGCCATTGTAAAAAGGTATTATGGATTTTAACCACATTTACTTAGATAATCTTACCACCCATGAACACACTAATCCTGGCAGTCTTCCTTGTAGGCTACGTGTTTATTGCTCTCGAACATTCCACCAATATAAACAAGACAGCCATCGCTATTGTAACGGGGGTGCTTTGCTGGACTTTGTTTATGGTATCTACTCCCAATGAAAGTTTATTGCAAAGCTCAGATTATCAAAAGTTTCTGGATGTTTCAAAAATTGAAGCTGGCGCTGCAAAACTAAGCAGTTTTACGGCTGCCGAATTGCATCATGAATTTGTTACGTTTTCGCTTGATGAACATCTTGGACAAATTGCCCAGATTCTTTTCTTTCTTCTAGGTGCTATGACTATTGTGGAGTTGGTTGAAGCGCATCAAGGGTTTCGATTCATTACTGACAAGATAAAAACAAATGACGTTCGGGTTTTACTTTGGATTATTTGTTGATAACATTTTTTCTTTCTTCCATATTAGATAACCTGACAACAACCATTGTGATGGTTTCTTTAATTCGCAAACTGGTTACGGATAAAGAAACAAAATTATTTTTTGCCAGTATGATTGTTATTGCGGCCAATGCGGGTGGCGCCTGGACACCGATAGGGGATGTTACAACGACTATGCTTTGGATTGGCGGAAAGATAACTTCGCTCAACATCATGAAGACCTTACTGATTCCTAGTTTGATCTGTATGATTACGCCCCTACTTTTCTTAACCTTTATCAAGAAGAATGCATTAGTGAGTAAAGAACAAGAATCAGTTGCTGCCAATGGTAAAGCCAGCGCACATGGAAAAATTATGTTATTTCTTGGCGTAGGTGCTTTGGTTAGCGTTCCTATCTTTAAAACATTCACGCACATGCCTCCCTACACAGGCATCTTGCTGGGGCTCGGTTTATTATGGATTGTTTCTGAATTGATCAATCCTGAAAAAGATGAAGTCTTGCGGAAACATTATACCGTGGCAGGTGCACTGTCTCGCGTAGATGTACCCAGCGTACTTTTTTTCTTGGAATTTTATTAGCTGTAAGTGCGCTGCAATCTATGCAGATTTTACGCCAGCTCGCCCAACTGCTGGACGCTACCTTTGGAGACCAACGAATTATTATCACATTGATTGGATTGTTATCGGCTATTGTAGACAACGTTCCATTAGTAGCGGGAAGCATGGGCATGTATGATCCAGTTTCATTTCCGACAGATAATCTGATCTGGGAATACTTGGCCTATTGTGCGGGTACGGGTGGAAGTATTTTGATTATTGGTTCGGCCGCTGGGGTAGCGGTAATGGGAATGGAGAAGGTGAATTTTATGTGGTATGTAAAGAAGATAAGCCTGCTGGCGCTATTGGGCTATTTGGCCGGAGCATTGGCTTACCTGGCTCAACGATCTTTTCTTTAAAAGGAATTTGGTGAACAAAGGGTTATAAACTTCATAACCAGGCTGGTTACTCTGCGCCTTGCAGTTACGCGGACTGCTGAAAATGACAGAGATCCACTGAGAATATATTCATGCAATTATTCCTAACTTTGCCCAGGATTTTTATGAAAAACAGAAGATTCAAGTACACACATCTTTATTTAACGAGTATATAATATGCCAGCTTTTAACGCACATCAAATAGAAGAGATCAACGAGCTTATTGCGCAGATTGAAAAGGTAGTAAAACCCAAAAAGTGAAATTGGCGCACATGACAAAGCGTTGCTCAACGCCTTGCTCAAAAGTCAGACGCCAAAAAGGAAGCCACTTTTTTAAATGCAAGCGCGAGTTCTCTGAGACTATTGTTACCCATTTTGTAAAAGAGAAGGGTGTTGCTAAAAGCCGGTATCATAAGAATAATCAGGCGTATATTTTTATAGTGAAGTAGTATTTTAAACTACCCGTGATCTGCTTTCTCAACAGAGCCTTCAGCCTCAGGAACTCAGCACCTTGCAGTCGTGCGTAGTTTTGACTAGTGACTCTTCTTAGAATCAGGAATTAAGAATTTTATGATTAGTTGAGTGAAAACCTCGGCAGGCACATCAAAAAAAATGCACCCACTAATCGCCTATCGTTGTTCGCCAAACAAGAGTAAAATTACAAACCGAAGAAAGAGTGATTGTAATTTGATTATGATCCCGTATCCTCTTCCAGTGATTTCTTCGCTTTTCGCTCTGGAGCCTTCTTCCCAATTTTATAGCTGAAATTTACCTTCGCAACAAAGTTGTACAACGTATTGGTTGTGGTTTGATCCAGGTAAGCGGAGCTTGGATACGAAATGCAATTTGATAAGAAGGCGTAACAAAATTATCAATACCTAAGCCAATAGAACCCCTTCCTACTCTGTAAAGTCTTTCTTCACCGCCAGACTATGGCTGAGTCGGGTTGGTTCGATAACCTTGTAAATTAATATTCCTTCCCTGAAAGAAACTTGAAGAACTGGAATTTAAAACTCTTGAAAACTTATAACTACCCGAAAGGCGATAGTTTTGAACCAATCCCTGATTGGGGCATTGATGAATGGGTCGGGAGAATTGTTTTTTCCAAGATACGATAGTAAAATCGGCACTTCCGCTGAGCGAGAATTTCTTTGAAAAGGGAAGATTCAGAAAAACGGAAGCACCATAGTTACCTTCCGATCCAATGTTCTGTACGGTAGAAACGATAGTATCACCACGCACATTTCGGGCCGACTGAATATCATTGGTATTGTACCGAACATAGGTAGAAAGATCAATCGTTGCGATCTTATAGGATGTGCTGTAAGCCAATCCATAATTGTCGGTATACTCCGGTTTTTAAATTAGGATTTCAACAGAGATGTTCAGCAGTGATTGGATCCTTGTATATTGGGATTAAGATCTCGTAGCGAGGGCCGTTGAATACGTCTGTTATAAGAAGCTTTTATCAGATTCCCATTCTTCAATTTCCTCGAAACATTTAAACTGGGAACTAGCACCCCATACGAAGGGATATTGATATCTGGTTGCCCTTCGTAGTGAGCATTGATGTTGGTGTATTCGTAACGGCCTCCAGTTTTTAGTGTGAATGCAGAAGCCGTGAGCGTGTAGCTGACATAACCGGCAGTAACATTTTGATCGTAGTTAAAATTGTTTGACAATTGCGGATCGACTAATGATTCATATTCTCCGTTTGAGCCCTCTGACAAAAAAATACTGGTATTGACTCAGAAACCGTTCGCATCACATCCTAGGCGCCTAAACTCAATTAACTGATTGGCGAATGGGCTCCTGAAAATCAGCCTGGCGTTACCTCCCTGGTGTGCTCCTTTATTTACATTCTTGTAACTTTTCAGTACGGAATAATCAACCAACGAAATTTCATCGGTGATAAAACCTGTATTGGGATTATTCTGACTAAAAATTCCAAGAAAATTAAACTCCCGATCTTTTTTAACAAACGACTTTGTATAGGTAAGACTTGCATCCATATTACCAGAGACGTTTGTCGTCCTTATATTTTTTAAACTGTAGGCATCGAGTCAATGGTTGAATATCGTTCGGTATACAACTGATCCTGGTAACCCCATCTGATCTTGCTTTCCATACCGTAATGACGCTGTTAGTGAATTGAATTTGTTGATATCATAATCCCACCTAAATGTATATTGACTATTGGTTCCATGGTTACGGGTTGTTGCACGTTGGATATTCAGCACGGATCGTAAATCGCTGTAGGTCTGTTGGTCGTTCAAATTTCCCGTGAACGTTATAGATGTTTCTTCCAAATGCTCCAAACGAAAATCCCATTTTACCATTTCGATAGTTTACATTCAGGCTCAGATTAGATCCTCTCGTTCCCGTTCCATCAAAACAGTAAACAATCCTTCTAATATTTTTCTTTAGAATGATATTGATGATACTGTGACCTTCTGCGTCATACTTCGAAGAAGGAGAAGTAATTAACTAACTCTCTTTATCATATCTGCAGGAATCTGCTTCAAGGCATCGGCTACGCTGGTAGCGGTAATGGTAGAAGGCTTATTGTTAATCAAAACTTTTA
>JADJMA010000004.1 GCA_016709845.1 Flammeovirgaceae bacterium | reverse complement strand
CAAACAATGGCCACTTTATTCGCTGATGGCGGACCATCCAGAGCTCCGGCTCTTTTCAAATTATCCTCCCGGATCTTATCAAGGTTAGCAAAGTTTTCTGGCGAAGCCTAATGGCATTAGATCAAAGCGAAGCTCGTTGGTTTCTCCATATTGAGTAAAGCCTTTACCGTTGGCGACAACTCATCTACATATTTGAAGTACTCCACTACCCTGTGATGACGGGTAAAGTGATCGCCCAACTCATATCCTAAAAACTCATCCGGAGATTGATTTTAGTTTGAGCGAAAGAACAAAGGGTGAATAACAGCGCGAAACTGAGGGATAAGATTTTCTTCATAAGTATGTTTTAGTGCTAAAATTGGAACGTGAAAAATGAACAAAAATTAATTCTGCTTCAATAGATTTTTACCTGCGGTGTATGATGGGTGATGTGCTCTCAAAAAACCGCAATGCCTGCGGATATTGAGCATGCCCGCAACAGGGTGTATAGATTTTGCGTTTCATTTGGTTGTCCTGGAATTTTTCTAAAACCGCCTTTAATTCAATACGCGCGTTGTCCCACGCTAAAATTATTTGATCCATGGTATCATAAGCGGGCGTTTTATCAACCACCATTCGTGGGGCTTTAAACTTGAATGGGAGTCGCTGCGAGATCATAAGGTAATCATCTTAATTTCTTCAGCAGCCCGGTATTTTGTGTGGTTTCAATGCCTAATACTTTCTTGTTTAGATAGGCGACAGAAAGTTGCTCGGATGCAATGAGGTGGGCAAGTATTTGCGCGATTGACCATTTTCCTGCCGGGTGCTTTTGGAGGACTTCCGCAGAAATCTGTTTTAGTCCTTGTAGCAATTCTTCCCGCTGTACTTCCAGATCATCAAATAATTCTTCTAATCGGCTATTCAAAGTATCGGCTTTTAGTAAAAGTAGAGAAAGGTTGGTCTCTTCAAATCATTTTTCTATTTTTAGTTAACCTAACCTTAAATAAGTTCCTAAACCTAAACTTACCACACCTGGAAGAGTACGAAACTGGATCCTCTGGCCTAGCCGCAGCCTTTGGCGCTATGGGCATTTTCTATCTGGCATTTGTTGTAATAATAATCGTTGCACTTTGGAAAATTTTTGAAAAAGCAGGAAAGCCCGGTTGGGCAGCTATTATTCCAATTTATAACCTTTTCGTTCTTCTTGAAATTGTTGGAAAACCAGCTTGGTGGCTTATTTTGTTTTTGATTCCTTTTGTTAACATCATAATTGCCATTATTGTTTATCATAACTTGTCTCTTAGTTTCGGTAAGGGAGTTGGCACAACAATCTTAATGTTTGTTTTTGGAATTGGCCTGCTTATACTTGGATTTGGAGATGCAAAATACCTTGGACCACAAAAGGCTTAAAATAATTTGGCGATCGGTTTTTAATTAACCTTACCTTAAACCAACTATCATGAACACAAATTATGCAGGGTTTTGGCTTCGATTTGTAGCTGTAATCATTGATGGTATTATCATCGGAGTCGTTCAATCTTTTTTAATCGTCCCAATCTTAGCTACTGCAGGATTTAGTTTCGCCAGCGGCATTCAGAGTGGTGAAATGAGTGAGGCAGAAGCGATTGGAATGATTGCAACTGTTATGGCGACTATGGGAACTACAATTCTTATTTCTTACACCATAGGAATACTTTATTTTACATTTATGGAATCCTCTAAGTTTCAAGCTACGGTTGGGAAACTGGCACTTGGATTAATAGTTACCGACTTAAATGGAGGCAAACTTGATTTCACAAAAGCATTGGTGAGAAGTTTGTGTAAAATTATCTCTTCGATGATTCTTTACATTGGGTATATAATGGCTGGCTTTACAGATAAAAAACAGGGGCTTCACGATATCATTGCCGGAACCTTAGTTGTAAAAAAATAATAACATATAGAAAGCCCAAAATGAAAAAAGACTTCTACGGAAGTCTTTTTTATTTTCTATAAAAACGAATTTGTTGAGACATCACTTCAATACTAGCCGGAAGAAACCCAATCAATTCACCCTCGGCTTCAAGCGTATTAGCAAGGTGTCCAACACCTTGGAGGTATAGGACACCTTTTTTTGAAAGCGAAGAATAAATAATCCATGCATCCTTGATTTTTTTCTTCACCTTAATTTTTTTGCAGATAAAGCAGAAATTTAAAAAGCGGAACATCGGCTGCAACAAATGTTTCAAACAATCCATCATCGGGTGTGGCATCGGGGGCAACATAAATTTTGTGACCAAACGATTGCCCATTGGCAACAGCAACAACTCTTGCTTTGCCTTTCCAATTTAAGGTTTGGGATTTTAATTCGATCTGCTCGGGAGTGTGAGAAAAAAAAGTTTGAATAATGGCCAGGAGATAGCGAGTACCAGCCGGTAACCATTTTGCTAATGTTTCCATGCGTTGCACAGTAGCCGGACCCATGCCAACACTACACGTTAATAAAATAATGTACAACCGGATGATCCTCTTTATTTCTGCAAACAACTTTACCAATATCGGTAAGCTTAGGCTGATTTGTGTTCAGTAAACTAATTAACGAATACACGTCATCGGTAAGTTTTACTGTGCCAGCAAAATCATTCCCTGAACCCAGCGGAATTAGCCCTAGCGCGGGCAAGGGGTGTTGATGGGCTGCCTGCATCATGCCATTTAAGACCTGATTTAATGTGCCATCGCCACCAGCCGAAATAATTACATCGTTTTTGTACAGCCTCAGCAGCTAATTGTTGTGCGTGGTTGGCATATTGAGTTTCAAAAACCTCAACTGAAAATTTACTTTAGTACTGGAAGTATAGTCTTATAAAACTTTCTTTTGTGTTTCGAGATGCCGTTGAGAATGATTGCAATTTTCATTTTGAAGATTATTCACAAGTCAAAAACTTTGTGTACTCAGCGTGATTTATCTTAGCGTCCTCTGCGTGAAAAAGGCATTGGTTCTACTTACAATTCTTCTTGATCGCAGCCCGTGCCTCCAACGCCCCTAATTCTTCCGCATGTTTTAAATCAAGACAGCCATCATAATTGTTGTTCATCATCAATTTAATAAGACCTCGCTGATAATAAGTTTCCCCATCACTCGGGTAGAGTTCGATGGAAAAAGTGTAATCCTCAACGGCACCGGCATAATTTTCTTTTTCTGTTTTACTGAGCGCCCGGTTATCGTAGTAGGTTGGATTTGCGTCATCAGCTCAAGGCTTTCGTGTAATCGGCAATAGCGCCATCGTAATCTTCCATGGTGTGTTTCAAAACTCCACGCAGGTTGTAGGTTTCGGATCCTGATCATTCAACTGAATAGCTTTTCCGTAATCTTCCAGAGCGCCTTTTAAATCTTCTTTAGCCGTTTTGGCAAGGGCGCGGTTTTCATACTTAAAAGGATCTTGCGCATCCAACCGGATAGACTCATCATAATCGGCAATAGCCCGATCAAAATTGGACGTGTTGTAAAAGGCTACACCCCGATAGTTATACAAGTTCGCGTCATTTTTATCAAGCTCAATAGCTTTGCTATAATCATCGATAGAACTTATAAACTCACGAAGCTCAGCTTTTACCAGGCCGCGATTAAAATACTTATCGGCATCGGGCGGACCGAGCTCCAAAGCTTTTGAAAAATCAAAATAAGAACCCTGCAGATCTTCCATGTTGTACTTGGCAAAACCGCGATTGGTGTAGGCATCGGCATACCGCGGACTGAATTTAATGGCCTTATCCAGATCGGATGTAGCCCCTTCATCATCACCCAGATTTATTTTGGATTCCCCTCTATAATTCAATGCTTCGGCAAAGGTGGAATCAATTTCTAAGGCAAAATTAAAATCGCCTATCGCTCCATAAAAGTCGCGAAGTTGCATGCGCACCTGGCCCCGTAGCGAGAAAGCATTTTTGTTGCGCGGATTGGTTTCAATAATCTTCGAAAGATCTGTGTTAGCACCCGCAAAGTTTCTTGCTTCCATTTTTTTTCGAGCAGTCTCCAAGGCAGCATCGGTTTGGGCCGCCAGCATAGTAGGGACTAAAAACAAGAGAAGGATAAGGTGTTTCATGCTATCGATTTTTCTAAGTGAGGCAAGTTAATAAGAATTAATCGACAATGAATAATTTGAATGTCAGGCATAGGGGACTCCTCCACTCCCTCAACGAGTAATTGAATTTGATAGGGTTACCATCCAAAGAAAAAATTGAAACCGGATCATACAATTATCGTAGATTTATCTGCTAAATAATTCTGCTATGTATCGAATTGGTTTGTTATCTATTTTTTGCTTCGCATTGGTTTCGGTTAATGCCCAGGAAAAGTCTTTGGATATGAAGATGGATTTTGAGCAGTATGATCCACCTTCTACGCTGAAAGTGGAGGAGCATCACCTTACGCGCGCAAAGTTTCCGTTCATCGATATTCATAACCATCAGGGAGATATGAATACCTCTGATTTCAAAGACCTGATAGAGAAAATGGATAAACTCAACATGGCTGTGATGGTTAACCTGAGTGGGCGTGGGTTTCGAAGCAGTGGCGATCATTTAGAAAAATCAATTGAAAACATTAACAACCGGTATCCAAACCGACTTGTGGTTTTTACCAATGTAGATTTTAATGACATCGACAACCTGAATTGGGAGCGCGTACTGTAAAAACAGTTGGAAAGCCGATATAAAGCGTGGCGCCAAAGGGTTAAAAATTTATAAAACGCTCGGCCTTCATGCCAAGGACAGTAAAGGCAATCGCATTCCCATTGATGATCCTCGCATCGATCCGATATGGGCTAAGTGTGGTGAGTTGGGGATTCCTGTATTAATCCATTCGGCAGATCCAAAACCTTTTTGGGATCCCATTGATGATCAGAACGAACGTTGGCTTGAATTAAAAACCCATCCGGGGCGGAGGTATGATAGTACGTTTGCCAGCTGGGAAACAATCATTGCTGAGCAACATCATATTTTTCAAAAGCATCCTAAAACAAAATTTATCAACGCGCATTTAGGCTGGTATGCCAATGACTTAAAAAAATTGGGCGAGTTGATGGATCAGTTTCCAAACATGTATACGGAGATTGGAGCAGTGATAGCAGAGTTAGGTAGACAACCCCGCGCAGCCAAAGCGTTTATTATAAAATATCAAGACCGGGTTTTATTTGGTAAGGACAGCTGGGTGCCCGATGAATATGAAACTTATTTTAGAGTGCTGGAAACGGAAGACGAATATTTTCCTTATCACAAACGCTATCATGCCTTTTGGCGAATGTATGGACTGGGCTTACCCGATGAAGTTTTAAAGAAAGTCTACTATAAGAATGCCATGACGTTGATTCCGAGCATTGATAAGAAACTGTTTCCGAAGTAAATTTTTAAAGCGAAGATTTTCCGCCTACTCTGCGGGTTTCTTTGTGCACTTTGCCTGCCTTTGCCGCTAGCTACGCGCAGGCAGGCGTGAACCGACTTAAGATAAACTCAAAATACCCTCCTCTTTAGATTCCAATACAGATTGCCCTGTCAAAATTTATCAACAGCAATAGCTGCCTCGCGACCTTCGCTTATCGCCCACACCACTAAAGATTGTCCTCTGCGCAAATCACCCGTAGCAAAAACACCTTCAACGGAAGTTTGGTAACGGGTAGCTTTTACATTGCCGCGCTCATCATACTCTATACCTAATTGATCCAGTAAACCATTATGCTGTGGATGTAAAAATCCCATTGCCAATAAGGCAAGCTCGCACGGAATCAACTTCTCACTTCCAGGTATTTCAACAAAGCTTGGCGCCTTGCCGGCTTCTCTTTTCACTTCCACCTCCGAAATTTTAAGTGCCTTCAACTTCCCTTGCTCATCACCTATAAATTCTTTGGTAACTATTGACCATTGTCGCTCGCAACCTTCCTCATGTGAGGAGGATGTGCGTAAAATCATCAGGCCAACTGGGCCAGGGCATTGTTTCGGTTATATCTTTAGGTGGCTTATTTAAGATTTCGATTTGAGTTACCGATTTGGCACCATGCCGGTTGGATGTCCCTACACAATCTGATCCTGTATCACCGCCACCAATTACTACCACATTTTTTCCGGTGGCCCAGACTTCCTCTGAAAGAACTTTCTTTCCGGCCACGCGCAGGTTTTGTTGTGTAAGAAAATCCATCGCATAATAGACACCCTTTAGATCTCTTCCAGATATTGGTAAATCTCTGGGTATGGTTGATCCTCCGCAAAGGAGAACCGCATCAAACTCTTCTTTCAATTGATCCACAGAAAGTGTTTCGCCTACATTGACTTTCGTTAAAAACTTTACCCCTTCTTCAATCATCAGATTAATTCTGCGGTCAAGGATTTGCTTATCCAATTTGAAATCAGGAATTCCATAGCGAAGCAACCCCCCAATTTCATCGGCACGTTCAAACACAGTAACGTGATGCCCGGCATAGTTTAGTTGTGCCGCAGCAGCCAACCCGGATGGACCTGATCCTACAACAGCAATTTTTTTATCAGACCTTACCGAAGGGATTCGGGGTGTGGCATAGCCATCGGCAAAAGCTTTTTCAATAATTGATTTTTCGATGTACTCAATCGCAACAGCCGGTTTATTGATTCCAAGAACACAAGAAGCTTCGCATGGCGCTGGGCAAATTCTACCGGTGAACTCCGGAAAATTATTAGTGGAAACAAGAATCTCATAAGCAAGCTTCCAGTTTTCCTGATACACCGCATCATTAAATTCGGGAATGATGTTACCCAAAGGACAGCCTTGGTGGCAAAACGGAATCCCACAATCCATACAGCGCGCTGCCTGCTTTTGTGTGATAGAAACATCAATGGCAGAATCTACTTCGTTGTAGTCGTTAATCCTTTTTTTGGGATCTCGTTTCTTAGGAAGCTCCCGGTCTTGTTCTAAAAATCCTGTTGGTTTTCCCATGTGACATCACCCCTAACCCCTCTCCAAAAGAGAGGGGAACAAAGGAATTTATTTAGTTTGATGAAAGATTAAATTCGTTGTTGCCTAATGATGCTTTAAGCGCTGCACTCTTTTTCTCCACTTTCCGTTTTTCCAATACGGCTTTATAATCAACCGGCATTACTTTAATAAATGCTTAAAGGTTGTTGGCCAGTAACTCAATACATGAGCTGCTAAATTACTTTTGGTTACTTGTTGATGTTCATTAATCATTGAACTTAGTAAGCGTTCATCTTCAGCATCCAACGTGTCCAGCATCACCATTTCCATGTTGCATTTTTTTATAAATGTTTTATTTACATCCCACATAGCAACACCTCCACTCATACCGGCAGCAAAATTTCTTCCCGTATCGCCGAGTACTACTACTGTGCCACCGGTCATGTATTCACAACCATGATCGCCCACGCCTTCTACCACTACTTTTACTCCTGAGTTGCGCACTGCAAAACGTTCCCCGGCCATTCCACCAATAAACGCTTCGCCTGAGGTAGCACCAAAGAACGCTACGTTGCCAACAATAATATTTTTAGAGGAATTGTAGGTGGCTTCCTTGGGTGGATATAAAACTAATTTTCCTCCTGAAAGTCCCTTGCCAAAATAATCGTTGGCATCTCCTTCAAGCTCGAATGTAACTCCGCTTGTTGCAAAAGCGCCAAAACTTTGTCCGGCAGTACCATTAAACTTGAGTTGGATGGTATCCTCTGGTAATCCCGGGCCTAAATAGACTTTGGAAATTTCGTTGGATAACATCGTGCCCACCGCGCGATCCTGATTAGTGATTTTAAATTCACCCTGTACAGGAGTTGCATTTTTTATAGCGGGTTGCGCAAGTTCAATCAGTTTTCTATCCAGTACGTTGGCAATGCCATGATCCTGCTCCTCTTGTTTGAAGAGTGCTATATCTAAACTAATAGGATCTTTTATCAGAAGGGAAGACAGATCCACGTGTAAATGTTTCCAATGCTCAATTTTATCCCGCACTTCCAATCGATCAGCTTGACCTACCATTTCATTCACGGTGCGGAAACCAAGTTCCGCCATAACCTCGCGAAGTTCTTCTGCAAGGAAAGTAAAAAGGTTTTACAACATACTCGGGCTTACCAGTAAATAGCGCGCGCAGTTCTTTGTTCTGTGTGGCAACACCAACCGGGCAAGTATTTAAATGACACTTGCGCATCATAATACAACCAGTAGTTACGAGTGCGGCTGTGGCAACCCCCCATTCTTCTGCGCCAAGCAAAGCGGCTATCGCTAAATCACGACCGGTTCGAATCTGTCCATCGGTTTGTAACACAACCCGGCCACGCAATTTATTTCTTACCAGTGTTTGATGAGCTTCTGCTAATCCAAGTTCCCACGGTAATCCGGCATGACGAATGGAACTGATAGGGGATGCTCCCGTGCCGCCATCATGGCCTGCAATTAAAATTACATCAGCGTGTGCTTTCGCAACGCCAGAGGCAATCGTGCCCACCCCGGCTTCAGAAACTAATTTTACATTGATGCGCGCTTCACGATTGGCATTCTTTAAATCAAAATTAATTATGTGCCAGATCTTCAATCGAATAAATATCGTGGTGCGGAGGTGGAGAAATTAATCCACTCCAGAAGTTGAGTGACGCACACGGCCAATCCAATCATCTACTTTATGGCCTGGTAATTGCCCGCCTTCGCCCGGCTTGGCACCTTGCGCCATTTTAATTTGCAACTCTTTTGCGTTGCTTAAATAATAACTGGTTACACCAAAACGACCTGAAGCCACTTGTTTGATAGCGGAGTTCTCCCAATCGCCATTTTCTTTTTTTTTGTAAACCTTATTTCATCTTCACCACCCTCACCACTGTTACTCTTTCCGCCAATGCGATTCATGGCGATAGCCAGTGTACTATGGGCTTCGTGCGAAATGGAACCAAATGACATAGCTCCTGTAGCAAATCGTTTAAAATGTTTTCGGCTGGCTCGACTTCACCAATGGGAATGGGCTTACCTTTTTTGAATTTCAATAAACTACGAAGCGTGATTGCCTTTTCACTTTGATTGTTAATGAGATTCGAATACTTTTTGAAGACCGAATAATCATTAGTCTTAGTTGAGTGCTGAAGAAGATGAATAGTATCGGGATTAAACAGATGCGTTTCTCCGCGCTGTTTCCACTGATACACGCCACCGACAGCCAATCGTGGAAGCCAGTTGGATGTTTTTGGAAATGCGAGTTTGTGCTTAGCCAATGCTTCGCGAGCAATATCATCCAATTTCAATCCGCCAATGCGCGATACGGTTCCCGAAAAATATTGATCAGTCACTTCGAGATGAATTCCCAACGCTTCGAAAATCTGAGCGCCATGATAAGATTGCAGCGTAGAGATTCCCATTTTGCTGAGAATCTTTAACAACTCACCGGCAACGGCTTTCTTATAATTGGCGATTGCTTGTTCTTCGGTTAAACTTTCTTTCAACACGTTGCGGTTCTTCATATCATGTATCGTCTGATACACGAGATAAGGATTAACCCCGGAGGCGCCATACCCAATCAACGTAGCGAAGTGATGAGTCTCCCACACATCACCCGCCTCTATAAGCAAACCAACTTTTCCGCGCAAGCCTTTACGAATCAAATGATGATGCACAGCAGCAACAGCTAATAGCGAAGGAATTTGCGCATGGCCACTATCAAAACTTCTATCGGATAAAATAATAATGGTAAACCCGTCTTCAATTGCGTCTGTTGCATATTGACAAACCCGGTCAAGGCCTTTCTCCAGCGAACCCGGTTGACCATCGGCCCGGAAGTAGGTGTATATAGTTTTTGTTTGTAAGTGCCGGTGATCGATGTACCGGATTTTCTCTAATTCGGTATTTAGTAAAACCGGTGTTGGTAATTCTAATGTAATGCAATGCTCGGGCGACTCCTCTAATAAATTCAAAGAACCACCAACGTGTGATGCCAACGACATAACCAGCCGCTCACGAATGGAATCAATGGGCGGGTTGGTAACCTGTGCGAAGAGCTGCTTGAAATAACTGGATAAATGCTGTGCTTCCTTGGAAAGTACAGCCAGCGGTGTATCGTTACCCATGGATCCCAATGCTTCCTTTCCCGTATCACACATTTGGGTGAGGATTACACGCAAATCTTCGGATGTATAGCCAAAAGAAATCTGTCGCTTTAAAAAAGTAATCGGATCGTACTTATGAAAACTGCCGCCCGGCTCCGGAAGATCCTGAAGTCTTACCTTATTATCTTTTAACCATTGTCCGTAAGGCTGACGAGTACAAATATCTTCTTTCAATTCATCATCGCTGATGATACGGCCTTGCTCCAGATCAACCACAAACATTTTACCGGGTTGCAGGCGACCTTTGGTAATTACCTTGGCGGAATCAACATCCAGCACGCCAACTTCGGAAGCCATAATAACCATATCGTCATCGGTAACAACATACCGCGAAGGACGGAGGCCATTACGATCCAAGGTGGCACCGACTATTTTTCCATCTGTAAAGGTGATGGAGGCGGGTCCATCCCAGGGTTCCATTAGATTGGCATGGTATTCATAAAAATCTTTCTTCTCAATAGTCATCCCTTCGTTACCATCCCAGGCTTCTGGAATCAACATCATCATAACATGCGGTAGCGACCGGCCGGCATGCACTAATAACTCAATGGTGTTATCAAGATTAGAAGAGTCAGACTGCAAGGGATTACAAATCGGCAGAATCATATTCAACTCTTCCTGACTAAAATGTTTTGAAGTGAAGAATGCTTCTTTGGATTTAAGCCAATTGATGTTTCCTCGTACCGTGTTGATTTCTCCGTTATGGGCAATGTAGCGGAAGGGTTGTGCCAATCGCCACGAAGGGAAAGTATTGGTAGAGAATCGCGAGTGAATAACGGCCAGCGCAGAAACTACATCTTCATGCTCAAGATCGGCAAAGTAGGGTCGTAACTGACCGGAAGTTACCATGCCCTTGTAGGCAATAGTCTTGTACGAAAGCGAAGAGAAATAGAACTGATTATCGACACCCTTTACCGAGTCGGTAATAATGTGCGTGGTATATTTTCTTAAAATGAAAAGTTTGCGTTCGAAATCATCCGGATTGGAAATAGAATCGGGTCGTTTAATAAATATCTGTTCCATCACAGGCTCTGCTTTCAAGGCTGTCTCGCCCAGGTCGGCATTGTTTGTTGGCAAGGAACGATAACCGATCAACGTCATTTTCATTTTCTTGATCTGTCGGTTTAATACCGTACGACATTCTTCGCGCACTTTTGCATCGCGCGGAAAAAATACAAGACCTACCCCATAACTTCCGTAAGCGGGTAATTTAAATCCAAGCTTTGTGCATTCGCTGCTAAAAAACTCGTGGGGGACTTGTATTAATATCCCGGCACCATCGCCTGTATTGGGTTCGCAGCCACAAGCACCACGATGTTCCATTCGTTCGAGCATCGTGAGGGCATCGCTTACAATCTGATGCGATTTCCCCCCTTTTATGTTGGCGATAAATCCAACACCACAAGAGTCTTTTTCAAAGGAAGGATGATACAATCCTTGTTGCTGTATGTTTTGATTATTCATTTCAGATAAAACCAAAAAAAGTGAACTTACAAGATACCTTGATTCCAAATCGATTAGGTATAAACGAGGGGAGAATCTTTGAAAAAAACTTCAAAACAAACTAACAGTTAGTAGCGAAAACGGTTGATAATTGATAATTTTCTTAAGCGTAAGATAGCTATGAGGAAAACTGCTTTACTGATCTTTCTCCTTTCAATCTTTATAGAAGGATTGCCACAATCCTATACGGTCGATTCGGTGCCCAATACCAAGCGGATCAACAATAGTTATGTCAGTAATCCAGATAATCTGATCAATGCCACAACTGTATCACAAATTGATCAACGTCTTACCTCTCTTGAACAACAAACTACCGCGCAGGTTGCCGTTGTTCTTCTTCATTCTATAGGAGAAAATACCGCGGAGGACTTTGCTCAGTCACTCTTTGTTAAGTGGGGAATAGGCCAGGCAACAAAAGACAATGGTCTGTTGATTTTGTTTGTTGCAGATCAAAAGACAATCCGTTTCCATACAGGCTTTGGATTAGAAGGCATTTTACCGGACGCAATTTGTAAACGAATACAAATTCAAAAAATGGTACCTTCTTTTAAAGAAGGGAATGTTGACGCGGGGATGCTCGCGGGTATTGATGAGGTAATTAAAATACTTACCAATCCAGCTTCTGCAGAAGAAATTGCAGAGCCCGTTGCGACATCAAACTATTTGGACAAGCCTTTCCTTACACCCTTCTTTATTCTTTGCTGGATTATTTTAGGACCTTTCATTTTTTTTGCAAGACGCAAAACAGGATTCTCCAACTCAATACAAATACCTCAGAACAGACCCAACTCAAAAGTTTCGAAAGGTCAGTGGTGGTTGTTCTTTTTTTTACTCCCAATTTTATTGGCTGCCTATCTTGTGCTCAACAACCAATGGATTTTAAACCTTCTTGGTTTTTATGGATATTTTGCTTTGCTGGGATTACATAAGTACTATCGGGTTATAACGAGGGCTAATGTTTGGCTGAAGAAAGGAATGTATCATACCGTCTATGTTTTCTATACTGAAAACAGTAGTTGGATGGGCTGGGCAATTCTTTTTCCAATTCCGTTTGCCTTTTTAGTTCACCCTTACAAAAAGAGGATGCAAGCTGTGCGCGAACATCCGCGCGATTGCCGGCAATGTGGTAATAAGATGAAGCGCTTGAGTGAAGCTACCGAAGACGAACATCTCCCTAAAGAACACCAGTTTGAAGAAAATCTCCTGTCCGTAGATTATGATGTTTGGATTTGCTCCTCATGCAATTCTGTTTCGGTTGAGCAGTATGTGAATGAAAAAACCAAATATGCTGTTTGCCCAAAATGTAAAACCTATGCTTTTTATACAGAAAGCACCACCACACTTACACACGCCACCACCTCGTCAACCGGTGAAGAAGAAACAATTAAGGTGTGTAAATACTGCAACAATCGCGAGCGCACCACAGTAACGATTCCTATGGTTTCTACATCATCCGATTCATCGTCATCATCCAGTGATTCAGGCGGTAGTTTTGGAGGTGGGGATTCAGGAGGCGGGGGTGCCAGCAGCAGTTGGTGATTCCTTTTTAAGGAGTACTAAATTTCAATTTATACTTTCTTATGGTTTGACTGATAAGGGCCCCACCTATCAAGGCCGGCAACACCCAGAGGATCCATTGGTAATGGGTTAATTGAATGTTAACTACCACAAAGGCTGTTACAGCTGAGATATAACTTCCGCCCATGCTGCTGATATGCCCATACCACCAATGCATTTTTTCTTTTGGTGGGTTGAAAAGCGCCTTCACATCACTGACAAGAAAGAAGAACCCAATAAGACCGAATGTAAACGCTACCAAACCCATGTTATTTCCATGTAGGAATGACCAGCTGCCCCAAGCTAATAAACCTAAGATGAAAACACTGGCAACACCTGCGATGATCCAGTCAAGATAGGCAAAGCGTTGACCTTGGTTTAATTTTTTAAGGGATAAGATTCGATAACCGCGCACGGTCATATAATAACTGAAGAAGGCAACCATTAACAGAAAGTCCAGTTGGCGACCAATTGCCATAACCAGAGCTGTAACAAATATGGTTGTCATCCCACCAAAGTAAACCTTGCCGGCAAGCCTATGTATTCTATTTCCCTTAGTGGCAAGCATGGCTACTAACCCGCTTATCAGGGCAATAGTACCTGCGGCAATGTGTAAGATTAGTGCGATGGATAAAACTTTTTCGATTGTCATAAATCAAAAGTAGTCTTCATCGCCAGCCTGTTGATATTTTTCCAGCTGAATTGTCGGTAACTATGGATGGAATGTAAAAAGAAAGGTCTTCCACCGGGGAAGACCTTTTGTTATTTTGAAATTATGGATTACTGGTGTTCCTGTAATCCACGCGCATAGTTAAGGATGTTTTGAACCGAAGTGGCCGATGGCTCCAGACGCAGGGCGTCTAATTCCTTTCTCATGGTACTCAGTTCCTTGTACTGCTTTTGCAGTTCGCTTTCGCAAAGGAGCGCTTTGTTAATCTCCTTCGTCTCCTCTTCCGAGGTCTCGTGGTATAGAAACCTGATCAGATCGTTTTGGGTAAAGGTCTTTATCATAGGCAATATTGTTTTTAATCATTTTCTTTCTTAGGTTGATAAGTGCATAACGCATGCGGCCCAACGCAGTGTTAATGCTTACATCGGTGCGCTCGGCAATTTCCTGAAAACTCATTTCCAGATAATGTCGCATAATCAGAACTTGTTTTTGCTCATCGGGCAGTTCTTTTACAATGTCGCGCAATCTCGATTTAGTATCGCGAAGGAGCTGCTTGGTTTCAAACGAGTCTTCCGAAAACTGAAGAGAGTCGAATACCCGGCTACCATCCTCCAAAACCACCTCCGGATAGCGTTTGCTTCTTCTAAAGTGATCGATGGCCAAATTATGAGCAACCCGACAAATCCAGGGAAGAAATTTGCCCTCTTCATTATACCGGCCACTTTTAATTGTATTAATCGCCTTGATAAAGGTATCCTGTAACAGATCCTCCGCCTGATAGCGATCTTTAACAATCATAAATGGCCGTATAAATACGGGATTTGTGTCTATGAAGTAGCATCTCGAACGCCTCTTCGTTACCGGTTTGATAGAGCGCAACCAACTGGCTGTCACTGAATCTTCTGTCAATCATCTTACTTGCGTTTAGGTAACGTAGATGTCTCGCTCGATAGTATGTGGGTTAAATGAATTGTTTGTGAAATGAAAAATAGAGATAAAAGAATGAAATCTCAAAAAAAATTGAAAAAAAGTTGCCATCTAAACAATTTCTTATGCTATTTGAGCCCGATTTTTAACCACAATGGCAGTAACAAAAAAACGTATAATCAAAAGCCTGGAAAATCTGTCTGAAGATCTCCGGGACTTATTAAAAGATCAGTATCCAAATGGGTATGAATCCAGCATCACCCGCATTACAAATGCGAAACGGGAGCCAATTTTCGTTTTTCCACTTGAAACCGATGATTCTGTTTATCTGGTAAAGGTGCCGGCAACCAAGAATAGCGATGGCGGCTATGATGTGGAATCAAGCGAAAAACAGGAATTTGAGGGCGATGATGATGATCTTCGTCCTTCAACTGGCGATGATGACTTCGAAAGCAGCAGTGGTGACGATGACTTTGATGGAGCCGGCTCAGGCAAAGAAGGAAGCTACGATCCCGATTTTGATAATTGATATTACACGAGTTTGAAAGGAAGCACCATCTGTTTAACGATGGTGCTTTTATTAAGCTACCCTCATAATCGTTGAAACTTCAACTTGGTTTGAATCCATTATAGGACAAGGGGGATTGATTTTTTACTTTTGCGGTTTCGCATGAACCCAACTCCACACGATTCTTATTTAGACGATCTCGATCCTAAGGAGTACATCATCATCAAGCGGGCCCGGGTAAATAATCTCAAAAATCTGAGCGTAGCTATTCCCCGAAACAAATTGGTTGTGGTTACGGGCCTTTCCGGTTCGGGAAAATCTTCCTTAGCCTTTGATACGCTGTTCGCGGAAGGCCAGCGCATGTACGTGGAAAGTCTAAGTTCTTATGCACGCCAGTTTCTGGGACGGATGGAAAAACCGGAGGTCGATTATATCCGAGGTGTTTCGCCCGCTATTGCCATAGAGCAAAAAGTTAACACGCGCAATCCTCGCTCAACCGTAGGCACTACCACAGAAATTTATGATTATCTGAAATTGCTTTTTGCCCGAATAGGTAAAACGTATTCGCCCGTTAGCGGGAAAGAAGTAAAGCGTGATACCGTTAGCGATGTGGTTGACTTTATAAATAAAAAGAAAGAAGGTACCCGAATAATGATTGCCTGCGCACTAAAGGTAATGAAGGGGCGCAAATTTGTGGATGAATTGAATTTGCTTTTGAGTAAAGGGTACGCGCGGGTATTAGTGGATGGTGAGGTAAAAGTTTATTGAAGAGTTGATAGACTCTTCCAAATCCGAAGTCAAGGGGAAAAAGAAATCGACTAAAGAAAAAAATCCTGAATCAGAATTTGAAATACTCATCGACCGAGCAGCCGTTAATGCCACTGATGAAGACCTTACCTTTCGTCTTTCGGACTCTGTGCAAACAGCTTTCTTTGAAGGCCATGGAGAATGCCTGATCTATATTGAAGGCGAAAAGAAAGTGCGGTTTTCAGATAAGTTTGAGTTAGACGAGATCACCTTTACGGAACCCTCCATTAATCTATTCAGCTTTAACAACCCGTTTGGTGCATGCCAAACCTGCGAGGGCTTTGGAAAAATTTTGGGTATCGATGAAGACCTTGTCGTTCCGGATAAAAGTCTTTCCGTATTTGAAGGCGCCATCGCACCCTGGCGTGGAGAAGTGATGAGCGAGTGGGGCAAACCCTTACTTAAGAATGGAATCAAATTTGATTTTCCGATCCATCGGGCCTATGGCGAGCTAAGTCAAAAAGAAAAAGATTTGTTATGGAATGGCAATCAATACTTTGAAGGCCTTCATGCTTTCTTCAAATACCTGGAATCCAAAACTTATAAAATACAATATCGCGTTATGCTTTCGCGCTACCGCGGAAGAACCACGTGCCCAGATTGTCGCGGAACAAAACTTCGCAAAGATGCAGCGTATGTAAAAATTTCGGACACATCAATTACTGATCTTGTGTTGATGCCCATTGAGGAAACATTGCAATTTTTTGAAGACCTTAAACTTCCGGCTTACGAGAAAAAAGTGTCTGATCGCATTTTAACAGAAATCCGGTCGCGGTTGGAGTACATGGTTAAAGTGGGGCTTGGGTATCTAAACCTGAACCGCGTAACATCTACCTTATCGGGAGGCGAGTTTCAACGCATTAAACTGGCTACTTCATTAGGAAGCGCGTTAGTGGGTTCTATGTATATCATGGATGAGCCCAGCATTGGTTTGCATCCGCGCGACACCGCACGAATGGTGGAGGTTTTAAAATCTCTGCGCGATATGGGTAACACCGTAATCGTTGTGGAGCATGAAGAAGAGATCATGCGGGCTGCTGATCAGATTATTGATATCGGCCCTGATGCGGGTTCGCATGGAGGCGAGTTAATTTTTCAGGGAACACAGAAGGAATTGAATGGCAAAGTAAAATCGCACACCGTTGATTACCTCACTGGAGTAGAAAAGATTCCTGTTCCAACGGTTAGAAGAAAGTGGAAGGATTCAATTTCCGTTATTGGTGCGCGTGAGAATAATTTAAAAAATCTTACAGTCAAGTTTCCCTTAGGTGTGCTTACCGTTGTTACGGGAGTTAGCGGTTCGGGAAAATCGACATTAGTTAAAAAACTCTTGTACCCTGCACTGGGGCGGATAAATGGATCCGTATCTGAAACACCGGGTCGGTACGATCGGCTGGAAGGCGACAGCACAAAAATTTCGCAGATAGAATTTGTCGATCAGAACCCTATTGGAAAATCATCACGTTCTAACCCGATCAGTTATGTAAAAGCGTATGACGCCATTCGAAATCTTTATGCCGATCAGCCACTCAGTAAGCAACGGGGTTATAAACCTTCCCATTTTTCTTTTAATGTGGAAGGTGGCCGATGCGAAACCTGCCAGGTGAAGGAGAAATAAAAGTGAGATGCAGTTTATGGCCGACATCTTTTTAAAGTGTGAAAGCTGCGAGGGGAAACGGTTTAAACAAGAAGTGTTAGAAGTAGAGCACAAGGGAGCAAATATCTTCGATGTGCTAAACATGACGGTGGAGCAGGGATTAGAATTTTTTAAAGACAAGAAACCTGTTTACGAAAAAATTCTTCCGCTTTATGAAGTGGGATTAGGCTATGTGAAATTAGGCCAGTCTTCAAACTCACTTTCTGGGGGCGAAGCGCAACGCGTTAAGCTTGCTTCTTTTTAGGAAAAAATAATTTGGACACTACGGGCAACATTCTATTCATTTTTGATGAGCCCACCACGGGCTTGCACTTTCACGACATTTCTAAATTGCTAAAAGCCATTAATGCATTAGTGGATATTGGGCACACCGTAATTATTATCGAGCACAACCTTGAAGTAATTAAATGTGCCGACTGGATTATTGATCTCGGACCCGAAGGCGGAGAAAAAAAAGGCGGTAACCTTCTGTTTGCCGGCACGCCCGAAGAGATGATTAAGAAAGCCAAAGGAAGTTACACAGCTGATTTTTGAAAGGAAAGCTTAAGGGTAAAGACAGGTTCTATATAATTTTTTATTCCCATCTTTTAATTGGGTGTATTATTTTAAATATGAACATAGAGTCAAAGTCTTTTGTTAGATTAACTTTTTTCCTAAAGTCTGCAGCAACAAGATCTTTATTGAACCCCATTCCAATACTGGCAATGTAGTTATCCGTAGTTGCTATCGCAGGATATACTTTACGTAGTTGAGTTAGGGAGATGTAATAGAAGGCTCCTTCAATATCAGAAAACTTATCAGCAAAACCATTTTTGAATTTTGGAGTATAAAGCGTATCAACAAATCGATTGTTAGCATCTTTAAGGTTCCATAGCGAAAATGTTCCTTCCTCAAAATCAGTCCCAATTGACAAATACTTATCGTTTAATTTTTTCCTTAAAAATCTCCCCACATCCTTGTTTAACATCCCAATATGAAGGTTATGAGAAATTACCAAAACTTTATTGTTGGGGCTTTCAGATAGCGTCCGCATTACATTATGGGCAAAGGATTTAGCCCGAACATTACCCTTCCATTTTAAGCCTAAAGATTCGGCAAGCCTTACGGCTTGATTGTAATCTCCCACCGAAGTCTTTTGGATATATTCAATTCTATGCTTTTTAAGTATTCGAGAAGTCTTCTTTGACAATGCAGTAAATTCTTTTTTGTCTTGCTCAAATGCACTTAAATATATTTTGGCTTCCTGATCTTTATAAGGGTAAAAATCATAAGCTGTGATGAATCAACCTTGTTGAAATAGTCCTTGAGCAATCTTATTGCGGTTGGCTTGCCAAAAATATCTCCACCGAGAAAACTGATTTGTCATTCTGGCTTCTACTTTCATTTAATCGCTTAATTGATTCAATTAAATTAATGAAGTCAGTATTCTTATACTCGCTGTTTTTGATTAGTCAATATCGTCAACCCGTCACTGTTGTTACCCTTAACGTGCCGTCAATCAACAATCCTTGAGAATACGGGAATTCAATCATTATAGCATTAAGCCTTTTCTTGAATGAGATATTCAGCAAGTTTCAATTTTAATACCTGAAACTCCCTCGTACCATGATTTGCCTCGCCCAGTCCAAAAACTTTTATGTCATTAGAAAAATTTAATCTCTTAAAATCTGAGATTGAGATTTCTTCAATTTTTTTATCGAATGATATGGTATTAGCCCTGATAGATTCGATCTCCTCTTTGAAAACATCTTGAGCGTTAAGATCTTTCCAAAGTAGAATAAAACTTAATAATATTAGTGCTCTACTTATTCTCATGAAGCTTTCTAAATTATAGGCTTTTTTCTTGCATTGCTCTCTCTATAAATCCTTCTTAACAAAACTAACAAATTTTGATCCGTTATTATTTGTTTTAAAAAGACTAGCCTCAACATATAAGTAAGCATATTTTATCTAGCATCAAGCGACCAGCAGCTATCATTAAAAATGAAAGATAAGGAGTTGTCAACTCTGCAAGTTTCTATTACATTTACTTAACAAAATATAAGGATATATATGGCTAAGGAATTTTTAGGTGAGTTTGAGGAACTGGTTTTAACCTTAGTAGCAGCCTTGCAAGAGGATGCTTATGGGGCTGCGATTGCGGAAGAAATTGAAACCCGCATGAAGCGCGATGTAAACTTAAGTGCGGTGCATGTTACCCTCTACCGATTGGAAGACAAGGGTTTTTTAAAATCAGCCATGGGTGGCGGTACGGCTGAACGAGGTGGGCGCAGGAAGAGAATTTATACAGTAACCAATGCGGGCCTTTCTATGTTGAAAGCAATGAAAGAAGCCCGTTTGAGCTTGTGGAAACTAGTGCCGCAGCTTAAGATATCCTGAGTATGAATTTTCAACCTCCTGCTTGGATTTTGAACTTTCTGAAATGGTTTTGCCCTGCAACTACGCGAAGAAATAGAAGGTGACCTGATTCAAAAGTTTAAACGGGATCTCAAGGCGTCTGACACTTTGAAAGTGTCTGACGCCTACATTCTACGAAGAGCAAAGCGAAGATTGCTTTGGAATGTGATTCGGTTTTTCGGCCCGGTATTTTATTTAGAAATGATTCTTCTATTGACTTAACACCATTTTATATGTTGACAAACTATTTCAAAGTTGCGGTGCGGTTTATGTTTCGTCATAAAGCCTTTTCGGCTATTAATATTTTGGGACTCACTATGGGTTTCACCGGAGCACTCCTACTTTTCATCTGGATAGCGCAGGAACTTAGCTTCGAACAATACCATGCCGATAAAGACCGACTGTACATGGGCTGGAATCGGTCTCTTGAAAATGGTCAACTGGTTTGCTGGGAAACCACACCGCGAGTACTTGCGCCTACACTGAAAGAAGAATATGCTTCGATTGAAGCTGCGGCCAGTTATGCCAAATGGGGAGTCTCGCACTTATTTACTGTGGGGGATACCAAACTAGTCAAAACATCAGGCGTGTTTGCTGATGCTTCGCTGCTGAATATTTTATCGTTTACTTTTTTGAAAGGGGATCCACAAAAAGCATTTGCTGATCCGAGCTCAATTATCATTACTGAAAAATTTGCAAAGCAACTTTTTGGTGAGAAAGAAGCTTTTGGAGAAACAGTTACCCTTAGTCAAGAGGGTTACAAATTCGATTTTACAGTAACCGGGGTGTTGAAAGACTTGCCGCCCAATACCGATTTCAAATTCGAATACCTGATCTCCTTTGCCTTTCTGGAGAGCTTGGGTGAGAAGGATACCTTTTGGGGTAACAACTCAGTGACCACACTGGTAAAGTTGAAAGAAGGATATGACCTCACGTCTGTCAACGAGGCAATCAAAGATGTTGAGAAGAAACATTATGCCGATGGCCAGCATATAGAGATATTTCTTTATCCGCTTACAAAAATGCGACTCTACTCACGTTTTGAAAATGGGGTTGCTGTTGGCGGACGCATCGAAGTCATTCGTATGCTTGGTATTTTAGGTATTTGCCTGTTGGCGATTGCCAGTATAAACTTTATTAATCTGAGCACAGCCCGTGCACAAAGACGATCGAAAGAAGTTGCGGTGAGGAAAGTAACAGGGGCGTTTCGCATCACACTTATTGTACAGTTTTTATGTGAAGCCATCTTAATGGCTGTAAGTGCGGGAGCTGTCTCACTCGTGCTTGTTTACCTGATACTACCCTTTTTCAATGTGCTGATTGGTAATCAGCTTATACTTGATCTGAGTAACTCAACGCTTTGGCTTTCGGCTGCTGCTATTATTTTTGGTATTGGTTTTCTGGCGGGCAGCTACCCGGCACTGTATATCTCAGCGTTCAAGCCAGTACAAATTCTGAAGGGGCTTGGTGTTTCTTCACACCGAAGTATTCTCCGTAATCTGCTTGTTGTTTTTCAATTTGGCTTTGCGGTTACGCTGGTGGTATCAGCTATTGTTATTCGAAAGCAGATTATGTATGTGCAGAACCGGGATGCAGGATATTCAAGGAATAACCTGGTATACATTCCGCTAACCGGGGAGATGTCTAAAAACTTTGAGGTATTTAAGAATGAACTTTCACAAAAGTGGTACTTCCGTTTCCATTACGAAAGTAAGTGCCCCCATTACCGAACAGTGGAGCAGCACAGGTGGGATAGAATGGCGTGGAAAAAATCCGGAAGACCGTACGGACTTTGAACGAGTTTATATGGACGACAATCCTTCCACAACATTCGGACTACAGGTGCTAACGGGTCGTGATTTTGATCTGCAACAATTTGCAACGGATTCCACAGCAGCTATCTTGAATGAGACTGCGTTGAGCACCATGGGTTTCGATAATCCTATTGGCGAGGTCATTAAAGACAATGGACGCGAGTGGCATGTGATTGGCGTTGTGAAAGATTTTGTATTTACATCGCCCTTCCGAAAAACAGAACCGATTGTCTTGTTCGGCCCAAAACAGAAATGGGCTTTTAGCGTTGTGTACATAAAACTGAATCCGTCACAGTCTACCCAGGAGCACCTCGCTACTTTGTCTTCACTCACAAACAAATACAATCCCGAGTATCCATTCGAGTATCACTTTGCTGACCTCGACTATCAAAGCAAGTTTGAGGATATGCGAACTACCTTGCTGATTACAACTGTTTTTACTTCGGTCGCCATCTTTATTGCCTGCCTGGGTTTGTTGGGCTTAGCAACTCACATGGCCGAAGCGCGGGTAAAAGAAATTGGCATTCGCAAAGTAATGGGTGGCTCTGCACTGAGTATTACGCGACTGCTTAGTTATGCTTCTATAAAACCAATAATGATTGCTGTTATCATTTTCACCCCAGTTGGGTGGATGTCTATTAATTGGTGGTTGCAATCATTTTGCTTACCGTGTGTCTTTAGATATTTGGGTTTTTGTAATTGCGGCCTTGAGTATTCTTGCTATTGCACTACTAACTATTAGTACGCAAACGATTCGGGCTGCGAATGCTAATCCGGTAGATAGTTTAAGAAATGAGTAAGGAGAATCTCACATATTCTTTTGCCATTAAATTTCTTCGCAGTTTCTGTCCTGAACATCTCTACGAAGAAATTGAAGGGGATCTGATTCAAAATTTTGAGCGAGATGTAAAACTGTATGGAGAGAAGCGAGCGAAGCGGAGATTAATGTGGAACGCGATTCGGTTTTGCAGGCCGGGAATAGTTTTCAGGAATCAACTATCATTCTATACGAACCCGTCACCCATGTTAAAAAACTATTTGATTACCAGCCTCCGCCACATTCGGAAAAGCAAAGTCAATTTTACTTTTAAGTTGGGTGGATTGTCACTTGCACTCTTCAGCTTCCTTGCTATTTCTATCTACGTTTCTTATCAATGGTCGTTCGACCGGTTTCACGAAGACTATGAAAATGTCTATCGGGTCACCTCTGAAAGAAAAGACAACGATGCCATAGAAAAATATGCCATCACACCTCTTGCCCTCGGCCCTTTGTTACATCAACTTCCCGAAATTAAATCAACAGCGAGAATAAGATACGCCAATGCAACTTATTTGCTCTACAACAATAAGGTTATTGACTGCGAAAACTTGATCGAAACTGATAGCTCCTTGTTTGATGTACTCACCTTCCAATTTATTAAGGGAGATAAGGATGCATTAAAAAATCCCAATGGCATAGTACTTACTCGCACACTGGCGCAAACGATTTTCGGTACCACTGATGTGTTGCAAAAATAATCTCCATTAACGGGCAGGAATTGCACGAAGTAACTGCGGTTATTGAAGACAGTAAACCCAACTCGCACTTGTTTGTGAGTGCGATGGTACCCATACGCGTTCAAGATGAACTAAACCTTAATAGCATTATAGATCCTGTTGCTTTTAGCGATCAATCTGCCGCGCTGTACGTACGATTCAATCGTCCCGTGGATGAATCATTCTCATCTAAAGTAGAACGATTGCTCGACCAATATGTGAAGAAATCTATTCGTGCGGAGCATG
The DNA here is from genome assembly GCA_016709845.1 of Flammeovirgaceae bacterium. Taxonomy (GTDB): domain Bacteria; phylum Bacteroidota; class Bacteroidia; order Cytophagales; family Cyclobacteriaceae; genus ELB16-189. The sequence continues at coordinate 221,724 of JADJMA010000004.1, read as the reverse complement.
GATTTACGCTGGCCTTTCAGCCACTCGCTGACATTTATCTTGGTCCACAATACCGCTACGATTTCTCATCCAAAGGCAGTGTGGTCTATGTTTATGCATTTTCCACGTTGGGTCTTTTGTTGCTGCTGGTAGCGGGAATCAATTACGTGAATCTTTCTGTTGCCGATTTTATAAGTCGCTCACGCGAGACGGGTGTTCGTAAAGTGTTGGGCGCGCGCAGTTACCAGTTGATAACACAGGTAACACTCGAAACCATTCTCTTCGCATTTCTTTCTTTGTCGCTGGCTGTGTTAATGCTTTATTTATTGTCTCCACAAATTGCTCAACTATTGGATTCCGATTTACGATTCAATATGCTTCTACGACCGGAAGTAATAGGGATGTCTGCAATAGGACTAATTGGCTTGCTACTTTTTGCTTCCTGGTTTCCCGCACGACAATTCAGCATCAGCAGTGTTAATCAAAACCTGAAATCTACAGCAGGTGGCTACAACTCACGCCTAAGCCGAATATTATTGTTCACACAGTTCACGGTCTCGGCCGTTTGTCTTTGTTGCACATTGGTAGTGGGCAGCCAGATCAACTTCGTACACAACAAAGAGCTGGGCTTCGACAGAAAAAATTTATTGGTACTGAGCATGCCGCAAGAACTTACGTTGCAGAAAATGCAAACCTTCAGAAATGAATTGAAGCGGATGCCAGGAGTCATCTCGGTATCGAATAGTTCTTTTCGGATAGGCGGTGGCTATTGGAAGGATTGGTATTTTGTGGAAGACAAAGACAACATGAGGCAGGTGGAACTTTATGAAGTTTTCTCAGACGATGAATTGTTCACCACGCTGGGCATTCCGCTGCTTAAGGGCCGGACTTTTAGTGCGAACATTCCGTCCGATAGTGGCGCTGCTTTTGTTATTAATGAAACAGCAGCACGTGAGCTGGGTTGGGATGATCCAATTGGAAAACGCATCTACACACATCCGGAAGAAAAAGGAAAATGGGATGGCACCGTGGTAGGCGTGGTGGCAGATATCAATATCAGTTCACTCTATAATAAGGTACGACCTCTGGTGATGCGCCTGCCCTGGCAAAGTGACTACCCGGACAACTTTATTTATGTTCGCTACAGTAGCGATGAACAATACATCGCCAAATCCATTGAAGAAACGTACAAAGGAGTAATGCCCGGCTACCCGCTTATGCTTCGCTTTGTTGATGAACTGTACAACAGCACACATCAGAAAGAAACCAAAGTTTTTGCTTCGCTTCAATTCGGCACATTTGTTATTGTATTAGTATCCATGCTGGGCATTTTTTCTATGGCCGCCTACATGTCGATGAAGCGAATGAAAGAATTTGGAATTCGCAAAGTACTCGGTGCTACCCAGCAACAGATAGCCGGTTTGCACTTGGGTTATTTTGTACGGATAGTTTTAATTGCTAACGCACTGTCGCTGCCCGTTGCCTATTGGCTGATGAAGGAATGGCTGAATGTCTTTGCCTATCGTATCGACCTAACCATTACTCCGTTTCTTTTAATGAGTGGTATTTCGTTGGTACTTGTGATTTTATCTGGCGGATATTCTGCATTGAAATCCGGAAGCATGAATCCTGTGGATGTGATTAAAATGGAGTAACATGAAAGGTGTTTTTAAACTACTCCGCTCGTTTTGTCCCGATCATCTCTACGAAGAAATTGAAGGCGACCTGATTCAAAAATTTGAGCGAGATATAAAACTTTTGGCGTGAAGCGATCGAGGCGAAGATTACTTTGGAATGTGATTCGCTTTTTAGGCCAGGAATAGTTTTAAGAAGAATGTCAACAAGGACTAATCAAACGAATATGATTATTAATAATATTCAATTTAGTCTTCGTCATTTAGGAAGACAAAAGATTAACACCTTCATTCATGTTTTCGGACTCACCCTGGGCATTTGCGCATGCTTGCTCATTGCTCTATTTATTCGTCATGAATTAAGTTTTGATTCCTATCAACCTGAAGCAAAGCAAACCTATCGTATCAATTCGGTGTGGAAGGAGTCTGAGAAACAATTTGATCTCTACGCGACTCCCATTGTGCTGGCACAAGCCTTAAGAAATGAAGTCTCTGGATTAAAATATGTTTCTCAAGTCTTACCTCAATTTAACAGTGTGATTGAGATTAACGGAGACAGGCATTTTAAACAGGAGCATGTTCTTATCGCTGACCCAGAATTTCTTGACATTTTTAATGTAGACATTATTACAGGCAATGGCCGAGATGCACTGACCAAACCGTATCAAGCTATCCTCTCAGAAGAAACAGCACTAAAGTTATTTGGCAGCGACAATCCAGTAGGCAAAACATTTCGGTATAGAAATGAATTTGACATTACCGTTGCCGGATTGATGCGCGACTTGCCTTCTAACACAAGCCTTCCCGCTACTATATTACTTTCTTATGTTGATGATGAGAAATTTTTGAACAACGGTGACACCTGGTATTTCGGAGACTTTTCCTGGACCAAACTGCAAGCTTCTACCTTTGTAGTTCTTGAGGAAAGTACATCACTCAACAATGTTGAAGCGCAGTTAAACTCCATTGCTGACAAAGCATAAACGCATCTCCCCAGCTTGATAAAACTATTCGAGGCAGTTTTGAAATACAACCCTTGCTCGACATTCATCTTGATGATGCTCGTTTTGGTGGCGGGCCTTGGGTTAAATCAACGAGTCCATCGTGGCTTTGGCTTTTTGGTGCTATTGGTGTAATTGTTCTGGTGCTTGCTTGTATAAATTTCATCAACCTTTCTGTAGCGCAAGCAATTACCCGTGCGAAAGAAGTATGTGTTCGAAAATTTATGGGCGCTAAAAAAATTCAGTTAATCACTCAGTTCTTAATTGAGACTTGGCTGCTCACGCTGGCCGCAGGGGTGCTCGCCATGTTAACTGCAAGCCTTTTAATCCGACCGATCAACTTTGCATTAGATCTAAACCTTGATTTACAATTCTTGCAATCACCGGTATTAATTATTTCCTTCCTGGTTGGGCTCCCGCTATTGGGATTTCTTGCCGGACTATATCCTTCGCTGGTGAGTGCCAGGCTTAAGCCGTCAGAATTACTAAAGTCTGTAAAGAATTCAGCATCGTGGACTCAACAAGGATTGGTTGTAGCACAGTTCGCTATTTCTGCTACACTTGCCATTACCGTTCTGTTAATCGCGAGGCAGGTTACCTACATGCATAATAAAAACCTTGGATTGATAACGGAGAATGTTTTGCAAGTGCCGCTCGGCAGTACTGTATCGGCAAGCGCCTTTGTTAATCAGGTGCATTCAATAGCGGGAGTAAAAGAAATTTCGCTTTCGCGGTCAGCGCCAATAAGTGATGATCATTGGTGGAATACGATTAGTAAAGATGAAGCAAGTGAACGACAAAGTGTATGCGCTATTTATGGCGATGAAAATTTCTTTTCTGTTTATGGAATTCAATTAATCAGTGGTCAGGTTCCACCACCTTCCGCTATCGAGGACACGCTAATTAGTAAAGTGGTGGTTAATGAAAAATTATTGGAGGCACTCAATCTTGGCTCTGCACAGGAAGCGGTGGGTAAACAATTTTGGTGGGGTGGCCCGACTGAGATAACCGGAGTTGTTGCCAATTTCAATAACGAACCGTTACAGTATACAATCTCTCCTGTTTTAATAAGGCATGATCCCACCGTTTATAGTCAGGCAAATATCAGGTTGGAGAAACTTCAGAAAGCAAACACATTAGAAGAAATCGAATTGGCGTGGAAAAAGCATTTTCCGGATGGCGTGTATGAGTCAAAATTTTTAAATGAGGACATTGACATATTTTATAAAAGGGAATCAAAATTTTATTCTTTGTTGTTGACGTTTGCAGTCTTGGCTATTTGTATTTCGTGTATGGGGCTTTGGGGAATGGCCTCATTTGTTACGTTGAGGAGAGTAAAGGAAGTGAGTATCAGAAAAGTACTTGGGGCGAATGTATCCAATATTCTATTTCTATTCCTTCGTCAGTTTTTAAAACCGGTAGTTCTGGCGGGGGTAATAGCCCTACCGCTGGGTTGGTACGCGGCAAATTCAATTCTCAGCAATTATGCGTATCAGGTTAGCATAACGTGGGACTTGTTTATAATTCCAATTATTATTCTGATTACGATATCAATAGTTACGGTAAGTACCCAAACGATTAAAGCCTCATTAACCAATCCGACAAATAATTTAAGAAGTGAGTAACGACAAACCACATATTGCTTTTCGCATTCTTAAAGGATTTTGTCCTGAACATCTCTACGAAGAAATTGAAGGGGATCTGATTCAAAAATTTGAGCGAGATGTAAAACTATTTGGAGTGAAGAAGGCCAAGCGGAGATTGTTGTGGAATGTGATTCGATTTTGTAGACCGGGAATAGTTTTAAGGAATAAGATTTCAACGAGTTTTAATCAGTCAGCTATGATTAGCAATTACTTTAAGATAACAGTTAGAAGTTTATTGAAAAGAAAAACCTATTCGCTCATTAATGTGTTTGGGCTTGCCATGGGGATGGCCGTTTGTTTGGTAATCAGCAAGTACGTGATGTATGAATCGAGCTACGACACGTTTCACGCAAAGGCTAATAAAATTTATCGTGTAGTAAGTTCACTTTTATACCGATGGGCCTATAGATGAATATGGTGGTTACGATTTGGGCCCTTCGCTATTAAATTATTTTCCTGAAATAAAGTCATTTGTACGAATGCACGGTAATGGTAGCATTGTAAGTGCTACAAAAGCAAGTGGTGAGAAAATCCGATCCCAGGAATCACTAATATATTCTGTTGATAGCACGTTTCTTCAAATGTTCTCGTTTAAATTTATTGAAGGCAACGCTGAAGCATTGACTGAGCCAGGTTCAATTGTAATTACAAAGTCGATTGCTGATAAATATTTTGGGAGTGGTGTTAGTGCCATCGGCAAAATCATCAATGTAGAAGGGTGGTGGACACCCGGATTATACACGGTCTCAGCTGTTTTGGAAGACATTCCAGAAAACTCTCATTTTAATTTCAAGTTACTTCTGCCGATGCAAAATCTTTTAAAAAACGAATTTTATGTAAATGATAATTCAAGGTGGGATAATTTTTCCACCTATATCGAAGTAAAGGAAGGAACAGATGTTTCTCAGTTAAACGATAAAATTCAAGATTTTGTAAAAGGGTATAGAGGCGATGACAAAAGCATTAACGCTAATGCAAAATTTGAATTTCAACCCCTGATTGATATTCATTATTCTCCTGATTTGAATGACCCCGGTACTCATCGCAATACTATTTATTTCTTTGCCATCATTGCAGCTTTTGTGTTGGCTATTGCTTGGGTGAACTATATCAACCTGGCAACAGCTCGGGCCATGGAGAGAGCTCGGGAAGTTGGCGTTAAAAAAGCAATTGGGGTTTTGCGTGGGCAGCTTATTTCTCAATTTCTCTTTGAGTCATTTCTGATAAATTTAATGAGCATAATGCTGTCCCTTGGAATAGCACGGTTGCTTCTACCCTTGTTAAACAACATTGTGGGGCTATCCTTAAAAATTGGATTCAATGAACCAAAATTTTGGATGATGTCATTGGGAATATTTATTATCGGGTCTTTAGTTTCCGGAGCTTACCCCGCCTTTGTTCTCTCCTCCTTCAAAACAATTGAAGTTATAAAAGGTAAAGTGATTGCGAATGCACAGCGCTTTTCGTTGCGAAATGGCCTTGTTGTTTTTCAGTTTGCATGTTCTCTGCTACTGCTTGTTGGAACGTTCGTTATCTACAAGCAAGTTATGTTTATGCAGAGTCAGGAAAAGAATTTTAATATAAGTCAGATCATGATTGTTAAAGGACCTGAGCTTACAGATGGCGATGGATTAGCCGAAAGAATGACGACATTCAAAATGAACTATTTCAATTTACGACAATTGCCAAAGTGGCAACGTCTTTTCGGTCCCTGCTACTGAGGCAAGTTTGAGCGCAGGGATGCGTAAGTTCGGCAGGCCTTTGCAAGAAAATAGAATTGGTAATGTGTACTGGGTAGATCGGATTTCATGGATCTCTATAAGATTGATTTGTTGGCTGGTAAGTTTTGGAATTCACAAGTCAATTCTGATATGGAATCTATAATAGTTAATGAAGAAGCAGTAAAGGTTTTTCAATTAGGAACAAATGAAGAAGCACTTCAAGAAAAACTGATAACTCCAGGCGGCACCTTGTCAATACTGGGTGTCGTTAAAAACCATCATTGGCGTTCACTGAAAGAACCTTATGAGCCAATGATTTTTAGAATAGAGAAAATCTCAAACGCTAATATCTCGATTCAATTGAATGGTAACATTCCTCAGACTATTGAACTCATAAAGCAAAAATTTGAAAAGTTATTTCCAGAAGATCCTTTTTCATATTACTTTCTTAGCGATTCCTATAACGCACAATATAAGTCTGAACAGCAGTTTTCGAAATTACTCAGTATGTTTTCTGTTTTAGCTGTGCTCATAGGCTGTCTGGGGCTATGGGGTCTGGCTTCATTCACTACTATACATCGCTTAAAGGAAATCAGTATTCGTAAGGTATTAGGGGCATCAGTAAGTTCTATTCTTTATTTGCTTACTGGCCAATTCCTCAAGCCGTTGCTTTTCGCCAGCGTGTTGGCGTTGCCTTTGATAGGACTTGGTGTAAACGCGTGGTTAAAACATTTCCCTTATCGAATCAGTTTCTCTCCTGATATATTTCTATTGCCTTTGATAATATTATTAGGGATTGCCTTGCTTACTATAAGTGTTCAGACGACCCGCGCGGCAACAACTAATCCAATCAATTCATTAAAGAATGAGTGAGATCAACACGGTATTTTCAATTCGACTACTTCGCAGTTTCTGCCCCGATCATCTCTACGAAGAAATTGAAGGCGACCTCCTTCAAAAATTTGAGAGAGATATAAAACAGTTTGGAGAGAAGCGTGCAAAGCGGAGATTACTTTGGAATGTAATTCGATTTTTTAGGCCGGGGATTTTACTTAGAAATAAACGTTCAATTCATCTTTATCCTATTATGATTTCAAACTACTTGAAGTTTAGCATGCGCAACATGCGCAGGCATTCGGTTTTCACTTTTATTAATATTACTGGTTTGGTCATGGGCATTGCCGTTTGCCTATTGATGTTGAATTATGTCGAGTTCGAAAAAAGTTATGATAAATTTTTTCAACGATCGAAGGACATCGTCCGCGTAAGCTATTCGCGGCTTATTGATAATGAATGCAATACAGCAAAGCGCAAGATCTTTCCTGCTGTTGGTGAAACTCTAAAAGAAACCATTCCTGCCATTGAGAATTATGCACGGATGTTTCCCGTCACTACCCATGTTGAGGCCGTGATGATGATTGAAGGAGATGGTCAACAGAAAACGTTTACAGAATCTTCCGTCTATGCCGTTGATTCTACTTTTCTAAATATTTTTCCTTTGGAGTTTATTCATGGCAATCCTTTGACAGCACTAAATGGTGCTAATAAAATAATCTTGTCAGAATCGGCAGCAAACAAATATTTTGGAAACGCGGAAGCCATTAACAAAACTATTCATTGGCAAGGCATGGCCGATCAGGTTGTGACCGGAGTGTTTAAAGACTTGCCAGTAAACTCGCACCTGCAATTTAATTTTTTAACCTCATGGATGAATGTATATGGAGACCGTAGTGCGTGGAACTGGGATGGATTTTATACCTATTTGCTTCTGCGTCCCAATACAGATCAGGCAGAAGTCGAGTCGATGATGCAGAAAATATTAACAGAAAAAATGAAAGGCAATGAGAACGCGAATCGCGCAACGGCTAATTTCTTTCTTCAACCTATCGAAGACATTCATTTACATTCTAACCTGGTTAGTGAGATGCAAATCAACGGGAGCGAACGAGTGGTTAATGTGCTACAAATAGTAGCCGCTTTTATTCTTATCCTGGCCTTAATAAATTATCTCAACTTGTCGTTGGCGCGGGCTATTCGTAGAGCAAAAGAGATTGGTGTTCGAAAAATTATTGGCTCCAGTCGTCATCAATTGATGACGCTGTTTTTCACAGAATCATTTTTATTAAACCTGATTGCGTTCATCATTGCATTGGCCGTTACGTTATTATTGACACCCGTTTTCAATTCACTAACTAAAAAGAATATTGAGATGGAGATTATATTGAATCCGATGTTTATTTCCATTGCATTTGGTGCGATCATCTTGTTTTCATTTCTGGTTGGGTTTTATCCTTCCCGAAATCTTGCTTCTGTTAATCCTATGGCAGCCTTAAAGGGCGGACATTTCTCAAATTCAAAAGGGTTACTAAGAAAGTCATTATTAACAATTCAATTTGTTACTACCATTTTACTAATTAGTGCAACACTCATCATTCAACGACAGAATTCTTTCATGCAAAATCAGGAGCTGGGATTTGATACGCATCAAAATGTGGTGATAAAAACAATGAGCGGACCGGGTGCAGAGATGGACAGCACCTTTATAAGTAGAATAAACCTCCTTAAGAAAGAGTTAAAGACCAACCATATGCTGTTAATGCTACCATTACCTCTAACATCCCCGGAAGGGAGAATGAGTGGTTGGGAAGATTAAGAAAATCGGAAGATAACCCTGAGTTGATTTCAACCTCACGCACCCGGGTGGATAAAGATTTTATTGATACGTATGGCTTAAAATTATTGGCCGGAAGAAATTTTACGGATGAGCAGCCCAAGCAGATTATACTTAATCAGACTGCAGTAACTATGTTAGGCTATAAAAATGCCGATGAAGCGATCGGAAATTTATTGATGGGGAGCAGCGAGATCATCGGAGTGATTGAGGATTTCCATGAGCGGTCAATGCAGGAACCTGTTCTGGCTTCCATGTACACACCCGGGCAAGGCTACATGAAGTTTATTACCGTAAAGATAAATTCAAAGGATGCTTCTCAAACAATTGAACAACTTCAACAACAATGGGCAACTGTTTTTCCAGATAAACCTTTCGATTATTTCTTTTTGGATGAATACTTCAACCGACAATATCAAAAGGAAGAACAATTGCAGAAAGTATTTGGCTATCTATCCGCCATTGGATTAGGGATAGCGTGTCTGGGACTTTTTGGATTCACGTATTTTATGACGTATCAGCGCACCAAAGAAATAGGAATTCGTAAAACATTAGGTGCAACTATGCTTAACATTATCAAATTGCTGTCGACAGAATTTGCAATCGCATTGTTGTTAGCAGGGGTAGTTGCATTTCCGCTTAGTTACTACGCGGGCGGTTTATGGTTGTCAACGTATCCCGTAAGGATTTGGCTTAGCGCGATAGATTTTATTTTACCCATTGCCGTGGTTGCCATTTTTGCATTTGCTTCGATCTTATTTCTTTTAGTAAGATCAGCAAACACCAATGCAGCAGAGGCCTTAAAACACGAATAAAAAAGGTGTCCTAAACTTTCAAAGTGTAGGACACCTAATGCCTCTAAGAATTAGAAATCAATATTTAGCTGGTGCTCCGGCTACAGGCGTAGTCTTCTTAATAAACTCGCGAATGTGTTCATTCGAAGTTGCTAAATCTTCAGCGCGCAAATACATCATGTGACCACTGCGGTAGCCTTCAAAATGTAAACGATCTTTTAATTTACCGCTTGGATCCATTTGCCACATAGAATATTTAGCATCGAAGTAGGTGGTGGCACCATCATAGAAACCAGATTGAATCATCACATGCATGTATGGATTTTCAGCCATCGCCAAGCGAAGATTTTCTCCTGTTCTGTCATTTGAATTATCCTGGATGAACCGGGCCAAACATGTTGTATTGCAAATCGGTTTTGAATTTCAACACATCGCGTAAGTAGTTGATTGCCGGAGTAAAGGAGTGTAACCAGGAAGTAAGTTCAGAATTATAATCAGGGCGCTCACCAGCCGTAGCCTTATCGATACCTTTATACCGTGAGTCTAAGCGACCGATAGTAAAACCTTTGTCGCGCAGCAGTTCCTTCCAGAAGAATTGTGTGGACACCGATAAGTTGCGATCCAGAAAAACTTGCTCGGAGACGCCCGAGTAGCGAGCCGCTTTAGCGGCAATCTCTTTTCTTTTTGCTGGGTCGATGAAACCCCCTTTGGTAATGGCAGGGATGAGCTCATCAACCGTAAACTTTTCAGATTCTGCTAAAACCTCATTCAAATCTTTTTGTTGTAAATCGGCTGGCAACATTTTATGATACCAGGCTGCGGCCGTGAAATAAGGTACCGAAAGCGCATCGCCAACAGGGCCATCACGCTTGATGCCGAGATCAGTAGGAGAAACCAAAATCACCCCGTTCAAATACATCCAATGATTGTTTTGAAGTTCCAAGGCAAGGCCTGATACCCGAGTGGTGCCATAGCTCTCACCAATAATATATTTTGGAGAGGTCCAGCGGCTGCTGCGCGAAACAAAATTGTCGAGCCATTCGGCTAAATATTTAATGTCAGCATTCACACCAAAGAAGGTCGACTTTTCAGCTTTAGGATCTAAGATGCGGGAGAAACCTGTATTAACCGGATCGATATAAACAATATCGGCAACATCTAAAACAGAATGTGGGTTATCGCGTACGCCATAAGGCTGAACGGGATATCCTTCGGAATCAATATTTAACTGCTTGGGGCCGGTGTAGGCAACGTGCATCCACACAGAAGCGGAGCCGGGGCCACCATTGAAGGAGATTAGCAACGGACGTTTGCTTTTATCCGACACATCGGTACGTTCGTAATAGGTATAGAATAAAGACGCACTGGGTTTGCCCTCCGCATTCCACACGGGCTGAGTACCCACAGTAACTTTATACGGAACAGGCTTGCCTTTAATGGTAACCTGGCCGGTTGATGTGATAGCCGATTCAGCCGGAAGCACTCGTTCCTGAGCGAAAGCAAAGCTGATCGAGAGGATAAAAATCAAGCATAGTGTTTTAAGTGATCGCATAGTTATTGAATTTAAGGACGGCAAGGTGTAAAAAATAATCCGGATGTACGTTCAGACTTATCTGAACGGTTAGTTTACCAACTTAAGCAATTTCTCCGGTTCGTTGGTAGTAATCATATTAATCTTTCGATCCATCAGCCAACGCATGGTTTCTTCATCATTAACCGTCCACGCATTGGTGCTTAAATTTCGCTTATGAGCCTCGGCAAGCCAGCTTTCATTTCGTTTCAACACGCTAAAATGATAATCGAAACCATCTAATCCGGCCGCAGCCAAATCTGCAGGATGCCGCACCGATTTGAGTTACCAGGTCAACACATTTTTTTGTTAACGCCAACGATCTTTCTTTACTAATACTGGATGTTTTTATTTCAAGAATGAGTCGTGTTTTGTTTTGACTTTTTCCGGTGAGCAAATATTCTTCCAGCGTTGGAAGCGATTCGCCATTGGCCAATTTTATTTTTTTAAGCTCGGCCGCATTTGTTTTTTCTATGGGAATGCCTTGTATAGTATTATCGTGTAAAATGAAAGGAACCGAATCCGCACTCAGATGGACATCAAATTCACTTCCGAAGCAACCCAGGGTAATAGCATGTTGCAAGGAGGCAATAGAATTTTCGGGTGCGCCTGTATTTTTCCAGGCACCCCGATGGGCAATTACACGTGTCGTATTTTCTTTCTGACCCATACTGATCAGCAATGAAGCAAAGAGAACTATACCAGCAAGTACTGTCGGCCTCATTGAAATTGTTAATCGTTTCTCTTAACCGATGTCTTCTGCGACATTTCTTTTACTAATTGATAAAGAAACTCTTGTCCATCATAATAGGATTTCACACCAATGCGTTCGTCTTTACCATGAGCACGTGAATCGGAAGCATCTCCAAAAATTCCGCTCACACCATAGGTAGGAATACCCGCTACACGCAAATACGCACCATCGGTTGCTCCGGTTGACATTGTGGGGACAACAGGCACACCCGGCCACATTTTCTGAGTTACTTTTTCGATAGGACCAAACACATCCGGATTCATTCCGGAAGGGGGACTAATTTTTGCCTTATTTTTTGAAGTAACGGTGATGATGGGATTGTCAATTACTTTGATCAGTGTTTGTCTGATCATTTCAGGATCTTCACCGGGTAATATTCTGCAGTTTATGTTGGTTGTTACGTCTTGGGGCAAAGCATTTTCTGCATGACCACCACTAATCATGGTAGCCACACAGGTGGTGCGTAGCAAGGCATTATAATTTGGATAGACTGACAAACGCTTCAACGCTTCAGGGTTATAATTTGGTTTAACCATCTCGGCCATATCCGCAGCTAATTGACCCGTTTCAATTTTTGATGAGCGCTCAAAATAAACCCGCGTGCCTTCGTTCAGGTTAACAGGAAAATCAAAATTGTCCAGATTCTCTAAGGCTCGTGCCATGGTATAAATGGCGTTGTCCTTGCGAGGCTGAGAACTATGCCCGCCCTTATTCACCACTTCAAGCGTAAAACTGTTAAATACTTTTTCGCTCAATTGAACCTGATTGAGAATTTTCTTGCCATCTTTTTCCTGACCGCGTCCACCTTCATTTAAGGCATACTCTGCATCGATCAGTTCTTTATGATTTTTAAGGAGCCAGTCCACACCGTTGTGGTCACCTCCTTCTTCATCAGCAGTGAGTGCAAGAATTATATCGCGATCGGGCATAAATTTTTCTTTCTTCATGCGGATCATATTCGCTACAAAAATGGAACCCATTGCTTTATCATCGCTGGAGCCGCGCGCATAGTAGTAACCATCAATTTCTTCAAACTTAAATGGATCGGTTGTCCAATCTACTCGTGGTGCTTCTACTACATCTAAGTGCGCAAGAAGTAATAAAGGCTTTCTTTTGCCACTTCCTTTTAACCGAGCCACAATGTTGCCCTTATTTTCAGCGGCACCACCCAGAAAAATATCATCATCCGTAAAGCCTGCCGCTTTTAATCTTGCTGCAACGGCGCGGCAGCTTTGGTCGTACTTCCCGAAGAGTTAGTTGTATTAATCTCGATCATCTCTTTGAAGATTTCACGAGTCAGTTTTTGATCGGCTTGTGCTAACCCGGATTGGGATAAGCAAAGGCAAGCAGTAAAGAAGGAGAGTGCGATACAAATTTTAGAGTTCATTATGGAATGATTTAGGTTTGAATTTCTAATGTAGCCAGAAAACCCATGAATAGACTAAACTCATTCAGATTTTTTATGCGTGGGGCCTTTGGATGTTCAATGGAATTATTATTGTAGCGCAACCATGCCCGAGTTATTAGGGATTTTGTTTTGGCGGACGTTTGCTTCCACCATACAACTCGTATTCAAGCAAGCGGCAATCAATTTTGCCGGTGTAAAATTCAATTCTTCGACTGGCTTTCAGGCCAATCTTTTTTGCAAGATCTAAGTTGCCGGTAAAGATGTAACCCAAAAAGCCCTGGCATTTTTTTTTCATGAAATCACCAATGCGGGCATACGTGGCTTCCAATTCTGAAATTTCCCCCAAACGCTCGCCATACTCCGGGTTAAAATAAATAACGCCCGGTGTTTCGGGAATGGATGTCTGTTCAAAATCACAAATACCAAATTCAATTAAATGTTCAACGCCAGCTAAGCCCGCATTCACTTTTGAAATCATGATGGCATCATCACTAATATCGGTTGCAATTATTTTTAAGCCAGCAACTTCTTTAATTTGTGAATTCAGTTTCTCCACTTGTTCATTGTAAAATGATGCATCGTAGCCGGTTACATGCATGAAGGAATAATTCTTTCTGAATAATCCAGGTCTGCGATTGGTTGCAATCAACACCGCTTCAATGGCTACGGTGGATGAACCGCACATGGGATTAACAAAAGGCGAAGTGCGATCCCACTTTGTGGCTAGCACACTAGCGGCAGCCAATGATTCCATCATCGGTGCCTTGCCGGGAATTTTTCGATAACCATGTTTGGCTAACGTTTCCCCGGAAGTATCCAGAAAAATTTCTGCACGTTCATCTTTCCAATATAAATGAAAAACAGCTTTATCTAATTCCGATCCTGAATCGGGCCTGCGAGAAGTTTCTCTTCGCATGCGATCGGCAATCGCATCCTTCACTTTTACGTTTACAAACATATCGTTGTTAACGGTAAAGTGAACAGCATTACTGGTAATTGAAATATAACCATCGGGTGTAAGCAGCTCTTCCCAGGGATAGCGCATCAGATTGTCGTAAAGGGCATCGGGCCCATTGGCCGGGAATTCTTTTAATGAATAAAGCACCTGACTGGCGCACCGCAAATTCAGGTTAAGCACGATACAGTCGTTTACTGTGCCTTGCAATTCTACACCCGTGAGGAAGGTACGCACAGGCTTGAAACCAAGTTCATGAATTTCTTGTATGAGATAAGGAGCAAGTCGGTTACTGCAGGTAACGATTATACGACTGTTGGTTTTAAAAATATCGGGCATGGGGCAATATACAGTTAATCATTTTGGATTAAATGGCAGCAATCTCTTTACTATTGACGTTCAGCATTTCGACTGGAATTTTAGAGAGAATTTCTTTTCGAAGTGCTTCTATCAAATTATACTTGACAAAGTATCGATACGTAACGAGACTGATTTCACGAACGGGTGCCGGAGGCTTAAAATACCGAAGATTTTTTTCCTGCGCTTTTGACAAATCGCGCAAAGCCAACTCAGGTAAAATGGTAATTCCCGTATTAATGTCCACCATCTTCTTTAATGTTTCAATACTGCCGGCTTCGTAATCTAAATTTTGCATTCGCGATTCCCTTCGCTTCAATTCACAAAGATTAACCACCTGCGATCGCAAGCAATGCCCTTCTTCCAGCAACCATAAGCGATTAACATCAATATCATCTGCCAGCAGATATTTTTTCTTCATCACCTTTTCGTTTGGGGAGGCGTAAACAACAAACTGTTCATAGAAAAGTGGAATCTCTTTGAGTGAAGGTTGTTTTAGCGGTGTGGCCAAAATGCCTGCATCCAAACGCTGCGATTCCAGTTCCTGAATAATCTGTTTCGTGGTGAGTTCGACAATTTTGAGTTTTAGATCAGGGTATTTGAGAAGGAACTTATTTAAAAATAAAGGCAACAGATAAGGGGCCAGCGTAGGAATAATGCCAATGCGTAATTCACCGGCTATTTCACCTTTTTGCTCTACTACAATTTTTTTTAGAGTAGCCGTTTCAGTTAAAATCGTGCGGGCCTGTTCAATTATTTTTTGCCCAATAGCGGTTGTCACCACAGGCTGTTTCGAACGATCAAAAACCTTTACGTCCAGTTCCAGCTCAAATTTCTGAATCATCATGCTGAGCGTAGGCTGCGTTACATGACACTTTTCGGCTGCTGTCGAGAAATGCCGCCAGGTATCAACGGCCACCAGGTATTCCAATTGTTGTAAATTCATATAGATAATGTCCATACAATATTAGACACTATCGTTTAGACTATGCCTTACCCGAGATTCTTTTTTGAAATCGAGCAGCCCAGATTTCACCCTCCGAGCACGGTGATTTTTTTGAAGTCATAGTTGGAATTCTTTTAAAGAATCCTCAAGACGGTTATGTTTTTAGTTACCAATGGTTCTTAAGCCAAATGCTTGATTTCATAAAAGCTAAATCAGTTATATTCGCACATTAGGATTTATTAACACACAATTTTTCCACTTATCGGGTATTTATGTCTTTTGTGTATTAATTACTATTTTTCTAAAAGTCTTTTAACTACTTACCAGTTGTTAAAGAGCAGTGTTTAACTAAATATTGAAATTGTGAAAAGACGGGATTTTGTTCAACTGACAGGTATGGGTTTAGGGAGTTTACTGCTTCCATTTCCCATGATGGGAAACCCAGTTACGCCTGAAGCACTTTTAGAAGGATCATTAACAACGGCACAAAAGAAAGTACTGGCTGATGTTGCACTTAATGCCGCAAAGTCGTTGGGCGCAACCTATGCCGATGTTCGCATAGGCCGGTATTTAAATCAATCGGTAAGTACAAGAGAAAAAAGAGTTCAGGGAATTCAAAGCTCGGAGTCTTTTGGTGTAGGCATTCGCGTAATTGCCAATGGCACTTGGGGCTTTGCATCAACCAATCTGGTTACTAATGACGGCATCAGCAAAGCAACGGCACAAGCAGTAGCGATTGCAAAAGCAAATTCTAAATTTCAGAAAGGAACCGGTCAGACTTGCTCCTGTACCAGGATATGGAGAAGTTGTTTGGAATACGCCCATTCAAAAAAATCCTTTTGAAGTTCCGGTATCCGAAAAAGTTGATCTGTTGTTGAATGCTAACAGCGAAGCGATGAAGAACGGAGCCAGCTTTGTAAACTCGAACCTCTTTCAGGTTAATGAACAAAAATATTTTGCTTCAACAGATGGATCTTATATCGATCAGGATATCCATCGTATCTGGCCAACCTTTACGGTGTCGGTTATCGATCGGGCTTCTGGTCAATTCAAAACACGCGATGCATTGAGTGCCCCTATGGGTATGGGCTATGAATACATGATTCCAAAAAGTGAAGATAAATTGGTAACACCTTTCGGGATGACGTTGTATCGCAATAGTTATGATATCGTAGAGGATGCGATTGCGGCCGCGAAGCAGGCTAAAGAAAAACTAAAAGCAAAATCGGTAGAGCCCGGAAAGTATGACATGGTGTTGGAGCCAAATCATTTGGGGTTAACCATTCACGAATCCGTGGGTCACCCGTTAGAGCTTGATCGTATTTTGGGCTATGAAGCAAATTATGCCGGTACCAGTTTTGCCACATTAGATAAATTGAAGTCGGGCACCTTTAATTATGGAAGTAAGGTGATAAACATCTTTGCAGATAAAACTCAACCTAATTCATTAGGCGCTGTAGGGTATGATGATGAGGGCGTGAAGTGCAAACGATGGGATTTAATTAAAGATGGAATCTTTGTGAACGTGGAAGCCATTCGCGATCAGGTACACATGATTGGCTCGAACGAATCGAATGGTTGTTGCTACTCACAAAGCTGGAGCGATGTTCAGTTTCAGCGTATGCCTAACGTATCCTTGGCTCCCGGCAAGGAACCTTATTCCCTTCCAGAGATGATTAAAGCTGTTGAGAAAGGAATTTACATTGCAGGTCGTGGGTCTTACTCCAATCGATCAGCAGCGGTATAATTTTCAATTTGGAGGCCAGGTATTTTATGAAATCAAAAACGGTGAGATTGCCGGCATGCTTGATGATGTGGCCTACCAATCCAACACGCAGGAGTTTTGGAACAGTTGTGTAAAAATCTGTGATGAAAAAGACTATCGGCTTTTCGGCTCATTCTTTGATGGCAAAGGTCAGCCGTCACAAGTGAGTGCCGTATCGCACGGAAGTTCTACAGCAAGATTTAATGGAGTGAATGTTATTAATACGGCAAGAACGATATAATTCAAAATTTCGGATTTAAAATTCAAAAGTGAATCCGAAAAGAATGTTGAATCATGAATTTTAAATGTTGAATCAAAGAGTATGAAAAGAAGGGACTTTATACAGATGGCTGGATTGGGCGCAGGCGCCATGATGTTGCCTTTTACCGGATTTGGCCATGAGATTGATCCGGCCCGCATGCTTGTTCCTTTAATGGACGCATCGCAGAAGAAAGTATTGGCCGATGTTGCATTGAATACAGCAAAAACGTTGGGAGCAACGTATACGGATGTGCGCATTGGTCGCTACCTGAATCAGTTTGTCGCAACCCGTGAACGAAAAGTTCAGAGCATTACAAACACCGAATCATACGGAGCCGGTGTGCGTGTAATAGCAAACGGAACGTGGGGCTTTGCGGCCAGCAATGATGTAACGCCTGATGGACTAAAGAAAACAGCAGAGCGTGCTGTGGCAATCGCAAAAGCAAATTCTAAATTTCAGAAAGAGCCGGTGAAACTTGCGGCCACGCCTTCTTATGGTGAGGTCAGTTGGAAAACTCCGATTGTTAAAAATGGGTTTGAAGTTCCTGTAAAGGAGAAAGTAGAACTTTTGCTTAACGCGAACGCAAAGGCCATGGAGAACGGGGCCAGCTTCGTGAACAGTCTTATATTTTTAGTGAATGAGCAAAAATATTTTGCTTCATCCGATGGTTCGTATATCGATCAGGATGTACATCGCACGTGGCCAAACTTTCAGGTGTCAATGGTTGATCGGGCTTCAGGCTCATTCAAAACAAGATCTGCTTTTAGCGCACCGGTAGGCATGGGGTATGAATACTTAGACGGTAAAGCTGCTGATAAAATTCAAGGACCAGGCGGAATAATACTCTAAAGCAATTCTTACGACATTGTGGAAGACGCGACTATGGCCGCGCTACAAGCGAAAGAGATGATTGCAGCCAAATCAGTAGAGCCCGGCAAGTATGATTTAGTGTTAGAGCCTTCACATTTGTGGTTAACCATTCACGAATCGGTAGGTCACCCCACCGAGTTGGATCGCGTGCTTGGCTATGAAGCAAACTATGCGGGCACAAGTTTCCTTACGTTTGATAAATGGCAATCGAAGAAATTTAAATTTGGAAGTGATGTAGTAAACATTGTTGCCGATAAAACGCAGGTAGGCTCATTAGGTGCTGTAGCGTATGATGACGAAGGCGTGAAATGTAAAAAGTGGGATTTAATTAAAGACGGTGTGCTGGTAAACTATCAGGCCATTCGCGACCAGGTTAGTTTGTTGGGTCAAAGTGAATCGCATGGATGTTGCTACTCTCAAAGCTGGAGTGATGTTCAGTTTCAGCGTATGCCCAATGTATCCTTACAACCCGGGAAACAACAACTTACACCCGATCAAATGATTGCCGGTGTTGAGAAGGGAATTTATATTGTAAAAGACGGATCGTTCTCAATCGATCAACAGCGGTATAACTTTCAATTTGGAGGTGTGCTGTTTTTTGAAATAAAGAATGGAAAAATAGCGGGCATGTTAAAAGATGTTGCCTACCAGGCCAACACGCAGGAGTTCTGGAATTCGTGTGTGCAGGTTTGTGACGAACGCGATTACCGGATGAATGGTGCTTTTGGTGATGGCAAAGGACAACCGGCTCAATCCAATGCTGTATCGCACGGATCGGCCACGGCACGCTTTAACGGAGTGAATGTTATTAACACAGGAAGAACAATATAAATCGTAATTCTAAAATTGAAAATCATAAATAATTATGGCAATACTATCCAAAGATGATGCTAAGAAAATTTTAGAGAAGGTTATCGGTTTCTCTAAGGCCGATGGCATCGAAGCAAACTTAAATGGCTCCGATGGCGGCAACATTCGGTATGCACGCAATAGTGTGAGCACCGCTGGCGAGAAACAGTGACGTAAGCCTTTCGGCAAACCTTTTTGGTAAAAAATCTGGAGGTGCAAGTATCAATGAATTTGATGATGCTTCTTTAGAAAAAGTGGTTAGACGCGCAGAAGAGCTGGCGCAACTGGCTCCCGAAAATCCGGAGTTTATGGGTTTGCTGGATCCACAAAACTATGGAGCCGAACCGAAAACATTTATTGAGTCTACCGCTAAAATTACACCCGAGTATCGCGCGCAAGCGGCTGCGAACAGTATTGACCCGGCATCGAAAAAAGATATAACCGCTGCTGGCTTTTTGGAAGACAGTCGTGGGTTTTCTTCGGTAATGAATAGCAAAGGAATGTTTGCTTACAATCAATCAACGAGTGTTGACTTTACGGTAACCATGCGCACGAATGATGGCACCGGTTCGGGTTGGGTAGCGCGCAACTTTAATGATGTAAGCAAATTAAATACAGCCCAAGCTTCGGCTATTGCCATTGACAAAGCCTTACAATCGCGCAATGCAAAAGCGATTGAGCCGGGCAAGTACACCGTTATTCTTGAACCCAATGCAGCCAGTGATTTGATTGGATTAATGTTTCAAGGGTTCAATGCCCGCACAGCAGATGAAGGCCGCAGTTATATGTCGAAGAAAGGTGGCGGCACCAAGTTGGGTGAAAAAATTGTTGACGAGCGTGTGCACATTTATACGGACCCTTGGAATGAAGAAGTGCCAGTTGGCAATTGGTCCGGTGGTGGTGGCGGTCGATTTGGTGGAGGCGGTGGTGGAGGCCAACCGCGCAAGAAAATGGATTTGATAAAAGATGGTATAGTCTCTAATCTTATCTATGATCGCTATTGGGCTTCACAAAAAAATGTAGAGTCAGTACCGAATCCGGGAAACCGAATTATGGCAGGTGGCACCGCATCTATTGAAGACATGATTAAAGACACAAAGAAAGGAGTGTTGGTAACCCGCTTTTGGTATATCCGTGCGGTGGATCCACAAACTTTGCTCTACACGGGTCTTACACGTGATGGTACTTTCTATATCGAAAATGGAAAGATTAAACATCCGGTTAAAAATTTCCGATTTAACGAAAGCCCGCTTATTATGCTGAACAACCTGGAAACATTGGGTAAACCTATGCGTGTAGATAGTGGCGGATTTGGTGGCGGAGCCTCATTGATTCCGGCTATGAAGATCAGAGATTTTACCTTCTCCAGTCTTTCAGACGCGGTTTAATATAGAATTTTTGTTTGATTTTGAGATCCCCGAGCGCAAGCTTGGGGATCTTGTTTTTAGGGGAAATAGTATTTAACAAGCACAAATAAAAAATTAATGGCTCACCAAACAAGGGATTTATAGGATCAAAATAAAATCAATGAGGCTTGATACTGTAACATGGTTGTTTCTGTATTTTAAGGCGCTATTTAACGTTAGGATCCTTATCCTTGCTTTTAGCTCTATCTATAATGAAAAGCTATTCTAAACCATCTCGGCCAGGCCGAACAATTTTAATCCTGATAGGAATATTCTGCTATCAGATTATGTATTCTCAAAATATTAAGAATGTTGATTTTTCTATAAACGAAAATAAAATAACGGTTACGTATGACCTATTTAATTGCGCCAGTGACAAAGCGTACGATATTAAATTATTCTACTTTGATGGAAGTAAATATGCTGAGGCAACCAGCGTTACCGGAAACTTATACAAAGAATTGTGTGGTAGCGATAAATCCATTACCTGGGATGTTTTGAACGATAGAAGCGAATTGAAAGGAAATATTCACGTTGAGGTAAGAATTGCAAAAACTTATTCAACAATAATAAAAATCCCACTACCACAAGATAAAGGTTACTTTGGTGTTTTGATGGGCGTTTTTGGTCCGATTGGTTCTTTTGGTAAAACATCTGGAGGAATACCTACGGATGATCTGGAGCAGGGAGGCGTTAGTTTCGATCTTTCCTATTCGTATAGATTCAGGAAGGTCATTGGGATTACGAGCACGTTCAGGTACTCAGACACTGGCTTATATAATTTTTCCTACGATGAAACTACATGGTATAATTTTGGGTTTACCGTTGGGCCACTTTTCTCTTTCCCCTTGACGAAAGCAATTGTTTGGGATATCCGGCCAATGATTGGCTATTCTCAAACATACGTTTACGCACTTTCGGATAATTCCGTTTTCTTCAATGATTATGGTTCAGATAAAAATGCGGGCGGACTAACCACAAACCTGGGGACTGCCTTTAGATTTAATATGAATTATAAAACGAATCTCCTCATAGGCATGGATTACTTTATAACAAATCCACAATTCGATAATAATATCACAAGAAACATAAAGACGTTAGGATTTAGTTTTGGACTTGGTATACGATTTAATTAGCCATTCAATTCGATGAAAACATTTAAACTGTTATTAATAGGTATACTATTTTCAATAGAAAGCTTTGGCCAATCAGGGAAAAGTCCATCCAAAGAAGTTTATATATCAAAAGTGCCCAAACCAACGGCACCGGCTAATTTGGAAGTAACGTCCATCTCATTTTCTGATCAAAACGGGAATCGCAACAGCATTCTTGATGGTGGCGAAAAAGCAGTTATTGCTTTCACCCTATCAAATTTAGGTAAAGGGGATGGGTATAATCTTGTTGCGGAAATCGCTCCGGTTGGCACCATTACGGGTATAGAGGTCCCAAGAAAATATCAAATTGGAAATCTTATCTCAGGTAAGAACACCATCGTGAGTATTCCGTTATCAGCAACCTTGTCTCTCGAATCAGGAAAGTCCGAACTTGAGATACAGATTAGAGAAGGAAATGGTTTTGACTCTGATCCCATCCGAATTTCATTTAATACCCAAAAATTTAAAAATCCAGTAGTAACCATTGCAGACTATAAGTTTGGAACGAATGAGGGTGGTAAAATAAAATTGGGGCAAATAATTTCGTTAGGGATTGTTTTGCAAAATAGAGGTCAGGGAGACGCTACAAATATAGCCGTAAGTTTTAGTAACCCTGAAAACATTTATCCAGGCAGTGAAACAAATTTTACTATTGATCGACTAAAACCCAATGAGACAAAAAATTTGGTATACGAGTTTTTCGCAAATAAGAAATATGTGCTGCCCGAAATACCCATTCAAGTATTGGTTACGGAGAGTTACAATAAATATGGTGATAACCGGGCGCTGAGCGTTTCATTAGAGCAAAACCTTTTACAAGCACAAACAATAATTGTTTCAGGTCAATTTGACCAGGCGGTTCAAATAGACAATGTTTCTTTAACGTCTGATGTGGATGTGGGTATTCCTGTTATAGGAACTCCTAACGACAATCGCTTTGCCTTAATCATTGGAAATGAAGATTATAAAAGATATCAAATGGGTTTACAATCCGATCAGAATGTATTATTTGCTCGTAATGATGCCGTAGTGTTTAAAGAATATGTAGTAAAAACGTTAGGCGTTCCGGATAAACACACCTTTATTTTAACAGATGCAACGCGCGGACAGATGAGCAGAGAACTTGAACGAGTTATTGAATTGGTGAAGTTAACTCCTAATGCTGAATTGATTTTTACTATGCCGGTCACGGACTTCCTGATATGGAAACTCATCAAGGGTATCTTATACCCGTAGATGTTACCGCGGCTAATCTCAAAGATGCTATAAGCCTGAAAGATTTATATGCTAAACTGGCGTCTTCAAAGGCTAGCAAAACACTTGTTTTTCTGGATGCCTGTTTCAGTGGCGGTGGTCGTGGAGAAAATGGTTTGCTGGCGGCACGCACGGTAAAAGTAAAACCAAAGGGAGAAATTGTGGAAGGCAATATAGTGGCCTTTACAGCCACCAGTGGCGAAGAGGTATCATTGCCGCTTAAAAAGGAATCTCATGGATTGTTCACCTATTATGTATTGAAAAAATTAAGGGAAACGAAGGGAGAGCTCACGCTTGAACAATTAAAAGTATTTTTAGAAAGTGAGATCCCTAAATCGTCTTTAATCGAAAATGGGATACGACAAACCCCGCAGGTGCTGGTTGCGCCAGACTTAGATGAAAAATGGTTGTCGTGGAAAATTCAAAACTAGAATGAAAGTATTCTTAATTATAATCACGCTTTTATTTGTTGCAATCGTTTCTAATGGACAAGAAACGAGAAGATTAGAAAGTATTAAAGGGGAATGGGTGATTTCAAACGACATTACTCCTGTTCAGGCTCGCGAAAATGCTATTAATCAAGCAAAGGTTGAGGCTTTGAGAAAAGCAGGGGTTCCGGAATATGTTGCGGAGTCCAATGTGTTGTACAAATCGGAGAATCAAATGCAACTCAAAGAAATTTTTGAGTCGTTAACAACGGTAGATATCTCAGGCGAAATTTCAGCATTCTCCGTTGTTAAAGAAGAGAAAAGAGTAAACGAATTTGGCAACGTACTTTACGAGGTTTGGATAGATGCTACGGTATCCATTCACAAGAACACCAAAGACCCGGGATTTAATATGGAGGTTAAAGGGGTGCGAGAAAGCTACCTTTCTCCCGACAAATTAACTTTTGAAATTAAACCTTGGAAGGATGGATTTCTTACGATCTTTATTTTAAGTGAGAAAGAGAGTGGGGTAATTTTTCCAAATAAACTTGAGCGACAAGAGAAACTTGAAGGAAGCGTAACTTATAAATTTCCGAAATCGAAAGCGTTGGATTATGAAGTTACTTCCGAAAATCAAGTGGAAGTAAATTACCTGCTGCTATTATATACGAAGCAAGAGATTCCATTTGTTGCAGATCAAACCCCCGAAAATATATTGCGATTCATTGCAAAATTGATCCTGCTGAAAAATGTTTAAAATCTTACTCTTTTTAATAAAAAAGTAATTTTCTCTAGTGTAAACTTTCAAGAGGTTCTCAAGTCCTCCATGTTGGCCTTCTTGACCAACATGCAAAGGATTAAACTTTGTTGGTGAAGAACACCAGCAAAGGCAGGGGAAATAAGCAACCTCTATACCTTGAGAATTTTGAATAATAAAGTCCGAAATGGAACAAGTATTTGCACGGTCAGTATTAAATTACTAACTCGAATTACAGAACCTTTTTAGATTCTGATCGTCTTACTAAGTATTGTTGAGTAACCGTTAAACTTTAAATTCCATCAATTTGAAACGCAGAGATTTTATTTACCTAACAGGCATGGGTGCAGCCGCCACCATGCTCCCTGGAATTCCGGTAATGGGTAATCCCATCGATCCGGCACGTGCGCTTGAGCGGGTGGATGTTGCGCTAAAAAAACAATTAGCCGATGTTGCCTTAAATGCCGCCCGAAGCAAAGGCGCCACGTACACCGATGTGCGCATCGGTCGGTACCTGAATCAATTTGTTGTTACGCGTGAGGACAAAGTGCAGAACATTGTCAATACCGAATCCTATGGAATGGGTATTCGTGTTCTTGCCAATGGAAGTTGGGGCTTTGCAGCTACCGATAAAATGGACAAAGACACCATCGCGAAAGCAGCTGAGACGGCCGTTGCCATTGCAAAAGAAAATTCAAGATTGCTTTCAGAACCTGTTCAGCTGGCGCCTCAAAAAGGATTTGGCGAAGTAAGCTGGAAAACACCTATCGAAAAAAATTCATTTGAAGTTCCTATTAAAGAAAAAGTGGATCTTCTGATGAGTGTAAATGATGCGGCCCTTAAAGGTGGTGCCGATTACATCAACTCGATTCTTTTCAGTGTAAATGAACAAAAGTATTTCGCATCCACAGACGGTTCATATATCGATCAGGATGTTCATCGCATCTGGCCAACATTCTTCATCACCAAAATAGATAAGGCTACAGGAAAATTTGAAACACGAAATGCCTTGAGTGCTCCTATGGGGATGGGTTATGAATATCTCAACGCACGACCTCAGAATAAAATAAAAGGAGTAGCTACGTTATACAAAGGCCGATACGACATGTTGGAAGACGCACAAATGGGCGCCCAACAAGTCGGTGAAAAGATGAAAGCAAAAACAGTTGAGCCCGGTAAGTACGACTTGGTTCTTGAGCCCGGACATTTGGGATTAACCATTCACGAATCTGTTGGTCACCCTTCCGAACTGGATCGGGTATTAGGTTATGAAGCCAACTATGCAGGAACAAGTTTTCTTACTTTAGATAAATGGGAATCTAAAAAATTTCAGTTTGGAAGTAAGCTGGTAAATATCGTTGCGGATAAAACCCAGGCAGGATCATTAGGAGCTGTAGGGTATGATGATGAAGGCGTGCCGTGTGGTAAGTGGAATATTATTAAAGATGGTGTTCTTGTTAATTATCAAGTGATACGTGATCAGGCTCACATCCTTGGGTTGGATGCATCACAAGGCTGCTGCTATGCTGACAACTGGAGTAGTATCCAGTTTCAACGCATGGCCAACATTTCATTGCAGCCGAATAAAGTAAAACGCAGCGCTGAAGATGTAATCAAAGGTGTGGAGAAAGGAATTTATATTGTAGGTGCCGGTTCATTCTCTATCGATCAGCAACGCTACAACTTTCAATTCGGAGGACAATTATTTTATGAAATCAAGAATGGAAAAATCGCAGGCATGCTCAAAGATGTTGCCTATCAATCGAATACACAGGAGTTCTGGAACTCGTGTACCGATCTGGCGGATGAGAGTGATTATGCCATGATGGGTTCTTTCTTTGATGGTAAAGGACAGCCGGGTCAGATCAGTGCGGTTTCGCACGGATCACCCACTACTCGTTTCAATGGAATTAATGTAATCAACACAGCACGAAATATCGGATAATACTATGCCTATACTTACAAAAGACGAAGCCCAGACTTTACTAAAAAAAGTACTGAGCTATTCAAAAGCAGATGAATGCGAGGTAAATCTTAGTGGTACGGATAGTGCAAACATCCGCTATGCACGCAATGCAGTTTCTACCAGCGGCAAAGTGAGTCAAAGTCAATTGGTGGTTTCCTCCGCGTACGGAAAGAAATCGGGAGTAGCTACCATTAATGAATTCGATGATGCATCTCTTGAAAAAGTAGTTCGCAGATCAGAAGAGCTAGCCCAACTTGCTCCGGAAAATCCTGAGTATGTTTCATTCTTAGGACCACAGAAATATGCTGAACCAAAAACCTACGTAAAGGCTACTGCGGATATAACACCCAGATTGCGTTCCGATTTGGTTGCTCAGAGTTTAGAGGTAGCCAAAGCAGGCAAGGCAATAGCTGCAGGCTTTTTGGAAGACAATGCAGGCTTTGCGGCCATGATGAACTCTAAAGGATTGTTTGCGTACAACACATCTACCAATACAAATTTTTCTGTTACGGTGCGCACGGAAGATGGTCGTGGGTCGGGATATGCTACGCGCGGCTATAATGATGTAACAAAGTTGGACACAAAAAAAGCTACTCAAATTGCTACCGAGAAAGCGTTGAAATCTGCGGAAGCGAAAGCCATTGAGCCCGGTAAATACACTGTTATTTTGGAGCCGGCAGCCGTAGCCGTTTTATTGGAGAACGTCTTTTTTAGATTAGATGCACGGCAAGCCGATGAAGGCCGAAGCTTTTTGAGCAAGGCAGGTGGCGGCACGCGGCTTGGTGAAAAGCTGGTTGATGAGCGCGTGAATATTTATTCCAATCCGCTCAATCCCGACTTACCGACCAGCACGTGGAATGGTGATGGCCGACCACAAGAAAAAGTGTCGTGGATAGAAAAAGGTGTGATAAAAAATCTTTCTTACTCACGCTATTGGGCCGAGAAGAAAGGTGTGAAAGCAGTGCCTGGACCTGATGGGGCTATTATGGAAGGTGGCACAAAATCGCTAGAGGAATTAATTGCCGGAACTAAAAAAGGTGTGTTGGTAACACGCTTGTGGTATATCCGCGATGTTGATCCACAATCACTCTTGTTAACAGGCTTAACCCGCGATGGTACGTTTTATATTGAAAACGGAAAGATTCAGTATCCGGTTAAAAACTTCAGGTTCAACGAAAGCCCGATCATTATGCTCAACAACCTGGAAGAACTGGGTAAAGTTGAGCGTACGGTGAGCGTTGAATCGAATCAGAATTATTTGCTACCCCCGCTTAAGGTAAGAGATTTTACATTCTCGAGCTTGTCGGACGCGGTGTAGTAGGCTTGAATAGATTTCTAAGTCCCCGGAATCAGTTTCGGGGACTTTTTTATTTTTGAATACATAGATGGAGGGAATCTCTAAAAACAGACAATGAATGTCAAACTGTCCCGATAGCTATCGGGATATCGAAGCCAGTTTCGAGAGCAAAAGAAGTGATTTACGTTTCGACAAGCTCAACGTAACAAGGGTTAGAGATACCTTAGATATAGTTTTCCGTTCATATAATTCGGGCAAAGAATCCTCAGATTGATCGTTTTAAAAAGCAAAATTGCGGTTCTGTTTGGGGTAACATTAGGCAATGAGTTTCGATAGCAATAAGTTCTTTTTTACACGCCTGCAATATGAATCGGGCGATTGGGAGGTGGATCAGCGCATGCCTGTAAATGTGTTGAATTCGTTGATTGAATACACTACACTTAAGGTGGATACGAATGAGAATATTGTCTCCTTAAGTAGTGAAGACCTTTTCCGCTGTCCGTTCTGCTATCTCAGTGGGCATAAATTAGTGGAGTTCACCGCGCAGGAGCGTGAAAACTTTGAGAAGTATATAAACAATGGTGGGTTTGTATTTGTCGATGATTGTAATCACGACATTGATGGTCTGTTTGCTAAATCATTCGAATCGCAAATGGAACGAATTTTTGGAGCAACCGCGTTGAAGAAAATTCCGAACACCCACCCGCTGTATTCCATCTTCTTTAAGTTCGATGGTCCGCCTACTACATCGCAAGAACTAAATGGCTGGGGCGATGATATTGTACACGACTATTTAAAAGCCATTGAAGTAAACAATCGGATTGGTGTTTTATATAGTAATAAAGATTATGGGTGCGAGTGGGATTATGATTTTAGAAATAAACGCTTCTATAGAATTGATAACACGCGCTTTAGCGTGAATATAATTATGTACGCATTGACGAGTTAAAATAAAGATATGAATCAGGAATTAGCAACCGTAGAAAAATCTGTGCAAGAAATTATTGCCGGATTGAACAAGTTGAAACAGGAAATCAAAAAAGTGATTGTTGGTCAGGAGGAAATTATTGATCAACTGTTGATTACTTTTTTAGCAGGAGGACATGCTTTGCTGGAAGGAGTTCCGGGTCTTGCGAAAACCTTAATGATTCGCTCGCTGTCCGAAGCTATTGAATTAAAATTCAAGCGCATTCAGTTTACGCCTGATTTAATGCCAACCGATATTATAGGCACAGAAATTTTGGAAGAAGATCATACAACAGGAAAACGGATTTTCAAATTCAATAAGGGGCCCATTTTTGCTAACATTATTTTAGCCGATGAAATCAATCGCACCTCACCTAAAACACAA
Organism: Flammeovirgaceae bacterium; assembly: GCA_016709845.1. Lineage (GTDB taxonomy): Bacteria > Bacteroidota > Bacteroidia > Cytophagales > Cyclobacteriaceae > ELB16-189. The sequence continues at coordinate 192,929 of JADJMA010000004.1, read as the reverse complement.
GCTGCGCTACTTGAAGCCATGCAGGAGTTTTCAGTGACGTATGCGGGGGTAACGTATCCGCTGGAGCGACCTTTCTTTATTCTGGCTACACAAAATCCAATTGAACAAGCGGGAACATTTCCGCTACCAGAAGCGCAACTCGATCGCTTTCTTCTTTATATTAAAGTAAGTTATCCAACAGCCGAAGAAGAACGTTCAATTCTTGAAAGCACAACAGGAAAAAGACCGGCCGCTATTCAACATGTGCTGGAGGGAAGTAAAATTTTGGAAGCCCAAAAATTAGTTCGCGATGTTCATATCAACGCGGAGTTAGTCGAATGGGTAAGCAATCTGGTGCGTGCTACACGCGCAAGTCATAGCGAAGTGAAGTTTGTAAAAGAATGGGTACGTTGGGGTGCAGGTCCGCGCGCAGGGCAGGCCATGATTCTTACTGCTAAAGCACGCGCATTATTGAGTGGACGCTTTGCAGTTACACAAGATGATATTCGACATATGGCCTACCCCGTGTTAAGGCATCGCATTCTCATGAATTTTAGAGCAGAGTCGGAAGGAGTTACTTCCGATGCTGTAACCACTCATTTGCTGGAAAACATTTCCATTCGAAAAGGTATTTGATGGACGCGCGCATCAGAGAACTACTCAATCCTTCCGTACTGCACACAGTAAGTGGGCTTGAGTTAGTCGCGCGTATTATTGTGGAAGGCTTTATGAGTGGCAGCAACAAAAGTCAATCTGTTGGTGCGGGGCAGGAGTTTAGTCAGTACAGAAGTTATCAACCCGGTGATGATTTGCGACAATTAGATTGGAAGATGTTTGCTCGTACCGAACGCTACTACATCAAGGAAGCAGAGATTGAAACCAACATCACGGTTAAGTTTATGTTGGATGCGAGCAAGTCCATGGCTTACATGGAGAATGGTGTGAGCAAGATGCAATATGCCAAGGTGATGATTGCGGCATTGGCGTACCTGGCACGAAAGCAAAGTGATACGTTTGGATTGTTTGCCGTTAATGATCAGCAGATAAAAAGTGTGCTGCCACGATTTGAGCAACAACAATTTTTACGATTCCTTAATGAGCTGATTCAGGTAAAAAGTGAAGGGGTGTGGGAGAAAGGCCATAGCATTGAACAATTATTTGATCATCATGGAAAAGAGATGATCATTTTTGTTACCGATCTATATGATGAAACGCGAGACATTCATCAATTTATATCTCGATTAAAAACTTCTCGTAATGAAGTGATCGTTTTTCATTTGCTCGGTAAGACAGAATCCACATTTAACTATCAAGGCTCATTTACATTTGAAGATCTTGAAACTGGAGCTCGAACTAAAGCAGATTCTTTTTCAGAACAGAAAGCTTATCAACAGCGCATGCAAGAGTGGTTGGCGGAATCGCGCGCCTGGATGTTAGAAAAACAAATCAATTATAATCTGGTATATCTGGATCAGCCAATTGAATTGGTGTTGCAAAATTTTTAGCCGTGCGTAAGCGATTAGCCAGATGATTCAATTTGCACAACCTATATTTCTATGGGCATTAACGGCACTTGCAGTACCGATTGGTATTCATTTATTGAGTCGTAAGGAGGGGAAGGTAGTGAAGATGGGCAGCTTGCGCCACTTGCGGGAAACAAGCACGCAACAATTTAAAGGGATTAAACTGAATGAACTTTTATTGCTCGCCTTGCGATGCCTACTAATTGTTTTATTTGTGGGATTGCTGGCTGGCTTTCAATGGAGTAGCACGGATGCAAAGAAATGGGTATTGATAGAACCGGGTTTAGAAAATCATCCGCGAGTAAAACAAGCAATAGATAGTCTGGAAGAAGAAGGATTTGAAGGGCGGTGGTTGCAGCATGGATTTCCTTTGCTGGAACAGCAACAAGTAAGCGAAGTAAATTATTGGCGTGCGATTGATGATCTCAATAATGAAAAACTGACACAGGGAATTGTTTTTTCAAAAAGTGCTATAAAGAATTTTGATGGAATGCGCCCTGAAATAGATTCTGTGATTACGTGGATAAGTATTACTGCAGAACCAAATGAATTTGTATTGCAAGCGTTGAAAAAAAATGAAAATCAATTTTTGATCAGAAAAGGGATGACCACATCAGAAAATATTTCTTTTACTACGGAGCAAGCTTTAGCACTTCCCGATTCTCTTGTTGCTGAGCCGATAAGGAAAATTAAAATTTCAATTGTATCGGATGAATTGCATGCGCCTGATGTGCAGATCCTTAAAGCGGCATTGAATGCCATACAGCTAACATTGCCAATTGAATTCAAAATTCAAGATTCAAAGAAATTAGAAGCTAGTACTGATTGGGTATTTTGGTTCTCTGATCGATTGATACCAGCGAATGATTCAACAAATATTGTCGCCATAAGGCCTAAAACAGTAAATCAGTTAATAACTAAACAAAAAGTAAATCAATGGATCATCAACAAGCGACTTACAGTCGATGTTGCCCGCCATGAGAATCTTAGTCTGCAATTGGCTGAGTTAATGCTCGCTGATTCAAAACTAACCACCCGATTAAATCGATATGACAAGCGCGTGCTTCCTGACTCTATAATTTTTTCAGGAAGCAAGAAAACGGAGTCTGTTTTGAAAGCTGGAATGATAGCACCCTCACCAAATAAATTTGTTCTTCTATTGTTTCTTTTGGTATTGATTGTGGAACGAATTACTGCTTATGCAAAGAAACAATGAGTGTAGCCGAAGCCCGATATCGAATTCAAAACTTGAAGAGGCGCTACTTGCTGTTGCGAGCACTTGAGATTATTCTGTACGCATCTGCTGGATTTCTCTTAGTCTTTGCATTGACTGGCCTTTTCACAGTATCCTTAATTTGGAAATTTTCACTTTCATCGGTAATCGTATTAATTGTAATTGCTCAACAAGCATGGCATTACAAATTATTTTCACTCAGTCATACCGTCTTCATTCAATATTTGAACAGCCATTATCTACAGCTTGAAGAAAGTGCAGATTTATTTATGCAAGCTGAGACTGCATTGAATCTACTCCAGCAACTACAACTTGAAAAGACGCTCAATAATTTTAATTCTTTATATCCGCAGATAAGGTTGCCGAATTCATTAGTTCGATCATTTGTGATTTTTGTGGTTGGCGCACTTTTCTATTTTGGTTTAACTGCTTTTGTTCCAAAGCCAATCCTTAATCGAAAAATCGCGGGCAACTCTCCACTCGAGCTAATAAAAGGAATTGAAGTTATAAAAGATCAAGCTCCGAAGATAACGATTGATAACCTCAATCAGTTTACACGAATTTCCTTTTCGGATAAACTTATTGTGCCCGTTAAATCCACCTTGCGGGATGATTACGGACTTGTTGGACGCATCGATTATTGCAACCGTGAGCAAGGGAAGTGGGGAGTCTGTAAAGTTTAGAGAAGAGCGATTGCGATTTGATAAACCACAAAAGATATCGGGGAAGAACGTTGTTGGCGAGATTACATTGAACCTAAATAAACTGGGCATGGAGCCCGGTGATGAACTTTATTTTTATGTGGAGGCGATTGACAATAAAATACCAACACCCAATTACAATCGAACCGAAACATTTTTCATTGCCTTACAAGATACCGCAAAAATAGATTTCGTGGATGATGAAGGCCTGGGTGTCGATTTAATGCCTGAGTATTTTAGAAGTCAGCGCCAGATCATCATCGACTCAGAAAAATTACTGCGCGAAAGAAAAGGGATGACCAAACAACAATTCAATGCGACCAGCAATGAATTAGGCTACGATCAAAAAGTATTGCGTTTGCGTTACGGACAATTTTTAGGTGAAGAGTTTGAAGAGCAGATTGGTAAAGCAGAGATTGAAGATCACGGAGATGAAGCAACAGAAGATGTTATGGATAAATTTACTCATAAACATGATACGGAAAATGGACACAACTTGGTGGCTGAGAAAAAGCCAGCGCCAACAGAACATGCACACAATGATCCAAATGCAAAAGAAGATCCATTAGCTGCTTTTACGCATAATCACGATGATGGCGAGGTGGCCACTTTCTTTGTCGAGTCTGTGCGTGCAAAACTGAAAGCGGCACTTACCGTAATGTGGGATGCCGAACTTCACCTGCGACTCTTTGATCCAGAGAAATCATTACCTTATCAATACACGGCCTTAAAATTATTAAAAGAGATCAGCAATGATTCGCGCATCTATGTACATCGCACGGGGTTCGATCCACCACCTTTAAAGGAAGAGAAGCGGCTCACGGGCGATTTGAGTGAGGTGCAAACTTCGACAGGTAAAAGAATGGTTGAAGAAAATGATTCTTATCAAAACATACGACAAGCCCTAATACTGACTGAGCAGATGATTGGCTCAAGTAGAACTATGATCACTACCACAGAACAACAAATATTTTATAAGGCCGGACAGGAACTTGCCCAGATAGTTCTGGAAAAACCGAATTACCTGGAAGGATTAACGATGTTGAATGCATTGGCTTATGGTGAGGGCAATGCGAAGGAGCGGAAAGGCTTTACTTTTAAAAGTTCGCTAGGTGTTGTGGCGGGTGCTACCACAGCAATTTATTTCGCCAACTAAAAAGCGCTTGACCACGCATTCCTTAGATCAACAATTTTTACAAAGCCTGGAAACGATTAAAAATGAATAGCTCTTCACTTAGTATTCAGCCACTGTTTCCACTCTGGGCCATTTTTTTAGGCGCAGTTCTCCTACTAGCATTTCTTGTTTGGAAAGAGATTGGAAGAAAGGGTCGGTTTCTGCTGGCAAGAATTGTAGCCGTTGTGTTTATGATTTCATCAATAGTTGCCTGGCTACTGCAACCTACCCGAACCTCAAAAGAAGATACAGCAGGAATCATTTTGCTTACTAAAAATTATGATCGCGCGAAAGCCGATAGCCTTGTTAAGAAATACCCCGATCTTATCACGATGCGATTAGATGATGCCGTTGATTTTAAGAAGGCCAGCACTATACAGCCTTATGAATTGTCTGATTACAATTCCGAAATTGCTTTTATTTTAGGAGATGGACTTACTGCTTATGAAGAGGAAACTATTAATGCTCCTTACACATTTATTCCAGATAAACTTCCTATTGGAATTACGCAGTTAGAAATTCCTGCAAACGTACACGTTGGGCAAACGGCAATAGTCAGTGGCACAATTAATATTGCAAGGAGAACGATATTGATTTTGAAAGGCCCCGGTCAAGTGGAAGATTCGGTAATATTAAAGGGGACCGGCTTAAAATCTTTTTCTCTTTCGTTTCAATCGCGACAAGCCGGATTGTTTCAATACTCACTGATCATACGCGATAGTCTGAATACTATAATCGAAGCTAAGCTGCCGATTGAAGTAAAGCCGGAAGAAAAGCTAAATATTCTCGTTATTCAAAAGTATCCGACAGCAGAGGTGCGTTATTTAAAGAACTTTCTTGCAGAGAAAGGATATGCGATTACCGTTCGATCACAAATTTCAAAAACCAATTTTCATTATGAGTTTTCCAATCAGGAGTCAATTAGAATCGATCGACTAACCCCTGAAATATTGGAAACACTTGATTTAGTTTTTCTTGATAGCGAGTCTCTGAACGGACTGAGTACTCCTGAACTGAAAAGTCTGGAGCAATCATGTCGAGCAGGATTAGGAGCTATCATTTTGCTTAACTCGACAGATACTAAAAGTAAGATCCCATTACTTAATGCTTCGACAACGATTTACGCGCAAGATACCGTACGATTAAAAGGAACTTCAACTAATTTTGTGTTACCGGCAGCGCCTGTTTCAATTGTAGCGGCTTCGGTGATTACTCCAGTTATTGTTTCATCACATCGCACACTGTCTGGTTTTGTGAATCTGAGTGCAGGAAAAGCAGGGTTTCAATTGTTGCATGAAACGTATCGGTTATTATTGGAAGGGAAAACAAATGACTACGCAAATGTTTGGTCACCTTTATTGGAGTCAATCACTCGTTTAAAGTCACAACGATTTAAAATTCAAATCGAAAATCAATTTCCATTTTATACCGATGAACCGCTCTGTATAAATGTAATTGCAGCAAAGGAAGAACCTATATTGAAAAATGAAAACGCCACTACTCTTCCTTTACAGGAAAATGTAATTATAGATGACTTTTGGCATGCAACCACTTGGGCAGATAAAACAGGTTGGCATCAATTGCAAACACAGGACTCTGTAAAACTTAATTATTTTGTTTCTGCATCTGATGAATGGCAATCGTTAAGAGTTGCAAATCAACATAATCAGCATCAATCTCGGTCAACTTCTTATTCAGAAAAAACGCAGCGAGAATTGATTTCTGTGGCAAAATCAATTTCGCAACTTTTGTTTTTTATCACCTTTCTATTGTCTTCAGGCTTTTTGTGGTTGGCGCCTAAGTTGTAAGTAGTCAAATATCCTTTTTGATCCTTCGTGGCTTTACGACTTTGCGATTGTTTGGTAAAGACGAACATATTAGTATCTTAATTAGAACCACATGATTTCAAAACGCCTCATAAAAATCACCTTTCCAATAGTCGTATTAGCTGCGATTTATTTTTTAGGCCCGACTCCCAAACATCCTACTTACAACTTAACACCGATTGTTGTGCCTTCAGAGGCAACAGCATTGGAAAATTATGTGGCTTCAAACGAAGCTCAACATAAAATTAAGTCCGACAACGAAGCGCGCATTGTTTGGCACGATAGCACAAAACAAAAAACGGAATATGCAATTGTTTATCTGCATGGCTTTTCTGCCAGTCAGATTGAAGGGGATCCTGTGCACAGAAGATTGGCCAAAGACTTTGGCTGTAATTTATATCTATCGCGATTGGCTGATCATGGTGTTGATACAACAGAAACTTTGTTACTTTTTACTGCCGACAGACTTTGGGAAAGTGCCAAGCAAGCGTTGACGATTGGGAAACAGTTAGGGAATAAAGTTATTTTGGTGAGCACGTCTACTGGTGGCACATTAGCGTTGATGTTAGCTGCTTATTATCCCGATGATGTATATGCATTGATTAACATGTCGCCCAACATTGCTATTAATGATCCTACTGCTTTTTTGTTGAATGATCCCTGGGGCTTGCAGATTGCACGAACGGTGCTCGGTGGAAAATATAGGATCACAGGCGCTAGTGAAGAGCACGCAAAATTCTGGAATAAGAAGTATCGCCTGGAATCGTTGGTTCAGTTAGAAGAATTGATAGAAACAACGATGACGAAAGATCTCTTTCGGAAAGTAACACAACCTTCGCTCACGCTTTACTATTATAAGAACGAAACCGAGCAAGACCCCGAAGTGAAGGTAAGTGCTATGCTGAAAATGAATGATCAATTGGCAACACCAGATAACCTTAAAGAAACGATTGCCTTTCCTAACGCGGGTGTCCATGTTATTGGTTGCTCCCTGACTTCGAAAGATGTAGAAGGAGTTTATAGTGCAATGAAAAAATTTTCAGTTGAGAAGTTAGGAATGAAAGCAATTCTATAGGGAAGACTTGTTTTCCATAAATTCATGACTTATAAATAGTACTGACTAATCCCGAAGGGATTAAATATAAATAACCACCGATTGTATTGGTGGACAGAAAAACAAATGATAACCAGAACCACGAAGTGGTTCAACACCATGAGCACCTATACTCAAATACTCTACCAAATTGTATTCAGCACAAAAGATCGAACGACCACGCTTACTAAACCTCATCGCAGTGAACTTTTCAAATACATGTCTGGCATTCTTGAAAACAAGAAGTGTCACCTCTACCAAATAAATGGCGTTGAAGATCATATCCATATTCTTACGCACCTGCGTCCATCCGTAGCATTGGCCGATCTTGTTAAGGATATTAAGTTGGCCAGCACAAAATTTATTAAGGAGAAGGGGTTGTTCCCACAGTTTAGTGGTTGACAAGATGGCTATGGTGCGTTTACCTACTCAATCGACCGAAAAGAAATCCTGATCAATTATATAAAAAATCAAGGAGGAACATCACAAGACTAAAACTTTCCGAGATGAATACGTAGACCTGCTAAAGGAACATGGAGTTCAGTTTGATGAGAAGTATTTATTGTAGTTCAACCCTTTCAGGGTTGTTAAGGGAGGTGTCTTTAACACACCGCATTTCATGCGGTGTTATTTAAATTAAATCCCTTCGGGATTTAGTTTGAGTATTTTTAATCGAAATATTTTATGATTTAAGTGTACTAAAACGACATGACGCAATTCAAGATATTTTTAGCGCCTGGGTTAATCGAATACTACTGCATACTTAATTGGTTTCCCCGACTTTAAAAAACAAAACCCCGACCAAGGCCGGGGTTTTACATTTTAACTTCTCTAACAATTATTTCTGCTTGCTTACCACACCGCCTTTGTGGCTATCCACTTTTACAGTGTAATTCTTGGCAGGCTTTATTATCCAGCGCACAGTAACAGCACCCAGCCCTGGAATGCTTTTTACTTCCAGCACAGCGGGATTAATTTTTTGCTCACGAGTAATATTTAAATCTCCGTTCTCAACAATCATTCCGGCCACAACGGTAGCGCCTTGCAACGAAATATAATCTGGCCGCTCGATTTTAAATTTTAAATCCTGGCTTGCGTGCGTGGGCATCATACGTTCATTTTTATGACGGCAGTAACTTCGGTAAGCCCGTTGCCTAAGTTCTTTTCTGATATATTTTCGACACTCAACTTAGGCATGTGGTACGCATGATAAATAACAAATGACATATTTCTGTGCGCATCACTCTCTAGTAAGAAACCGGGATCGGCACGCGTAAAGTTTTTCTTCACGCCACCAATTTCAATTTTTCCATATTGTGGATGATCATATTCCTTCCAGGGTACAACCGCATCCCCAAAGAGTAAGTCGTTATTAAATTCGTAATTTTCATCCTCTCCATCTTCCCAAGAAGACTTCTTGTTGAAATACATATAGGATGTGAACAACTCGTTAGTGAACGTGTAAATACCACGGCCACCATAGAACCAATCTAATTCACCACCAAAAACAGAATACAAATCTTTGTACACAATCATGTAACGATACCCCGGAATGAGTAACTCACCCTTTTTGCCAATAGCATCGTAAATGCGAGAGTCTTCTGCATTATACGTGCTGGCATCTTCTTCAGCACCAGGACCACGCAAAATCATTCCTCCATTATTATGAAAGCTTTGTGCTCCGGCAATATTTGGGTGCGCCATTACGAAGTTGCGGACGTTACGATTTTCGGGCAAGGAGAATGGATATTTATACGCACCATTTTGTATGGGATTGGGTTGCCACTTCCATCCCCAATCGCGGTTAGGGTCGTAGTACCCTTCTCCATCTTCATTCACTCTTCCATCTCCATCGGAGTCGATCCCTTCGTTGCCCAGCACTTCATATTCACCAAGCTCATCGTTTTTAGCTCGCATTAATCTGCGCGGGTCGTTTGGATCTTTTTTAAATCGGCCGGTCGCGCTCTTGCGAATCATTTGAGTAATGTTTCCGTCTTTATCCAAATCATCAAACCCATCTTCATTAACTTTTCCATCGCGGTCATTGTCGATGGGCACCATACCCGAACGTGGACTATGCGGAGAGTTTGGCGCTTTCATGAAATTATCGCGCCCATCAGGATTGATTGTTGGCACAATGTAAAAAACACGATCAGCGAGAAGCTCCTTGATATACGTAATGTCCTTAAAAGTCTCGGTCAGGTACCACGCGGTGTAAAGTGCCATTTCGGCACCTTGAATTTCATTGCTATGGATGTTTCCATCTAAATAGAAAGCAGGTTTTTCTTCTGGCTTTCCTTTTTTAAAATCGGTGATGGTAAGCAACCACATCTCACGGCCTTGATAACTTTTACCAATAGACTCGAGTTTTGCTAAGTCAGGATGAGCCGCAGCAATTTTTTTGCAGATATCAGTAATGCCATCATGATTGTAGTATCTATTCCAAGTGATGGATACTTTCGGATTTTCGGGAGAGCCCGCAGCGCGAAACACTCCGTTAGCATCTTGTGCCTGCGCAGCTATGCCGGCAAACAGAAAAAACATATAATTAGTTTATTCATAACTCGTTCAGATTAAAGAGTGATGGGTAATTTTTTAATTCCGGTTTGTGCAGCACCGGCTTCAACTGTAGCGGTGCCTTTGCCCTTCACGAGCCAGCTAACTTCTGTGCTCTCGCCTGGTTGTAAATTATTGATGGTAATAATTTTTCTGCCGCTAACAAGAGATTGATCCTTACCCAAATTCAATTCAACATTTATCAACTTCACCCAATAGTTGTTGGTACCTACTTCGGCTACAGCCGGAAGTTGCCCTTTGTTAAATACCGTGAGTGTAATGCGGCTCACGCCATTATCCAACGATTCGGTTTTTAAATTGATAAGATCCAATTCAGGTTTTGCCTGCGCCAGCGCTATCAAAAATTTAGTATGCTCTGTAGTTGCCTTGTCAAATTCCTTTGCAGGAGGATTTGATTTTACAAAAGGTTTAAAGCCACCCACTTCTACATTCTTTCCAGGGAAATCAGGATGGGTAATTTTTTTCCAGGGCACAAATACATCTAATCCTTCTTTCTCAGCCCAGCGAATAAAGTCAACATCGCTGTTCTTATCGTCATTGGCTTTATACTTTTTTGCAGCTACTGAATCTTTTGGAATTTCAAACTTGGGAGCCCACCAGCCCGGAGTACTAAAGCTGGGACGCGCATAGTTAAAGTAAGCCCATTGAACAAAATCTCCTTTTGTTGGGGAGGCAGAAGGCGCATCTTTAGCGGTTACTGATTTTTATAAAGGTCGCTAACAAACTTATTCACCTTGGCGTCATTCTCAAGTATGCCGGTGATCACGCGCATAGTTGTTTTTGAACGCTCATATTTCCATGACTCCGACAAATTGTTGGCCGGCCCAAACGTAACTACGGAAAAAACATTGGGCTTATCGTAGAGAAGATCTAGTAAAGCACGGTTCTCTAATTCAGATACGGGGTGTTCCCCAGCTCCGGGTGTAAAATAGGGAAAATCAAAAGAAAGACTTTTGTTAAAGTGAATCCCACCTTCACCATCTTCATTGAATGATCCGTCTTTGTCGTTATCAATACCTTCTGTGTAGAGCAAATAATTTCCGCGCTCACCTTTCTCAGCATTAGCTTGTGTCATGATGCGGGCATCAGCGGGATGAGTTTTCCATTTTCCGGTTGGATCTTCAACACGAATCATAGTGATAAGGCCATCGCCATTCAAATCCTCAAACCCATCTTCATTAATTTTTCCATCACGATCATCATCGGTAGCCGATGCATTGCCGCTGCGCTCATATTTAAGAGTCGCAAAATATTGTTCCGAGGCATCGGGGCTCATATTCGGGAATACATAGAATGTAGTTGTGCTCAATAAGTTTTTGATACTATCCGTCTTAGAGCCAAGTAATTTTTCAATAAAGCCAACAGCCAGTTCCTGACTGAAAAGATGCGAACCCTCAACACCGCCCACAACGGCTATTGCCGGATGGGCTGCGCGGTCGCCACTTCCAATTTCCATTAGCCAGATATCTTTGCCACTGGCTGTTTTTGTTATGGATTGAAGTTTGGCTGATCCGCTTGAGGAAGTTTCAAGACCTTTAAGTTTTTGTGCAAGTTGTGCCTGAGTTTGATATTGAGCCGATGCGAATGGCACCCAAAGCCCGAAGATCAGTAAGCTGAGGTAGTATTTTCTCATAGTTAATTGAATTAAGGGTGAAAGTTCGGGAATCCATTTGTATGGATGGATGCCTTTTCCCTGAACGGTAAAGAGCTAATCAGATTTACACAATTTGTATCTTGGCAGGATAAACGACTTGCTACTTCAGTAGTTTTAAGGAGGTTATATCCTCGAGTGCCCGATACCAAACACAACCACGCTACTTTATGACACAACAAGAATTGATTGATAAGCTTAAAGAAAATCACACGGTCTTTACGGATTATATTAATTCGCTTACCGCGGAGGAATTTATGTTGAGCCGAAATGAAAAATGGACGGCTGGCCAACAACTGGATCATATCCGGTTAAGCGTGAAACCCGTAAACCAGGCTCTGGCAATGCCAAAACTGGGATTAAAGGCCATGTTCGGCAAGGCTAATCGACCCAGTAAATCGTATGACGAATTAGTGACTAAGTATAAACTCAAATTACAAGAAGGCGGTGTTGCAACTAGTCGGTTTATTCCTACGGAAGTAACAATTGAGCAGAGAGAAAAACTTATAAAATCGGTAAACGATGTTGTGGGTAAGTTATGCAAACAACTTCTTGACTATTCGGAAAAGAATCTTGATGAATTGATCTTACCACATCCACTATTAGGAAAACTTACCTTGCGGGAGATGATGTACTTTACTATTTATCATGTAGTACATCATTATGCAGCTACAGAGAAGAGCTTAAAGTGATTTTTTTCGGCTATCCCATTAGCAGACAGGCATTCTATAGTTTTAACTTTTTAGGATTTTGTACAAAATCCAAGATTTATAACTGGGCGAACTAAAACCCATGGTTTGTATCCTCACAAACCAGTATGAATAAATCTTTCCCTTTCTCGTACTTTTGCCTCTCATTTTTTGGCAATGGAACTCAAGCTTACTACAAGCTATAAGCAAATCTTGTTCATGGCACTGCCAATTTCTATGGCCATGCTGGTGCCGCAGCTGAATTTTATCACGAACAATATTTTTCTTGGCGGATTGGGTGAGCAGGAACTGGCCAGTGCCGGTATCACCGGTGTTTATTACTTAATCTTTGCGGTAATTGGTAATGGACTAAACAACGGACTACAAGCATTAATAGCGCGAAGGGCTGGTCAAGGGTTACCGAAAGAGATTGGCCGATTATTCTTTCATGGGATTTGGATTGCACTGGTAATTGCGGGTTTGGGTATTGGGGTAACCTACTTGTTTGCGCCAACTATTCTGCGGGCAACTATACACGATCCGCTTATTGCCGATCAGGTTATACGGTTTTTACTTATTCGTATTTGGGGCCTGCCATTTCTCTATCTGTACATTATGCGCAATGCCCTTTTAGTAGGCACGAATCAAACCCGGTTTTTAATCTGGGGAACGTTGGCTGAAGCTAGCGTTAATATTTTTTTAGACTATACATTGATTTATGGAAGGCTTGGATTTCCTGTGCTTGGTTTTAATGGTGCCGCCTATGCTTCTATTGTGGCCGAGGGGTTTGGTTTACTGGTGATTTATCTGGTAATCCGCATGAACAACATTCATAAGATCTTTGCATTCTTTGAACAAACGAAGATTGACTTTTCTGTGATGAAGTTAATTCTCACCATTTCAACTCCGCTGATATTACAATTTGCTATCAGTATAACGAGCTGGGAGTTTTTTTACATTTTGATTGAGCATCACGGTCCGAGGGCATTGGCTATCTCCAACACGATGCGCAACATCTTCGGATTGTTTGGGGTTTTTTGCTGGGCCTTTGCCGCCACGGCAAATACGATGGTGAGTAATATAATTGGGCAGGGCAGACAAGATGAAGTAATGCCGTTGATTAAGCGTATTGTTAAATTAAGTCTGGGGAATCTCTCTTTTATTTTTGTTTTGTTGAACAGTATCCCCGCCTTGTTTTTACAAATCTACAGCCAGGGAGATGCATTTATTGTCGAGGCCATACCGATTGTAAGGATAGTGTCCGTGGCATTATTAATGATGTCGGTAGGAACGATTTGGCTCAACGCAGTAACGGGTACGGGCAACTCGCGGGTAAACCTGTTGATTGAATTCATTACGATTGTCGTTTATTGTATTTATGTATATGTTGTGCTTGAGCGTTGGAATTTATCCATTGGCTGGGGCTGGGGTAGTGAGTGGGTTTATTGGCTCAGTATGTTTACGATGGCTTATTTTTATATGAAGTCTGGCAAGTGGAGAGATAAACAAATTTGAAATATAGATTTTGGAAGCAAGCAACTTAAAAGGGCTAAGCGATGAGCAAGTAATAACGAGCCGCCATAAGCATGGACCGAATGTAACAACGCTACGTGAGCAAAATCGTCTTTGGCAGGTGATTAAAGAGATCGCCACAGAGCCCTTATTTATTATTCTGGTTTGTACCGCTGCCATTTATATTCTCTTGGGTGAATTCAGTGAAGCGGTTATCATGATCATTGCGCTTGGATTTGTTTCGGGGATTTCTATTTATCAGGAAAACAGAAGCCGATCGGCTGTAGCCGGATTAAAAAAACTAACAGCACCCTTGGCAAAAGTTATCCGTAAAGGAATCACTCAACAAATAGATGCCGAGGAGTTAGTAGTGGATGATCTGCTCGTGTTGGAGGATGGCGACAAAGTTCCTGCCGATGCTGTCATTATTAAGCAGAATGATTTTTCTGTAAACGAAAGTATTCTTACCGGAGAGTCATTGTCCGTGCTGAAGGAAACAGAAGGGTCTAACAATAATGTTTTTCAAGGCACCATGATTATGAGCGGATCGTGTGTGGCGCGGGTGACTACCGTTGGCAAACAAACCGAGTTAGGTAAAATTAGTCAATCCCTTGAGGAGATAGAGATAAGTCGCACACCCCTGCAAAAACAAATTGAAAGTTTTGTTAAGGCGATGGTTGCCGTAGGTATAGTAGCATTCCTTATTGTATGGGGGATAAACTATTTATTGTCGCGCGATATTCTTCACAGCTTATTGCAAGGGTTAACGCTGGCTATGTCTGTATTACCCGAAGAAATACCCGTAGCGTTCAGCACATTTATGGCGCTGGGAGCCTATCATCTGTACAAGCAAAAAGTGACTGCCCGATCTCCGCATACTGTTGAAACGCTGGGCGCGGCTACTGTAATATGTACCGATAAAACCGGAACGATAACGGAGAATGAAATGCGACTCGCTGTTATTTATGATTTTATAAATGATAGAGAGTATGACTATATAGCAGGGGTACCTTCTTTTAATTCAGTATTAGAATATGCGATGTGGGCATCGGAGCCGGTTCCGTTCGATGCTATGGAAAAATCGATTCATACGGTGTACACATCAGTTGCCTCGAATGATAAACGACTAACCTATACTCAAATACATGAATATCCCTTGGGGGGTAAGCCACCCATCATGACTCATGTGTTTGCTAATAACAACAATGACCGCATCATTGCTTGCAAGGGAAGTGTTGAAGGAGTACTAAATCAAAGTACACTTTCTGTTGAACAACGAGACAAAGTTCTTACTATCACAAAACAATTTGCCTCTAAGGGATATCGGATGCTGGCCGTTGGGCGATCGGATTATAGCGACCCGAAATTTCCTTTATCGCAACACGAATTTGAGTTTCAGTTTTTAGGATTGATTGGATTTTATGATCCACCTAAAAGAATATTAAAGAAACACTCCAAGAAGTTTTATGCGGCTGGTATTGAAGTAAAAATGATTACAGGGGATTATACGGAAACCGCTGTTGCTATTGCCGAACAAATAGAAATGAAAAAGGGTACCGGTATTTTAACCGGAGATCAGGTAATCGAAATGAATGATAACGAGTTACGCCAACAGGTACGTACCGTTAACATTTTTGCTCGCATGTTTCCGGCTGCAAAACTAAAAGTGATTGAAGCGTTGAAAGCAAATGGAGAAGTAGTTGCGATGACAGGCGATGGAGTTAATGATGGCCCCGCGCTAAAAGCCGCACACATCGGTATAGCTATGGGTAAACGCGGCAGCGAAGTGGCTAAGAATGCGGCCTCGTTGGTGTTGGTGGATGATGATTTGTTTAACATGACCGAAGCGGTTGCGTTGGGGAGACGCATTTATGAAAATCTGTAAAAAGCAATTCAGTATATTATCTCCATTCACCTCCCCATCATTCTTATTGTAACCATGCCGTTGATTCTCATGTGGGATTATATCAATATTTTTTCTCCGGTGCATGTTATTTTTTAGAATTAATTATGGGACCTACTTGCTCAGTTATTTTTGAGAATGAACCGATTGAAGGAAACTCCATGACCCGAAAACCGCGTAAAATGAGTTCTACCTTTTTTTCGATGCGGGAGCTATCATTGAGTATTGTACAAGGATTAGTAATCACAGCGGCCTGCTTGGTAATGGGATATTACTTTATTCAAATGGGTTCAAGCGAAGCAACAGTGCGAACTATTATTTATACCACGTTAATCTTTAGTAATCTTTTTTTAACGCTGGCTAATCGTTCCTTTTACTATTCTGTACTTTACTACCATTCGCTATAAGAATGCATTGATCCCACTGATTTTGTCAATCTCTTTGGGGGTTCTATTCCTTTCTATTTATTTTCGTCCGTTACAACGCATTTTTGAGTTTGAAGTAATTTCAGTGGAAAAGATCTTGCTTTGCCTGACTGCTGCTTTTGTTGGGGTTATGTGGGTGGAGATTATAAAATGGATTAAACGTAGAAGTCAACCAGTTTTAACCCAAATATGAAATAGATTTAAAATCCTTTTTATTATGGGCGGAATTGCAAATACCGGACATTGTAAATAAACTAAAAAACTTACCCCTTCGTCTATCAACCCATGTTAAAGAAAATCGGCAAAGGAATATTGATACTTTATCCTTCTATTTGCGCTAACCGTATATTTTATTTATGCAGCAAGAATCATTTGGCAAACTCCCGCAAGGAGCACGCAAACAGAAAATAGAACAATCTTCTAACTATAAAGCGGGCTCGTTTCAAAATCGAATAGAAACTCCTATGATGGCACCGGATGTTTCCTATTTTTCAATGATTCGCAAATTTTTGAGCGATAAGCCAGAAACGTATCCGCACTCAAAAATTCCTTCAGTAAAAACAGATCTGAAAACATTCTCTTCCGAAAAACCATCCATTATCTGGTTTGGCCATTCTACTTATTTGATCAGTATTGATAACAAAAAAATTTTAGTTGATCCGGTATTTAGTCAGCGACCTTCGCCTGTTCAATATGTGGGCTCAAAAGCCTTTGAGGGTTCTATGGTTTATAATGCCGAAGATTTTCCAGAAATTGATTTACTGATTATTTCACATGATCATTATGACCATTTGGATTACAACACTATTTTAAAACTAAATGTCACCATAAAAAAGTTTTGTGTTCCGATTGGCGTAGGCGAACACTTAAGCAAGTGGGGTGTTGATGAAAGTAAAATTACAGAATTCGATTGGTGGGATTCTGCGGAGGTATTTCCGGGATTGCAAATAACCTCAACTCCGGCCCGCCATTTTTCCGGCCGTGGGCTTACGCGCAATAAAACATTATGGTCTTCTTATGTACTTCAATCAAAGGAGACAAAAATATTTATTGGAGGTGATTCTGGCTATGACAACGCCTTTAAAGAAATTGGAGATAAGTTCGGTCCTTTTAATATTGCTTTTTTAGAATGTGGGCAGTATGATCCACAATGGCCTAATATTCATATGATGCCCGAAGAAACAGTACAAGCCGGGGTAGATTTAAAAACGGAAATCTTAATGCCTGTACATTGGGGTAAATTTGTGTTGGCTAATCATCCCTGGAAAGAACCGATTAAGCGCGCAAAGAAACATGCAGCGTTGTTACAAATAAAAGTAACAACACCTCGTATTGGCGAACCGGTAATACTGGGCGAAGAAGTACCATCGACACTGTGGTGGGAAGGGATTGAGTAAAATCAGTTCTTGTTTCTAAGAAGAGCACCCTCTATTACCGACCAGTACTCGTTAGGTTCTCCAACAGGCCATTGCTTTAAGTTAAAAGCTGGGGTACCGGATTGTGAACCTTGGAAAATATAATCCCGAATGGAACTCTTTTTCCATTGAAGCGGCTTACCGGGTTCGCAAACATCAGCCGCACCATGGCTAATCAGAAAATGGGCAGCGCCTTCACCAATCACAACCGCATTTCCCTCTTTATCAATACAAACCGCGGTGCGCCTATCTACGCCAATGCCTTTAGGATTTTTAATCTTAAAATCTTTGGACATGCGTGCCATAAACACCACGTGCCTTCCTTGTCGTTCGCGTTGCGAGTAATGTTGATCAGCAATTGTGTTTTCGAGAAAGGGTAGTTGAATAAAACTTTTTGAAACACTGACTTGCTCAGCATACGGATTGGCGAGTGCATCTTTTGAAACTGCCGTATCGTGTTGTGCATCGAAAATGTAATTGCTGAGAACGGCACAGCCGGCACTGGTTCCACCAATCGGAATTTTCTTTTCTTTGATAAGATATTGAATGGCCTCTGATACTTCAGAGTCATTCCAATAGTTTACATAGTTCCATTGATCGCCACCCGCGATAAACAGCGCTTCCGCTTCACGAATTCGTTTGCCAACCTCTGGGCTCATCGCTTTTTCACGTGAGTCAATCATCAATGTTTCCACTGAATTGAGTCCACCCATTTCATAGAGATAATCATTGTAGCCGGTTGAACCGGACGAACGAATTATTACAAAATCACCTCCACCACTCCGTTCAATCATCCACTTCATAGCAGCATCTTGATCTTTTCCTCCGCCCGCCAGCACAAATCCGGCTTCGGTAGTTGTGCTTACATCGGCTGCTGAGCCACTTATGCCAATACTCACTTGCGAAAGAATTATGGATTGCCCTGAACCAATGAAAGGCATAATCACCAAAAGGGATAGTTTCAAGTAATGTAATAGTAGCGTGCGCATAGATAGTAAAAATGGCGAATTTTGATTTACTTAAAGGCTTAATCCAAAATTAATTTCTTACACGGTGCGGATGCGATTGGTTTTCATAGCCTTTCTCTTTGTGTTGAGGTTTCCACTAACAGCACAAGACGGTCGTGAGAAAACGCGAACACGTGAAGTGGATTACACGCAGTATGATCAGCTGATGGCCACGCTGCCTTATGCCGGTGATAAAATAAAAGCCGCGAAAAATTTAGTATCAGTTTCCGATAAACTGTTTAGTGATGTAGACGAAGAGTATTTTACTACCCGTAAACTGGTGGCAATCTATTTTGAACAAGGCGGTGAACTTTTTAAAGCCTATGAGTTACTTCAACAAGCCATTCAGGCGTACGAGAAAAATTATCCATTTTATAACCGGGGTTACGCTACGGTAAATGAAGAATCTATTTTGTATGCTTATTTGGATTTAAGCCGGCTCCACCGATCCCAAAATCTCTTTGAGAAGAATGTAAAATATCTGGAAAGTAAAGCCTCGGTACTGGAAACCAGTTCGGCTTATTATGTCCGACAAATGTTTTACAGCGAACTGGGGCAAAGCCTGATTGGAATGGAGCAATATGCTGAAGCTGTGACGGGCTGGTCTTCAGCTTAAGGAATTAACAGAATCAGGAGCCTTGAAAATGAACCTGCAATCCGCGGATGAGTTGTTTAAAATAAATGATGACTATCCTCAGGAAACAAAAGACCAATTGCTAAAAGCCAAGGCGGATTATATAAAAAGCATGGCGGCAAGTCAGGAGGCGGTATTGTCAACTCAACGAATTAATTACAACACAATCCTATCCCAAGCTTATTTCAATCAATATCTCTTTGAAGAAGCAATTCCCTCTGCGCGGGCTTTAGTTGATGAACTAAATAAAAATGATGGCTTATTCCGAGGCAGCGATGCAAACGGCTCAACAGCAAATGAAGGATTCTCCGTATCTCGCAGATTCTATAAAACAACAGGTGAGTCAAGGAGCAGCGTATATGAAACAAATTAGTCAGGTCGGTGGCTCGGCTACTCAATTAGTTATTGCAGCTTCTAAGACCAATCAAAAACCGTTAGCGGTTCAATATGCGAAGGGTGCGTTTGAAAAGGCTGTACTGCTGCAACTAAATCATGATTTTGTAAATGCAGAAAAACAATATCAATCCGCATTTTCTATACTTCAAAAATTGAGCACAACATCAAAACTTTATAGTTCTGTGGGCGAGATCTATCGCAAGGGCTTTCTTCCCTTTTACCTCAATCTTCAGGTACAAGCAAATCATTTGGCAGAAGCTTATAAGGAAAGTAAAAATATAATAGAGGGAGAAGAAAAATTAGTAAAGGCCAGCTTTCAATTCTATTCCGAAAACGAAAAAAAAAGAATTCTTTAAATCGTATACACAGAAGTTGAACCGATATTATTCGTTACTCCTGCTGATGACGGAGAAAGGAGATGACCACACCGGGGAGATCCTTGACAAAATTTTACAGACCAAAGGAGTTATTCTGGACGCCACCCGCGAGCAGGAAAAGCAATTGCGAAAGTTGAATGATCGGGTAGCGCTGGCTCAGGTTGCTGAGATTAAACGACTAAGAGATAAGTTGGCTTCTTACTATCAGCTTAGCTTAAAAAATCCTACTGCTGCGTTAGCAGATTCAATTAACAGCACGTCTATACGGATAAACGATTTGGAACGAACGGTTAACAAAAAGTTAGGCACAACCAATTTATTAAAGTCAGTATCCTGGCAACAGATTCAGGCAAAGTTAAAGAGGGATGAAGTATATCTCGAGATTCTCCGACTTCAACGCGATAACTTTGAGTTCGATAAACCACTCGTTCAATATTGGGGTTTTGTCATTAAGCCAGGCGAAACAAAGCCTTCGATGTTTCTGATTAGTGAAAGCGAAGCATTTGATGGACGCGGATTAAAAAATTATCAAAACAGAATCCGTGGCTTGCTGGAAGACAAAGAAAGTTATCCTTTGTACTGGGCGAAAATCAGCAAACAAGCAGGTGGAGCTAAAACTATCTTCTTGAGTGGCGATGGGGTTTATCATATCATCAATCCACTAACGCTTCAAAATCCGGCAACGGGAAAATACGTTTTGGACGAGGTGTTGCTTAGATCAGTATCTACCGGTCGCGATTTACTCATCGAGGAAGAGCCAGTTCAGACTTCCAACACGCTTGTATTAGTAGGCAATCCAATCTTCGACATGAATCGCAAAGAGGGATCAAATATTTATAGGGGCAATGAAGTGGCGCCTATTGAATCGGACGAAATCACACGAAGTGGAATCGCAAGGCTTCCGGGAACGCAAAAGGAAATTGATTTGATCGAGGAGTTAGCCGTTTTGCGACAGTTGAAAACAGTGATGCTCACGGAAGGAGAAGCGACCGAATCAAAGGTGAAGAGTCTGCAAAGCCCGGGGATACTTCATCTGGCCACACACGGTGAGTTTGATCAACGAACCCGTGTGGACAGCTATTTGAAATCAAAATTGATTTTGGCGGGGCTGCGGATTCAGAACCATTTTCTATCGATGATTACGCTCGGTATGAAGATGGATTTCTTACGGCCTATGAAGTAACGCAACTGGAATTAACCAACACGCATCTGGTTGTGTTATCAGCCTGCGAGACGGGTTTGGGTGAAATTCAAAACGGAGAAGGGGTGTGGGGGTTGCAACGTGCTTTCCAGTTGGCAGGGGCTCAATCCATTATGGGCTCACTTTGGAAAATCAGCGATGAAGCAACCGTAACTTTTATGGAAACTTTTTATAAGACATACTTTGCACAAAATGATATTCAAGCTGCTTATCGCGAAGCTATGCAGGTTACCCGCAAAGCATACGCACATCCTTATTTTTGGGGTGCCTTTACGCTAAGAGGAATGAATTAGTCAGCCCTCCTATCTATTTCAAAGACGTTAATAAAATCGAAAGGTTTCGTTGTATCTTTACCCTTTCAACACTTGCAATCATGACAATTCAACAAAGATTTAATCCGGAAGACCTTGAACGCATTAAAAATGCCGTGAAAGAAGCCGAGAGTAAAATATCCGGAGAGATCGTTCCGGTATTTGTAGAAAAGAGCAGTCATTACACGATTGCTAACTACCGGGCAGCATTGATTGGTGCCGCTGCCGTATTTTTTCTGATTATAATTTTTGATCGATATACTCCCAATCTGGCTGTTTACGATCCCGTATTAATTTTTACCTTGGTGATGTTGGGTGGATTTATTGGCGCGTTGAAATCACACTATATTAATTTTGTAAAACGGCTTATGCTAAGTCAATCGTATATGGATCAGGCTACCCGCAAGCGTGCCGAAAATGCATTCCTGCAAGAAGAAGTTTTTAATACCCGCCAGCGCACAGGCATCATGATTTTTATTTCCTTTTTCGAACATGAAGTAATTGTTATGGCCGACAAGGGAATAAGCGAGGTGGTTGATCAAAAAGAGTGGGATTCCATGGTGCGTAAAATCATCGATAACGTAAAGCAAGGCAAAATTGTAGACGGGATTGAAGCAGCGATTTTGCGATGCGGAGAGATCTTACTGGAAAAAGGATTCGTAATTTCTCCGGATGATGTAAACGAATTAAAAGATGATTTACGAATTGAATAACTGGGTCCGCAAATGAATCTTCTTTTAAAAGTTCGGATGAAATTTTTTCTCATACTTTTTTTCTCCCTCATTCTTTTGATTCCTGCCGTTGCGCAACGCAGTATTCCGCCTCATGGCGGTGTTTGGGTACACGATGAAGCCGGAGTTCTTTCGGCTGGAGCCAAAGCGCAATTGGAAGCTATTCTTAAAGCAGAACGCGATTCAACCTCAAACCAGATTGCTGTTTATATTATTCCATCGATGGATGGGGATGATATTGATGACTATGCCGTGCGTGTTTTTAAAGAATGGAAACTGGGCCAGGAAAAAAAGATAATGGCGTTTTGTTTTTAGTAGCCATGCAAGATCGCTTAATGCGGATTGAAGTAGGCTATGGATTAGAGGGAGTTCTTACGGATGCACTCTCAAGTCGCATAAACAGAAATGAGGTAGCCCCTTTCTTCTAAAAAGGAGATTATGAAGCGGGTATTCAGGCGGGCACATTTGCGATCATGAAAGCAATCTCTGGAGAATATGTCAATGATGCGCCACCAGTTTCCCAACGGAAAAAGAAATCTCCCTGGGGCAGTATAATATTTATTGTATTGATGATACTATTTATGTCGCGCAAAAATCGAGGTTGCGGTTCGGGTATGGGTGGCTATTGGACAGCGGCTATGATGGGCTCAATGTTAGGCGGTTCAGGCCGTAGCTCAGGCGGCTGGGGCGGTGGTGGAGATTTTGGCGGTGGCGGTTTTTCTGGCGGTGGCGGATCGAGCGATTCGTGGTAAACGTTGAATATTTTGAATTAGAATATGCGTACTAGATTTTTGATTTACGCTTTATTGATTTCGTTTTCTGCGTTTGCCCAGAAGGCCGTTCCCGACTTGTGGAACATGCGGGTGCATGACGATGCGCATGTACTAAAACAGGAGACCATTGATGCCTTAGAAAAAAAACTAAAGGTCTATGAAGACTCGACCTCCAATCAAATTGCGATTTTAATTTTAAGTTCGCTAGATGGAGAATCCATTGAAGAATATTCTATGCGGGTTGCTGAGAAATGGGCGTTGGGGCAGAAAGAAAAAGACAATGGCGTATTGTTGTTAATAGCCGTGGATGATCATGCCATGCGTATTGAAGTAGGTGCCGGATTAGAAGGAGTTCTTACCGATGCGCTATGCAGTCGAATTATTCGTAATGAGATGGCCCCTAATTTCAGAAGAGCGGATTTTGATTCAGGTGTTACAGCAGCTATTCAGGCTATTGTGGCTGGTATTGGTGGCGAATATAAAGGAGATGACACAAGTGACATAACTGAGTTGACCCCCACGGTTCGCATTCTTATTGGTCTCGGAATCTATGCGGTCCTGAGCATCTTTGCTTTTTTTGCGCTGATCATTGATGATGAATGGGGTTGGTATGCTTACCTTTCTGATTCCTTTCTTTGCTATTTTTCCAGCCTTTGTTTTACCCCCACATCTTCAGTACGTGCCAGGATTGTCATTCATAATTATTTTTCCGATTATCAAATGGGTGACTTTGCGAACTTCGTTGGGTAAAAAAAATGAATGCGGCAATGTTTGGCAGTGGCACGGGATCAAGTTCTGGAGACAGTTCAAGCTAGCTCCAGTAGTTGGAGTTCCGGTAGCAGCAGTAGTGGAAGTAGTTTTTCTGGCGGTGGTGGAAGTTTTGGTGGCGGTGGCAGCAGCGGTGGTTGGTAAATGCTACGTAACTAATTCAAAGTACTCACTAAAATTATTCAGTACCCGTTCATTTTCTGCATCAATCTCAGCGAGCCGGATTGTGCCTTCTTCAAATTGAAAACGTGTAACCACCATCATAAGGAAAGTAGCTGTATTCATTGAAGGTTAGAATTCGCCCCGCTTCGATTTTGTCATGATCAAAATCAATAAAGCCTTTAATAACTTTTATTTTTTGACCCTTACTCAAGCCGTCCAGCGATTGTGGCATAATGGTAAATTATTGTGAAAGATGAAGGTAGGTGTTTTACTTATTTACTACATTTAGTATCCTAATTTTATTTCAGCTCCGCGAATTTCTCTACTCACTTAACTGATTATAAGATGCAAAGCCCCCTCAAAAAGAACATTTTTTTATTTCTTATTTTCCTATTAATAGAATCCGCTGTAGCGGCTCAAGGCACGCGGCTTTTGCGCATGCCCTCGTTAAGCGCTAACCATGTAGCATTTTCTTATGGGGGCGATATCTGGATCACAGAACTAAGTACACAAAAAACTTTACGGCTAACCAGTACGCCTGCGGTAGAGAGTAATCCCCACATTTCCCCTGATGGCAAATGGGTAGCATTCAATTCAAATCGATCCGGAAACAATGCGGTATATATTGTTTCTATTGAGGGCGGTACACCCAAAAGACTTACCTGGCATCCAAGCGCTTCACTTACGCGTGGCTGGAGTGCCGATGGCAAGCACGTATTGTTCGCAACCCCAAGAGAAACCGCACCGGCAGGCCTCGATCGGTTGTGGACAGTATCGGTAGACGGTGGGCCTTCAACCTTACTTACAAAACAATGGGGAACAGACGGATCGTATTCACCCGATGGAAAACAAATTGTTATTGATCGGGTCCATCGTTGGGATGTGGAGTGGCGTAATTATAGGGGTGGACAAAATACACCACTTGTGATTTTAAATCTGGCTGACCAAACAGAGAAACTCATACCCAATGAATCCACAATTGACATACAACCGTTGTGGTTGGGTGATAAAATTTATTTTTTGTCAGATCGCGATTGGGTCTCCAATATTTGGAGTTACACGCCAGCTTCTGGAGAGTTGAAACAAATTACGAGAGTAACAGGAGCTGATATTAAATGGCTTGGTGGTTATGGTAACAAACTTGTTTTCGAGCACGATGGATATCTGCATTTGCATGATTTAACAACAAATGAAACGAAACAACTATCCATAGACATTCAGGCAGATTTTCCTTGGGCAGAAACAAAATGGGAAGATGTCACCAAAAGTGCGCGCGCGGTTTCGCTATCAGCAACAGGCAAACGAGCAATTATGGAAGCACGTGGCGAAATTTTTACCATACCGGTTGAACACGGTGATGCGAGAAACATGACGGTAAGTTCAGGAGCAGCTGACCATGCTCCGGTTTGGTCACCCAAGGGAAATGAAGTAGCCTGGTTTTCGGATGTGGACGGAAAAGGCTATGCTTTGATGATTGCCGCACAAGACGGATTAACAAAACCGAGAACTATTTCTATTGGTGAATCTAAAATGGCCTGGGAGCCTACGTGGTCACCCGATGGAAAGTACATCGCTTTTGACGATGATGATGTTCGCATCCGCGTTGTGGAGATGGCAACCGGAACAATTAAAACAGTAGATGTGGGGGGCACAAATATTGAACGGGGCGATATGGGATTAACCTGGTCTCCCGATTCAAAATGGTTGGCTTATTCAAAATCAGGATCAAATAATTTCAAACAAATTATTGTCTGGTCAGCAAAAGATAACAGCATACGCTCACTAACAAATTCTTTTGCCGATTCGAACTCACCCGCCTGGGATCGTGATGGTCGTCATTTTTATTTTTTAGCAACTACCGAACTTGCACTTGCCTCGGGTTGGGCTAATACCAGCAGCATGATGGCCGATCCCAACTATGCCGCGTATGTCATTAATTTGAGAAAGGAAGATTTGTCGCCCTTCAAACCGCGCAGTGACGAAGAGTCTTCAGCCGAAGAAAAAAAACCAGAGCCGGAAACTAAAAAACCTGCGGATAAAAAATCAAACACAAAGAAACCTGCGGAAGAGGATAAGGAAGTAAAACCAAAAGAGCCCGAACCGGTAATTATTGATTTCGATAATATAGAGCGAAGGACTATTGCGTTACCCTTACCGAAGGCTGATTATAAACTTGCACTCAGTGGCCCAACGGGAACAGTATTTATTGGTGAACAAAAATCAGGCAACGGGTTAGTGCTGCATAAGTTTACGCTTGAAAAACGTGAGGCAAAGGAATTTATCAGTGGAGCAAATCAGATTTCCGTTTCCGGAGATGGCAATAAAATGTTGGCCAAAGTTAACAACGATTGGAAAGTGATGTCCACCGCAGGAGCAAATGGTAATGAGGGAACATCGCTTAAGATTAATCTCAAGGTAAACTTAAGTCGGGCAGAAGAATGGAAACAAATTTTTGAAGAGGCCTGGCGCTACGAACGCGATTATTTTTATGATCCGAACATGCATGGAAGAAATTGGGCCGAAGTGCACGAGCGATACGCACCATTAATTCCTTTTGTAAAACATCGCACAGATTTAAGCTATGTCCTCGACCAGGTAAATGGTGAGCTTTCTGTTGGCCATAGTTTTGTTTTTGGTGGCGATTTCCCTGAAGTAGATAAGCCGGCAGTGGGTTTACTTGGCGGGGATCTGGTTGCCGAAAATAAACGTTGGAAGATAAACCGAATCTACACAACAGAAAGTTGGAATCCCGAATTATCCAGTCCGCTCGATAGGCCGGGAATAAAAATTCAAGAAGGAAACTATCTGGTGGGCATTAATGGAAAAGAACTAACCGATGCCGATAATCCTTTCCAATTTTTGGATGGCACCGTAGATGTTCAAACAACATTGCACATAAATAAAACTCCTGATTTTGCCGGAGCCTGGCAGGAAGTGGTGAAGCCAATCGCGAATGAAGATAATCTTCGTCAGCGCGGATGGGTAGAAGACAACAGACGCCTGGTTGATAAATTGTCAAGCGGAAAACTGGCCTATGTTTGGGTGCCCAATACGTCAGGGAATGGGTTCGTTTCCTTTAATCGGTACTTCTTCGCACAACAGGATAAAAAGGAGTGGTGATTGATGAGCGTTTTAATGGAGGCGGATTATTAGATGACTACATGGTTGATTTAATGAATCGCAAACTACGAGCTGCCCTTACCAATGAAGTTCCTCAAGGCACACCTTTTCGGTTGCCCGCTGGAATACTCGGGCCCAAAGTTCTTTTGATTAATGAAATGGCTGGTTCGGGGGGCGATTTCTTTCCGTGGGTTTTCCGTCAGCAAAAAACCGGACCACTGATTGGCGCACGCACGTGGGGTGGATTGGTAAAATCATCGGTGCACTATAGTTTGGTAGATGGTGGCGCGCTTACCGCGCCCGACAATGCTGTGTTTGACCCCATCAATAACAAATGGGTTGCCGAGAATGAGGGCGTTGCTCCAGATATAGAAGTTCGCCAAGATGCTGTTTCTCTTTCTAAAGGGATTGATCCGCAACTCGAGCGTGCTGTAAAAGAAGCCTTAAAATTGCTGGAACAACAGGGTGAAATAAAAATTACGCCACCGCCTTTCTCAACTCCTGCAAAGAAGAAGAATTAAGGATGACCTATTTAATTTGCATAAATGACCAAATTTCATTGTTAATTATTTGATAACATCATGCGCAATTCACCGTGAATTAGGTAAATTTAATTATGAAAAGAATTATTCTATTATTCTTTTTGATCCTATCTTTTTATAATTCCACCGGACAGGGAAAATTTAATAACTGGGTGTTTAACGTACCCGAGGGATGGTCGCAGAAGCAAGAGAATAATACGGAATCACTTACATCGCCAGATCAGCGCTGTGTAATTGTATTGTTACCCTCAAAACCACTGACGAGTTCGCTTGACCAAAGCTTTAAACAAGGTTGGAATGAATATGTGCAAAAGGGTATGGGCATAAACAATATTGCTATGGGTCAATACCAAAAAGCAAGTGATGGTTTAGAAAGCATTGGACAGGGTTGGGCAGAAACAACAAGGAAGGGATTTGCTTATTTATTTTTATGTGTATAAAGGAATAAAATACGCTGAGTACCTGATGATCATGAGTGCAGGTAAAGTGGGCTATGAACAGAACGAGGCACAGGTAAACCAGTTTTTAAGTTCATTTCAATTTGGCGATTCTCAGGTAGCGCTCTTGCCAACTGCGCCACCGGGCAACCCTATCATAGGTAAGTGGGTAAACCATGGAGGTATGTCAGGGGCCAGTGGGAGCACGGGTGTTTTTGGAAGCGCGGAAGGCATTACCCGTCAGATTGAATTTCGCAGCGATGGCACGTACCAATACACTTTGTTGGATACCCGACCCGATCAATTTCGATTGGAAAAGTCATCCGGTAATTATCGGGCTTCTTTAAATGAATACAATATGCTTGGCCGTTTGCCGATTGAAATCATTAATCCGGTGAGCAGTGTTCAAAAATTAAACCAGGCAGCGCAACGGGTATCGTTAAAAAGTCCAGAGATGTATTTTAATTACCTCATAACAAAAGACGACCACTTTGTAGCATGGGAAAATAATCAGTGGGAATTTTCCTTTAATCGCGTTACCACATTTGATAACCTTGAAAATAGATTTTTAGGAACTTCACCTCCACCAGCTGCTGCAGGAAGTATTGTCACATTATCAGCTATTGGCAACTTTCGGGGCAAAGCACCGAGTGGCGTTTACTGGGCGCTTACCACACAACTGAAGATGGGTTGGAGTATGAACTTGAATGGTACCATGAGCTATGGCAATACAACAGGTAATTCAATTGGAAAAGATCTTTACTTTTTAGTACTCTATGATGATGGCATTGGATACTGGCATTCCTTTTTACCAGAACAAGGGCTTTACCAACTGTATCGACCCTCATTAACCTTCGGGCGGTATAATTATGTAGTGACAGGAAATTCAGGAAAACTAATATCAGACAACAAAGACTATCAAATCTCAATAAAAGAGATTGGCTTGACCGTAGATGGAGATGATTACTACCCACTTCCAAGCGTTGACAATATCACACTAGAGGAGTTGGTATCGAAGTGATTTTATAATGAGATCAAGAAAGGCAACTACACGTTTGGATATTTAACTTTTACAAAGGAAGGCACATTTAAAGACGATGGTATGCTGGATACCTGTAGTGATATTAAAGCAGGCCAAGGCACCTATCAAATCAAAGACTATACGCTGATACTCAAATTTAGCGATGGACGAAACGAACAGATATCGTTTTATAGTTTACAGCAACCGGTGAAGGAGGAGGCATTTATTGGATCACATTCTATATCTAGAGTGAGATAAGATTTACAAGAGGCAAGATTTTTTTAGAATAAAGCCCTGCTCACACACTTTCTTTACGGATTACTAAAATGAGCCGGCCATTTATTTTCGAAATCAGTGGCTTGCTGAAAAACATGAGCGGCCTCCAGCAAGGGTCCTTCGTTGTAAAGATTTCCAATTAAAATAATGGACGTAGGGTGTCCTTTATCATCCCAACCCGTTGGTATAGAAATGGCTGGATGACCGGTAAGATTGGTTATCATTGAGTGGTTTTTTCCATCGGTTGGGACCACAATAAAATCAAATTCTGAAATCAGCGCATTAAACTTTTCAATTAACACTTTGCGATACCGGTTAGCCTGTAAATATTCGGCAGCCGGTATAAATCGTGCTTGACGTAATGAATTAGCTCGCGAAGGAGCGTCTTGTTCAGATAGCAATCTTTCTCCGTGTGTACGAACCAGCGAATCAAAAAATGCTCCGGCTTCTGCACGAAGAATTATATCGAATGCCGGATAAGGAGCGTCTTCCGGTAATGTTATTTCTTCCAGGTTCGCGCCAAGGGTGCGTAACTTCTCAATTGTCTCTAAACCTATTTTACCTATACGACTTGTGTCTTTATCAAATAATTTTTTTGTGTACCCAATCTTATAGGCACTCAAGTCCGTGGGTGAGTTAAAACTGAATGAATAATCCACTACGGTATGATCTTTTTCTCCCAATTTATTTTTACCTCTGATGATGTTAAAGACGATGGCGCAATCCTGCGCACTTCTGCAAATAGGACCTACCTTATCCATCGACCAGGATAACGTCATGGCACCGCTGCGGCTAACAGCACCAAAGGATGGACGCAGCCCTGTAGCACCACAACGCGAGGAAGGAGAAAGTATAGAACCCAATGTTTCGGTGCCAATTGAAAAGGCTACTAATCCTGCTGCCGTGGCCGATGCAGAGCCGGCTGATGAACCACTCGCTCCCTGTTTAAGATCCCAGGGATTTTTTTGTTTTTCCGCCAAACCAAACATCGCCACGTGCCAGCGCTCCGGAAGTTAGTTTGGCAATTAATACGGCTCCGGCCGCTTCAGTTTTCTAACTACTTCAGCGGTGTCATTCAAAACTTGATTTTGATAAGGCTCGGCTCCCCACGTGGTTTTATATCCGGGCACAGCAAATAAATCTTTTATTCCATAGGGGATACCATGCAGCGGGCCTCGGTATTTTCCATTGGCAATTTCCTCATCTGCTTTTTTCGCTTGCTGCAAAGCAAGGTCTTCGGTAATGGTAATAACAGCTAAAAGCGAGTCGTTATATTTTTTAATTCTTGCCAGGTAAATCTTAGTGAGTTGTGTTGAGGTTATCTTTTTATTTTTGATTAATGAACTTAGTTGTGCTACTGTCATGAAAGCGATTTCAGTTTCAGAAGTAGGTACGACTATTTGTTCCGGATAATCCCAGTGTGATGAATCACTTACTTTTCTGAATTTAAAATTATCAGGTCGGGGATCAAAATATAGCGCAGGAGCAACAGAATAGTCTATTGAAAAATCCCGCATGGAATCGTATCCATTTTTATTTTCATTAAGATAGGGCCGCATGGTATTTATTTCCTTACGGGAAAAGGAGAGATCATCCATTCTTTGTGCAGCCCGTATATGGCGGTTAGCAATTTTACGCTGCGAACAACCAGTGACTACCACGGCCAGAATAAGTATAAAGCGGAAATAAAATTTCATTCTATTTAAAAGTTAAGATCGCAGGACATTGCTAAGTTCTGTGAATCGATGGTATCTTTTCAATACCCTTTCGTGATTCCTTTTTCAATAGCAGGCACACCTTCTTTCATCCATGGAGGCAACACCCCATTTTTTAAGTAGTGATCAAAAAATTGTTTCATGCGGATTTGAAAGTCCATCCGGTTTTCGCGCTTCACCGGCCAATGGGGTTCGCCATTGTAATTTAACATCCACACAGGTTTATCGAGCCTACGCATGGCCATGTACATTTCAATTCCCTGGTACCACGGCACCGCACCATCCGCATCATTCTGTAAAATCAGCAACGGAGTTTTTATTTTATCAGCAAAAAAGATGGGTGAGTTCTCTACGTAAAGCAATGGCTTTTCCCATAAAGTACCACCAAGACGACTTTGTGAATGCTCGTATTGAAACATCCGACTCATGCCACTCTCCCACCGAATTCCCCCATAGGCGCTGATCATGTTGACAACAGGCGCACCGGCCTCTGCTGCTTTAAACATATCGCTTCGTGTAATTAAATAGGCTGTCTGGTATCCGCCCCAGCTGTGCCCTTGTATACCAATATTTTTTTCGTCAACAAATCCTTGAGAGATAAGTTGTGTGATGCCCGGCATAATACAGTTGTGTGCGCTCTCTCCTGGGAAGCCCACTTTGTAAACAATGTCTGGAACGAAAACAAGATAGCCATCACTTACATAAGTAGTGCGGTTAATGGCCGACCGTAACGGATTAGGTGTAATGTGGCTATGGAGGTTATCGCTTTCGCGTTCGTAGAAATAAACAATGATGGGATACTTCTTTTTTGGATCGAAGTTTTCGGGCTTGTACAACAATCCCTGTAACGGTATGTTGTCTATCGAAGTCCAGTTAACTAACTCTACTGTTCCCCAAAAATAATTTTTCATTTGCGGATTGGCGAGACTAATCTTTTTCGGTGCGGCTAAATTCAAATCGGCTGTCCACACATCAGGAAACTCGCGGAAGCTTTCGCGGGTGTAAAGAATTTGGTTTGCTTGTTTGGCTTTTACTACTCCACCAAAACGATAATCCTCCATCAACAATTTAGTGAGCTTGCCATCTTTTAAAGAAAACTTATAGTATCCGGCAGCTTTGGTGGTTTCGTTAAACGCAGATAACAACAACTCTTGATTAGGATCAATGAATCTTGCTTCCGGATCGAGCCTTACATTTCGAAATACAATTTTTTGTTGACGACCAATCTTGGTAAGATTTACAGGCGCCTTTTTATTCTGCGGATCAAAGGCCCATAAATCATAGCGATCATAAGCAATAAACTGAGCATCATTGGCCGTCCAGCCTGCCAATCCGTAAGGACTTGGATAATCGGGATGATCGTCTTCTTCATCTGCAAATTTGACTTTAGTATCCTGTGTGAGCTTTACCGTGCTGCCCGTTGCATTCGCATACGAATACCATGCAGTGTCGGCCATGCTATACCAATACACATAATTGGCTTTAGGCGAAAGATTGGCATTGCCTTTTACGCGCGATGCAATTTGTTTTTTTGATCGGGTCGATACATCGTAGAGATAAAAATCACTGAATGGAGAGCCTTCCCACGTAATGGATTTTCGGTAAGGCACGTTGGTCTCACCCAAAAAGAATGAAGCATTTCCTTCATCACCCAATTCGATAGCCGGCACTTCGCGGTCGCCTAGTTGTATTACTTCTTTGGTTGATAGATTTAATGCCACCAGGTAATTGCGTTTCTTTTCGCTTTCTAATTGTCTATTCTGCTGTGGATAAATGAAATCGTCATCGCCACTCCAGATTTCAACACTTACAATTTCTTCGGTTAGTAAAGTGGTATCCTGTATAATGGGTTTAGGGGTTGATCCAAAAAAGAGTTTGTTGCCATCTTTACTGAACAGCGGTGTATAGTACTCACTCACAAGCCAGTTTTGTGGAATACCCATAGAAGTTTCTACATCCAGCAGTTGGGCATTGCTATTTTCTTTCGACCAATGATAAAGTTTGAAATGACGAATCAATGCCTTGGTCGTATCGGAGTCCATCAGGAAAGCCGTTTGTGTTCCGTCTTCACTAATTGATAAGCCTTTGTATTTATACTTAGATTTTCCTTCGAGTAAGGGCTTAAGTTCTTCCTTCTGTAAATCATACCAGTAAACACCGGCTTGCATGGTTGAATCGTTGCCCGCGGAGCTGAATAAAAGTCCTTGCCCGAATTTTGCGAAAGCATAATCCTTTACATAGCCGAAACGAGTCTCTTTATCATCAGATAATTTTTTAAGCACCAGTGTAAACCCATTTTCATCATTGTTAATTTTTTTCTTTTTAGGGGCCGGTTTCTTATCGCCCGTAGTCGCTGCTGGTTTAGCTTCTTTTTTTACTTCTTGTTGATAAGCAACCCATCCACCGACTTTTTCAGGAATCTTGAAAGACTTTACATCGGCTACCTTTTGAGTTTTTCTTGAAGTGAAGGAGTAAATGCCCAACGAGTCTTTCGGCAAATCTTCTTTTTTCTTTTTCTGTCTGCGAAGTTCTTTTACCAGATTTTGTTGAGGCTTGATTTTAAAAATCGCATACCTGCTGTCGAAACTCAGAGCAATATCAGCGGCTCGCTTTACCGAATCTTGCGTGTTGGTTTTAAGATTATAGAAAATGACTTTACCATCACCGTCTTGAGGGTTAACCGTAAAAGCAGCATTCATACCATCGGGCGTTAGTGCCTTGTAGGTAATCTCTTTCCAACTGTCATACACGGTATAATCAAGTGATTTTTTCTGTGGCGGTGGTGCAGAGGTTTTCTTCTGAGCGAAAGAGCTGATGCTTACAATCAAGGCCAGAATGAATAGGGTATATCGCATAAGGATTAAATTAAGGTTCAACAATAAGGTTCGAGATGCCTTAACTCTCTCATGAGTAAAGGCAAAAATTTAGGAAGTGAAGATACAAGTCTCTCAGGAGAGAGTAGAAAGAATTTTATCAGTGGTGATAAACCTTGTGAAAAGAGGATTAACAACTGATTTTCTCAACTCGTTTTTCGTGGCGGCCGCCTTCAAAAGGAGTGGTCAGAAACTTGCTCAGAATTTTTTCTGCCAGATCAACGGAAACAAAGCGTGCCGGTATGCAAACTATATTGGCATTGTTGTGTTGTCGGGCCAGAGCGGCCAGCTCTTCTGTCCAGCAGATAGCGGCCCGAATACCTTGATGTTTGTTTGCGGTAATGGCTACCCCATTGGCACTGCCGCAAATCAAAATGCCTAACTCAAACTCTTTTTTCTCAACGGCACTCGCTACAGGATGGGCAAAGTCGGGGTAGTCAACTGAATCTAAGCTATAGGTTCCAAAGTCTTTTGATTCATGACCCAGTTTTGAAAGTTGCTTTATCAACAACTCTTTGTATTCAAACCCTGCATGATCGGCACCGATAGCTATCTTCATGTTGATGATTGTTGGTCTAATCGTTCTTCTTCCAGTTCGCGTTTTTGTTTGCGCTTTAACTCCATGCTAGATACGAAAATACTGATCTCGTAAAGGAAGTACAAAGGAATAGAAATCAGCGATAGGCTTAAGGGATCGGAACTGGGTGTAACCACGGCTCCAATAACCAAGATGGCAATTACGGCATGCTTGCGAAAACTTCTTAAAAGTTTAGGGGTAACAATGCCCACTTTTGTTAAAAGAAAATGATTACGGGCAATTGAAATAAAAGGCCACTGCTTAGAACTAAAATAGTTATCGTTGATACATACGAAGTAATATCAAATTCATTGGATATATCGGGGCTAATCTTATAGTTGGCCAGGAAGGCGATCGTCATCGGGCATAAAATGAAATAGCCAAAAGAAATGCCTAGCAGAAAGAGGCCTGAAATAGAAAATACTGCGCCTCTTGAACCGTGTTTCTCATTAGTATAAAGGCCCGGCTTAATAAAACGCCACAGCTCCCAAACTACATAGGGAAAGGCCACGGCTAATCCAATAACAAAGGAAGCTTGCAATTGCATGGTAAATTGCCCCATCAGAAACCGACTCTGAATCTTCATGGGAATATCGGTAACACACAATCCCTCAACACCCGTGGCAGCTCCTAACTGGCACAACCAACGAAATGTTATAAAGTCAACATGACCCGGAGCGAAGACTATATATTTAAAGATCGGTTCCGTATAGATGAAGGCCACGATCATCATCGCAAAAATAGCCACCACCGATCGCACCACATGCCATCTCAACTCTTCGAGATGATCCATGAAAGCCATTTCTTTCTCTTCTGCCATAAAATTAAAATCCCAAATCCAGTTAAAACCGGATTATACAAACACAGTTAATAATTCACTACTTATACAAAGGAAACTTCTTCATGAAGGTATTCACTTTACGCTTCACCGCTTTCAAATGTTTTACATCTGCAGGTTTCTTTAAAACTTCATCAATTAGATCTACCACTTTAATAACATCTTTTTCCATCAGGCCACGGGTTGTAATTGCCGGGGTGCCAATGCGCATGCCCGAAGTGACCATGGGCGACTGTGTATCAAACGGAACCATGTTTTTGTTGATGGTGATATCGGCCTGAATCAAAGCTTCTTCGGCAATTTTACCAGTAAGATTTTTTGAGCGCAGATCGATTAACATCAGGTGATTATCAGTGCCGCCCGAACTAATTTTATATCCTCGTTCCATAAATGCGCTGGCCATCGACTTGGCATTTTTAGCCACTTGCACAATGTATGTTAAATACTCATCACTAAGTGCTTCGCCAAACGCAATGGCTTTAGCTGCAATCACGTGTTCTAACGGGCCACCTTGTGTTCCCGGAAATACACCGGAATCAAGGATGGCAGACATTTACGTAATTCGCCTTTCGGTGTTTTTAAACCCCAGGGATTATCGAAATTCTTTCCCATTAAAATCAAACCTCCGCGTGGGCCACGTAACGTTTTATGTGTTGTTGTAGTTACAATGTGGCAATGCTCCATCGGGTCGTTCAATAATCCACGGGCAATCAATCCTGCCGGGTGCGAGACATCGGCTAATAGCAGTGCTCCCACGCTATCCGCAGCCATGCGTAATTTTTCATAGTCCCAATCGCGGCTGTAAGCGGAAGCTCCGCAGATAATCATTTTTGGCTTTTCGCGCTGGGCAATTTCTAATACTTTGTCGAAATCAATTTCACCGGTTTCCTGCTCTACACCATAAAAAGAAGGCTGATACAGTTTGCCGGAAAAGTTAACCGGAGAACCATGGGTAAGATGCCCACCATGCGAAAGATCGAATCCTAATATTTTATCGCCCGGCTTTAAACAGGCCAACATCACCGCGGCATTGGCTTGCGCTCCGGAGTGCGGTTGCACATTCGCCCAGGCGGCACCAAACAATTCTTTGATCCGGTCTATGGCTAATTGCTCTACTTCATCCACCACTTCACACCCGCCATAATACCGTTTGCCGGGAAGGCCTTCGGCATATTTGTTCGTAAGCACAGAGCCCTGGGCTTTCATTACCTGGGGCGAAACAAAATTTTCGGAAGCTATTAATTCAATGCCGTGCTGCTGGCGTTGTTTTTCCTTTTCAATAAGATCAAATACAATTTTATCGCGTTTCATGGGCGGGGTACGGTTTTGCTAAATCAGGTGCCAAAAATAGAGATAATGCTTAAGAAGGTCAGCTAATGCAAGAGAAAAAATGCCTCTTTATTGACAGATGGTGGATTGGAAACGTGAGTTCTTACCCTTTAATGGTAGAATCTGTCTGAAATTCGTTTTGCCTTATGGGTATGCAGTCAGGCAATGCGTGCGAATTCCTTTTGCCAGACATCGAGTGCAGATTTAATGATCGGGTTAGTAAACTTACTTGTATCCACCCCTATTTCTTTAGAGGATATTGTAAATAGATTATAATCAGATTCAGAAGCAGAAAGGGCAACTCAATGACTACGCCTTTCAAATCCTTATCGAGTAAGTGAAAGCAAATGATCAGTAATATTCCGGCTGCCATCAAAAAGTTTCCCCATAAAAATGTTTTAGGATGAAGAATCAGAAGGACATAGCCCAGCCTTGCTTAAGTCCCATGAAAACGGCTATCAACATTAGGGCACCATTAATAACTCTTAAAATCATAGTTCTGAATTTAGGGTTTTAAATAAAGATTACTGCGAGGTTAAATATCGGAATAACCTGTAGGCCGCAGGAATGATATGTCGATATGAGAAACATTCTTTTGATACTCGGGCATAGTGGAAAGTTTTTCCATTGCGGATCGTCCCCAAAGGCCTTCCAGTGTGCATCACGCGAGGCTTGATTTTCGAAAGTTGTCATGTACATTAAGTTTGGCATTCGCGCGCCACTTAACACTTCAGCGTAAAACACCGCGTTAAATCCTAATCGGTTAAACAACCCGATCTCATCTCCTGCATTAAACATATCTATTTTTTTTCGATAGATTTTTTCCGTGTACCCTTCATAACTACGCAACTCATACACGCGTTCGTTGATCGGAGTTTTTAAGTTGGGAACCGCGAGCTGCGGCATTCCTGAAAAGGCATTTAAAATAATTGTCTGAATGCGGTCGTAAGGCGGGTTATCAAAAGTTGCATCGAGGTAATCTTTTCCGCTCGTCAAATAGGTTTTATCCTTTAATAAGTTCCCTGCCTGCGAGGAGAGCTGATCGAGTGAACGAAAGGGAATAAGCACATAAAGTCGTTTGCTAAAAGTAGAATCGGTTTCTAACGGTTTAAAGACACCCACATTTTTAATCCCCGCCCGATGCAGGGCCGGTAACAACGCTTTTTCCAAATAATTTTCGGTACGCGTTTGTTGCTCGGTAGTTTTAAATTGATAGATCCGCAATTCAAAGAAATCGCGGGTGGCAGCATTTGAAAAGCAGAAAGTCGCGATCAAAATGAGCCCCGACAAAACTAATCGATAAGATGTTTTCATTTCAGTAGCATTATATTCAAATGTAGCAGAACTTTACAAAAAAATTTATTCCGTGAACTTTCAATATTATCTCGAATTAGTAGGAACCTTCTTCTTTGCGGTGTCTGGTGCGCTTGCCATGCAAGACAAAGATCAGGATTGGTTTGGAGCAGGCTTCACTGGATTTATAACAGCTATTGGTGGCGGTAGTCTTCGAGA
The DNA here is from genome assembly GCA_016709845.1 of Flammeovirgaceae bacterium. GTDB lineage: Bacteria > Bacteroidota > Bacteroidia > Cytophagales > Cyclobacteriaceae > ELB16-189. The sequence goes on along the minus strand of JADJMA010000004.1, from coordinate 154,627 downwards.
TATTTTGCTGGGCAGCTACCCGTTGGTTTGGATCGGAGATATCAATTTTTTGTATTCGATCTTGATTGGTGTTGTGGTTGCCATTATCTTTTTCAGAGTGATCGTTCGGCTTCGTAAAACCTTTTTGCTATTTGACACCTTGGGAATCTCCTTCTTCACCATTCTGGGTGTAGAAAAAGCAATGGGACTTGGCATTCGCCCTGAGATTGCAGCGATTATGGGAATGTTTACTGCGGTGATGGGTGGCGTAATGCGGGACACCCTTACGAATGAAATGCCTGTTGTTTTTCGAAGAGAAGTTTATGCAACCGCATGCCTTGCCGGAGCCATTGTTTATTTGCTTTTAGATTTGCAAACTCCGCTGGAGCGAAATTATAATTTGATTATTTCTATTTCTGTCATTATCATAATCAGGCTTGTTTCAGTAAAATATAAACTGGCCTTGCCGGGATTTAAAAAGTAATTGATTACATCCTTTTCTTTTACCAGCAATCAAACATTTGCTTGTTAGCTCCTGCCCCTTTGATAATATTGTACCCTATGCGCTTCGCCCTGTTCTTTGTGTTTTTTGTTACGAGCTCTTTGATGCTATATGCGCAAAAAAAGAACGAGGCTTATCAATTACCCATTCGTAAATCAACAGACATAATTCATATTGATGGTGTGGTTGACGAATTGGATTGGGCGGAGGCAACAACAGCCACTGATTTTTTTATGGTAACGCCCATGGATACGAGCAAGGCCAGAGTAAGAACAGATGTTAAAATGACTTATGATGATGACAATCTCTATTTGCTCGCTATCTGTTATCATGCGTTACCGGGGCCATACATTGTAGAATCCCTTCGCAGAGATTTTAACTTTGGGAAGAATGATAACTTCTTACTTTTCATGGACACCTTTGATGATCAAACGAACGGATTCTCGTTTGGTGCCAACGCAGCGGGAGCGCAGTGGGATGGGTTAATGTACGAGGGTAGTCGCGTAGATTTAAACTGGGATAACAAGTGGACATCGGTTGTAAAAAATTATGATGACAAGTGGATTTTCGAAGCCGCCATTCCTTTCAAAACAATCCGATATAAAAAAGGGATTAGCAAATGGGGCATCAACTTTAGCCGACTTGATTTAAAAACGACAGAGAAATCCAGCTGGGCACCGGTGCCACGCCAATTTGCAACTGCTACGCTGGCATTTAGTGGTTCCTTGGTTTGGGATACACCACCTCAAAACGCAGGTACCAATGTTTCTGTAATTCCTTATGCATTGGGCGGCCTCTCTAAAGACTATGAAAAGGAACCCCAAACAGCACAGCGGGGCGAAGTGGGCATGGATGTAAAAGTGGCTATTACCTCATCACTGAATTTAGACCTTACGGTTAATCCCGATTTTTCGCAGGTGGATGTTGATCGGCAAGTTACCAACCTCGACCGCTTTGAACTTTTCTTTCCCGAAAGGCGGCAGTTTTTTTTAGAGAACGGAGATATGTTTAACAACTTTGGGTATACCACTATTCGTCCATTTTTTTCGAGGCGTATTGGATTAACAGCCCCATTCAATTTGGCGCTCGATTGAGTGGAAAGATTGATAAGAACTGGCGCATAGCTGCCATGGATATGCAAACGGGCAAAGTAGAGAAAGACGGATTGCCCACTCAGAATTTTGCCGTGGTCGCATTGCAACGCAGAGTCTTTGCCCGATCGAATGTTGGCTTACTGGTGGTTAACAAAGAGTCAGTTAATTATATGCCGCCCGATTCGGGTTCTGTGTACTCGGAGTATAACCGAAACCTGGGCCTTGAATATAACCTGGCTTCGTCCAATAATCTTTGGACGGGAAAAGCCTTGTTCTTAAAATCGTTTAGTCCGCAACAAATTGAAAAAGATTATACCTATGCCGCCAACGTGCAATATGCAGTACGCAAATTAACAGTTAGCGGACAATACGAATATGTAGGTAGCGGCTATACAGCAGAGGTTGGCTATGTGCCCCGTAACAATTACACCCGAGTCAATCCGCAGGCAGCGTATTTATTTTTCCCGAAAGGAACGAAAGTGCTTAGCCATGGCCCTAAAATGGCCACAAGTATTTTCTTTGATCCATCATTCAAACAAACAGACAACGAAACGTATCTGGCGTATCAGGTCAACTTTCGTAAGTTAAGCACCTTGAGTGTGTGGATTGCTCATGATTATGTGAAGTTACTAAAGCCCTTTGACCCCACTAATTCTGGTAAAGACACGCTCGCCACGGGGAGCGAGCACAGTTGGAATGCCACAGGATTCGAGTTTGTTTCTAAACCACAAAATGTTCTTACCTATGCCTTTACAGGACGCTATGGCGGATACTATGAAGATGGAACCCGATTGTTTTTGACGGCCGACATCGGGTATCGGTTTCAACCCTTCGTAAGCATTTTACTTAGTGGAACCTATAACGATATCCAGCTACCCAACCCTTGGGGACGAAATACTTTTTGGTTACTGGGGCCGAGGGTAGACATAACATTTACAAACAAAATTTTCTGGACAACCTTTCTACAATACAACGAACAGCAAGATAATATTAACCTGAACACGCGCTTTCAATGGCGTTACCGGCCAGCATCAGACTTCTTTGTTGTTTATACCGACAACTATTTGCCAGAAACACTCGGAGTAAAAAATCATTCGTTGGTATTGAAGCTCACTTACTGGTGGAATATATAGCTTGGCTCTGATTACGTAATTAAACGAGGTGAGTATTGAAATTGAAAAAATTGGATTATTGAGGAATTGCGTGGGAGTTTGTTGATTCAGTCTTCTTAATCTCTAAGAAAATAAATTAGCCATAGCGGGAATAATTCTTTGGTGTTGATTGTCTAATCTTTAAACGGCCGGGATTTCATACCTTATGCCTATGAAAGAAGAACTTGATGAGGTATTGATTGAGAAATCTAAGTCAGGGGATATGGCTGCCTTTAAAATGCTGGTTGTGCGGCATGAAGGCAAAGTGGCCGGGGTTGTGCGCAGTATGTTAGGCGCTACTCCCGAGGCTGAAGATGTGGGTCAGGAAGTGTTTATTAAGTTTTATGATTCGTTAAATAAATTCCGGGGCGAGTCGCAAGTAAGCACCTACCTTATTCGCATCGCCATTAATTTGGGACTCAACGAGCTTAAAAGAAAACAAAAGACAAATGCCCGTTATGCTTCACTGGAAAGTGCGGGTGCAATAGAAGATGCAGCAGACATGATGGACTTAAAAGAATTATTAGACTTTGAATTTCATCAGTTGGATCCCGACTTTCAGGCGGTGGCTACCCTTCGGTTGATCGAAGGATATTCCACCGAAGAAACATCTTCCTTATTGGGAATTCCATTAGGCACAACACTCTCGAGATTGGCACGCGCCCAGCAGAAACTAAGACTGGCATTATCTAAAAAATTAAAACCATGAACGATACATTTTCTGAACACGAAGAGCTTCTGTTACGATCGTTGGACGCACAGGTATCCGCGCAGGAACGGGAAAGACTTTCGGCTCTGATGCAAAGCGATTTTACGCTACGCAAACAAAGCGATCACTATTCCAGAATCCGTGAAATGATGCTGCGCCAGCAACCGGATACCTTTGGGCCTTTTTTTGCTGAGCGGATTATGAATCAACTTAAACAACGGGTTAACGAAATCGACTACCTGATCTTTTTCTTCTTTAAGAAATATCAGGTGCTGTTACTGGGTGTGTTCGTAGCCTTACTTATTACAAACCTATTACTAGCCGACCAGTTCAGTCTGCGGGCAGTTTTTGGGTTAGGCGCGCCCGCCTCAGAAGATATTTATTCTATAGATGCTTATAAAAGTTTACCGCAATAATTATGAAACCTGAAAGAAAAAGAGCCCTCATCTCAATCAGTATTACCTTGATTATTGGGATACTCATTGGGGCACTCACCGTTGGTTTGTTGGGTAGAAATGCAGAAAACAGGCAGCGAGCCAATGGACAGAAAGAAGATCGGGAAAAGTTTGTAGAGAGAATCTTAAACGTGGCCGAGGCTGATGCGGAGCAGGCAAAGCAGATACGTCCTTACCTTTATGAGACGATGGACAAAATAGATTCTCTCCAAAAACGAACGGATCATGACGTTCAGTCGGTGTTGAGTACACTGGAAACAAAGCTGCGTCCTATCTTGTCAGAAAAACAAATGGAGCAATTACAAAAATTTCACAGGAGAGACCGTAGCGAAAAATCGAAGCATTAAAAATAAACGTAAAATAACCATAATATGAAAAGAAAAATTCTCCTCGGCTTTCTCGCCCTCCTGTTCGTGATCCAGTTTATTCGACCGGCCAAAAACGATTCGGATGTACATCCGCAAGATATTTCAACCCGCTATTTTATTCCGGCAGAAATAAATTCCATTTTATCAGTGGCGTGTAAAGATTGTCATAGCAATAAAACCAATTATCCGCTTTATGCGGAGGTGCAGCCCATTGGGTGGTGGCTAAACAAACACGTTAACGATGGAAAGGACGAGCTTAACTTCTCAACCTTTACGAAACTTCGCCTAGCGGTTCAAAATCATAAACTGGAAGAATTAATTAAACTGGTGAAAGAGCACGAAATGCCGTTGCCCTCGTATACCTATTTGGGCTTACACAGCGAGGCCAAGATATCACAAGCACAAAGAGAATTAATCATGCAGTGGGCGACCAAACAAATGGATTCACTCAAAGCCCACTATCCACCCGATAGTTTAGTGATGAAGAGAAGATCTCCGCCTCCGGGAAAATAGTGTGCCTCTTAATTTAAATAAGTGTCTTTATTCCTATCATCGTCTCTCGTAGAGGACGATGCTTTGGGATTGATCGTACTGTAAGCTCCCCCTAAAATTAGGCCACTCAAAAGTTTTCTTTTCAGTCGAGAAGCAAAAAAGTAGATGACTGTCAATGGCACGTGCCAATCTTTGGCTTAAAATTCCCTTTTTTCGGGGGTAAATGATCCAGGATTATTTCGGAAATTTACTAAACTTATTCATCGCCTTTAAGGCAAACCAAATGAAGACACTGCTAAGTATTCTATTACTCATCAGCACCAATGGGGTATGGGCGCAATCCAGCGAAAACTTTGATTTGTTAACTTTTTCGCCTCTGACTGGTTGGAAAAGAAATTCTTCGAATGCCGACTACCTGTCCTATTCTACGATCAGCAAGAATCAGAAAGCGTATTGTACGATTACTATTACCCGTAGTACGGCAAGTAAGGGAAGTATCTCGGCTGACTTTGAAAGTGAGTGGGCGCAGTTTGTTTCGCATTTAAATCCAACTTCAAAACCAGAAATGACAGTAGTTGCCAACAATAACGGTTGGGATGTTCAGAGCGGGGTGGCTTCTTTTACATACGATAATACTCCAGCGGTTGCCAGGCTTATAACCATGAGCGGCTTCAATCGTTGTACCAGTATAATTATCCTTACAAACTCCAAAGAGTATCAATCTGCCATCGATACCTTTGTAAATTCAGTGAACGTAAAACCACTCGAGAATACCGTTTCTGCTTTGCCTACAGATTCAAATGCCCCGCCAGCCGCCATACAGCCAGTGGGAAAAAATACGATTGAACCATTCAACAATCTTCTCGGATCCTGGGGAAGGACCCAACATAACTACATGGGAAGTTTTATTTCGGGGTATGTAAAATGGCAATACACCTTTAATGCTGATGGTACATATGAATTTATAAAAAAAATATTTTCCAGCAGCCCGGTCATTTATATCGAAAAGGAAAGTGGTAATTATCAGCTATCGGGTAACAACCTGACTTTAGAACCCAAGCGAGGAGTAGTTGAAGAATGGGAAAGGATTAACGATTTCTATAAATACGGTAAATTTATCTCACAAAATATAAGACCTCTGGAAAAGGGCTTGTATGAGCTCCGGTCACATTATTTTGAGGGAACTAACAAATGGGCACTTGGTTTTCAGACTAACCAATCGAACAACCGGGAAGGTGAACAAGACAAGAATGGATTTTACTATTATCCCGTCAAAGGGAAATCAGAACTCATAGAACTACCGGTTGATACTCCGATCAAAAAATAACCCAAGTCCCTACCAGGAGGAGTTATTGTTTTACCAATTGCGCTTGTCCATGAATTCCTAAGAGGTTTGGTAAGTTTGTTTTATTAATTTTAGTTTCAAAAATGATCACGAGTCTATTGCTCTGAAATGGCGAAGAATTCAAACGATATAATCTATAATTCCACTGATTGGCAATCTCTAAAGGACAAAATCTCAACTCTTTCAAAAAAAGAGAAGGGAGATATCTTTGAATTGTTTACTAAATACTTCCTTCAATCACATCCTGACTATTCCACCACACTTAAAGAAGTATGGTTATTTAAGGAACTAACACCCAAGAAAAAACAGAAACTTAAATTACCCTCCAACGACCTCGGAATTGACTTGGTGGCACAAACGAACAATGGAGAATATTGGGCAATTCAGTGTAAGTATTTTGAGAATGAAAATAAGAGGTTGTCCCATGACTATATTTCTACATTTGGAAATCTTGCTTTTGCCATTTCAAGGAAATTCACTTTGGCTTAGTCTGCACAACTGCCGAAAGATTTTCAAAAGCCTATGCTGTGCAGAGTGCAATTTCATTTTGCACAAGTGAAGTTTGGCGAAACCTTACAGACGAACAATTCAAAAACATCCGCAACCTTGCTGCTCAGAAGCCTGTAAGTTTAATACCATATAAACCCTTCGCTCATCAGAAGCGAGCAGTAAAAAATGCCGTTAAACATTTCAGAAATAATAAAGAAAGTCGTGGCAAACTAATTCTGCCTTGTGGTTCAGGCAAGAGCCTTACAGGATTTTGGATAGCTCAGAAGTTAAAAGCTAGAAGTATAATTGTTGCGATACCAAGCCTTGCTCTTGTGAGACAAACATTGAACACTTGGCTAAGAGAGGCCGTTGCTAATGAAATGAATGTGGATTGGATTTGTGTTTGTAGCGATAAGTCAATTGGTAAGCAAGATGATGTGACGATACATGTGCAAGATTTCGGCATACCTTGTTTGACAGACGCAAATTTTATTTCACATTGGTTGAAACGCAAAAGCAGTAATACCAAAGTAGTTTTTACTACCTATCAAAGTGGAGAGGTTATCACCAATGCTTCAAAAAAAGCAAAGTTCAAATTTGAAATAGGAATCATGGATGAGGCCCATAAGACGGTTGGGCAAAAAGGAAGTTATTTTCCCATCTTCTTTATGATGATAATGTATTAATCAAGAAGAGGTTGTTCATGACTGCAACGGAACGAAGATATCTTGGTTCGAGCGATGAAATTGCGAGTATGGATAATCCTGATATCTATGGCAATACCTTTGAACTACTTACATTCAAAGAAGCACTTGAAGTAAGACCTGCAATTCTAAGTGACTATCGCATAATAACGATCGGGGTAAGCCAAGACGAGGTAAAAGAAATTATTGAAAGAAACGCCTATATCAGGCCAGCTAAAGGTACTTGGAATGACGACATAGAGGCTCACACTTTAACCTCAATAATTGCATTAAGAAAGGCGATGGAAAAATTTCCTATCAAACATGCAGTATCTTTTCATAGTAGCATAGCGAGAGCGAAGTCTTTTGAAGAAAGTCAGAATAGAATTACTGAAGTTATTTCTGACTTTAATCCAATTGATACTTTTCATGTTACAGGGGCAACTCCTACATCAGAAAGAAGTAAGATAATCGAAGCCTTTTCAGCTTCACCCAAAGCACTTATTACGAATGTTCGATGCCTTATTGAAGGTGTGGATATACGCAATATTGATTGTATTCTTTTTGCCGATCCAAAACAAAATACCATTGACATTGTACAAGCTGTAGGAAGGGCATTGAGAGTTCTTAAGGGAAAGAAATATGGTTATGTAGTAATACCCGTACTAGCTGAAGAAATAGAAGGAGAACAAGTTATTAATAATGAATCATATAAACACTTAATCCAAACAATTGGAGCTCTTGCCACCAACGATGAGCGGATTGTTGAATACTTCAAACTGAAAAATGAAAAGGGCCTATCAAAAAGAAAGCATTCAGAACATAATGAGTTGGTTGAGATTTATGGAGAGCGTATTGACTTAGAGGATTTGAAAAATGCGGTTGAGTTAAGAGTATGGAAAAGAATAGCGAAGCTGCGTTGGAGACCATTTAATGAAGCCCGAGAATTTGTTCACTCACTGGGTTTTAAAAACTGGGCTCAATGGAGAAATTTTTGTAATTCCGGAAACAGGCCTGATGATATTCCATCTAACCCTAATCTCATCTATAAAGACCATGGTTGGAAAGGGAATTCAGATTGGTTGACAGGTACAATTGGCCATCATTATAGAGATTACAAACCTTTCAAGGAGGCAAGAGCATTCGTTCATTCGTTGGAGTTTAAAAGGCTAGCCGAATGGCGGGCATATTTGAAGTCAGGACATAAGCTAGCTGATATCCCATTCAAACCTGAAAGACTCTATTCTGGAAAAGGTTGGAAGGGATATGGAGATTGGCTTGGGAGTGGAAACATTTCAAATCTAAATAGGAAGTTTAGGCCTTTTAGTGAGGCTAGAAAATTTGCTCAATCATTAAATTTTATTAATCGTTCTGAGTGGGAACACTTTTTGTAAATCAAAAAAGAGACCGCTCGATATCCCTGTCGCAGCGGACAGGTCATATAAAAATGAAGGTTGATTAGTTGGGGTGATTTTTTGGGAACAGGAGTAGTTGCTACCTTTTCTAGAGAATTCAAACCATTTAATATGGCTAGAGCATTCGTTCATTCAATGGGATTTAAAAATCAAGCTGAATGGCGAAATTATATAAAGTCAGGACATAAGCCAGTTGATATCCCGTCTGCTCCAGAACATAATTTTAAAGGAAAGGGTTGGATTAATTGGGGTGATTGGTTGGGAACAAAGATTGGACACAGAAAAGAATTTCATGAAGCAAGGGAATTTGTTCACTCATTAGGTCTTACAAACTGGGCTCAATGGAAGGAGTATTGTAAGTCCGGAGAAAAACCTGGTGATATCCCTATTAACCCTCGTGACGCATATAGACTTAAAGGTTGGAAAGGGCTTAAGGATTGGTTAGGGACTGAAAAAACTAGAAAATTCCGACCGCTCGATAAAGCAAAAGAGTATGTGTATTCACTAGGTCTAAAAAATCAAACTGAATGGTTTCAGTATTGTAAGTCGGGGAAAAAGCCTAGTGATATTCCTTCTGGACCTGTAAGAGTATATAAAGATAAAGGCTGGAGTGGTTGGACAGATTGGTTGGGAAAGAATAAATAAAACCTATTATCAAGTACTACCCAAATTATGAAACAGATAATTTTAATTGACTTTTCAACAACAGTGGATGCAATTTAAATTTATTTGTCTGCGTAAATAGCCGTGAGGGTAAGTTGAGTGAAAGCTTTAAGTAAGAGAATAGTTAAAGGTGATCACTTTTAACAACTGAATTGATCAGTTATTATCATTCTTCTTTAACTCGTTGCGGAAGAACTTTTCATCATCATCTTCCCCGGTCTTCGGTTTGAGTGCCCCTATTTCGAGAATCTTAAATTCAGTTCTCCGGTTGCGTTGGCGACCCGCAGGATTGTCGGTACCATCGGGATTGGTGTTGCGCGCAATAGGTTTTGATTCCCCATAGCCTTTCGCTACCAGGCGCGTAGGGTCAATGCCTTTCTTGATAAGATAATTCACGGTAGACTCTGCTCTGCGTTGCGAGAGTTGAATGTTATATGCTTCAGAGGCAATACTATCTGTGTGCGATCCCATTTCAATTTTTAGGTCAGAGTTATCATTAAGTAGCGTAACCAGTTTATCCAACTCAATCGCTGCGTCTTTACGGATGTCGGCTGAATCATACCCGAAATAGATATTCTCCAACACAAAAATTTTATTGCGCTCTTTCCGATCCAGCACTAATATTGTATCCAGCGTAATATTAGTTACCAGTTCTTTCAGGGATTCGAGCGCCACCGATTTACCAATGGTTGTATAGTTTTGGCGCTTGGTTATAAATCCATCAGTTTCGCCTAATAATTCATAATTCTCATTTTCATAAACACGGAAAAGAAACTTACCATCATTACCCGTTACAAAATCCTGCATCACATCACCCTGCGGGTCGAGCAAAGAAACTTTCGTGTTAGGTAAAATTTCCTTGGTGCTGTCCTTACGGACCATATAGGTAATTCCTTGAAGGAAATAATTTACAACTCTTAAGTTGGGGTCTTCATTAATGAATGTGTAAATATCATCATCGCCTTTGCCGCCATCCCGGTTTGATGTAAAAAATCCACGGTCAGGTTTAAAGAGAAAGAGACCAAAGTCATCAGCTGGTGAGTTTACCGGTTGACCTAAATTTTGGATCACCGTTTTGCCGTTAGCACGATTCACCTCAAAAATATCAAGCATGCCATAACCCGGATGCCCATCGGAAGAGAAGTATAATTTTCCATTCTCCGAAACGTACGGGAAAGACTCATCCCCGGCTGTATTAATATCAGGACCAAGATTTTTTACTTTTCCAAAACGACCCCGGCCATCCATTTGTGCAGAATAAATATCTAATCCGCCTTGTCCGCCTTTACGATTGGAAGAAAAGTAAAGTGTGCGTCCATCCGGACTCATAGCCGGTGTAGATTCCCATGCATCGGGCTGATTAATATTGATGGGGGTTGGCTCCGCCCACTGGCCATTCCGATAGCGGGATAAATACAGATCAACATCGGGAGTTCCTTTACGCTTGCCGCTATTGCCTTTGGCAAAGATCATGGTTTTACCATCGGGCGTAAAGGTTACACATCCTTCGTTAATATTTGATTCATTAATAAAACCCGGCAGGGCCTTAATGGTATTAACATCCACATTCGCTCCATTCGTTTCGGCTTTGTAAAGATCGGTGAATGGTGTGCCAGTAGCCTCATAAATTCGTGCGTTGCTTCGGGATGAGGTGAAGTATAACTCGTTGTTGGAATAAACGGGCGCGTATTCTGTAAATGGAGTGTTAATGGCCTCCATATTTTTGATTTTGTAATAACTTTTTTTCTGTGCGAGTTTATCCAGATAATTGATACCATCAAGTTCTTGGCGGGCCCGATCTTTTATCTCCTCGTTTTTTGTATCGCTCTCTAGGGTTTCAAGTACATTACGGGCTTCTTCATATTTTGCATTGGCCTGTAACGATTTGGCGTAATATAATTTAACCGAGTCAGCACTGATACCTTTGCCCCGGCTTTGGCATAAAAAGGCTCAGCCTCTTTTATTCTATTGGATAGGCGATACGATTCCGCGATGTAGTAGTAGGCCTTCGCGTTATTGGGCTCTTTTCGGATAACACCTTTATAATGATCAATCACGCTTTCGTACTTACCATAGCGAAATGATTTCATAGCCTTCCGCTCCGGACTACACGCCAGCAGTAATATCCCCGCCAAAATAAAAACAACTCTCACGCTCATGATCTTACAAGACCTTAAAATTACGAAAATCCCCGTTGAAACATCGGGGTTATTGCTATGCCCTTAACGCAGATTTAGGTAAATATTTTGCCATCCACGATTTTTCCACCGGAATAACCTCATGCTCCTCCCATTCGCCCCGGGTGGCAGCCAATGTATGAATAGCCGTAGAGGCCAGGTTCAACGTGCCTGATGAGAACCAGGCCTTTAATTCGGCCAAGGGCACCAACTCTATTGTGTTGTTAATCAGAAAGGGCACGTTGCTACGGTCTAAAAAGTCAACTCCTGTTTCGGCCTCAATCTTTCTTAGTATGCCAACGGAACTATCGATGGAGCAGCCACTGGGGTTTTGAAAATCTTCATCCAGCATCATCACAATAATCTGATTCCGTTCAATGGAAAAAGAAGTTTGTAGCGGTTGACCATGCGCACTCCATTGTTCACAAAAGGCACGTAGCATTTGTTCGGCCAATGTTAACTCTTGTTCGGCCAGTGCGCGACTTCCCACGTAAATCCACACCCGACTTTCTTTTCGCAATTTTTCAACAGGTAAATACATAATTTTGGTTTGGTTAAGGCCGGGGTCCTACACTTATGCTGGCAGAAAAAAAGCAATAAGACCTCAAGTCTAAAGTTCACATATTTTACAAAATTCTCCGAGCGCAATAAGTCTTTCGTTAATTCTTGTTTCCCAATTGATTTGCCCAATTAGGATTGTTTCCAAAGTTGCTGTCGTTGTCATACTTCTGCCGCAGCTTTTCAAATTCTTTTCTCACTTCTTCTTGAAGGGATTGGTATTGTCCCGAGAGAACTAAATCTCGGTTCTCATTTAGCTTCTTCCGTAATTCTCTTGCCATCCATTCATTCAAGTCAAAAAGAGTTATAGCATATCGCAGGCGGGATTTATCACTCCAGTCGATCCATGAGTTATTTGGAGAAAACAAATTTATTACTTGTTGGTTAAAGGTTTTTAAATCTTTAATTTCTTCTTTCTTCAGGTTTGTTTCAAGTCCGAAGTTAGCGATTAGAGATTGCCCCGCGGCTGGATCAGGAGGTGTAGCTTTAAAATCATTAACGGTTAGCCTTCTTGTCTCGCTCCATTCAAGTTTGTCTTGGCCGATTGTTCGGAGGGTTAAACTTGTCAGAAGAGCATAGATCAAAATCAAATGTCTCATATTGTTAACTCAATCTAAAGCGATTCTGCTATTAGCTCAGCCAGATCTTTTACTGTTACTTCCGCTTCTTTCTCTTTGTTCTTAACACCATCGTTCATCATCGTCATACAAAACGGACAAGCTACGGCAATAGTTCTTGCGCCAGTCGATATTGCTTCTTCAGCGCGTTCTACATTAATATCTTTGTTTCCCTTTTCAGGTTCTTTAAACATTTGGGCACCTCCGGCTCCACAACATAACCCCGTAGTGCGGCAACGCTTCATCTCAACCAGGTCGGCATCCAAAGCCTGCAACACTTCGCGTGGTGCTTCGTAAATGCCATTGGCGCGACCTAAATAACACGAGTCGTGATAAGTAATTTTCTTTCCCTTGAATGATCCACCTTCCGAAAGTTTTATTTTTCCTTCATTGATAAGTTGCTGAAGAAATGTGGAGTGATGAATCACTTCATAATTACCACCTAATTCCGGATACTCATTTTTTAATGTGTTGAAACAATGCGGACAGGCCGTTACAATTTTTTTTATGCTATACCCATTGAGTACTTGGATATTGCTCATAGCCTGCATCTGAAACAGAAATTCGTTGCCCGCTCTGCGAGCCGGATCGCCTGTGCAACTTTCTTCGGTTCCCAATACGGCAAAGTTTGTTCCTACAGTATTTAAAATTTTAACAAATGCTTTTGTTACCCGCTTAGCGCGATCGTCAAAGGAGCCGGCACAACCAACCCAAAAGAGTATTTCGGGAGATTTGCCTTGGGCGGTAAGTTCGGCAACTGTAGGTGCGTTCATGATTTATCTTTTTATAACGTTCGCAAATTCTTTTTGAGGTTATTCTTTTGACCAGTTAAACCGATCGGCAGCAGAAAATTTCCAGGGCGCAAAACTGGTTTCGATATTTTGAAACATACTGTTCCACTGAGCCGGAGATCCCGATTCTTCCATCGCTACATATCTTCTCAATTCTAAAATTATTTCCAATGGATTAATCAATATCGGGCAAGCTTCCACGCAAGCATTGCAACTGGTGCAGGCATTGATCTCCTCTTTCGTGATGTAATCATTTAGTAGAGTTTTGCCGTCATTTAATCCTGGCCCACCGGTCTGTATACTTTTCCCAACCTCTTCCATGCGGTCGCGGGTGTCCATCATTATTTTACGAGGCGAAAGTTTTTTACCCGTTAGGTTAGCCGGGCATTGGGAAGTACAACGGCCACACTCGGTGCATGCATAGGCAGCCATTAAATTAATACGACTCAAATCATTAATATCCTTCGCACCAAAACGCCCGGGTTCTACAGGGGTAGCGGGAGGTTCGGTAGCAAGACCCAACATTGATTTTACTTCGTTGGTAACAACCGGCATAGTATTGATATGACCTTTTACTTCCAGTTTAGCATTATAGGTGTTTGGGAATGCCATAAAAATATGCAGGTGCTTGGAGTAGGTAACATACACGGTGAAGCCGAGAATACCTACGATGTGAAACCACCACGCAAATCGCTCAATGAATATTAGTGATGAGGTATTGAGAGATTCAAACAGGGGGATAAGTGTGGAGCTAAAAAATAAACTACCGGTTGCAGCATAGTGATCGCTACGGGTTTGCAGAATCTGGTCGCTTGCATTCATGGTTAGAATGGCAATCATCAAAATACTTTCTATAACGAGAATCAGGTTGCCATCTAATTGAGGCCAGCCCTTCATTTCAACAGACCAAAAGCGCTTAACTTTAATAATGTTTCTGCGAATCAAAAAGACCACACACGCCAACAATACGGCTACCGCTAAAAATTCGAAAACATTCATCAACACATTATAGAAACCACCCAAATAAGGGGCGAAGATTCTGTGTGTTCCGGCCAGGCCATCAATGATAAACTCGAGTACTTCGAGATTGATGACTAAAAAGCCTACATAGATAAAAAAATGTAGAGTGGCCGGAATGATTTTTTTGAACATTTTCTTCTGACCGAATGCAGTCAATAACAGGTTTTGCAACCGCTTGGAAGCGTCTCCGGTTAGTACCTGTTTCTTGCCCAATTGAATATTATTACGAATGCTCAACACCCGTTTTCGAATAACGTAACCAGCTATCGCCAGCACAATAAGAAATACAATTTGCTGTAATACAGCCATAGCAGAAAATTTAGGGGGAAGTTAGGTTACGCTGGCGGTTGAACCAATATTTTACAACAAAACCCAAAAAATTGAGGGAGGGTTTGCACCAAGATGAAATTTGCATACTTTTGTGACCCATTCGCTAAAAATAGCTGTTTTTTGATGATTATTGAAAGCTAAATGGTGACGTAGCTCAGTTGGTAGAGCAAAGGACTGAAAATCCTTGTGTCGGGGGTTCAATTCCCTCCGTCACCACAAAACCCTGATGAGGCGAAGGCCTGTCAGGGTTTTTCATTTATGAGCTACTACGTTTACATTCTTCAAAGTCAGGTCAATAGGTCTTTTTATAAAGGCTCAACGAATGATCTTGTTCGTAGATTTGAGGAACATAATCTCGGGAAGAATAAATCTACTTCAAGGTATTTGCCATGGTATCTTGTTTGGTTTGCAGAAAAAGCAAATAAATCTGAGGCAGTTACTCTTGAGATGAAACTCAAGAATCTTTCTATTCAACGGACTTATGATTTCATTTTGAAATATCCTCCAACTAATGAAATTCAAAACCTGAAACTGGAGACTGTTCGAAATATGAAATAGAGTCTTGGGTTCAATCATGACGTGACGCTTTTTGCGTCAGTCATGATGCTGACCGAAGCGTCAGCATTCCCTCCGTCACCACAAAACCCTGATGAGGCGAAGGCCTGTCAGGGTTTTTCATTTATGAGCTATTGGTTTACATATTTCTACCCGTAGGATTAAGTCTCATTTTATTCATTTCTGATTTCATCTGCCGGATTCATCATAGTCGCTTTTACCGTTTGCAGGCTTAGAGTTACAAAGGCCACCAATGTCACAAGAACACCTGCTATGCCAAAAATCAAAATGTTCATTTCAATTTTGTTTGCAAAGCGCGCCAGCCATTGATACATTAAGTAATATCCAACAGGCGCAGCAATTACAAAGGCAATGAAAATACGTTTTACAAATGTGAGTGTCAGCAGATGGAGAATATTCATGGAAGTTGCGCCAAGTACTTTTCGGATTCCTATTTCTTTGGTGCGACTTTGAATTACCGCCCACGATAGAGCAAATAAACCAAAGCATGACAAAATCATGCTGATAACTGAAAATGTAACGATAATCTTAAAGAAAAAAGTGTCGTCCTTATACTTCTTCATTAACTCCTCTTGTATAATTCGGTAGTTGAAAGGGTAATCAGCAAACACTCCCATCCAGGCTACTTGTATTTGAGGAAGAAGTTTCGAAAGATCACTTCCGCCATAGTCAATTAACAACGACTGCCCATCCTTATTATACGAAATGATTACCGGTGGAATTTCCTGCTTAAACGAGCTGCAAGTAAAATCTTCCACAACTCCTATGATTATGTCTTTTGTGCCCGGCACTTGTTCTCCAATAGGATTAGCCAGATTGAACTGTTGAACTAATTTTCGATTCACCAATTTTCCACTGTTCGTTTCTGTTGGAAGTTCACCCTCTATCAGGCGTAGATCCAATGTTTCTAAAAAGTCTTCATCACCGCTAAACAAATACGGAGAATAGAATTCCTCATTATCAAGGTCATACCGTGCTATCCAATTACCGAAGATGGGATTTCCATTACCAACAGTCACCTTGTTTACATCTGGTAATTGTGAGATTTTCTGTTTAAGAACTGGGAGTAATTCTGAGGTTTTCTTGTCAGGAGTGTTTAGTTGAACGATATGGCGATTAAAGCCAAGAGGGGCATTTTCGAGATAATTCATCTGCTGAATTATAGTTATGGAGCAAACAGCAAGTGTGATTGATATAAAAAACTGAATGGTAAAGAGAAGTCTGCTGAAGGTTACCTTCGAAGAATATTTCGTCATCAAACTTATTGGCTTCATGCGCCACTGCTTTGCTACAGATAGCACTACCACCAAAACAACGGTTAGGAATAACACAAACCCGATTGCACTAATCACTTTTATATTTAAAAAAATATTGGGGGATAGATTGGCCTCGAATACCGAATTAAAAATCGGAATTGTATAAAAGTAATAATCAACGACAAAAAAGTAACCAGTCAAAATATAAATACCGGCCTCTACAACAGAGAGGCTAAACAAACTTTGTTGCGTGACTCCCAGAGTTTTTTTGATTCCAATTTCCTTTTTTCTGTTCTGCCAGGAAAGTAAAAATAGATTTATGAAATTAAAGCTTGCTATAAAGAGCACCAACCCACATACGATGTAACCCACTGTTAAAAACAATGGATTTCTGATTCGCATGTAATCCATTTTGTTGTTCGTATTAAAATAAGAGTCGGTTAAAGGATTTAGGAAATATTCCATTTTCCCAAGGCCTATAAGCCCAGGACGCTGGATGTCATTATTAATCTTTCTGATTAGTGATTCAGAAAATTTTCGTTTGTAAGCAGTACATAGGTAGCGCCACCGTTCCATTTTTTTGGGAGTACGGAGTGATGTACGAGTGCGTCAAAAATTAAATGACTATTCTCTACAGGTTTGTCTACGGCTGCGGAGACCATTAATTCTTGCGTGGTATCAGCAGTGACTATTGTTAGAAGATTGCCGACCACATCTGACCTTCCAAAGAGTATCAAAGCTTTGTCTTTTGAGAGAACAATTTTATCCTGCATCAGGCACTTATCCTTTCTTCCGTGTAACAAACGAAAATCGAACAAGGTAAAAATGAGCTGTCGACAGATAAAATTTTGAAACTATGAAATTCATCCTTTGCGTTTCAATTTTAATTCCATCTAAACCGGAAAGCTGACATACATTTTCAACTTCCGCAAAGTTAGAGGTCAGATAGTTGTTAAAGTAATCGGTATATAAGCGATCAGGCCTTTGCCTCCAGACGGATCGTTGCTAAATACCTGATAAATTCTGTTTTGCTTAGAGTGAAATGTGTCCGTATGGGTCTCAAAAAAAAGAAATGAAATAAGAAGATTGGTACACAGAAATCCAATGATAAGACTTAGCAATATCACGGAAGTGTATAACCTCCTTATCCATAGAATTCTTAAGATGAGTTTTAAATTATGCTTTAGCATAAACGGATTTGAATAACGCTGTTCAGCTGTGTATTTTTCAATAGAAAATCATGTCATTTCTTCCTCAGCAATAGTACTCCCCAAAAACCTAATCCTATATGCGCAACCACAACTAACCCTAAAAACTGACTTGTCAATTCGTAAGTCACGCGCGCATAAAGGAAAATAGCAATGATGGCAAAGTTGTAAAACAACAATGACTTCATGACTCCGGAATTATTTTTATTACTTTTTGAAAACCAACAAGCAAGCGCCAAAGAGGTAATTGCAATACCTGCAATACGCGCAGAAATTATTCCACTGGTTCCCTCCAATGGAGATGAAAGTAAAAGCGGAACAATAATTTGGGGGATAAGCATCAGAATAATCCCAGTGATTCCTTCAAGAATGGCAGTCAGGAAAAGAAATGCTTTCATTTTTTTAAAGGAATGGACAAATCGACACCATTTTTGTCAACGAAGTAATAAACTACCTGCGATTTATTTTCTTATAACAAATCTATTAAAAATCATCATTAGTGGATAGCAATATGCTGCGCGGCCACCCATGCAGTTGACCAGGCTGATTGAAAATTAAAGCCTCCGGTTTCACCATCTACGTCAAGCACTTCTCCGGCAAAGTAAAGTCCGGGTACTTTCCTGCTTTGCATGGTTGAGAGATCTACATCTGCCAGTGCCACACCGCCACAGGTTACAAACTCTTCTTTAAAAGTTGTTTTTCCTTTAATCGCAAACGGACACGCATAGAGTAACTCGATTAGTCTATTAACTACCTTATTCGAAATCTCAGCCCAGATTTTCCCTTCTTCAACACCCGCCTGAATACAAAGCGCTTCCCACAATCTTTTGGGGAGAGCCAACTGTGGTGAAGCGTGGATAGTCTTTTTGCTGTTTTCCTGTTTTAATTTCATTAAGTTTTCCCGCACTTTCAATTCGGATTCACCGGTCCAGTTAACCAGTGCGGTGAACGTGTAATTATTTTGATGAAGATACACGGCAGCCCAGGCAGAGAGTTTTATTACAGCTGGCCCACTGAGCCCCCAATGCGTAATGAGAACCGCGCCTTGTTGTGAGAATTTAGTTCCGGCAATGCGCACTTCTGCTTGAGGCACGGCTACCCCCATCAGCACAGCAAATTGTTTTTCGGGATTGTTAAAGGTAAAGAGAGGGTATAGGTTTAATAATTTCATGCCCCAAGTCTTTTAACCATTCATAGTTCTCCGGTTTATTATATCCACCGGTTGCTACCAGAATTTTTTTTGCGTGATAGGTTTCTTTAGTAGAAACGATAAAGTGATTCGAAACCTTTTCAATTTTTTCCACCTCTGCGCTAAGCTTTATTTCAATCGCATTCCTCTTTGCCAAACTTAAAAAGCAATCAATGATAGTTTGTGAATTGTTGGTTGTAGGAAACATGCGCCCATCTGCTTCTGTTTTAAGTTCAACTCCATGCTTTTTTAAACCAGGCAACTGTACCGGTTGCCTGAAACTGATGAAAAATATTTTTAAGTTGCTTTTGACCCCGTGGATAATGTTGCGATAACTCAGCCGGGCTTATACATTGATGTGTTACGTTACATCGTCCGCCACCCGAAACTTTAACTTTCGTAAGGAGTTTAGTTGATTTTTCCAGAATAAGAATCCGGGCGCCTTTGTTGATCCCGGCCAGATTAATGGCTCCGAAAAACCCAGCCGCTCCACCACCAATTACAATCAAGTCATAGACTGATTGCTCGGTTCGTATTTTAGATTGTGGATGTGAAGGCAATTTATAACGCGCTATTTCTTCATCGCTTTTACAAAGACATCAATGTCACCGGGAGCGTCATTTAAATAGTATAAGCTCACGAGACCCTCTTCATTTAAGAAAAACTGTCGCGGGGATAGCATTGGCCGTCAACCACCATCCATCGGGTAACACCAATGTGTTGTGTACGCGACCAAAGGCTCTGTCCCAGATCAATTCATCATTAACAATTACATACCGGTTCGGATCGGTATACGTTTCCTCAATGCGAATACGAGTAGTTGAGCCTTGCTTTACCGGATCAAACCAAATAACAATAGCTTCGGATGTTGGTGAAAAATCGGAGCCAATATCAATTCCTTTTTCTTTGATCGCATTGCCTACAAGGGTTTCAACTTTTAACGGCTGGCCGGTATCCAGATTAAGAGCCGATGGATTAGAGGCTTTGCTACCCGCGCGTACTACGTTAACATAGTTCTTGATGCCCGGTTCGGTTTCGGTGTAGTCGTGATATAACCGGAACGAATGGGTTTCTGGTTGTTGAAGAAAATAGACGATCTCTCGGGTTTGGTAGGCGCGTTCAGGAAAGTTAAAACCCGTGCGTACTTTAGATTTATCACGTCCTTCCCCGGGCGGCACGTTTTCTGATTTTGTACTTGCCGGAATTACAACCGGTCGTGATAGTTTTCTTCCTTCAAGATGAAGAGGCACTGCATCGGGGCCACGATTGACAAAACTGATTTTCAATCGGCCATCTGCTTCCATCATTATTTGTGAGGGATAATTGCACGCGGTTAACTCATATCCTTGTGGCAGCACCACCGAATTTCTCTTAATGCCCAGCGAGCGATCGAAAATAATTTTGTCTCCTTCGGTAAAAAAACTTTTGGTATCGGTATAAGTCTTGTCAATAAGCAGGCGATACTCAGAATTTTTTGCTACCGCATGCTGTAACTTTATTTGCAGATACTCGGTGTTTTTATCGGCTGATGCCAAGCCATTTTTTCTGGCTTCTTCTCCATTTACAACTGACCACACCAAAGGCTTGCCAGATGCCATGTCAATAACCCGATCCACCTTGTGTTCACTCCCTTGTCGTAGTGTGTTATGAAACCATGTAGCTCCGGGTGTTGTGGCAGACACCTCATATAAGATTCTAAAACTGTTAGTGGCTGGGTCAAGCAGTTCGTAGCGGGTATAGTCATCGGTGGTTTGTGCGAAGCCCCAATAACTGTAAGCGAAGAATAAAAGAAGTAAGATTTTTTTCATGGCATATCTTTACATAATAGCCATTCAAGGTAGACAATTTTGTAGAAGTATTTACTGATTTGGATCAACTGGTCTGCTCACTTTGGTGCTTCAGTTTTCGGATTATTCGCGGCCCATACCAAAGCCAAAATCCCGTAAGGGAAAGAAAGAGCAATCCAAAACCAATGTAGTTGGTATAAATGATCTTAAAGGGTTCGCTGATAATGGATCCATCGTGAATATGTTCAATCCAATCGGCATGGCGTTGTGCTACAGAAAGAACTTTGCCAGAGGCACCATCCACTTGGGCTTCCCAATAGCCTTCCTTAAAAGTGACTTTAATAATTCCTTTATCAGGCCGAACATCCATGCGGTCTATTTCTATTTTTTTCCCGACAACGGAATCAACGGCATGTTGTGCCGCCTGGGCTATGTGATCGAACCCCTTCCATTCAGTAAGCAATAAACTCGATCCCTTTTGTGTAGCTGGCTGAAGGAGTTCAGCATTTTTTTTCCAGCCCAAGAGTACTCCCGTTGTACTGGTGATAAACATAAACAGCACAATGCTGATCCCAATCCATTTGTGGATGCTGCGATACTGGCGAAGTCTATGGACCAATCTTTTTAAAGGCATGAATCAAGTTCTTAAAGTATCAAATGAAATGAGGTTGACTCAAAAATCTAATCAGTCTAACATACAAGACGAAACCAGATCATAGACGAGACTTCTGAGGCACCCTTATTCTTATTTTAAAATTTTACTCTTAGGGTTCCAAAAATATTACGACCTGGTGAATTAATTCCCGATGCAAATTGTCGGTATTGCAAGTCGGCAATATTGTCGATCCCTGCCTGCAAGGTAAACATCTTCAATGTATAACTGGCTCTCAGGTTTATTGTGTACCAAGAGGGCATTCCTTCCGGAGTTGCATATTGCAGATTGTCCTCGCCACTGCTGCTGTAATCTTCCACATGTTTCCAGCCGCTGAAACTTGAAAACAGTTCAGCATAAAACTGCTCATGCGTATAGTTGATGCCCACTCTCCCAAATAGTGGTGCGATGTGATCAAGCGGAGTCTTCGAGCCATCATCCTGTTTCACTCGTCCATAGGTGTAATTATAGGAGCCGGTAAGATTCAATTTAGAAACGATTTCAATCTGGCCACCAATACTATACCCATAGATATAAGCTTTCCCAGCATTTTGACTACTCACCACATTGGCAGGAAAACCATTATAGATAACGGTTGATTGCCCATTCAGCATAGAGGGCTGCATGACAATAGCATCAAAAAAATCAGTTGCAAACAGCACACCTTCCAGGCGTGCTTTAGATCCGAAAAATTTGGTTATGCTTAGATCTCCATTGATCGTTTGCTCTGGGCTTAACGCTGGATTAGGCACAACCAGTGTTCCGGTGGTTGTGGCCGATCCTTGAACCGATTCAAAAACTTTGGCCGCATCATCAATATTGGGAACGCGATATCCCGAACTTCCCATTAAAGAAAACTTCCAGGATGTTGGCGTATAGATAATTCCAAGATTGCCGCTGATGTACGTATTTTTCTGTGTGATATCATCGTAAGGAAATGGAAAAAAACTTTTATCTACGAAAGTGCTGTGCAAATAACTTCCTCCCACGCGCACTCCATCATTCAATGTCCATTCAGAATTAAAGGGTAACGTATGCGTTGCATACAAGGCCCAATAATTTTCAACATTCTCGCCATCCGGATAACGCGTATCTAAGGCGCTGGTGGCACCATTGGAAATATTTTCGCGATAGGCCGTTGATGTCAGATTGTTAAACTGAGAATCGAATCCATATCGCAATTGATTAGACTTTATTTTCTTTTGAAGATCAATAGTTAATCCACCCACTTTTATTTTCTCAGTTCTATGATTTAGGTTATTGTTGTTGAATCTTCGATCATGTCTGCTTTCCTCAACATCCTGATAACTGGCTGTTACCGTAAGGGCATCGGCCATTTTTCCTAAATCACTTAGTTTAAATTGATAAGAGGCGAGTATTCGCTCTTGAGGGCCGTAATACCATTGGGCTGATCGTAAACCACTTCCTTGCGGATCGGTGAGTCGATCATAGCGCGGGATATTGCTTGACGTGGAGTATTGAAAATTCAAAACATGTTGAGCACGATCACTTTGCTTGAAATAGAATTTTTGAAGCAAATCGTATTGCTGATAACCACTGAATTTTTGAACGTAAGGATCAGAATTTGCAACCAGGATGTCTCCAGAATTGTCAGCGGCACGTTCGGCATATTGATATCGCACCCAATATTCTTCCCCCAGCGATTTGTTAATCTTTTCGCCCATACGCAGATCGCCAAAATCGCTATAGGTAAATGAGGTGAGTGATCCAAAGCGTTTACCGCCAATATTAAAATCGACATGACCGGTTTTCTCATTGTTGGAACTTCCAAATCGGGCGAAAGCATTTCCGAAAAAATTCAACTTGCCTTCTTTAGCGAGTTCAGGATTGCGAGTCATAAAATGGACAACGCCCCCTAAGGCAGCGCTTCCATAAACAGTGGAGGAAGGGCCGAATAAGACTTCCGCGCGCTCAAGAATATTATTATCCAGGGTAATGATGTTTTGCAAATGACCCGATCGATAGATTGCGTTGTTCATGCGCACACCATCAATCATCATCAGCACGCGGCTGGCTTCAAATCCCCGAATCATGGGGCTTCCACCGCCTTGCTGACTTCGTTGCATAGCAACCTGTCCTGTATTTTGTATAAGGTCAGCAGACGTTTGGGCATTTAAGCACATTAATCTGCTGCGCAACTAATCTTCTTTTGTTCAGGAATTTTATTGGCAGAGATCACGACCTCATCTAAATAGGAGGATTTTGTAGTGTCAATTTCTTCTTGCCCCAAAACAGCAAATCCCGATAGTATAAACAGGAGTAAGCAAAATACTTTCATAAAAAGTTTATGTTTAAAAAAAGTCATCGACTTTATTCAGGAATTCAAAAAAATTAAAAGAGAATTATCTTTCTTATTTAGGAAGAAAGAATGGTGAGCATATCATTACCCTTTTGGTGGCGGGCCGAGTATCAACGCTTTTGAACTTCCTTTTGAGAAAAAGTAAACTGTGTTATGATTTTCTTTTATGGGTTCTATACAGGCTTGCATAAACCTCATTGGCAATGAAATGAAACTTAGAAAACCAAGAACAGAAGAAGGAACAGGTTTTTTATCTTTCGAGGAATTACTTAAAATGCTGTCAAGCAAGGATAGCAAATTGTCCTCATCTACATCGTGCAAACAATACACTATGATTGAATCACTTTTTATATCCGTCCGGGCAATGTCATACATTTTGTCGTTCAATTCCATCTCGCCATCCTCCACAAGAACTTTCTGAAATTGTTTTAAGGATAATGTAATAACCTCTAACTCACTCACATCCTTCGTTCTTAGCTCAGCTCGTTTCTCATCATGAATTTTCATCATGCGCACGCCAAAATAGAGATAACCACCCACCAAGTTGATGAGGAGAATAAATAAAAAAATATAACTGGCACTTCGTTTCACGAGCTGCCAAAATTACGCAAAAGGAGACACTCCTGCATAAAATTACAGGAATGTGAGTGTGACCGTGTGATCGGTAAGATTTAAAAAATATGCCACAGATTCAGAGAACGTGTCATTGAATCTGTGGCAAATAATTTTTCCTATTACTTAATTCCTGGTAAATCTGCTTTTGGACTTATTTGTTCCGTTCCAAACGAAGGAGCTTTCTTGACTTCCGGATACACTTGATCTAACGTGTTGCCATCATAAAGCCTTCCGTTTTTCATTACCTTATTTATAGTATTTGAATTGCGAATGTTGATTAATGGATTCTGATCAAGGATAATTAAGTCAGCGAGTTTACCAGGCTCGATACTTCCTAAATCACCATCTAAACCAATGGCTTTTGCACCTTTAATAGTAGCAATCTTAAGCGCATCATGGGCACTCATTCCACCGGATGCAATGCTCCATAATTCCCAATGATATCCTAACCCCTGCAATTGACCGTGCGATCCGACTCCGGCATTGCCGCCAGCCTTTATTAAATCATTTACAAACCGGGCATGATCGTCAAACACATGTTCTTCTTTCATAAACCAGGCTGGCCGCCTGCGTGATTTTTGGTCCAGTTCCGATTTTGCAAAAAAGTGATTTAGTTTAGTATCTCCATTTACATTTTCTGTCTCGTAATAATAGTTTTCGGCCCATGGCCCACCATAAGAAACCAGCAAGGTTGGGGTGTAGGTCATGCCAGAACCAGCTACAGCCGTTGTAAAATCTTTGTACAAGGGATAAATCGGAAACGTGTGTTCATGCCCGGAATATCCATCAATCAAATTGGTCATGTTAAGTTTAAAATCCAGACCGCCTTCGGTGGTTGGCATAAGCTGTTGTTCTCTGGCTGCCTGAATTATCCATTGCCTATGCTGACGATTACCGGTCAGATACATTTTGATCGTCTTTGTATTGTAATATTCTGAGTACTGCTTCAAAATATCTCTGGCTTGATCGGCATCTTTCAGATTGTATGCCCAGAAGCCAACACCCGGACCAGTTGAATAAATTCTTGGACCAATAATTTCTCCGGTCTCAACCATATCGCCATACGTAAGTACATCTGTTGTTGCCGTTTGCGGATCGCGTGTAGTGGTAACACCGTAAGCTAAGTTAGCGGCATAAACCCATACTTGCGTTTTGTGAATTCCCCAGGTGGGCCACACATGGGCGTGCGTATCAACAAAACCCGGAATAATAGTCTTACCGCTTAAATCCATTTTTTGTACGGAGCCATCTACGGAAATCGATCCTGCAGTTCCCACCTGTTTGATTCGTGCATTTTCAATCAACACATCTCCACGTTCAATTACCTCTTCACCTTTCATAGTGATGATGCGTGCATTTTGCAAGAGCACTTTTCCATTGGGGATGTCTTTCTGTACTTTAACTTTAATTCTTACCTCGGCAGGTTTATAACCTTCGTCTTTCTTTTTATCATCTTTTTTCGTCTTCGTCTCATCTGTTTTCTTTTCATCTTGTTTAGCCTTTTCTTCAGCTGCTTTTTTCTTCTTTAATTCATCTTCTTTTGTTTTGGCAGAATCCAGGTTATAAGTAAAAAAAGCATTGCCCAACGAGAAGTAAACTGTTTTGCGTTGCTGCTCCAGGATGGAAATTCGCCACCGAGCTTCGTGAGCTTTCGTGAAGGGAATTGGGCCTTATCCGCTTCGGCTACAGAAATTTTTGGCACCTCGCCACCGGTAACCGGCACAGTAACAACATAGATTTCGTTATTAATTTTTGCTAAGGCCTGATCTCCTTCAGGAGCCATTAATACAAGCGCTGCATTGCTGGGTGTCTTTTGCGGTTCGGTAGCAGACTCAACCATCATACAATTATTTACATTTTCACCAAGTTCAGATCCGTACGTAGTGATGCCGGTTACTTTCAAATGTTCTTTTTCATCGGTACCATCCCATCGGATAGATACCAATCCTTTTTGTTCGCTGTATAAATAAATGCGATCGCCCACTTTGGTGAAATGCGGATTGCTTCTTCGATTTGACTTATCTATTAATGTAACCGCACCGCCTTCGCTCCCAATCCATGCAATGTCTTCCTGACTCGCAAAAGTGGAAGGACCTTCATCTTCTTTGAAGTTAAACGCAGTGCCGCGCATAAAAACGATCCGGTTATTCTGACTCCAAGCGGGTTCACTGTAGAGCGCCGGAGTTGTTGTGAGTCGCGTGGCTTTAGGCGCCTTAGCTTTAAAATTAATTTTATAGATATGCCCACCGGTACCTTCCCAGGTTACCCAAGCCAGTTGCGATCCGTCTACACTCCAGGCTGGTTGTGCTTCTGTAAAGTTATTAGTAGTAATTCTTTTTGGTGTGCCTGATGGCAGTTCCATAACATATAACCGATTCAACGCGGTAAAAGCCAGTTGCTTTCCATTCGGAGAGACAACACCATCGCGAATCTGCGTTGCGATCATTTCTTTATCGTCTTTGATCGGATATTTAAAATCTACAAGCGGGCCCAGTAAAAAATCTGTTTCCATTTGGAAGGGAATGTTTACAGAATTGCCCCCTGCCACGGGGATGCTATAAAATTTACCACCATACGAGGCGACTACATTTTTACTGTCGGGCGTAAACGACATCGCAGGTAAAACGCCCAAGGGGGCGATCGATTCTTGCTCATCATGTTGAACCGGATAAGCCAGCCACTTCTCGTCACCGGTAGATAAATCACGAATCAACAATCCGGTTTGATCGTTATAGCGAGAGCCATACACCAACCATTTTCCATCGGGCGATAGCGTTGGTGAAAAGGCCGAGCCATAGCGCGCAGTCTCCACTTCGGTCTCACCCGTTTCGCGATCGTATATCGCTAATTGATATTGTGGAAGTTGGGCATTGTAATTCCAGGCACCGATGCGCTGGGAAAACCAGATGTAGCGACCATCCGGACCAAAGGCAGGCTCAACGGTTTTTAAGTTGTCGGGTTTGTTTATCAACTGTGCGCCCGATCCGCCATCGCGATGAAACATCCATAATTTATAAATGCGGGTTCCGCGCGAACCCACCAGGTAGTTGCCATCGGGTGTCCATTCGGCTGACTGATAATGATCGGTGTTTCCTTTTGTTACCTGAAGCGAATCTATTTTGTCTATGGTAAACCACCAGATATTTTCACCACCCGAGCGATCAGAGATAAAAGAGATTTTGGTACCATCCGGACTAAAGCGTGGATTTGAATCAAAAGCCATTCCTTTTGTAAAGGCTACGGGCTTTCCACCGGTAATGGGCAGGGTAAAAATGTCACCTAAAAAATCAAATACAATTGTTTTACCATCGGGACTAACATCCAACGACATCCAGGTGCCCTCGTTAGTTTTGATGGGTATAGTTCGGGCTGCCTCCAGCGGCAGGTCCTTTTTCTTTTTTGGACTTTCTTTTTTTAAGGTATCAGCCTTTTCCTCTTTCTTAGGTTCCTGGGCTAATGATTGAATACTCCATAGCAAGAGCATCGCGCAAAGCGTGGTGTAGAATTTATTCATAGTAGTATTTGAGTAAACAGAGTCTATTTACTCAAGTAAGATAGAAAAGGTTTTGGAAATTCTATGAGTGGCAACAAGCAGAGAGAAAGCAGGTTAATGATTATGTGACTCCAGCTGCTTTCGAACAATTTTTTTATCAATCCATTGTAGCAGGGCAACAAACAAAATTCCAAAAACAACTAACCCAACATTGCTTGAAAGAAATGAAAAAGCATTGATTGACCAGCGCTCGGCTACCAGCACAATAGCCACTATTAATGAAACAACGGAGAGAAGAATGCCAACAGCAAGCCAGTAATAATCTTTCTTTTCTTCTTTCTTTTCGATAAGGGAAACCAGTCGATCAGCAAATTGAATGGGCAAATTAAATTCAGGATCTTTTTTTAAGACCTTAAAAACATGTAGATAGGCTTGTGCATCGGCACTTGTTTCAGCCAATCCTTGTTCAATTTTATTTTGTATTTCTTCGTCTTCCAGTTTCATAATTCAACCTCACGGCCAAGATACTTCTTTACTTTTTCTTTCAATAATTGCCGCGCCCGAAATAAATAATTTTTTACGGTTCCTTCCGGTAAACCCGTTATCTCTACAATTTCCGGGTAGCTCATTTCCTGCACATGGTATAACGTTACTATTGCTTTGTATTGTGGAGGGAGCTTTTCAATAAGTGTCATAACCATTTCATCTAATTGCTGATCTGCTAAGTTTTCTGATGCATCATCAATGGCAATAAATCGTTCTATTTTACTTTCCTCTTCTGGCAAATCACTAATGGCAATTTTTCGCTTTCGCAGATGATTGATACTATGCCTGTAAGCAATAGTGGCAATCCACGTGCTTAGTTTTGATTGAAAAGTAAATTCCCCAACTTCTCATACACCTTCATAAACACATCCTGGCAAAGCTCTTCCGATCTTCATTTCGATCAATCAACCGCCCGATCATGTGACCTACAAGCCGTTCGTTTTGCTTAATAAGCATACGAAAGGCCTGCTTATCTCCACTTAAAATTTGTGAGACAAGAGCTCGGTCATCAATCATTTTGGGGTTAGACACGTATTTTTCAATGAATGTTGCAGGGAAGTTAAAATGTTTCTGGATACTTGCCACTGGATTGTCGGCAACGAGGTTCAAGCATCTTTTTGACTTCTTCTGCAACATTAGCTCTCCGGCATGTGTCTTACGCCCCAGAAACAATCTAAAGTAAAAATATTATGAGATTAGAAAGCGTACTTATGGCCATTGCAATCATTGGCGGATTTGGAACCACGATTTACTTTTTTACAAAAGTGATGACAGACTACATCCTGAAAAAGAAGATGATTGAAAAAGGGTTTGTCAATGATGACACCCAAGCGATTTTTAAGCAGCACTTCCGATAATAAATACAGTGCTTTAAAGTGGGGATTGATTATCTTCTTTGCCGGGCTCTCACTTGTGATTATGGAGTTTATTCCCACGGAACACGATTCGCCACTTCCTTATGGATTGTTCGCAGTTTCGGTATCGTTTGGGTTTTTGCTTTACTACTTTATTATCAAAAGGGAAATTCTGAAGTAAGAAGTCAACGAATAGTCGGATACCGACCCCACAAGAATCAATTACTATTTAGTACAAACTAATCTGGAATTTCTATGCTTAGAAATTATTTAAAAACTACCCTACGCAGTTTACTAAGACATCGCTTTTTTTCATTCATTAATATTTTTGGGCTTGCCATTGCCATGTCAATTTGTATGGGCATTATAATGTTAGTGGCCGACCAACTGATGTACGATCGGTATAATACTAACCGCGATCGGATTTTTAGATTGAATAGCATACCCATCAGTGAGAAAGGTGTGGAATACAACGAAACGGCCACTACCGCTTTACCCATTCAAAAAGAATTACTTGAAAAATATACCGGTGTAGAAAAAGCCGTGCGTGTTATTCGGGGGTTTGGTAATCATTGGATGGAAATTGAACAGAATGTAAATATTCCCGTGGCCGGTTCTTTTGTTGATTCCGAGTTTCTGGATTTGTTTCAGTGAGACCTGGAACATGGAGATAGAAAGACAGCGCTTAACGAACCCTACTCAGTCGTGCTAACTAAACAAGCGGCTCGTAAATTATTCAAGGAAGAAAACCCAGTTGGAGAAACGTTTATGGTTGGTGAAGCCGGGCCATACAAAGTGACGGGCGTATTAAAGGAGACGGATAACAAATCGCATATTGCTTTTGAAGCATTGGCCAGTATAGCAACGTATAAAAGCGAAATAGCAGCCGGTAAGCATGGCAATGATTTAGATGACTGGTTTCAATACACAGCCGGTTGGGTTTATATACTTGTTGAGCAAGGGAAAAGTATTTCAGAGATTCAATCGCATCTTGAAAAATTCAGCGTGATCATTTTACTGAATTGCTAAAACCTGAAACTCAGGATAGATTGAAATTTAATCTGCAGCCATTAACGGGCATTACACCAGGTCCATTCATTAATAATCCCATCGGACCGTTTCTGCCCTGGATTTTCGTTTACTTCTTCGCAGGACTTGCCGGAGTAGTTACGCTTACCTCTTGTTTCAATTTCACCAATCTATCTATAGCCCGTTCGCTCACGCGCGCAAAAGAAATTGGCGTGCGTAAAGTAACGGGAGCTTTGCGCTGGCATGTTTTTGTACAATTTATGTCGGAGTCAATCATAGTCTCCCTGTTTGCTTTGATCCTTGCATTAATAATGCTCATTATGATAAAGCCCCTAATTCTGGGATTGAGTTTTGCACATTTTATGAAATGGGATCTTTGCGACAAACTATGTGGTGTATGTTATTTTTATTGTATTCGCATTAGTAGTTGGGGTGTTGGCTGGTTTGTTTCCGGCTGTGGTGATGAGTGGTTTCAAGCCGGTTAAAGTATTGAAAGGGTTTTCGAATATGAAACTCTTTTCGCGCATGGGTTTACGCAAGAGCTTACTGGTTGCTCAATTTACTTTCTCGTTGATTTTTATTCTTTCGGTAATTGTAGTCTATAATCAATTGCAACTTTTCTTAAAGGCCGACCATGGCTTTAACATGGAAAATAAAATTGTAGTGCAACTCAGCAACACTTCGGCAGCAACGCTTAAGACTGAATTACTGAAGCACAGCAACATAGAAAGCGTAAGTGCCGCTTCACACATTCCGGCAGCAGGAACTTCGAACAGTAGGAGTTTTAAACGCTCCTTAGATGATCAGGACTGGACAGGCATTAACACGTTTAGTGTGGATGAAGATTATCTTAAAAATATTGAAGTTGAGTTAGTAGCTGGAAATTTTTATTCTGTAGAAGCCGGTGAACTGAACAAAAATCATTTAGTGATAAGTGAAAAAACGGTAGAAGCTTTACACTTTGAAAGTGCCGCAGATGCCGTTGGTCAGGAAGTAATTCAACAACAAGACTCTTCGCACTTCACGATTATTGGTGTAGTTAAAAATTACAATCATCAATTGTTAATGGAGCAGATGGCACCCTTGGCGTTAATTTACGATCCCAGTGATTATCAACTGCTGCAAGTAAAATATGCGGGCAACTTTAAAGATGCAGGTGCCGCTATTGAACAAGCCTGGACCCAAATCAATCCAACTATGAAACTTGATTACAAAGATTTCTATGGGGAAGTTCATAAAATCTATGATATCTTTTTTGGTGATCTGGTAAGTATTTTAGGAGTAATTTCTTTTCTGGCGATTTTAATATCATGTCTTGGTTTGTTAGGCATGGCGACATACACAACCGAAACGCGCATTAAAGAAGTCTCCATTCGGAAAGTGTTGGGAAGCAGTAATGGCTCCTTGGTTTACTTGCTATCCAAAGGATTTTTTATTGTGATTTTATTAGCAATTTTAATTGCGGTACCGGTAGCCTATTTTGCAAACACCTTGTGGTTGGAGAAACTTGCCTACCATGTTACGGTGGATTTTTATGTGATTGGGTCAGGAATAGTTCTGCTACTATTATTTGCAACCCTTACCATCGGCTCACAAACATGGCGAGCTGTATTTGTTAATCCCGTAGATAATTTAAAAAACGAGTAAAAAAATAAGAACGACAGATTATCTAATCTGTCGCTCTTTATAAGAACAAAATTGAAGCTATTATTTAAAATGCTTGAGCGTTACAATTTCTTCAGGTTTTAAGAATCGCCATTGACCTCGGTTTAAATCTTTTTTGTCAAGACCGGCATAGGCTACCCGATCAAGTTTTACAACCTCATAACCTAACGATTCAAAAATTCTGCGCACAATCCGATTCCAGCCAATGTGTAATTCAATGCCAATGGTTTGATTGTCATCACCCACAACAGCAAGGTCATCCACAATCGCTTTGCCTTCTTCTAAGTGAATCCCTTCCTTTATTTTGATGAAATCATTTTTTGTTAAAGGTTTGTCTAACTCTACCCGATAAATCTTCTTAACATTATAAGAAGGATGAGTAAGCTTGTCGGCTAAGTCACCATCGTTGGTCAGTAAAAGCAAACCTGTTGTATTTCTATCCAGTCGACCCACCGGATAAATTCGTTCATTACCTGCACTGGCCACCAAATTCATTACTGTGTTGCGGTCTTGTGGGTCATCCGTGGTAGTGATAAACCCTTTGGGCTTATTGAGTAAAATATAAACAGGCTTCTCTGCCTTTAGGCGCTTGCCTTCGTACCGAACTTCATCGGTTATTTTAACTTTATGTCCCATCTCCGTAATGGTCTCACCATTTACGGTCACCAGGCCCATCTTAATTAATTCATCCGCTTCCCTACGACTGCCTACACCACTGTTGGCAATATATTTATTGAGCCTGATCAAATCAGAATCTGACTTTGATTTGGCCTCATCTTTAGCACGCTTGGTTGATTTTATATCGCGAACTTTATCGAAGGCTTTTCTTTTATAGGGTAAGCCGTAACTATCACTCTTTTGAAAAGATTTTTCTTCACCAGCATTTCCTTCAAAAGATCTTTTAGGATGCTCAGTTTTTTCTGGTCTTGCGTCAAACGATTTTGATTCCCGCTTTTGAAATGGCTTATCTTCTTTTTTATCAAAATCTCTTTTTTGAAAAGCTTTTTTGTCAAATCGGGGTGGTCCTTCTGAACGCTCACCACGGTCGTCACTTCTTCTAAAGGGTTTCTTTTCTCCACCTTCCGATTCTCTTTTTTGAAAAGGCTTTTTCTCAAACCTAGCAGAACCTTCCGATCTTTCGCCCCGGTCGCTGCTTCTTCGAAATGGTTTTTCGTCTCCACTTCCAGCATCTCTTTTTTGAAAGGGTTTTTTTGAGAATCCTGTTCCACCCTCCGATCTTCCAAACGAACTGCTCTTTCTAAATGGTTTGTCGCCCTCTTTTCCTTCTCCCGAAAAGGGCTTCTTGCCAAAGCGCGAAGGACCTTCTGCTCTTGAGCCAAAAGAACCTGATTTACGGAATGGGCGCTCGCCTCCTTCTCTTTTCCCAAATGGTTTGTCGCCCTCTTTCCTTCTCCCGAAAAGGCTTCTTGCCAAAGCGTGAAGGGCCTTCTGCTCTTGAACCAAAAGAACTTGATTTACGGAATGGGCGCTCGGCCCCCTCTCCCTTGCTAAACGGTTTAGAAAAGCGTGGTCTTGCTCCAGCCTCCCCGTCTCCCTTTTCAAATCTTGGCTTGGGGGTAAAACTAGAACCACCTTCTGGTCTAGTAAACTTACTGCCAGCTGAACGCGGACGCTCGGAATCAAATCTTTTTTCAGGACGCTCCTTTTTCTTATGGTAAAAGGATTTCTCAGCATCGGATCGTTTACCAAAAGATGTTTTGGTGGGGAGGTGATTTTCTTGGACGTGCCATAGTATTTATTAATTACATTTTAGTTGATGCAAAATCAACTAATGCATTGGTTGTTTTTAAAGATATAGTGTAGATAGGCCCTTAGCTAAGAATAGCTTAGCTAAATGACTTATTGGTTTTCGGGAGTTTCACCAATAGTATTCACTTCGGTAGTGAAGTCTTTTGGTGTTGGCAATTCGTTGATGTCATTGATCCCAAAGTATTCCATGAACTTTGGGCTTGTGCCATACAACAAGGGGCGTCCAATGGTTTCGGCTTTTCCAAGAATTTCAATCAAGCCCTTATCCAATAATTTTTGAACGGCATAGTCGCAGTTTACTCCGCGAATATTTTCTACTTCAGTTTTAGAAATAGGTTGTTTATAAGCAATGATTGATAGCGTTTCCATTGCTGACGTAGAGAGTCTTTTTTTAGACTGCTGCTTGAGCATAATAGCAATGCTAGCCTGGTAGGCGGGCTTTGTTAAAAATTGATAGCCACCACCAGTCTTAAACAATTGAAAGGAATATTCTTCGTTTTGAAATTTCTCTTCAATGCGTTGCAACGCGCCAATAATATCTTCTTCGGGCACATCGGCATTAAACATTTCGGAAAGGCACGCCTTTATATCAACCACTTTTGCCGGTGCGGGGGAACAAAAGATTAATGCTTCGATGTGGTTCTGAAGAAAGTCCATATAATAAAAATCTTAAACCTGCTACGGGGTTAGTCTTGTTTCATCATTTTGGCTTCGATAGACTGCGTGGTGTGTGGCACGGCAATCAAGCGCTCTCTAGGGATTAGCTTCCCGGTAACGGAACAAATTCCATACGTACCGTTCTTAATCCGAACCAACGCGTTTTCGAGGTTGGTTATATATTTTAATTGACGAGCTGCCAACTGGCTAAGATTTTCTTTTTCGGCTGTCTCGGCACCATCTTCCAATACCTTGGTATTCCCACCCGATGTTGAGTCCGTACCAGCATCGTTGGTGCGATTCAAAGTATCCTTTAAGATGCGAAACTCTTCTTTGGCCTTATCCAGTTTACCAATAATCAGCGTTTCAAACTCTTTCAATTCTACTTCACTATATCGGGTTTTGTCGTCTGACATAGTGGACGGCTTGGCAGGCTTATGGGCTATGGGCCGTTGCTTAATGATCGGAAAAATATTAAGCTGAGACGGTGATAATTTAATAGGAGGAGCAATGGGGCGAAGTTCTCTTTTTGGAGCTGGCTCGCTCGCTTTTTTAAGAACAGGCTTCACGACTTCTTTTTCTTTCTTAACTTCTTTTTTGGCAATCTTCTTAGCTACCTTTTGCTTTACAGCAACTTTCGGGGCAGCTTTTTTAATCACCTTCTTTTTAGCCACCACTTTCTTAGGAGCAGCTTTCTTTTTAACCTTTTTTGCCTTAGCTGGGGCTACTTTCTTTGCCTTAGCAGCTGGTTTGGACTTAGCGACAGCTTTTTTAGCTGGCTTGGCTGATTTTTTCTTTGATTTGGCCATAAAAACGATGCTTTTTTAAGGGTTTTAAAAAGATGTGCAAAAATACGGGCAAAGGGCTGAAACAAAAAATAAGAGGTTCATTAATTAACTGGTGTTGTGAAATAGAGAGGAAGGGTTGGCTCATGGAAGGCACTTAATTCACCGAAAAGTGTTATAATTTATTCTATAGCTTCCGTGTATTCTGCGAGAAATCTATAAGTCCAGTTAATTAACCTATAAATTTCAACGAACCACAATAACCAGCCGAAACGATGAGTTGTAAAACAATCCCTAGCATAAATTATCCTCCAATAACCACCCGCTTCCGATAGGTCTTAACGGTTCCATCAAGAGCATATATTTCGAACCAAACAAAATAGTATCCAATTCGGGCTTTACTTCCGTCATCGCGATCGCCATCCCACCGATAGAAACCTTGGTAACCGAGAGTTTCATTGTTTGCTAACCTTTTAATCACCCGACCTTGCTGATCGGCAATGCTTACATTGGCAACATACCCACTTTGATCGAACTGGAAATTGATTTGAGCAAAATCCTGACCGGGCCGGTTAGGCGAAAATATTTCGGGAACAATCACAACAGAACTTCCATCATTCGTGTCGGGCCTGGTATTTGAGTTGAGATAGCCGGGGGTAGCAAATCCTACTGAGGCATTCGCGGATCGCCAGTTATTAGGGTTTTGCGTTGGCTCCAAAAAAGCAATTCTTTCCAACGATACTCCTTCATCATCTTTTAGCAAGGGATTATGAAATTTGTCACTGTAAGAAAAAGCATCAACCCCTCTTGGCTTTCCTGTAAAAGAACAATAGACCCCTCATCGTCATTCATAGAAGGAAGGGTAGTTTGAAAAAAATTTGTTTCTATAGAACCTGGATAAAGACCGATCACCGCTTTTGTGTTGGAAGTAAATACCAGATAAGTTTTGGGAGCAATAATTAGATCGTAGGTGGTTATTACTTTTTTATTGATAATTGAATTACCGTCTTGGTTCGCGAACAACCAGTTCTTTAGATTGATAAATTTTCCGGACACATTAAAGATTTCAACAAAATCAACGCTACCGGGGTAAGGATTGAAAAGAATTTCGTTTATAACGAGATCTCCCATCTCACCCACTTCGGGTAAAGCAAACGTAAAGTGATTATAGTTTTCCTGTATAGCATTTCCAGCACAGTCAAACAAGTTGCTAATCGTAATAGTATAAAGCTGCCGCTCTGCAAGACTTTCATTGAGTTTCAATTTTATCTCCCGTAAGGAAATGGATGCAAAAGATAGGCTTGTAATCAAAGCGGTAGGAGAGATTGAAAAGGAATTTACAGAAAGAGATTTCTCAAGCGTTTCATCAAAGGTTAAAACTATTTCACTTGGATTTATAATGGCTGCAGATAGCAAACGTGGACCTGTAAGATCTGGTTTGTTTGCATTTACAGAATTGATTTTACCGGGGGTACCTCCTGCGGGATTTTCCGAGGAACTCCAATTATTTTCTTCACCACAGATATTATTTGGGTCAATCATCTCCAGAGTCCAGCCGCCCTCCAGTTTGTCGTCATCCCGATACCAATCAGTGTTATAATTAACCGAATCAACTAATTGTCCTGTATTGGTTTTCAAGGTCAGCGCCTCTCCAGTGTTATTGAGTGTGGGAAAATTTGATGCAGCCACGGTTTGGCCAAAGGAAGTGAAACTGGAAACATTACCAGTTGCCGTAATAATTCGGTACTCACCCGGCAAAAGAATGTTATAGGCAAGTGCTGAAATGGAACTTCCGTCAGATAATTTTAATTCTGCAAGATTGACCGGGTTGTTGCCTCGGTTAAAGAGTTCGATGAACTCTGCATTTGGTAATCCAACCTGGGGCAATGGATCGGCAAAAATTTCCATGATAATAATTTCCTTGTACTGAATGGGCAAGGGTTGAAAAAATAGGAATGATTGTAAAAATGAAGTTATACTATTTCCGAAGAGGTCACTCACGCCACTTAGGGTAAGCTGATTCGTGACTCCGTTGATGAAGTTTTGTGAATAGGTAAGCAGCACCGTTTTTTCATCGGCTTGCAGTTGAGCGCTAGCCGGATTTCCAAATCCATTGGAAGCAGTATAATGCAAGGTGTTTTGAGCAGATACCGCAGTTACTTTCTCATTAAATGTGAGTGTAAGCTGATTGATTGCGGTGACCTGAAGTTGTTGAAGGATTGGAGCTTCTGTATCCAGAATAATTTCACCGGCATAAATGGTGTCAAAGAAATGGCGATTGAAAAAATCAGCGGTAGACTGTTGAATGCGGATTCCAAAAAAGTTGTTGCTGTTAAAAGAGTTGTCAATTACAGATCCTTCCAGAAAATAATTAGTTCCACCCAAAGCATCTCGTTCCAACGTCCATAAATCGCCTTCGCGGATTACTTTTATTCGAAGTGTGTTATTGGTACTGTTGGTAATACCATCCACTCCGTTTATAAGCAATGTTGGTGTGCCGGAAATCATTTTATAAAGACTTACCTCATCAGGAGTTCCACCAATTCGCACAAAGTACCCGCTGTTTGTGGCGCTTAATAAATTGGATTGATCGGAAGTAAGATAGACATCCACATAGTTAGTGCTGGAAGTGTTGAACTGCAAATTCATCCAAAACTCCCATTGGGCATTAAGCGCTTTGGTCGATGGCGTTGTAATGAAAAACGAACTATTGGTAGTCGATGAATTGGAGCGTAGCCGGGCATTGTCAATTGTCCAGTTAGCGCCTGCATCGGGTGTCCACACGGGATTGTTCGTTAGGTCGCCATCCGAAAATCATCGGTCACCTGAGCAACACAAGCGAGTGCTGGAAAAAGCATAGACACTATGATGAATATTTTTTTCATCCCTTGCGCTGAATAACTATGTTTGCACTCTTTAAAAATAACAATAAAATGAGATTAGCGGTAGTTGGATCAACCGGCCTGGTTGGCCAGGAAGTTTTAAAAGTGCTGGAAGAGCGCGCAGTATCATTTGATGAATTGTATTTAGTTGCCTCAGCCAAATCGGTTGGGCAGAAAATAAAGTTTAAGGGTAAGGAATACACCATTATTGGTATGGACGAAGCCGTTGCATTGGCTCCCGATGTGGCCATCTTCTCAGCTGGTGGAGGAACCTCTCTTGATTGGGCGCCTAAGTTCGCTGCAAAAGGAACAACAGTAATTGATAACTCCTCTGCATGGCGGATGGACCCTACTAAAAAACTAATTGTACCAGAAATCAACGGGCATGAGTTAGGCAACAATGATTTAATTATTGCCAACCCAAATTGTTCTACCATACAAATGGTGATGGCGTTGGCTCCTTTACATACTAAGTATAAAATAAAGCGTATTGTTGTTTCAACGTATCAATCGGTAACCGGCACAGGAAAGGATGCCGTACAACAAATGATGGAGGAACGCCAGGGAATTAAAGGCGGCATGAAAGTGTATCCTCATAAGATTGATATGAATGTATTGCCGCACATCGATTCATTTTTAGATAACGGTTACACCAAAGAGGAAATGAAGATGGTGAATGAAACCCGTAAAATATTGGGAGATCAAACCATTGGGTTAACAGCAACAACCGTACGCATCCCAACCATGGGTGGACACTCCGAAGCAGTGAATGTTGAGTTCCACGCTGATTACGATTTACACGAAGTGCGTTCTATTCTTGAAAACACTCCGGGCGTAATTGTAGAAGATGATGTTAAAAACAATGTCTACCCAATGCCGATAAATTCACATGGTAAAGACGAGGTTTTTGTAGGCCGCCTCCGTAGAGATGAGTCTCAACCTAATACCTTAAACATGTGGGTGGTTTCAGATAATTTGAGAAAAGGGGCAGCCACAAACGCGGTACAGATTGCCGAATTTTTGATGGAGAAAAGCTTAGTCTCTTAAATTAGATAAGAGGGTTATGGGGAAAGAGGTAATGTAACCGCCTCCATTTTTTCTTCCCCGATATGTTTACAGGGGTTTATTATGTCCATTTTATACACTATTGGGGCTAATTTTAATCGTTGTTTTTTAAGGGTAATTATATTACAAAGGTGGATGTCAGTTTACCCGATTGATACAATTGCTCGTAAATACGTAGCTTTGCAGCCAAAATAAAATTAAAATATGAGCAAAGGATTAATCACAACTTTAGTAATCGTTGGAATTATCGTAGTGTTTGTGGGTGGCTTTTTTATGTGGGGAACGGGTGTGTATGACAGCGCGATAAAATCTCAGGAAAATGTAAATGAAGCATTTAGCAATGTGCAGGCAACTTACCAGCGCAGGGCCGATTTAATTCCTAATTTGGTAGCTACTGTAAAGGAAGCCGCAGAGAATGAAAGAGGAATTTTAACAGCTGTTACTCAGGCTCGAGCTGGAATTGTAGGAGCGAAAACTCCAGAGGATTTGGAGATTGCCGGTAGAAAAATTAATACAGCCATTAACTTAGCTTTTGAGGCTTATCCACAGATCAGATCCACAGAAAATTTTCAAGAACTTCAATCCCAATTGGAGGGAACGGAGAACCGGATTAATGTGGCCCGTCAACGTTATAACGAAACCGTAAAGGAATATAACAGCTATGTACGGGGTTACTTTAAGCGGATGGCCCTAAACATGTTTGGTGGGGGTGAAGACTTCAGCGCGAAGAAAGGATTTGAGGCGGCCGCTGGTTCAGAGAATGCCCCAAGCGTACAAGACGCATTTGATAAGTAAAAATCTCAACCATAGAAAAGGCCTGATCGAAAATTTCGGTCAGGCCTTTTTATTTGTAATCGCTTTTGCTTAGTCGATTAGGCTTTTGCTTTCTTCACTTCGCGGGTTTCGTAGCTTTCAATCACATCGCCCACATTAATGTCAGCAAAATTCTTTATGCTGATACCGCAATCAAAGCCGGCTTTCACTTCCGAGGCATCGTCTTTAAATCTCTTTAAAGCAGTCATCTCCCCAGAGTAAACCACAATACCATCACGAATTAATCGGATTGGATTGTTACGTTTTACATAGCCATCGGTCACCATACTTCCTGCCACGGTTCCTACTTTTGAAATCTTGAATACATCGCGAACCTCGGCATTACCCACGATAACCTCTTCCATCTCTTTCTCAAGCATACCTTCCATGGCAGCCTTGATTTCATCGATGGCATCGTAAATGATGGAGTAAAGACGGATTTCAATTTCTTCGTTGTCGGCAAGCCTACGGGCCGATGGAGATGGTCTTACCTGGAAGCCTATAATAATGGCATCGGAGGCAGACGCTAACAATACATCGGACTCAGAAATTTGACCAACACCTTTGTGAATTATACTTACTTCTACTTTCTGAGTAGAAAGTTTTAACAAGGAGTCAGACAAGGCTTCTACCGATCCGTCCACATCCCCTTTCACAATCACGTTTAATTGTTTGAACGAACCTATTGCTAAACGTCTTCCAATTTCGTCAAGGGTAATATGTTTTTTGGTACGGATGCTCTGCTCACGCAAAATTTGACTGCGTTTATTTGCCAACTCTCTGGCTTCGCGATCACTCTCCATCACCTGAAATTTCTCACCGGCTTGTGGTGCTCCATCTAAACCTAATACTTGCACTGGTGTGGATGGCCCTGCTTCGTTTACACGACTACCGGTATCATCAAACATGGCTTTAACACGACCATGATTGGAACCAGCCACCATAATATCACCCACTTTCAGTGTGCCTGCTTGCACCATTAACGTAGTAACATAGCCACGGCCTTTATCCAAAGATGCTTCTATAATGGAACCAATAGCTGCTTTATCAGGATTGGCTTTTAGATTTAAAATTTCAGACTCCAATAGAACCTTCTCCAAAAGCTCATCAATTCCCTGACCGTTCTTGGCAGAGATTGCCTGACACTGATATTTTCCACCCCAATCCTCAACCAAGATATTGATTTTGGAAAGTGAATCTTTTACTTTTTCAGGATTAGCCCCGGGCTTATCTATTTTGTTAATAGCAATAATGATTGGAACCCCGGCTACCTGTGCATGATTAATTGCTTCTTTGGTTTGAGGCATTACATCATCATCGGCTGCTACCACAATAATTGCGATGTCGGTAAGTTTTGCCCCCCGTGCACGCATAGCGGTAAAGGCTTCGTGGCCTGGAGTATCCAGAAAGGCAATTTTATTTCCGTTCTTGGTAGTTACATCGTAGGCCCCAATATGCTGGGTAATACCACCAGCTTCCGAGTCTGTAACTTTTGTCTTACGGATATAATCCAGTAAGGAAGTTTTACCATGATCTACGTGACCCATAATGGTAACGATGGGAGCGCGTTCTTTCAGATCGGCTTCTGCTTCTTCTTCTTGTTCCTCTAGCTGCTCTTCTTCTGTGGAGGAGGTAAACTGAATATCATACCCAAACTCATCGGCAATTACTGTAATGGCTTCTGCATCCAGGCGTTGATTAATGGAAACGAACATACCTAAACCCATACAGGTAGAGATAACTTCGTTAACAGAAACGTTCATCATAGAAGCCAGATCGTTGGCAGAAATGAATTCTGTTACCTTCAATGTTTTGGATGATTCCTGCTCTTGCAACAAGCGCTCTTCTTCAGCGTCTGAAATGGCCTGACGTTTTTCTTTGCGATACTTGGCTCCGGAAGTTTTTTTAGTGTTGCCACTTAACTTGGCCAGTGTTGCCCGAATCTGATCTTGAATTTCTTTATCGGTTGGCTCTGCCTTTTGCGGACGAGGTACAAACGGTCTCGGAGGCTGTGAACGATGTCCGGGGCCTGGGCCACGATTTCCTTCATTAGCACTAGGTAATCTTTTGCGCGGCCGCTTTTGGCCCGAAGTTTTACTAAGGTCGGACGATGCAACAGGCTGCTCTTTTTTCTTTTCCGCAGGTAACTGAATCTTATCAACTACTTTCAACCCCTGCAGTCTGCCAGCCCTTGCTTTAATAAGTTCCAACTCTTGCTCTACAGGTTTTTCAACCGGAGTTTCTTTTATTATCTCTTTCGCTACTTCTTTTGCTACTTCTTTTTCTGTTTCCTTTTCGGATTGTTTGATTTCAGCAGCTACTTCCTTTTTGGTTTTTTTCTTCTCCAGATCAATCTTACCAACCACTTTAAACCCTTCCAGTTTAGGTTTTTCCAGTTCAACTTTTTCTGGCTTAGGTTCCTCTTTAGGTTTTACAATATCCTTCGACCCCAGATTTTTAATAAGTACGTTTTCTTCCTCATCTTTCTTCTTGCGCAGAACTTCGGGTTCCTGTTTAACCGGGGTAACCTCAATGTGCTTTACTCCTATCGTTAGTCCGGATGCTTCCGCCTTTTCTGAAGCGGATGAGGCATACTCCTTCGAAAGCATGGCAAACTGCTCGGAAGTAAGCTTGGCGTTAGGATTATTCTCTACATCAAAACCCTTTCCCGCCAAAAAATCCAAAATAGTATTATGGCCCACATTGAGTTTGCGAGATGCCTGCCCAAGCCGTATCGTCTTTTCTTCTGCCATGCTCAAATATCGCTATTTAAATTATTTTACTTTATATAATTAAAGACTAAACCTTACTCGAACTCTTTTTTCAAAACAGCAAAAACTCCTTCTACCGTTTCTTCTTCAAGATCTGTTCTGCGAACAAGCTCTTCTTTATTCAAGTTCAATACACTCCTTGCTGAATCTAAACCAATGCGTTTAAGTTCATCAATTACCCAGCTTTCAATTTCATCACTAAACTCATCCAGGTCAACATCTTCTTCTTGCTGGCCATCATTTTCTCTAAATACATCAATCTCCATTCCTACCAAACGGCTCGCGAGTTTAATATTCAACCCCCCTTTACCAATGGCTAACGAAACCTGATCGGGCTTTAGATAAACCGCTACCCGACTATTTTCTTTATCAATTTTGATGCTCACAATTTTAGCAGGGCTTAATGCCCGTTGAATATAGAGTTCAAGATTTTCGGTGTAGTTGATTACATCGATGTTTTCATTTTGAAGTTCGCGCACAATGGCGTGAATGCGCGATCCTTTCATTCCCACGCAAGCACCAACCGGGTCGATACGATCGTCATAGGATTCCACGGCTACTTTAGCACGCTCACCGGGTTCGCGTACAACTTTCTTAATGGTAATCAATCCATCGTATACTTCAGGTACCTCTTGTTCAAATAACCGCTCAATAAAGACAGGCGATGTGCGGGAAAGAATAATTTTAGGACTACCATTCACCATATCTACCATGTGCACCACGGCCCGAACGTTTTCTCCCTTACGGTAGCGATCTTTTGGAATTTGCTCTCCGCGTGGAATTGAAATTTCATTTCCTTCAGCATCGATTAACAACACTTCGCGGCTAAGAACCTGATATACCTCACCGGTGATTATCTCCCCGCCAATGTCTTTATATTTTTGGTAGAGAATGTCTTTCTCCAAATCTTTCACCTTTTGCATAAGTGTTTGGCGAGCGGTTGTTACTGCCCTGCGACCAAAATCTTCTAAGTGAATTTCTTCAGCAACTTCTTCTCCTACTTCAAAATCAGGCTCTATCTTTTTGTGCTTCTGTTAAACTGATTTTATCATGATCCCAAATATCTTCTGAGTTGTCGTCAACAATCTCGCGGAAGCGCCAGATTTCAAGGTCACCCTTGTCGGCATTAACAATAATATCAAAGTTGTCGTCTTCCACATACTTTTTGCGGATCATATTCCGGAACACGTCTTCCAGAATACGGATCATCGTAGGGCGATCGATATTTTTTGTTTTGCAAAATCTGCAAACGATTCAATTAACGTGGAGGTATCCATACATTGTTATTTAAAAGAAACCATTACAATTGCTTTTTCTATTTCACTAAAAGGTATTTCTATACTGTTTATTTCTACTTTTTTCTTTCTCTTTACTTTAGTCTCGGCATTTAATACAAGGCCAGTTTCGCTCACTGCGGTTAGCTGTCCTGTCACCGAACTTTTATCCGTGCGCAACAGCCTTAGCGAACGATTAATATTTTTGACATATTGTCGTTTTAGCTTCAGCGGCTGATCCAAGCCGGGGGTTCCCACCTCGAGCGTAAAATTATCCTTGATGAGATCCAGGTTGTCCAAATCTTCTGACAGCGCCCGACTTAGGTTAGAACAATGGTCAATGGTAACGCCCTGATCGCCATCTATGAAAACAGAAACCTTATAGGGTTTATGCTTACTGATTACAACATCAACAATAAAATGAGAAGCATCCGCCAGGTGCGATTCTGCTAATTCTTTTATTTTTTGCGCTATTTCCATCAAGTTCTTACAAACAAAGAGGGGACTTTTAGGTCCCCTCTTTTGATCTTTTTACCAAGAAGTGGTGCAAATATAAGTGATTTTTACTTTCCAACAAATTGGGCACTTAACTGGCTCACTTGTTATAAGAGTCAAAACTTTTATGATCTCGTTGATAGAGGACTTCCTTCGGTAAGGACTTAAAATATTCATACGTAA
Organism: Flammeovirgaceae bacterium; assembly: GCA_016709845.1. Lineage (GTDB taxonomy): Bacteria > Bacteroidota > Bacteroidia > Cytophagales > Cyclobacteriaceae > ELB16-189. The sequence goes on along the minus strand of JADJMA010000004.1, from coordinate 109,904 downwards.
TTTTCAAACCCTCGGCCCGCGAAACTTTAGGCTCCCAACCCAGAATTGTTTTTGCCTTGGTTATATCCGGCTGGCGTTGCTTAGGGTCATCTTTGGGTAGATCGAGGTAAACTACTTTTTGTTTTGTACCGGTAAGTTTTACAATCTCTTCGGCAAAATCACCAATGGTAATCTCGCTCGGGTTGCCAATGTTAACGGGCTGTGCATAGTCCGACATGAGTAGTTTATAAATTCCATCCACCAAGTCGTCAACATAACAAAAGGAACGTGTTTGTGTGCCATCACCAAAGATGGTAAGATCTTCTCCGCGCAAAGCTTGTCCGATAAATGCTGGGAGTACCCGTCCATCGTTCAGTCGCATGCGTGGTCCGTACGTATTGAAAATGCGAACAATCCGCGTTTCCAAACCATGAAAGGTATGGTAAGCCATAGTAATCGCTTCCTGAAATCTTTTGGCCTCGTCATAAACTCCACGAGGGCCCACTGTATTTACGTTGCCGTAATATTCTTCCGTTTGTGGATGCACGGTTGGATCACCATATACCTCCGATGTTGAGGCGATAATGATTCTTGCTTTTTTTGCTTTCGCAAGACCCAATAAATTGTGTGTGCCTAATGAACCAACTTTCAATGTTTGAATAGGGATTTTTAAATAATCAATAGGGCTTGCTGGCGAAGCAAAATGTAAGATGTAATGCAACTCTCCGGGCACATGCACAAATTTTGAAACATCGTGATGATAAAACTCAAAATCAGGATGCTTGAAAAGATGTTCTATATTTCGAAGGTCACCGGTGATCAGGTTGTCCATAGCAATGACAGAGTATCCCTCTTTAATAAACCGGTCACATAAGTGGGAGCCTAAAAAACCTGCGCCCCCTGTTATTAAAACTCTTTTCTTAGCCATATATAGTTTCTCTTCCAATACTAAAGTACGTGAATCCTAATTCCTTCATTTGAGTAAGATCGTAAAGATTGCGTCCATCAAAAATTACTTTATGTTTTAATCCTGCGATCAGTTTTTCGAAATCAGGGGTTCTAAACTCCGGCCATTCGGTGGCTATAAAAATAGCATCAGCACCTTTGGCTGCATCGTATGGGGTGTCTGTAAATTCAATTTTGTCTCCGAGTAATCGCTTTACATTTTCCATGGATTCAGGATCATGTGCTTTTACAATGGCACCGGCATTTAAGAGTTCTTCGATATTATATAAGGCAGGGGCTTCGCGAATGTCATCCGTGTGCGGCTTAAAAGAGAGCCCCCAAACCGCAAACACCTTGCCTTTCAAATCGCCTTTGTAAAAATCTTTTATCCGCGGGATGAGTCTGGTTTTTTGATCTGCATTAACCTCCATGACTGCTTCCAAAATTCTGAAATCGTATTTTACATCCGAAGAGGATTTGGCTAGGGCCTGCACATCTTTAGGGAAGCAACTGCCGCCATACCCAATGCCTGGAAATAAGAAACGCTTTCCAATCCGGCTATCGGTACCAATTCCTTTTCTTACAGAATCCACATCAGCCCCAACCAATTCGCAGAGGTTAGCTATCTCATTCATGAATGAGATTTTTGTTGCCAGGAAAGAATTGGCTGCATACTTGGTCAATTCAGCAGAGCGCTCATCCATAAACACCAAAGGGTTTCCCTGACGGACAAATGGGAGCATAAAGTGTTTCCATTATTTTTTTGCTCGAGCTGACGTAGTACCAATTACTACGCGCTCAGGTTTCATAAAATCATCAACAGCAACTCCTTCGCGTAAAAACTCCGGATTAGAAACAACATCGAATTCAACAGAAGTGCCGGCCGCTATCTTTTCTTTCACGCGATCAGCGGTGCCAACCGGTACAGTACTCTTATCAACAATGACTGTATAATCGTTCAACAGCGGACCTAAATCTTTAGCAACACCAAGAATGTATTTTAGATCAGCCGAGCCGTCTTCACCTGGAGGTGTGGGAAGTGCTAAAAAAATGATTTGCGCATCAGCAATGCCTTGCCTCAGATCTGTGGTAAAGAAAAGTCGGCCTTGTTTTTGATTTCGCTCAAATAATAATCCGAGCCCAGGTTCATAGATCGTTATTTTACCACTATTCAGTTTCTTTACTTTTTCAGCATCGATATCTATGCACGTTACCGTGTTTCCAGTTTCAGAAAAGCAGGTTCCAGTAACCAATCCAACATATCCGGTGCCCACTACAGCAATTTTCATTTATAAGGGGATTTTGTTTTTGTGGGCGCAAAAATAGCCTTTAAAACAATGGATTTCTTTATCAGACTAGGGTTATTTAGGGAAATTACAAGCACGAACTAACACTTGTTTGGGTATTGAATACTTTTCCAATACATTTGCAATCCTTAAATAAATTAAAGGCTGAAATTTATGAACATGGTGGCAGATGAGATTTTGAGTTTCGATGTATCAGAGAATCAAAAAATGATTGCTCAGATGGTGCGTGATTTTGGAGAGAAGGAGATCAAGCCACACATGATGAAGTGGGATGAAAGCCAAGAGTTTCCTGTCGGGCTATTTAGAAAAATGGGTGGACTTGGGTTGATGGGGGTTCTTGTTCCTGAAGAATATGGAGGCTCTGGCTTTGGATATCATGAATATGTAACGGCCATTGCAGAAGTTGCCCGGATTGATGGGTCCATTGGCTTATCTATGGCGGCACACAACTCGTTATGTACGGGTCATATTCTTCAATTTGCCAATGAAGAACAAAAAAGAAAATACTTGCCTAAGTTAGCCTCAGGCGAATGGATTGGTGCGTGGGGTTTAACCGAACCCAATACCGGATCGGATGCGGGTAATATGAGAACGGTTGCCATTAAAGATGGTGATTACTATATCCTGAATGGAGCTAAGAACTTTATCACCCATGGTAAATCGGGCAATGTTGCTGTTGTTATTGCGCGAACAGGTAAGGTTGGCGACTCACACGCCATGACGGCCTTTATCATAGAGAAAGGAACGGCTGGTTTTTCTGCCGGAAAGAAGGAAAACAAGTTAGGAATGCGAGCCTCTGAAACGACTGAGTTGATCTTTACGGATTGTCGTATTCATAAAAGCCAGGTGATTGGTGAGGAAGGCGATGGTTTTGTTCAATCACTAAAAGTGTTGGACGGGGGAAGAATATCAATTGCTGCCCTAAGTTTGGGCATAGCGCAAGGTGCTTTTGATGCAGCCTTGCTATACTCAAAAGAGCGTCATCAGTTCAATCAACCTATTTCAGCGTTTCAAGGGATATCTTTTAAGTTGGCAGAAATGGCTACCAAAATTGAAGCTGCCTCTTTGCTGACTTACCGCGCAGCGGATCTTAAGAACAAGGGCAAGAGCGTTAACCGCGAGTCTGCCATGGCAAAACTTTATGCTTCTGAAATAGCCGTGGAGGTAGCAACCGAAGGCGTACAAATTTTTGGAGGCTATGGGTACACCAAAGATTTTCCGGCTGAGAAGTATTATCGGGATGCAAAACTTTGCACAATTGGCGAAGGAACCTCAGAAATCCAGAAATTGGTGATCTCAAGGGCAATTTTAAAGTAAAAACTTGCGTAAGTGATAGAAAGAATTCTATATTTGCAGCCCAAAATACAGAGAAAATGCTGATTATCAACATTAAAGAGAACGAATCAATTGACAAAGCCCTTAAGCGCTTCAAGAAAAAGTTTGAGAAGACTGGCGTTTTGAGAGCCTTGCGCGCGCGAACTTCATTTACCAAGCCATCTGTAAAAAGAAGGAGCGAAGTTATTCGTGCTGCATACAAGCAAAAAATGTTCGCTTCCGACAATTATTAGGATATAAGATACTTTTAGTAAACAATCCTCCGAAGGCTTTCGCCTCGGAGGATTTTTTTTTACCTTGTAGGTACACAGAAAGGGAAGGTGCGGGTAATGATAGACACATTCTTAAAATTTATTCAATTCGAGAAACGTTACAGTCCTAAAACGGTTGAATCCTATCAAACTGACCTTAACCAATTTCAAAAATATTTAGAATCAGAATTTTCCGGGACAACCATCGATGAGGCAAACTATAGTTTGGTTCGCTCTTGGGTGGTACGTTTGGTTGAGGCAAAATTGGATAGCCGATCGATCAACCGAAAAATAGCCTGCTTACGATCTTATTATAAATTTTTGATGCGGCAAGAAATTATTTCTGCCGACCCGATGGTAAAAATCAAGATTCTTAAAACACAAAAGAAACTTCCGCATTTTGTAAATGAGCTGGATATCGTAAAACTATTGGACAACGTTGTATTTCCTGAGGGTTATGAAGGTACACGCGATCGATTAATACTCGAGCTGTTTTATGGTACGGGCATGCGTCTCGCAGAATTAATTACCCTGAAAGAGAGCTATGTCAATTTATCCGATCGTACTCTTCGGGTTTTAGGAAAAAGAAATAAGGAAAGAGTCATCCCGTTTTCTCTACATCTCGTTCAATTAATTAGAGACTACGTCCAGATAAGGGACAAGGAAGTAGAAAAGAAAGAACACGGATATTTGTTGGTGACTGATTCGGGTGAACCGTTATATCCTATGCTGGTTAATCGTACAGTTAAAAATTATATGAAGTTATTTACTTCTGTGGAAAAAAAGAGTCCGCATGTGCTGCGGCATACGTATGCGACTCACTTGCTTAATAAAGGAGCTGAGATTAATGCGGTAAAAGATTTACTTGGGCATAGCAGTTTGGCCGCCACACAGGTGTATACGCATAATTCGATGGAGAAATTGAAAAAAGTATTTGATCAGGCGCATCCCAAAGCGTAAGGATCGCTAATAACAAATGGCCCACCGGAGGTCAAAAAAAATCCGGATAAATTTTATGTTCAACCTTTAACGTATGTTCTTATGAAATTGCAAGTACATTCCATTCATTTTGAAGGGATCGAAAACAAAACAGTAGAAATAAAACTGAATGTGCCAGGTCAAAACTTGTTTGCCAAAGAACAGGCTAAGTCGTTTGAAGCAGCTACCGATATGGCCACGGAGGCCTTACGTGCGCAGCTAAAGAAATTTAAAGTAAAAGAACAAGAAGCACGCTTTTAATATAGTGACTCCAATAAAAGAGAGGGCTCCAAATCGGAGCCCTCTCTTTTTAGTTCAGTTTAAAAGCCTTTTTAATGGCTTCTGTATGATCGAGCTTTTCCCAAGGGAATAATTCTACCTTAACTTTCTTTTCATTCTTCTTACCCTTGTTAAAGATCTTCTCAACTATTTTAGACTCACGGCCCATGTGGCCGTAAGAGGCAGTTTCGGAATAGATAGGCGTGCGCAACTTGAAACGCTCTTCAATAAAATAAGGGCGCATATCAAAGATCTTCTCAATCTTCTTGGCGATTTCGCCATCGGTCATTTTCACTTTAGCGGTTCCGTAGGTATTTACATACAAGCCAACGGGTTTAGCTACCCCAATAGCATAAGCCACTTGTACCAAAATTTCATCGGCCACACCGGCAGCGACTAAATTTTTAGCTATATGTCTTGTTGCATACGCAGCAGAGCGATCTACTTTGGAAGGATCTTTCCCCGAAATGCACCACCACCATGCGCACCTTTTCCACCATACGTATCAACAATAATTTTTCTTCCCGTAAGGCCTGTATCCCCATGCGGACCACCGATTACAAACTTACCCGTTGGGTTTACAAAGTATTTTATTTCATTGTTGAATAACTTTTGAGTCCGCTTTGGAAGTTTTTTCATAATGCGCGGCACCAGGATGTTAATAACATCATCCTTAATCTTTTCAGCATAATTGCATCTTTGGCAAAATCATCATGCTGGGTGGAGATTACAATAGCGTCAATGCGCTGGGGTTTATTATCATCGCTATATTCAATAGTTACCTGCGACTTGGCATCAGGACGCAAGTACGTCATCACTTTTCCTTCTTTACGGATAACCGCCAACTCTCTCAATAACAAATGAGCAAGTTCCAACGGTAACGGCATGTAATTATCTGTTTCGTTGGTGGCATAGCCAAACATCATTCCTTGATCGCCCGCACCCTGATCTTCTTTTTTCTTACGCTCCACACCCTGATTAATATGAGCTGATTGTTCATGGATAGCGGAGAATATACCACAGCTATCAGCCTCAAACATATACTCACTTTTTGTGTAACCAATTTTTCTGATCACCTCGCGTGCGATTTCCTGCACATCCAGGTAAGCTTCAGATTTAACTTCTCCGGCAAGTACCACCTGGCCGGTAGTTACTAAGGTTTCGCAGGCAACTTTACTGTTAGCATCATAAGCTAAGAAATAGTCGATGAGAGCATCAGATATTTGATCGGCAACTTTGTCTGGGTGACCCTCAGAAACCGACTCGGAAGTGAATAAGTAAGGCATAGTTTATTATTGATTCAATTAAGGGGACAAAGATAATAAGTAAGACAATAAAGCAAGCGATTGCCGACCGATTTACGCCAGAAACAAAAATACGGATGGGGTTTTTGGCCAGTTTGGTTTTTTATCTTTCCACGATGCAATGGATTGTGTAAGCACCGTTTCGTTGGCTCCGGTAAGGTCTAACGCAACCGTTAGTTTTGCTTGCGGATGCAGTGTTTTTAATAAGGTCGTAAAGATTGAATTATTGCGGTAAGGCGTTTCAATAAAGATCTGAGTTTGATTCTTTTGTTTGGATTCGCTTTCCAATTCTCTAATAACTCTAACCGCTTCCTTTTCTTCGATGGGCAAATAACCATGAAATGCAAACTGCTGCCCATTTAATCCCGAGGCCATCAATGCCAATAAAATTGAGGAAGGGCCAACCAGCGGCACAACTTGAATGTTATGTTGATGGGCATACTCTACAGCTAACGCACCGGGATCGGCAACACCCGGACAGCCGGATTCGGAGATTATACCCAAATTATGTCCGTCAAATATTGGCTGCATTAAGATTGACAATTCAACAGGAGAAGTATCTTTATTCAATAATTCAAAATGCAAGGCTTCAATAGAATCATATATTTTAAGACTACTGAGATATCTGCGGGCGGTGCGAATGTCTTCGGCTAAAAAGTGCGTGATCTCAGGCAGTGTTTGTCTTATCGAAACTGGAATTACTTTGTCTTGCGTGAATTCAGAAATAATATTGGGGATGAGATATAATTTACCGGATGCAGCCATTACTCATTGCTTAAAAAAGAAATAACTGCTGTGGCAAACTCTTCCGGATTTTCTGCCTGTACCCAATGCCCGGTGTTGAGTGTAATAATTTTAGCCGATGGAAATAAGGAACGAATAAGAGACTCATCACCAGGTTTAAAATAATTGGAGCGCGCCCCATTAATGAACAAGGTAGGCCCCTGAAAAGCCCCGGGTACTGCATCCCTTCTCCCATTTCCTCAATATGATTATCAATAGCTTGAAGATTAATCCGCCATTGAAATTTCCCTTCTGAAGTCCGATAAAGATTTTTGAGTAAAAATTGCCGCACTTCAGGTTCGGGCACCTGCTTACTTAAAAGCGTATCCGCCTCACCACGGGATGTTAGCGCATTAATATCGATATCGTGCAGCCCATCTAATATATGATCGTGATGAACGGGATAGGCTTTAGGTACGATATCAACTATAATTAGTTTTCCTAGTTGATCAGGATACTTAACCGCAAAATTCATGGCTGTTTTTCCACCCATCGAATGACCAATGATGTCCGGTTTATCAAGCTTATGTTCTTTAATAAAAGAATAGAGATCATCGGCCAGCAGTTTATAATTGAAATCATCACTTTGTGGTGATTGCCCATGATTGCGCTGGTCAACCAAGTACACGGTATACTTTTGAGCAAATACTTTGGCAAGCGAAAACCAATTGTCGGACGAGCCAAACAATCCATGTAAAATGATCAAAGGCTTGCCGGCACCTGAATGTCGATAAAACAATTTCATTGTGCGAAGATAACAACCCCGTCTAAATAAAGTGAGCGGATAACATGCTGAGTTAGAATTTCAACTGATATATTTGCCCTTTATTTTCTTATGGAACTGACCAACGGAACATACACGATTCAAGGACTTCATGTGGCTGATATCTGCAAAGAGTTCGGCACCCCGCTTTATGTCTATGACGCTTCTAAAATTATCGAACAGCTGAAAAGCTTAAAGAATGCTTTTTCTGATACGGAGGTACGAATAAAATATGCCGCCAAAGCACTTACCAATATTTCAATTTTAAAATTATTAAAGAAACATGGAGCAGGGGTCGATGTGGTTTCTATTCAGGAAGCACATTTGGCACTGGGTGCAGGATTTTTAGCACACGAAATCATGTATACACCTAATTGTGCAGACTTTGAAGAGATCATAGAAGGGGTGTCGTTAGGTCTTAACATCAACCTGGATAATTTATCGATGTTGGAAAAGTTTGGAAAGAAATACGGGAACACGTATCCATGTTGTGTCCGCCTCAACCCCCACATTATGGCGGGGGGCAATTACAAAATCTCGACCGGCCACAGTAATTCTAAGTTTGGAATTTCGGTATATCAGCTTCCGCAGATTATGGAGCTGGCTCAAAAGCACAACATTGTTATCAATGGATTACACATCCACACAGGTTCTGAAATAACCGAAACGGAGGTTTTTCTAAAGATGGCTGAAATTCTTTTTGGTATTGCCCGTGATTTTCCAGCACTCAAATTTATTGATTTTGGTGGTGGGTTTAAGGTTGCTTATAAAGAAGGTGACACGGTAACCAATGTATATGACCTGGGGTTAAAGTTGGGCAAAGCGTTTAAGGAATTTTATTTAAGCTATGGTCGTAAACTCGAATTATGGATTGAGCCGGGGAAATATTTGGTTAGTGGAGCAGGGACACTTATGACAAAAACCAATGTGGTTAAATCCACGCCCTCTGTAACTTTTGTGGGAGTTAATTCAGGACTCAATCAACTCATTCGTCCCATGATGTATGATGCCTATCATGAAATTGTCAACATATCTAATCCAGCAGGTTCACAAAAACATATACCGTAGTGGGCAATATTTGTGAAACGGATACGCTTGGCGCAGATAGAAGATTAAATGAGGTGCGCGAAGGAGATTTAATTGCCATAAAAAATGCCGGAGCTTATGGCTATTCGATGGCATCAAATTACAATTCAAGATTCAGGCCAGCTGAAGTTTTGATATTAAATGGCGAAGCCAAGCTTATCCGAAGACGCGATACCCTCGAGGATCTTTTGCGTGGGCAGATTGATGTGATTTAATTTAATTAAGGAGTGGGTTTGTTCCTATCGGCATCGGGCAAACCAACATCAGGCATTGGTTTTACTCTAAAGGGGGATGCCAATTGATGTATAAGGATAGCTTTTTTTAGAAATAAACAAACAATAATCGTAACCATGAAAAGGGTGGCAACACCTAAAGCTGAAGGCATAATAAGACTTTGTTCAAGCTTTGCCTAGAGTAACCCATCAATACGGCAAAAGTTGCTGCAAGGGGCCATCAGAAGGCGTACCAATGCCACCCTCTACTACATAAAGGATGTTTTCAAAGGTTGCGAAACCCATACCTACCATAACCGAATACACAATACCATCAAAGGGTTCGTTAAAATGTTTGTTGTTGTATAGTGCCCGAACAAAAAAATTTACTGAACTCTTCAACCAGCGCTACAATGAAAACGCAGATGGCCTGTTCGCTTACACTCGTCTCGTCAATGGTAACAAACATTCCAATTACCTGACTGAGTAAAAGGGTTACAAAAATACTGAGCAATCCAAAAAAGAAACTTCGTATAAGCAAACCTACGGGTTCGCGCTCATGGCGATCTTTTAAATAAATGTAAACGCCAATAGCAATACCAGGCGCAAGGGCCAACGCGAGCAGTATAAGAATATCCATAAAAGATAAAATGTCAATGAAGGTAATTATTCAAACCTGATTAACAATTAGAAAACGGCTTTTAACTAGTAGGTAATGCCATTGCCAGAAGAGCCAACAAAGCAGAAGAGATACCCCTGATGAATGCATCGCGCAGGGTTACATAATGTTCGCGTTTTCTAATCATTAAAATAATAGTGCTGCCCAAGACGATCATAAGTGAAATGCCGCCCACCAAGGCAATTTCATGATGATTGCTTTTCTTCAAAACAGAAAGGAGGGCACCGGTTAACGTAACCGAACAACTTATGTATATAAGTTTATGAGCCAACGTGGCATAGACATCAGGCTCGCTATGTGGAGGTACATCCAGGGGAAGGAATGTCCAGAGAAAGTAAGACAGAGAAAGAAGTAAAAGACCAACTTCGAGTAGTGTTCTTAAACTGGAATATTCGGCATAGTACCCCACCAGGCCAGCAACGGAAATAGCTAAGCCGAGTTGTTGAATATAAGGAACGTATCTTTTAACGATTCTCAACATCTGGAAGGAGATTGCAATATCCTGAAAAGAACTATCTGTACAAGAAGAGTTGTGAACGTTTAGTCTTCAATAGAATCTTCCAATTCACCGAGTTTGGCTTCACTAAAACGACCCGAGGTAGCATAAACAATTTTTCCCTCTGCATCGAGCACGAAAAAATAAGGAATATCTTTCTTTTCAAAGTCAAGCGCTTCTTTATACGCTTTCAATTCACCTTTGTAAAATAAAATGTAAGGCAATAAAACAGGATCTACATTTTTTAGTGCTTTCTTTTTGGCTGTTCCCGTTGCCGCGGCATTTACACCCGTAAACATGGGGACAAAATAAACGTTCACATCATAGCCCATTCCGGCCATCATGCCAGTGGCTTTTTTAATAAACTTGTTATACACCGGGCTAAACCACGTGTTCAATTCTTCTTCCGACTTTTTTGAATAGGCAAGGCCTAGCAACGTGTACTTGCCCTTCGTATCGGTCGGAAGATTTACTTTTTTATCCTCTACGGTTTCAGCCTCCATATCAGGAAATGGATTGCCGATAACCTGTGCATGTGTGATTTGTATTCCAGCCAAGAAGACAAGTAGGGTAAGTAGATTTTTCATAATAGTGCAACGAAGATAATAAAATAATAGTTGTAACTATTTGCAAAATAGCTGGTATTACATGCAACTTTTAACTTCCAGTCTCGTCTTTTTACACTTGATTGATTTAACCAATAATGATTAAACATACTCTACTTTTAATCTATCGCAATTTTTTACGCGCTAAGGGCTATTTCTTTATCAATCTGATTGGTTTGGCTGCGGGGCTTGTTTGCACCTTGCTAATCTATCTATGGGTACGCGATGAATTAAGCATGAATAAATTTCATGAAAAAGATGCGCGACTTTACCAGGTGATGGAGCATCAAAAATATGCGGATGAACTGATGACGACCACCTCAACTCCGGGTATTTTAGCGGAAACCATGAAAGCGGAACTGCCTGAAGTAGAATATGCCGCTACGACTACTTGGGTAAATCCATTCACGCTTTCAGTAAAAGACCGAAACGTAAAAGCAGACGGCTATTATGTGGGTGAAGACTACTTCAATATTTTCTCATTTCATTTGTTGCAAGGCAATGCCGATTTAGTTTTAAAAGACAAACTTTCCATGGTTATCTCGAAAGATTTAGCGATGCGTCTTTTTGGTACGGATGAAAATGCCGTGGGTAAGATTGTGGAGTTGCAACACAAGAAAAGCTTTACCGTGTCTGGCGTTTTTGAAAACTTACCTACTAATTCTTCTCTTCAGTTTGATTTTGTTTTGTCTTTCGAGGAATTTAAGCTTGATAACGAATGGGTAATCCAATGGGGGAATAATGGCCCCTCTTCCTATGTCATTTTGCGTGAAGGAACTGACCTAATTGCTTTCTCAGAAAAGATAAAGGACTTTGTTAAGAGTAAAAATAAAGATGATTCCAATGTCTCTTTATTCGTTCAGAAATTTTCAGATCGCTATCTACATGGTCGCTTTGAAAATGGTATTCAGTCCGGTGGACGTATTGAGTATGTTCAATTGTTTTCAATTATCGCCATTTTATTTTAATCATTGCGTGCATCAACTTCATGAACTTGTCGACAGCAGCGCGCTTCGCGCAAAGCAAAAGAAGTGGGCATAAAAAATCGGTAGGAGCGCAACGCTCATCATTAATCGCCCAATATATCAGTGAATCGTTAGTAATGACAATCCTATCAGTTGTGCTGTCACTGATTATTGTTTGGATGTTGCTTCCGCAATTCAATATCATTACCGATAAGAAGATTACGCTTCACCTAAATGATCCGCAATTATTAATGTGGTTAGGGGGCATAACACTTTTTACGGGTATAGTCGCGGGTAGTTATCCAGCTCTATACCTTTCGGGATTCAGACCTGCGGCAGTGTTGAAAGGTGAAGTGCGCGGCTCGTGGGGCGAGTTGTGGGCGCGCAAAGGGTTGGTGGGTTTTCAATTTTTACTTTCCGTGATCTTGATTGTATCGGTTTTGGTTATCTATCGGCAGATCGATTATGTGCAGACGCAGAATCTCGGCTACACAAAAGAACATCTCATTCAATTCCCCATTGAAGGAAAAGTAGAGTCAGGTCGCGAAACATTTCTAAAAGAAGTGCGCAGGATGCCTGGCGTTGTAAGTGCTTCGAGTATCGGGTCCAGTTTGTTAGGGCGCAATAGTAACACGAGTGGCCTTGAATGGGATGGTAAAAATCCGGAGGACAATATTTTGTTTGAGAATGTGGGAGCCAACTATGAACTATTAGAAACACTCGGTGTTAAGATGGCCGAAGGCCGGATGTATTCAGAAGAGTATGGATCGGACACCACAAAAATTATTTTTAATGAAGCTGCCATTCGGGTGATGAACCTGGAAAATCCAATCGGTAAAACGATTAAGTTGTGGGGCGAATATGATTTGCAAATTATAGGTGTTGTAAAAGATTTTCATTTTCAATCCTTACATGATGCTGTTAATCCATTGTTCTTCCGATTATATCCTAATGATACATGGAATATTATGATTCGTTTGGAAGCCGGAAAAGAAAAAGAAACACTGGCAGCGCTTGATAAATTTTATCGCGATTTCAATCCGGGCTTTACGTTTGAGTATCAATTTCAGGATCAGGAATATGCGAAGCAATACGCAGCAGAACAACGCGTAGCGTCCTTATCTTTTACTTTGCTACCATGGCCATTCTGATTTCTTGCTTAGGCCTTTTGGATTGGCCGCCTTCACCGCTGAGCGGAGGTTGAAAGAGATTGGAATCCGTAAAGCATTAGGTTCTTCCTCTACAAGTATTGTTTTATTGCTATCGGGCGATTTCACCATCATGGTGTTGATTTCTATTGCTATCGGTTTGCCGGTTAGTTATTACTTACTCGATGAATGGTTGAAACGATTTGTTTTTCACATCGATTTAGAGATCTGGTATTTCTTATTAGCGGGCATGATTGCTTTATTCATTGCCTGGATAACCGTTGCTTCGCAGGCAATCAAAGCATCGCGGGTAAACCCGGTAAAATGTTTGCGATCGGAGTAAGATTGTTGGAAGCGAACTATTTGAACTCTTTCACTTTTTTAAGGCTCTCGCTAAGTTTGTTTAGTTCATCTTCCAAATCCGAAACCTCTCTACGCTTTGTTGCACTGTCTTCTGAATAGACTTCATTTTCGCGAATCATCTTGTCGTTTTTTGCTTTTGTTTTTTCATCCGCACCGGACTTATTGTTATCAGCGATTGATTTGTTGTTGCGATCGATACGCTTCCCATTCGACTCAATATCGCTTTGCTTGCTTTTAATTTTTCTTCAATCTCTTCATACTTTCGTATACAAACTTTCGTAATGATAGCGAACATATCCTTTTACAAACTCTTCTGCGCTCTTAAAATTATCGGGATAGGAATCCAACCCCAAATGAATGTCGTAACCGAGGCTAAACATAAATGAAACCGCTGTGCCGCTGGCCTCGGTAGTAAAAAGTGTTAGTTGATCCATTCTAAGATTAGTAAGCTGAGCCAATTGAATTTTTTCAGCTATCAACATGTTTTTTCCCTCTTTTTCCACTTTAATCCGAAACTTTTCTTTCATAAAGTTTTCATACGAATCCATACACGTACTCATGTCATCATCCAGTCGGGCCGTCCACGAATTTTGATCATTGCCCTCTTCATTTTTAACCGTTCGTTGTTCAACAATCAACTTTTGAGCGGGTAAGAGAAGCGAAATAAAAAGCAGAGCGACAGTAAATAGTGTTTTCATGAGTAGAAATTATGTAACAAAATACATAATTAATTTCGTTTAGAGGTAGAATACTGGTGGGACTACCTTTGTCATTAAACCCATTAGGCACTACCATGCATGGATGGCCCGTCAGATTGGTTGTTAACATTTGTGTTCCACCAAAACTTGGCGCGATGATTACATCAAAATCTTTTGTCTTTGCATAGTATTCCTGAATCAGTTGCTGGCGAATACGCGAAGCGTTAATGTATTCAACAGCCGGAATAAAACGAGCAGTGCGAAACGAATTAGGCCATGCCCAGCGACTTTGATTTACTAAAAGGCTATCGCGGTTCGATCGTGTAAGCTCATCAAAGGCAGCCGCTGCTTCCGCAGAAAGCATTATTCGCACAGCGGATACGGGAATGTCGGTTGGTAATTCTACCGGAATGAGTTCGACACCTAACGACTTAATTACCTCCAAAGTTTTTTCATCATTTGCTTTTGTTGAATAGGTCGCATCAAAAAGTGTTTTAAGATATCCTACTTTCAATTTTTTGAGATCTGTTTTCGCAGAATAATTAAACGCAGCATCACGCACCTGGTTATCCAATCCATCCGTTCCCCGAATAGCATCAAACACGATCGCACAATCCAATGCCGATCGTGTGAGTGGACCGATTTTATCCATGCTCCAACTTAAGGCCATGGCACCATACTTACTTACGCGACCAAAGGTTGGGCGTAAACCACTGGCACCGCATCGGGTAGAAGGCGAAACAATAGAACCTAATGTTTCTGTACCTATTGCGAAAGCCACTAATCCGGCAACGGTAGCCGAGGCAGAGCCTGCACTCGATCCACTGGATCCTTCTTTTAAGTTCCAGGGATTTTTTGTTACACCGCCAAACCAAATATCGCCCATGGCCAAAGCACCCATGCTAAGTTTAACAGTTAACACCGCGCCTGCAGCTTCAAGCTTTTTTACAACGGTAGCGGTCTCACTAAACACCTGCCCTTTATAAGGCGCAGCCCCCCAAGTTGTTTCTACACCCTCTACTGAAAGCAAATCTTTTATCCCGTAAGGTATACCATGCAACGGCCCACGATATTTTCCTTTCGCGATTTCATCATCCGCTTTTTTTGCTTGTGCGAGGGCTGTTTCTTCCAATATGGTTATGGCACACTGAAGGGTGTCTCCATATTTTTTTATGCGCGCTAAATAGAGCTTCGTGAGCTCGGTGGAGGTTATCTTTTTGTTCTTGAGCAGAACAGCCAGTTTATAAACAGGATAGAAAGCAAGTTCTTCTTTATTAGTTGGCAAAGGAACTTCTTTAGGTAAGCCCCAATCAATTGACTTTTGTACAGTTTCAATCTTCATGCCTGTAGGGATTGGATCGAACACTAAAGACATGCCAGTGCTGTTTGCGAGTTTGAATTGATGAATGGCCTGAAACGACTTTTGATAGTCTTCGAGGCCACGTAGCAACGAGTCCCGTTCAGCCTGCGTAAAAGACAGATCATAGTAGGGCTCAATCTCGGCTGTAGGATATTTTTTCTGGCTAAAACCAGATTGTGCGAACAGACAGGCAACAAGAATAAAATAAACCGTGTAAATTGAACTTGCTTTCATAAGATTGTATTTAGAGCTAAGCTACGCATGAAGGAATTCTTTTTAAAATGGTATAAGTATAACGCCTGGCCCAATCGCAGGGTGATTACTGCTATTAAACGGCAATCTGTTAGTGACGAAAAAATAGTAACGGTGATGAGCCATTTGGTGAGCGCCAATTTTATTTGGCTAAACCGGATTAAAGATTTGCCTAAAAGTCAGTATGAACTTTGGCATAAATATGATGTTTCAACTTTAATTCGAATGATCGAGGGAAGCTGATTCGTTGTGGATGGACTTTCTTAACAACCATGAGAATTTTGACAGGGTACTTAAATATCGAAATTATGTGGGCGATTATTTTGAGACCAATGTGCAACAAATCATGATTCACCTTGTTAATCATGGATCGTATCACCGGGGTCAGGTAGCCCTGCTTTTGCGCGAACGTGGCTTCGAACCTGTGAACACAGACTATATAACCTATGATCGGGTATTATCGGGCCAGTTAAAAGAGTAGAAACTTAACATATCAAACTATGAAAAAATTACAACTCACTTTACTTCTTTGTGGAGCAGCCCTTTATGCGGTCGCTCAGAATGATGACATTACCGTGTGCCACACTTCGGCTACTGAGAAGTTTGCCTTTTTTGCAGCCGACAAAAGCTTTACTATGTCGCACCCCAATCCCGAACCGTATGTTCACCAAAGTGAAATCGGAAAAATGGTAACGTTTAAAACCCCCGATGGAAAAGATGCCAGCGGCTATGTGTTAATGGCAAAGTCTAAAACAAACAATTGGATTTTTGTTTTTCAGGAATGGTGGGGGTTGAATGACCATATTAAAAAAGAATCAGAAAAACTATATGATGACCTGGGTAATGTAAATGTGCTGGCCCTTGATATGTATGATGGGAAAGTGGCAACAACGGGAGAAGATGCTGGAAAATATATGGGTGAGTTTAAGGTTGATCGGGGTACTGCAATTTTTAAGGGGGCATTGAGTTATGTTGGTAAAAATGCCAAGATTGGAACCATTGGCTGGTGCTTTGGGGGCGGACTTTCATTGCAGGCTTCTTTGACTGCGGGAAAGCAAGCGGTTGCCTGTGTGATGTATTATGGCATGCCCGAAACGGATGTAGCGAAATTAAAATCACTGAACAGCGATGTGTTAAACATTTGGCCAACACAAGATAAGTGGATCAACAAGGAGGTGATGGATAAATTTGAAGTGGATATGAAAGCGGCCGGTAAAAAATTAACGGTTAAACCGTACGATGCCGATCATGCTTTTGCGAACCCAAGCAATCCGAAACACAATGAAGCGTTTACGGCCGATGCGTATGCGGCCTCCCTGGCATTCTTTAAAGAAAGACTTAAATAATTTTAGAATTACGATTGACGAAGTACGAATTTTTGGTTTGGCCCTTATAATTCGTACTTCGTAAATCTAAATGTTAATCATCTTGCTCTCAATACTGTTCCAGTAAGTACCGGATAACATCCGTGGTGGTTACTATTCCTATTAGTTTAAATTCATCTTCAGGATCCACAACGGGTAGCGCGTGGAATTCTTCCACGGCTAAAATTTCGGCTACATGCCGAATGCTTTCGTCCGCTTTTACAACCCTTGGTTTGTGCGACATTACCTGGCTGATCGTTAACATATCAAAAACAGCCTCATCGGCATCCTCCTGACCTTCAAAAATATTGCTGAAGGTTAGCCGGCTTAAATCTGTTTTGCTGATAATGCCCATTAATTGTTTTTTATGCACTACCGGCACATGGCGCACGCCAAATTTCCGAATGATTTCCTGAGCATCTGTTAATTTATCTTCGATTTGCACAACATGAATATTCTTTGTCATGATGGTGCTTACAGGTTCGCGCTTTTTCATAACCTTTACCATTAAAAATTGAAACTACTCTTTCTTTTATTTAAAGGTAGTTGTCTCCTGTTGCCAGGCTATGAGCAAGGTCAAATGAAAAAATGACTTATGTCACTCCCACACAACCACCGGGTGCGTGTGGTACCAGTCTGAATATTTAGGCAAATGAATTTTTCAACTTCGTTGCGCTTTACTTTCAGGGTTGGCGTGTCAATAAATTTCTACATTCCAATCACCTTTCATCACAACTATCTTTTTCCAATTTTCGTATGACTCTCAGTTCGGATTTATCTGTTCCAGAGAAGCCGACAAACTTTTAGAGCAAGATCTTCTTTGGATTTTGCTTTGCCACCGGCCGATAAAACAGCAAGTGCAATAGGTTGTGGAATGCCCATACCCACTACGCACACTTGCTCAATATCAGTGTTACTTGCAATAACATTTCGATAGGTGCTGGTGAAATATACTTTCCTTTATCGGTTTTGAATTGATCTTTTACGCGCCCGGTTATTTTTAAATATCCATCCGGGGAGATTTCGCCCTGATCTCCGGTTTTTAAATAGCCCTCTTCATCGAAAAGTTCTTTTGTGAGTTCTGGCTCTTTATAATATCCCATCGTCAGTCCAGGACATTTAACTCTGAATTCTCCGCCTTCTGCAATTTTTACCTGAACACTGTCGTGGTTTGCCAACCGTACCATATCGATTGGCGTCATTTGCGATTGAAGTGCGCATAGCACACAATCTTCCGTCATACCGATGGCTTGATAAATGGTAACACCAATTTTTATCAAACCATTCTAATAAGTCAACAGAGATAGGAGCTGCCCACTATAAATTTGCATTCGCTTCAGCAAGCCTAATTTTTCTTGATTTTATTTCGAATAATGTTATAATGATAAAGGAATAGCTAGCAACGTGTTTAATTTTTTTTGGCATCTTTCTCAAAATTTTCTCCCTGAAACTTAGCCCAAATCCTTGGCACGGCAAAAAAGGGTTGGGCTGCGTGTCCATTACATTCTTGGGAAACGATTCTGTTGATTCCGCAAAGGAAAAAGTTGCGCCCCTATAAATTCCAATCATTTCGATGCCGGCACGCTCGGCAATGTGACTCATAGGCAAGTAAGAGAACAATCGCGGCTTAAGCGGTAATGTTAAATCGATTATTCCCGTTTGCACAATGGAATCAAAATTTCCAGCCGAATGCATAACGCCTTTGGGCTTTCCGGTGGTACCGGATGTGTACATGATAGTGAGCACTTCATCCCGATCCCAGGCAGCAATCTCAGGAATAGGGCTTTCTGAATTCAGCATCTTTTCCCAGGAATGTGTTTCGTTTATTCCATACAGCTCTATCCCAATTCGAATTACTCCTTCTGGAATTCCTGCTTGTTGATTTTTATAATCATCCAACTTACCAACAAAAATTGCTTTCGTTCCGCTATGCTCTAAAATTTGTTTTATAGAATCTGCTGTGAGTGTTGCATATAACGGAACGGAAATATGACCCGCCATCATTATGGCAAGATCGGCCATGATCCAATGCGCACAATTTTTTGAATGCAAGGCAATGTTACTGCGCGCAGGAAGGTTTAAACTTTTGAGACCAGCCGCTATTTTGCGAATCTCTTCGCCTGCTTGTTGGTAGGTCCACAGGCGCCATTCGCCCGAAAAGGCTGACGGAAAATAATTTCTGCAGGAATTTCTTTTTCCCATTTTAAAAACTGTGAAAGTGGGGTGCTATCATTCATCGCAATCAGTTTAGTGAACCTATTTAGCGATAAATGTTTGAATAATAAAGCGAACTTATAACGATAGTTGTTTTGAAGCACCTTAGAAGTTCCGAACTCCATCCAGATCATGAAAGGCCAGTGCTTTCAACCGAACACCAATAGTAAACTCGTGCGTGGTAAACTGGGTGCCCACAGATTTTTAGTTGGCATTTCAAAAACTTAGCCAGCCCTTAGGTTGTCGCCCAGATTAATTTGTGCAAGCAATCCATAAGTACCGAAATCACGGGTGAATAACCCAAGGGTGTAGCTATCATCTATCCTTAGTGTAGCGGCATAATCCAATGAAACGGGTGCACCAGCGACCATTCGTGCCAATACCCACGGTTTTAATTTAATGCGATACGAAAGTTGAAATACCGCAGCCACAATGGCATAGGCATGTTGATTGTATAAGGCTGTGCTTAAGGATTCAATGGTGGACGTGCTCTTTAACATTTTGGGCATCGACAGTCCCACCATACCAAAGTTGGGTTTCCAAAGGTTTTGATTCGCAAACTTGGCATCAGCTGGGTTGATTGTTAAGTCGCTGTAGTCACTAGATGGATTGAATGGCCCTGAGATTGCAGAGAAACTTTTTCTCAGCCCACTAACCGTTGAGACTCATCGTAAAAATTTGTTACGGAAATTTAATGCCCATAGCGTTCAACTGTTGTTGAAGACTGCCCGCGATAGTAATCTTTTGTAGGTTGATCAGTTGGATTACTTAACCTTAAAATCTAATTCCGAAACAATTTCGGCCTTGCTGTTTTTATCGAACACCCGAATTTTACAATGGTAAGTTTGACCCGAAACCATCGGCTCGCCAATAGTAACGGAGCCACGCATCACCGAAGCATCTGCCTCCGAGAATCCATCGGTATAGGAGGCGAGCAAGTCAGCTTCATTTAAGATGTCTGCCCCGGTGGCATCCGTAACTTGCAGGGAAAGACCTGGGAAAGCTTTACCCTCTTTTAATGTATAGTTTTTGATTCCCTGATAAACAATCGAAAATTTAGTGTCGATAGGAATTTCATTGCTTGCGAGCTCTTTGTCTTCACTATCGACAACGTAAATATCATCGACAGCAAATCCTGAATAACTGGTTTTAGTGCCGGTGCTGATATCCATTTTACACCGGCCGAGGCGCTAAGGTTAAAACCAGATTTCGAATCGGATGAACCTCCGCAGGCACATAGTCCTGCAATCAGGGTACAGGCAAATAGAACATTTATTTTTTTCATGGGTTAGAATAATTAGTCTATCAAAGTAAGGAAAAAGCGACCCAAAAACGAATCCCCTAAAAGGAGGATTTTTTGAAATGATTATTGTTAGGTACTAAGGCGTTTTAAACTAAATAGATCTCGTTTGGATGTTATCTTTGTGCCAATTCTCTTTTAAATGAAGGCATGTGTAGGGGTTAAAAAAGTTTTAAAAGGTAAAGTTTGCTTAATAGCGATAAGTTTTTTTGCTATCATGTTTACCAGTCATCTCGGTTGGGCGCAGACCCAACGGCCTAAGATTGGATTGGTTCTAAGCGGTGGCGGAGCAAAGGGCATTGCACACGTCCGGATTCTTCAGGTTTTGGATTCATTGGGGATTGTACCCGATTATATTGCCGGCACGAGTATGGGCTCGGTGGTTGGCGGATTATATGCATCCGGTTATTCGGCACATCAAATTGACTCTATCACCCAGGCTATTGATTGGAGCAGTCTTTTTTCCAATTCAGTTTTGTTTGACGAAATCAATATCGAAGAGAAAGATGAATTTGGTCGTTACATTTATGAGCTTCCATTAAATGGGTTAAAACCACAACTGCCATTGGGGATGGTAGTAGGACAAAATATTGAAGAACTTTTGTCTTCACTCTTTTTTCCGGTAAGCACAATTACAAATTTCGATAAACTGCCAACTCCATTTTTATGTGTGGCCGCAGATATAGTAAAAGGCGAACCCGTGGTGCTTCGCAAAGGTAGTCTTGCTTCGGCTGTACGAGCGAGTATGTCAATTCCTACTGTATTTACTCCCGTGCGCAGAGATGGTCGCCTGCTGGTGGATGGAGGCGTATATGTAAATCTACCCGTAGAATATTGTCGACAGATGGGCGCAGATTTTATCATAGCGGTAGATGTGGGGGGTGGTTTAATGAGAGAAGACGAGCTTACCTCTGCAGCCCAGTTGTTGATTCAAACAACTTTTTTGGCAAGTAATATTAGTTACGAAAAAGAAAGAGCGAACAGCGATATTTTTATCGATGTGTTTTCTCATTTGAAATATGGCACAATGGATTTTGAGGAAGGCCCCTCTATGATGCAGAGTGGCGATACAGCCGTAAAGGCAGTAATGCCGCAACTTGTAGAACTGGCAAATCGAATGAAGGAATATCCCGGTCGTCAACGGCAACTCGTAAGTCAAAGACCTTTGCGGTATTCGCTGGAAAAAATTGCTACAGAAGGAATCAGCAAGCTTAATCAGGATTTGGCGCTTGAAAAATTTGGCTGGCGGGTTGGCGATCATGTTACCAAGAATCAAATTTCAAGTAGCGTGCACAGGTTGTTGGGTACGCGTCTGTTTGATAAAATAAGTTATACCATTGATGGCGATACGGCATCTTCCGTGTTAACCTTGCGGGCAACCGAAAAACCATCGAACGCAGTTAAATTTGCTATTCACTTTGATACCGATCGGGGAGCCGGGTTGATTCTGAATTTCACCAAACGCAATTGGCTCTTGCGATCATCAAGATTGGTTGGAACTCTTGACTTGGCTGAAAATCCCAAAGCCAGACTAAACTACTTTTATTATACCGGCAACCAGTCTCGTTGGTGGCATCACACGGAAGTGTATGCCGAGCGGTTGTTGATGAATAGTTATATCGATGGCACACCTGTACCCGACATTCTCAATAGATATTTGGGTATCTCCACACAGCTCAACCAGACAATCAATCAAAAAAGCTTTTGGGGGTTTGGTTTACTTTGGCAAAACACACAGCTTAAACCAAAAGTAGATCCGCGCACCGAAACAAGTCCGGATTCATTAGAAATAATAGAGTATAATTTTAAAAGTCTGGGAGCTAAACTTCAATATCAGGTAAACACAACAGATCGTGTTTACTTTCCTACCCGTGGCAAATGGATAGGCATAGAAGCGAAAGCAAATTTTACTAACCCCTTTGATGCACAACTGTATTTTACTTCTCCGGACACCACATTCAATACCTTCCAGACAGGACGCGTGCAACCCTATTTTCGATTTAATCTGAGAGCCCAAAGAAATATAGAGATCAGGAAGGGAGTTGTTTTGCAAATTGTAGGACAGATAGGGTTAACGCAAGAGGCGTTTACCTCAGTGAATAACTATTCAGCATACACTTTGGGTGCCGGAGATTTTATCTCGGTGGGGGGTCAGTTGCAACGACCAAGGCCTAATAATTTTGTTTTTATGGGGCTGAAGGATGGTGAGATAGCCGTGCCACAGATATTCATGGGTGGAGTTAAGGTGCAAACAGAAATCACAAAGAATATTTACCTGATTCCATCTATAAATTTGCTGGCAGCCGGGCATGATTCAAAAGCTTTCTGGAATACGTTAACCGATTTTCATTTTTCTGAAGAAGTAAATGATTCGGCATTTTATCAATTGGGGTTTGGCCTTACAGCCAGCTACATGTCGTTGCTGGGCCCCATTCAGCTTTCAGTATCAAAGGATCAGCAAGTAGGCAAAGTGCGAGGATTTTTTTAGTATAGGATTTAATCTGTAAAGTTACTGCGGCTCTTGTGCAGGCTGCCTTTGAGAATAAAAAAATCTAACTTTTGAGCCATGAAAAAATTAATTTTTCTTCTTTGCTTTCTTCCGCTGCTTCTGGAAGCGCAACAACAAACTTTTGATTTGGCAACCTTTACGCCTCCGAAGACCTGGAAGCGGGAGGCCGTAGATTTTGCGGCATCTTACTTAACTACAAATAAGAAAACAGGCGGCTGGTGCCGCGTGGCAATTTTAAAAGTATTGGCAGCAGTGGCGATCCGAAAACTGATTTTAACAGCGAATGGGATAACCTGGTGGCTAAAGACAATAAGGGAACAACTAAACCAACCCCTGATTTTACAGTTGAAGACGGCTGGACAGCAACTTCCGGTGTAAGTACTTTTCAATGGGACGGAAAGGACGCGTATATTTTATTAAATACTATCTCGGGCTATGGCAAGACGCTAAGTATTACGGTTACGATGAATAGCCAGGAGTTTATGAAAGAAGTTGACGCTTTTCTCGGCTCCCTTGATTTAAAAAAACCAGAAATACCAGCAACAGATCAACCAACCAATACAACGCAAACATCAACTCCTCTTGTTATCAGCAATACCCCAGGCAACCAAGGTATTTCTATGTCCACCACTAACTTTGATGACGGATGGGTGGCACAACCTTTTGCCGACTATGTTCGGGTGACGAAGGGATCAACAATAGCATTGTTGCATTATGGAATCGAGATTACGGATGAAATGCGTTCGTCTGGTAATATTGAAGGAGCCCTATTTGACAGGGTCATTCAACCTCGTTATACAGTTAGTAACCTTCGAAAATATGATAATGGAGGGCCTTGTTATTTCTGTATAGAATTTTTCGAAGCCGATGTGGTAGAGAAAACCACCGGAAAGAAGTACTATCTGGGATTTAGAATCATCACGAATAGTGGCGTATCCCAATGTATTGAAATAGTTTCTCCTTCAGCCGCAGCGTTTCAACAAGAATTTTCGGACCAGAAAAAAGTGGAGGCTATGTTTAACTATAACAAATTTGCGATCACTGCATCCGATTTGGTTGGCAACTGGGATGAAAGTTCAGGGTCTTATGTAGATATGTACAATACAGTAACCGGTTCCTATGCAGGCATGAATACATCTTCCTCTTCTAATTCATTCACATTTAATGCGGATGGTACATACAACAGTCATCACGCTGGAGCCTTTGGCATGATTGGGGATTTGAAGGTTTATGATCAAAAATATAATGGTGAGTATACCGTTACCCCTTGGGAGATCACGCTGACTAAGCAGTTTGAAGGTAAAACAAAAATATACCTGGCTAAGTATGAAGCGGTACGCGGGGGTCGGGTTTTGCACCTCACCGATAAGCAATCTTCCGGGATGCAGTATCATCTTGTTAAAACTAAATAAGTAAGAACTAATTCTCTCTTGCTTCACTTCGTCCTTTGCGGGAAGGATAGAAATTTGCATTCTGTTCAGGTGTCTTTGAGGCTCGGAATTATTTTTGAATTACCTTCG
This sequence comes from Flammeovirgaceae bacterium, assembly GCA_016709845.1. Classification (GTDB taxonomy): domain Bacteria; phylum Bacteroidota; class Bacteroidia; order Cytophagales; family Cyclobacteriaceae; genus ELB16-189. The sequence continues at coordinate 85,209 of JADJMA010000004.1, read as the reverse complement.
CCCTATGGCTGATAAAAAACTATTCTTGTTAGATGCGTATGCCCTTATTTACCGGGCTCACTTTGCCTTTACAAAAAACCCACGGATCAATTCAAAAGGACATAACACTTCGGTACCGTTTGGATTTACGAATACACTACTCGAAGTAATTCAAAAGCAAAAGCCCACACACCTTGCCGTGGCCTTCGATACAGCGGCTCCTACTTTTCGTGATGAAATTTTTGAGGCCTATAAAGCAAACCGCCAGGAGTCACCCGAAGATATCCGCGCGGGTATTCCTATTGTAAAAGAAATTATTCGTGGCTTCAATATTCCAATTTTAGAATTGGATGGCTATGAAGCCGATGACATTATCGGAACGATTGCTAAGCGTGCCGAGAAAGAAGGCTTTGATGTGTACATGATGACGCCCGATAAAGATTTCGGACAATTAGTGAGTGATAAAGTTCATTTATATAAGCCTGCCTACATGGGCAATGCCGTGGATGTACTAGGGCCAAAAGAAGTGTGCGAGAAATGGGACATTGAAGACGTGTCGCAAGTGATTGATATGTTAGGCTTGCAAGGCGATACTTCCGATAACATCCCTGGTATTCCGGGCATTGGCCCCAAAACAGCTGCGGATTTATTAAAGAAATACAAAACGGTGGAGGGCGTGGTGGCGCACGCATCAGAATTAAAAGGAAAACAAAAAGAACGGGTAGAAGAGTTTGGAGAACAAGCCATCCTTTCAAAAAAGTTAGCCACTATTGTTACGGATGTTGATGTGCCGTGGAATGAGAAAGATCTTGTATATACAGGCCCGGATGCTGAAAAGTTAAAACCTATTCTGGATGAACTGGAATTTAAAACCATGGCACCCCGAATCTTTGGTTTGCTCACCGGTGCTCCAACATCAACTCCAACATCAGAACCTAAAGCGGCTCAGTTGTCAATGTTTGGATTGGCTGAACCGGAAAGCACACGCGTGGTCGAGAAAAAAATTCTTGATTCTAAAAACGTTGCTTATCGCGTGATCGAAAAACAAGAAGAGATTCAGACGTTGATAGAAAAAATTATTGACCGGAAGGAATTTGCCTTTGAAGTACTTACCAACGAGGCCGAAAATTTTGATTTCGAAGCGACCGATTTGATCGTCTCCAGTGGTGCGCAAGAAGGATATATCATCAATCTCTCGCAAGAAAAAGCAATCGCTTCATTTAAGCCTGTGTTTGAAGACGAGGCAATAAAGAAAGTTGGCCACAACATAAAGACTTTTATTCTGGCCTTAAAAAAACTGGATGTCTCTGTAAAAGGAAAGTTATTTGATACGATGTTGGCGCACTACCTCATCGAACCGGAGGCCTCGCACGATCTCGGTATTCTGTGTGGTCAATATTTAGACTATCAATTGTCAACAGATTCATCTAACCCCCAGGAAGCAGCGTGCGAACGGGTTGATCAAACACTTCAACTTAAAGAGCAACTGCAAGCTGAACTGGAACGTAAAGGGCAATGGCGATTGTTGCATGATGTTGAAATGCCTTTGGTAACGGTATTAGCAGCTATGGAATATGAAGGCGTAAGCATTGATGAAGAAACCTTGAAGTGGATGTCGGATGCTTTGCGAACGGACAGCTTAAAAGTGCAGAAGGAAATTTTTGAAATTGCCGGTACCGAATTCAACATTGCGTCACCCAAACAACTGGGCGAAATTTTGTTTGACAAAATGAAATTGCAAGACCTGCCAGGTGGACAGGCCGGTAAAACAAAAAAAACCAAGACGGGTCAGTACGCAACGGGCGAAGAGATTCTGATCAAGCTTGCCGATGAACATGAGATCGCAAAAAAGATTCTGGACTTCCGGGAGTATGAAAAATTACGATCGACTTATGTTGATGCGCTACCCAAGATGGTGAGTAAATTTGATCATCGCATTCATACCGATTACCGGCAAGCGGTTGCCGCCACGGGTCGTTTGAGTTCAAACAATCCCAACCTTCAGAACATTCCGATCCGCACAGAAAAAGGCCGACAAATACGCAGCGCCTTTGTGCCGCGCAGCAAAGAGTATTTGTTTATGTCTGCCGATTACTCGCAAATTGAATTGCGCATTGCGGCATCTTTTGCTAAAGATCAAACCATGATTGAAGCGTTTCGCAATAAGCGTGACATTCATGCAACCACAGCGGCCAAAGTATTTAAGGTTGCCTTGGAAAAAGTTACGCCCGATATGAGGCGCAAGGCGAAAGAAGTAAACTTTGGAATCTTATATGGAAGTACCGCATTCGGACTCTCACAAAATCTGGGCATCTCGCGTACGGAAGCAGCAGAAATTATTGAATCCTACTTCACAGAATTTTCAGCCATTAAGCGCTACATGGATGATTCAATAAACTTTGCGCGTGAAAAAGAATATGTAGAAACGATTTTAGGGAGAAGGCGCTATCTGCGCGATATCAATTCAAGAAACATTACTACCCGTGGTTTTGCCGAGCGCAACGCGATTAACGCACCTATTCAGGGAAGCGCAGCCGATATAATAAAGATCGCCATGATCTTGATTCACAAATGGCTGGAACGCGAAAAATTGAAAACCAAAATGACCATGCAGGTGCACGATGAATTGGTTTTTGACATGCATAAGGACGAGGTGGACATTGTGAAGCACAAAGTAATGGAGTTAATGAAATCGGCTGTTATTCTGGAGGTGCCTATGGAAGTTGAAGTAGGCATTGGAGAAAATTGGTTGGAGGCGCATTAATGATTCGCTTTGTTTAAGTCCTCATCCCCTGCCCCTCCTACGGAGAGAGGTAACCGAGCAAGGCTGGGGCTAGGGATTTTCAATCTTTTACAATTAATCTTGCAGGTTTAATTAAACAATTTGAGGCTATGTGTGTTCTCGATCCGTGACTTATTTTATGAAACTGATATTATTTACTCTGCTTTTTTCGCTATAAAATAACTAATGTGCCAGTGGGTAGCTATAATCTGGTTGCCACCTCTATCGGGTACAATTCCTTAACAAAGTTTAACATCATATTAAATTCAGGTAACGAGCAGATTGTAAATTTTGAATTAGTTGAAAGCGCCACCACCCTGAACGAAATTGTGGTAAAGTTTGATAAAGGCAAGTCGGCATCGGCTGCGGATATGATTACGCCCTTGTCCGTGCAGGCATTAACCACCGAAGAAATAAAAAGTAATCCGGGTGGCAACTTTGATATCTCGCGGGTTATTCAGGCTTTGCCCGGTGTGGCGGGATCGCCCTCCGGCAACGTGCGCAACGATATTATTATTCGTGGAGGCGCACCCAACGAAAACGTTTTCTATTTGGATGGCATTGAAATACCAGTAATCAATCACTTTCAAACGCAGGGAAGTTCGGGCGGACCGCAGGGCATGCTCAATGTTTCCTTCATTGAAGATGTTAAGCTAAGTTCATCGGCATTTGGCGCGCAATTCGATAATGCGCTTGCTTCTGTTTTTGAAATCAAACAACGCGAAGGTAATCCCGAACGGGTTTCAGGAAATATTCGCTTAAGCGGAACAGAAATTGCCGGCACGTTAGAAGGACCCATTAATCCGAAAACAAACTTTTTAGTATCGGCCCGCAGAAGTTATTTGCAAGTTTTATTTAAAGCACTTGATTTACCCATTCGTCCAAGCTTTTGGGATTTTCAATTTAAAGTCGCTCACAAAATAGATGATAAGACAACGCTTACTGTGCTTGGAGTAGGTGCGATTGATGATTTTACCCTCGTGGCACCGCGCAATGCCACACCCGAAAATCAGTATATACTAAGTTCTACACCTACTATTAATCAGTGGAATTATACTACCGGGATTGGCATCAAGCGGTTGATCGATAAGGGATTTGTTAATGTGGCCCTAAGCCGCAATGTGTTTAACAACAATGTAGATCGCTTTGAAGACCGGCAGGAAGACGATGAGAGTAAACGTATTTTAAAGATTCGTTCGCAGGAAGCTGAGAATAAATTAAGACTTGATGTTAACAAGTTCGTGAATGGCTGGAAATTTTCTTACGGTGGCGTGGCACAGTACGTTCAGTACACATCCGACTACTACAACCGGTTGGTGAAAGAGCAGGTGGATGGCCTGGGTAATATAACCGTTCCCGAGCAGGTTATTAATTTCAATACCGATATTGACTTTGTTAAATATGGTTTCTTTGGTCAGGTGGCAAAAAACTTTTTTAACCAACGCTTATTGATTTCGGGGGGCATTCGTACGGACATGAATACGTTTATGGATTCGGGGAATAATCCTTTGAATACACTTTCGCCCCGCATTTCCTTTTCGTATAGCATAACCAATACCTTAAATTGGAATACCTCTTTTGGAAGCTATTACAAGATACCCACCTATACCATGTTAGGGTACCGCGATGATGCAGGAAAGCTTCAAAACAAAGACACAAAATATATCCGCTCGAATCACTTTGTTACCGGATTTCAATACTTACCTAAAGAAGACTTAAAATTTACACTCGAAGGATTTTATAAAAGGTATAATCAATATCCCATATCGGTTCGTAATGGAATTTCATTAGCGAATGAAGGCGGAGATTTTAACGCCATTGGCAATGAAAAAATAATGAGCACGGGCGATGGCAACACCTACGGCTTTGAATTTTCGGTACAGCAAAAACTGGTAAAAAATACTTTTGCGGTACTCAGTTACACCTTTGTTCGCAGCAAGTTTTCCGGTGCCGATGGCGTTTTGTTACCCTCCTCGTGGGATAACCGCCATTTGCTTTCGGGATTGGTAGGCCAAAAATTTAAAAAGAACTGGGAGGTTGGCGTTAAGTATCGACTAGCCGCGGGCGCACCGTACACTCCGTTTGATTTGGTTCAATCACAATTAAATTATGTTACGTTGGGCACCGGCATTTTGGATTACACCCGTTTAAATACGGAGCGCCTGATTTCCTTTAAGCAATTGGATCTTCGGGTTGATAAGAAATATAATTTTAAGAAAACCACGCTTGATTTATATCTTGATATTCAAAATCTCTTTCGGTTTCCAAGCCCTGATTTGCCAAAATATACTTTTACCCGAAATGCCGACAACACCGATTTTGTAACGACCGATGGCCAGCCGATCAAACAAGATGGTTCCAATGCCATTCCGTTAATTCTACAGGATGACTCACCGTTCTTTGTTCCTACGATAGGATTTATTTTTGAGTTTTAGAATTGGGTTACGCAAGATAAAAATCCCTCACCCCCTGCCCCCTCTCCCTGGAGGGGTGGCCGGTACGAGGCTGGGGTGAGGACTTGACCATTTCTCTCCTATGGTGTTCGTCACCAACAATGGCGAGGGGATGCCCTTTGGAAATTTACCAAAGCCGACAACAGGATGCATTATACATTCACCATTGGGAAAAATTATGGTGGGGGATGCTGAAATTGGTAGTGATCTTATCGTCACTACTATTATCAAAGAATTTGAGAAACTGGTTTTGATTTATAGGCTCTTATTGCAGAAACTTTAATTTCCCTTCTTTTGGTTCTTTGAAAGCATCACACATTTCTAAGTATTGCTCCATTTTGTCTATGCTGTCTTGATTTAACGTAGCACTGAAATCATAAGCTCTTGTCAACATTCTGATATAAGGATCAGCAACTTGTTGCCTTGTCAACTTTCTTAAAGCACCCATATAATCTTCGCGATACACCGTTGGGATAATTATTTTAGCAAGACCTTTTGAAGAGAGTTCTGCATTCATCATTACTCTTGCTATGCGCCCGTTCCCATCAAGAAAGGGATGAACCTCGCTAACTAAAAACATCATATACACTGCTTTTGAAAAAGGATCCTTTAATAAAGTATACCATTCAAAGCCCTTTTTTAAAGTACCGTTCACCAAACTCCACTCCACAAATTCAGTATTTCCGGCTCTATTATTCCGGTCTTTAAATTCACCGGGTCTTTTTGAAGTGCGCGACAGTAAAAGCATGGCATGTCTGTTTCGTAGCAGGTCAAGAAATTCGGTAGCCGTGGCAGGACAAACAGACATTTCTTTTTTTACTCGATACGATACGATACGTTCCAAGTATGTCGTGCGAATCTTCATCCCTGGTTGGCAAAGGTGTTTCCGTTAGTATTATTTCTTTCGCTTCCTCTACTGTAAACTCTGTTCCCTCAATGTAGTTTGAAAAATAACCTTCAAAAAAAGCAAATGTTTTATACTGATTATCTGAATCAGATACGCTGTGTTCAGTAAATACTTTCCTGCTATTTCTTCGTAAAGACTTTCAAATAATTTTATTCTTGCAGGATCAAAAGGTTCGCCCAATGATCGTGCTATCGCTACCGGAGATGTTAAGTTCCTTGATTTTCCTGTGGCTAAAAGATCGTTTATCAACTGGTTCAACTTTTAATTCATGCTTCATTTCCAAACGGGCAGAAATCTTACGCGCGGCATCACGTAATGTATTCAATCCTTGCTCGCCTCTGGCTCTTACGATAGCCTCCAGTCTATCTTCAATTTCTGAAACCGTTAAACATTTAGATTCCTGGCCCTTCTTTCTTGTCGTCTGAAAATTCTCCAGAAAAGCTCTTGCCTCCTGCGATGCAAAGAGCGTTTCAAAAAATGAATTATCCCCCTCCAGCGGCTCAGCCCCTTTCAACAGATGCACGGTTAATCCTGGCAACGATACATTTGAAGTATATGTATACGTGAGAAAGATATGACCATCGGAGGTTGGTTTAAATTCGAGCGCGCTTCGATGGCTCAATAGTGCATTCGGAAACAAGTATGCTAAAATGAGATACCAATTTCTTCTTATTATAATAGAGGGCTCATCCTCCAGATTTGTTGTGTAAATACGGGAAGCAATTTTTCGAATTAGTTTATCCTTTTGTAAGGCCGTTAACCTCCTCGACTCACTCTTTTCAGAAGAGGCGAATATGATTTCGTTAATTTTTGAGGAGGTAATTTTTCCCATTAAGACCAGCTATTTCTATCCAATTTGGGTAAAATTTCCGATTAAAATAGATTTTATGGGTAATTTTTCAGATTCTAATTTCAGAAATGGGTAAAATTTCCGATTAAGCAGGATCTGCTAAATAGCATAAACGATAATGAGATTTGCCACATCAACAAAGGCTGGATAGTGCACGCCAATATATTACTTCCAAAAGGCTACTGATAAACAATACTTGTGTAGGCCACCCAGTGCCTGTTTGTGGAAAGTGCCGTTACGGTCATGTCAATATCTTCTACTTCAATCAATGGATGATCGATGCTGGTTTGATATCCTAAAAATGTTCCGCTAAGGGGTTCATTGTTTTCAAGCACATTTAATTTATTGGCAAAGGATAAACCAAAAGGAACAGAATACCTTCCACACCACACCCACTTGTATTCTTTGTAGTTGTCTTTTTGAACCGTGTACTCTGTAAACAATTTTATCTTATCAGCGGTAAGTTCGTTAGTGAGGCATTTGTTGATAATCTCCAAATCCATTTGCCGCGCTTTTTCTGTTCCCGCTTCATCGGTGCCCATCGGTGCCATAGTAGTAGAGCCACCCCATTCTAAATCTCCATAATGTACCGCATCATTGGAAATAACAATGGCCACGTCTTTCCCATACACCCAATGCTTCTCTTCCATAATTTTATGCACAGCCTGCGCCAGGTGATTGCTGATGGAATCAATACCAGCATAACTGATATAAGGAACCAGTATAGGCACAATTTCAGCGGCTCGATTCTTTTATGAAGAAATGGAATGATTGCCTCCAAAGAATGTTCGATCACCTGCATGCTGTCGTGTACGATAAAATCATTCGCAGGCAATTTGCTCATAATCTCCGCATTGAGAGAGGAAACATTTATTTTTCCATAAGGAGATTCCCATGCGGTAAATGTTCCGAACACGAGTTTGTCTTGCAGCTCATAATTGCGGGCACTGTGAGCCACACCAATTAAGATAATGTTGGGGGCATTGATACCTCGTAAGGATTCATAATACAGCTTACCGGCAAAGCGATAATTATCGTGTGGACTGATGGCCGCTTTCCACTGCAAGTCATTGGCCACGTCTTTTATTTGTAGTCTATTATAGACAGAGTCCATTTGCCAATCGTACTGGGCATAGCCACGGGCGTGGCGCAGCTTAACCGCTTCAGTTCCCATCTCTGTATTCTCAGCTTGTTGTTTACAACCCCAACAAAATAGGGTAATAAGTAAAATGAATAGTGATACGCGCATCTCTTAAATATTTTTAATTATTATATACGTTGTTACCACTTGGCAGTACTCTTTTTTATCTCTTAAAATTTTAACAAACTCACCAACAATCCCAATCTTTCAATATGCGTAAATGCGTTGATCCATTGTGCTCATTCAATTTATAAAATCGGGGGCTCGAATCCTCGGCAAGATAGCACAACCAATAATGAGATTTGCCCATCAACAAATTGGCTACTCGTTGGTGAGGAACACCAAAAAGGCGGAGGTCGGACTAGAAGGTTCTTTACAAAACCGGAAACCCAATAGTTCTAAATATTCAGAATCATAATAACCCTCGAGACTTTCTAGTATGGTCTTCAATATTTCCTTCAGGAATGACAATAACCATTCCCTGTCTGGCCCTTGTTAATAATACCCTGTAAGCATTCACTAAATATTTTTTGCGCTCAATACTTTTAATGTTTTGCCATTTGCTTCCCTTAAATGAAAAAGTTTTCCATTCATTTTCGGAATATCGAAGATCTCCATCCCAAACCACGCAAGACCAATCTAATTCCAATCCTTGCACATGAAACTCTTGTTGCTACATCTTCCAAATAATATGATGATCGAACATCTTCCTTCCCATCTAAAAACCAGTTAACAGGATTAATAGGTGTCTTTACATCAATAGCGAAAGGTTTTAATCTTTGTGCTTGAGAAGAGACTACCATTCCATAGCGCTCACTTCCTCTTGCCTTCTCCTTAAGCCATGTTTTTGCTTTGCTTAAATTTCGACATATAACGATCGGATATTTTTCTGATATGTTGCTCAGGATATTCTTTGCGCCAATTGCATCAAGGTCCAGAATGTTTTTTATAAGCCTGGAGAGATTTTCAGCTCTAAAAGAACGCATAGAGACAGCTAAGTGTAAATCCTTGTTGAAATCTACTTTTGATTTACTTTGTAATGTTTTAATTGCAGAATCTGCTGAATATTCGGTATCAGTTAAATTTGGAGATATATAAACATTCCAATCAGTGAATCGATTATTAATAGCATTTAGCCATTCTGAAATGCCTGCTTCACCGGTATTAATTTCTTGTCCACCACCAACGAGGCAAACAACAACAGCCCAATCACGATGTCGTCAAGACATGAAATAAGAAATTCTGGTTCTGAATAGTCAAAATTTAACTGCCCTTTCTTTTGTTCCATGAACCTCACCGTTTGCTCTTTATTCCAAGCTCTTTGAGCTTCGTCAAAGATGGCAACATGATCATATGGAGCCTCTTGATTTATTAAGTAAGCATCTCTATAGTGATGTATGATTTGGATGAATGATTTTACAGCTTGTTTGGCGCTAACCTTGGTAATCTTGTTGCCTAGTAATTTTTCTCGCTCTACTTTATCTCGAGTCAGCGCTTCTTGCAGAATTGCCACAAGTGGAGCATTACCGGATAAGTAAACGCTCGTATGACCTTTTTCTTTATCCAAATGTGTAGTAGCAACCTTTAATCCAACGAGTGTTTTTCCAGCGCCAGGAACTCCGGTAACAAAGCAGATTATTTTTTTTATTGATTTTAGCGGAATCAATAATTTCTGAAATAGCTTTGTTGTTCTAGTTAGGTTTATGGCTCGCATCGTTTCTAGTAATTTCTTCTACAGAATGGCTATTGTATAAAAAAGATACGGCTGCTTCAATTATTGTTGGAGTAGGCGTGTATTGACCTTTGCATAAGAATCCCCATCGATTTTTTCATCCTCAACAAGAAAAGTTAAAACATGTTTGATTGCTGCTTCAAGATCCTCCTTGTTAGCCTTAATTGGAGAGATCAACTTGGTGTCATTGTGACTTGTTGTAATAATTTGAAAATTTGAATTTTTTGCCTCGGTAGAAACCAATATTGGGGCTAACAGCAGATTGTGACTTGGCAGGTGGAAGTTTTTAAGATCAAGAGCATAGTCCCACACTTGGTCAATTTGATAATTGTGAAATTTGGATTCTCCTACTTTAAATTCGATGATGAAGACTATATTTTTAATTATGAGGAGAACATCAATTCGTTTACCCATTCTTGGAATTGAAAATTCAAAGAAGATTTCTCCATCGAATTCTTTAAGAGCTACCTTAAGAATATCGATTGATATTCCCATGACTTCTCTTGGGTGCGGGTTGAGTCAAATTGATTCGCAATAGCAACGGAGCCAATTATTTCTTCTTTTGATTTACGCAGGAATGATGCGATAGAATCTTTATAATAGAAGCTTAACATTTTTAAGTCCTAATTCTTTTTCGGCCTCTTATACTTTACAGGTGGAGCTGGCTCGGGCTTTAATTCCACGTTTTGCGTTTTCAATAATGTTAGCGCCTCTTGCACGGCCCGTTCAAGTTGTGGATCGCGGCCTTTGATTACTTCAGCTGGAGTTTGTTCTACGGCAATATCGGGCGAGATGCCTACACCTTCCACGGCCCAGTTGCCATCGGTATCATAGAAGCCACCGCGGGGTGCAACCATTCTTCCACCATCAACAAAAGGTGGCGTGTCCCACGTGCCTACAAGTCCGCCCCAGGTTTTTGTTCCTACCAACGGCCCGATTTTCATTTTGTTAAAAGATAAGGAAGCAAATCGCCACCCGAGCCAGCGCGCTCATTTATCAACATCACCTTCGGGCCAAAGATGCCCGCGTTAGGAGTTAAGAAAGGCCGATGATCACCAACCTTGCTATTGAAATAACCCATTAGCTGTCGCGCCATAATGTCCACCATGTAATCGGCTGCGGAACCACCGCCATTGTTTCGCTCGTCAATAACTGCACCTTTTTTATCCTGCTGGGCAAAGTAGTAGCGATTAAAATACGTGTACCCCGGCTGTGCCGTATTGGGTAAATACACATAGGCAATTTTCCCCGACAATTCATCTACCTTCTTGCGGTTGCCTTCCACCCAATTCATCATGCGCAATTGATTTTCATTAGCCACGGGCACCACGTTTACCCATCTCGATCCTTCCAGCGTGGGTTTACTGTTAACACGTATTTTAGTTTGACGATTGGCTGTGCCTTCAAAATATTTATAAAAATTTTCAGTACTCGAGATAGTAACGCCATTTACTTCTAACAGGTAATCCCCTTCTTTAATACCAATGCCGGGCTCTGCGCAACGGAGCTTTTAATTCGGGATTCCAACTTTCACCGGTAAAGATTTTTTTAAACCGATACGTGCCTTTATCAAGGTCGTAATCGGCACCCAATAAACCGATGGGTACAGTTTCTACTTGCGGGAAATCGCCCCCGCTGGTGAACGAGTGCCCCACAGCCACCTCGCCTCCAAGAATATCAACGATGTAGTTTAAATCAGTGCGGTGTTGTACATACTCAACCCAAGGGCTATACCATTTGTACACATCGTTCCACGGTGCGCCATGGGTGTTGTTTACATAAAGAAAGTCGCGTTGGTAGCGCCAGCCTTCGCGAAAGATTTGTTTCCACTCTGCGCGTGGATCAATTTTTATTTTACGGGAAGCAAGCGATTCTAATTTTCCATCGCCCACTTTTTTTCCGGTGTCGCTGGTGCCTAATATTCCCCAGGTACCATTGCTGCGATAAAGCAATTGCTTGCGATCATTGCTAACAGAAATATCGTGAAGCGGAGAAAGATAAACTTCACTTTTGCGATCTTTAAAATTATAGCGATGCAACGTAACGCCTTGTTGATTGGGAACCGACTCGGCATAAAACACATACCCTTCGGGGCCGGGTTGCAAGTCTACATAGTCTCTTAGCGGAATATCCACAGCAAGAATGCGTTCGGCAATTCCATCCAGATCAATTTTTACGGGAGCAACGGCAGTATTTTCTTTTCCTGTTTTGCTGGCATCATCTTTCGGTTTTTCTTTTTCTTCATCGCTGCGTGGCAATAAAGGGGAAGGTTCATCTTTGTTTAGCACGATAAGATATAGAGCACGGGTAACCGGTCTGTCGTACGAACTCATATCAAGCCAGCCGGTATTCAAACCATAATCAGTGCTCGCCAAAAAGTATAAATATTTTCCGGTGGCATCCCATACGGGTGAAATAGCATCGGCCATGCCATCGGTGAGTTGAAGTGTTTGTCCGGTTTCAATATTATAAGTCTTAATTACTTTATAATGACTGTCAATTAATCGCGCGTACGCAATCCATTTACTATCGGGCGACCACACAGGATTTAGCGACCGGTTGGGATGCGCGTATCGTTCGGTATCAACTTTTTTGGTTACACCACTGGCCACATCGGTAAACCATAAATTATAATCCGTGTCGGTAAAGGCAATAAATTTTCCATCGGGCGACCAGGCCGGTTTAAAAAGAAAAAGGTGGGCTTGGCAATGGCAATGCTTTTTGGTTTTTCAAGTCCTTCCTGATCGGTGATCATCAGTTGATATTCACCTGAAGCATCGCTGAACCACGCAATCCGTTTTCCATCGGGCGACCAAACGGGATACCGATCGGCTGCTCCGGATGAGTTGGTGATATTTCGCCAGTCGCCTTTTTCTTTTGGTACCGTAATAATCTCACCACGATATTCAAACAAGGCGCGTTGACCAGAAGGTGAGAGCGATGCATTGAGAAGTGAGTTTGGCTTCACGTCTTGCCAGCGGGCGCGGGCCCAATGAAAATCACCCCGCACGTTGATCGTTAGTTGTTTTGTTTTGCCATCGGTTGGATTCAGCACATGTAAATACCCACCTTGTTCGTAAACAATTTGTCCACCACCGGCATCTAAGCTCTTTGCATCGAAATCGGAATGAAAAGTTAATTGCTTTGATTCGTTCGTTGCCGGATTGTAGGACCATACGTTGTTAGCGTAATCACGTTCTGATAAATAGTACACTACATTGTTTAACCAAACCGGATCGGTATGGCGTTCATTGTCGGTCTGTGGGGTCATCTTCAAAGAATAATTTTTGAGATCTACAATCCAGATGGGCTTGGCCTGGCCCCCGCGATAGTTTCGCCACTCCGCATCCCAAAATCCAATCTGTTGATACGCGATAAATTTTCCGTCCTCAGAAATTTCTCCAGCCACGGCACGCGGTATGGGCAGCGCTTCTTCAACACCTCCTTTTTTATTGATCTTGTAGATTTTGGATTCCAACGTAGGCAATACACCTTCGCGGCTGGTTGCAAACAATATTGATTCTCCATCGGGAGTCCAACCCGTAACCTGATCGGCACCCGGATGCCAGGTAAGACGAGTGGGCTGTCCGCCTTCGGTAGGGATCAGATACACATCTGTGTTTCCATCATACTGTCCGGTGAAAGCAATTAGTTTTCCATCGGGAGAAAAGTGTGGATTGCTTTCCTCGCCCTCGTTACTGGTAAGCCTGCGCGCATCACCCCTTCTTTGGAAACAATCCATAAGTCGTTGGCATACACAAAAACAATTTCCGTGCTGCTGATGGTTGGCTGACGAAGCAACATAGTGCCTTGTGAGGATGCACTTAATGAAAGTAGGAAAGCAAAGAGAAAGGTAAGCGTATGAGGAGTTTTCATAAGGTTGTGATTTTAAACTTTGGCTTAGAAGGAATCTAATATAAAGAAAAGAAGTTGTGAAAAGGAAACCGTCTTCGTAATTGAGAATAGCTAGCTATCGATTATCCAAAATTATCCTCCCAACCAGTTTTTGTGGAAATTTATCATTTGGGGTTTGGTAATTAAATTTTCTCACTGCCTGACAAAGCGGAGTTGCTCTCCGGCAACATAAACAAAGGCACAAAGTCCCCGAAGAAACATAAAGTACTTCGTGAAACTTTGTGCCTTCGCACTTCTGTGATTCAGATCTATTTCAAATTGCTCTCAAACAGTTTCAAGATTCGCTTATACTCATCTGTCCAACTGCTGGGCTCTACAAAGCCATGATCTTCCATCGGATAGGCAGCCAGCTCCCAGTTGTCTTTACCTAATTCAATAAGTCGTTGCGAAAGTTTTACGGCATCCTGAAAATGAACGTTCACATCTACCATTCCATGGCAAATCAAAAGATGGCCCTTTAATCCTTCGGCATGATAGAGGGGAGAACTTTTTACATAGGCAAGACTATCCTGATACGGTACGTTTAGAATATTGGCCGTGTATCCATGATTGTATTGTGCCCAATCCGTTACCGGCCGTAGTGCGGCACCGGCTGCAAACACATCGGGTGTCGTGAACATGCCCATCAACGTGATGAAGCCTCCGTACGAACCGCCATAAACACCAATACGTTTTGGATCAATATTATATTTTTCGGTGAGCCACTTGGCGCCATCTACGTTGTCGGTTAAATCTTTTCCGCCCATAAATTGATAGATGCCTGTACGCCAATCGCGACCATAACCGGCACTTGCACGATAATCCAGATCCAACACGGTGTATCCCTTATCGACTAATAAATTATGGAACATGTACTCGCGGAAATAACTGCTCCACCATTTGTGTGCGTTTTGTAAATAGCCCGCACCATGCACAAAAACAACTGCGGCACCATTTAAGTAATTCTTTCAGCTTTACCACCCGTTACAGGAAGTTTATAAAACTGTTTTTCTCCGGGATGAACTTCGTTGGTGATTATATAAAAGAATTTTTTATCGCGCGAAAGATCTACGGATTGAACTTCGTATTTGCCTGAGGTAAGGGCTTTCTTTTTGCTGGTCGTTATATCAGCTGTGTATAAATGCGAGTAGCCACTTTCTTCCGATTGAAACCAAACGGTTTTGTTATCGGCTAACCAGCCCACGTTGGCGCCACCAAAAAAACCACCGGTGCCGGGTCCACCAATCCAGGCATCGTCATGCTGGCGATCGATAAGTTTAAGTTTTTGTGATGCAAGATCGAGGGAAACAATCCAGCGATCTTTATTGTCTTGCGAGCGAAGTACGAGCAAGTTGTTCTTGCCATCCGGAGACCAGATCAGGTTGGTGTAGGAAACTTTCCGGGGCTCAGGTTTAGTTTCTTTCCCATCTTTTCCTTTTGGGGTTGCGCTCTTCTTCATGAATTCCGGCACATCAAAAATGCCTTCGAGGTCATCTGTTTTTACCGAGAGTACTGTGTCGCGTTTCAGATCATAGATAACTATTTCAGACGTGTTTTGTGTAGCACCTACTTTTGTGCGTGCAGGAAGTTCTTCAGTAAAACCAGATTCGGTAACGTAGTTTGGCACGATGGCATCTTTATTACTGGCGCGTTTAGTCAGGCGATAGGTAATAAAATTTCCATCCGGACTCAATTGAATGTTGTCAATGTTTTTCTCCTCAAGATAAATTTCCTTAGGGCGTGCAGGTTCATCGGCCTTCCTGCTTTTTTCTGTAGCCTTCTTGTCCTTGCTTTCATCGAAGGAAAAGGCGGCATTACTTTCACGATCGAGGGTGTTGGTAATCTGCGTTGTTTTATTGCTAACTAAATCGAGTAGAAATAAATCGCCATTTTTTTCATATAACTTTTTTGTAAAGGTTTTGTTGTAAACGCCATACGCATTAGGGAGCGATCGTCTTATGGAGGCAGTCACTTTTTGTGGTGTGTGGTTAGCGAGCGAAACTACATACAGCGAATCACCCGGATTATTTTCCGGATTCCATTGAAAGTAAATTTGTTTGCTGTCTTCCGACCAATTGATATTGGAAGGCGCTACGCCCATCCACTTAGGGTCGCGCATAATTTTTTCTACCGTTAAGTGAGCGAGTGTTTGTGCAAAGGCCATGGGCCCGATGAATAGAAAGAGCAGTAATTTTTTCATGCATACTTGATTTGAATCAGAAAAGTAGTAAAAGAATCAATTGGGTAAGAATAAATTCCTCCAATGGTCAGTTATTGCCCTATTATGTCGTGTAAGTAATTATAGCTTACTATTTTTGCTGCATAATTCGATGATACCTATGAAAGAGATTTTAGAGACAACTTATTACGGAAACACGGTACAAAACTATCTGATATCCCTCGCCATTGTAGTTGTTGGCATTTTGATTATCCGTTTGTTTCGAAAGAGTTTATTAAACCGTTTAAAAAAATGGACGGCCACCACAGACACGAAGTTAGATGATTACCTGATTGCCGGGATTGAGCGATTCGGCTTACCCATATTTAACTTTATCATCATTTATTTTGCGCTGCACTACCTCTCATTTTCTGAGCGGATTGAAAAGTTGATTAATAATACGTTGGTCGTTATTCTCGCTTTCTATGCCGTGCGCATGTTTTCCTCTTTTGTTCGGCTATCGCTGGAGGCTTTTATCAAATCGAAGGAGGATGGTGAGGAAAAGGTAAAGCAGCTTGGCGGAATTATGCTTATTGTAAATGCTGCGCTGTGGAGTATCGGCTTGCTTTTTATTTTCAATAATTTCGGGTACGATGTTACGGCCATTGTTGCGGGCCTGGGGATTGGCGGTATTGCCATAGCTCTGGCCGCGCAGAATATATTGGGCGATTTGTTCAATTACTTTGTCATCTTTTTCGATCGCCCTTTTGAGGTTGGAGACTTTATAACCGTAGATGATAAAAAAGGTACGGTTGAGTACATCGGCCTTAAAACTACCCGGTAAAGAGCATTACCGGAGAACAATTGATTTTTTCCAATAGCGATCTTACTAATTCGCGCATTCATAATTTTAAACGAATGGACCGAAGGCGAATCGTTTTCGCTTTTGGTGTGATCTACCAAACACCCCCTCATTTGCTTGAAAAGATTCCTTCTTTGCTGAAGAGCATTGTAGAAACGCAATCCACTGTTACGTTCGATCGGGCGCACTTTCAAAAATTTTCAGCCTCCAGCCTGGATTATGAAGTCGTGTACTTTGTCGAGAATTCAGAGTACAATCACTATATGGATATTCAGCAAAGCATTAACATGCAGATTTTTAAAACGTTTGCTGCCGAAGGCATTCAGTTCGCCTACCCTACACAAACTATTTTTTTGAATAAGTAGTTTTTTGTCCAATCGGTAACATCCCGGTAAACGGAAGTGTATAGGCGGAGATATTTTAGATTGAAATTTTTATTGTTGAAGGCGTGACGATCAATTCTTCTTTTCGTCATGTCAGCAATCATGCTGTTAAAAATCGAAAGAATTAAGCTGAAGCCAAGTGCCCACCAGAATCCATCCACCTGAAAGCCAGGTACGAGGTAATCGACCAATAGAATAATAACGGCATTAATTACAAGAAGGAATAAGCCAAGCGTTACTACCGTTATGGGAATAGTAAAGAGCACCAGAATGGGTTTAACAATTACATTGGCAATTGAAATAACAACGGCTACCAACAATGCATAGCCATAGTGCTCCACGTGCACCCCGTTTTGCAACAAATAGCTGGTAAGCATTACAGCTAAGCCGCTGAGTAAAAATCGGATGAGACCATTCATAATTTGATATGGTAAAATTGCACTTTTAAGTCACCAAACCAAATTCTACCTTCGTCTTTCCATGTACGCGATTGTTGATAAACCGTGGTCTGTGTCACACAGAACACAAATTTTCGATCTGTAAGGATACAGACCGAGGGTTGGGGCTTTTTAGTCAGCCCCCGATGAAATGACAATTTGAATTGCATCAAACCAAATTCTACCTTCGCCTTTCCATGTACGCCATTGTTGATATTGAGACTACCGGGGGCTATGCCGAAAATCATCGGGTAACCGAAATAGCGATTTATCACTACGATGGCATTCAGGTAACGGATAAGTTTCATTCGTTAATCAATCCGGGGCGCAACATTCCGAGTTTTATTACCGGCCTTACGGGGATTACCTCCCAGATGGTTCAGAATGCCCCTGCGTTTGAAGATATCGCTGAGGAAATTTATGATTGGCTGAAGGAGCGGGTGTTTGTAGCTCACAATGCTCATGTTGATTATAGCTTTTTAAAGAAAGAGTTTGAAGAAGCCGGCATTGCCTGGAACACAAAAAAATTATGCACGGTCCGGTTAAGTCGTAAAATCATTCCCGGATTAAATTCTTATTCTTTAGGGCGACTGGCTGAAAGTTTGGGCGTAAAAATTTTAGATCGCCATCGCGCAGGCGGTGATGCCCAGGCTACCGTTAAGATCTTTGATATTTTAATGAAGCGCGATCAAAGCGGAGTTATTGTTAAAGCACTTAAACGCAACTCAGGCGAAACGATATTACCCCCCAATTTACCCAAAGAAGAGTTTGATAAACTACCAGCAAAAGAAGGGGTTTATTATTTTTTAGATGCACGTGGGAATGTGATTTATGTTGGCAAAGCCGTTAACATAAAGAAACGGATTGCCGGTCATTTTACCGGAGAGGCGCGCGAATGGAATCGGTCCAACATCCGCAATGAAATCCATCACATTACATTTGAGCTAACAGGCAGCGAACTGATTGCATTTATTTTAGAGTCGCAAGAAATTCGAAGGCTGTGGCCAAAGTATAACCTCGCTCAGAAGTATAAAGTAGAAGAATGGGGCATAGACGATTATGAAGACCGCAACAGTTACTTGCGCTTTGCTGTTAATGTGGTGAGCAGGGGAACAAAGCCACTCATAACTTTTTCATCGAAAGGCGATGCATGGAATTTTATGTGGGATAAAGTAAAGGAGTTCGACCTATGTCCTAAACTCAGCGGACTACAGGTTGCGAAGGGGTTGTGCTTTAGTCACCAATCCGGTTCGTGCAAAGGGGCTTGTCAGGGTGTAGAAAAGGAAAAGAAGTACAATAAGCGAGTCCAGAAAGCGATCGACTCTTTCTTTGAACAAGGACAAACCGTTGCCATGGTTGGAAAGGGAAGAAGACCAGATGAAAAATCGGTAGTGCTTGTTGAAAATGGCAATTACCTGGGCTTTGGTTTTTTTGATAACACCGAAAATATTTCTAATCTCGAAACAGCCCGTAATTTTATAAAGCCCTCGAAAGATAATCGCGTGGTACAGAATATTGTAAACTCCTATCTCACTAATCCTAAAGGTGTGGAGTTGGTGCTTTTCAATTAATACCCGTACAACCTCAAACTCTCGTCAACATCAATACTTCAATCTCGAAGAATTCTGCCTGTTATCTTCAAAACTCAAGAGCACTACTTTTTACTGGCAGAAGGAATGTGGTAATACAGACTAGTTTGTTTGCTAATGACGGCCCGGTAAACAAGACCCTTTTGGAAAACGGATATATCGCTGGATTTTGGCCGATGAGGTTCAATGACCTGTTGTGTTCTTGCTATAAAATTTTCAATTTCTTTATCCGTCCACTTCTGCTTTATCCACTCCAAAGTCTGGATAAACGTCTGGTTCGCTTCGTGCGACCATTCAACCTGGAAGGTCATGCTTTAAGAAGTCGGGCTTTGGTTTCGGCCATGACTTCTTCGTGTGGTCTTGTTTGCCCCTGACTGGATTGCTCCAATCCTCTTTGGATGGATGCTTTAGTGGAATCACTTAGCTCATCCCAAAAGTCGTGTTCGGAAAGCCCAAGCAATGACTTTACTTCCTCCAGCAAAGCATCGTCTTCAGTGGTGATTATCTTCTCCACCATTTTGAATTTCGTTGATGCATCCATAAAATTTCTTTAAAACAAATTTAACACAAACAGTTGGCAAACTCAACTGTCGCATTCACATGATCCTCGACTAGGGGCTAATTACTAAATACTCTATATTATCATTGATAAGAAATTAATAGCGCGCGTAACGCATGCCAGTTCATACCATCTGAATTTGGGGCACGCGTAACAAACGCGCGCTATTTGGGGTGAGTTGGTGCTTTTCAATTGATCCTTAATAATGTTTTGAAATGATACACCTGTTTCATTCCGGAACAGGGTGAAAATAATTTGGCTTCAATTGCTCCGATTATCCAGTATATCTACTGGTATGGTCTTGGCGGGTTAAATAAGGAAGTGTAAATTGAGGAGGCTCTTCCTATGAAAAAATATCCAGGCGTTGTATTGATTGTGGACGATGATGATCATGTGGTAATCACCTCACGCATGATTCTGAAGCAATATTTTGAAAACATCGAGTCGCTCAATTCGCCCAAAACATTGGAGTCGCGCCTGAAGCAAGGCGGGATAGATGTGATTTTGCTCGATATGAATTTTAAAGCGGGCGTTACATCTGGCAACGAAGGCATTTTTGGATGAATCAGATACGAGTTATTTCACCACACACAAGTGGTGCTGCAAACTGCGTATGGCGACATTGAGTTGGCAGTAAGATCAATAAAAGAAGGTGCGGTCGATTTTCTACCTAAACCCTGGGACAAAGAAAAACTGGTGACCACGGTAGTAAACGCGTATCAACAAGCACTGGCGAGAAAAGAAAACCGCGAATTGAAGTCAAAGCAGAAGGCTTTGCAAGATCATTTCGATCAACCGTTTCACCCATTCATTGCCGAAGCGCCTTCCATGTTGCCTGTGCTTCATACCATCGATCAGGTTTCGGGTACTGATGCAACTGTATTGATTTTGGGAGAGAACGGAACCGGCAAAGAATTGGTGGCCCGCGCCATTCACCAAAAGTCGAAGCGGGCTAATGAACCCTTTATCAGTGTGGATGTAGGTGCGTTGCCTCCTACCTTATTTGAATCGGAAATGTTTGGCTACGAGAAAGGAGCGTTTACAGATGCGAAAGGCACGCGTAGGAAAATTTGAATTGGCGAACAAAGGAACTTTGTTTCTCGATGAGATTAAGAAATTTATCTCTTGACCTGCAGGTAAAACTTCTTTCGGCATTGCAAACCAGAACCATTACACGTTTGGGTTCGAACAAAATAATTGAACTGGATGTGCGCGTGATCTGTGCAACCAATGCGCCTATTTACGACCTGGTAAAAACAGGAGCTTTCCGGCAAGATCTTTTTTATAGAATCAAAATAATTGAGGTACACTTACCGCCTTTGCGCGAACGAAGAGAAGATACTCCTGCCTTGGTGCAGCACTACTTTCAAATACACACGAAGCACTACAATAAATATCTGGAGTTAGAGGAAAACTTGATAGAAGCACTTACCCGGTATGCCTGGCCGGGGAATATTCGCGAATTGCAACACGCCATTGAACGAGCTGTGATTCTTTGCAAAGAACAGGTTGTTAGACTCTGTGACTTTCAGTTTATGGCGGCCGCACCAGAAGCGAGCATGGAGATCAGCACACTCAACCTTTCGGAAATGGAAAGGGAGATAATTCGGAAGGCAATTATCAAGAGCAATAACAACTTAACGAAAGCTGCCGAAGAACTCGGTATTGGGCGCACCACCCTGTATCGAAAGATTGAAGAATATGGCCTCAGTACTTTTGAAAAATAGTTTGTGATAAAGAGAAAATTGCAAGGTAAGGTTGCGGTACGTTTGCTGGCCATCTGTTTATTTGGTTGCCTTACAGGATTTCTTTTTTTTGATTCGCCCTACTGGATGGCTGGCATCTGGACAGCGCTGATCACAATAGGTTTGTTTTATGAAACAGTGCGCTTGGGACAGTCCGAACAAAAATTAACTTCCTTCCTTCAGGCACTCCATCAAAGCGATTTTTCCATCACATTTTCCGAAAATATAAAATCAAATGATTATGATTTACATAAAGCGTTCAACCAACTAAATGAGATTTTTAAAAAACTTCGGTCGGATCGCGAATCGCAACATCAACTTTTGCAAATCATCGTAGAATACGCAGGCGCTCCCATGGTTTGTTTTGAAGAGACCAACGATGAGGTTTACATGATTAACAATGCTGCCAAGAATCTTTTTCAAATTCCTTTTTACAAAGATTTCTTCGCTGGCTCGTGTAGATCAGGAGTTAGTTGATTTTGTAAGGGGAATTCGGGATGGAGAAAAAAGCCACCTTCAAATTGGTGCTTTCAGGAAATCGATTTTTCTCTCCGCGCTCGCATGCCACGTGAAGTTTGATGGAAAGGAATTAAAGCTCGTGGCCTTGCACGATGTAAGCAGTGAACTGGCCGCCAAAGAAGCGGAGACCTGGCAAAAACTTTTAAGGGTACTCACCCACGAGATTTCAAATTCTGCCATTCCACTCTCTACTTTATCGTCCTTTACAACGATCTGTTGGTAGAGGCAGACGCCAGTGACCGAAGACAACCCCGGATGAACGACAAGATGTGTTAGTGAGCCTTCGCACCATCGATGCGCGCAGCAAATCGTTAAAGGAATTCGTTCAGAATTTTCGCAGTGTAAATCAAATTCCAGAACCAGTTTTACAAAAATAAATGCCTACGAATTGGTGCATCAGGTGGGGCTCTTGTTTGCCAAGGATCTGGAAAAAGAAAACATTGAGCTGAACATTTCGCAGCAAGCTGAGCTACCAGAGATTTTTGCCGATAAGAATCTTACGTTTCAGGTGTTGATTAATCTTGTAAAGAATGCTATCGAGGCTATGTCGAATTTTAAAGAGAACAAAAAATAAAGTAGCTATTCAAAAGGAGGGATCTCGCTTTGTAGACTCTTGTACGCGATCGAGGCATGGGCATTGATCCTTCGGAGATGGATCAGATATTTATCCTTTTATTCTACCAAAAAAGGTGGTTCGGGTATAGGGCTCAGCATCTCTCAACAAATTATGCAGAAACAACGAGGCGATATTTCCGTCCAGTCAGAGGCGGGGAAGGGGAGCACGTTTACATTAAGTTTTCTTGTTGAGGATTGCATGGAGGGTTAGGGAATTGGGTTGAGCATTTCAATTTGAAACAGTGACCTGTTTCAAATCAGAACAAGTAAGAAAGGGGAGCACGCAAAATTGATTGAATTAACATGAAATCGTCTTTGGTCTGATACTGGTGTGAAATTAGTCGTGAGTATATAGTCCTTAGTCTTGAGACTATGGACTACTGCTCAAGACTCAATACTAACTACTCAATACTATGTTACTCAACTACCTCAAACTCTCGCTTCGCCTGATGGCTCGCAATCCGTTTTTCACCTTGATAAACATTGCCGGGCTTTCGGTTGGTTTCACGGTTTTCATTATTCTTTGGCAGTATGCGCAAAACGAACTAAGAAGTGATCAGCAATGGGAGGACTCGAGTAGAATTGCGCGAGTGGGCCTGCTTCATGAATGGTCTGACGATAAACAAACCTGGGAAAGTGAAAAATATGGCACTACTTGGGCTGCCTTTTCGATGCAATTAGTTCAGGATTTTCCTGAGCTGGAAACGTACACGCGTATTTTACCGAGCACTAACTTTAATGAATCGCTGGCAGGTTTAAATCGTGACATAATTGTATCCTACGAACGGCCAGATCAAACAGCGGTAAAAATGCTGGAGGAGAAAGTGGTAATGGCCGATGCAAACGTATTTGAATTTTTTAATATTTCGCTCATCAAAGGCAACAGCAAAAAAGCACTTGCAGGAGGAAGCTCCGTTTCCATTGCAGAAAGTATAGCAAAAAAATATTTTGGAGATGAGGAGCCTCTTGGAAAAACGCTACTGATCGATAATTTACCATTCGAGGTAACAGGTATTTTTCCGGATTTCCAATCGAACACCCATTTGAATTTTCAACTGGCCATTTCGAATCAATCAAAACTAAATAACTGGAACACATCACTTGTGCCGCCACCTAAAGTTACAAGTTATGTTAAAAGCAAAGAACAAGTAGATTGGGAAGAGTTTGAAAGAAAGATAAACACCACCGTAATGATTGAAAAATATTACGGGAATATGATGCGCCAATTCAAAACAAAAGAACAAACGCTTGTTCAGCCACTACACGAAATATCTTTTAGTCAAAATTGGAGAGGTGATCAGTTTGAACCAAAATCAAAAAAGAACTATTAACCATTTTTCAGATGGTTGGTTTCATAGTGTTGGTGCTGGCTTTTGTAAATTATATTAGCCTGAACTCGGCCCGGTTAAAAACCAGACAAAAGGAAGTGGGAACACGCAAGGCATCCGGAGCTTCTTCGCTTGACTTTATTAAACAGTTTACCGTGGAGTCCGGACTTGTTTTAATTTTGTCACTCGCTGTTGCGCTAACACTACTCCAACTGGTAAGACATCCTTTATACATAATGCTTCAAATACCAGTTTTGAAACAGACTTGTATTCAGCATCTATAATCCTTGGAATAGTTATGTTGATGGTTTTACTATCAGCTTCTTATCCAGCCTATTTATCGAAGTCGTTTAAAATTCGCGAGTTACTCAGTAAATCAAACCTGCTAAAGAGCAACAAAACATCACAATGGTCATTTACATCTTTTCAACTTTCTGTTAGTGTCATCTTGATCATCTGGGGTTTCATTATCTATAGTCAGGTTACATTCTTGCTTACTAAAGACCTGGGCTTTGAAAAGGAAAACTTACTGACCATCAATGCCCCGATATTTGAATCAACTCATTTCGAGACGGACGTAGAGGTTTTAAGAATCGGTTAAACTCATTGGCAAACGTAGAGCAAATCAGCTTGAGCACTTCAGTGATGGGCGATGAAGTAAATAGTGTTTTTGTAAGGCCAGGAAAGGATGTTTAGTTAGCCTTGATACGAATGGAGGTGTTGATGAAACATTCATTCCTTTTTATAACATTAAATTAATTGCTGGTCGCAATTTTATACCAAGTGATTCTGAGGATCATATAATTGTTAGCGAGGGCGCACTGTCACGATTAGGTTTTAATTCTGATGAGGCGCTTAATGCAACCATTGAGACTGTTACCAGATGGTCATCTCCTCAAATGCTCGTGAAACCAGCGAAAATTATTGGCATTATTAAAGGGTATCGTTTACGGCCTATGATTAGGTATTCAGGCGATCATGATTTAAAAGCTGATGCCGGAATTATTTTAACCTATGGAGATAAGCTAGTTCCTTATTTACAAACAGAGCGGTTTACGCTGCGCGCGAAATCAAATAACGTTGAAAGTATTTTAACCGCTGCCCAGAAAGCTTTCGAAGAGATCTTTCCGGGTAATGTTTTCATCTGGTATTTTCTGGATGAACATGTAAACCGGCATTATCGGAGTGAGAAAATTTGGCGCAATCAAATTCTCTTCTTCACACTACTTACCATAGGCATTGCCTGTTTGGGTGTTTTAGGAATGATTTCAAACAAAGCAACAGAAAAGACCAAAGAAATTGGAATACGAAAAGTATTAGGAGCGGAGTTCTTTCAAATCGCACAATTATTGTTCAGCACTACCTTCCGACAAATAATTTATTCTTCATTACTCGGTATCCCCATCGCTTACTATCTGACGCAGCAATACCTTCGAGGATTTTCTGAACGCATTGAATTGCACTGTGGCATTTTGCTTTACCGGTGATGATTTTAGTTTTGATTATGCTGGCAACGGTGGCATCAGTATTATATAAAGCCGCAAGGAATAATCCGGTAGAGGCGCTTAAGTATGAATAAAATAGTCCTGAGGACATGGTCCTTAGTCTTGAGACTTTGGACTACTGCTCAAGACTCTCAACCGTGGTCTGTGTCCTCACAGAACATAGGTTTCGGTCTGTAAGATACAGACCGAGTTTATTGAAAATAGATTGCTTCGTGATTCTTTGTGCCCTTGCGGTTTAAAAACTGTTTATTCAACCACATTATAAATAATCCTCCCATCAAAAATAGTAAGAACCACCTTGGTTTGTGATGTCAGCATCGGATCGATTGTAAAAAGATCCTGCGAAAAAATAATAATATCAGCAAGTTGTCCGGGTTTAATTTGTCCTTTAAGACTTTCTTCAAAAGAGGAATACGCTCCGGCCGAAGTATAGGCTTTCAGAGCTTGTGCTATTGAAATTTTTTGTTCCGGAATCCATCCGTCTGGAGGCAAACCTTCTGGTGTTTTTCTATTTACCGCAACATGAATCCCGCGAATCGGATTGATGTCGATGCACGCGGGCCAGTCGCTGCTGTAAACGAGGTAAGCCTTATGTTTTAACATTTCGGCCCACGCAAACGACCATGGCAAGCGCGCTTCACCAATCGCATTGGCCCATACTTCAATGGTTCCAGGGTCTGCGTGGATAGGTTCCATGGAGGGCATTACGTCCAGTTGAGCAAATCGTGGAATATCATCGGGTGAAACGGTTTCAATATGTTCTACCCGATGGCGGGCATCGCGCTTCCCATTTACGTTTGCTGCATTTTCACAGGCGTTAAGTGATTCGCGTACGCCTCTATCACCAATAGCATGCGTATAAATTCTAAATCCATTTTTATCAAACGCAGTAACTAACTTCTGATATTTTTCAATCGGCACAGCTAATTGACCAAGAGCAAGCGGATCAGTTGAGCTAATATCCGAATAAGGTTGTAACATGTAACCGGTGTGCGATTCAATAACCCCATCAATCATAAACTTGATCGCATCGGCCCGCAACATAAGATTGTTAACACCAACGCTATCTTTCAGATGGGTGAACAGCGCAACATCCTCATCGGTAGTATTCTCATCGGCAGAAAAAGCTGCGGCATAGCGAAGTGTTAGTTCATTGTTATTAGAAAGTTCTTTAAACAGATATAAATCCTCAGCGGTACCATTCGCATTCTGTGCACTTGTGATGCCGAGTGATGTAGCCAGCGTCATTCCTTTCTTAGCGCATCCAGTTTTTCGGATCTGGTTGGTTCGGGAATTTTTTGCTTACTAAACCCATGGCGCTTTCGCGGAGGGTTCCGGTGGGCTCGCCCTTTTTATCTTTTACAATTTCGCCAAAGCCCGCGTACTTTGTATTGCGATCAATGCCTGCCAACGCAAGAGCTTTCTTATTGGCCCACGCGCTATGGCCATCATAGGCTTTAATAAATACCGCTACTTCGTTGCTGATGGCATTTAATGTTTTTGAATCGGGTAAGCTACTTTCAAAAGAAGTGTACTGCCAGCCGCGTCCAGTTATCCATTCTTTGCCTGGATTTTTTTCAATAAACTGATTGACGCGTTGAGCGACCTCGTCAGGTGAATTGGTGCCTAATAAATCTACTTCCGCTAACCCCAGCGAACCACTTAGAAAATGGATGTGGGCATCATTAAATCCAGCCGTTACTAATTTTCCGTTTAGATCAATGCGATTTGTTTTTGAATCAGTCAGCTTTAGAATTTCATCCGTTGTGCCAACGGCAATAATTTTATTTGCTTTAATAGCAACAGCCTCCACAAAAGTAGAATCTGATTCACCCGTCCACACTTTTCCATTTAGAAGAACAAGGTCGGGAGTGTTTTTATTCGCACATGAAATTAAAAGGGTTGTAACGATAACAACAATTGTTCTTAAGATAAGGCCACGCATAGAATCTGAGTTGAATAGAGTTATTGAAGGCATGAAGGTACGATACCATCTTGAGAAAGTGAACGGAGTACCAATTGAATGCAATAATAGGATTTGGTTATAGTTACTTAACCTGTACCTTCGACCCCTTAATTATAATTATGAATTACATTGATTTGGTCGGATACTTCGGCAGCTTTTTAACCAGCGTTACCTTCATTCCGCAAGTGTACAAAACCTGGCAGACCAAAAGCGCGGGCGACCTTAGTCTTACCATGCTGTTTATCGTACTTGCCAGTACGGTGGTGTGGTTGATCTATGCCTTTGGGTTAATGCTTTGGCCAGTGATTATAGCCAATAGTATTATTGGGGTATTAAGTCTGATGCTTATTTACTTTAAGATTACGTATAAGAAATAAATCAGTCCTCAGCCTTGGTCCCACAGACCAACAAAATCTCAGTTTTATTGCCGGCTTGTGATTTCCGAGATAACAAATAACTCCAGCGACAAAAATCCATTTATTTCCCACGTCCCTGGTCTGTGTCTCCACAGACCAACTGAGTCCTCATCGAATCATAAATTAATCGGGTAACCAAAGCCCAATTAATTCCCCCTGAAACCTTCCGCAGCCGCATGCGTAAGTGCATCCAGAAACACCTTCGTTTTTGACGGCAATTCCTTAATATTGCGGTTCAAATTTTTAGTAATTAGAGATTATGGCATTTGAAACAACAACCGAGTTACATCAAGAGCACCAACTGAAGATCAAACAAGTATTTGGGGAGGTAGCGAAAGTGGTAGTGGGTCAGGAGTATATGGTGAACCGCCTGCTGGTTGGTCTCTTTACGAATGGACATATTTTATTAGAGGGTGTACCTGGATTAGCGAAAACGCTAACCATCAGCACGGTTGCCCAGGTTTTGCATTTGGATTTTGCAAGGATTCAGTTTACGCCCGATTTGCTTCCATCTGATCTGGTTGGAACCATGATTTATAATCAGAAGGAAGGAAAATTTGAGGTAAAGAAAGGGCCCATATTCGCCAATATTGTTTTAGCGGATGAAATTAACCGCTCGCCAGCTAAAGTACAATCTGCGCTGCTTGAGGCGATGCAGGAAAAGCAAGTAACCATTGGAGAAACAACTTTTAAATTAGACAAACCTTTCCTTGTAATGGCTACCCAAAATCCGGTAGAGAATGAAGGAACATATTCCTTGCCCGAAGCGCAAATCGATCGCTTCATGATGAAAGTGTTTGTAAACTATCCGACCAAAGAAGACGAACTTGAGATTATGCGCAGAATTTCGAATATGGGATTCAGCTATGAAGTAAATCCGGTGCTAACGAAAGAAGACATATTTTCTATTCGCGGAGAAGTGAACAAAGTGAAAATTTCTGAATCGCTAGAAAAATATATTATTGAGTTGGTAACCGCAACGCGCAAGCCCAAAGAATACAAAATGGACAATGAAGCACAATACATTCAGTTTGGTGCTTCACCCCGGGCCAGCATTAATATGAATCTTGCCGCAAAAGCAGTTGCGTTTATGGATGGCCGCGATTACGTGCTACCCGAAGACATTAAGGAAATTGCGTTGGATATAATGAATCACCGCATTATTCTTAACTACGAAGCGGAAGCGGACAATGTGAAAACAGAAGATATTGTAAAAGTGCTGTTATCAAAGGTGCCAATCACTAAGTGATTTTCGAATTACTAAGTACGAATTACGATTGACGATGTACGAATTTGATTCAAATCGTACTTGGTAAATCTAAAGTCGCAAATTTTAGATCGCTATTCCTCAATCGTAAATCATCATTCGTACTTCTTACATTGTATTTCACATTATCCAAATCTTAATTTCTTTAGGGATTCGTTATCCCAATGTTATTGGGTCACTCCTCATAACTTCCTCATATCTATCTGCTTTTTGACAAATGTCAAGTTGATAAAAACAGTGAGGTACTCCATGCTGGATTACTTTAAGCTCCTTCTTTAACAATTCGGTAACATACCCTACCCAAAGGGGTAATATTGCCGACTCACCTTTGTGGCAAATTAATTGATTATGATTCACAGGCTTTACTTTGTTCTCCTACTCGCAAGTGTTACCACCCTTACATGGGCTCAAAATGGTACGATAGCTGGCAAGGTGGTGGATGTAAAGACGCAGGAAGAAATTATTGGCGCCAACGTGGTAATTGAAGGCACGACCGTTGGCGCAGCAACAGATATGGAAGGGAATTTTACCATCAACAATGTGAAGCCCGGTGTTTACTCCTTGGTAGTTTCTTTTGTTACCTATAAAACACATCTTATTAAAGATGTAGTTGTAGAAAGCGGCAAGAAAACAACGGTAGAAGTGACCTTGGCAGAAGATATTGCTCAGTTAGAAGAAATCATTGTAACAGCGAAAAAAGATATTGCTACCGATTTAAATCTGATGAACTCCATCCGCGAAAGCAAGTTGGTAGTAAGTGGAATTTCATCTGAGCAAATAACTAAATTACCAGATCGCGATGTAGCCCAAATCGCACAGCGCGTGCCTGGGGTTGCCATTGTTGACAATCGTTTTGTGGTGGTGCGCGGAGTACCAGAGCGTTATAATCAAGTGATGATAAATGGTGCGATTGCGCCCAGTACAGAGATTGATCGCAGATCATTTTCATTTGATATGGTTCCTGCAGGAGCGATTGACCAAATGCTGATTTATAAATCGGGTACGGCAGAACTTCCTGGCGATTTTGCCGGTGGCGTAATTCAACTCGTAACCAAGCAACCTACTTACGAACCCTTTACCACCTTTGGTTTAAACTTTGGTTATCGTACAAATACAACCTTTAAAGAAACTCTTTCTTCAGATGGAAGCGATACGGATATTTTAGGTTTTGATAACGGTTTTCGATCTATTCCCGAGGGGTTTCCAGCTACCAGCACATTAGTTGCTTCATCAAAAAACTCATCGGTACGTGAGCGGGCGGGCAAGTCATTAACAAATAACTTCGATACAAACAGTAGAACCGCACCATTGGATATGGGCTTCAACTTTGCGTTATCAAGAAATTTTAATGTGGGTAATCTCAAATTCAACAACCTAACCGCGCTTTCTTATTCCAACAGTTACCAAAATTATCAATCTGATTTCTTACGGTACAATACTTTTACAGCAACAACTGCCGAAAAGAGATTTGAGTATAAGGACAATTTCTACGCAAATGATGTTCGTGTAAACCTCATGCATAACTGGCTGGTAGAACTTAACGATCGTAACCGGATTGAATTTAAAAACTTGTTTGTACAGTTGGGAGAAAATGAAACAACCGTGCGCGTGGGCGATGATAAAATTCAGAATCCAAACGTTGATCGTACCAATTATGCTTATCATTACCTGAGCCGCTCGATTTATTCAGGTCAGTTAGAAGGCACGCATGAGTTAGAGATGGATCGGCTAAATTGAATTGGGTTCTTGGGTTAAATTATATCAAGAGAAATGAACCGGATTATCGCAGGTTTAGAACCTACCGCGATAAAGCTTCTGCGGGCACAGAGGTACCGTATACCATGCAATTGCCGGCAGCAGGAAACGTATTTGAAACGGGTCGCTTCTGGTCGGATCTCACAGACATTGGTTACTCCAACGGTTTAAATTTCGAAAAGCGCTTTTCTTCAGCGGGTGATAAAAAAGCCCCGGTGATAAAAGCGGGTTATTATGCCGAATACAAGACACGTGAATTCAGAGCCCGTTATATTAACTATCAATATCCTAACACGGCTGATTTTGATCAGGCTATTGGCCAGGAGTTAAGCCGCCTTCCGTTAGATCAGATATTTGCGCCTGAAAACATCAAACGTTCTGATGGATTTGTTATAGAAGAAGGTACACAACCTCAGGACTCTTATCAGGGAACCAACTTATTGGCAGCTGGGTATGTAAGCGGTTTCAAATCCTTTAACAAGTTGGACGTAACAGCAGGCTTCCGGGGTGAGTACAATGTGCAAACTATTGATGCACGTACAAATACCGGAGCAATTAATATTAACAACCCGATTTTTGCAGCGCTTCCATCTTTTAATGCTGGATATAATTTAACCAACCGTTCATTGGTTCGCGCGGCATATAGCAGGACTGTAAACAGACCCGAGTTTAGAGAATTAGCCCCATTCTTGTACTACCAGTTTGAATATGAAGCCGCACTGATTGGTTCACCGGATTTAAAAACTGCTTTCATAGATAATGTCGACTTGCGTTGGGAGATGTACCCCAATCCCGGAGAGTTAATCAGCTTAGGTGGATTTTATAAAAACTTTAAGGATCCCATTGAAACGTACTTGCAGATTACTTCTGAGAATCCACAGCTTTTTTACGGCAATGCAGTTAATGCCATGGCCTATGGAATTGAGTTTGAATTTAGAAAATCGCTGGCAAGTTTAGGAGTATCAAAATTTTTAAGAAACACATCGGTTAATTTAAATGCGGCTTGGATAGAGAGTAATGTAGACGTAGGTACTGCTGCCACGAACCAAATCCAAAATCGCCCCTTACAAGGTCAATCTCCTTATATAATAAATACCGGCTTGTACTATCGCGATGAAGAAACTGGATTTTCCATTAATGCTGCTTACAACGTTTTTGGTCCGCGCATTTTCTCGGTGGGTGATAAATTATTTCCCAGTTGGTTCGAAATGCCACGTCAATCGGTCGACTTTCAGATTGCTAAAACCTGGAACCGTCAATTTGAAACGAAGTTGAATATCCAGAATCTCCTAAACGCCACATACCGAATTTATCAGGATAACAACAGCGACAATAAGATAGAAAAGAATGATGAGGCTATTATTCGAAGCTATCAGATAGGCACGTTGTTCTCTGTAGGACTCAGCTGGAAATTTCAGAAAAGCGAATCTCATTGAAAATAAAAACCTGCTTTTGCGACAGGTTTTTCTATTTGTTAACAGTCCATGAGGATGATAACACTACGTTAATAAATTGATAACCGCGCATTAATTACTTGCGGGGCTTATCGCCCTAATTTTGCAACGATAAAAAAATATTAAAACTACAACTCATGAAAAAAACGATTAAACTCTTCACGTTTCTTTTTGCAGTGTCATCGATATTGGTGATTCAGAGCTGCAATAACGGAGAAGACATTAACCCGGCACCTACCGTTACGGTTGATCCCACCTCGGCTCAGAATATTCCTGGTGGAGAAGTTACTGCTAACTTAACCGTTACGGCTCCCAATGGAGCACTTGATCTGGTGATCTATGTAGCCGGTGTAGAAGAAGAAACAAGAGACATTTCTACTACTGATCTATCAGCTCCCATCGTGTTTAATTATACCATTCCTGCGAACGCAGTTATCGGTTCACAAATTATAGTTTCTTTTCAGGTTCTTGATGCCAAGAATTTTCCATCAACAATATCTAACTTCGTGATTACAGTAGGTAATCCGGTTATCACGTTACAAGGCGTTCTTACCACTCAAGCTTTAGACGCAACAAAACCTTATTTGTTGGTTGGCCAGGTGTTTGTTCCTAATGGAGTTACTTTAACCGTTCCTGCAGGTACAGTGATTCGTGGAGACAAGTCAACTAAAGCTACTTTAATCGTTCAGCCCGGTGGTAAATTAATGGCCGAAGGAACAGCTACAAACCCAATTGTATTTACTTCTGCGCAAGCAGTAGGGGAAAGAGATCGTGGCGATTGGGGCGGTGTTATTTTATTGGGGAATGCGTTTGTTAATCAATCGGCCAAGCCGGCCATTGAAGGAATAACGCCTACACAGACTTTTGGCAGCGTAGCGGCCGATGGAGCAACCCCGGCAACAAATGAATCAGAGAATTCAGGCTCGATGAAATATGTTCGAATTGAATATGCTGGAATAGAGTTGACACCCAACAACGAAACCAACAGTTTAACGTTAGGTGGTGTTGGCAATGGCACCACAGTTGAATATGTGCAAGTATCTTTTGGTGGTGATGATGGCTTTGAGTGGTTTGGCGGAACGGTAAATGCCAAGCATATAGTTTCACTTTCTAGCTGGGATGATGATTTTGACACAGACTTTGGTTGGGGTGGTAATGTGCAGTTTGGTTTGGCTGTTCGTAATCCGTTCTTTGCGGATCAGTCAGGCTCCAATGCATTTGAAAGTGATAATCAGGGGAATGGAAATGCAATTGCAGGAATTTGTGATGGCACAACCAACACGGGTTGTACCAGAGGAGTTTTTTCAAACATGACTATCCTGGGCCCACGCGAAATACAAAGCCGCAGCATTTCAGGAAACTATCAGAACGCAGCCCATATCAGAAGAAGAACGGCTATCTCTATCTTTAATTCGTTCTTTGCTGGTTTCCGGGTAGGCATCCGGTTAGATGATCAGGGAACCTTGGACAACCTAAACTCAGGAGCTGGTAAACATGCTTACAATGTTTTAGGCATTCCATCAACCAGTGGTACAGGTTCATCAACAACTGCGTCCGATGCAACATTTGCAACGGGTCTTTCAGGTGGTGATGCTTCTGCCTTAGCTACGTACTGGACAAACAATAATAACACTACGTTTAATAATGTAACTAACGCAAGTACTTACTCAGACTTAGGAGTAGCAGGATCATTGTTCTGGGGAGCTCAGACCTCTTCCACCTATCCTTCTAACCCTAACTTTGTATTGGTTAGTGGCGTAGCTGGAAATAATAATCTGAATAGTGGAGCAAATTATACAGACACGAAGTTATCGGGCAATACATTCTTCAATACATCCGGTGTATACCGCGGTGCCTTTGGTGCAACGGATTGGACAGACGGTTGGTCTGAATTTCAACCATTGAATAAAGTTTATTAATTAGGTTAGGGTTAATTTTTTGTTGTGAAGACCTGCTGTTTGGCAGGTCTTCCTATTTTTGCAAAAGAACGTTACACGTAAACAGATCACTTAAGCCATCATGAAACAACTCGGTTTTATATTTTTCATAACACTTTTTTTGCGGCTTGTGGCACCAAGAACAACTACACGGTGAGTGAACACCTTACCCCCAACAGCAAGATGAAGAGATGTGGAAGATCATTCGCTACGTGGGCCGTGCACCAGATGGACTCACGTTTGAGGAGCGCTTTTATGCTCCGTATGATTCGTTTTATATGGAACAGGCCCGACAACATAAATTTGACGCTTATTTTAAAGACGGGAGTACACATTATTTTTTGGTAAGTCGCAAAGCCCCAAGCCTGGTTGACAAACGAGTAGCTATTGGTGGAAAATTTTTATTGGGTGCGGATAACACGATTAGTGAATACGAAGAAATATTCCGTACCTGGAAAATGGTTCCTGATACCTTGGCAAAGCGCGAGATAATATTGTTTGATAAGTTGGTGCGAGGCGAAGCACTCGAATCTTTTTTTACAAAAAATTCGAAAGGTATTGAGTATATCGAATTTCCGGACGAGCATACCTATTTTGATAAAGGAGCTCGCCAATGGAAAATAAAATGATCAATTGATCTTACCCTGCTTTTCTTTATAGGTAGTCATCACTTTTTTGATCTGGTCAGATACCCGGATAAGTGAATCTTGAGCCTTCTTGTTATTTTCCAACTTAATTTTTAACGCAGCATTTTCAAGTTTATTTGTCTCCAGTGTTTTTTCCAGTTGCAATTTTTCTTGCTCGCTATTGCCAAACTTAATGTCGAGATCTTTGGCTTGGTTCAATCACCCTTGTTGTTGTTTCTCTATGGCTACTAAAGCTTCCTGCGTTTCATTAATTTGAGTCTGTACCTGATCGCGATAGAATTTACTCCAAATTGATTCAGCATCTTTGTAATTCACGATTCGCATAGGTTACATCTTTACTGTTCCATTCCGATGGATTAATTCCAATCCAAACTTCCGTACTCTTATCACCTTCCTTCCGACCCGCATAAACAGTGCCGCCCGAAAAAGAGGTGCCATTGATGGTTGGTTCAGTTACAATCATAGGGTCGCTGCCTTGCTTTAATTTTCCCATGCTTTTGAGAAGTTTAATCCACGCAGTCTGAATGTCCTCTTTTTTGCCGTCTAAAGAAGTTGCGAAAACCTCTATGCTTTCGTTCTTTATTTTTTCATTTTGTTTATTTACCGTAACGGTTTGACTGTGTGCCACAGAAGTTAGAAAAACACAGCTGAGTAAAAGAAAAAACTTATTCATGGTAAAAATGTTAGAGAGGTTCAAAGCTACTAATAATGAGTAAGAAAATATTGATCACGGGCGCCTCGGGTCTTATAGGAACCCGGCTAACCGAATTGCTGCTGCAAAAAGGTTACCAGGTTTTTCATCTCGGCCGCACCAAAAGAAATGGAAGAGTGCCTTCATTTACGTGGGATGTTGAGAAAGGCAGCTTGGACACACAAGCATTAGAGGGCGTTGAAACTATAATCCATCTGGCGGGTGCAGGTATCGCAGATAAGCGCTGGACAAAAAAACGCAAAGCCGAAATTCTTCAAAGCAGAGTCCAGTTCTCTGCGTTATTATATAAGGTGTTGGCAACAACCACACACCAGGTTAAAACTGTAATTTCAGCTTCAGCCATTGGTTACTATGGGTTCGAAATGGATGAAAATATTTTTACTGAAACCGATCAACCGGGAAATGATTACCTCGCGCAGGTAACTCAACAATGGGAGCAATCCGTTGATAAGATTGCTTCGTTGAATATTCGTGTTGCCAAACTACGCACAGGTATTGTACTTAGTAACCAAGGAGGCGCGTTGGTCGAAATGGCAAAGCCAATCAAGTTGTACGCAGGAGCACCATTGGGTACGGGTAAACAATCTTTATCGTGGATTCATATTGACGATTTGTGCAGACTCTTCATAAAGGCAATAGATGACAATGAAGTGAAGGGTGCTTACAATGCGGTAAGCGGTCAATGGGTAACCAATAAAGAGTTTACTAAAATGATTGCCAAAATTTTAAATCGACCTTTGTTCTTACCTCCCGTATCTGAGTTTATTATGAAATTAATTTTAGGAGAAATGGCGATGCTGGTACTTAAGGGCAGTAAAGTATCCGCAGATAAAATAAAAGCAACCGGATTTACCTTTACCTTTCTAAATCTGGAAGATGCACTAAGAAATCTGTTGAAGGAGAAGAAATAATTAAAGAGGTAATGGCTTACGTGCTTCAGTATACTTAGCCACGCCAATTTTGGAATCGGCAGTTCCATAATACAAGAACCAACTCCCGTTAATCGGCACTAATCCTTCAATAAAACAGACCTGGTTTATCTGACCTTCCATTTCATAGGGTTGATCGGGACGCAAAAAATAATTTTCAAGTCGGTCAATTAATTTTGTGGGATCTTTGGGATCAAACAAAGCCTGACCAGAACAATACGCACCCGCGGGCAGGTTAGGATCGCCACCCTTATCGAGATTCATTCCGTTGTATAACAACAAAACTCCTTTATCGGTAAGCAAGGCATAGGGGCCACTCTCTACGAGACGGCTATCAAAATAACCTGGACGTGGTTTCAGTACAGAGATTAATTTATTGTTTTCGTCTACTACGGGTTGCCATTGTATTAAATCATCGGACGTGGCCATATACAAATCGGTATCACCAAAGTACATCCAATACTTACCGTTGATTTTTTCTGCTATAATTCTATTTCCTTTTTGCTTTGCGACAATAGCGCCACTCTTACTCCATAGATCAAGGTATTGGCCCGTGAGCACGGGGCCATGTTTGGTCCAGTTTAGTAAATCGGTGGAGGAGGCCAAACACATTCTGGCTGTTTTACCATCGAAGGCGGAGTAGGTCATGATGTACGTACCCATATCACTTTCAACAATGCGAGGGTCTTCAATGCCTCCTTCCCATTCATATACTTTCATAAAATCTTCGGCCGGATAAATTAATGGTTCACGCATGCGCGTAAAATGTACACCATCAGAACCGATTGCCAGACCAATGCGCGAGGTACCGTTATATTTTCCGATTGTATCTTCGGCCCGATAAAAAAGATAGATGCCTCCATTGCGAAACACCGCAGCCGGATTAAATACATCTTTTTCTTCCCACTTCACTTCCTGTTTTAAAATAGGACAAGTAAACACCCCATCACTGGCCGCGAGAATTGGATTTACCTCATTTAGTTTAATAAAAGGCATCATCGCCCACGTGCTGTCTTGTTCATATCTGTTTTCATGCTCTGGTGTTGAACAAGAAGTCAGGAGTATGGTTATACTAAGCGAAGCCCACACGAACCAGATGCCCGTTGTGCGGAGATTCAAAAAATTGAATATGCAGATCATTTAGTAACTTGAAAAAATTTTTACAATTATCTATGGCATCAAAAGTAAGAAAGAAAAAGATATCCGGTGAGATTAGCCAGGAAGCTTTAGAGGAGGCACAGCGAATCCGCAAAGCATTTAAAGATAAAGACTGGGCAGAAATAAAAAGTTCTGACTCATGGATGATTTTTAAAGTGATGAGCGAGTTTGTGGAAGGCTTTGAAAAGTTGGCTAAGATAGGGCCCTGTGTTACTATTTTTGGATCGGCACGTGTAAAGTCAACTCATCCCTATTATAAAATGGCCGAGGATATTGCAGCTGAATTGGTGCACCATGGCTATGGCGTGGTTACGGGCGGTGGTCCGGGTATTATGGAAGCGGGTAATAAAGGAGCCAAGCAAGCAGGCGGTAAATCAGTAGGATTAAATATTTTTCTTCCGTTCGAGCAAAAAGGAAATCCATATATCGATTCCGATAAGCTGATTATGTTCGATTACTTCTTTGTGCGCAAGGTGATGTTTGTAAAATATTCGCAAGGCTTTATCATTATGCCAGGTGGGTTTGGTACGTTGGATGAATTGACGGAAGCATTGACTTTAATTCAAACAAAAAAAATTGGTCGTTTTCCTATTGTGTTGGTTGGCAAAAAATTCTGGACGGGTTGGTTAAAGTGGGTGAAGGAGGTTTTGGTTTCTGAAAAAATGATTAGTGAAGAAGATCTCGAACTTTTTCAATGTGGTTGATACACCGCAGGATGCTGTAAAAGTTATTGATGAATTTTACGCACGATATTTGTTGTCTCCTAACTTTTAATTGACGTATTAACTATGCAGAAGATCTTAAGTTATCTGGCACCACTTTCTATCGGCTTGCTTATCGTGTACATACTGTACGACCAATCGACACGGGTTGAAACGAAAGAATCTGGAGCGGTATTAGAACCTATAGTTACGCAAGAATCGATGCAACCCTTTTTGGCGGTAAGCTATGATTTGCCAAAACAGATTTCTTTTGCAGGTGAAGCAGCGCCCCTCGACATTCCCGATGTTATGGAGCGCCTCGATCGCGAACTGCAAGTAAACATTTATTTACAAAGCAGTACTTTGTTTTTATTGAAACGCGCTAATCGTTGGCTTCCGCAGATGACTGAAATCCTGAAGGCACATGACATTCCGGAAGATTTCAAATATTTACCATTAATAGAAAGTGGTTTGATGAATGGAGTTTCCCCTAAAGATGCTGTGGGTTATTGGCAGATACGCGAGCCCGCGGGTAAAGAACTTGGGCTTGAAATTACTAAGGAAGTAGATCAGCGTTACGATCCGATTAAGTCTACAGAAGCGGCTTGCAAATATCTTAAGAAGTCCTATGAAAAACTTGGCAACTGGACGTTAGTGGCAGCTTCCTACAATCGCGGAGTAGCCGGAATTCGCAGCGACCTGGATGATCAGAAAATAGATAACTACTACGATGCATATTTAAATGACGAAACTTCGCGCTATGTATTTAGGATTTTGGCAATCAAGGAAATTTTTGAGAACCCGGCTAAATACGGATTTAAAATAGACCCCGGACACTTATATAATCCGGAGCCCTTGCATTATATCGATATAAATGAAAGTATTCCTGATCTGGTATCATTTGCCAAGAGCAACGGTAGCAATTATAAGTTGCTAAAACGGTACAACCCGTGGTTGCGGCAACCCCGATTGACAGTTAAGAAAGGTAAAAGTTATCAAATCGCGCTGCCAGTGTAAACTAAATTGTTGGCGGAAAGGTTATCTCTTTACTTTCAGGCTATTTGTCGGGCGCCTGTCATTTCAGTAACATCATTCAGACCATTTTCAAAACCAAACTAACCATATTTATGGAACATACTTATTACAATCCGGCTGATCTGAAAAAATTTGGAGAGATTAGTGAATGGGAGAATAATCTGGGAAAAAAATTTTTTGATTATTATGGTGATGTTTTTAAAGAGGGTGATTTAACCGCCCGCGAAAAATCATTAATCGCGTTGGCGGTTGCACATACGGTACAATGTCCGTATTGTATTGATGCCTATACTCAGGATTCTTTGGAAAAAGGGGCTACCGAAAAGGGAATGATGGAAGCTATACACGTAGCCGCTGCTATTCGTGGAGGTGCTTCATTGGTACATGGTGTAATGATGATGAACAAAGCCAAAAAACTTTCCATGTAGATAATCACTGTCAAGAATTAATAAATCCCCGAAAGGAATAGAGTAATCAACCACCCGTAAGCGCGAATGATCAAATCGCTACATGCACGTAAACACCAACTGGCCAATCAACAACGGCAGGTCGAAATTCTGGAGAATGGAATTTTTAAGGAAGGAAAGTTTCCTACATTCAAAAAGAAAATTGAATCGGTAGGCCATGGACCCTTGAAGCCTTCAACCCTTGAGGTATTTCAGGTAAACATTGGCAACATGTGCAATCAAGTATGTAAACATTGTCATGTTGATGCCGGCCCCGATCGCAGAGAGATTATGACTCGCGAAACCATGCAACAATGTTTGGATATATTGAAGCGAGTTAAAATAAAAACCCTTGATATTACCGGTGGCGCACCAGAAATGAATCCTGATTTTAGATGGTTTGTGCAGGAAGCAAAGGAAATGGGGGTAGAGGAAATTATAGTGAGATCGAACCTCACCATCATTAATGCAAACCCTAAGTACAACGATCTGCCAACATTCTTTAAAGAAAGCAAGGTGCGGGTAGTTTCCTCATTACCCTTTTACAATGCAGACAAAACAGATCGGCAACGCGGACAAGGCGTATTTGAAGATTCTATAAAAGGCTTAAAGTTGTTAAATGACGTTGGCTACGGAAGAGTCGGTTCTGGATTAATATTGGATCTGGTTTATAATCCTACCGGAGCATTTTTACCTGGCGATCAACAACAATTAGAGCGCGACTTTAAGTACGAGCTAAAGAAACATTTCGATATAGATTTTAATAGTTTATTTACTATAACGAATGTTCCCATTAGTCGCTTTCTGGATTTTCTGATCGAATCCGAAAACTATGAAGACTACATGGAGAAACTAATCAACGCTTTTAACCCGGCAGCCGTGGCTGGCGTTATGTGTCGAAATACAATTTCTATTGACTGGCAAGGATTTATGTATGATTGCGACTTTAATCAGATGCTTGGTTTAAAAGTTGAAACACAGGCAGGGCAACACATCAGTACGTTTAATAGAGAGAGATTAAGCGCTCGCGAAATAGCCATTAGTCAGCATTGCTTTGCCTGTACCGCAGGGGCGGGATCAAGTTGCCAGGGGGCCACGATTTAGATAAAGTCGGACATTACCTACAATTTTAATTTTTTCAATCTTAAACCCTGACAATGAAAATCACCAACTTGATTTTAAGTTTTATTCGATACGTTTTTGATTTTCATTCGTCAATTGTACAATAGAAATTTCTATTGTATAATTTGGGTTAAATTGCGCCTATGCGTCCTTATATACTTGCCGAGAACAATTGGAAAACGATAAAAGAATCATCGTTCGATGTTGCCGTACTGCCTTGGGGTGCCTGCGAAGCGCACAACTATCACTTACCCTACGGTACTGATATTATCGAAAGCGAAGAGATCGCTGCCGAAAGTGCGAGCCTGGCATGGGCTCAGGGGGCTAAGGTGATTGTTCTTCCGGCTATTCCATTTGGCGTAAACACCGGTCAGTTTGATGTTACGTTGGATATCAACATGAATCCATCAACACAACTGGCTGTATTGCGCGATGTTATTGAAGTGCTCGACAGACAAGGAATTCATAAACTTATTATTTTAAATAGTCATGGAGGAAATGATTTTAAAACTATGATTCGGGAATTAGGGTTAAAGTTTCCTAAAATGTTTTTATGCTCGTGCGATTGGTTCAAAGCAATGGATCAGAAAGAATTTTTTACAAATAAAGATGATCATGCTGGTGAAATGGAGACAAGCTTGATTTTATATCTGCGCCCCAACCTGGTAAGGCCGCTGAATGAAGCAGGCGATGGCAAGGCAAAAAAATTTACTTTCAAAGCCATGCAGGAAGGATGGGCTTGGTCTGAGCGCAAGTGGACACAAGTAACTGCTGATACCGGAGTGGGTGATCCGCGTCAGGCAACAGCAGAGAAAGGAGAACGTTATTTTAAAGCGGTAACTCAAAAAGTGGCTACATTTTTTACAGAGGTGGCCATCACACCAAAAACAAATTTTTATATCTAACCCTTTATTTTTCCGCAAAACCGGAAAATTCATTCTTATTTTATAGACTATGATTACACAGATTAATGAAGCCATTGAGTATTTAAAGAAGCATGGAATTACTGCTCCTGAAGTTGGTGTTATTCTGGGCACAGGCTTGGGTAATAAATTTGTAGAGCAAATAAAAAATCAAATCTCTATCAACTATAATTCGATACCCCACTTTCCTATTTCTACTGTTGAGTTTCACAAAGGCAAATTGATTTATGGGGATGTAAAAGGAAAGAAAGTGTTGGCCATGCAAGGACGCTTTCATTATTACGAAGGGTACACCATGCAACAGATTACCTTACCCGTGCGGGTGATGAAACTGTTAGGGGTAAAGCAATTACTGATTTCAAATGCTGCAGGTAACATGAACAGGAAGTGGAAGAAAGGAGAACTTATGTTGATCGATGATCATATAAATCTTTTGCCTGATAATCCGCTAAGAGGACCCAACTTTGAATTGTTCGGCCCCAGATTTCCTGATATGAGCCAGCCGTACGATAAGACCATGAATAGTTTGTTAACGAAAATTGCCAAGGCTAAAAAGATCAAACTCAACAAAGGAGTATATGCCTCTGTTATGGGTCCCAACATGGAAACCCGTGCTGAGTATCGGTTTTTGCAGCGCATTGGTGCCGATGTGGTAGGAATGAGTACGGTGCCAGAAGTTCTTGTTGCCAACCACATGAGTTTACCTTGTTGCGCCATATCTGTGCTTACCGATGACTGTGATCCGGATAATCTGAAGCCAGCTGTGATTAGTGATATTATTGCCACAGCGGGTAAAGCCGAGACAAAGCTTACGGATCTCTATGTAGAGCTTATTTCAAAAATCTAAGTACAAAAATCGTATTTAAAATCCTGAACGGAGTATAAAACGCAACCAGAGGTTAGGTTTCTGCGTCTTACGTAGCAAAACCCCGTTTATGAAAACTCTCCTTTTGCTGCAATTCTGTGTTCTGCGTTTTCAGTTATAGGTCAATCTAACAAATCAGGTAGTTTTCATCTTGATAAAGAGTACACCATGAATGCCACGGGCACCATCCATCTCGATGCTTCGGATGCCAAAGTTTTTATTACCGGATCAAACCGAAAGACGGCTCATGTAAAGATTGATCGTGACGTAACAACCAAAGGAATATCTTTCGGAGATCGTGAGTTTAGCGTAGATGTTACAGAGCAAAATGGCAATCTCTCTATTCGCGAACAGTCGCATGGCAGTACAGTAGGAGTTATAGGATCGTATCACGAGCAATACACCATTAAGCTTGAGATCCCGCAAGGAACGAGTCTGAATATCGATGGCGATGATGGTGATTATTTTATCAAGGCGGTCAATGGCTCTATTGAGCTTGATTTAGATGATGCAGATGTTGAACTGACTGGCTGCCTGGGAAATAGTTTTAAGATAAAATTAGATGACGGTGATCTTCGGATGGATACGGGAAGAGGTGTGCTGGATGTGGATGGCGATGATGCGGACGTAAATATTAAGAATTCAAATTTTGAAAAAGTTACGGCCCGCTTAGATGATGGCGACTTTATTATTGAAACCTCACAGGCAGATATGAGTAATTATTATATTGAAGTACAGGATGGCTTGGTGGCCTTTAAAGTTTTGGATGGTGGTGGCCATTTTGATATTCGTCATGATGATGCCCGCGTAACTACCGAAGGCAACTTTGAAATAGTAGAGCGATCGGAAGATCGTACCCAAGTTACCTTATCCAATGGCAACGCAAAAGTATCAATTCGGGCAGATGATGCACGGATTTGGTTGACGCGATAATCAAAAACGATAATCTGAAGAAACGAGACGGTGATTTGATTTTTAAATTCACCACCTTTGCTCTTGCATGGGCATATTAAATATTCTTCTATACTATGGGCTGTTGATTCCGGTTTCGCTGCTGCCCTTTCCTGTCTTGTATTTACTTTCGGATGGCTTGTATGTAATTGTCTACAAGGGTATCGGTTACCGTAGAAAAGTAGTTTTTAAAAATATTTCAAATTCATTTCCTGAGAAATCGCATGAAGAGCATTTGAAGATAGAACGTGCCTTCTACCGGCACCTTTGCGATTTGGTAGTGGAAAGCATTAAGGTGTTTTCTATTTCGCAGCAAGAAGTGGAACAACGATTTAAAGTACTCAATCCTGAATTTATTGATCGTTTTTATGACAAAGGCCAAAGTGTAATTATAGCGGGTGGGCATTATAACAATTGGGAACTTTTTGCGGTAGCTATTGATGGTCCGATGAAGCATAAAGCACGGGCACTATACAAGGCATTTAAAAATAAATGGCTCGATGAAAAAATGCAAGTTTCGCGCGGTAAGTATGGGCTGGAGATGATCTCTACGAAGGAAGCGAAAGCAGTATTTCAAAAGGAGGATCTCCAGGCCATCATCTTTGGTGTGGATCAATCTCCAAGTAGAATTAACAATTGTTATTGGGGTACTTTTCTAAATCAAGACACGCCTATGATTTTCGGGGCGGAGAAGTATGCCAAAGAATATAATTACCCGGTTCTTTACGGTCGCATCAATAAAATTAAACGAGGGCATTATTCCTGGGAATTTACTGAGTCCATCGAAGAGCCGAATCAAACGGGGTACGGAGAGATTACACAACGCATCCATTCATTGCTTGAGCAAGATATTATTGCAAACCCTGAGTTTTGGTTATGGAGCCACAAACGCTGGAAGCATACACGGCCGCAGCTTTCGAGCATTAATGATAGTTTCTCCAACTAAGTAGATTTATTTTCTCACCTTTGCTCAGATATTTTCTATGCGTTTTCTCAATGCCATTTTCTTCTACGGCATCATCATGCCAATTTCGTACTTACCATATCCGATCTTATATGTTCTGTCTGACATGTTGGTTTTCTTTATCTATAGAATATTTGGTTATCGAAGGAAAGTAGTAATCAAAAATATAGTCAATTCGTTTCCTGATAAATCACCTCAGGAGCATAA
Source organism: Flammeovirgaceae bacterium (assembly GCA_016709845.1). Classification (GTDB taxonomy): domain Bacteria; phylum Bacteroidota; class Bacteroidia; order Cytophagales; family Cyclobacteriaceae; genus ELB16-189. The sequence continues at coordinate 40,316 of JADJMA010000004.1, read as the reverse complement.
ACAAATAGTGCGCGACTTCTATCGCCATTTTTGCGATCTGATTGTGGAGAGCCTAAAGACATTCACTATGTCTGAGGCGGAAGTCAGACAGCGAGCGAAACTCATCAACGCTGAATACATAAATCGTTTTTATGATCAGGGGAAAAGCGTAATAATTGCAACAGGGCATTATAATAATTGGGAACTGTTAGCCGTTGCCCTCAACCTTGAAATCAAACATCAGGCTGTTGCCATCTATAGGGCCCTGAAGAATAAATTCTTTGACGAAAAAATGCAATCCTCTCGCGGTAAGTTTGGCTTAATTCTAACATCCACAAAAGTGGCGAGAGAGGAGTTTGAAAAGGGAGAGGCCCTTATAGCGGTTGCGTTTGCATTTGATCAATCACCCGGTAGGTCTAATCGTTGTTATTGGGGTAAGTTTTTAAACCAGGACACGCCCATGACGTTTGGTGCAGAGAAATATGCAAAGGATTATGATATGCCAGTGCTATTCATGCACATTAATAAAGTGAAACGAGGCCACTATACCTATAAATTTTCGGATGCAATAGAGGAACCTCGCCACACAGAGTATGGTGAGATTACCAAGAAAATCAACGCCCTTTTGAACAGGACATCATCGCTAACCTCAATATTATTTATGGAGCCACAAACGTTGGAAATACAAGCGCCCGATTGATCTGGTTCAACCATAGTTAATTGTTTTTCCTACACATCACAAATCTCCACGCCTTGTTTTAACGAAGCCAATTTATCGGGTCGCTTGGGTATAAACTCTTGCGCCACAAAATCTTTAAAGCCGGTTTCAACAATGGCGCGCATAATGGCTGGGTAAAAAAGTTCTTGCGTCTCATCAATTTCGTTTCGGCCGGGGACACCTCCGGTATGATAATGGCCAATATACTTTTGATGTTTGCGAATGGTGGCAATCACGTCACCTTCCATAATTTGCATGTGATAGATGTCGTACAACAATTTAAAATTAGGAGAACCTAATTTTTCACAAAGCTGTACGCCCCATTCGGTATGATCGCATTGGTAATCTTTGTGATCAACTTTGCTATTGAGAAGCTCCATTTGTACAGTGATGTTATACTTCTCGGCTACTTTTAAAACAGGAGCTAAACCCCACAGCGCAATTCTCTAATCCTTTTCTAAGCTTAATCCATTTGCATTTCCACTAAAGCAGATTACATTTTTCAATCCGACATCGGCAGCCTTTGGAATATTTAGGGAATAATCCTTCAGAAATTTTTCATGCAAAGCAAGGTTGTTAAAACCTTTCTCTAACCCTAAGTCAGAGGCATAAGCCATAGCACAGGTGAGTCCATGTTTTTGAACGGTGGCCCATTGATCCGGCCTTAGCAATTCGATGGACTTTAAGCCAATATCCTTCGCGGCCTTCGCTAAATCGTCCAACGGAATAGAATTATAACACCATTGGCAAACGGAGTGATTAATATTATTTTTTAAATCTGCCGGAAGTGAGTTCATCGCTTTTGCCATTTCGGGCAAGGCAATGGCACCAGCCGCTGTGGCTGCCATAGTTTTTAATGCTTGTTTGCGGTTCATAAGTCAATGTACAAAATTATCCTAAAAAGATCATTAGACATTTTGCAAAATACACTGACGATTGAAAATGAATAAAATGGCTGTCTTATTCTCTAGTATGGTCAAAATCAATTTTCAATGTCAGGATTAATCCTGACAATCCCTCGGGCAAAATTGTCATTCCTTTTTCAAATAACAATTTTGGGATTATTTTTCATTCCGATACACCACACCATCTTTCATTACAAACTTAACTTTTCGTAGATCAGATATATTTTTGGATGGATCGCCACTTACAATCACCAGATCGGCCTTTAAGCCATCTTTGATTGAACCAATCTGATTTTCTAAATGGAAAGCACGCGCGTTTACGCTGGTAGCGGCTTTAAGAACATCTATGATTTTCATACCATATTCGACCATCAATTCCATCTCCAATACATTTTCGCCATGCGGATAAACCCCACATCGCCACCTACACCAATCGTTACACCAGATTCCATAGCTATCTTAAAACTCTTCTTTTTATTGACAATGTTGGCAGGATCGGGCATGCTTCCTTTTTCCATCCGCGATACTGTGTTATCATTTCTACAGCCGACACGGTTGGAAAGTATGTTACGTTATGTTCCATCATCAACTTTCCGATTTCTTCATCCAAATCGTCACCATGTTCAATCGTTTCGGCACCCGCCAACACCGCTCTTTTTATTGCCTCTTTTGATTTTGCATGACACACCATAACCCGACCGCTGCTGCGAGCTACTTCATTAATCAGTTTTAATTCATCGAGCGTAAAAGAGGGTTGATCATCTCCGTTTATTCCCCATCGATAGTCGGCATAAACTTTTATAACGTCAGCTCCCTTGCCAATTTGATCCCGAACCACGCGAATCAAATCATTGCCATCGGCAGCCTCGGCACCAAGCATTATTTGCTGGTCGTAGTCATATCCTTTTGGGCCGTACGAACCAGTAGCTACAATGGCGCGACCAGCCACCATTAATCGCGGTCCGGGAATGATCCCTTCATTGATTGCCCGTTTCAAAGCAACATCCGAGTATCCGGCTCCTTCTGTTCCCAGGTCGCGGGCCGTTGTAAATCCCGCCATGAGTGTATTCTTTGCATGTACCGTTGCGCGTGCGGTTCGGTACGAATCAGTTTCTTTTAAAACCTGTGTGTCCCAATCGGTAATGTTATAGGGGTATAGTAGTAAATGCGAGTGACCTTCAATAAGGCCTGGTGTAAGGGTTGAGTTTGGAAAATTAATTCGTGTTGCGCCTGCTGGTTCTTTTATTTTTTCTTTCGGGCCAACCGCTTTAATTTTGTCACCCTCCACAAGTACGGCCCATCCCTCATGGATGTTTTCGCCATCAAAAACGCGATCAGCAGTTAGATAATATTTTGTTTGACTTTGGGCAGAAAGTCCGAAAACTAAAAGAAGAAAGCCATCCAAAGCAGCGTACGGAGAATCTTTTCATAATTGCATTTATCTATTTAAGAATGAAAAGATACTCTAATTTGTATGGGTAGAAAAATAAAAACCCCTTCTGTTATAGAAAGGGTCTTAAGTGATTTTACTCGGATAGTTTATATCGCCTTCACGGCAGCATCATAATTTGGTTCCTGGCCTATCTGAGGAACAAGCTCTGTATATTTTACTTTTCCGGAAGGGTCAATAACAATTACGGCTCGGGCAAATAAACCCACAAAGCCGCTGTCAACTAATTCAACACCATAACTTTTGCCAAACCCACGGCCGCGATAATCAGAAAGGGTCATGACTTTGTCAATACCCTCTGCGCCACAAAACCTCTTTTGTGCGAAGGGTAAGTCTTTAGAGATACAAAGCACCACGGTGTTTTGCATAGATGCTACCCGCTTATTGAATTCGCGCACCGAGGCCGCGCATATCCCCGTATCGACACTAGGAAAAATATTCAGCACAATGTTCTTTCCTGCAAACTCGCGGGAAGAAACATCCTTCATGTCGTTAGAAGTTAAGGTAAAATCTGGAGCGGAAAGATCCTACTGCAGGAAGATTACCGATCGTGTTTGCATCCTGAGGTCCTAATTTGGTAAGTGCCATGTTTTATTTTTTTTAATGATGTAGATTATATAGTTAACTAACAGCGCTGGAAGTGGAGAAAGTTTAGCGAATGCGGTCAGAGTCGCGTACTATTTTCTCGTCTTTTCGAATAAAGCGAATAGCCAGCCAGTTGCAGGCAACGCCTATAAACGGAATCCAGATACTGAGCCCGAATTGACCATAACCGTATTGCCCGGTAACCTGATTATAGAAGTAAACGGTCGAGCCCAGAGCTCCGGCCAGAATTAACGAATTGAGGGTGCCTAGTTTTACCTGAGTCATCCGGTTATCAAAGCGTCTTATTTCCATAATCGCGATGGTGGCTGCAGCCGCCAATAAGATGGCGGTAATGCTAAAGGAAAATATTGCGGGTTTTCTCTCCGTTTTCTATAATTGAAAAATGAAGCGGATATAACTGCATTTCTTTGCCCGCATCAACAATTTTCCAGATCGGAAGAAAGAAGCTGACAACCATACTAATCACCACTAAAACCAGAAACAGAGTTTGTATTCTTTGCCACATAAAACGGTTAAGTTAACTTGCCCCAAAACTACTAAATGTAGCGCGAAGACTCAGCCTAAAGTTTATGACAAAATCTGTTTATATCGTAGATATTCTTCGAACCCCTGTAGGCAAATTTGGAGGAGCGCTTTCTTCTGAGCGGCCCGATGACCTGGCGGCACTTGTTATAAGAAAATTGTTGGCGAGAAATACAGGAGTCGATCCCTCATGGATTGAGGATGTTGTATTTGGCGCTGCAAATCAGGCGGGTGAAGATAATCGCAATGTGGCCCGAATGGCTTTGTTGCTGGCTGGCTTACCTACGCAAGTTGGCGGAGTAACCGTTAATCGTCTTTGTGCTTCGGGGTTGCAAGCGATCATGGATGCTTCGCGCGCAATTTTAAATGGTGATGGAGCCTGTTATATAGCAGGAGGTGTGGAAAGTATGAGTCGCGCCCCATTTGTAATGGCTAAAGCCAATGAAGCCTTTTCGCGAAAAGCAGAAATTTTTGATACTACCATAGGTTGGCGATTTATTAATTCAAAATTATCCGCGTTGTATCATCCTTATTCAATGGGAGAAACAGCCGATAACGTTGCGGAAAAATGGAAGATTAGTCGCGAGGAGCAAGATCAGTTTGGCCTCACCTCGCAGCAAAAATATTTTGTGGCTCTTAAGGCAGGTAAGTTTAATGAGGAATTAATTTCAGTTACCATAAAAAAAGGGAAGGAAACTTTTGAGGTAACGCAGGATGAATATCCGCGTGAAACTTCACTGGAGAAACTGGCTACCTTAAAGCCGGCTTTTAAAGAAAAAGGAACCGTAACAGCTGGAAACTCATCGGGTATTAATGATGGCGCTGCTGCAAGTCTTCTTGTTAACGAAGATTTGTTAAAGAAACTTTCCATTAAACCCTTAGCCCGAGTGGTGTCTATGGCAGTGGCTGGAGTAGATCCGGCTTATATGGGCATTGGCCCAGTGCCAGCTGTACAAAAAGCGCTTAAGCGTGCGGGTTTAAAAATTTCTGACATTGGATTGGTGGAACTCAATGAAGCGTTTGCTGCACAAAGCATTGCCTGCCAACGAGATTTAGAACTAAATCCTGAAATAGTTAATGTTAATGGGGGTGCTATTGCAATTGGGCACCCGTTGGGTTGCAGCGGAGTTCGCATCAGTGCCACATTAATTCATGAAATGAAAAAGAGAAACGTAAGATATGGTATTGCCACCATGTGTATTGGCGTAGGGCAGGGCGCAGCAATTATTTATGAGAACCCTAATTGTCAATCATCAATTGACAATTGAACCAAATTTTTATGCGTTATTTTTTCGAAATCTGTTATAACGGTATGCCTTATCATGGTTGGCAAAACCAGCCAAACGCAATTAGTGTGCAGCAAGTGGTTGAAGATTCAATGACAAAAGTTTTTCGGAAGAAGACACCTGTAGTGGCGAGTGGTCGAACCGATACCGGTGTACATTGCGTAAAACAATATTTCCATGCCGATGTGGATGTAGTTTTTGACGAGAAGGAGTGGATTCTAAAACTAAACTCTATTCTTCCCCGGTTTATCGCCATTCGGTCTATTCGGCCTGTGAAACCAGAGGCCAATGCACGATACGATGCGCAGGACAGAACGTATGAGTATCATATCACCTCGCGTTAGTGATCCTATACTGGTGGGCCGTGCTTATTATTTTTTAGGGAGTTGGATATACCAACTATGGAGCGGGCAACTGGGTTATTGGTAGGCGAACACGATTTTGAATGTTTTAGCAAAGTGCATACAGATGTTAATCACTTTATTTGCAACATTAAAACAGCAAGGTGGAATCAAAAAGGCGAGATGTTGGTTTTTACCATTACGGCCAATCGATTTCTGCGCGGCATGGTTCGATCGATAGTAGGCACATTAATAAATGTGGGTACAAAAAAAATTACATTGAAACAATTTCAGGATATTTTGAAGAGTAAAGATCGCAAGCAGGCGGGAATGAACGCGCCTCCTGAAGCCTTATATCTGGTTAATGTAAAATACCCAAAATCAATTTTTATTTAAAAACAATCACGTTCTCCTTTGGAGAGGGTGGGGTGAAGTATGGAAAAAGAAAAGGTAAGCAGCGGAAATATTATTGATTGGAAGGTACTGGGCCGCATCATGAAGTTTGTTGAGCCTTATCGTGGTCGGTTTTATTTTCTTATCCTGCTTACGGTGTTGTTAGGCGTTTTGTCTCCGCTTCGTCCCCTGCTCATTCAATATACCCTCGATAATCATGTGGCGGAAGGGAAATATTGGGACATGGTAAACATCATGCTTCTGATTTTTGGGTTATTGGTTTTACAATCGGTGGTGCAATATGTGCACACCTACATTTCGGGCCGCATTGGGCAATACGTGATTCGCGATATTCGGATTCAACTTTATCAACACATCATCAAATTACGCTTGCGTTTTTTTGATAAAACCCCTATCTGGCGGTTGGTAACAAGAACAATTAGCGATGTAGAAACCCTGGCCGATGTATTTAGTGAAGGGTTGGCAGCCATGGCTGGCGATCTGTTACAGATTGCTTTCATTTTGATTTTTATGTTCATCACAGATTGGCGATTGGCTTTGGTGAGTTTATCCACCATTCCCTTGATGATTCTTTCCACCTATGTATTTAAAGAAAAAATTAAGGTAGCCTTTAACGATGTACGAAACGCAGTGGCCAACTTAAACTCATTTGTTCAGGAACACCTTACGGGAATGAACATCGTGCAAATGTTTGGTAGCGAAAAAAGAGAGTTTGAAAAATTCAGAGAAATCAATAAAGAACATAAAGATGCAAACTTACGCTCGGTGCTCTATTATTCCGTTTACTTTCCAGTGGCAGAGATCATTGCTGCCATGGGCGTTGGACTGTTGGTATGGTACGGAGCAAAAGGAGTAATACGTCAGGAACAAACCGGTATCACCATCGGCACACTGATGGCTTTCATTATGTACATCCAAATGTTTTTTCGGCCCATACGCATGATTGCGGACCGCTATAACACCCTGCAAATGGGTATTGTCAGTTCATCGCGAATTATTACCCTGCTGGATGACCAAACAGATGTAGTGGTGAATGGAACTCATCAACCAGAGACAGTACAAGGAGAAGTTTCGTTCGACCATGTTTGGTTTGCCTACAATGATGCGGAGTATGTGTTAAAAGATATCAATCTTAAAATTAATGCCGGGGAAACCATTGCCTTAGTGGGTGCAACCGGAGCAGGAAAGTCTTCCATCATTAATTTACTCAACCGCTTTTATGAGATTAATCGCGGAACCATTCGCGTAGATGGGGTTGATATTGTTGACTATGATCTTGCCGTGCTGCGCAAGAATATTGGTGTGGTATTGCAAGATGTGTTTTTGTTTAGTGATACGATCCGAAACAACATTACATTAGGTAAAGTCGAAGTAACCGATGAAATGATTTTGCATGCGGCTGATTTAGTGGGCGCCCGAAAATTTATCGATCGTTTGCCGGGAGGCCTGGATTATAATGTGATGGAACGAGGGTCTACCTTATCGGTGGGACAACGCCAATTACTTTCATTTATCCGGGCTATGGTTTATGATCCAAAAATTTTAGTGTTGGATGAAGCCACCTCTTCGGTAGATAGTGAAACAGAGGGAATGATACAGGAGGCCATCGCCAAAATGATGACTGACCGTACTTCCATCGTTATTGCGCATCGACTTTCAACTATTCAAAAAGCAAACAAAATTATTGTTCTTGATAAGGGAGAAATTAAAGAAACAGGTACACATGAAACACTTCTAACCCACGATGGATTCTATGCCCAACTGCACAAAATGCAATACAAAGAAGTGGTGTAACGTTTAACCCCCAAACCTACCGCTTATCAACAAGTGTCAGCAAAACCGTTATATTTGCTTTAATGCGACTTAAAAAAGCCGTTTTCGTAATTGCCCTTTCACTTCTTTCAGGTGCAGCAAGCTTTGCTCAGGTGAAAAAGAGTGTTAAGAGCCGCACCTATAATCAACCTCATGTTTCGCGAAGTAAAGCCAAGGTTATTTGTCCGGTGTTTGAAACAAGCCAGTATCCATATCAAGGCATAGGCTTCAAGTTGGGCGATCCGTTTGCCTTGTCCTATAAATTTTATGCGAATAAAAACTGGTCGTTCGCAGCCGATGCCGGTAAGGCAGCCAGCGGTCTTTACAATAAATATTATCGTAACGCCTTTAACACCTATTTGCCCGATAGTCTCGAGGGGACCGAAACCATGCAATACCTGACTCACAAAGCCAACCAAGATTGGTTATTGGAGACAAAGTTTTTATATCAGTGGGATGCTTCAAAAATATCAAAAGGCTTGCAGCTTTATGCTGGTCTTGGATGGCAATGGCGTAACACAAATCTAACATACGATTACCTGTATGAGGATGGAGCTTTTGAGAGCAAGTTTGGTAAGTTTTCAGAGAATCGGTTTACCTATGGGCCGGTAGGCTTAGCGGGATTTGAGTATTCTTATTTTTCACTTCCACTTTCCGCGTTTATTGAGGTGGAGTGGTTTACCGATGTTCTCCTCGATCCAGGCTACCAACGATTTCAAGGGGGCGTAGGCTTACGCTACGTGTTTTAAATTACTCAAGCACTTCATCTACATCTACCTGAGTTTGCTTTTCATACAATTCGCGATAAGCACCATTTTTATTTAGAAGATCTTCGTGCGTACCCTCTTCGACAATAGTACCCTCATGTAACACCAGTATTCGGTTAGCCAGCTTGGCAGAAGATACCCGATGCGAAATAATAATACTCGTGCGTCCTTCCATAATCTTTTTCATACTAGTAAGAATAGTATTTTCAGTTTTTGTGTCCACCGCAGACAAAGCATCGTCCAGAATTAAAATCTTTGGTTCGCGCACAACCGCCCGCGCAATAGACACGCGTTGCTTTTGTCCGCCAGAGAGCGTGATACCTCGCTCACCAACACGGGTATTAAATCCTTGCGGGAACTCAATGATGTTTGTATAGACATCTGCATCTTTTGCGGCTTGAATAACTTTCGATTTATCCGGGTCTTTCAATCCAAAAGCGATATTGTTAAAGATGGTGTCACTAAAAAGAAATATGTCTTGCGGCACTACTCCTGTTTGGCTACGCAGGCTTAATAAATCATACTGCTTTATCGGAGTATCATCAATCCGAACTTCTCCGCGCGTAACGTCATACAATCGACTTATTAAACTTGAGATAGTGCTTTTGCCTGAGCCCGTAGTACCAATAATTGCCAGTGCTTCACCGGGCTGAATGCCAAACGAAATATCTTTCAACGCCTGAATTCCGGTATCCGGATAGGTGAAAGAGACCTTATCAAATTCTATTTTACCTTTTATTTCTTTGATAAGATTCTTTTCGGAAAGAATATCTGTTTTAATTTTTAAAAATTCGTTTATTCTTTTTTGTGATGCCTCTGCACGTTTTACCAGACTACTCGTCCAACCCAGAGATGCCACAGGCCAGGTAAGCAAGTTTACATAAATGATAAACTCCGCAATATTTCCGAAGGTGAGCGAGCCATTAATTACCTCTACGCTGCCTGCATACACAGTTAGAATAGAACTGAGACCAATTAGCCCCATAATTAACGGAAAGAAAAGAGATTGAACTCGGGTAAGCTTAAGAGATTGCTTTTTGTATTCATCGCTTTCGGCTGTAAAGTTTTGAACTGACTCATTTTCGCGAATGAATGATTTGATAACCCGAATTCCTGAAAAGGCCTCTTGAACAAACGTGCTTAATCGCGATTGACTTTTTTGAATTTGCTCCGAACGATATTCAATAATATTGTTAACGTAGAAGATACTGAGCGACAACAAAGGCAACGGGGCAAGTGCATACCAGGTTAGCTTGGCGCTGATGTTGAACATCACGGGAATCAGCATGAGAAAAAGAGTGAGGAGTTGCATGCCATACATGATGGAGGGCCCCAGGTACATGCGCACCCGACCTACGTCTTCGCTAATACGATTCATCAAATCTCCAGTATTGTTTCTGCGGTAGAAGCTTAGCGGTAATGCCTGATAGTGTTCGAAAATATCATTCTTCAAATCGAATTCAACCAGCCGACTCATTACAATTAGAGTTTGGCGAACGAAATAAAGAAAGACTCCACGGAGTAACGCCATTACCAAAATAAGAACGGCATAGAGTAAAATGCCCTTTGCAAAAATTGCAAAGAAACTTTCTTGTGCAGCACTGTTTTCGAAAGAACGATATACGCGAATATTATCAACTACCAGATCAATGGAATGACGAACCATTTGTGCCGGTATAATCTGAAACACGTTTGAAATAATAACAAAGGCTAACCCAAGAATGAGTTGCCATTTGTATCGATAGAGGTATTTGTTGAGATATTTAAGTTCCTTCATGAGGGATTGTTTGTTTGGCCAGATTGAGCTTTCAAAAAATTAAAATAAAGTCGGCCTTCATAAAACGAAAGAATATAGTTTTAGTTCTCGCAATCGTTTGAATCGTTGAAAAATCAATGATTTTGAAATAATTTTGTGAAACTCTAAACAGGCAATTAAGCTGTGAAAGAGGTTCGTAAAAGTAGTTAATCCACTTAAAACAAATGTCCATGAAGCTCAAAGAATTGGAAAAAGTAAACACAGGAATTTTAGGTGCTCTCACCGAACTGGGTCACGAGCAAGTAGTTTTCTGTCAGGATGAAGCCACCGGATTGAAGGCGATAATTGTCATTCACAATACAACCCTGGGCCCGGCTTTAGGAGGCACACGTATGTGGAATTATGCATCAGAACAAGAAGCGATTACCGATGTGCTTCGACTCTCTCGTGGTATGACGTTTAAAGCAGCTATTAGCGGAATAAATTTAGGTGGGGGTAAAGCAGTGATCATTGGCGATGCCAGCAAATTAAAAACTGAGGCTTTCATGCGCAGGTTTGGAAAATTTGTTCAAAGCCTGGGCGGCAAATACTATACAGCCGAAGATGTAAATATGAAAACGGTAGATATGGAGTACATCGGCATGGAAACAAAATATGTAACGGGTTTGCCAGAATCTATGGGTGGTAGCGGAGATCCTTCTCCGGTAACTGCTTATGGAGTTTATCTGGGCATGAAAGCCGGAGCTAAAAAGGCTTTTGGATCGGATAGTTTATCCGGTAAAAAAATTGGTGTACAAGGTGTTGGTCAGGTAGGGAGCCACCTGGTTGAGTTATTGGTGAAAGAAAAGGCGATTGTATCAATCACAGATATTTCACAGGAGAAACTGGCGATAGTTTCTGCTGCGCATGGAGCTAAGTCAGTGTCCCAAGATGCATTTTACGATTTGGACATGGATATTTATGCGCCTTGTGCTTTGGGAGCTACCTTAAATGATGAAACTATTCCACGTCTAAAATGTGCTTTGGTAGCCGGAGCGGCCAACAATCAATTGAAAGAAGAAATAAAACACGGCTATATGCTTATGGATAGGAGCAGAACGTACGCACCCGAGTTTCGGATAAATGCAGGCGGACTTATCAACGTTTATAATGAATATTTGGGTAATTACAACAGACAGCGCGCCCATCAACAGGCTGAAAAAATTTATGATACCTGCTCATCTATTTTTGCAAGAGCCGATGAAGAAAAAATCACTAGTCAGGAAGCGGCAATTAAACTTTCTGAAAAGAGAATTGCTGATATCGGCAAAGTAAGAATACCCAGGTAAGCCAGTGATGTACAGCAAGCCATGGATCGGTGCAGTTAATTCACCGCTCTGTGGCTTTTATCTTTAGTGAGGCTTCTGTAATTTTACGGTTCCAAAAACGTTCTTTACTCATGCTCAACAGACGCACACTCCGCATCAAAATCATGCAAAGCCTTTTTGCCTTTGATCAATGCCGGGAAGCTAATCATTTGCTTGCCCTTGATTTAATAGAAGAGCGTTTCCAGCCCGATTTAAATTCAATGGAAGTTCAGAATAAAGAATTATTGCGCGATCAGAAAAAGATCGCCATTGAATTATTTGGGAAACGATATAAGGGTAAAGAAACGCTTGAAAGCCCCGATTCTAAAATTGAAAGATCGGTCGTTGATGCCCTCGAACTGTACGCCAAACAAGTTAAGAAGGACCAATCATACTTATCAAAAAACATTATTCTCGAAACGGAGAAACTATCCGATCTATATCATAGCGTTTTAAGTTTGATTTTGGAATTTTCCGAACTGGCCACACAGGAAAAGAAAACCAACCATTCGAATTTTGTAAATCACCCTTTGGTTAAGTCGATTCGCTCCAACCCTGAACTAACCGCCCAGGTTTTAAAGAAAGATAGTGGCTGGCACAATCAAAAGAATCTGGTAAGAGGCTGGTTTCGTGAGGTGATAAAGGAAGATTCACTCTACAAAGACTTTATTGCTGCAAACAATCCGGATGAGGAAAGCCAAAAACAGATAATCAAACACCTGGTACGAAAGCTGATTTTAGGGGCAGGCCCTATCAATGATTATTTTGAAGATCTCGACATTCGTTGGTCTGAAGATAGAGACATTGTTAAAAGCCTAACAGATAAAACAATTAAATCATTTGCTGATAATAACATCACGCTACAGAAGTTATCCTTAGACTGGGAAGACGATAAAGATTTTGTTAACAAACTTTTTGAAAGCACGATAAATCTGGATGCGAAATACAAGCAACTCATTGCACAAAACACAAAAAATTGGGAAGTAGAACGATTGCCATTAACGGATCGGATTATTCTCGAGATGGCGCTTGCAGAAATGATTCACTTTCCGAACATCCCCGTTAAAGTGACGATCAATGAGTATATCGAATTATCAAAGGAATACAGTACGCCCAAAAGCCGTCAGTTCATTAATGTTATTCTGGATGTTCTGGCAAAGACGATGAAAGAATCCGGGGCAATTAAAAAAAAGCGGTCGTGGTCTTATTGATAATAAGTAAACCGAGGTTAACATACTCGATTATGAATCAAGGATCTATCTTGAAAAGCGGCCTTAAAATCGTATCTTTGAATCCCTAAAATTTTGAACTATGGGTAAAAAAAGTAGTAATGCATTAATGGCCTTTATTGTCGGGGCTGCAGCGGGAGCAATTTTGGGAGTTTTATATGCTCCTGATAAAGGTACCAATACCCGCGAGAAGCTTTCTTTTCAATTAGATAAATACAAAAAGACCCTCGAAGATTTCTTGGCTGACATAGTATCGGGTAAAGAGACTCCGCTTACCACGGAAGCCAAATCACAAGGTCAAAAAGTAGTTTCTGAAGCAAAAGACAAAGCGCAGCGCCTGTTAGATGATGTGGATGAGTTGTTGGATCAAATTCGGGGGACTAAGGACAGTTAATGAATTGTTAACAGTCGACCTTAATTTGGATAAATGGAGAGGTCAGCTCTAATTTTGTAGAACTATAAAAAAAATCAAACCTGGAGAAACTATGAAAAGTACATTCAAATTGTTGACAGCGCTTACGTTGGTGATTGTGATGGTGAGTTGCAACGACCGTGCGGCTGAGAAGAGAATTGCAGAATTGGAAAGCCGTCTGGCTCAAATAGAAGGGAACAAAGGTACCGTTACAACGGCTACTCCCGATATGGCTACTCCTGCTGCCGAAGTAAAGCCAGAAGGGCCATTGCCAGTAGCTCAATTTGAGCGTGTAGAACATGATTTTGGTACTGTTACTGAAGGTAAAAAAGTTTCCTATACATATAAATTAACTAATTCAGGAGAAGCTCCATTAATCATTCAAAGCGCTCAACCTTCTTGTGGATGTACGGTGCCAACTTTCTCGCAAGAACCAATTCCTGTGGGTGGTACTGGCTTTGTAACAGCCGAATTTGATACCAGCGGCAAGCCAGGAATTAATAACAAGACGATTACAGTTACTTCGAACACCTGGCCAAAAGTTACCACCCTTCGCTTTAAGGCAATGGTAACTCCATCGGCCGATGCAGGCGCTAACGGACCAAAGAAATAAGATCATTATAAATAACACTAAGCATCCCAAGCCTTAGCTGGTTTGGGATGTTTCTTTTAATAGATAACTTTGCAGCCCAAAATTTTATTTATGATTTACTCAATTTTATTGCAGGCACAGCCTGGTGGTGGAATGACAACCCAATTGCTTTTTATGGGTGCCATTATTGCCGTATTTTATTTTTTTATGATTCGGCCACAACAAAAGAAGGCAAAGGATCAAAAGAAATTTGTTGAAGAAATTAAAAAAGGTGATTACGCGGTGACCATCGGGGGTATGCATGGTCGCATTGCCGAAATAGAGGATGACACAATTATTCTTGAGGTAGAGCGAGGCGGAAGAATTAAGTTTTCGAAGTCATCCATCTCCATGGAGTCAACAAAAGCATTGGCAGGGAAAAAGCAGGCAGCTGTTTAGTATTTAATTTTACTAGTATCTCCTTAGGGGCTTAATCCGTTGTGACTATGAACTTCCTTAGGGCTTTTATAAATCTGTTTCGATTTGACCGGGCTAACTGGCGGGCGGTTGCGTTGTGTATTCTGGCTGCCAGTATTTTCTGGGTGTTTAATGCCTTTAACAAAAGCTACGCAACCAACATCAGGTTTCCTCTTCAATTCGAGTACAATCAGGAAAGGTTTGTTGCTGTAAGTAGTTTGCCGAAGGAAATCACCATCAATGTAAGCGGCTACGGATGGGATTTGTTTCAGCGGAGTATTGGCATCCGACTTCCTACACTTGAAATTCCCCTTGATAAACCTACAGAAGTTAAGAAGATTGTTGGAAGCACTTTACCCCCGCTTTTTAGTAATCAGCTGGGAGGACTTACCATTAATTTTGTGTTGAATGATACACTCAGGATTCAAATTGATGAAAGAGATTCACACAAATTCAAGATAATGCCAGATTTGAGTCTCGTATCTTTCAAAGAGGGTTATGCGCGAAATAGTCCGGTTGTAATTCTTCCCGATTCAGTAACTATAGAAGGGCCCAAGAGCTTATTGCATCAGTTACCCGGTTCTATTGTTGTGCTATTATCCGAGGTAAGCCTTAATAAATCTTTTCGAGAGGACATTGAGATAAAAATTCCAGGGAGCGAATCATTAAGTAGAAACCCACCTGTGGTTTCTGTGATGTTTGATGTGGGAGCTGTTGAAATTATTGAAAGAAAAATCGGGGTTACACTTACGAACACACCCGTTTCTGTAAAGGCAAGCTTTTTAGACAGTGTAAAGGTTAGAGTGCGTATACCGAAAGATCAGCTAGAGAACTTTGGAAATGATTTAAGTAACATAAATGCCCTGCTTGATTTGAAACTTAAATCTAAGGGGGCGTACAAAGTTTACCCCACGATAGTTGGGTTGCCAAACTATGCTGAATTGATTTCTATCGATTCACTTTTAGTCACGTTCTGATTTAATTAAAACATTAGCCTTAAATGCGTAAGTCATTACAAATAGGAATTACCGGAGGCATTGGAGCTGGGAAAAGCCTCGTTTGTAAAATTTTTGGAATACTGGGTGTGCCTGCATACGATGCCGATAGCCGAGCGAAAGTTTTAATGACCACTGACGGAATACTGATCGAGCAAATCAAAAAAGAATTCGGATCATTGTCTTATAATACTACGGGTGAGCTTAATCGGGTGTTCTTAAGTTCGGAAGTTTTTAATCAAAAAGAGAAGTTGGAGTCTTTGAATTCATTGGTTCATCCACGGGTTGCCATCGACTATAACCAGTGGGTTGTAGATCATGCAGAACACAAGTACGTAATTAAGGAGGCCGCATTATTGTTTGAGTCTGGTTCGTACAAGGCAATGGATCAAACGATATTGGTAACAGCCTCAACTGCGCTTAGGATTAGAAGAGTTTTAGAAAGGGATACTCATCGAACTAAATCAGATGTAGAACGTATCATCCAAAATCAATTACCGGAAGCTGAAAAGGAGACTATGGCAGATTATATAATTAGAAACAATGAGAGTGAGTTGGTCGTACCCTATATTCTGAAATTACATGAGCGGTTCAACACAATGAACTAAAAAAACGTTTTCAAACTTCCATCTATACATTTTGCTTAATCAATGAAAAAGACACTTATTACCGTTGCCATTGTTGCGGTTATCATATTCCTGCTAGCCTTACCAAAATTAAATTTGTTTAAGAAGGGAGATGCGGCCGAGAAAGCCATGGAGGGGCCAGAAAACAGCAAAGCGCTAATGGTAGATGCGTTAATCCTCAAGTCTTCGCGTCTTGATAATAAGCTTAACGTAACCGGCTCGGTGTTGGCTAATGAATCCTTAGAGCTAAAAAGCGAAGTTTCGGTAAAATCACCTCTATTTCATTCCAAGAAGGGAAGCAAGTAAAGAAAGGAGATTTATTGATTCAGACGAATGATGATGAAATTCGTGCGCAGCTAACCAAGCAAAGATATAATCGTAAGCTAAACAACGATAACGAATTTCGTCAGCGTAAGCTTTTAGAAAAAGACGCCATTAGCCAAGAGGAGTATGACAATGCGCTGAACCGATTAAATACTACGGATGCGGATATTCAGTTGCTCGAGACTCAGTTGAGTAAGACCCGAATTCGTGCCCCCTTCGATGGCGTTATTGGATTGCGTTTCGTTAGTGAAGGCGCCTATATTTCCCCTAATACGGTTATAGCTACGCTTTATAATATTTCTCCCGCCAAAATTGATTTTGCTATACCGGGCCGATATAGTGCGCAGGTATGTCCGGGAAAGAAGATCCGATTCACTATTGAAAGTGATATGAAAGTTTATGAGGGTGAGGTATATGCCATAGAGCCACGCATCGACCCTGATACACGGACCTTAAAAATCAGAGCGCTTGCGGATAACAAAAAGGGCAACCTAATACCCGGCCAATTTGTAAAGGTTGAGTTAATTCTGGATTCGAATGATAATGCCATTCTAGTGCCTACCGAAGCTGTTATTCCTGAGCAAGTAGGGAAGAAAGTCTTTATTTTGGAAAAAGGGAAAGCGCAAGAAGCAAAAGTGGAAACAGGAATCCGCACGGCAAATATGCTCGAGATTTTATCCGGGCTGAAACAAGGAGATACCTTATTAACCACAGGTATTTTACAATTACATGCTGGTATGGATGTTCAGATTTCAAAGTTGAATTAAGAGTAAGAGGAAAAATATTACCTAAGAGGATATGGCAAGTTTATCGATAACCAGTATTAGCAGACCTGTTTTGGCCATCGTGATGTCTTTGGCCATCATTCTGTTTGGCGTAATCGGGTTTATGTTTTTAGGGGTAAGAGAATTTCCAAGTGTTGATCCACCGGTAGTTACAGTATCAACTACTTATGTTGGTGCTAACTCAAGTATAATTGAATCACAAATCACCGAACCTCTCGAGGAAGCTGTGAATGGCGTGCCTGGTGTGCGAACCATTACATCAGTAAGTCGAGAAGGAAGAAGCAGTATTACAGTTGAGTTTGAATTAGGAGTTGACTTAGAGGCTGCTGCGAATGATGTTCGGGATAAAGTTTCCGGAGCGCTTAATCGATTACCTCCAGATGTTGATCCACCGCGGGTTGAAAAAGCGGATGCCGATTCAAGTCCTATAATTTTCTTAACCGTAGTAAGTGGCAAGCGCGATTTGCTTGAGCTTTCCCGCATTGCTGAGATTTATTTTAAGGAGCGTATTCAAACAATTCCCGGGATTAGCTCTGTGCAGGTTTGGGGCGAACGCAGGTATTCTATGCGGCTTTGGATGGATCCTATCAAACTGGCTTCCCTAAAACTTGCTCCATCGGACGTACTTCAAGCAGTTAACCGCGAAAATGTTGAATTACCTTCGGGCAGAGTGGAAGGCCCAATACGGAACTTACCGTTCGCACTATGGGCCGACTAACAACAGAAGAAGATTTCAATAATCTAATTCTTAAAGAAGATGGTGATAAAATAGTTCGCTTTAGCGATGTGGGTAAAGCTGAATTAGGAGCTGAGAATGACCGTAGTATTTTAAGACGCGATGGTGTGCCAGGATGTGCAATTGCCATTGTAGCACAGCCTGGAGCAAATAATATCGATATTTCTGAAAAACTATATAAAAAATTAGCACAGATTCAACACGATCTCCCTCCTGATGTAAAGTATGTAATGAGTTACGATTCCACCGAATACATCCGGGCCTCAATTTCAGAAGTAGAAGAGACCATCATCATAGCATTTTGTTTAGTGCTGGCTATCATCTTTTTATTTCTGCGTGATTGGCGCACAACTATTATTCCCGTTGCCACAATCCCTATATCTTTAATCGGAGCCTTCTTCATCATGTACCTACTGGGTTTTACAATCAATGTGCTTACCCTTTTAGGAATCGTGTTGGCTATTGGGCTTGTTGTAGACGATGCTATTGTTGTGTTGGAAAATATTTATGTAAAAATTGAAGAAGGCGAGGATCCTGTCGAGGCAGCAAAAAAAGGATCTACCGAGATTTATTTTGCGGTTATCTCAACCACCGTTTCCGTAGTAGCAGTTTTTTTACCGGTAATATTTTTACAAGGACTTACCGGTCGTTTGTTTCGCGAGTTTGGCTTGGTCGTAGCAAGCTCTGTTGCTATCTCGGCATTTGTTTCGCTAACCCTCACACCCATGATGAGTGCGAAAATCCTGAAGCGAAGAGCTGTACAACCTTGGTTGTATCGTGTAACCGAACCATTTTTTGATGCGCTTACCAAGGCTTATAGTAATTCATTAGCCGGGTTTATGAAATACCGTTGGTTAGCGTTTGTAGTAATTGCAGTATCAGGTGGCTTAATTTATTTAATGGGGATACTCGTGCCTTCTGAGCTTGCTCCTATGGAAGATCGCAGTGAATTCAGATTACAGGCGCAGGCCATGGAAGGGGCTACGTTTGAGTATATGGATAAGTATGTGCAGGAGCTAAATGAATTTGTCCGTGACGAAGTGCCTGAAACATTTGGCTATTTAAGCGTAACGGCACCAGGTTTTGGTGGAGCTGGAGCAAACTCTGGCTTTATTAGAGTTATGTTAAAGTCTCCGAAAGAAAGAACACGAACCCAGCAGGAAATTGTTGATGATGTAACTAAGCGGGCTCGAAAATATTCAGGAGTAAGAACATTTGTATCTCAAGCTCAAACCATCGGGGATCGAAGAGGGGGCTTTCCGGTGCAGTTTGTCATTCAGGCGGCTGAGATTGAAAAGCTTAAAGAAGTACTGCCGGAATTTTTGGCTAAAGCCAATGCAAGTCCTAAGTTTTCATTTGTCGATTTGGATTTAAAATTCAATAAGCCTGAGATCAACAGTTCGATTGACCGTGACCAAGCCAGAGACCTGGGCGTGCATGTGTTTGACATTGCTCAAACCTTACAGCTTGGGCTTAGTGGTTCTCGCTTTGGTCACTTTATTATGGACGGAAAACAATACCAAATTATTGGGCAGGTGGAACGGAGAGACCGCAGCGAACCACTTGACCTAAAAACATTGTATGTAAAAAATAAGCGCGGTGAATTAATCCAGTTAGATAACTTAGTAACGTTTGAAGAACTTAGTAGTCCCCCACAACTATATCGCTTCAACCGATACTCTTCCGCCAAAGTGAGTGCACAGTTAGCAAACGGTGTATCCCTGGGCGAAGGTATTAAAGAAATGGAGAGAATTGGTGATGAGATTTTAAACGAATCCTATACAACCAGTTTAGATGGCGCCTCGCGCGAGTTTTCCGAAAGCTCATCAAGCATATACATCGCATTTGCAATTGCACTAGCAATCATTTACCTCATTCTTGCGGGTCAGTTTGAAAGTTTTAAAGACCCGTTGATTATTATGTTTACTGTGCCTTTGGCTTTAGCAGGTGCCTTGTTGTCGTTGTGGTACTTTAATCAAACATTGAATATTTTTAGTCAGATTGGTATCATCATGTTGATTGGCTTGGTAACTAAAAATGGAATTCTAATTGTTGAGTTTGCTAATCAACGCAAAGAACAAGGTAAAAAGTTGTTAGAAGCCGTAACCGAAGCTGCTGAGTCACGCTTTAGACCCATTCTTATGACAAGCATGTCAACCATTTTGGGTATCCTCCCAATTGCTTTAGCATTAGGAGCAGGGTCAGAAAGCCGGGTGTCAATGGGTATTGCCGTTATTGGTGGTATGGCGTTCGCTACGGTACTTACTCTCTATGTCATTCCGGCTATCTACTCTTATGTAAGTAGCAAGGATGCTAATATATCTACACACTAAAGTTGACTTGGGTTTTTTATGAAAAGAGTTCTTTCAGTATTCATATTTGTATCAGCGGCCTCGTTTGGATACGCTCAAGACACATTGAGTCTGGCGCGAGCTGTTCAGGTTGGATTAAAAAATAATTTTGATATACAGATTGGAGCCCTTAACCTGGACATTGCAAAAAATAATAATAATTGGGGTCAGGCAGGGTTATATCCAACGATTAAGCTTATAGCCAATCAACCGAACAACATCGTTCAGCGAAAGCCAGCCAACCCTTTGCGGTAGCGGGAAAAATATTTCTGATAACCTGAATGGTTCGTTGGATGTACAGTTTACTCTCTTTGACGGATTTGCAGTTAAGCTTACAAAAGCAAGACTGGAAAAAATAGAAGAATTAACAGGTGGCAATGCGCGGTTTATTATGGAAAATACCGTGCAAGGAATTATCCTGGGTTACTACCAGGTGCTTTTGCAACAAGAACAACTTAAGGTATTGATTAAGAATAAAGAATTTTCGAAAGAACGCTACCATTATATCAAACTTCGTAAGGAATTAGGAGGTGCCATTACCTTTGATGTGTTGCAGGAGCAGAATAATTACCTGACAGACTCGGCCACCGTTTTGCAACAAGAAATTTTTCTTAAAAATGCTGTGCGCAATCTCAACGTACTGCTCAATCAAAACATCAATAAAACCTATCGGTTAACGGATCCTATACCCTTTGAGAGCGAGGAGTATCGGTATGAAGATTTACGAGATAAAATGTTCAGATCTAACACCAATTTGAAGAATCAATACATTAGTCAAGAGCTTTTTAGGAATTCAACCCGATTGGCTGAATCAAATTACGCGCCAACTATAGTAATGAACACGGGTGTCAACGGGAGCTTGGATCGGTTAAATGCAAACTTTAGAGTGCCAACCGGCAATACAATTGAAAACACCGTTGGATACGTCAATCGAAACCAAGCCTTACCGGTTTACAATAATGTAAACGAAACAGCACTTGCTCCCCTTACTCAAACCGGTAATAGTTACGGAGCCTATTTAAACCTTGGTCTTCGAGTTACTTTATTCAATGGGGGTCAGATAAGGCGCGCTGTGGAGAATTCTCGTATTCAGGAATCCATTGAACAATTAAGTACCGATCAATTAAAACTGTCGCTTGAAAATGATTTGCTTGCCAGTTTTGATTTATATAATCTGAGGCAACAGTTGGTGCAAATATCGCAGGTAAGGTTACAGGCAGCAGAACTCAATCTTACGTTAGCCGATGAGCGGTATAAGAATGGCGCATTAAGTGCTATAGATTTACGTATCGTGCAGGATAATTATCAAGTGGCGGCACTTGACACGTATCTTGCTATTTATGCCCGAATTTCAAGCAGTGTAGATTTAATTCGCTTAACAGGCGGCCTGGTAGACAATGCCAACTAAAGCAATGATCCTTTAGCTAACTGTCTTTCTTTGTTGCAGCCGGTTATGCTAAGCAATCCATTTGGGGTTCTTGATTTTTACTGGCAATATCTTTTATGGGTGTAAGTGTAGATTCAAACTATTGAGAGAAGACTTGAAGGATCTTCTCTTGCTGGGTGACCCACGCTTGTATGCCGTTTCTGAGCCTATTCTTGAACCCGAATTACCGGAGGTACCAGCGTGGGTGCCGATTTACAATGTAGATGGAAGAGATGAGCTAAATATCATTTTGGTCGTGCCATTGCGGCTCCCCAATTGGGGAATAGGAAACGACTGATTTATATGAACATTGATAAGCCTGTGGTTTTTATTAATCCCCAGTTTACCTTCCTGAGTGAAGGAACATTTGAAGTTTGGGACGACTGTATGTGCTTTCCGAATTTACTTGTGAAAGTAAAAAGACACAAGGAGCTAATTGTATCTTATAAGGATGAAGCCTGGCAAAGCCACGAATGGAAAATGAAGGATGACATGGCTGAGTTGCTTCAGCACGAGTACGATCATTTGAATGGAATCTTATGTACCATGCGCGCCATTGACGACAAGTCGTTCAAGTGGCGGATGTAATTAATTAAATCAGTTAACAGAAGGCACCGCCTCAGGCCGCATCACCCAAAAATTATTATATCCATCACCTACCTGAATACTTAATAACCCGTTAGCGAGCATTTCCAGAATGGCAAGAAAATTAAATATGAGAGAAATTCGTGTGGGTGCTTTTTCAAAAAGTTCAGTGAAGGCTACCCTCGGTTTTACAGTTATTTCATTCAGAATGTATTCTTTTTGGCCTTCTATGGTGTATGGATATTGAATGACCTGGTGCACAGGTCTGTTTTTCTCTTCCTCAGCTCGTTTCAATACTTTTTCGAATACTGTCAGAAGTTTGAAAAGGTCAACATCCTGCAGTTCTGCCTCTACGTTGGTGCTCTCGGCAAGCGCCCGGAGTTCTTTCATCAGATTTCCACGCTTTTCCTTGAGTAATTCGGTTTCTTCCATCTTATGGAACTGGTCCACCACAGATTTGTATTTTTTGTACTCAAGTAAATGTTTCACTAGTTCTTCACGAGGATCAATCTCGTTGCCCTGCTCGTCCAATTGTGGCCTCGGTAACAGCATTTTGGATTTAATCCGCATAAGCGTAGCAGCCACCAATATAAATTCACTAGCCACCTCTACATTGAGGGTTTCAAGGCTGCGGATGTATTCCAGAAAATCGTTAGTAATCTTTGAAATAGGAATATCGTTGATTTCTAATTCATCACGCTCAATAAAGAAGAGAAGCAGATCAAAAGGGCCTTCGAAAAGGGGCAGCTTTATTTCAAATGGTTGTTGTTGCATTTTCAATTTATAAGGGAGCAAAAATACTCAGGAATTGATGATTTCTGGACTTAATTTTTGGTGAAAATCGCAGGCTGTGTAACCCAGTCAAATTTCTTACTTTTGAGTTGGAGACATTTTTAAACAGTTACCCCTTGGAACTTGTTTAGGATAATATCTCAACCAAAATTTAAAAGCCGCAATGCTTATTTCACCCGGAAAATTGCTCTCTAAAATCGACAGCCCTCAGGATTTAAAGAAACTGGATCAGGTGCAGCTTGTTCAGCTGTGTGAGGAGTTACGTAATTTTATTATTGACAATGTTTCTGTTTATGGGGGGCATTTTGGTGCAAGCCTTGGGGTTGTTGAATTAACCGTGGCCCTCCACTATGTCTTCAATACTCCCACAGATCAATTAGTGTGGGATGTTGGCCATCAGGCGTATGGTCATAAAATTCTTACTGGCAGAAGAGATGAGTTCTATACCAACAGAATGTATAGGGGGATTTCGGGATTTCCGAAGCGCACCGAAAGCGAGTATGATGCCTTCGGAGTAGGCCATTCATCCACCTCAGTATCAGCTGGGCTGGGCATGGCAGTGGCTTCCAAATATTTAGGGCTAGATCAAAAGCAACATATTGCTGTAATTGGCGATGGTGCCCTTACAGGCGGCATGGCTTTCGAGGCACTAAATCATGCCGGTGTTTCCGATACAAATTTGCTAATTATCCTCAATGATAATTGCATGTCTATCGATCCCAACGTAGGAGCATTAAAGGATTATCTAACTGATATAACGACATCTAAAACTTACAATAGGCTTAAGGACGATGTGGAATTTATTGGGTAAGCTTTCACACTTTGGTAAGAATGCTCAAAGATTGTTTCAAAATAGAGAATGGAATTAAGGCTACCTTACTAAGTCAAGTAATTTATTTGAATCCTCAACTTGGATACTTTGGGCCTGTTGATGGACGATGTGATCATTTAGTAGCTATAATGCAGGACCTCAAGGAAATCAAGGGACCAAAAATTTTGCATTGTGTTACCGTAAAAGGAAAGGGGTATGGCCCGGCAGAGAAAGGAAATGCAACTACCTGGCACGCACCAGGTACGTTTGATAAAATCTCTGGAGAAATTCATAAGAAAGTTCACGACATGCCACAACCTCCAAAATATCAGGATGTATTTGGGCATACACTCGTTGAATTGGCCCGTGCCAATGATAAGATCATGGGCATCACACCAGCAATGCCATCGGGTTCATCCATGAATATTATGATGAAAGAGATGCCCAACCGGGCTATTGACGTGGGCATAGCAGAACAACATGCGGTAACCTTTTCTGCAGGATTGGCCACACAAGGTCTTGTCCCTTTCTGTAACATACAGTTCTTTCATTCAAAGAGCGTACGATCAGGTGATACATGATGTATGTATTCAAAATCTGCCGGTAAATTTTTGCTTAGATCGGGCGGGTTTTGCAGGGGCAGATGGACCAACCCATCATGGGGCCTATGATCTTGCCTTTTTCAGGTGCATCCCTAATATGATCGTGTCTGCGCCTATGAATGAACAAGAGCTTCGTAACCTGATGTACACGGCCCAACTACCAAGAAAGGGTCAGGCTTTTTCAATCCGATATCCACGTGGGCAAGGGGTAATGACTGAGTGGCGCACGCCATTTGAAAAAATTGAAATTGGTAAAGGTCGAATAATTAAAGAGGGAGAAGATATTGCGATTCTTAGTATCGGCCATATTGGAAATTATGTGGTAGATGCTTGCGTTAGACTTGTCGAAAAGGATATTCATCCGGCCCATTACGATCTTCGTTTTGCCAAACCCCTTGATGAAGATTTATTACATAAAGTATTCGCTTCGTTTAAGCGAATCATTACGTTAGAAGATGGATGTGTTCAGGGCGGAGTGGGCAGTGCTATCCTAGAGTTTATGGCCGATAATAATTATCAGGCCGAGGTGATGAGGCTCGGAATTCCTGATAGAATTGTTGAGCATGGTGAACAAACTGAACTTCATAAAGAGTGCGGATTTGACGTAGACGGTATCATGCGAGCTGTAGAAACAATGTTAGTAGCAGTATCGAAGGTCTAAGTCCTACCGTAAATGGTTAATTGGACATAACCAAAAAATGCTGATAACCAGACAGATAGAGTCATATTAAAGCAAGATTGAAAGAAATTACTAGCCTACTTGTGTCCATGATCCTACCCCTCGGGAGATTCACTACAATTTCATGGTTTTGAAAATTGCGCTAAAGCATCTTAAATTGTTGCTTAATTGTATATATTTGGAAACTAGGAATAATTTTAGTTTAGCACAGTTTACCTATACTCAATCCATTGAATAAACCCATAAAATCTATACGCACATGGAATTAGAAGAAATAGATCACACAAGTATGACGCATGGAACAACCTGGCGCTAAACCTGGCATTGGCTTGCTGGGCAATTGGTCTTTTGGTTGCTATCGGTTATTTTGTGAAGTTAACGTCAACGGCAGGGAGCAAGAATAAGTATGATTTCATCAATAGGTATGAAATTACCACGTTGTGGATAGCCTCTATTATTTTGATTTTGGGAGGATGTTTTTATGTCAATTCCGCCATAGTTGAATTAACAACACTTTGGATTTTCGTTCGGATTTTTACCACTACCATGTTTGCCATTTTGGTAGCTATGATTTTCCAAAACCTGCTTAAATTCTACTACCCATTCTTCATAGAAAGAAGGTTGAAGGTACTTCGCTACAAGCCAAGAACTTCGCCCAAAACAGGTAAGCCAATGAAGTTGTTGAGTGAAGAGGAAGAAGATGCACACCTGGATGAAGGGATGATTGCTGAAGAGAATGTGTTTTCAGTAGATTACGATGTATGGTTAGATGAGGAGACCGGATATAAGCAGATAGAAAAATATGCCGGCCATCTTCATGCTATTCAATGTCCGGAGTGTAACTATCAAACATTTAAGGTTGCTCGGGAGGAAATTATCAAGGCCCCAACAGCTGATGAGGAGGGTGAATTGATGAAGCACTACCTGTGTGGCTATTGTGGTTACAAAGCCAGAAAAATTGTGGTTTTGAGGCAACAAGCTAAGACCGAGGAGGCATCTACTACGGCACCTGCTTAACACGAACTAAGACTTAATTAGTAAGCGAGAGGCTGATTCGAAAAGATTCAGCCTCTCGCTTTTTTGCTAATTGTAATTTTAAAACGAAGGCAACTTTATCTGGTCGGAATAAAACTTCATACGCGAATGCTGCGTATCAAGCAAATCAATCCTATCGATAGAGGAGTACTTATGATTGACAAAGACCTCTACATAATCGGTGCCCAGTAGGTATAAATTGATTTTATAATTATAGTAACGAATTGCCATTACAAAATTGGCGTGCTCATACAAGGCGCTTACTTTTTTTTGTAGGGGTAATGGTTTAAGACTATTCCAGGAAATCATCTATTAAACTTATCAAAAAAATAAATTTGATCCATGCTTTGCATGGTTTTTCATTTACAGGGAAGTTTGATTACTAATCATTAGGATGATTTCTGATAATAATGCTGCGCCTACCCGTGCCTCATTATTTGAGGTTTTTGGATCTTGCCAAATTCATTTTTGTAATTTGAAATGGCTAAGCTACCTTTGCAGACCTTAAATGGTGGATGTAGTTCAGTTGGTTAGAATGCTAGATTGTGATTCTGGAGGTCGCGGGTTCGAGCCCCGTCATTCACCCAAATAGCCCCGCTCATGCGGGGTTTTTTCTTGCCTTAACGGGAGAAGGTAAGCCGTTCGCCCATCTTATTTTCGTTGAATTTTTCATCAGCGTAAGCTAAATGGCCCGAAACCCATGTTTTTATCACGGATGATTTAAATGTATTTCCTTCGAACGGAGACCAACCACATTTTGCCAGGATATTAGATTTTTCAACTTGCCAGGGCTTAGCCGGATCAACCAATACCAGATCGGCAAAATACCCTTCACGGATAAATCCACGATCCTTAATTTGGAAAAGAATGGCGGGATTATGCGCCATTTTTTGAACGATCTTCTCGATAGAAATTTTCTTTGCATGATAGAATTCCAGCATGGCTACCAAACTATGTTGTATCAAGGGCCCGCCAGAGGGTGCTTGAAAATATCCATTGTTCTTTTCCTCACGTGTATGTGGAGCATGATCTGTGGCGATTACATCTATACGATCATCAAGAAGTGCCCGAAATATTTCTTGTTGGTCATTTATTGTTTTAATAGCAGGATTCCACTTAATCAGCATCCCAAGTCTGTCATAGTCTGAGTCATTAAACCAAAGATGATGGATACAAGCCTCGGCTGTTATTTTTTCTTTTCTAAAGGAAGTGTATTATCAAATAGGCTCGTCTCTTTAGCTGTTGAGATGTGAAGTATATGAAGCCTGGTTCCAAACTTTTTGGCTAACCCAACTGCGAATGAGGAAGACTTGTAACAAGCTTCTTCACTCCGAATTAATGGGTGATACTTCACCAGCATATTTTCGCCATATCGCTCTTTAAACTCAGCCATGTTTTTGAGTATAGTGGCCTCATCCTCACAATGGGTTGCAATCAGAGATGGAAACCTTGAAAAGAAACCTTCCAGAGTTCTTTCATCATTCACTAACAAATTGCCAGTAGAAGATCCCATGAAGATTTTTAACCCACACACTTTACTGAGATCTGTTTTCAACACGTCCTCAAGGTTGTCATTGGAAGCACCCATAAAGAAAGAATAATTACCTAACGAAGTACGCGCGGCAATTTGATACTTGTCTTCTAACAGGGATTGTGTAAAAACGGGCGGTACCGTGTTTGGCATTTCCATAAAACTGGTAACACCACCCGCCACCGCGGCTCGGGATTCAGAATAGATAGTTGCTTTGTGCGTGAGTCCGGGCTCGCGGAAGTGCACCTGATCATCAATGGCACCGGGTAATAAAAAGAAACCTTTTGCATCAACAACTTTATCTGCTGGACTAGCGGTGATGGTGGAGCTAATTTTTTCAATTCGGTTTTCGCGAATCAGTACATCACCTTCAAAGACTTTTCCTTCGTTTACAAGTTGAGCGTTCGTGATTAACGTAGAGTTCATTACCTTGCTTAATTACGTAAAGATAAAGAATCTTGAGCCCTATTTCGTGGAATGATTTTAAGTTAAACAAGCAATTGTTTGATGCCATTGCAGATGCTGGATTTGAATCTCCAACGGAGATTCAACAAAAATGTATCCCATTAGTTTTAGGGGGTCAGCATGTGATCGGGATTGCGCAAACGGGCACGGGGAAGACAGCGGCTTATATGTTGCCCTTGCTGATGAAGATTCGTTACGCACAAGGCAATGATGTGCGGGCACTTATTCTTGTGCCTACTAAAGAATTAGTAGCTCAGGTAGCGACACAGGCAGCCGCCTTGGCTAAGTATACCGATTTACGGATTGTTAATATTTATGGTGGTGTTGGTGCCAAAGCACAAATCGAAAAAATTCAAGCTGGTACCGATTTATTAATTGCTACTCCAGGTCGTTTTCTGGAACTGTATTCACGAAATGAATTGGTGACCAAACAAATAAAAACACTGGTGTTGGATGAGGCCGATCGCATGATGGACATGGGCTTTATGCCACAACTCCGCAGAATTTTTGAAGTAATTCCATCAAAGCGACAAAACGTTTTGTTCTCAGCCACTTTTCCTGAAAAGGTAGAACGATTGGCTAACGAGTTCCTGGATTTTAGTGTGCGCGTGGAAATTACTCCTCCTGCCACGGTGGCTACACAAGTGGTTCAGGAATTATATTATATCCCTAATGGAGCTACCAAAATAAATTTCCTGGAGCATCTTCTGAATACGAATGCTGAGTTTAGCCGGGTAATGATTTTTACCCGCACAAAAGATGTTGCGAACAACATTTATAAATACTTAGACAGAAAGCATCTTGGACCGGTTAAGGTAATTCATTCTAATAAAGGCCAAAACACGCGCATCAACGCGATGAATGATTTTAAAGAAGGGAAGTTGCGGATTCTTGTTTCTACCGATGTGGCCTCGCGCGGAATTGATGTAACCAATGTAACCCACGTAATTAACTTTGATGTGCCTATTATGTATGAGGACTATGTACATCGCACAGGCAGAACAGGTAGAGCATTTCAGGAGGGCAAAGCCATTACATTAGCTACGGAAGCAGAGCGGTACCACATTGATAAGATTGAAAAAATTATCCGTGAGAAAATAACTGTAAAGGAATTGCCCCCAACTATTGAGGTGGCGGAAACACCGTATGCCGAAGCCCAGCTAATGGCGCGAGAAATTGACAGACAGAAGCGCTATGAAGATCCCGAGTTTAAAGGAGCGTTTCATGAAAAGAAACATGAGAAAAAAAATTAGCCAACGAATTTCATTGGCTAATGGATCTCTTGTGCAATTAAAAAAATTACCCGTTCATAGAACTTAAGAACTCCTCATTATTGCGAGTACCCTTCATTTTACTTTGTAAAAATTCCATCGCTTCAATAGAGTTCATATCGGCCATGAACTTACGAAGAATCCATACTCGCTGTAACTCATCTTCCCTCATCAGCAGATCTTCGCGTCTGGTGCCTGAAGCGGGAACATCAATAGCTGGATACATTCTTCTGTTAGAAAGTTTGCGATCCAATTGCAATTCCATATTACCCGTTCCTTTAAACTCCTCAAAGATTACTTCATCCATCTTTGATCCCGTATCAATTAATGCAGTAGCGATAATGGTGAGTGAACCGCCATTTTCAATTTTGCGGGCTGCACCAAAAAACCGTTTCGGCTTGTGCAAAGCATTCGCATCAACACCACCCGAAAGTATTTTGCCAGAGGAGGGAACCACCGTGTTGTAAGCCCGCGCTAAACGAGTAATGGAATCGAGAAGAATCACTACATCGTGACCGCACTCGGTCATGCGTTTAGCTTTTTCAAGAACAATACTAGCTACTTTAACATGACGGTCTGCCTGTTCATCAAAAGTAGAGGCAACAACTTCGGCTTTCACACTGCGTGCCATGTCAGTAACTTCTTCCGGACGTTCATCAATTAATAAAACAATCAGATAAACTTCTGGATGATTTTCAGCAATCGCGTTGGCGATATTTTTCAATAAAACTGTTTTACCTGTTTTGGGCTGCGCCACAATCATTCCTCGTTGACCTTTTCCGATAGGTGCGAAGAGATCTAGAATGCGGGTTGACATATTATCGGGCGTAGTACTAAGTTTCAATTTCTGTTCAGGAAAAAGCGGAGTTAGATACTCGAAAGCAACCCGGTCGCGAATTTCTTCAGTTGTTTTACCGTTAATGCTATCCACTTTTAGAAGAGCAAAATATTTTTCACCCTCTTTCGGTGGTCGGATTTGCCCCTTCACGGTATCTCCTGTTTTTAAACCAAATAATTTAATTTGAGATGGCGATACATAAATATCATCCGGACTTGCCAGATAGTTATAATCCGATGACCGGAGAAAGCCGTAGCCATCTTGCATAATCTCCAAAACACCTTCATTAGAAACCAAGCCATCAAAATCGCGAATAAGATTTTCTTTGCGGGGCTGCTGATTGGATTGATTGTGTTGCCTGTCCTCGCGCGATTCTTTGCGCTGAATTTCTGTTACTGCAGGAGGGGTTGATCCGTTGGCATCATCAAACCGGGCAATGTTTTGATCAATTTCAATAGCATCTATGCTTTGTAATATCTCTTCGCTGGAAAGTTCTTTTTCCTGTGCTTTGGGAGCAGCTTCAGGGGCTGCATTTTCGCGTCTGCGAGGCCGCATTTTACGATCGGTTTCCGTAGGGGATGCTTTGGTGGGGGCAGGTGCGGCACCGTCACCCGCAATTGCTTGCTGATCCAGGATTTTATAAACCAGATCTTGTTTCGCAAGCTTTTTAGCGTTTTTAACACCAAGCCCTTCGGCAATTTCCTTTAATTCGGAAAGTAGCCTGACATTCAGATCATCAATAGTATGCATGTGAGGATAAAAAAATTAAATAATGAAAACAGAATTTTTATTGTGTTGTACTAGCTGAAGGACAGCTATAAGTCAAAAACATTTACCAGGTCGATTGAAAAGAGATTGTAAAGTATTGGGTTTTTATCGAGAGGGCCCGAGGAGGCCACTATGACACTGCAAGTATACTTCAAAATTAAATATTATCAAATTGCAAGAAAAAATTATTGGCTAATTTTGACCCTTAATATAAATCTATGTTGACATTACAAGTACTGCGGGAAGAAACAAATACTGTGCTGGAAGGGTTGAAAAAGAGGAACTTTAAAGAGGCTGAGGACTTGATTCAGCAAGTGCTTGATAACGATAAACTCCGCAGAGAAACACAAAACACGCTGGATACCTTAAAGGCCAGATCAAATTCCGATTCGAAAAAGATTGGTGAATTAATGAAGGCTGGAAAGGCAGAAGAAGCTAACACCTTGCGCACGGCCATCACCCAGGACAAAGACAAGGTAAAATTTCTGGAAGAAAGCCTTACCGGTTTTGAGAAGAAGCAACTCGAGATTTTGTACAAACTCCCCAACGTGCCAGCAGCCATTGTGCCGGCAGGGAAGAGCGCGGAAGACAACATTACGGTGCATGAGCATGGTAAGATTCCTACACTTTATCCGAACGCTTTGCCGCATTGGGAGCTGATCAAAAAATATGACATTATTGATTTTGACCTGGGGATTAAAATTGCCGGGGCAGGTTTTCCGGTTTATAAAGGAAAAGGAGCGAAGCTTCAGCGCGCCTTAATCAATTTCTTTTGAATGAAGCTGATAGAGCAGGCTATACAGAAATACAACCTCCCATTGTAGTGAATGAAGCCAGTGGCTATGGAACCGGTCAACTTCCCGATAAGGAAGGGCAAATGTATTTTGTGAATGAAGATGGTTTGTATATGATCCCCACAGCCGAGGTGCCCATCACCAACTTATACAGGGATGTAATTGTGAACGAAGATAGTTTGCCGATAAAAATGTTGGCTATACACCTTGCTTTCGCAGAGAAGCAGGTAGTTGGGGTGCGCATGTACGCGGACTCAATCGCTTGCATCAATTTGATAAGGTCGAGATTGTGCAGGTCAGTAAGTCGGAAGATTCTTATCGAATTTTAGATGAGATGAGTTTGCATGTGCAAGGGTTATTGGAAAAGCTAGAATTACCTTATCGCAAA
This sequence comes from Flammeovirgaceae bacterium, assembly GCA_016709845.1. Classification (GTDB taxonomy): domain Bacteria; phylum Bacteroidota; class Bacteroidia; order Cytophagales; family Cyclobacteriaceae; genus ELB16-189. Next base: position 7,923 of record JADJMA010000004.1, on the reverse strand, counting down.
CTGTTGTTGTGTGGAGGAGATATGGGGTTTAACTCTGCCCTTACCTACGACATGGAAGTATTCTCGGCAGCGCAGCAACGATGGCTTGAAGTGAGCTCCGTGAGTAACTTCGAAACTTTTCAGGCAAATCGGCTAAAGCTGCGCTACAAAAACAAGGAAGGTAAAATGGAGTTGTTGCATACACTGAATGGAAGTGCGTTAGCGCTGCCGCGGATTGTTGCTGCTATTCTTGAAAACAATCAAACCGAAAAGGGAATTAAAATTCCTGCAGTGTTGGTTCCGTATACTGGGTTTGAAATAATAAACTGATTTCAAATCAATACGTTCAGAAGCAACGCTGGCTCGGTAGAAGGGTCAGCGTTTTTTCATTATGGAAAGTTTAGGCATTCTTAAATTAAACCTGAACACAAAAAACAAAACAACCAGTACGAGTAATTCTATGAGGGTCGTTTTAGCAATTGAGTTATTTATAGTGCCATGCCATTTGCTATAGATTCCATAAAGTGCCCAGATCAAGGCCAGCAAAAAGTAAGGTTCACGAAACCGCCTGGAAATAAAAATGCCTAATACGCTGGCAATGCTCATCATGGTCATGGTCCATTTCTCGGGTGATAAAATTTCCCCATCCCAGGATAGCAAAACCAATAAGGAAGAAATGTTGGCAATGGTGGCAACACAAATCTAGGAAAGATAGACTACAAAGGGGAGCTTGATAAATATTTTTTCTGTTATGGTGGTAAACTCCACAGCTTGAACCAGTAGAAATATTTTGCAAGGGAAAAATAATAACAACAACATAATCAAGACAGAGGCATAGATAGAGGTAGTGCCAGGTCAGAATCCAACTTAATACCGCTGCTCCTTTTTTTATCCACAGGGGCATTTTCGCAGAATAAAAATATTGACAGTATCAGCAATCAATTAAAAACAGATCTGCCCGATACAATAAGGGCACTTAGTATGATGAGGCTGGCCTTTTATTACGAAAAAGTGGATACTATAAAATCCGCCCCCGGGGCTCAGATGTACCAGACAAGCACGGGCAATTACGCAGGGATGGCACTGGCATCAGCTTCAAACAGCTTCACTTTTTCAGGAAATAACTTCAGCTTTTTCACTCAGGGTTCTACAGGAATGGTCGGTTCGTCCAAAGTATTTCAGGAAGAGGAAAAGGGGAATTTTATTTTAAACAACTACACCCTTGTCACCAACATTACCTCGCGGACAGACCAGATGACCAACACTACGACCACAAGGCAGGAGCAAATAGAATATGCTGTGGCATTTAAGTATGCCAAAAATTCCAGCGTACTCTTCATGCAAAATAAAAGATCCAGCGGGCTGAAATTCAACCTGGTGAGAAAATAGAAATGTATTAACCTAAAAAATAAGACCTATGAAAACATTATCATTATTCATCCTGCTCCTGATCCCGGCCCTGGGTTTTTCACAAACATCGAATGTGTTTATAAAACTTACCGACCCTAAAGGGGTCCTGATAAAAGGCGATGGTGCCCAGAAAGGTTTTGAAAAACCATAAGGGCGTGGACAACCGCCTCCTCAGGGAAAAACAACACGCAATTTACTTTCACCATGAATGTGATGGACGCAGCGGCTATTTTGAAAAATGCGATGGCCAACGGAGATCAGTTGATGAACGCAACGGTATCGGTCATGACTGCAACCGGTCCTTCCTACACCATCACCATGGAAAAAATAAGAGTGGTGGCCTGTGCCGAATCCATGGGTTGCAATAGTGTAATGACTACGGAAGTCTCTTTACAAGCCACACGGATAGGGTGGACATATTATGCGGCCGACAGATCGGGAATGAATATGGTAGTATCCCAGAAATATGGATTTGATGCGGAGACCGGACAGGCCTGGAATAAGTTTTAATTCTAATGATCTATCCCAATAGTCGAAATAAAAATGCAAAGGCTTGGCCTATAAACTCATTGGAAAAATCATAAAAAACCCAGTCAATACAGAACTTAAATTCATGATCCTTTAAACCAAATTAGAAATGAAAACGCTCAATCTTTTCCTTATCCTCCTGCTCATGTGCGGAGGTATCGCAATGGCACAAGTCATCCCTTATGGTCCCAAAACCAAATCAACTACAACCAATAAGGCTTACCCGCAGCCTATGCAGGTGACACCAAAGGCAGAAACCAGTCTGGAGAGTAACGGTATGGCGCAAGGATTCAGTAATACCAGCAATACCGTATCAATAACCGGCAATTCGAATCTCACGGTGACCCTCACAGCAAACGCTCAAAACTTACCGAACAATCTGGGAGGTCAATTTACGGAAACGGAATTAGGTCGCATTTCCAGCAATGGAGGTGACCCGAATTGGAAATGCGATAATGTGGCCATGCATTATTCAGCAACCAGCGATAACTTTCTGAACTCTCAATACTCGGCTATCTCAAGCCCCATTTTTCCGGGCGCAATTTACAAAGCCATAGATTTTCTTACCGGCAACAGAAATGAGATTACCGTTAACAGAAATCCTATACAAATTGGGGTGGATAATATTTGGCATACCACCGGTGCGACATACAGGAACGTAGCCGAACCTTCCCAAACTATGGTAAATAATGCAATGTCGAGTATCGCCAGTTCGACCACGGGTTCCCTCAGGATATAAAATACAGGGTGTATATATCTGACTCGATGCGGAGATGGCCCTCAATGTTGCCGCAGGCGGCAGTTTTGCCGGGTTCTCTGTATCAGCAGCCTATAAAAAACATTCAAATGAACACATCCGCATCCTGACCATCGATGCCACAAAGACCTATCTTATTGCCTCAGTCAATTTGCCTGCTAACGGGTACTTTGCCGATAAGAGCTTTGAACAAAACAATGCTAATCTGGTCGTCATTAAAAACGTGGTATATGGCTGTAGGGTATTGGCTAACGTAATCATAACGGTGACCAATGATCAGGAATCAGTAGATTTTTGGCTAAATACGATGGTGTCGGTGTAGATGCAAATGGTGTATTTAATTATCTCAAAACTCATTCAAATTTCGAATCGACTGTGAACGCTATGGTAATAGGTGGCCCCGAAGGCACTACTACGTTCAGTGCAGCAAACTTGGAAAATGAAATAAATGTACTCGTGGCTAAGGCAGACTATACGTCTTCCAGGCCTATATCCTATACCTTGAGTGATTTAAAAGGAAATACCCTGGGGATTCATTCAGCAACAGATGACATTATCGTTCCCGATTGTAAATTCACGCCTTCCAAAACGGTCTATAAATTAAAAAGTGCCAGAATCGAAGTGCAAACAGGAGGCAATGATCCAAAAAACGATGGCTCCGAGGCTGACTTTGTACTATATAATTCGTCAAACATCCAAGCGGCACTGGATAATAGTGTGAACAATATCGAGTTTCCGGCAAATAGCACCAAGAATATTAGCCTTATCGCAACTTCTACTGATCCGAACGTGGTTGGACTGGATATTTTTTCGATCGGGCAAGCCCATATCTTTTTTACCCCGGTTCAAATCGGCTTCGGCTGGGATGAATGGGCAGATCCGCAGCATAGTGCTCTACCTGAATTTCGTTGATCAAAAAGGGTTCCTTTCAAATGGTGAAATTTCACTGAGGTATGATAACTTAAATGTCTACCTGAAAAAAGACCGGCAAAGGCTAATTATTCCTTTCACGTTCAATGGTACCAGCTTCGTGGCGGGTGGGCCTTATCAGCCATCAGGTACCAGTACAGGCATTAGTGATACCATGATGAAATTAATCAAAAAAAATTAAGCCTATAATTATGTAAAAAACCAAGGACCGAATACACGGGGATTCACCCACGCTGTTGACTAAATGAGCCAATCAACCATAAGCGTAAAATCCTTATAACCTTTCTCAGACATCAGGTTCTTTTCGCCTTTAGCTTCGCTTTCGGCATCATAATCAATGATGCCATCGATTATTTTCCAGTGTCCATTGTGCTTGGTCCCCAATTTACGATAGGTAGTATAGCCCAGCAAATACTCAGCTATAATAGCTTCTTGTTCCAGAATGGTTTTATCTATCTCGTTTACACGTTAATTCGTGTAACCTATTTCAGGACGAGACACGCGACACGCGAGGGGCGTATTGTTTTCTTTATCTCAATCTTATTCTTCCTTCAAAAGGAATCTACCGGATTCATGGTGGCGGCTTTGAACACCTTGTAACCTATCGCCGCAAAAGACATCACGAAAAGTAAACTCACCGAAATAATAAACGTAATGCTATTAGGGCCTTGGTAATAACGCCAGATGCTCCCCATGATCCTATCCGACTCCACGTAACCGGCCCATGAACCCAACACGGAAGCTAGAGCCAGAATAATTATAAACTCTGTATTAACGATGCGTGTGATATTAGTTACCGAAGCCCCCAATACTTTGCGCACACCAATTTCTTTCATTCGCTTAATAATGTTGAGAGACACCAATGTGTACAAGCCAGTTGCTGAAAGCAGCAACGTAATCAAGCCCATAAGACCAAACATGTTTACAATATTTACATTCACTTCTTCTGCTTGAGTCGAATTTTCACTCAACATACGACCATTGTATAAACGGTTTGGGAAAACTCTTCCCCAGGTTTCTTCCATATACTTGTTCACCGAGGCTGCTTGATGCGTACCGGTAGTTGCCACCAGTTGGGTGTATTGAGGGGGCAACACGTAGCGGATCATCATCGGTTCCATTTCTCGCCATAGCCCCGCTGTATATACGTTTTTTACGACACCAATAACATAAAGTTTAACCGTGTCTTTCCATATAATTTCTTTTCCAAGTGGGTTTTCCCATCCAAAATCTTCAACCAATTTCTCAGTGACAATCACCGATTCTTTGTTATCCGTTTCGGAATCTTTTATGAAGTCTCTCCCTTCCAGCAATTTCAAATCCATAGTAGATAAATAATGATCGCCCACTTCTATTATATCAACTTCCATTTGTGTGGATTCATATTTTACCGGATCATTAGTACGGTTTGAAAATATACCACTACGAGCACCCGCTATTGAAACGATTTCAGGATTAGTTTTCAATGCATTGCGATACGTATCAAACTCGCTTTGATTATCAACCCACGCGATTACCGATCCGCCTGCGTCAAAGCCAAGGTCATAGTCGCGTTGGTACTGCGCATTTTGCAAGAACCCAATGGCAGCTACGATAGAAATCAAGGAGATACTAAACTGCAACCCCAACAAAATGCGGGTAAAATAATTAGTACCACCAAACTGCAATCTCCCTCTTAGAATAGTAACGGGATTAAATTTGCTGATATAAAAAGCCGGATAGCTACCTGCGAGGATCGCTACTAAAATCAAAATTCCAAAAAGAAAAAGTAGGAAGGTGGGATTGTCCAAATAGTGCGGTGTCAACTTGAAATATTCCCATAAGAAATTCCAACCCCTAACCAAAAAGTCAGACAGCAGAAGCCCCATCAGCATGGCAGCAAAACAAATCGCCAGCGTTTCGCTAAGATATTGTGCAATCAGATGTTTTCGTGAACTGCCCATTACTTTTCGGATACCAATTTCCTTTAGTCTTCGGGAAGCAATGGCAATGGAGGTGTTAGTTAAATTGAAACATGCAAGCAGCAACACCAGAATGCCCATTACATTAGAGCCAATGACAGCGGAGATGGGAGGTGCGCCCAGGTAGCCGATCCAACATCCTCTGCGCGGTCGTTATGCGCCATCTCAGAGAACGAATCCAATACATACTCTTTCACCTGAAAGTCTTCTCTTACCTGGTTGTTGTTTTCTATAAAGGGCTGCAGTTGCTGTTGCACTTCGTTTACTCGTCCCGTATCTTTTATTTGAACAAATAATGTGTTGTAAACTTTCCAGTCATCTTCAAGCACGTTCTTATTTTCATCTTTAAAATTTGAAAAGTTAATATATGCCGAACCAGCATTACGATAAAAGCTGGAGTTCATGGGTTGCTCTTTAAACACACCGCCTATTTGTAATTCTTTAAGATCGCTTCCATATACCTGCGTGATGGTTTTGCCCTGTGCCTCGGAGGCACTGCCAAATAACTTTATGGCCATTTCCTCGCTGATGAGCGTGCTACTTTTGTCATTAATTGCTGCCGGGCTGCCCGTGATAAAGTCAAAAGAAAATAGCTGAAAGAAATCGGGATCAACGAAGGTTGCATTCGCCGGAAACAGATCGTTGTTGAGTTTGAAATTAGAGTAGGAGTAAGCGTATCGACTGGATTTATCGACATCAGGAATTGTCTTGGATACAATTTCTCCCAAGGGAAGGAAGTATAACTATGGCGGGTGAAGTTGTTGTCAAACTCCCGAATAGCACTTACCCGGTAAACGCTCGCGTGGTTTTGATGAATGCGATCGAAGGTAGCATCATACTCATAAGCGAAGTAGCCGGTGATACACTGCGCGATGGCGATCCCCATCCCAAATATGTTGATGAAGATGAAGAGTTTGTTCTTCATCATACTTCGCAGGGTGATCAGAAAGTAGTTTTTAATCATATCGGGGCTTGTATAATGAACTAGTAACTATGATAACGAGATGAGTTTAATTTCGTTGCCTTCATTGGCTGACGTTTGATCCGCGGATTGCAAATCCTTATGTAATTCCAGTGTTGTTGTTCTTACAAGCTATCACTTAGCTTGATTTCTAATGCTGATACCGGTAATATTGTTCTCCCAAAATCAGTCACTTATGAAGCCTATGTCAATTTTTTTTGCAATACTATTTATTGCCATGCTTGCCTCTTGTTCAAAATCTCCAAATCCTGAAACTGTTTCAAATTACCCGGTATCAACAAAGGTAGATACAGTAGATACGTATTTTGGCGTGGCCGTACCGGATCCTTATCGGTGGATGGAGAATGACACAACCAAAGCTGTAGCCGATTGGGTAAGGCCGAAAATGAAGTAACTAATTCGTACTTGAGTAGGATTAACTACCGATGCTGTAAAGATCGACTTCTTGAATTGAATAACTATGAAAAATTGAGTTCGCCATTCCGACAAGGTGAATATTATTATTTCTATAAAAACACAGGCTTACAAAATCAATCAGTTCTTTATCGTAAGAAAGGAGAGCAAGGCGAGCCAGAAGTTTTTCTGGATCCCAATACATTTTCTAAAGATGCAACTACAACTATGCGAGGTCTATCATTTTCCAAAGATGGTTCTTTACTGGCTTTGAAATAGCCAAAGGTGGAGCGATCGTGCCGAAGCTGTGGTAATGAGGACTTGGATAAAACATTGGTTGAAGACACAATCCGCAATATGAAGCAAAGTGGAATTTCGTGGAAAGGAAATGATGGCTATTATTAATCGTTTTGTGGAAGGCTTGAAGAGTAACCTTGCAGCGAAGAATGAGTATCAACAATTGTATTACCATAAGTTAGGGACTCCATCTTCGCAGGACAAAGTTATTTTGGAGACAAACAAAAAGGAGATTTGTGGGCGGATACGTAACGGAGGATGAACGCTACTTGATTATCATAAACATCGGAGAGCACAACAGGAAATGAATTGTATGTGCAGGATTTATCTAAGCCAGATAGCAAGATTCTTCCGATAAAGACAGGCTTTGAAAGTGATCAGTATGTTATTGATAATGATGGCTCAAAGCTTATCATTAATACAAACCTGAATGCTCCGAATTCGAAAATTGTTTGGGTTGAGGCTTCTAATCCTTCATTTGAAAACTGGAAAGATTTAATCCTGGAAATCGAGAAACCATTAAGCACATCTACAGGTGGCGGTAAAATATTTGCCCATTATTTAGTAGATGTTAAAACCCAAATAAAACAGTATGATCAGAGTGGAAGATTGGAGCGCGAAGTTGAACTGCCTGCCATCGGTACTGCTTATGGATTTGGAGGTTGGAATGATGATCAAAATTTGTA
>JADJMA010000003.1 GCA_016709845.1 Flammeovirgaceae bacterium | reverse complement strand
TTTTGCTGTACTTGATTATACCTGTCCGGAAGCAAATAAGATTCAATACAAACCAGATGGGTGGGATGGAGAACTTCACTACAACTCATATTAAAAACGCACGGTACTCTAATTTACCTCCAGGAAAATATACACTTCATGTAAGGGGAGCCAATACAGGCCAAATCTGGAGTGAAGAAGAAACGCTTCGCGTGAATATAGAGGCACCATTTTGGAAAACTGATTTTTTTTATGGAGGTGTTATCCTGATCGTAATAGGAAGTGTTGTGAGTGCTACCCGGGCGCACTACAAACAAAAGATAAAACGAAAGCTCTCTGAATGGGAGAAACAACATGCTGTATTACAAGAACGGGAACGAAGCTGGGGCGATATGCACGATGATTTAGGATCTGGATTATCAACTATCGCTATACTAAGTGAATTAGCCATACAAAGGCAATTCAACCAGATATCTTCACCGAAAAGCAGTCTGAAAAATTTCAGAATTATCCAGAGAATTGATTGCTAATTCTGGTGAATTGATTTGGTCTCACAATCCCATTAATGATAGCCTGCTTAAGCTTTTTTGGTATATGCGCGAACATCTATGGATGTTTGAAGGCACCTCCACGCTATTTACATTTTTATTGCCCGGATCAAATTTCAGATAAGCCTATTCAGGCTGAGTGGAGAAGGAACAAAGCTTTCTGGTCACAAAAGAAGCACTTCACAATGTATTAAAGTACGCAGCCAACCATGTCGAGATGAAAGTTTTAAGTAAGAATAACAGTTTGATAATAGTACTTCGTGATGATGGGGTGGGGTCTGAAGTAAACGTAAAAATGAATTGTGGTAACGGATTGGGTAATATGAACAAGAGAATAAAGGCCTGTGGCGGAGAACTTAAAATTGAAAGTAACCTAGGTAGCGGCACTTACCAACGCCGGTAATAGTCTTATGCCATTATAAGGTTGAAATACCACTTTCATGTTATTGGTTTAAGGTGAGTGATTTTGCAGTTTGGTTATATGATTCAAGTTGCTATTATTGAGATTTGGAAGAAATTACAAAGGACTCTCCATGATCATCTACTGGAGCAGGAGGGGTTGAATGCAAACACACTTTTTCTACGGTGCAGAAAGCGATTCCTGTTTATCCATGCAACCCGTAGATGTGGTTCTTATGATACTAATTTGTCAGGTGAATTGAATGGGATAGAATGCGTACTGAAATTGTAGCAATCTGCAACCCAGTATGAAGCTTGATGTGAACCGTTTACGAAGATGGTGATTTAATATTTAATGCACCCGGTAGGGACTGGATATGTTCTTGAAGACCAGTGGAGCCAGCTCGACTGGATTGATGCGATAAGAGAAATCTGTCAAGGTCTCCGATGAGCTCCAAATTGCCAGTTGTAAAGGTAATCTCCTCGTTTCAGCAACCACCGTGCACGAGCCTAACCAATTGCTTCCAAAACGAGAGAATGAACTACTGGATTGCTGGCCAAAGGCTATCGGTATAACGAGATTGTTTATAAATTATTTTATCGATTGAAACAATTCGAACGCACATCAGAAACATTTATCGAAGTTAGAAGTGCAATCAAGAACAGAAGCGCTGAACAAGGCTTTCCCCAAAGGCTAAGTCTTGAACAGCGCTAAAACCTTTACTGTTAGGTTAAAATTACTTCTTATCCAACGGTGGCGGTCCATCCCGGAATCAACTTTATATACCGCACTGCCTTTACGTTCTTTAAACTCAGCCTTCACCGCATCAATTTTTTTGGAGTCTTCAAAGAGATCGACCATCGTCATGGCCAATGTTTTTGATGCATGCACCATGCCTTTATGCCCGATCGACATGCCGCCACAGGCAACTACAGCCCAGGAATGCCACGGTGTGCCGATGGGCGCAGTGGCCACACTCAACCGAATAGTTGGAACTACCCAACTTACATCGCCTACATCTGTAGAGCCACCGCCTGCATTTGGATCAGTTGCTTCTAACGGTTCAACGATGGTATGTAATCCTACCTGAGGTTTGCCTGTGCTTTCCTGAATTTTTTTTGCGAAGGCGACTTCCGTATCGGTATAAGACATCGGTCCCAGCAAACCAAGATTCTTCGTAAGCAAATCGCCACCCGTGCGGTTTACCAACACTTCATACACACCTGATACCAAAGTAACTTTATAATCTACATCAGCCAAAATCGCAGCGCCTTTCGGCCATCTTCTTTACACGTTCGTATACTCTTCCATACCATCGCGTTTGATATCGCGTACCCTTACCCATATTCTCGAGTAATCAGGTACCACATTTACTACCTGTCCGCCATCCTGAATATGATAATGCATGCGTACACTCGGCTTAACATGCTCACGCAAATAGTTAATACCGGTAGCATAAAGTTCTAAAGCATCGGAAGCGCTTCTTCCATTCCAAGGATCTGCCGAAGCATGTGCCGCCTGACCATTAAACTCTACAATAAAATCAACCAGAGCCAAACCGGTTTGCACTGCGGCTTTGGTCTCTGCTCCCGGGTGCCAGTCCATCACTACATCTACCCCATTGAATAACCCCGCGCGAACCATCCACAGTTTGCCAAAGAATTTCTCTTCGGCAGGAGTGCCATAAAATTTAATAGTTCCTTTTAATTTTCCCTGCTCAATCATCTCTTTAATTGAGATAGCAGCGCCTAAACTAGCCGTACCAAAAAGATTGTGCCCACAGCCATGGCCGGGTTGGCCCTCATGTAAGGGACTTTTTGTTGGCACTTTGTTTTGCGATAAGCCAGGCAACGCATCGAACTCGCCCAGAATACCGATTACCGGACTGCCACTGCCATACGTAGCAACAAAAGCCGTGGGCATTTCAGCAACTCCACGTTCTACTTTAAAGCCATTAGCTTCCGCATAATCAGCAAGCAGTTTGGATGATTGAACTTCGTTAAAAGCCGTTTCTTCGGCAGCCCAGATTTTGTCGCTTATGCTGATGAGATCTGTCGTGTGACTATCGACTGATTGAATGACTGCTTTTTTGTTTGTAGTGATTGTTGGAACCTGCGCCTTTTTTGAGCGAAGGAGGTTGCTGAGATAAACACAAGCAACCAAATAATTAGAATTCTCATAGATAATAAAGGGTTAAAATAAAGTTTTCTTTTTCAGCACCCGTAACCACTAAGGGTTGGGAGCAGGCAGTACCGCCGTGCGTCTTAATGAGTTGATGCATGCCTTCAATGGTCTCGGGCGTACTGACTTTATGGCAATGCCAGGAAATATTTGCTTTTGGCCGTCAGCTTCGGTAATCGGAATTTTTACTGTTAAATAAGAAGAGTCAACAGTAGCTAATTGCATCGGGCCGTAACTGGAAGCTTTCCTGTAGGTATTGCGGAATAATAAAGTTGTGATGGCTTATCCCACTTGACTTTGAAATACTTCTGTCACTACGGTGCTTACTAGCCGGTGATCATGATGGCCGGTCCAGCCGGAGGGACCCCAGGTTATTACTACATCAGGCTTTAGGGTTGTAAATAACGCCTTTACTTTTTCGCGCATTGTGTTGAGTTGATCATGTACTGGCCCGTAGCCTTCACCCATTCTCAATTGATCATGCAATCCAAACATGATGGGAGGCTGAATGCCTAACTTTTCAGCAGCACATTTTGCTTCCTCAGCGCGCACGGAAGCAAGCTATCGCCTGCAGGAATTTTTGCATGCCCCGTAACACCATATCTTCCATCTGTAGCTGGCCAGATAAACAGTCACTCCTTCAGCAGCATATTTTGCCAATACCGGGCCTACCGTTGCTTCATCATCGGGATGCGCAAATATGGCAAGCAGGGTTCGTTCTGTAGGAGGATTGTTGGTGGGGCTAACGCATTGCATTAGGCCGACCGAAAAAATGAAAATCACTAAAGCAGATCGTATTTACTCATTAGCTAAAAGTATTAGGCACTATAAAATTATCAAATTTCGTCAGTAAAGCAGTTTCATTTTTACCAGCGGCATTAGGGCTTTACAAATATTACAGGCTATCCCGTGCATATAATTTTCCTCTAATAAAATTTAGTATCAATCAAACTGCATATTTTTGTCTTCCCTGTTAATCTTATCAAATGAAAAACTCCAAAATATCTAAACTAACTCAAAGTGTTCACGCTGGTTCTATTGGCGATCCTTTGTTCGGTGGCGTGGTTACGCCTATTTATCCTTCGGCTGCCTATGATTATGAAACCGAAGTTCGTTATCCCCGCTATTACAATACCCCCAATCAAAAAGCGCTCGTTGAAAAATTAGTGGCTTTAGAGAATGGTGAGGATGGGCTTATGTTCAGTTCGGGTATGGCCGCTATTATGACCTCGTTGTTTGCGATGGTAAAATCGGGTGATCATATTTTACTTCAGCACGATCTCTATGGCGGTACCCATCATGCCGCATTGAATGAATTTGGGCGGTACGGTATTGAGCACTCCATGGTTGATGTTTCTGATTTGAAGAGCTTTGAAAAGGCGATTCAAAAAAATACAAAAGTGATTTATGTGGAGACGCCTTCCAATCCATTATTGAAGATCACCGATCTGGCGGCCGTTGCCCGAATTGCAAAAAATCATGGGATCGTCACCATCATCGATAATACTTTTGCCAGCCCTGTAAATCAAAACCCAATTGATTTTGGAATTTATGTGGTTACCCATAGTGGCACCAAATACATTGGCGGCCACAGCGACATTTGTTGTGGGGCCATGGTGTCATCAAAAAACTAACGGAAAAATTAAACAAAGCGCCATGCACTTTGGCGGAAGCTTAGATGCGCAGTCTTGCTATTTAGTAGAGCGCAGTTTAAAACCATTGTGCTTCGCGTAAAGCAGCAAAATGAAAATGCTTTGACCCTCGCAAAATTTCTTGAAAGCGAATCGAAAATTGGCAGCGTCTATTATCCCGGCTTAAAAAATCATCCGGGGCATGCCATCGCCAAAAAACAAATGCCTGGTGGTTTTGGAGGAATGTTGTCTTTTGAAGTAAAGGGAGATCCGGATAAATTTATCAAAAAGTTAAAATACATTAAGCGGGCTATTAGTTTAGGAGGTGTTGAATCAACCATCACGTCACCCGTTAAAACCTCGCACGCTAAGCTTACAGCTGCCGAACGTAAACATGTAGGCATTTCTGATAAGTTATTGCGGTTTTCTGTAGGGATTGAAGATGCCGGAGATTTAATAAACGATATTAAAGGCGCTCTATAGAAATAAAAGAATCAATAGATCATAAAGCCAATTGAAAATTTTAAAGTTTGGCTCTTTGATTTGATCTACCAGGAAAACTTATAGGAATCCGGATAGTACTTGGATGTATCCGATAAGTACAAATCGCGCGTAGCATGAATACATCCAAAAATTGAAGGGATCGTAGTAAACTATTTAAAAAATTAAGAAATGATTATAATTCGAAATGCCGTGCTTGATGATGCCATCTCAATCATTGAGTTTCAACAAAAAATGGCTTTAGAAACTGAGGGCATAAACCTCGACTATCACACCGTTACCGAAGGTGTTCACGCTGTGTTTAAAGATGGTGACAAAGGTGCTTACTATGTAGCGGAAGATAGCGATACTAGAAAGGTGGTGGGCAGTTTATTAACAACCTACGAATGGAGTGATTGGCGCTATGGCACAATACTTTGGATTCAATCAGTTTATGTTCTTCCTGAATATCGAGGACAGGGCGTTTATAAAAAAATGTATGAGCACGTTAAAAGTCTGGTCACGCCAGAATCAGATTATCGGGGCATTCGGTTATACGTTGATAAAACAAATCTGGCTGCTCAAAAGTATATGAGAAATTAGGCATGAATGGTGAGCATTACCACATGTTTGAATGGATGCCTGAGTTTATCTCAGAACAGTAAAAGGAAATATGATTGCTTCACCCCCTTTAGAATCGATACAACAGGAGCTGGTTTTTACCACTTCGCGAAGCAGTGGTCCGGGTGGACAAAATGTAAATAAGGTAAACTCAAAAGTAACGCTGCGATGGAGCGTTTCGGATTCCTCCATTTCCGTAGAGCAGAAGGAAATAATACTTAAGAAGCTACACACACAAATAACCAAAGACGGTATCCTGCTGCTTACCGCACAAGACTCCCGATCGCAATTAGAGAACAAGGAGGCCGTTTTGATTAAACTTTCTCAATTACTGACCAGAGCCTTTACTCATAGAAAAAAAAGAAAACCCACCAAACCCGGAAAAGCAGCCAAGCAAACCCGGTTGAATCAAAAGAAACAACATTCGGACAAGAAAAAATGGCGACAAAAACCCGAGTGAGTTATTTCTAGATAACACATTCTTGATAGGTTAATCCCGCACCCAACAAAAGCATCGATTCATAAAAGTCACCTTCGCCCTCTCCCCGGGGAGAGGGCAATAAGCATTTTCGGAACAGATAAGGCTTTAAGGGTGAGGGATTTTATTGGATGGAATAACCTGAACAAAGTATATTTGCGCCTTCATTGATCTTAAAACACCTATGCGACTCGGACAATTAGCCAGAAAACTGGCCTTACGACCCTCACAAATAGTTGACTTTCTTGCTGCCCGTCAGATTTATCTGGAAGAAGGATCGAACGCAAAATTAAAAGATGAATCGGTTGAGGATATTGTACGCCATTTCGCACCCGAAAAACTTCAAGACGTAGTCGTTTATCTTAATTCAGAAATTGAAATCGAAACTCCTAAAGAGTCGGAAGCAATCGTTGTAATAGAAGAACCTGTAAGGGAAGAAATCCGGTCGGAAGTACTAATCGTTCAACCCACCTTAATTGAAGAAAAGCCAGAAGTAATTAAAGCCCTAAAGTTGAGCTATCCGGATTAAAAGTTTTAGGAAAGATTGATTTGCCGGAGCCAAAGAAAAAGAGGTGCCCGAGTCTACCTCTCCAGAGGGTCAACCAATCCCCGAAAGGGAAAGAGCCCCACGAGGAGAAAGAAAAAACTCACAATCACAAACCAATCGCGAAACGGCACAGCGTCCGTGGAAAAATCCTATCGCCCAACAAAGGGAAAAAGAAGCGCGTGAACTGGAAGAGAAAAAGCGGGCAGCGTTAGAACGGGAGAAGGAAAGACGAAGAGATAATTATTTTAATAAAGTGAAAGTAGGGCGACCGACCAAAGCGACCCGACTATACGAAGAGCCGATTGAGGAGATTCCTGTTAAACAGAAAGCACAACCAAAAACCTTGTGGGGAAAATTTATAAAGTGGTTGAATAACTAATTTGTGAAAACGAAAGAATGTCCTTCGTGCGCCATGGAAGTAGATGCGAAAAGTAAAGTTTGTCCTATTTGTGCCTATGAGTTTGCCGGGCATACCCCCGTTATAAAATGGCTCGCCATTATACTCATTTTGACGTTTCTTATCATTCTACTCGCCAATCTCTAGGCCTCCACCCTTCTCTCATCAAAATCTGCTAATTCTCAAGCCATTAACTGACTAATGTCATGGATTTATTGGTAAAAGAAAATTAATCTTATATCAGGAAATTGAACAATAAATCAGTGATGATATGGCACTGGAAATTAAAAAAACTGCGCAAGCCGATCTGAATAATAAAAAAGACTTCTTCTTTAGCATCAGTCTATTTATAACACTGTCCCTGATCTTACTTGCTTTTGAATGGAAGCAATATGATACACCCATTGTTGAATTAATATCTCGCAACACGAATACATTTGAAGTGATGATGGATGTGCCTGCTACGGAAATTCCACCTACGCCTGAAATTGTAATTCAACAACCCCGGCTTGTCGAGGTGCCCGATGAGCAGGAGATAAAAGAAGAAATCAAATTTGTATTTGACATTGAGGTGACCGAGGACACAAAAATTCAGCAAGTAGAAGTAATCGAAACTCCTAAAGTAGTAGAGGAAAATGTGGAGGAAATTTTTACGATTGTTGAGTTCCCGGCAGCCCCAAAGGAAGGGCTGGCCGCTTTTTATAAATACGTGGCTGAAAAATATTAAATATCCGGCCATGGCTCGCAGGATGCGTGTTGAAGGAAGAGTATATGTAGAGTTTGTGGTTGGTAAAGATGGCCAGATTACAGATGTAAAAGCAGTTAAAGGAGTTGGTGCTGGCTGCGATGAGGAAGCGGTTCGTATTATTCAAAACTCACCACCCTGGAATCCGGGCCGTCAGCGCGGCAAGTCTGTAAAGCAGCGCATGGTGCTGCCCATTATTTTCAAACTGGCGGAGTGAACTGGGATTAAGAATCTATTTAGTCGAATTAACCCATCCAGATTTACAAGAAATGTTTTTTCCTTAGTCGAACTATTTAACTATAATAAAATAACACTCTCCGCAAGTTTTCAATATCTCCTCTCCAGCAATCGAGGTGTATTTATAATACCCTATTCCATTATTTTGTCTCTCTTTGTTTAGAGTTTCTGATCAAAAAGGTAATATTTGTTAAATGAAAAAGTTGGTCTTTATTATTGATGACGATCCCGTCTATCTGAAATTTATGAATGGGCACTTCCGCCAAATGGATGAATATCAAACTCAGATATTTCAAACCGGTAGCGAAGCCTTAAAAGCTCTCGATCAGACTCAGCCTTACCTGATCATACTCGATCACATATTTTTAAACGATCCGGATCAAACGGGTCTTGAGTACCTCCAAGCGATCCGAAAGAAAAACTCAAAAGTTCCGGTCATTTACATTACAGCGGTTGATGAAGAAATTATTCGATCTAAAACGAAAAAGTTAAAAGTGATCGATTATCTTATAAAGGACGATGCTTTTTTAGTACATCTGCGTACAGCGCTTGATAAATTAAATTCAAAACCAGAAAGCAAGGGTCTGCTAAAAAAAACTCTTTGGTAAATAATCTCCACCTATTCATCCTTGATGAAAGCTGTTCTGTGTAAGAATTATGGTCTTCCGGATACGTTAGCGTTTTCAGAAGTATCTATTCCAACTCTTGCCGATAGCGAAGTATTGATTCAGGTAAAAGCAGTAGGCATCAACTTTCCCGATGTACTGATCATTCAAAACAAATATCAATTCAAACCTCCACTTCCTTTTTCCCGGGGGCGAGGTTGCTGGAATTATTCACGCTCTTGGAAAAAATGTAAGTCACCTAAAGGTTGGCGATTCAGTCATCGCATTATGTGGTTGGGGTGGCCTTGCAGAATTTGTAAGTGTAAAAGCTTCGCGGGTATTTACTCTGCCTCAAGGACTAAATTTCATAGAGGGAGCGGAACACTTTATACCTATGGCACTTCGTACCACGCGTTGAAGGATCGTGCGCAAATTAAATTAGGAGAAACTTTATTGGTTTTGGGAGCCGGTGGCGGTGTGGGGCTGGCAGCCGTTCAATTAGGCAAAATTATGGGAGCTACCATTATTGCTGGCGCATCGAGCCATGATAAACTCGAAGTGTGTAAAAAAATGGGAGCTCACCACCTAATCAATTACTCAACGGAGGATTTAAGAACGCGAATAAAAGAAATTACAGCTGAGCGTGGCGTTGACGTTGTGTACGACCCGGTAGGTGGATCGTTAGCAGAACAAGCTCTGCGCTCTATGGCCTGGAAAGGCCGATACCTGGTAGTGGGATTTGCGTCTGGCAATATCCCTTCCTTCCCCGCCAACTTACCCTTGCTAAAAGGAGCATCTATTGTTGGCGTTTTTTGGGGAAGCTTTGCGGAGCGTGAACCTGAAAAGAGCGCTCAAAACTTTTCGCAACTAACTACCTGGATTAAAGAAGGCAAAATCAATCAGCACATCCATAAAATATATTCGCTTGAACAAGCTCCTCAGGCACTTCAAGATTTAATGGATAGAAAAATTACTGGAAAAGCAATTGTTCAAATTGCCAGCTAAGCTTTTAATTAACTTTAATTAGCTCCACTTCAAATATTAACGTTGCATAAGGCGGTATTTGACCACCGGCTCCACGTTCGCCATAGCCCAACTCAGACGGAATAAATAACATCCATTTGTCCCCCTCCTTCATAAGTTGAAGCGCTTCTGTCCAGCCGGCAATAACCTGACCCACACCAAAGGTTGCGGGCTCCCCACGTTTAATAGAACTGTCAAAGGGTTCTGTGGCCCCTATCAATTTTCCTTCATAATGAACCGTCACTTCGTCTGCGGCCGTAGGAGTTTTTCCTGTACCCGCGGTGATAATCTGATACTGAAGTCCGGAAGCAGTTTCCTTAACCCCAGGCTTCAGTTTATTGGCACTTAGAAATGCCTCCTCTTCGGCTTTCATAGCGACTACTTTTTTCTCCATGGCCTCCTGCATGTAGGTTTGCACAATCATAGAGCATTCTTGTTGATCTATCTGCAAATCCTTTTTAGTAAATACATCCTGTATTCCAAAGTAAAGAGATTCTAAATCGAGTGAATCACCGCCTTGACTTCTTACGTTGGAAGCAACCAACACACCTAAGCCATAGCTGGCACGCTTATTTTCATTATCGAGGTTGGGCACTTTCGGCTTGTTTAGCTCAGCAATTTCTGCTTTTAACTTTGCTACTTCTGCGGCAAGTTCTTTTTAGATTGACCAATAAGGGCTGTACTCATGAATAAAAAAGCTACTAAGATGAATGATTTCATATAATCTGGTAAAAATTTGTGCAAAGAAACAAAAACCTCTGGCTTTCGCCAGAGGTCTTAAAATTATTATCCGAAGCAATTTTTATTTGAAGGCAACAACAAGCTCGCTAATGTCTTTCGGATTAAATGGAGTTAGTCCATTTAACCTGCCGGCAAACACATCCCAATCTGCACCCGGAGATACACCGCCTGCAATAAATCCTTTCTTTCCATCAAAATAACCGGGGCTGCCGTGTTTGTCAAATAGGCTGCCAACAAATTCTGATCGATGCCAGGCCAAACTGAAGTAATCTCGTTTGTAAAACATTCTTTATAGAATAATCTTTAACAATACTACTCGATCCGTTTCATCAAGCTCGCTGGGTAGTAAGCCAACCTCAGCAACACCCATGTTTTTGAATCACTACCCGATGCGACAAAAGCCCAGTTGAAACCTGTATTGCCTGCAAACAATATGGCGTTAGGATGATTCAGTATTACCAAACACATCGACCACATCGCCTTTCTTACCCGCAAACATTTTAAGCGTGCTTACCGAGAATGGATCTTCCAAAGGATTCGCTAACGGTAGTCCGGAAATGGATACCTCCATCTGTGCATCATAGCCAAGTGTACTTGCCTCAGTATAATCAATTCTAAATACCGCATCCTTTACATTATTGTTATGTGTGCGATCGCAATTATAAGGTTTGATTATCGCGATGCCACTCACAACCCGGTTCTTATTCCAGAATATTTGCTAACGCTTTTCCACCATCCGGTTGATTTTCTGATTCTGCATCGGTTACAGTGAGTTGATAATCCCACATCTTGTCTTCATACGTAACATCGGATAACACAATCAGATTTTTTGTGCGGTTGTCGTCATCCCCGGTATAGGTGAGTGACTGAATCCGATCAATTTTATACTTTCGATTCCATCGATAAACTCCTCTACGATTTTGCAGCTCCTTCACCTACCGCAATAAACGTGAGGTGTAGATAGATGTCGTTACCCTGCAACGTGTCTTCTTTAATTCTGCCTGAGATTCTTCCACGCTTACGCTGTTTTTATTACTCAGCGATGCGGGGATATCCACACTAAAGTTTTGTGGCAACAAATCTTGCTGCGGTTGAACGGTTTCATTGTTTTCGCACGAGCTTAACGCGAACGAAAACAAACCAGCAAGAAATAAACCGGTGATGATTTTTGTGGTCTTCATGATTTTAAAGTTTTAGTTTTTAATTCAGTTTTAGTTTGGGGCCGTCTTAGAACTTTCCCTTCACTACTAAAAACCCGAACAGGAGTACTTACCCTTATGCGAGAGATAAAATATTTTATCTGTTTAAAAATGTTGGCTTTTGGGATAAAAGGGCCGTTTTTGGGATAAAAGAATTTTAAGTAAAGTTATTCTACCACTACAGTGGTATCAGAAACAACTGTAGTAACAGCAAAAAAACCGATAGCCCCGACACTCAAATTGGTTATCGTATTGGAACGTTCTACATCAAAAACACCACCCCGCCATTCCGTTTCAGACAACACAGAACGCAGGAAAGTACGATAGCCGGACTAACTGAATATTTTCTCCGGATTATAGTTGCGTTTACAGGAAATAAAAAGTCTTCTTTAGCTGGTTTATAGATCTCGTTTACATCAATCGTTTTTAAATCATAAAATACAATTCGCCCTTCACAGGCACTACCGGAACATGCCGTGGTATTTTCCAGTCAATGGAATGATCAACATAGTTGGCACTGGACCCGGTGGTGTTTAATACAAGTTGATATTGGTCATTTACTTTCGATATTCTATCGCTGTCAATGGTTCAACAGGAACGGAGCTGTCTTGCGCAAAATATTCTTTACCCTGATGTAGAATATGCAAGATATAAACCGCATCAAATACTGCTCTGAAGACGGGGGTTTTGTAAATTCCAGAACCAGCAGGTGTTTCGGTTAGCGGGTAGGTAGTGGTGCCCTCTGTAATTTGAACCAAGGCCCCGCTGGCCGGTGCAACTTGTCCGTTCAATGATTGATAGGGGAAGAGAGTGTAATCGAGTGGCTTTTGTTTTCATTGGTCAGTACCCCTTCAACCGCTAATAAATTTTCGTTTTGTGATAATACAGATTTATCAATCGCCTCTTCGCAGGCTAACAAAATGGTTAAGAGTAATAAAATGCCGTATCTAAACTTCATCGCCATTTAAAAATATAGGAAACAGAAGGTGTAAATTGAAAGAGAAAGAATTGAGAAATGGTCCGGTCATTTTCCAAAACATTTGAGGGAACTTTAAAATCGCGATAGCCCAATTCGGTTTTATTGTAATTTATAAACACCGGATTCTTACGGCCATACAAATTGCAAATGGAGGATGTTAAGCTGTGCTTATATTTTTTCGCAACGTTCTTATTAAGTTTCCATGTGGCCGAGGCATCCAGCCGATGGTAGTTGGGTAGCCGGTCATTATTCTTTTGCCCATAGATGGGAGTTTCCAAATCGTTGTACGTATAAAAACTAACCGGTGAAGAGAAGGGGGCTCCTGTTAAATAATTCCAATTCAAACCAACCATCCAACGTAAGTTTATATCGTACGAAAGCATTACGTTAATTTGATTGGGTCTATCGCCCAAGGCATTGAACGTCTTTCCATTATTTAAATCTTCAAATTTTCTTTTAGCTCGTGCGTATGAGTAGCCTGCCATTCCGCGTAGGCGGCCCTGTTCTTTTTTGCCTGAAATTCAAATCCGTACGAGTGGCCTTCGCCAAAACGAAGTTGATTTTCAAGCAGCGGATTCAACAGTAATTCGGCATGATTTGCATAGTCGATTTGGTTATACATCTTTTTATAAAATGTTTCCAGTACCCACGAAATGCCTGTTTGGGCATGTAGATCGTGATAGCTTCAAAGTCAATTGATCCCACGTTGCGGCCGTATGTTGTAACTACTCGGCAACCAAACATCGAGTGAAGTAAACGGACTGATGGAATTGCTGATCAGGTGAAGGTTCTGAACATTGCGCATATAACTTGCTTTAAGCGCGGCATGCTCGTTTAATAAATATTGAACGGTTACCCTTGGTTCTAAATTTGCAAAAGTGACGTACGATTCGCCTGATTGATAATTTAATGTGTCAACAGGATTTCCGCTATCATCAAAATATATTCAAAAGCTTCACCGGTATTGGTCCGCAGAGAAACGCATTCCATAATTTAAGCCCCAAGTTTGTTTACTTTGATTTCCTGATTTCCATAGAGAACAAATTCCGGGGAGTTACGCACAGAGGTGTTGGAAGTTTTCTGGTTAGCCGATCCGCTTTGAAGGTTGCCAGGATTAAATTTATATCCGTTCAATCCAACGCCAAACGTAATTTCATTTTTGTGGTTTTAAGAAAAACTAAAATCAGACTTCAGGTTTACATTAGAGATGTGCGAAATTCAACGCTCGTCCCTCGAAACATCTGTATACAGATTATAATCATAGCCACTGGTCGATAGTGTGGTGTTTAGAAATAATTTGCTGGTCAAAATACTATTCCAGCGAAATGTGCCTGCGCGAGTTCGACCAATTGATTCCATTATTTCCACTAAAAAATTATCGCTGCCTGTGTAAAAGGAAAAGAAAATTCTGTTGGTTGGGTTTAGTTTGAAATTCATTTTACCGGTTAAGTCGTAAAAGTTGAACTTATTAATGGAAGGATCTTGTGCCTGAAAGAGCCACTGCAGTCGCGAAAATCTCCCGGAGATTAAAAATGAACTTGTATTTTTTTTGATTGGTCCCTCTACGCCTAACTTGGTAGAGATGAGACCCACGTTACCCCAAACCTGGGTGAACTGATCATTGCCCTTCTTGGTATGAATATCTAAGGTTGAGGATAATCGACTCCCATCGATGCTGGAATATCACCCTTATAAATATTAATATCGGTAACCGCATCCGGGATAATGGTTGAAAACAGACCCAGCAAATGACTTGGGTTGTAGATCGGTGAATCATCGATGAGTACAAGATTTTGATCGCGCTGACCGCCCCGTACATAATAAAATGTTGATCCATCAGAATGAAGTTTGAACCAGGAACAGACTCCAGAGATTTCACCACATCCACTTCACCAAATAAGGCAGGCCTTTCCTCCACGGTCCGGGTTGCACATTTAATTTGTTCACCTGTACTTCTTCTGCCACGTCCTCTGTAGGCGTAACAATTATTTCGTCAAGTAAGGGCGGTACTTCTGTAAGCATTATATTTTCCATAGCAGAAACCTCAAGTGAAATGGTTTTGCTAATCGGTTTATAACCAATAAAGGAGGCAATGACTTCATACGATCCTACTGGCAGCGTGATTGAAAAAAAACCATAGGTGTTGGCTGCCGTGCCTACTTTTAATTCCTGAATGAAATGGTTGCCCCAATCAACGCCTCGCCATTGGCTGCATCTTTAATGTGGCCACTTAGTGTGGCAAATTGGGCATGTTTTCTTCTGGTTTGCCATGCGCTTAAGCAACCTGGCTTCAACAATAGAATATTGAAATTCATACCGACCGGCAAGATCAGTCAAAATTTCTGATACCGATTTTATTAAATAGCCTGATAGCTTACCCCGGACGCTCCGCCTCCATTCGTTTTGGATTATAAGAAAAGCGAAGGCTGCTTTTAATGAAATTTCATTCAGTACTTCGGCTAAGGAAACATCTTTAACGTCAATAGAAATTTTTTGATTAGGAATAGTTTGTGCGCCTGCGGTGATGACACAGAAAAAATAGATACTAATAGTTAGGCCTGTATTCTTACAACATGCCGTCACGGTTTGAAATGTTTCGATAACTATTTTAAACACGTTTTGATCCGTTGAGTAACCAACATCCCGCATGGGTTATTTCAATTACGCCATCCTTGCTGGGTAAGTCAGATTGAGCGTATCTTTAAAAACGTTTAAAATTGATTCTAAACTTTTGCTGCTCAAATGTTACGGTTACCACACACGATTCGGATACCTGACGCAATACGAATATCCGATCCGTATATCCGGTTTATTGATTCCACCACCGAACGCAAATCACTTTCCTCAAATATAATTTTGATGTCTTTCACGCAAGAAAATTAGGATCTGTGTTGGTTACTTGGGGTGAGGTTTTTGCTTCCTTTTTCATAAACTCGCGCTCCCCGGCTTTTAAAATAATATTTCTATTCTTTTCAGGTTTGATAGTTTTTGATTCCGGTTTTTACAACCACTTCCAGATTTTCTGTTTTATGCTTTCAGTCATTAAAATGGAGTGCCCAGTACTTCCACCGTAGCCTTATTAATCTCAATAACAAAAGTTTTTTGTGGATTTCGCTCTACATCAAAAAAACCTTCACCTTTTATGCGCACCCTTCGCTCCTGCACCATAATCGGATTAACAAGCCAATTCCGAATAGCGGTTAAGCCGTTACCTGGCTCCGCCATCAGGCAGAAGTTATCTCCGAGCGTATTATCCGCAGTTTCAAATTGAATATCATGACTGGTGAACACAAAATAATTAATAATGATAAATCCGGATGCAATCAATAAAGTAAAGTTGCCACAATTTGCATC
>JADJMA010000002.1:137500-500678 GCA_016709845.1 Flammeovirgaceae bacterium | reverse complement strand
AATTCATAAATGCGCTCCATCGCATCGTTCTGTAAACTATTCCTAATATTGCTGAGGAAGGTCGCGCTCGAATCGGCCCATGGACTTGGCGAGGCCATACATCATATTCGTCTCTTACTTTGTACGATTGAATTACTTGCGGATGTTTAAAATTAAAGATCAGGATGTGCAATAATTTCGCCCGGCATGTGTTCAAGAAATTCAAAGATCCGTTTCCAGGCCATTGATGTTCACCAAACGTTTCGTAATCCATAAAGAGATTAATGGTTTCACCATTGTCTCTGCCTGGTGTACCCACTACAGAGCAAGCTTAGGTGCCGTTAGTGGCCCTCCTCCACCTGGTTACACGTGGAAAAAACGAAGAGCGATATCGTCAGAGTTTACAATTCTTTAATAGAGAACGTTTTATCTTCTCGTTGCCGGAGGATGATAAACAAAATTCGGACTGCAAAGCCGAGGCGTGATCTAATCCTTCACAGATAATTCCTTTTTACCCAGATCAGCAATGTAGTTGGCTATCTCATTATACTCCAAATGAGCTCCGTGTTTCTCGAAAACCGTTGGCGTTGATTAGGAAGGTTTTTGATTTTGACTTTATGCGAAAAATCAATCTGCCTGATAAATTCTTCTTTCGGATAGAAGTGGCTCAACGAGTGATGATAGGTTTCCGACAAGAACTCAACGCATCCCGTCTTGCCGGCGCCTGAAGATTTCGGCACATCGGGGCGATACAATTCAGTTGCTCCATTAACACGCCGCTCGGCAGGTATGCAGATTTTAAAATCACCTGATGTTTGTCGATCAGGTCTAACATCGTTTGGTTAGCGGGCAGATAACATTTCTTTGAAACACGATCAAGTATTTCCCTGTTCTTGGCTACATCTTCATAGTCATGATCGTTCCCAATCTTAAAACAATCATAAGGCTTTAGACGAAAGGGCTGATGTACTTGGAAATAAAAACAAACGGAGGGCATTAGTTCTTTTAATTATAAGATACCTGATTATAAATTTCACATACTTTATCGGCAGCATGTTGCCATGTAATTCCTTTTAGCTCGTTATGGGCCTCCTGTGAGAGATTTTGATGTAGTACGTTGTATCGAAGCAAGGCGTAAATATAGTTTGCGTATTTGTCGGTGTCCCAATGATCAGCTTGAAGCGATAACTTTCCGCTTCGCATGCACCCGACTGCGAAGAGATACCCTCGGCACAAAATGTTGAGCAGCTTCAAGACTGTGAGCCCAAGGGTTCGATACGGAAGGCATAAAGTAAACATCGGCCAAGGCTAGTAATTCATCCACTTTTGCTTTGGGGAGGAAGCCTGCAAAAATAAAATGACGACCTAGTTTTTTATAGGCGGATGTTTCCAGCTAGTAATGCATAACTGATCGCCCACTCCTGCCGCCAAAGAATTTTGCGCGAGGGTAAACGCGCTAACTTCTCTGCTGTTTCGAACCGAATGGTCAGGAGCCTTTTGATGGGTGATTCTTCCCAGAAAACACGAGTTTATCATTAGTTTTATGCTCCTTGCGAGCAAATTCAACTGGATCAATTCCATTGTGGACCACATCAATTTTATCAGCGTTAATTTGATAATGCTGAATAATTTGTTGGCGGGTATATTGACTCACCGCTATTATTCTATCAGCAGCCTCCATGGCATTTTTTTCGATATTATAAATTTCATTGCGTGCTTATTCGCCAACGCGATCTGTTTCAAGTGCGTGCATATGCAGCTCCAAGAGGTTTTCCTCTTCTGTTTTTTGATGTTTGCTCCGGCGGATACGTTACCCAATCATGCGCGTGGATTACATCAAACTTTCCATCGGCCGCAATCTCTTCTGATAACTTCGAAAACAAATACACTTTGTACATGATGTCCGGTCCATACGCTTCGTTGCCGGAAAAAATAGAATGGATCTGATCGATGCTTTTCTGATGTGTTGCTAACGCATCAAAGGTATCGGATGAATTACGTTCGCGAGTTTCAATCCATTGATTGGTATAATGATACGGACTGATAGTGAGTGGCAGTTGATGCACTTCGGTGTTCAACGATGAAAGGTTAAACTGAATTCGTTCAAGATCGATCTCTTTCAGTGAGAGTTGATTGAGACCTATAACATTGACATTACCAATATCGGTTGACGATGAAGCCTTTGGAATAATGGGGCGAATGTTAGTCTTCGGACTCAATGCTTTACAAGACCATAAGTTGCAGCATAGGCCTCCACTAAAAAGAGTGGTGGAAATTCCCACTTCGAGCATAGTACGTTCTTCATATATAAAACAACAACTCAGATACAAGGACAACAAAACAGACGGATATGTGTTTATCAAATTCAATGAAGGTGAAAGGCTGACTGCTAATAAAATTAGATTTCGTACCTGACAAATGCACCTCTTTTGTTTGAATCTTTAAAACTATTCTCTTACAACTTTCATTTTTAAAAATATGGTAGCCCCACGGTGGGAGATCAGATAAAGCCCGCGTATAACAAGATCAGTTCCATCACGGTCGCCTTCTTCGCTGCTCATCAAGTCCGCAAACCGAATGGAGGGGCTTCCTGAGTGGAGTAAACGGAATTTCAACAAAACATTGACTGGCATGTGATGCATAGTTCACGGTAACCCATCACCTTGTTCCACTCTCGTCCTGCCAGTAAAATGTGATGAACGAATCCCATATTGCTATCTCCTTCCCACGTTGCGCGGCGGTTTTAGTAACTGCCAGGATCCGTTATGGAAGATTGGGTTTTCAATGCTTGTAAAGTCTTGAATAAAAGCTTTGAATATTTTATTGACAGTTTCTTTCGGGCCGCGTATTAAATGGATGAGATGCGATAGCTTGCCTTCCAATTGACCCTGATGAAAAACCCGTAGAACCAGGTGATAAGAATGGTAACACAGCGGCGGCTTCGTGCTGCCGATTGTTGATCGAATGCTTTTGCTACCGGGGCTCATCATGATTTTCCGAAATCGGGCGAGCTTGTTTTGATAACAAGTTCTGCAAGAAAATGTTCGCGTACGGGTTTTGCAAAACCTTCGTGTAAACGATCATAGAGACGCTTGTCATAAGCATAATCAAAAGCCCTGTTGTTGCATTCCCTCCTTGTCCCAATACACTTCAGCCATGAAACAAAAACCCGGATGTTTTCACGAACCTCTGGTAATGTCTGGCCAAAACGCGAGCCTTTCTGCCCCATGTGCGTTCGAATGTCGGGCAATCCAAGCATGGCCATATCTCAACGCACGCCATCGCACTGACCTGCAATGCGCAGCAATTCCTGCTTTCATCGCTGAACGGTTTTGCGGGTTGCTGTAATCAGTTGATACGTATCGGGCCAGCCATCAAGTATGGATCACGACCATACGCCAGTATGCGTTCGCCCTGCGACAATTTCACACGTGTATAATTTTGTGGCTGATGCTGAAGACCTTCTTCCGTTCCGGATACAAAATATTCAGGATGAGATTGAACCCAGGGATGGTCAGGTCCCATATGATTAGGAACGAAGTCCAACATGAGTTTTAAGCCAAACTTCTTAAGTCTTGATCGAAGTCGGGCCAATACTTCCTCTCCACCCAGCTCCTTGCTCACAGTGTAGTCTGCAATGGCAAACCCCGATCCTCCGATGTCTTCCTTTTTCAAATCGAAATCGTTTCTTGAAATTCTTTATGCCATTGCGGATTGGTTAACGAAACGCTTCTTCCTTTTCCACCGGTAGTCCAGACGCTTAGCATCCAAATCCATTCAAAGCCTAAGTCGGCAAATCGTTGCAGCTCTTTATCATCAATATCATCCAATGCTGCCTTGCGACCAAGATCGCTGGAAAGCTTCGTGAGCAGTACGCGAGAATTGATCTGGTAGTAGACATAGATTTTGTTTTTAGTTTTTCTCCTACACTGCTCCTTTAATCGTCTTAATTTGATCAAATGAGAAAGTTTACAATGAGAAATGTCACTAACGATGTTGATTTATGCCGTGCTTTTCATGTTAGCTCCGCCCTGCATGCTATAGGGCTTTGTCTATACATCAATCTACTAAAAAATATTTCATTTTCGGCTTCTTTGCTGTTACACATAACTATTTAATAATATGGTGGACCAATCTCATCATCGGCAATGTTTTATTTTCCAGGGAGACATTAATTCATCTAAATGAATTCTTTTTAATAGATTTGACCGAATCAGGAGCCCGAAAATGAGGAGGCCTCCAGGTTAGAAAAGCACAACATCACGGTAAGGGAGAACATATGAAAGGGATAAACGGCAGCATAAAAATTAAAACTACTTTATAATGAAGTTTATTTACTACTTCAATTTTCGAACCTTGTTAGCCCTCGTAATCTCACAGGCAGCAACATTCATTGCTGTCACATACGATCTTAGATTTCATCTGGATCTTTTGTTGTTTGGAATTTGCATTGTGTTTCCTTTGCATTTTTCTATGCAATCTGCTTTTAAGCGCAGAGACCGGGCATTGGAATATTTCAGTTTATTCAAAGGAGGTTCTATGTCGTTGTACTACTCTTTTCAAATTTCTGAAGACCGCCATCCGAAAAAGAAAGAAGCTACGCAGTTTTTGAAAAGTATGGTTGACCAACTCATGCAACAATTGGAACACCGGATTTCGGGGTATAACAATTTGCAGCAAAATTAAACGAGATTTTCGCATTCATTGAAACCTATCGGGACGAAATCTCAAAACGTAACACCCTGCGCATGATTCGCTATATGCGTGACGTTACAGAAAGTTCAGCGTATTTATTAAGCCTTGTAAACCATCGTACTATGGCGGGCTTACGGTTTTATAGTATTTTTTTTATCATTATTTTTCCTTTGGTTCAGGCGCCCATCATGTTGTCGCTCTTACAAGAAATTATGCCTGTGTGGATGATCTACATTTTTTTGGGCCAACAAGTTTTACCTTGGTAACACTTAACAATTTCAAACCATGATCGAATACCCTTTTAATAAGAAAGGTTTGGATAGTATCGCGATCAGAGATTTTTTCATTAGACTTACCTTCTCAAGGCTGAAGGCGGAATGGGGCAAAGATTTTTCTACCGGGCAATTGGTATTCTCATTCTTGTAGTAAGTATTACCTGTTTCGATACGCAAGCCCAGTTTGCCAAGTATATCGATAAACCAAAAGTAGCAGCCGTTCCTCTCATTACATACAACAGAAGTTATGGCGGCATATTTGGCGCATTCGGCACGTTATATTTTCCAATTAATAAACTGGATACTCTCTCTCCAGCTTCCAGTGTTGGTGCGGGCGGAATGATCTCTACCAATAAAACCTGGTTCGGTTTCGGTTTTGGTAAATTATATTACGCGAAGGATCTTTTCCGCACGGTGTTGGCAGGCGGAAAGGGAAATCAGAACTTCCAATACTATAATGAAAATTATGGCATGTCGGGGTCGTTCATCAACTACTCTACTTTGATGAATTTTTTTTATGGCGAGCAGCTCGTTAGAACATACGGAAGATTATACACAGGCATTTCGTTTACTCACTTTAAGTAAAAACCACCTTTGAAGATGAAGTTGCTCCAGATAGCGCCAGGGTTTATAATGCTATCGGTATTCCTATCACTTATGATACCCGCGATAATGTGAGCAATCCATCAACCGGTTGGTATTCTAATGCGCGCATCAATCGGTTTGATAAAGCTTTTGGCAGTGCCACTGAGTACACCAAACTGGATATAGACGCGAGTCATTATTTTCATAAAAAAGCCGGTCACGTCTTCGCATATAAAGCTTCCATCAATACGGCCTTAGGGAAAGTTCCTTTTGAAGCGCAAACGATTGTAGGTGGAAAAGTATTGAGGGGTACAGCAAGGGAGAGTATCGGGGCGATCAGGTATATTCTCTTCAAGGGGAGTATCGATTGAGATTTCACAAAAAATGGGGAAGTGTTTTTTTCGCGGGTGCGGCTGTGCCGGTCAATAAAGGTGATGCCGATTTGAATTTTCTTTCCTTCAGCCGGGGCTGGCATTCGTTTTCTTATGATTCCCGACATTGGCATTAATATTGGTTTGATGCGGCAGTAGGAAAAGATGATTATGGAATTTATTTCAGAATTGGAGAAGCCTTTTAATTATTTTGCGACAAAATTGGTATTTATGAATACCTGCGGAGCACGCATGCGTGGAGGCCGAAGAAGATAAACTTAAAACGAAAAACTATAAACAATCCCTTAACTATGAAAACTAAAAATGTACTCATTGCTGTCTTTTGTCTTTTTACTTCCGTATCGTTCGCGCAGACATCTGATGCTGAAGCAGAAGCTATGATTAATCTGTTGGGCGTTCAGAAAAAAGAAGCCATTTCTCAACTTGTTCAGGTTTCGGCAAAAGACTCGGTAGCATTTTGGAAAATTTATGATGAATACAATACGCTAAACAAAAAAACAGCGGTAACCAGAATAAAGCTTTATGAAAAAACAGTACTTGCTTATGATAATCTAAGCCCTGTCAAAGCCGATTCTTTGGCCAATCAGTATTTCCGCAATCGAAATGATCAGGAAAAAACACTTGAAACTTATTATAAAAAAATAAAGACGGCAACGAATGCCAATGTTGCTTTCCAGTTTTTTCAAGCAGAGGTTTATTTGCTTACGCAGATCAGAGCACAGATTATGATGCAGATACCTACGTATGGCCAGTTGGCTAACATGGCCAAGAAGGAAAAATAACAGAAGAACCCTTTCAAGAGCTGGAGATTATGCTTTAGTATGAGACATAATCTTCAGCTTTTCTCTTCTATCCATTGAATCTAGTGCGAGCGACTACAGTGGCACGCGGGTTAAAGACACAGGGCGTTTGCGGATGGCATAAATTTTAAAAATCCCGCTAAATTCTTAATACCGCTTGCAACCCGCAAAATCATACTCTAAATTGGGTGCTTTAAAATTAATTCATGACAAAGGCAACCAAACCGCTCGTCCCTAAAACGGATGTAGTGCTGATGGGCGCGGGAATAATGAGCGCTACGTTAGGTGTTATTCTCAAAGAGTTAAATCCAGAAATTACTATTCAGATTTTTTGAAATCCTGGATGAAGCGGGTACCGAAAGTTCTGATGCCTGGAACAATGCAGGTACAGGGCACTCGGCTTTTTGTGAACTAAACTACACCCCTCAAAAACCAGATGGCTCGGTTGATATAAGTAAAGCCATTAAAATTGGTGAGTCGTTTGAAGTCTCCAAAGAGTTTTGGTCTTACCTCGTTGAAAAACAATACTTCAATAATCCGTCAGAGTTTATTTCTAAAATTCCGCACCTGAGTTTGGTGTGGGGAAAAGAGAATGTTGAATTCTTAAAGAAGCGTTACGAGTTAATGAATCAGAATCCTTTATTCAGGGATATGATTTACACGGAAGATCGTGACTTGATGATGGAATGGATACCCTTAGTTATGCGTGGCCGAAAAAATCACAACCCGTGGCCGCCACCCGTATGGAGATTGGCACTGATGTAAATTTTGGAAATCTTACCCGCGGCATGATTGCCCGACTTGAAAAGATGCCGGGAGTGACCATTCATTACAATACCCGAGTGCGTGACTTGGATCCAGACGGAAAAGGCGGTTGGGATGTGTTCATCCGCGATCTGATAACCGGAAAGAGAAAAGAAGTGAACACGAAATTTGCTTTCATTGGAGCTGGTGGTGCTACACTGCATCTATTAAAAAAGGCCGAAATAAAAGAACGACATGGCTATGGAGGATTTCCGGTAAGTGGGTTGTGGCTAAAATGTTTGAATGAAGAATTAATAGCGAAACATCATGCGAAGGTTTATGGCAAGGCTTCCGTTGGCGCTCCGCCTATGTCGGTACCCCATATAGACACGCGCATTATTGATGGCAAAAGAGAATTACTTTTTGGTCCCTTTGCGGGATTTTCAACCAAGTTTCTTAAGAACGGTTCGTTAATGGATTTACCGAATTCAATCCGACCCGATAATGCATTACCCATGATTTTTGCGGGCATAAAAAACATTACGCTTACTAAATATTTAATTGAACAGGTGCGACAAGCACCCGAAGAGCGACTTGCAGCTTTGCGCGAGTATGTTCCCTTTACAAAGTTGGAGGATTGGGAATTGAAAGCAGCCGGTCAACGGGTGCAAGTAATTAAGAAAGATAAAGAGAAGGGCGGAGTACTCGAGTTTGGAACGGAAGTAGTTGTTTCGGAAGACGGAACTGTTGCCGCCTTGGCGCGTCACCAGGGGCATCAACAGCGGCCAGTGTCATGCTCGAAATTCTTCAGAAATGTTTTAAAAAAGAATGCGCTTCAACCGTATGGAAAGAGAAGTTAAAAGAAATGGTGCCATCTTTCGGCCAATCGATTTCCGCGAGTAACGATTTAGTTGAAAAAACCAGAGCGCGTACGCACCGCACGCTTAACCTTTAGGAAAATCACCCATGATCAAAAAACTCTTTTTGTATGTATTACTGGCGGTGGTTTTATTATCAGCCGTACTGGTGATAAACACGTTTACAAAAACCTCTGCACAAATGCGCGTGGAGGCAAAACCCGCTCCCGAAATTACAGCTTCTGCGTTGCAACATTTTAAGGAGGCACTCACTTTCAAAACGATTTCACATGGAGATCGCAATCAATTTGACTCCGCACAGTTTTTAGGCTTCAGAAATTTTTTGGAGCGCGCTTATCCAAATTTTCACGCAAAGACCACGCGCGAAATAGTTAACGGTTATACGCTGCTTTATACCTGGAAGGGAAAAAATCCAGCATTGAAACCTATCGTGCTTATGGCCCATCAGGATGTGGTGCCCATTGAAGAAGGCACAGAATCTTTATGGACTGTAGACCCCTTTGCGGGAGAAATAAGGGATGGTTTTATCTGGGGCCGGGGTACCACCGATGATAAAATCAATTTGATTAGTTTGCTCGAAGCCGCTGAGAAATTGATGCAAAATAATTTTCAACCCGAGCAAACCATTTATTTTTCATTCGGCCACGATGAAGAAGTTGGCGGCAGCGGTGCTATTGCTGTTGCGGCACTTTTGAAAGAGCGTGGTGTAGAAGCAGAGTTTGTTATGGATGAGGGGGGTATTATAACCTCGAATCAAATTCCGGGAATAACAAAACCCGTTGCACTCTGGGTACTTCCGAAAAAGGATTCTTGTCTATCCGATTGTCGGTGGAAAAGGCAGGCGGGCACAGTTCTATGCCAGCACCAGAAACCGCCATTGATATTCTTACAAACGCAATCGTAAGACTTAGGGCCAATCCATTTGAAGCGCGTTTCTCCGAATCCATGAGTGGATTTATTGAAAGTCTTGGACCTGAGATGCCTTTTGTACAACGCATGGCTTTTGCCAACCCCTGGTTATTTAAAGGAATGATTGTTGGTATTTACGAAAGCAGTGCCGGGGGGCAATGCCATGGTACGAACCACCGTGGCGCCAACCATTATTCAGGCGGGCATGAAAGATAATGTTATCCCTACTCTGGCAACAGCCACAATTAATTTTAGATTGTTACCTGGCGATAAAGGCGAAGGAGTAATTAACAAAGTAAAAGAGATCATTGCCGATGACCGCGTTACAATAAGTGTTTATGGTGAAGGTTTTTCGGAAGCTTCAGCCGTTACACCAATGAATAGCCGCGGCTATCAACGAATAGAAAAAGCAATAAAGTCCAGCTATGCCGATCTACTTACTTCACCCTTTCTTATGATTGGCGCTACGGACTCACGTTACTTTGACGAAGTATCTTCCAACATTATCAAGTTTAGTCCCATGATCGACCCCATCGGCTTTCATGGAATTGATGAACGTGTTAGTCTCGAAAGCTATAAAACCGCCCTCTGGTTTTATGAGCAGTTGTTGACAGGTTCAAACCCATAATGATTTTTTTGTTTATCATTTTCGGTTGAAGTAGAGTGCAAATCCAACATTCAACCCAAAAGTGTTGTTATCTTCACCTATGCTAAAATTTAAAGAAGGCTCCACAGCAATATTATTATTAATAAAAGCCGCATACCCAACCTCAAAAGGTATCGAGGTTTGGCTATCACTATTTTCATAGGAGTTAATGTTAAATCCCACGCCTCCAAAAAACTTTCCTTGATAATAATAGCGGCCGAATATTCCGAACGTGGAATATGAGTAAGTATCAAGTTTATGATAGCCGATATTAGCTCCCGCAACTACATTGTCAATTACAAAATACCCACCCTTCAAGTTCAAATCGAAGAGACTGTAATTGTCACCGGTATCGGGGGAGACCGAAGTAAAACCTAAATTGGAAGAGGCACCTGCTAAAATAGTTCCTTTAGAAATTTGTGCAGAAGCATAGCCAGCGATAAGAAGGAACGAAATAAGGAAAATAGATTTTTTCATAATAGTAGTATTTGGATGTTAGGATTTGATAATTCGATCGCGAAGATAAGCGCACCATTTTAAATTCAAAGGAGTCGCGAAGAATCCATCGATAAGTAAGCATAATGATAGCTTACTCGCTTCTTAATGACTTAACCGGATTACCCCCAGCAGCTTTTAATGATTGAAAACCAGGACGGTTGTAAATAATTGTTAAAAGCTCAGAATAAGAATCTATTTCGTAACCTGAATTGAAAATTAGAGTATACGAATAGATAACCCCTGGTGCCATGCTCAAAAATTACTACGCCATTGCTTTGCGGAATATTCGTCAGAATCCACTTTATGCATTTATTAATATTTTTAGTCTGGCTATTGGATTAGCCGCGTGCCTTGTCATCTATGTATTTATCGCAGATGAACGAAGTTTCGATGCTTTCCACACAAAAAGCGAAGCGATCTATCGCCTTGACGAAATCCAAAACTTTCCCGGCACGAATGAACAGAAAGTTGCCTTATCGATGCCGGGCATGGGGCCCGCAATTCAAAAAGAATTTCCTGAAGTAAGTAATTATGCACGATTTATAAATCGCGAAAATCAATTGGTGGCGAAGGAAGACAAGAAACTATTGCTTCCTTCTATTGCTTATGTAGATAGCACCTTTCTGCAGATTTTTGATTTTGAATTGATGGATGGTGACCGAGCCACCGCATTGAATGAACCTTATTCATTACTACTCACGGAAGAGACAGCATTGAAGTTTTCTCTTCCACCCAGGAAGCCATGGGCAATTCTTTAACATGGCGGGAAAAGGAGTTTAAGATTACCGGAATCTTAAAAAATATTCCGGAGAATTCGCACCTGCAATTCTCAGCGCTATCATCCGTGGCAACCATACTGGCTGATGATAAAGGATACAATGACCAGTGGGGCGGAAATTCGCTAAACACCTATTTTGTATTAAATCCCAATACAAATATCCCTGAAATGGAAGCTAAGTTTCCAGCCTTCATGTCGCGCCACATGGATGATCCCGATATTAACACGTTCTATAAGTTGTACTTGCAGCCTCTTAATCAGGTTCACTTAAGTTCAATGGATATTGAGCATGATTATAATAACTACCGAAAGTTTAATGGCAGTTATCTCGATGTGTTTTATGTCATTGGAGTTTTCATTCTGTTGATAGCAGGCGTAAACTTTATGAACCTTACAACGGCTCGGGCTTCGCATCGCTGGAAAGAAATTGGCGTGAGGAAAACTGTTGGTGCAAAAAAATTGCAACTCTTCAGTCAGTTTATTTTCGAATCGGTGCTGCTGGCTTTTATGTCACTTGTATTAGCCGTGTTGTTGGATTTACTCTTCGTACCCATGCTTAATAGTCTTATAGGCAGACAACTTTCGCTGATGGTCTTTTTTAATCAGTATCAGATGATCGCATTGGTTATAGGGGGCACCATTGCGCTTGGGTTCCTTACGGGAATCTATCCTTCTTTTTATATGACCTCCTTCAACATGTCGCGGGTATTGAAAGGTGGCGCGCAAGGCGAAGGGCGTTCTCTTTTTAGAAGTGGATTGGTTGTTCTTCAGTTTGGATTAGCCTTAGCCATGATTGTGAGCACACTGATTGTCGTTCAACAATTGTCGTTTATGAAAAACACGGACATTGGTTTTAATAAAGATGAAATTATGCTGGTGCCGATGAACCGGGAGGCAAACGATAAATTCGAGACGATTAAACAAGAGTTATTAAAAAAATTCAATAATCAAAGGTGTAACAGCAAGTGGCCAACGGTTGGGAAATAACTTTCATCAATGGGGATTTAAAGTAAAAGCCGACACCGGAGTTATGGACATTACGCCAAGTAATGTGAATGTAGATTATGATTACCTGAAAGTGTATGGTATTCAATTAAAAGATGGCCGTGACTTTTCAAAAGAGATAGCCAGCGACAACGGCAAGGCGTTTATAATTAATGAAACATTCGCCAAAGAGTTGGGATTAAAAGAAACCGTTGGTACACCAGCCGGTCATGGTTGGTACAACAATGATTCGTTGGGTACCATTATAGGAGTAGTGAAGGATTTCAACTTTAATTCGCTGCACTATAAAGTAAACACACTGGAAATGGTTGTGCATCCGGATTGGGGGTACGATGAACTGTCGGTTAAAATTGATGGTGCCCGAACCGATGAAGCAATTGCTTTAGTAAAAGATTTATGGAGTACACAAGTACCGAGCTATCCTTTCGAATATTCTTTTCTTGATGAGCACTTTGAAGTGCTGTATGAATCGGATAAACAAATGAGTGCGGTAGTATCCATTATGGCCGGACTTGCCATCTTAATTTCGTGTATGGGTTTATTTGGTTTAGCGGCTATCACCACAGAAAGAAAACGAAGGAAATAGGAATCAGGAAAGCGCTTGGAGCCACTGAAGGTCAGATTACATTTCTGCTTTCGCGTAATTTTGCATGGCTGATTATTTTATCCTTTATAATAATTAGCCCGATCACTTACTATTTCCTTCAGGCCTGGTTGCAACAGTTTGCTTACCGCATTGGAATAAATCCCTTGCTGTTTTTGTTAGGTGGCGCTATTGCCATGTCGATAGCTTTGCTCACGATTAGTTATCATACCGTAAGATCTGCGCGCGCTAATCCCGTGAAGGCCTTACGATATGAATGAGCAGTAACAAAAGTTACTCACTCCTTAACGACTTAACCGGATCGTTACTGGCTGCTTTGAATGATTGAAAACTCATGGTTAACCATGCAATTAAAAAAGCAACAATACCGGCCATCAGATATAAGCCAACACCAATCTCGGTTTTGTATGTGTAATCTTTCAACCACCAATCAATGCCGTACCAGGCCAGCGGAGCGGCAAGGGCAAAGGCGATAAGAATAAGTTTCCCAAATTCTTTTGAGAGCAAGAGCACGATGCTGCTAATACTAGCACCTAACACTTTTCTTATCCCAATTTCTTTCGTGCGTTGTTCAGCGGTAAAAGAAGTGAGAGCAAACAAACCAAGGCATGCAATAACTATCGCGATCATAGAAAAGATCCCAAAAATTTTCCCCAGTCTTGTTTCGGAAGCATACATTGTCCCGAATCGTTCATCTAAAAAATAATAGTTGAAGGGTTGGCCTGGTGCAAGTTCTTTCCATTTGACCTCCAACAATTGAATAATTTCTTTAGTGTTATGAGATTGAAAGCGAAAAGATATGGGGCCTTCGGCACGTTTACTTAATTCCATCATAAGCGGGCTAACATTTTGTTTCAATGATTCGAAATGAAAATTCTCGGCAATACCCACAACGGTAAGACTTATAGGATGATCCTTGTCCGGTCCTCCATCAGGGCCACTGCCAAAACTTTGAATCTTACTACCAATAGGATCACCATCAAAACGAAATGATTTTAGCGCTGCTTCATTTATTATTACTGCCGATGAATCGGAAGGAAAGTCTCTTGAGAAATCACGACCCTCTTTAATATTCATACCCATCGTTTTGATGTAATCATAATCGATACGCCAATTTTGTATGCTCACCATATTTTCTTGAACAGCAGGATCACGACCTTCTACCCACCATGGATTATCATTTCGCCAGGTTCCACTTACCGGTAAGAAACCAGTCATAGTAGCATTTTCCATTTTTCCACTACGCATGATTTCATCTTTAAAAGGAGTGCGATTGGTGCCTAGTGCGTCCGCATCTTCTATCACAATTACCTGATCTTTATTGAAGCCAAGTTTTTTGTTTTGAATATAATTAAGTTGTCGATTTACTGCGAGTGTACCAATTACCAACGAAATGGAGATTGTAAATTGAAAAACCACCAAAGCACTTCTGATGAAACCACTCTTCATGCCCAATGAAACATTTCCTTTTAGCACATTAACCGGTTTAAATGCTGAGAGGAAAAAGGAAGGGTAAATTCCAGCTAACAAACCAACTCCCAATGCAGCTGCTATTATAATTAGATAAAGCATAGGTTGATTAAATGGAATTGAAAGTGTTCTTAATGAAAGTTGATTAAAGAATGGTAACAGCAAATAGGCAATACCCAGTGCAAGCAAAATTGAAGCAAAGGTTAGTAAGATTGATTCTGTTAAAAACTGGCGCATCAAATGCGAACGAAAAGAACCCATAACTTTTCGTATTCCTACTTCCTTGGCGCGATTTGCAGAGCGCGCGGTAGAAAGATTCATGAAGTTGATGCAGGCTATCATAAGAATAAATAATGCAACAGCAACAAACAGGTATACGTAGGCCATGTCAAAGCCGGGTTCAAATTCACCTAGCAAAGAACTTTTTAAGTGAATATCCGAAAGGGGTTGCAGTGTGTATTCCATTTTATTTCCTGCTGCAATAAATTTTTCCATGGTAAAATCCCCACCTAACAGTTCTGCCATTTGTGGCATGGCATGCTTCACAACTAACTCCGTGAATTTGCTTTCCAATTGTTTTGCGTCAGCACCCGACCGCAGTAGAAGATAGGTTTGAAAATTATTGCTATACCACACCAGCCTTTTGGCTTCATCCAAACCTTCCATTGAAATAAGAATATCGAAATGAAAATGAGTGTTTTGCGGTAACGTTTTATAGATAGCCGTAATCTTCATGTTCATTTTATTATCCAGGATAAGGGTTTGTCCCAACGCATTTTCACCAGGAAAATATTTTTCAGCAATCTTTTCACTAATAGCGATTGTATTGGGTTCGGCTAGTGCAGTTTCTGCATTGCCTGCAATAACTGGAATAGAAAATACTTTAAAGAAATCCTTATCTGTCCAGATTACATTGTCTTCCTTAATATTGTCAATGTTTCGCTTAACTAAATAGGAGCCTCGTTCCCGAAAACGGATTGCGGCCTCTACCTCAGGATATTCAGCAACGAGCGCACTTGCCAGAATGGGAGGCGCATACAGCATGTTATAGTGATTGCCACCAAACTTGATTTCGCTCTTCGTTCGATAAATGCGATTGCCATTCTCAAAATGTTTATCATAACTAGTTTCATTAATTACAAATAGTAGAATGATAAAACAAATTGCTAGCCCCACCGAAAGGCCAGCAACATTTATAAATGTGTAGAAACTATGTTTGCGCAAATTGCGCATAGCGATAGTAAAATAATTTTTAAGCATATTTCTCGACTTAGTGTTTTCAGATTGTATAACTTTTTTTTGTGTTTCGCGCAGACCACCTGTGTGGCCAAACGATTTTAGAATATGGTGATAAGCATCAATAAATTTTTTGCCAGTCGCCATTTCTGCTTCAACAGAGGTGCAGATATGATCAATTAATTCGTCTTGAATCGACTCAGCAAAAATGCCGCGATAATTCAAATCCTTAATGATATAATCAATATGTTCGCTCGTGAGCAAATTCATTAGGCTAACTCAACATTGAGTACACTCGACATTGTTTTAATAAAATTTATCAATTCACTTACACGTTCCTTTACCAGGGAGCGACCTTCTGGTGTAAGAGAATAATATTTTCGTACTCGCTTGCCCATCGAGACTACTTCTGTTTTAAGCATTCCTTCTGCTTCTAATTTGTGAAGAGCAGGATACAAAGCACCTTCTGTAAGGAGAATTCGTTCTTCTGACAGCTCCTTTACTCGTTGAGTTAACTCGTAGCCATACATTCTTCCATTATCTTTTAAAACTTTAAGAAGAATAGTCTGTAATGTGCCTTTTAGTAGTTCTGGAGAATGCATAATACTCTAATACATAAGTGAATTATGTATCTAAGACGCAGGTGGTTGGCTTTGGGTTGCATCTACGCCTCCTTTTTAACTAAATTTAGATTTAGTGGTGGATTTCAAATCTTTTTACCCGCAAGAAACAGTTACAGACATGCCGGATTCTATTGAAAATAAACTAAAAAGACTTGAACGTATTTTAGATGCAACTACCGAAGGGTGGTGGGAATGGAATACAGAAACGGATCAAACGCTACATGGGCCCGGTTGGTTTAAAATGTTAGGGTTAGAGCCTATAGAAGGTGAGGTCTCTAATTCACTATGGAAAGAACGAATTCATCCTGATGATAGAGTTCGAGCTGTTGAGAATCAACAACTCTTCCTTAAATCAGATGACCCTTGGGAACAAGAATTCAGAATGCTTCATCAGGATGGTAGGTATCTATGGATATTATCTCGAGGAAAGGTGCTGTATCGTTCAACGGATGGAGAAGCATTACAAGTAGGGGGCCTAAACATAAATATTACCGCTCAAAAAAGATACAGAAACTTAATGCGGATCTGGCTGACAAAGAAAATCTTGTTCAGGGCATTTTAAAGGTTTCGCTTTCGGGCATCACTATGTACGACTTTATGGCCAGGCGGATGAGTTTTGCAACCGGCAATATTATGCGTGACATGGGATATGCAGAAGAGGAACTTATGAGCATTTCGCAGAATTTTTATCATAAAGTATTGCATCCCGAGGATCAACCAAAAATGCAAGATCATACGGCAAAATTAATTCAATCAAAACCAGGCCAGTTACTCGAATGTTCACTTCGGTTTAAGAGCAAGCAAGATAATTACCATACTATTATGTTGCGTGACTCCGTGTATTCGCGCGATAATCAGGGCTACCCGCAAGAGGTGTTGTGTTCGGCTGTTGATATTACCAATTACCTGAATTTAAAAGCAAAAATGGATGAGAATATGAAGTTCATCCACGAGATGTCATTTAAAAATTCACATGAAATGCGCGCACCCGTTGCCACCATGCTCGGGTTGCTACGATTGATCAAGTTTGAATTGCATTCGCCAGCCGCGGTTGAGGAATTGATTAATTACCTTGACCAGACCGTTACAAAAATGGATGAGGTAATACGCGAGTTAACAATTACGCTGGAAGAAAAATGAAAAGTGAATAGGGTAAGATTGTCAATCAAATTTTTGTTTACTTT
The DNA here is from genome assembly GCA_016709845.1 of Flammeovirgaceae bacterium. GTDB lineage: Bacteria > Bacteroidota > Bacteroidia > Cytophagales > Cyclobacteriaceae > ELB16-189. Next base: position 483,377 of record JADJMA010000002.1, on the reverse strand, counting down.
CACCCAGTTTTTATTCTATGCGATTCATTTACATTTTAGTAGGAATTTTTTTAGTGTGGTGCCTGGGAGCATCGTTCTGGTATTTGTTTTGGGTTAAGGGCTTGAGCCCCCAACCCGAAAATATTAACCCACATGAGTCGGCACTCGCTATTGCCGAAATCCTCATTATGATTTTGGTTTCCGTTTTTATAGGATTTGCTTTGTTTTGGGCGCTCAACTTGCAAACGGTTTCAAAAAAGGATGAAGCTGTTCAACAATTATTAATCGAGCGGGCCGCCTTACAAACCTCCGAACAATTGCTTCAGGAACAATCTCAAAAATCTGAGCTTACGCTGAGCCGGGCACGAGAAACCTTCCGCGAAGATTTTTTAGAAGTTTCGCGCGAAAACGAAAGACTAAAAACGGAATTGGAGGAAGCGCAACGCGCAACGCCAATGCATGGGAATGAGTTAGAAATTCTTAAGAAAGAAATAGAACAACTAGAGGAGGTAAGACAAAAAATTGAGATTGAACTTTCCGGATTAAAGACGGATGCGCAAGAGAGAAAACCTTCCACTGTCCCGCAACCGATAATTAGTAACATCGTGTCTGATAAAAACAGTACGGAGAGTAAAGACGATCTCAAAGTAATTAATGGCATAGGCCCGGGAATTGAAAAGAAGTTAAATAAGCACGGTATTTTTACCTACCGGCAGATCAGCGAATTCACAAACGAATCAATTATTGCTCTCACTGATGTTGTAAAATTTTTTCCTGGCCGCATTCAGCGCGATCGGTGGGTAGAGCAGGCCGCAAAACTTTATCTCGATAAAATCAGAAAGTAGTTTACGCAGGTTGTGACGCGTTCGATGAAAGATGTCTTGCTAATTCAATTACCTCACGTTTTAATACGGGCAGCGAAATTTCAATTTCAGGCGAAAGCAAAGTGCTCAGAGGTTGTATTTTTCTATAGACATAACAAACAGGTGGATATCGGGCATTTTTCCTAACAACAACAAACCCTCTACTAAATCTTTCAACCCGATTTCGTGCGTGCTCATGGCGCTTGGAAAATCTTTCGAAAAGCGGGGCTTAACTTTTTGTATAGTACCCGCAGGTTTTCCATCCAACGTGGCATCAATCAGAATTACGTGCGGATACTGTTCCAGATATTCCATTAATTGAAACCCGGCCGTGCCCCCATCTAAAATGTCAGCAAGTCCGGGCTCCAAATCTTCCTTCAGTTGATTAACAAAATGAACACCCAATCCTTCATCACCCATCAGGTAATTACCAATTCCAAGAATAAGAACAGACGATGAAGTCATGAGCTATTTTTTATTTTCTTCTTTCTTTTTGAAAATATCCTCTTCAATAAATTTCCAACCACCTCCCATACTCGAGATTTCACCATGGCCTTCTACATAGTCATGATAAAACACGAGATACACGTGCACGATGACGAACAGAATAAAAAACCAGGTTGCCCAATGGTGAATGGTACGCAACATAAAATCGCCACCAAATAGATAAGGCACCCACGAGAATAAATTTGGCAACCACCAATCGCTCATGGCAGAATATAAGCCAAAGCCGGTAAGGCATTGAACGCCAAAAGCAATAAAGGTCATAAGGTAAATAAATCCCGCCAAGCGATTGTGTCCTATGGTGTGAACATTGTATCCCTTTGTCATAAAAATGTCGGACTTCAGAATATTCCACATGTCCTTAAAATATTGGCGGTTAGTTGGAATAAAGTTTTTCCAACTGGCATACTTATTCCCTACAAACCCCCAATAGATCCTGAACAAAAAATTGAACAGGAAAATATAGGCGGCCACGAAATGAATGAAGCGTGTTGTTCCAAACCAATAGCTTGAATGAGCTTCTTTGCTGGTCATGATGGCAGGGGGATCACCAATGATAAGCCCCGTAGCTATCAAGACTAAAATGCAACCGGCATTAAGCCAATGATAATAACGTACCGGCAATTCCCAAACAAAAACTCGCCTTAGCAATTGAGGTTTCGATGATACTGTTGTACTGTTCATAATCCACAATTAGAGTACCTGAACTTTATTAACATGTTTACCATCCTCATCATACAAATGCACAGCGCAAGCCAGGCATGGGTCGAAGGAGTGAATCGTGCGAAGAATTTCAACAGGCTTATTGATGTCAGCAATCGGAGTGTCTTTCAAAGCGGATTCATAAGCAGAGGATTTTCCTTCCTGATCACGTGGAGAAGCATTCCATGTTGAAGGCACTACCAACTGATAATTTTTAATTTTCTGATCTTCAATATCAATCCAGTGTGCCAGCGCTCCTCGTGGCGCTTCCGTATGACCAACACCCATGGCACTCGCTGGCCATGTTTCGGGTTTAAATTTTTCCATATTGGCCATGCGGGTATCACCACTCTTTATATTGCCAATGAGTTGATCATAGAATTCAAGTGCCCATTGCGATACAAGAATCGTTTCAAGGCCCCGCGCTGCCGTGCGGCCCAACGTTGAGAACAAAGCTGTGACAGGCACATTTAATTTTGAAAGTGTGCTATCCACCACTTCTTTAAAATCTTCGCGACCGCTGGCATAACCTACCAACACCCGGGCCAACGGACCAACCTCCATGGCATTTCCTTTCCATCGCGGAGTTTTTAAGAAACTGTATTTTTCCTCCACATTCAAATGGTCGAACGGTGGCTTAGGTCCGGTATAATTCAGTTTCGTTTCACCTTTCCAGGGATGCAGGCCAACACCATCACCACCGGCATACTCGTACCAACTGTGCGGAATGAATTCCTGTATTTCGGAATCATTGCGTAAATCCACTTCATGAATTTTACTTAAGTCCTTATTTAAAATAGCGCCAGCCGGAAATTTGTAATTCTGAGTATCATAATATGATGAAGTAGACAAATCGCCATACACCAGATAATTTCCTAACCCGCCACCAATAGCACCCCAATCCAGATAGTACGGTGCGATTGCAAGCAAATCGGGAATGTACACTTGCTCGACAAACTCCTTTGCTTGTTTGAGAAGTTGATGAACATAGGCAAGTCGCTCAGCATTTATACCACTTGAATCATCCAGACTAATGGAGCAGGCCATGCCACCCACCAAAAAATTAGGGTGCGGATTTTTTCCCCCAAAGATGGTATGCACTTTAACAATTTCTTTTTGCCATTCTAAAGCCTCCAGGTAGTGAGCTACTCCAATCAGATTTATTTCGGCCGGAAGCTTATAAGCGGGATGCCCCCAATAACCATTGGCAAAAATTCCGAGCTGACCACTTTCAACAAATTTTGTTAATCGTTTTTGTAGATCGGAGAAATAGCCGGGCGAACTCTTTGGCCAATGAGATATACTTTGTGCAATTTCAGAGGTCTTCTTTGGATCAGCCTTTAAGGCGCTTACCACATCTACCCAATCCAATGCGTGCAAGTGATAGAAATGCACAACGTGATCATGAATATTCTGGGCACAGAACATCAGGTTGCGCACTAATTCTGCATTGGGGGGTACTACAATCTTCAAGGCATCTTCAACGGTGCGAATAGAGGCCAAGGAGTGAACACTAGTGCAAACTCCGCATACCCGACCCACAAAAGCCCATGCATCGCGCGGATCACGACCCCGCAAGATTTCTTCAATCAACCGCACCATAGTACCAGAGCTATAGGCTTCTTCAATTTTTCCATTATTTATTTCTGCTTCGATCCGCAAGTGCCCCTCGATACGGGTGATGGGATCCACAACTATTCGTGCCATGATTAGTCTTTTTTAAGTTCGTGTTCCGATTGTTTTCCTTCAGCAATTAATTCGTCAACTACTTTATGCTTGCGCAGATTAGTAGCAATAGCGTGTGCGGCTAAACCGGCAGCAGTAACACCCATGGCTACCATACCCACTTTGTCGGCATTTTGTTCTATACCAAAACCGCCCGCATTAACCATACGCTCATAAATAGGTCCATTATCCCAGAAGCTTTCTTCACTGCAGCCAAAGCATCCGTGGCCGGACTGAATGGGATAACTTGTACCATTATTCCATTTCATAATACCGCATGCATTGTAGGTGCTCGGTCCTTTGCATCCTACTTTGTATAAGCAGTACCCGCGCTTTGCATTTTCGTCATCAAAAGTTTCAACGAACATACCGGCATCATAATAAGGTCTGCGGTAGCAACTGTCATGCACGCGCTTCGAGTAAAAAGCTTTTGGTCTTCCTATGCCATCCAAGGCTGGAAGCGAATCAAAAGTTAAGATGTGAACCAGCACACCAGCCATTACTTCACCTATAGGCGGGCAGCCCGGAACTTTGATGATTGGTTTGCCTTTAATGATTTTGTGAATGGGTGTTGCTTTGGTAGGATTAGGTTTAGCGGCCTGCACACAGCCATTGCTCGCACAACTACCCCAACAAATAATAGCTTTTGCGCCTGCGGCCGCTTCATGTAAAATGTCCATTGACGATTTTCCACCAATCATGCAATACACACCATCGGCACCTGCAGGCACAGAACCTTCCACACACAATACATATTCACCGTAGTAATCTTTCATGGTTTTTTGCATAGCCTCTTCAGCCTGATGGCCCGCGGCCGCCATTAAGGTTTCTGTGTAATCAAGCGAGAGCTTGTCTAAAATAATATCCGCAACAATGGGGTGTGAAGAGCGGATAAATGATTCGCTGCAGCAAGTGCATTCCTGAAAATGAAGCCAGATAACCGGTACCCGGGGCTTGGTTTTCAAAGCCTCAGCAATTTGGGCAGCACCACTCGATTGCAAGCCCATATAGGCTGCTATCATCGTGCAAAACCTTAAGAAGTCTCTGCGCGAATAACCTTTATCCTGCAGTTCTTCATAGTAAGTTTTTCGTTGAGTTGAAATTTCGGTAAGCATGTCAGATTTCTTTAGAAAGTTTCCAGATAGAGTAAAACTTTTCGCAAAAACACCTAACAAGCTTAGTTATTATAATATTTTTATTTAATGATAAAATTCATCTACCGGGGTGACTTTTATCAAGTTTAGCATAAGGATGATTTACTACTTTAGAATTCACAAAATCATCTTTTTATGAAAACGATTGTCAAAAAAATTATCCTTGTTGCATTCGCGTTAATGCCTGTTTTTGTGTTTGCTCATCCGGGTCACGGTCATGAAAGTCCGTTAAGCCTAGGTCATTATGTCGCAAATCCCGAACATTATATTCCTCTGGCATTAACCCTTGGTGCCGCCCTTATTCTTTTAGGGATCCGCTTCTTTTTTATACGATCGAGAGAGCGAAATCGAGATAACCCTTAAACTCCATTTTTATGCATGAATTTTCGATTGTTATGAGTATTGTCGAAACGGCTGAAGAGAAAGTGAAAGAACATAAGGCGCAATCAGTCGAGTCGATTGATTTAGTCATTGGCGATTTAGCAGGGGTAGACAGTCATGCACTTGATTTTGCGTGGGAGGCGGCAGTTAAAAATACCGTACTACAAACTGCAAAAAGAAAAATTATTCATGTGCCCGCACGCGCTAAATGTATAGAGTGCGATTGTGAGTTTGAAATTAAAGAGCTCTTTGATGTTTGTCCACTCTGCGGGGAACCGCTCCTACAAATTATTCAGGGCAAGGAACTACAAATAAAATCAATGATCTTAAACTAATGTAATTATGTGTGCTACCTGTGGTTGTGATAGTGATGCCAAAGTAAGTATTCATCGGGTTGAGAAGTTGCAGGCATTGGATATGACTAATCTTCAATTTAAACCCATTGAAAATAAATCTTCGTTACCCAACGGCCGCAAGCAAATCGATCTTGAACAAGACATTTTGTTAAAGAATAATTTACTGGCAGAACGTAACCGTAACGTAAAAAACGAAAGTATTCTCTTTATTGAAAACATTGGAAATCTGGTGTGCCCAGCCATGTTTGATCTGGGGGAACAAAAGCGGGTTGTAATTATTAGCGTAACGGAAGGGGAAGACAAACCGCTAAAATATCCTGACATGTTTCAGAGCAGTCAGTTGTGCATCATAAATAAAATTGATTTGCTCCCCTATTTGAAATTTGATTTAGAGGCTTTGAAGAAATATGGACGCAGGGTAAATCCATCTATGGAGTTTATTGAACTCTCCTGCACTACAGGCGAGGGTATTTCTAATTGGTATGCCTGGTTGAAGAAACAAAAACATCGGGTTCTCGAATTGGTATGAAGTGGGTTCATATCCATATTGAGGGAATGGTGCAAGGTGTTGGCTTTCGTCCGTTTGTTTACAAGTTGGCAAACTGGTTAAACATTAAGGGTTGGGTGTGCAATGGCGTGGCGGGTGTACAGATTGAAGCGGGCGGTTCTCCGGAACAGATTGAAATGTTTAAATATTTACTCACCGATGATGCTCCGGTCGAATCAAACATTACCCATTTTTATTCAGAAGATATAGCGGAGAGAAACGCAGAGGACTTTCAAATTGTAGAAAGTGATTCTACTGGATCGCCAACGCTTTTAATAACCCCCGATTTAGGTTTGTGTGATCATTGTCGCGCTGAGATTTCCAATTCGCAAAACAGCCGTTATAACTATCCCTTTACAACCTGTACCCATTGTGGCCCGCGATATTCAATCATGCAAGCGTTGCCTTATGATCGTCCGCTTACTACAATGGATGAATTCAAAATGTGTGAAAGCTGCCAGCAGGAATACAATAACCCTTATGACCGCAGGCACTTTTCTCAAACCAACTCTTGCCCGGCTTGTACTATTCCGGTTAGATTATTAGATAATCAGGGAATAGAATTAGCGTCCACATGGAATGAAGCTCTTAATGAGTTAGTGAGAAAATTAGAAGCGGAAAGATTGCTGCAGTGAAAGGAATAGGCGGATACTTGTTAATGGTCGATGCCACGAATGAATCAGCGATCACAGAACTTCGCGAGCGCAAGCATCGGCTTGCCAAGCCATTTGCGGTTATGTATCCGAATTTAGAAATGCTTAAACACGATGCGGAATTAAGTGAAGCAGAGACAGACGCACTAAAAAGCATTCAAAGCCCGATTGTTTTAACGAAAGCAAAAAGAAACCCCAAATCAGGAATTTGTCTTAACGAAATAGCCCCCGGCCTCGATCGGATTGGAGCGATGCTTCCGTACACAACTCTTTTCGAATTGTTGCTTAAAGCTATGGGTAAGCCCCTGATTGCAACTAGTGGTAATGCGAGCGGTTCTCCCATTTTGTTTAAAGACGAAAATACCTTTAACCATTTAAAAGACATTGCGGATGTGTTTCTTACCAATGAACGGGAAATTCAAGTAGCCCAGGACGATAGTGTTGTTCGATTCACACAGGCAAATCAGCGAATCGTTATACGCAGATCCCGGGGTTATGCTCCAAATTTTATAAATAAGAGTTTTTCTTATCCTCCGAATGTGTGTTGGCAATGGGCGCTGACATGAAGAGTTCATTTGCCTTGCAAGTTAATGGCCGCGCTTACACCAGTCAGTATTTGGGCAATCTTGAAAGTTATGAAAGCCAGGAAAGCTTTCGTACAACGCTTGATCATTTGCTCAACATGCTCCGCGCTCAACCCGAACGAATTGTTGTAGATGCCCACCCAAATTATTTTTCATCGGTGTTGGGCAGGCAGTTAGCACAACAATGGAATATACCCGTGGAGCAGGTACAACATCATAAAGCTCATGCTTACGCAGTACTTACTGAAAACAAAAAATTGCAAACCGCGTTACCCACGCTATGTGTTGTTTGGGATGGTACTGGCTATGGCGAGGACAACCAAAGTTGGGGTGGCGAGTTTTTCTTATATGATGAACAACATCTTGAACGGTTAACGCACTTCAAGTATTTTCCCTCATGGCAAGGAGATTTGATGGCTCACCAACCCAGACTAGCGGCATTATTTCTTTGCAAGGATTTTCTGGAAACCACGAACCTTAAAGATCATTTTAGCGAAAAGGAGTGGCTGTTTTATTCTAAACTGATTCAAAGTAATGCTACGCACCATACTTCGAGCGTGGGTAGATTATTTGATGGCGTGGCGGCTTTATTAAATTTATGTAATCATAATTCATTTGAAGGAGAAGCAAGCATGTTGTTGGAAACACTGGCCTCGACTGGTCATTGTAAAGAACACTATAAAGTTACTTGGTGCGAAAATACCATTGACCAAAAGGAAGTAATAAAACAGATTGTATCGGATATTCATAATGGTATTAGTAAAAGTGAAATTGCCTTTAAGTTTCATGTTTACCTGGCTGATGTGATTTTAGAAGTAGCGAAAAAATACAAGGTACAACAGGTGGCGCTGAGTGGCGGTGTTTTTCAAAACGCTTTGCTTGTAGACATTATTCATGAAAAAATGAATAGCCCCTATAAAATATTTTGCCAACACGAACTCTCGCCCAACGATGAAAATATTGCCGTTGGTCAATTGGCATTTGTTGAGTTTGATCGCAAGAAAGAGAAGCAAGCAGAATTGTTAATAATGAATTTAAATTAAGATTATGTGCCTCGCCATTCCTGGAAAGCTTACGGCCATCACTGGTCAATTAGACGAAACCTTTCGGTTTGGTAGGGTTTCATTTGGAGGAATCATGAAAGATGTAAACCTGTCTATGGTACCCGAAGCTAAAGTGGGAGATTATGTTTTGGTGCATGTAGGGGTAGCCATAAGTCTTGTAGACGAAGAGGAAGCACATAAAACATTTGAATACATAAAACAAATAGGTGAGCTCAATGACTTAGATTCAGACAATTCAATAACTTGAGAACAGTATGAATGTCCCTTTCCGAGTTTCGCGATGCAGCCGCTGTAGAAAGTCTTATCCATGAAATTAAGTCCATTACAACGAAGCCATGGACCATTATGGAAATTTGTGGTGGACAAACCCACAGCTTGGTGAAAAACGGAATTTTAGAAATGTTGCCGAGCGAGATAACCATGGTACACGGTCCAGGCTGTCCGGTATGTGTTACCCCTTTAGGCATTATTGATGAAGCAATTTATTTGGCGGAAAACAAAAATGTGATTTTATGTTCCTTTGGGGATATGTTACGTGTACCGGGTTCAAAGAAGAGTTTGTTGGAAGTAAAAGCTACCGGAGCTGATGTTCGGATTGTCTATTCTCCTTTAGAGGCCGTTAAACTTGCGCAAGACAACCCAACCAAAGAGGTTGTTTTTTTTGCTGTTGGATTTGAGACCACCGCGCCTGCCAACGCGTTGTCCGTAGTTCACGCCCACAAATTGGGAGTCGGTAATTTTAGTATTCTTGCTTCTCATGTTTTGGTTCCTCCAGCTATGGAGGCAATTCTTGGCGATCCGGAAACTTGTATCAATGCCTTTCTTGCGGCAGGTCATGTGTGTACGATCATGGGTATGGAGGAGTATGAACCGATTGTTGAAAAGTACAAAGTGCCCATTGTAGTAACAGGATTTGAACCAGTTGATTTACTGCAGGGAATTTTAATGACGGTAATTCAATTGGAACGCGGAGAGACTAAATTGGAGAATCAATACACACGGTTGTTCAACGGGAGGGAAATAGATTGGCGCAAAAAACGATTTACGAAGTCTTTGAGATTTCGGATCGTACCTGGCGAGGGATAGGTGAGATACCCGAAAGTGGCTATGAAGTAAAAAATGAGTATGCCCGCTTTAACGCTCGTAAAAAATTTAATTTGAATCTTGAACCCGTGCCTGAAAACGCTGAATGTATATCGGGCGCCATTATGAAAGGGTTAAAGAAACCAATTCAATGTCCAAATTTTGGAACTCAATGTAATCCCGAGCATCCTATGGGCGCACCTATGGTAAGCAGCGAGGGTTCCTGTGCTGCGTATTATCATTATGCAAACAATAACCTGGTGAAGTCGTGAATAAGAAGCTCTCTGTAAAACTCAATTGTCCCTTACCCAAACTTGATTTTGATGTGATCACCATGGGCCATGGTAGTGGTGGACTACTCACCCATCGATTGTTAGAGTCGGGCGTTTTTGATTTATTGAAAAATGAACACCTCGATCAACAACATGATGGCGCCTATCTCGAGCTCAACGGGAAACATGCCTTCTCTACCGACAGTTTTGTGATCTCACCCATTTTTTTTCGAGGCGGAAATATTGGTGAGCTGGCGGTAAACGGTACAGTCAATGATTTGGCCATGTGCGGAGCTATTCCAAAATTTCTTTCCCTCAGCTTTATTATTGAAGAAGGATTACGGATGGAAGATTTTTGGGAAATTCTTCTTGGAATTAAAACAGCTAGCGAAAAGGCAGGAGTTAAAATTGTTACAGGTGATACCAAAGTTGTAGAGCGCGGAAAAGGCGATCAGATTTTTATTAACACCACGGGAATAGGACTTATACACTCTAAGGCAAACATTCATTACAGTCGGATAAAACCGGGAGACAAAATAATTGTAAGCGGAAAGGTTGCCACACACGGTATTGCTATCATGTCTCAACGGAATGGACTGGAATTTGAAACAACCATTGAGAGCGACACTACTAATCTAAATCATCTTGTAAAAAAGATTCTTGATGAGCACGGTGACCAAATTCATTTTTTGCGAGACCCAACTCGCGGAGGAGTTGCCACGGTGATGAATGAATTGGCCGGATTTGCAAAATTGGGAATAAGACCTTATCCAGAATGATATTCCTGTAGAGGAACAAGTGACGGAGCGTGTGAGATGTTAGGTCTTGACCCGCTTTATGTGGCAAACGAAGGATTGTTTATAGCAATTGTAGATACTGCTATAGCGGATTCTGTTTTAGAATTAATGCAGCAGGATGATAAAGGAATTGATGCCGCCATTATTGGCGAAGTTACCACCGATCATGCGGGGCAAGTAGTAATGACGAGCAGAATTGGTGGCAGACGCGTGGTTAATTATCTTGCCGGGGAGCAACTTCCTAGAATTTGTTAATGGCGAGATTATTTTTGTTTAGCACTTCGAATCAAAAGAAACTCGGTTACATTTTGGATATCTACTGCACCGAGCAAAGTGTTTTGAAATGAGACTAGCGCCAAATGCTTTTTGCTGCGTTGTAATTCTTTCAACGCAGATTCGAGCGAAAGTTCGGCATCCAGATAGAGAAGATCTTTATCCATAGCACTGGCTAAGGAAGCATTCTCTCCTTGTTCGCCCAAGGCTTTTATAATTTCGGGGTGGCTTAATGTTCCAACAGGCCTTCCCTCATTCATAACAACGAAAGTTTTATTTTGACCTGCCAGTAATTGTTGGGCCGCATCTCGAATTGTTAGCTTGGAATCGAGCAGAGGAATATCACGCATCATTACATCGCGCAGTCTTACGCCACTGATCAAAGCTCTCGACTTTACCTGCCTAGCTTCCGCCTGGGCTCCTAAAAAGATGAAGACGCCAATGAATGCTAAAAAGGGATTTCCATAAAAACCCAGGACTATAAAGCCCAGCGCTAATACCTGACCAATGCTCGCGGCAATTCGGGTGGCTTTTACCCGATCTAATTTATAGGATAGCAAGGCGCGCAACACTCGACCGCCATCCATGGGGAATGCCGGAATCATGTTAAACATCGCTAACGTAATGTTGACACTAATCAGCGAGAGTAGAAAATTGGAACCACCTACCTGACCTAATCCCTCCAGCGCTTCAGACCAAGTAACGAAAGGAAGAAGAATCAACGCGATAACAATATTAACGAGTGGACCCGCCAAGGCCACAAATAATTCTTCCTTTGGTTTTTCTGGAATGGATTCTAAACTGGCCACGCCACCAATGGGTAATAGTGTTATGTCTCTTGTTTTAATATGGTACCGTTGTGCAGTAAGAGAATGACCTAACTCATGCAGGGTTACACACCCGAAAATTGAAAAGATGAAAGCAACAGACCAAAGAATGTCTGCAGTTTCCAAACCTGCTTTTATATCATTGTAAACAACCCAGGCAATTAACAGAACAAATGTCCAATGAATAAAAATTTTGATGCCCGAAATTTTACCAATGTATAATTTATAGTTCATGGTTTGCCCCTACTTATTCACCCTCAAGTTTTAGTACAAGATGAAAATTAACATCGAGATTTTCATTAACCCGCACCATGCCCATCATTCGCGTAGGCGCTTCCAAATTAAAATCTGCAAAGACGAAATGGCGACCGCCTTTTAAATGAATGAATCCGCTGTTCTTAACTTCTATGGTACAATCCACATCAAAGGCTTTTGTAACACCGGCCAATGAAATTTTGAGTTTGCCTTTAAATCGATCTTCGGCTTTGGTGTAAACGGGCACTCTTTCAAAGGAGATGAAGTTTATGGAAATAGCCGGATATTCTTTTGCTTTTATTGTCTTATTAAAATCACTGGTCATCATTTGCATGCCGCAATCAAAGGCAGCAGCATCAAGATTTACTATCCCTTTTTCGAAAATAGGTTTAACACCTGCTCCACCTTCGCGTAATACGAGTGTATCCTTACCTGAATACAAAGATGAGCACTGAAAAGAATTAACATTTGTTTTGCCGGAGATTACCACCGTACTGGCTGGTTGTACAATAAACCGATGGATGAGAACCGCTGTTTTTGTTTCTCCAACAAAAGCACTGGCCAATAAAAGAGTAAGAATGCCAAGGGCTGCTTTCATGGAGATGCTAAATTACTCAATGTTATAAAACAGAAAAAGTTCCGACCGTTAGATCGGAACTTTTTAAAATCAGGCAATTTATTCTTAGAAGGAGATAGCTCCCTGAATAACTATACCATCAAATTTACCTTGGTAAAATCTGTTATTAGCTCCTGTAGGAAGATAACCATCGTATTTCTGAGTAACATACTCTGCTTTAAGTAATATGTTACGGGTTACGAACCAACCACCGGCAATCGAAGTGCGGTCGATGGTCACATCATATAATGTCCCAGGACTGGCGACACCCTGACCCTCAGTCAAATTGGAGGTAACTTTTATGTAACGAGCTCCCACATAGAATTTTTCATTTTTTCCAAAACGATATAAAGCTTCACCTGCAGTTTGATGTGTTTGACGATTGGTAAAATCTTTAGATCCCCAGGCAGAACCTTCGCCATTTTCAAGCGAATTTTTTCCGAAGGCATATTCCCAGGTTCCGAACACTTCAAGGCCACCGAATTTCAACGAATGGGTTCACCATGAAAGCAGTAACGTTATCGCGGTAACCGGGGTTGAAACGGCCAGAGAACGCATTACTAGATAACGAAACAGGCGCATTTTCCATTACATATTGATAATTAGATCCGGTGCGATCGCCACCAAATAGAGTATTGCTTGCAGAAGACTTGGTAGTCATGGCTGATCCTGTTAAACGTACCCGAAGCATATCACTTAACTGTTTGTCATATCCTGCTTTAAAGTAAAGAGAAGGCTTGCGTTTCGCACCGTCTGGTGTAGAAGGGTCAGAAACGTTTCCTTGAATCTCGCCATCCGTGAAACCTACCATTCCAAGAATTCCGTCTTTCTTAAAATATAATTCAGCACCAATTTCAGTGGTGAATTCATCCATGATGTTATTTTCAATCCAGGGATTCCATAAAGTATTTCCACCATCGCTTCTGCGGAAGTGAGCATCACCATAGTTAACTTCCATGTGGCCAACCTTCAGGGTAAGGTTTTTCCAAAGATTATCCATGAATTCGCTGTTTAGGAACTTAACCTTGTCAATCTGTAGATAGCCTCCTTTTACCCAAAACTCATTGTGGTGGTGAGAGGACATGTATGACACTAAGTTTAAACTAACGCCATCATACAATTGCACATCAATGTTTAAGTTTGCTTGCGCAAGCGAAAATCCGCCCGCCATTTCATATAAATTAGCAGGGGGGGTAGAGCTGGTTGTCAATCCGTTGCTGTGGTTTAAACTTTGATACCCTTGCGTAAAGCCAGCACCGATTCTGAGTTTCAAACCATCATAAGCAATGGTGTCATCCTTAGATGTTTCAAACACATTAATACCGCGCTGATCATAATACCGGAAGTATTGCATATCTGATCGCTGACCAAAGGCCAACACTCCGGTAAATAAAAGCCCAAGTGTAATCACCAGACTTTTAAGAGAAGTAATTTTTGTTTTCATACGTGTAACATTTAGATTCATTTTTATTTAAAGTTTAATTGGTGCCATAATAATTTCGAATGTGAGCGTGATTTCATCTCCGGTTTTAACCGAACCAAACATGAACGAAGGAGGCTCTACATTATACTCACTCATCACGATTTTTTTAGAGCCTTTGAATTTCAGCGAGCCATCTCCGAGTACTTCGAAAGTAGCGTCAATAGGAGTTGGTTTTGTTGTTCCGGCTATGGTTAGGTTACCGGTATTGGAGATTGTTTTTCCTTTGATAACCCCAGAGGTAAGTTGATAGGTGAGTTGTTTATTTTTGTCGGTCTTTAAAGCAGTGTAAGCATTTTTGTCCATCGCGCCTTTACCACTTTTTAAACTTTCGGCCGGGATGTTGACCGTTAGAGATGAAAGTTTAGCTGGGGTTCCGTTAGCGTCTAATTCAAAAGTTGCCTGAAGATTGGCTTGATCGGAAGTCATCTCCCAATCGTGAAGTGTGGATGTGCCAGCAATGCTAATTACGGGCTTGCCCGATAGGCGATAGTTTTGAGCCTGACCGAGTAGACTGACCATAATAAGACCCAGGAAAATTGCTCCCGATCTTTTTATTATATTTTTTATGACTGGTTCCATGTTTCTGGATTTTCTGCTGTTGATGGTACAAGATTAAACAGACTGCCTTTACCGCCACATGACAGTTGACCAATAGGAGATATGATTTTATCATGGAATTGATGACTACAGAACACTTAAAAATCAGATAATCAAGCAATTATAATTTTAAAATACTCTATAATCATCTATGATGAAGAAAAGGTAATTACAAATGGTCACTTTTTTAATTATCAGAGTAAGCCCCTAAAATAATTGATTCAGGCTAAAAAAACGAAAAAATTAGTATGCATGCAGAATATTTTTATACCTTTCGAAACTTGTTATGAAAAGAGAAGAAACAATAGACTATAACATTAAAGCCGCATGGCACGGGATTTCTCGCATGTATAATCAGCAGGCATTGAAGTACAAAGGTACCATGTCCATTGGCTTTGCCTTATTAAACATTCATGCAAAAGAAGGAACCCCGGCAACTAAAATAGGGCCGATGATGGGGCTGGAACCCCGGAGCGTGACACGCTTGTTGAGTTCTATGGAAGAAAAAGGATTGATTTATAGGCAAACGGATAAATTAGACAAACGCTGTGTACGAATTTTCTTAACGAAAGAGGGATGCAAAATAAAGAGAAGTCGAAAGAAACAGTTCTACGGTTTAATGAAGTCGTACGCGAAGAAATTCCAGACAAGAAACTCAATGTTTTTTTGAAGTACTGCAGGAGATAAATAGAATGATTGAGAAAAATAAGATTTACGAAAAGGCTTTACAATAACATTATGAATAGATCCATTCGAAAAGTAGCTGTATTAGGTTCGGGTATTATGGGTTCACGCATTGCGTGCCATTTTGCCAATATTGGTGTGGAGGTGCTCCTGCTGGACATTGCTCCAAGAGAATTATCTGAAGACGAAAAGAAGAAAGGGTTATCCTTAGATCACCCGGCCGTAAAAAACCGAATTGTAAATAGTGCCTTTGAAGCAACATTAAAAGCAAATCCGGCATCCCTATTCAGCAAGAAATTTGCATCGCGTGTTACGCTCGGAAACTTTACCGATGATATGCCTAAGATCGCAACCTACGACTGGACAATTGAAGTGGTAGTGGAAAATCTTGATATTAAAAAGAAAGTATATGAAGAAGTTGAAAAGCATAGAACGCCTGGCACATTAATCACTTCAAACACTTCAGGTATTCCTATTCATTTGATGGCCGAAGGAAGAAGCGAAGATTTTCAAAAACATTTTGCCGGAACGCACTTCTTTAACCCTCCAGCGTATCTAAAATTGTTAGGAGATAATCCCAACAGCAAAAACAGATCCCGCAGTAACAAAATTCTTAATGCATTATGGCGATCTTTTCTTAGGAAAGACAACTGTGCTATGCAAAGACACACCTGCTTTCATCGGCAATCGGGTTGGAATTTTTGGTTTATTGAAAGTAATAGACTCCATGCAAAAATTTGATCTCAATGTGGATGAGATTGATAAACTAACCGGACCAGTAATTGGAAGACCTAAGTCTGCAACTTTTCGCACATCGGATGTAGTTGGATTGGATACACTCGTAAAAGTTTCCAATAATCTTTATGCTGGCCTTGTTGATGACGAGGGTCGCGAAATGTTTAAACTGCCCGAAGTAGTAACTAAACTGGAGCAGAATAAGTGGTTGGGCGATAAAACAGGACAAGGTTTTTATAAGAAAACAAAGAACGCAAAAGGGGAAACAGAGATTTTAACCCTTGATCTTAAAACCTTAGAGTATAAACCTAAGGCAAAAGCAAAGTTTGCCACACTCGAAACAACCAAGACAATTGATAATCTGAAAGATCGATTTAAAGTGTTGTTGTCAGGTAAAGATAAGGCGGGCGATTTTTATCGCGATGCATTTTATGACTTGTTCCGATATGTAAGCAACCGCATTCCTGAAATCAGTGATGAATTGTTTAGAATCGATGATGCCGTAAGTGGCGGATTTGGTTGGGAGTTAGGCCCATTTGAAACCTGGGATGCGGTAGGCGTTGAAAAGAGCATTCCACTAATGGAATCAACGGGCTATAAACCTAATCAATGGGTGTATGATATGTTGGCCAGTGGCAATAAGTCTTTCTATAAAGTAGAAGGAGGTCAGAAGAAGTATTATGACATTCCGAGTAAGACTTACAAATCAATCCCCGGAAGAGAAAGCTTTATTATTCTCGAAAGCAAAAGTGAAAATGTTGTTTGGAAAAATGCTGATTCAAAAATCACTGACATTGGAGATGGAGTTATTGACTTCAGCTGGAGTTCTAAAAGTTATACACTAGGCAGCAGCGTAATTGAAGGCTTGT
Organism: Flammeovirgaceae bacterium; assembly: GCA_016709845.1. Classification (GTDB taxonomy): domain Bacteria; phylum Bacteroidota; class Bacteroidia; order Cytophagales; family Cyclobacteriaceae; genus ELB16-189. The sequence continues at coordinate 466,374 of JADJMA010000002.1, read as the reverse complement.
ACAAATCAATTGATCTGGCTGAAACAGAATATAAAGGCTTAGTCGTAGGACATCAGGGTGCTGATTTTTCACTGGGCGCAAATTTAGGGTTAGTGTTTATGTATGCCATCGAGCAGGATTATGATGAGATTGATTTCATGATCAAGGCATTTCAAAATGCGGTAATGCGTATCCGATATTCTTCTATACCCGTTGTTGTTGCACCGCAAGGCAGAACATTGGGTGGCGGATGCGAGATGACTATGCATGCCGACATCGCGCAAGCGGCAGCTGAAACTTATATAGGTTTAGTGGAAGTGGGTGTAGGACTGATTCCTGGTGGAGGTGGTACCAAAGAATTTACAAAACGTGTAAGCGATGCCATGCAGGAAGGCGATGTTGAATTGAACGCGTTGCAAAATGCTTTTATGACAATTGCGACAGCAAAAGTTGCAACGTCAGCAGAAGAAGCTCGCGATTTAGGAATCCTGAAAAAGTTAGATCGAGTGTCGATGAATAAAGACCGGCAGATTGCCGATGCAAAACAGGCTGTGCTGGATTTAGTGGCAGCCGGGTATACTAAACCAGTTCAGGCAACAAATATTAAAGTACAGGGTCGCACCGGGCAAGCACTTTTCCTTGCGGGATTGCAGGGTATGCAGATGGGTCGTTTCATTAGTGAGCACGATGCTAAGGTTGCAAAATGGATTGCCAACATTATGTGCGGAGGAGATCTTACCTCACCACAGGAAGTAAGTGAACCATATTTACCTGATCTGGCACGCGAAGCTTTCTTATCCCTTACGGGTGAGAAGAAAACATTAGAGCGAATTCAGGCGATATTGACGGGGTAAACCTTTGAGGAATTAGTATTGAGTGGTTAGTCCATAGTCTTTAGTATAGGGTAAATATATTGTCTATGAATAATTATAAGGAATTGATTGTTTGGCAAAAAGTCAGTTGACTTGGCCGTTAAAATTTATGAGGCAACTAAGAGTTTTCCGAGAGAAGAATTATATGGATTAACCTCACAAATAAGACGAAGTGCTGTTTCAATTCCATCAAACATTGCTGAAGGCGCAGGCAGAAATTCCAAGAAGGATTTTAATAATTTTTTGGGAATCTCTAATGGATCTTCCTGTGAATTAGACACCCAATTAATTATTGCTCAACGCATAAATTTTATTAATCAAAGTTTACAAGAATCTCTTCAACAGGAAATAAACGAGATTCAAAAAATGAACTGGTCTTTAAAAAGATCACTAAAACTATCTCAAGACTAAAGACTATTTACTAAAGACTAAAAATATGGACGCATACATTGTAGCAGGTTTTAGAACCGGAGTAGGTAAAGCAAAAAAGGGTGGGTTTCGGTTTACCCGGCCCGATGATCTTGCCTCGGATGTGATCAAGCATTTAGTGAAATCTATTCCCGGATTAGAAAATAAAATGGTTGATGATCTTATTGTTGGCAATGCCGTGCCCGAGGCTGAGCAAGGCATGCAGATGGGGCGCATGATTTCATTGCTTGCTTTGGGATTGGACGTACCCGGCATGATAGTCAATCGTTATTGTGGATCTGGAATAGAAACCATTGCTATTGCCAGTCAACGCATTCAAGCCGGACAAGCCGATGTGATTATTGCAGGTGGTACCGAATCAATGTCACTTGTCCCTACCATGGGAATTAAAACCGCATTGAATTATGAGATCGCTAAAAATCATCCCACCTATTACACGAGCATGGGGCTTACAGCTGAGGAGGTTTCCAAGCAATTTAAAATTACGCGCGAAGAGCAAGATCAGTTTTCGTATGAATCGCATATGAAAGCGGCAGCAGCGTGGAAGGATGGAAAATTCAAAGATGAAGTTGTACCTATCACGGTAAAGGAAGTGTATGTGGATGAGAACATGAAAAAGAAAACCCGTGAATTTGTAGTGGCTACCGATGAAGGTATTCGCACCGATACAACGGTTGAAGGTCTCGCTAAGTTAAGACCTGTTTTTGCTGCTGGAGGAACTGTTACAGCAGGGAATTCTTCTCAAACTTCTGATGGCGCTGCGTTTGTTGCCGTTATGAGCGAGCGCATGGTTAAGCAATTAAACTTAACACCTATTGCACGAATGGTTAGTTATGCAGCGGCCGGAGTCGATCCGCGTATTATGGGCATTGGTCCGGTGGCAGCAATTCCCAAAGCACTGAAGATTGCTGGACTGAAATTGGACGATATTGATTTGATAGAATTGAACGAAGCATTTGCGGCCCAATCATTAGCTGTGGTAAAAGAACTTAACATCGATCGTAAAAAATTGAATGTTAATGGTGGAGCAATTGCAGTCGGTCATCCTCTCGGTTCTTCAGGAGCAAGATTGTCTGTTCAGCTGTTTAATGAACTGAGACGCCAAAAAGAAAAGTACGGAATGGTAACGGCCTGTGTAGGTGGCGGACAAGGCGTAGCGGGGATATATGAACTCTTGAACTAAACGTAAGTAAAAAGTCCTGAGTCTTTAGTCCTTAGACATCAGGGATAAGCAAAGAGCAAATACTAAGGACTCAATACTATTTACTTTAAGACTAAAAAAATGAGCACAACAACAGAAACAAAAAAAGCAATCAAAGGCGGAGAATTCCTGATTCGTGAAACGGAAGCTCAGGAAATATTTATTCCTGAAGATTTTAATGAAGAGCAGAAAATGATTGCTCAGACCTGCAAGGATTTTCTGAAACAAGAAATTCAGCCAATTCTTGATCAGATAGATTCGATGAAGGACTTAACACTGATGCCTAAGCTAATGGACAAGGCAGGTGAGTTGGGGTTACTTGGAACATCGGTACCTCAGGATCTTGGTGGTTTTGGCATGGACTTCAACACAACGATGCTTGTGGCTGAGGTGATGGGCGCGGGTCATTCTTTTGCGGTGGCGATCTCAGCGCATACCGGAATTGGTACCCTTCCCATATTGTATTATGGAAATGAAGCACAAAAGAAAAAATATATTCCCAAGCTTGCTTCAGGGGGAATATAAGGCCGCTTATTGTTTAACCGAACCCGACTCTGGTTCGGACGCTAACTCGGGAAAGACCAAAGCGAAACTTACAGCTGACGGAAAACATTATGTTATTAATGGGCAGAAGATGTGGATCACCAATGGTGGTTTTGCGGATGTGTATATAGTGTTTGCCAAAATCGATGACGATAAAAATTTAAGTGCGTTCATTGTAGAGAAAGCTTTTGGTGGCATCACCATGAATGAGGAAGAAAAGAAGATGGGAATCAAAGGTTCTTCTACCCGTCAAATCTTTTTCAATGACTGTAAGGTGCCGGTTGAAAATTTATTAAGCGAGCGGGAGAATGGATTTAAGATCGCAGTTAACATTTTAAACATTGGCCGCATAAAACTGGGTGTAGCCGCGGTGGGCGGAAGCAAGATGGCCATTTCATTGGCCACCAAATATGCTACAGAGCGCAAACAATTTGGGGTGGCGATTTCAACTTTTGGCGCTATTCAACATAAGATTGCGGAAGTGGTTACCAGGGTCTTTGCTTCCGAGTCAGCACACTACCGCGCTAGCCAGAATATTGATGATGCGTACAATGCTTTTGTTGCAGGTGGTATGGACTCTGCAAAAGCCCGATTAAAATCTTTAGAAGAATTTGCTATTGAGTGCGCGATCTTAAAAGTACACGGCTCAGAAGTGTTAGATTTTACTGTTGATGAGGGTGTTCAGATTTATGGCGGTATGGGTTTTTCTGCCGAAGGCCCAATGGATCGTGCTTATCGCGATGCGCGGATTAACCGAATCTTTGAAGGCACGAATGAAATCAACCGCTTGCTTACTATCGACATGCTGTTGAAGCGGGCCATGAAAGGCCATCTGGATTTAATGAATCCGGCTATGGCGGTTCAAAAGGAATTAATGTCTATTCCTGACTTTGGGGCATCGGATGACACAGCTTTGTTTGCCAAAGAAAAAAAGGCATTAAGCAATTTGAAGAAAGCAGGCTTAATGGTATCGGGGGCAGCGATACAAAAGTTTATGGCTAAACTTTCTGAGGAGCAGGAGATTTTAATGAACCTTGCCGATATGTTAATTGAAGGCTATGTAGCCGAATCAGTTATTCTTCGGGTGGAAAAACTGATTAGCATGCGTGGCGAGAAAGCCTGTGAGATTGAAAAGGAGATGGCTATTATTTATTTGCACCGCGCTATCGAGTTGGCTGCCGCAGCAGGTAAGAGTGCTATTACTTCTTTTGCCGAAGGTGATGAACAACGCTTGATGCTGATGGGCTTAAAACGCTTCACGAAAATTGATCCATACAACTTGAAAACAGCAAGGCGCAAGGTTGCCAAGCATGTGATTGATAAAGGAGAGTATCCTTTTTAATTATCGAGGGAAAGTCAAAAGCTATAGTTAAACCCGGGTTACCCGGGTTTTTTTTATGATCCGTTCCTATAAAATATTGTCGGAATGATTTTAAATGCAGTAATTTTCTATTTGGAATTCTTCCAACTTTTGCCGTCAAATCCTACCCAATGAAAAAGCTTATCTATTGTGTTATAATTCTTACAGGCCTCGTTTATTCTTCGTGCGAGAATAAAGGGAAATCAAGACTATCAGACGAGCCTCGCAGAATAGAAATTCTTTTCTTAGGCCACGTAAGCAAACATCATAACTCAGCGCAATACCTACCCATACTGGCAGCAGCACTTGGCAAAGAAGGAATCAACTTTACCTACACCAATGATCCTGCCGATTTAAATCCGGAAAAACTAGCCTGGTACGATGGCCTAATGATTTATGCCAATCATGATTCGATTACCCAATCGCAGGAAGCAGCTCTTTTAAACTTTGTTGAAAGTGGAAGAGGATTTATTCCACTTCATTGTGCAAGTTGGTGCTTTCGCAATTCAGAAAAATATGTTGAGTTAGTGGGCGGTCAGTTTTTAAAACATGACACGGCAACATTTACCGCAACTATAATCAATAAGGAACATCCTGCTATGCATGGTGTAGAAGAATTTACCGCATGGGACGAAACCTATGTTCATGACAAACTAAGTGCAGACAGAACGGTATTGATGGAACGCGTGGAAGGCGACCATCACGAACCATGGACATGGGTAAAAGAACATGGAAAAGGGAGAGTATTTTATACAGCATCTGGTCATGATGAACGCGTTTGGGATAATCCAAGGTTTCAAAAGTTAGTGCAGCAAGGTATTGTGTGGGCTGTGGGTGATAAAGTAAAATCGCAATGGGAAGAATTTAGAAAAGGAATGCCAACATTGGTTTATAAAAATGTACCAAACATTCCAAACTATGAAAAGAGAAACCCCGCCCCACAATATCAAGAACCACTTTCGGCCGAAGAAGAGAAAAAATTAATTCAGGTTCCTGCCGGATTTCGTGCAGAACTCTTTGCTTCCGAGCCCGACATTATAAATCCTATAGCCATGGATTGGGATGATCGTGGACGGTTGTGGGTTATTGAAACTGTTGATTATCCTAACTCGGTGCGCGATGCAGACGGTGTGGGTGACGATCGTATAAAAATCTGTGAGGATACGGATGGCGATGGTAAAGCCGATAAGTTTACCATTTTTGCAGACAAACTTAATATCCCCACGAGCTTAACCTTTGCACGCGGGGGTATCATTGTTTCACAAGCACCACACTTTTTATTTTTAAAAGATACCGATGGCGATGACCTTGCCGATGTGCGCGAAATACTTATTGATGGTTGGGGCACATTCGATACACATGCCGGGCCTTCTAATTTAAAATATGGAATCGATAACCAAATCTGGGGCTCGGTCGGCTACTCAGGATTTAAAGGGAAGATTGCCGGTGATAGTTTGGAGTTTGAACAGGGCTTTTATCACTTTGCGCCCGATGCCTCAAGCTTTCAGTTTTTAACTAACACGAGTAATAATACGTGGGGCTTAGGGCTTACTGAAAATAACGATGTGTTCGGATCAACGGCCAATAATACACACAGTGTTTTCATGGGCATTCCAAATCAGGCAGCGCAAGGGGTAGAAGGTATTTCTATCGGAAGTAAAAAAATTGATGGTCATTATGCGATGCATCCCATCACACCCAAAGTACGACAAGTTGATGTGTTCGGTGGTTTCACGGCAGCAGCAGGGCATAATTTTTATACAGCACGAACCTATCCGAAAGAGTATTGGAATAACATTGCTTTTGTTTGCGAACCCACGGGTCACTTGGTGCACATTGCTAAAATTGAAAAGATGGTTCCGGGTTTATTGAAAAGGATGGTTGGAATCTTTTCGCTGGCGCGGATGAATGGACTTCGCCTGTAGAAGCTAAGGTTGGCCCTGATGGAAACGTATGGGTTTTAGATTGGTACAATTTTATCATTCAACATAACCCAACACCTACACCCGATCGAGGTGGCTATCAGGCAGAAACGGGTTCGGGCAATGCGTATGATAATCCCTTGCGTGATAAATCGCATGGTCGTGTTTGGCGCATCGTTCATCAAGACTCAAAACCATACAAGGTGGTGAGGTTAGATAGAGGCAACAGCCAGGAACTTGTTGCCATCTTGACTAATGACAATATGTTTTGGCGGATAGCTGCGCAGCGTATGCTTGTTGAAAATAAAAAAGAAACGGCCTTACCCTTTTTATATAAATTAGTAAAAGACAAATCTGCTAATTCATTTGCGGCCATCCACGCACTCTGGACGATGGATGGCTTAGGTGCAGTGAAAACGGGTAGCGAAACTTTTCAAGTAGTTGTTGATGCGTTGAAACACTCATCTCCTGCGGTTCGCAAAGCGGCTTTACAAATTCTTTCACAAGAAGGCTTAACAGAACAAATCATTATTGAATCCAATACATTAAATGATCCCGATCCAAATACAAGATTGGCTGCCCTCATAGCACTTACCTCTTTGCCTGCATCTGAAAATATTGGCGCGTTGTTGTTACCGATATCAAATGATCCCACAATTAAAAATGATCTCTGGTTACAAAAAGCTGTTTATGCTGCTGCCGCAAAACATCAAAGTGGTTTTATGAGTGCCTTTCTTAAAGAAAATCCGAACTACAAAACTCCGTTGGATCCTGCACTATTTAAAAGAGAACAAGTTGATTTAGATGATGCCGCCTGGAAACAGATGCCACTCCCGAAAGCTATTGAAACGAACGGAGTTGAAATGGATGGCATTATCTGGTTTAGAAAAACGATTGACATTCCAGAAAATTTAGCTGGAAAAAAAGCAATGTTATCGCTTGGGCCAATTGATGATACAGATATCGCATGGGTGAATGGCGTTAAAGTAGGTTCTACTGATAAAGATTGGGATACGTTTAGATTGTACACAATCCCCGCAGGCGTGCTTAAAACCGGAAAAAATTCAATTGCGGTAAAAGTTGAAGATGGAGGCGGTCGTGGAGGCATGTATGGAAAGGAAATTGATTTCTTTCTTCAGTCAGGAACTTCTAAAATTTCTTTGGTTGGTGATTGGAAATACGATGTAGAAAAGATTTTTCGTTCCAGCACCATCTCTCCTTTTCAGGATGCTTCAGTTGCAGAAGTGTTCATGAAAAATTATGGTAGCAAATCCACCCATGTTGAAACAACCACTTCGGTTGCTGGCGCAACTATTATTAAGATTAAGGTCATCAAGAATGAAATGAAGTATGATTTAAAATCATTTACAGTAGAAGCCGGCAAGCCGGTGGAAATTATTTTTGAAAACCCAGATTTTATGCAGCACAATTTATTGATCATTAAGCCGGGCACACTTTAAAACTGTTTGGCGCGGCTGCCGATAAGCTTGCACAAGACACAAAAGGTGCCGAGATGAATTATGTGCGCAACATACCGGAAATACTTTTCTCAACTAAATTGGTGAACCCACAACAAACCGTGCGACTTCAATTTACAGCGCCAAAAGAAGTTGGTGATTATCCGTATGTGTGCACCTTTCCTGGGCATTGGTCTTTGATGAATGGTATAATGAATGTGGTTAAGAGTAAATAGCAATGGGGTCGAATATAAAATTTGCTGTAAGCACCTGGCTCTGGACTTCACCGTTCAATACGGAAACAGTTGCATTATTTCCTAAAATAAAATCAATGGGTTACGATGCGGTAGAAATTCCGGTTGAATATCCCGAACTAATCGATAGCCAAAAAGTAAAAGAAGCGCTTTTAGAAAATGGCTTGCAAGCAATTGTATGCGGGGCCTTTGGGCCTACGCGCGATTTAACGCACGATGATCCTGTCGTTCATAAAGTTTGCTTCGATTACATTACCGAGTGCTTCAAGCTATGCAATGCGTGGGACGCAAAGTTTCTTGCCGGCCCTATGTATTCTGCCGTTGGTAAAGCGCGTATGGTTTCGCCTGAGCAGAGAAAAATTGAATGGGAACTTGCTGTGCGAAACATTCGTAAAGTTTGTGAACAGGCACAACAACACGGATTGATGGTTGCGTTGGAACCACTCAATCGATTTGAATCAGATTTGATTAACACATCTGCAGATGTTATGCGGTTGATTAATGATGTAAATCATTCTGCTGCAAAAGTGTTGTTAGATGGATTTCATATGGCCATTGAAGAGCGTGATCTTGATGCGGCCATCACCTTAGCAGGAAGTAAACTGATTCATGTGCAAGTTTCTGAAAACTATCGCGGCACACCGGGCACCGGACAAACGCCATGGAATTCATTTAAAGCCGGACTGAAAAAAATTAATTATTCTGGAGTAGTATCTATTGAAAGCTTTACGCCTGAAATAAAAGAGTTGGCCGGAGCCGTATGCATCTGGAAAAATCTTGCTGAGAGTCAGGATGATTTTGCCCAAGATGGAATTACTTTTTTAAAGAAATTATTAAACGCATAGTGTTATGAGTAAGAAAATCAACGTAGCCATTGTTGGGTTAGGATTTGGGGCTGAATTTATTCCGATCTATAAAAAACATCCGAACGCCAATCTGATTGCGATTTGTCAGCGCAACGAAAAAAAACTAAAGGAAATTGGTGACGCCTTTGGGATTGAAAATAGATTCACCTCGTATGATGAATTGCTAAAAGATCCAACTATTGATGCGGTGCATATCAATACACCCATTCCCGACCATGGTATTCAATCCATCAAAGCATTGAAAGCCGGGAAGCATGTTGCCTGTACCGTACCCATGGCAACAACGGTAGAAGAGTGCGAGGAGATTGTACGACTCACGAAAGAAAAAAATCTCACCTACATGATGATGGAAACCGTGGTGTATGCGCGCGAGTTTCTGTACATGAAAGAACTTTATGACAAAGGTGAGCTAGGGAAACTTCAATTCATTAAAGCTAGTCATCAACAAGACATGGATGGGTGGCCAAACTATTGGCCCGGATTGCCCCCGATGTATTATGCCACGCATTGTGTGGGGCCGGTGCTGGGGTTAATGCGCAATGAGGCGGAATACGTTTCTTGTTTTGGCAGCGGAACAATTAGAGAAGAACTTCATCATCACTATAATTCACCTTTTGCTGTTGAAACCGCGCATATTAAATTCAGAAACTCAGATGTAAGCGCCCATGTATATCGCTCGCTGTTTGATGTAGCGCGTCAATATCGCGAAAGCTTTGAAGTGTACGGATCAAAGAAAACGGTTGAGTGGCCATTGATAGAAGGCAAGCCTTTAGTTGTGCACACTGCAAAAAAACCGGAACCCGAAATTCCGGAAGAAGTAGAGTGTCCGGATTATGCAAAGCTTTTACCTGAAGCTATTCAAGGATTTACCAGGCAAGGTGTTTACGATGCTGATGATCATCAGCACCTTTCCTTTATTCAGGGCGGTGGGCATGGCGGTTCGCACCCGCATCTGGTGCATGCATTTATCGATGCCTTGGTTAATAACAAAGTGCCTTATCCAAATGCAGTTCAATCGGCCAACATAACGTGTGTCGGAATTCTTGCCCATGAATCCGCACTGCAAGGTGGAAAAATTATGAAGCTGCCAGAGTTTACGTTGGCGAATTAGCAGTTGCGTTTGTCTAGACAATTATAAAGACTCACTCGCCCTTCAATATTTCAGCCGGATTGGTTGTAGCAGTTTTATACGTTTGGGAGGCAATGGTAGCAATCCCCAATCCTAACAAAATTGCTGCGCTTACTAATATGTCCCACGGTGTAAGGCTCACACTGTAGTATTGTATCTTAGGAAACAGCAAGTAAAATATGGTTGTGGTGATGGGCACCGCAAACAGAATAGCCCATACTATCAGTTTTAAATAATCTTTTGAAAGCAAAAGCGCGAGGCTATACACCGTAGCACCCATTACTTTGCGAATACTCACCTCTTTGGCTTTCGTCTCAGAGGTATAGACAACCATGCCAAGCATTCCCAGTAATGAGATAGTAATTGCTAACAATCCAAGAAAACCAACAATCTTAATCATCACAACATAACTGCTATAGCCTTCATTCAATTCCTCTTCAAAGAAATCTGCCTCCAATTTTTGTTCAGGGTTTAAAGTCCTCCAATGATTTTCAAATTCAGTGAACATGCTATAAGTATCTGCTGAGCTTACTTTCAGATGAGCGAAGGCAAAGTGTTCTGGGTTCATCCTGAAAAAGAATTTATCAATTGGATATCGCAACGAAGCAAAATGAAAATTCTTTACAACACCCAATACCTCAAGTTCATTTCCCTCCACCAGATAGGTGCGGCCGATGGCTTCAACCGGAGTTTCAATCTTATAGTGTTTCAGAAATTCTTCATTAACAATAATAAAACGCTCGCGCTGCCAGGTTTCTTCCGGGAAGTTTTTACCTGCGAGCAATGTAAGGTTAAACATGGAAAGATAATTTCGATCAACAAACAGCTGATTTACTTCGGCAGAATCTTTATCCGCATTCTTTACCCAGGTGCTTGAATAACTTAGCCCCATTAATTGGGAGGACATGGCCACAGATTGAACCGAAGCTAACTTTGAAAATTCAGTCTTCACTAACTCAGCTTTCACACATTGCAATTGTACATCAACAATGTTCTCTTTATTAAATCCGAAATCGAAATTGATTGAGTACTGATACTGCCGACTAAAAACGACAAGGCATAGTATAAAGCCAAATGATAATGCAAACTGGAAAATGGTTAGCACTTTTCGTACACGCATCCCTTGTGTACCTGCATGTGTTTTATTTTTTAAGGCTTGAATAGGACTAAGCCCACCAAAGTATAGTGCCGGTAAAATTCCGGCCACTAACCCCGTACCTAACGCAAAAAGTATAAAGTATAAAACCATGCGTATTGTAAGACTAAGATCAATTGAAGAGGATTCTGCCAGTGAGTTTAGAAACTCTGGAAGGATAAGAAAGAAAATCAGCATTGCTCCTGCCAGTGATACCAGTGTAATCACAACAGTTTCAGTAATGAACTGAAGGAAGATTTGATTTTTTTGTCCGCCCATTGTTTTGCGCAACCCAATTTCTTTTGCTCGCTTCAGGGCACGGGCAATAGAAATGTTCGTGTAGTTAAAGCAGGCTGGTAACAAAATGAGTAGAGCTATTATACCAAAGACAATCATTCCTGAGGCTTCCCACTTTGGGCCAATGGCCATACGGTAATCAGCCCCCATGGCGATTTCTCTTAAATGTTTTGTGGCAAAGCTCACTTTTACTGGAAGTGTGGCATAAGAATCTGATGCTATCTTATTAAGAAGCTCTTCCACTTTCTTTTGACTTCCGTTTTCTGCAAGCAGCATATACAAATACTCACGGTCATATTTTATCCATTGATCACTGAGAGATGCTTGTACCGGGGGACGTGTAGCGTACGATACCAAGACATCGAACTTCAGATGCGAGTTGATCGGGTGATCTTTCATAACAGCGCCCACCTCCAACAAGCTGCCATTCTCCAACTGCAGGGTTTTCCCAAGAACTTCGGTTGAATTAAAGAACTTCATTGCTGCCGATTCCGTCAGAATTATACTGTTGGGTTTGGTCAGCGCATATGTTGCATTTCCTTGCGTAACCTCATAGGTAAATACTTTTAAAAAGTTTGGCTCAACATAATAGCCCTGCAATGAAAGGGTTCCTTGCGCATGTTTAATTTCCTCACGAAAGCTAGCTTGAATGCGCACTACTTCTTGTACGTCCGGATATTCTTGCAATTGCTCGGCCAACACAAAGGGAGCTGTAGCCCATATGGATTCTTCTACACCTTCAGTGCGTTCGCTCACAATAGTATAAATATGATCTCCATGTGTGTGAAAGTCATCATAGGTTCGAACGAAAGAAACTAACGAAATAAGAAGAAGACTTACTGTCATACCAACTGCGAGGCCGAAGACATTGAGGATAGCAAAATATTTGTATTGATAAAGATTACGAATAGCGACTTTTATATAATTACGCATCATATCAAAAGAGAATGAAGCGGAAGAATAAGGACCAGAAGCGGCTTTCTGTTTTCGCTTTCGGATAGCGTAGGAGAAAATGAGTGCGAGCGTTTGCTTCCAATAAATGAGCTTTGCTTTCGTTGGAGATTTTGTTTTTAGATTCTGATAAAACCATTCGTCTAAATCGCCAATGAGATCCTCTACCTTGGCCTGACCACAGTACCAGGCAAAAAACCTACGAGCTAATTTTGGTGGTTGGTGTTGTTTCATCGGGTGATTGACAAATTTATTTTTGACAAGCTCCACAAGTCATCGCGTAAGCTTTTGCTTTCTGCTACAGCTTTTTTTCCGGCCTGAGTAATTTCATAAAACCGTTTGCTTCTACCGCCCCGCTCTTTTGTGGCTCCACCTAGCCACGATTTCAAAAATCCTTTTTCTTCCAATCGGGTAATAGTTGAATGCAGGGCACCGATACTAATGCTTCTGTTACATCGCGTTTCAATATCCTGTTGGATAGAGACCCCGTAGGCATCATCGCCCAACGTGGCAATGGTAAGGAGCGCGAGTTCTTCAAATTCACCGAGATAAGCTTTCATTAAGTCGAATTTTTAAGGTTAACGGAATAGACGAGTATTAGTTTCTTAATTTAAGAAGAAATCATTTAAACTTCCAAATTGTGCTTTTTATACCTTGGTTGTGGGTTCTCTCCTTTAATATTGATTTTTACAGCTTTAAACTTGTTCATGCTGTGCACTTTTGTAAATCGAGTGTTCATTTTTCAACACTTTTGCTTTGATGAAAAACCAAAAAGTTGATTTTAACCAGTGAAACACACTTTTCGAAAATGCGAATGATTTTTGTGTAGTCAATAAAGAAACATTGGCGAATGACTCGTACCACAACCATTATTATTACCCTGATCATCGTATTTACCTTTCCGCTTTGGTTTGGTTTAGGAATGGGATTGTTCGGTTTAATTTTTGGATTGATCGGTGGTGCGATTGGAATTGTGGCTGGTGTATTTGGTGCAGTGATTGGAGTAATTGCAGGAGTGTTTGGTGCAATTTTCCATGGTATTTTTGGATGGAGCCACGGGTGGCACAACAGCTTTCCTGGAGTTCACTTCAATGGCTATGTTTTTCTGGCCTTAATAATTCTGGCGGCTCTTGTTATTTCAAAACGGAATAAAACCACTGAGCCCTAGTATTTCAAATCCATTCGCATGAGTTGCAAATGATTGGCGAGGGCAGCTTGCCAGGTGCGGTCGGCATCCCATTTGTTGCCTAAAAAAAAATTTCCGTACTCCAGGTGTTTGATGTAGAATTTATAAATCGTTTCCTCTGCGGGAATTGTTTTTAATTGGGCATCACCATTCACCATGGCCACCGAAGCAATAGAGTTTGACATTTGCGAAAGATCATAATCAAGAATCGTCTTAGCTACAATGCCGCGCGTATGAACAAAGCGAAGTACAGTAATAAATCCTTTGCTTTCCAACTCTCGCTCATCTAAAGCAGGATCAACCAATTCGTATTTAACTGGAAAGTATTCTTTTAGGATTTCCTCCAAGGCCGCATCGTCTTTTTCGTTTTCAAATTTTGGCACGGCTACTTTAAATGATTTAACCATGGCCGTATAGGTTTCTGTCCTCCTGCCCACAAAATATTTAAGTGTTATGTCAGTTTCGGGAACATCATTAATCAACAGATTTTGTTTTTTTTGATTGCTCACCGCAAACCGATAGGTAGAAAGAAGAACCTCATTTAAGACCACTCCTTTTTGTTGCCAGGCGGGAGCACCCTTATTTACCAAATCAACCTTGTTATTAAACGGAACGAAGGTAAGCGAGTAGGTTTGCTTTTCTTTATTGAATAAGATAATGAAGGAAACATTGCGCGAATTCAAATAGGTGGAGAAGGCCTTTTGAGGATCGGCCCCAGCCAAAATATGATCAATAACAAAATAAGCAACCGCATCAATACCGGTTTGTTGAAACGCCTTTTGAGTTTCCTGTAATTCTTTAGCTGAAATAGTGGGCTCATAGAGCACAACCGATCGTGTCGCCAACAGTTTTTCAGGCACGGACTCAACGATCGAAAGTCGGCTTACCAATAATTTTTTTTCATCTACAGGTTGCGCAGCCAATAGAAAGGGGGTAATGAAAAGAAAGAAAAAGATTTTCAAGAAGATAGTATTTGATAAATAACGATTTGCCTTCATCCCTATTGTGGAACCTTAAATTCCCAGATAAAAACCAGATTGTTCCACATTAACCGGAAAGCACTCCAGGTCCGGGGAGCGTTCCTGAATCTCTCGACCGCTTTTAAGATTAAATTGATGGCCGTGCCACGGGCAAACAATTTCACCCAGATAGTTAACCTTTCCTTTGCTTAGCGATTCGCCATTATGGGTGCATCGATCACCCACGGCTAGGTATTTCCCTTCACGTTTCACCAAACAAATTCTTTTCCCATTTGCCACCACGAGTTGAGGCTTATTTTCAATCAGGATGTTGTCAGCTTCCTCGGCACTCGCAAAGATTTTGACCCATTGCATATAATTTAGGTTTTATTCAGAATCTCTTTTTTATACCTTGACTGAAATTACTCAAACCTATGAAGAAATTTTGTCAGTTTATTCTGCTCTTCTTATTTCCCATTTCACTGACAGCGCAGGTTAAGATCAAGCTGCAGACCAGTCTGGATAAACAAGCTGCTGAAATTGAATCCAGGGTGATTGAATGGCGAAGAAAAATTCATCAATATCCGGAGTTGGGCAATCGTGAGTTTAAAACAGGTGCCATGGTAGTTGAGCACCTGAAGTCACTTGGCATCGAGGTGCAATATCCAGTCGCAAAACCGGAGTCGTTGGTTTGTTGGTAGGTGGCAAGCCTGGCCCTGTGATTGCTTTGCGTGCCGACATGGACGCGTTGCCGATTACCGAACGAAACAGCTTGCCATTTGCATCAAAGGAAAAATCAATTTTTAATGGCCAGGAGACGGGCGTTATGCATGCTTGTGGTCATGATGCTCACGTAGCCATTATGATGGCGGTGGCAGAAATTCTCGCAAAAATAAAAGTGAGCTCAAAGGCACGGTGAAATTTTTATTTCAACCCGCTGAAGAAGGTCCGCCTCAAGGCGAAGAAGGAGGTGCAATATTAATGGTAAAGGAGGGTGTTCTTGACAACCCAAAAGTGGATGTGATCTTTGGATTACATATGCTTTCCCTTTTACCAAGTGGACAACTGGGTTATCGGTCAGGAAGTATCATGGCGGCCTCTGATGAGTTGAAAATTAAAATAATTGGATTAGGTGCCCATGGCGCAACTCCGTGGGATAGTAAGGATCCAATTATGATTGGCAGTCAGGTTATGATTGGTCTTCAAACGATAGTCAGTCGGCAAACGGATCTTACCAAAGCACCTGCGGTAATCACGATAGGTAGTTTTCATGCCGGAAACCGGGGCAATATTATTCCTGAATCAGCTGAATTGACTGGAACAATCCGCAGCTTTGATCCTGTGATGCAAAAAACACTACATGAAAAAATTAAACTTACTGCTGAGAAAATTGCAGAAAGCGGAGGCGCGCGCGCAGAAGTAGAAATCAATGAAGGAGGATTATTAACCTATAATGATCCATTCCTGACAAAAATGATGGAGCCAAGTCTTCAGCGTACCGTGGGCATCAGCAATGCAATAGTGGTTGCGCCAACAACACTGGCAGAAGACTTTTCATCCTACCATGAAAATATTCCGGGACTATTCTTTTTCCTTGGCGCTTATCCTGCTGATATGAAGTTGAAAAATCCACCGGTTCACCACACCGCTGATTTCATGATGGATGAAAAATCATTTGTGACGGGTGTACGGGCGCTGGTGAATTTGACAGTGGATTATATGTTTGCAGTTAAGAAGTAAGGCAACAGGAATCATTATGGGTATCAAGGAAAAGATTATAGAAGCTGAAAAAAGAATTCGCCCTTATTTAAGAGAGACTCCGCTGGAATATTCTTACGCGCTTAACAAGATGACTGGCAGTGAGGTGTATTTAAAACTGGAGAATATTCAGATAACAGGTTCATTCAAAGCGCGCGGAGCACTCAATAAAGTTTTATCCTTGCAACATTCGAACGCTAAAATTGTGACAGCTTCTACAGGCAATCACGGCTTGGGTGTTGCCAATGCGTTATCGGTAGTGAAGAGAGAGGGAACGATTTACCTTCCAAAAAACGCATCGCCCGCAAAGGTAGATGCGATTGGAATGAGGGGAGTGCCGGTGGAATTTTATGGAGACAATTGCGAGGAAACCGAGCAGCACGTTCGCAAACTTTCTGAAACTACCAGTCAGGTCTATGTGTCTCCCTACAACGATGAAGACGTGATGGCGGGCCAGGGAAGTATTGGAGTCGAGTTGCTCCGGCAACTTCCCGATCTTGACGCCATTTTTATTTCTGTGGGAGGTGGCGGTTTGATAGCAGGAATAGCATCGTATCTAAAGGCGGTCAATCCTAAAATCGAGGTGGTTGCCTGCCTGCCAGAAAATGCGCCTGTCATGTATGAATGTATTAAAGCCGGGAAAATTATTGAGGTCGCTGAAAAGCCGACACTATCGGATGGTACTGCCGGAGGAATAGAACCTGGCACAATCACGTTTGAAATCTGTCAGCGGCTGGTGGATAGCTACGTTCTGGTGAGTGAGGAAGAAATACTTGATTCGATGAAGCTGGTGATGAAGCAGCATCACCTTATAATAGAAGGTTCTGCGGGTGTGGCGTGGCATCACTGCTGAAAACGAAGGATCGCTATCTGGGAAAAAAAAGTGGTGGTGGTTATTTGTGGAGGAAATATCAGCGAGGCTGTTCTTAAGCGATTAATTTGTGAGTAATGCTGAAGACCATTTCACTTTCCGAAATAAAGAGAGTAATTCAGAAAAACTCCGCCATTGACCTTATTCAGACGATTGAAGAAGGATTTGTGATATACTCACAGAAAAAAGTAATGGTTCCTCCGGTGGGCTATCTCGGTTTCAAAAACCCACCGGGTGATGTGCACATCAAATATGGATACATTGAGGGGGATGATTACTATGTTATAAAGATTGCTTCTGGCTTTTATGATAATCCTTCCATGGGATTGAACACAAGCAATGGCATGATGTTACTCTTCAGTCAAAAGACCGGAGAGCCGTTGTCCATATTACTCGATGAAGGATATCTAACCGACACACGCACGGCAGCAGCGGGTGCTGCGTCAGCGAGACACCTGGCTCCGTCAAAAATTTCATGTATTGGAATTGTAGGCACGGGCGTACAGGCACGCATGCAACTGGAATATCTAAAGCCGGTAACTGATTGCCGCGAGGTGATTGTATGGGGCCGTAGTGCGGATAAATTAGCTGCTTATAAAAATGACCCATCGTTAAAAGACTTTTCAATTACCACCACTACGGATATGCGATACCTGGCAAGTCGTTGCAATCTGATTGTTACGACAACCCCCGCGCGAAAGGCATTGCTGATGGCGGACGACATTCGTCCGGGCACACACATTACCGCAATGGGTGCAGACGCAGACGGCAAACAGGAGATTGATCCGGAAATTTTTTCCAAAGCAGATATCATTGTGGCGGATAGCAAAAATCAATGCATCGATCATGGAGATATTGGTTATGCGGTGAGAGAAAAGCGGTTGATCCTTCCCGCATTATTGAGTTGGGGGAAGTAATAGAAAATAAAATTCAGGTCGAAGGAATGATCAGCAAATTACGATTGCAGATTTAACAGGCGTTGCCATACAGGATATCCAGATTGCCAAGCATGTATATTTGATGCTGTCAGAATAAAAAGGGTTTTAAAATCTATCCGAATTAAATACCTTACCTCAGATTAGTGAATATGCCCATTCGCTTAAGCATGATCAATACCCAATAAATATTTAACAAATGAAAAAGCTGTCCATTCTGATTTTTGTTCTTGTTGCCGTTAGCGGTGTTGCCCAGGTGAATCCTAAACTTCAGGCCAGCCTTAATCAACAGGTTAGTGAAATAGAAGGCCGGATGATCGAATGGCGCAGATATTTTCACGAACATCCTAGACTCTCTAATCATGAAACAAAAACAGGCGAACGAATTGCCAATCAATTAAAGGCATTAGGACTTGAAGTACAGTATCCTGTTGCAAAAACCGGAGTAGTTGCCATTTTGAAAGGAAGTAAACCCGGGCCTGTTGTTGCCTTGCGGGCAGATATTGATGCTTTGCCGGTTACCGAAAGAAATGCGTTGCCATTCGCATCTAAAGTAAAAGTGCCCTTCAATGGTCAGGAAACCGGAGTGATGCATGCCTGCGGCCACGATACACACATGGCTATATTATTGGCTACAGCCGAAATCCTCGCGAAGAATAAAAATGAATTGAAAGGTACCGTCAAGTTTATTTTTCAACCGGCAGAGGAAGGCGGGCCTGCTAGTGACGGAGTATCCGGTGCGGAGCTGATGGTAAAAGAAGGTGTCCTTGAAAATCCTAAAGTAGATGCCATTTTTGGATTACACATTCAATCTTTATTGCCTTCGGGTCAGTTAGCGTATCGCTCGGGCGGATTGATGGCATCAGTAGATGGGGTTGATATAAAAGTAAAGGGACGAGGCGCCCATGGTGCTACTCCTTGGGATAGTGTTGACCCCATAGTAGTCTCAGCACAAATCATCACCGGACTTCAAACTATCATAAGCAGGCAGACGGAGTTGACCAAAGCAGGCGCAGTAATTACTATAGGTAGCATACATGCGGGTATTCGTAGAAATATTATTCCTGAGGAGGCTTTTCTAGAAGGAACCATTCGTGCTTTTGATGATGAGATGCAGAAAAAAATTCATCAAGACATAATTCGTACCGCAACTAAAATTGCTGAGAGTGCAGGCGCTAAGGCTGAGGTGGATATTCAAATCATGTATCCGGCAACGATTAACGATCCTAAATTAACGGATCAAATGGTTCCGAGTTTAGTGCGTGCCGCTGCACTGAAAATGTAAAAATCACCGTGCCCGTTACGATGGCCGAAGACTTTTCTTTCTATCAACGTGCGGTACCTGGATTTTTCTTTTTTCTTGGCGCTTATCCGGCTGATATGAAATTAGAGAAGCAGCCCACGCATCATACCGCTGATTTTATGATTGATGAGAAAGCGATGGTAACAGGCGTTAAAGCATTTCTCAATCTTACGTTTGATTATATGAATGCGAAGAAGTAGGAATTCTTTGTGATAACTTCGTGTCCTTGGTGTTTTAGTGATTCAATTTACTTTCTCAACTATGAAAAACCTTTCACCTTCATTTCGTCCGGTATCTGCCAACAAGTAAATGACCCGACAAACACCCCATGAGCTTTTGGAGAAAGGATTGATAACCCAAGATCAATTCGAAAGAATAGAAGCAATTACTTCAGGCAAAATAGTTTCAGTTTTTTATGAATTACGCACGCTGCTCTATCTCGGGGTAATGCTTTTTACAACAGGCGCAGGCTTACTCATTTATCAAAACATTGGCGAGTTGGGTCATTTGATCAGCATTATCCTGCTATCGATTACCATGATCATTTGCTTCTGGTATGTGATTAAGTACGGCACCGATTATTCCAACGAGCCCGTTACTCCACCAACACCCTACTTTGATTATGTTCTATTGGCCGGAGCATTGCTATTTGTATCGATACAAGGCTATTTGCAATTTCAATACGGCACGTTTGACGAACATCTGGGCTGGAGTACATTAATTACGGCTGCGTTCTTTTTCTATCTCGCCTATCGATATGATCATCTGGGCATTCTTTCTCTGGCCATTACCGCACTCGCATCTTTTTGGAGTATCAGTGTTTCGCCACAAAAATGGTATAGCAACGATTTCTTTTCTGATTCGAATCTTCACATAACGGCCATTGTGTTTTCCATAATAGTGGGTGCTATGGCTTTTTTCTTGGAACGGAAACAAATAAAAAGTCATTTTGCCTTTACGTATTATAATTTTTGCATGCTCATATTTTTTGTTGGTTCGGTGGCTGGCCTCTTTATTGATGAACAGGTGTATCTGATATATGCGGCACTTATTTTTGCGGGCTGTTACTTTGCCTGGTACCAGGCGAGTTTAAGAAAATCATTTTTGTTTTTGCTATATGCTTTTGTGGCGGGTTACATCGCAACCACCTACTTGTTGGCCGATACTCTTTTTGATCTGGAGCCCAACCTATGGTTTTTATATTCGGTGGCCTCGTGTGGCGGATTTATTTACTTCATCATTAAGTCTAAACATTTACTTAAGAAAAGATGAAGAGCGCCTATAATCAGCAGTGGGTTTACAACCTGGCGGTAATAAAAGAAGTAAAGCGATGGGCTAAGCATCATTTTATCACGGATGATCAATTGACACTCATTGATGAAGCCTATAAGGTTCCTTTCTATCACCCCAATGTTATTATTCGCTTATTACTATTCGTAGCAGCTCTGGTGGCTCTCTCGGGGGTAACAGGCCTTCTGACGCTCATGGTAGTTGAAGCGGGACAAATGGTAATCTCGATACTATGTGTTTTATATGGCATCGCATCTTTCGTTGTTCTTGAAAGAATGTTCATTGCAAAAAATCATTATAAGTCGGGGGTAACTGAAGCAATCCTATACCATTCCTGCGGATTTTCTGTTGGTGGATTTGCGGGGTTAAGTGATTTTGATAGCACTCAGTTGATATTATTGGTATGCCTGCTGATTTTCACCTTTGCAGCCATCCGATATCTTGATCTGATCACAACTGCTTTAGCAATAGCATCTCTGGCTGCTATTGTGTTTTACAATTGCTTTGAAGCAGGAGGAATCTTCAAGCAAGTCATTCCCTTTGTGTTCATTTTAATTTTTTCGGCAATTTATTTCACAACACAAAAACTACAGCGACAAGTTAAATTAAATGCATGGCATTATAATCTATTGATTGTTGAAACGATTTGCTTGTTATTAGTTTACCTCAGTGGCAATTATCTGGTGGTACGCGAACTGAGTGTTAACCTGATGGATTTATCCTTGGAAGAGGGAGCGGACATTCCTTTTGCCTACCTGTTTTACTTCTTTACAATTATCATCCCGCTAAGTTTTTTATATTTTGGCATTAAGCGGAAGGACATCGTTTTGCTACGGGTGAGTTTGATTGTTTTAGCATTTTCTGTTTTTACATTTAAATACTACTACAGTCTAGGGCACCCAGAAATTACACTTACTGTAGCGGGAATCATTTTAGTGGGGATAACGATTTTACTCATGCGCTATCTTAAGGAGATGCGTGCAGGATTTACCCGCGAAAACCTGATGGCTTCGAAATGGGGCACTATGAATGTGGAGGCTTTGCTAATTTCCCAAACGATGGGCGGTAATCAACCGGGGAACATTACTACAGATACAGGAGGCGGTGGCGATTCGGGGGGCGGTGGCGCCAGTACTTCGTTTTAGATTAATCGAAGGAATAGATTTTACTTTACTCAGCTACCGATGCGATTTCTTCCAGGCAAGTGATCTTCACAACTTTTCCAACCAAACAAATGCTGGCTGCTTCTGGAATTTCCTCATAGGCAATTTTAACTTTTTTGCCGTCAACAAACTCAAAATTGTATAACGGATTTTCAGTTATCTCTTTAGAAATGGGCGGAGTACCACACCAGCCCAACATTTGTGGTTCCAGTCTTGTGCCATCGGCAAGTTCGAATACATATCCGCAACCATCCAAACCGTAAGATCTCTTACCGTTGCCGTTACAGACTGATTGCAAGATACCCGAAGAGAATCTTCTTGACACCCTCGTAAAATTAAGCCAGCACTAAATAATATTGAGAGAATAGATGTCTTCATAATATTCTGGATAAAGGTATATATTTTAAGACATATAATTGAAAAACGCATCAAACAGGAAAATGACCGCTTGCGCTGTTTGAAAAATGTCTATCCCAAACTAGTTTGATTTGAAGCGCGTATTTGGTAATCTCAAATAATAATAAACCTTAACCTGTATGAAAATTTATTTCAGGATTCTATCTACACTGAGCATTGTGTTGTTCTTCTGGCAACTCTCGGCTCAAGCACCAAACGACAAAGCATTAAAGAATATGATGTGGCGCCCAATTGGCCCGGCCAACATGGGTGGGCGTGTTACCGATATTGAAGGTATCCCGGGCGATCCAACTACGTTTTATGTAGGCGGTGCCGATGGCGGTGTTTTTAAAACGGCCAATGGTGGGGTAACTATGACTTCCTTGTTTACCGATCAAAAAGCTTATTCAATTGGTGATATTGCTATCGCGCCAAGCGACCATGAAGTAATTTATGTAGGCACGGGTGAAGGGGATCCGCGCAATAGTGTTGGGTATGGCTATGGGGTATATCGTTCAAATGATGGCGGAAAGACGTGGAATCATTTAGGTTTGGAAAAAACTGATCGCATTAAGCGGATTGTAGTTGATCCAAAAAATCCTGATGCTGCTTGTGTTTGTGCGATGGGCCGTGAGTGGGGACCTAATACTGATCGCGGAGTTTTTCGTACGGAAGATGGCGGCAAAACCTGGGCGAAGGTTTTATACATTGATGAAAAAACAGGCTGCTCGGATATAGCCATAGAATGGAATAATCCACGGGTAATGTATGCCGGCATGTGGACGTTTAGCCGCAAGCCGTGGCGCTTTGATGACAATGGAGAAAAGACAGCACTCTATAGAACAATGGATAGCGGAAAAACCTGGAGTAAAATTTCTCATAAAAACGGGTTGCCCGATAAACCAATGGCACGTATTGGCGTATCAATCGCGCAAAGCCAACCGAATACAGTTTATTTAATTACAGAATTTAAAGATGGCGGAACACTGTTTCGGTCAGACGATCGGGGCGATAGCTGGCGCATGGTTAATGACGATCGTGAGTTAAACTTCCGTCCATTTTATTATAGCGATGTAAAAGTAGATCCATCTAATCCGGAGGTTGTTTACACCTTATCAGGTGGCATGAGTAAATCTACGGATGGTGGTCGCACTTTTAAAGGCGTTGCCGATGGGCAGCATGGCGACAATCAGGCGTTGTGGATCGATCCAAAAAATTCAAATCATGTTTTGAGTGGCGATGATGGCGGCTTTCGTGTTTCGTATGATGGATTCAAAACTTTTCAGACAATCAACAATGTTGAGCTTTCGCAATTCTATGAACTCTTTCTGGACAATCGCGATCCGTATTTTCTCTATGGCGGATTGCAAGACAACGGAACCTGGACAGGTCCGAGCAACTCATTAAAACGTGCAGGAATTTTAAAACGAGACTGGAAACAGATTGCCTCTGGCGATGGCTATTATGCAGTTCCTATTCCCGGTCAGGAGAATGAAGTATATGCCAACTTGCAAGGAGGTGTGATTTATCATGTCGATACCAACACCGGCAATGTACGCACCATCCATCCGTATCCTAAAATAATTGGTTCAGCTGGCGATGCCATTGAAAATCATAAATACAGATTCAACTGGGATTCGCCCATTCACATTTCTCCGCATGATGCGAACACGGTTTATACCGGAGGTAATGTTATTTTCAGAAGTCGCGATAAGGGTTACAACTGGGAGCAAATTAGTGGCGACCTGACCACCAACGATAAATCGAAACAAAAATCTTCGGGTGGCGAAATTTATCAAGACAATACTGCTGCAGAATTTCATTGCACCATTTTAACAATTGCCGAATCGCCAGTACAGAAAGATGTTATCTGGGCGGGAACGGACGATGGCAATGTGCAGCTTACGCGCGATGGTGGAAAAACCTGGACGAACTTGAAGAGTTCTATCACGGGCTTGCCAGCCTTTGCATGGGTTTCAAAAATTCATGCCAGTGAGCACGATGCGGGTACAGCGTTTGTATCGGTGGATCAACACCGCATGGATGACTACAAGGCGTATGCATTTATGACTACGGATTTTGGCAAAACCTGGACGAAAATCAGTAGCGGATTACCTGAAGACTGGTGTTATGTAGTACGGCAAGATCCGCACAATGCGAATTTACTTTTTGCCGGAATGGAACACGGTATTTTTGCTTCGTGGGACAAAGGGAAAAGCTGGTCGAAGATCAATAACAACATGCCACCGGTGTCTGTGCGGGATTTACGTATACACAAACGCGATCATGATCTGGTTGCGGCCACGCATGGAAGAGGACTGTGGGTGCTGGATGATATTCAGCCATTGGAAGAATTTAATTCTGCTGCGGGTAAAGAGGTAGCCGTGTTTACTACCCGAACTGCCACACTTTGGAATTATTATGGATTGATTGAAGAGCAAGGCGATGCCGCTTACAGAGCAAAGAACCCAGACTTTGGCGCGTATCTTAATTTATATCTGAAGAACGATCCGAAAGAAGCCATCACGGTTGCTATTACCGATGTAAAAGGAAATACAGTTCGTAACTTAAAGGATACCGTTTCGAAAGCTGGAGTAAATAGAATCATCTGGGATTTGCGATATACCGAAGAAGAAAAAATAAACACGCCAGTGAAAAGTGGTTGGGGCGGGTCGCCACTACGGGTCTTGGTGCCACCCGGGGTTTATACAGCTGCGATAAAAGCTAATGGGCAAACGGTGGAAACAAAAATTACCGTACGTGCTGATCCACGCATTAAAATGAGCGAGCAGGATTTTAAAATGAAAACAGAAACGACCCTTGCTTTACGCGATCAGTTATCGCAAACCCATAAGTTGATTAACCGCACAGATGAAACTATAAAACAGTTAACGGAACTGAAACAGCGAATAAATTCTGCGGGCAACGAATCAGGGGTTGATAAGGCAACACAAAATCAGATTGATGAGACAATTAAAAAGTTGAAAGACTATGAAGATGAGATTTTGCGCAGACCGCCACCTAATATGGGGTATCGTCAAAGACCAAGATTGAAGGAAGAGATTGCCGATTTAGCCGATGCTGTTGATGGGGCCACCGCACGACCAACACAACCACAGATGAACCGGTTAGGAGAGTTAAATCAGGAGACGGATGAAGCCACGAATCAACTGAATCGAATTATTGAAGAAAACATAAATCCGATCAATGAAAAAGTAAAAAATCTACCGCAGGTAATAACGGAGAAAAGTAAAAAATTATGAGTTCATAGATTGTCATTAAACTTTATGATTTCTTTTCGAACTTAGCGTTAAAGTATTTTTAAAATAGATTAAATGAAAAAGCTATTTACCTTCATCCTGATCTGCATAAGTATTGCTGCCGTAAGTCAAAAAAAGAAACCGGCTGTTAATGCGAATAAAGCTGCCGTAATCCAATCGGTTGATAAACATCAGCAGGAGTTAATTGCTATCAGCGATAAAGTCTGGGCTTATGCCGAAACCGCTTTGCGCGAAACCAAATCGGCAAAGGAATTGGCCGACTATGCCGAAGCACAGGGCTTTACAGTAAAGCGTGCTTTGGCTGGCATGCCGACTGCTTTCACAGCTGAGTATGGATCGGGGAAACCTGTGATTGGAATCATGGGTGAGTTTCATGCCCTTCCTGTGATTTCGCAAAAAGCACAACCAACGAGAGAAGCATTGAACCAAGGCGCTGCCGGCCATGGTTGTGGTCACAATTTATTTGGCGCTGGAAGTTTAGGGGCCGCGGTAGCAATCAAAGAATTGATCCAACAAGGAAAACTAAAAGGTACCATTCGGTTTTATGGAACCCCTGCCGAGGAAGCGGTGGGTGGGAAAATATACATGGCCCGTGATGGTCTCTTTGCGGATTTGGATGTATGTCTTGATTGGCATCCCGATGTAGAGATTGCAGCCAGCACACAAAGCTCACAAGCGATTATTGATTTTATTGTTGAGTTTAAAGGTAAGGCTGCACATGCAGCAGCAGACCCATGGAATGGAAGAAGTGCGGTGGATGGACTCGAAGCTTTTACGGATGGCGTAAACATGTTACGCGAACATGTAAAACCTACTGTACGCATGCATTATGCTATTATGAATGGTGGCGATGTACCCAATGTAGTGCCTGAGTATGCGAAAATTTGGATGTGGATACGGGATAGCAAGCGCACCGGAGTTGCTGAAGTATTTGAGCGTGTTAAAGAAATGGCAAAAGGCGCGGGTATGATTGCCGGTGTGGAAGCTAAGGTAACGGTACAAACAGGCGATTATGAATTACTGGTGAATCGCACAGGAGCATCAGCCCTTCAAAAGAATCTGGAATTTTTAGGTCCTATAACCTACACCCCGGAGGAGATTGCCTTTGCAAAGAAAATTCAGGAAGTACAAGGTGGTGAACAAACTGGTCTTGACGGAACGATACATCCACTTAAAGAAACTCAGGAAAATCCTGCGGGCGGTTCTACCGATGTAGGAGATATTAGTTGGATTGTGCCCGAGATAACCTTACTGGCCACTACGGCACCAGCTAATACGGCCTGGCACGGCTGGAGTGTTGTTGCTTGTGGAGGAATGTCTATTGGACACAAAGGAATGGTGTTAGCTGCAAAATCATTGGCCATGACAATGGTTGATCTTTTTGAAAATGAGCAACTACGAAAAGACGTGCGTGCAGAGTTTGAGCAACGTAGAGGAGGCCATGTGTATAAGGCATACATTCCTTATGGACCCGCTCCCGTGCCAACGGATATGAAAAAGTAAATGCCCTGGATAGCCTATCCATTTATACATCCATTCCTGTAAAAGCAATATAAATTGCCCTTCAATTTGGCTTCATTAAGAGCCCAAACCCCTCTCGTATGAATCGTTATTTGTTCCTACTGTTTGTATTATTCTCATCGTCTGTATTTGCGCAACACGTTCCAACTTTCGAAGAAGTTATTTCACTGCGCAGTATTGGCAGCGTTACACTTTCAGCTGATGGAAAACATGTGATGTACACGGTGCAAACTACAGACTGGAATGAGAATCGATTTGATACCGAAATTTGGTTAAGCAAAAACGGTGGCCCACCTTTTCAGTTAACGAACACATCCAAAGGGAGTAGCTCAGGGGCCGAGTTTTCTCCTGATGGAAAATGGATTGCCTTTCTGGCTGATCGGGGAAGGAAAACTCAAATTCAGGTAATCAACATAGAAGGGGGTGAGGCAAGAACAGTTACTAACGAAGAGGAAAGTATTTCGAGTTTTGAATGGCATCCTTCTGGCCAGAGTTTTATTTTTCTTAAACCAGAAAAGGAAGATAAAATCAAAATGGAGCAGGAGAAAAGATATGGTGGGTTTGAAGCCGATGACAAAGAATTTACACTCTCGCACCTTTGGCAAATTGACTTCAATCCCGATCAGCGAGATCCTTCCGAGCTACCGTGTTACGAAAAAACAGATTCACTAAAAGTGAAAGCAGGCTGTATTGAGTTACCCAAAGCGAAGCGACTAACAAATGGAAATTTTACTGTCACTTCTTTCCGAGTATCCCCCGATGGAAAAGCCGTTGCCTTTGGCCATCAACCGGATCCGCTAATTAACTCCTTCCTCAAGTCAGACATTTCATTGGTAAGCCTATTGGATAACAAAATCATTTCTTTAGTAAAAAATCCAAGCACCGATGGATTGGAAGGCTGGTCGCCCGATTCAAAAGAAATTTTATTTACCTCCAATCTTTCCGATTCAACTTCTAATTTTTATATGAACTCTAAATTGTTCGCGATACAAATTGAAACCAGAGTTACTCGCCAATTAGCTAAAACGCTTGATGAAAACTTAGGTGGATTTGAATGGGAGCAAACGGGTATTTATGCTTCGATCTGGAATAAAACAAAAAAACTTTTGTATCGGATTGATCCTGCCACGGGCACACATTCTATCTTCAAAAATTCTCCCAATCAGATATTAAGTTTCTCTTTCTCTAAAGACGGGCAAACCCTAGCCTACACCGCGCGTGCCGATGACCAATTAACCGAAGTATTTATTTCGAAACGGAATGAGGAAGGGCAACAATTAACCGATATGACCAGTCAAATAAAAAACTGGAAGGTAGCGCAAAGTGAAGTAATCAGTTGGAAGAGCAAAGATGGGGCAACTATTGAAGGCGTACTCCATAAGCCAAAAGATTATGATCCCAAGAAAAAATATCCGCTGCTGGTTATGATTCATGGCGGGCCCACAGGCATCGACACCCCTACACCGGTGCCGGGGTATGTTTATCCGGTTTTGCAATGGCTTGATAAAGGATGTTTGGTCCTCCGGCCCAACTATCGCGGCTCGGCCGGCTATGGCGAAGCATTCCGATCTTTGAATGTAAAAAACCTTGGCGTGGGCGATATGTGGGATGTAATGAGTGGTATTGATTATCTCGATAAGAAGGGCATAATTGATAAAACAAAAATGGGCAGCATGGGTTGGAGCCAGGGAGGTTACATCTCAGCCTTTTTAACAACAAACACCGATGTGTTTAAAGCCATTTCAGTTGGTGCGGGAATAAGCAACTGGATGACCTATTATGTGGGCACAGACATTCATCCATTTACAAGACAATACTTGAAGGCAACTCCGTGGAGTGATGAAATGATTTACAAGAAAACATCCCCCATCACAAACATCAACAAAGCAAAAACTCCTACACTGATTCAACACGGTGAGTTTGACAAGCGTGTACCCATAGCGAATGCATACGAATTATTGCAAGGCTTGCGCGATAAAAATGTTCCTGCTGAGCTAATTGTTTACAAAGGCTTTGGTCATGGTATCACCAAGCCTAAAGAAAAGTTAGCGGCCACTTGGCATAACTGGCAATGGTTCAACAAATATATTTGGGGTGAAAATGTTGAGTTCCCCGTGGGAGATAAGTAATAAAAAAAGCTTTTACCATTAAGCTCATTAAGAAATTAAGTCGGGGTAATCTTAATGTTCTTAATCTCTTAATTTATATTAATGGTTTAATCCCGCTTCCACGCTATACCGCAGCCAATCGCTTTTGTTTTTGTAACAGATATAGGCTTGTTAGCAAGCAATGCATCGACCGCATCTTCTACATATCGTTTGGTAACATCTTGAGCATTTCGTGGGTTATCATCAATCGCTCCAATGTAGGAGACTCTGAGATTTTTATCCAAAACAAAAACATGTGGAGTATTGGTAGCGCCATAGGTTTTGGCTATTGCCTGCGTTTGATCGAATACATAGGGAAATTTATAGTCTTTCTTTTTGGCAAGGCGTATCATATCCTCGAACGTATCGCCCGAGCCATCATTCGCATTGATCGCTATTACCGGAAAGCCTCTGTCTGAATATTTTTCATTAAGAGCAATGATGCGCTCATTGTAAGTCTTTGAGTAGGTGCAGGTGTTGCAATCAAAAATTACGATGAATCCTTTGGCCTCTTTAAAGTTAGCCAGAGAAATCATTTTGCCATCCACATTTTTCAATTTGAAATCCGTAGCGGTATCACCAACCTCGTATCCCTTTTTATTTGTATTGGCCGCTATCAATAAGGACATACAAAACATTGCTAAAATTGCTTTCATCGTATTTCTATTTTACCGTACCTCAGCGATAAGTTTTTCTAATTCTCCTTCGTGCAATTCTTTTTGTACCAGTTTTCGTTTTCCGGTTTTGGTATTTACAACAAGTGTGGTGGGTAAGGCCCCTTGCCAATCTTTATCAATTTTATCAATCCACGAATTAGGATCAGTCTCTGCCAGAATCACTACTTTTGATTGTAATTTTTTCCGGGTAATAAACCGGGTTACCTTATCCGGGTTTGGGTCCAGATCATAATCCATACTGACCAGGGTAACATCTACTGCTTCGTTCTCTTTACGGAGCGCCTCAAACAGCGGTATCTCCTTTACGCATGGCGCACACCAGGTTGCCCAAAAATTAATAACCTGAATATGCTCACTGGGAGTGTTAATCAACTGTTGCAAATCGTTTAACTTAATCTCTTTAGCCTCTTGGGCCGTAGCCATCAGGCTTAATGACCAAAACAGAAGAACCAGAAATCGTGACTTCATACTAATTGTAAATTAAAATCAGGTTGAGCAGTCGGACAGACACTACTATCACTTGTAAAAATAGCCATGTAAGTTGAATGAAAGAAACTAACTAAAAGGGTATAATTCAGACACTTAGAATTAACCAAAAATCGGGTAAAATAGTATTCCACAAAAATTGATAGTTGTCAACATCACTATATTGTTAACCATTAAATATCTGATAATCAATAATTTATACCTACTGTCGTTAATCAGTTCTTTGTGGACAACTATTGTTGGGCAAAAAATGAACCTTTTTAAGGATGATATTCTAATGGTCAGATTTTCAATGAAATAGCTGTGGGCTTTCTCATTATTTTACAATAAATCCTTTGACTTCAGACTTAAAAGGAAGTGCTTGTAGGTGGAGTCCTACTTGATCGAAAACTTGAAGGCCCCTGCGGTTTGGGGTACGTGAGATGGACTAATAATTGCGGCTTGATGGTGCTCTTCAAACCAACAGAGGTAATCAGCATATTGAACACAATCATTTATCAGAACCCCGTCTTTTAAAATCTTAATTATTTTATCTGGACTAAGGGTTGTGGCTATTTTTTCCTTTTGATCAAGGGGCAAGCCTGTTAGCCGAACGTACTCAATGCCTTTGTATATCTCGCGATCAACCCTCATAATCTCTGATGTGCAATGTATGGATGTTCGTTTGACAAATTTGGTAACCTTTGGTTTAATATTGATTAAAATTAGATTAAGCTAACTTTACCACTATGATTTCCAGTCAGCGATCGAAGTTCACATTACCCACGGGTAGTGTTTATCTGAATTGTGCATACATGTCGCCACTTCTTAAAGCCGTTGAGAAGAAAGGTATAGCGGGGATTCTTCAGAAAAGAAATCCAGCCGCAGTGTCTCCCAAAGATTTTTTCGAGACCACTGAAAAAGTACGCAAAGAATATTCAAAACTTATTCAAGCCGAATCAAACCGAGTTGTTCTTGTTCCTTCAGCTTCGTATGGTCTGGCTAATGTAGCTCGCAATCTTAACTTGTCGCGAACGGATAATATAATTGTAACTGCAGAACAGTTTCCGAGTAATTATTATCCCTGGCAAAGAGTTCAACAAGATTCTGGTGCAAGCTTGAGAGCTATTGCCGCACCTGATACGCGCACAAACCGAGGAGCACAATGGAATGAGCGCATTCTGGAGGCGATTGATACGAACACAAAACTTGTTACGCTGGGTCATGTCCATTGGGCCGATGGAACGCTTTTTAATCTCAAGGAAATTAGAAAGCGAACCCGGGAGGTAGGTGCGCTATTAGTGATTGACGGAACGCAATCAGTCGGAGCGCTGCCGTTTAGCGTAAAAGAAATTCAACCCGATGCATTAATCTGTGGGGGTTATAAATGGTTGATGGGCCCTTACTCGCTTGGTCTTGCCTACTATGACGAATATTTTGATCAAGGGACACCGATAGAAGAAAACTGGATTAACCGACTGCATAGCGAAAACTTTGCAGGTCTGGTAAATTATGAATCTGCTTATCAACCAGGGGTGCTGCGTTACGAAGTGGGCGAGCATAGTAACTTTATTCTGGTACCTATGTTGCTGGAAGCGCTTAAACAAATTAATCAGTGGAAGCCCACAGCAATTCAAAGCTACTGTGCCGCTATTACAAAGAAGCCAATAAAACTTTTGCGAGAGGCTGGTTATTGGATAGAAGATGAACGCTTTCGGGGCAACCATTTGTTTGGAATTCGAATCCCAGCAGGAAAGAATATAGATCCTATACGGGATGCATTAAAGAAAAATAAGATCTCCGTTTCTTTTCGTGGTGATGCTATTCGGGTTGCGCCCCACCTTTATAATACCGAAAAGGATTTAATGAAATTGGCGAATGTCTTGCTGTCGCAAAAAGAATGACTTCGAAAAAGACCGGTGATTATTTCCTTGGCGGGATGTTGATCGCGCTGCTTGGGGCAGTTTGCTTTTCTACTAAAGCAATCTTTGTAAAACTTGCTTATCGCGATACCGAAGTAGACGCGATTACGCTCCTCGCGCTGAGAATGATTTTCGCACTTCCTTTCTTTTTGGCCTCTGCATTTGCCAGTTCCAAAAAGCAAAGCAATGTTCGTTTCACTATGCGGCAATGGCTGTATGTAGCTATCATTGGGTGCTTGGGATATTACATAAGCAGCTTGTTAGATTTTTTGGGCTTACAATATGTTACCGCAGGTATCGAACGACTGATCTTATTTATCTACCCTACCTTGGTGGTTTTAATGTCTTCGTTGCTGTTCAAAGAAAAGATCAAACCGATCCAATGGCTTGCATTAACGGTTACTTATATTGGATTACTCATTGCTTTTTTTGGTGAGACCAGATTGCAAACGGAGAATAACAGCAACTTTATTTTAGGCGCAACATTAATTCTTGCCTGCGCTTTTACCTATGCCAGTTACATTGTAGGCAGCGGGCGATTAATTCCGATGGTAGGGGCTTCCAAGTTTAATAGTTATGCGATGAGCTTTGCTTCTATGGGTGTGCTGCTGCATTTTTTTATAACGTCTAATGTTCCACTTTGGCATTTCCCCCAATGGTGTATGTCTATAGTTTTTCGATGGCAATTTTATCTACGGTTATTCCCTCGTACCTGGTAACGGAAGGAATTAAAAGAGTTGGCTCCGACAACGTGGCCATCGTAGCAAGCATTGGTCCCGTGTCAACCATTGCAATGGCTTATTTCTTTTTGGATGAGCCCATTTTCTTTGCGCAAATTGTGGGCACGATTTTGATTTTAATGGGCGTGCTTTTGGTTAGCAGGCAAAAGCGAAATGCTTTATAAGGGAGCCAGCCCACAACTTTTGGTTGTTGAACAACTATTATAATTATGTAATTAGTAAGTTCATACTATGAAAAGAATCCTGGTTTTATTATTTCTTCTTTCCACGCGAATTTCGTTCGCGCAAAGCCCCGAATTGATTTTTGTTTTTCTTAACAAACGGACGGACAAGGCAGAATTACCCGAAGAGCAAGTAAAAAAAATTATGGAAGGCCATCAGGCCAATATTCAACGATTGGCTAAAGAAGGAAAGCTGATTTCTGCGGGGCCCTTCGATGCGGGTGGAGGAATCTTTATTTTCAAATCAAAGCCGGCAGCCGAAGTGCAGGAATGGTTAAACACAGATCCAGGTGTACAGGCAAACCGCTGGCGCGTGGAGGTGCTGCCCTACTTTCCGCGAACCGGTTCTGCTTGTGCTGTCAACGAACCCTACGAAATGGTAACCTATCAGTTTGTCCGATACATACCCAACATTGCCAAGTTTAACATTCAACATGCACCTGAAACTTTTAAAAAGCACGATGACTACTTAAAAACAATCATCAAAACCGGAAACGTAGTTGCCGAGGGAACGTTTGGTGATTCAGAAGGCGGCATTCTGGTTATTAAAGGAGATCTGCAATTGGAAGTAATCGAAACGGACCCAGCCGTGCGCGAAGGCTTACTGGAGATTGAACTTCAAAAACTATGGATTGCAAAGGGTGGGTTTTGTGAGAAGATAGGATAACAATTTGATTACTCACTCACCACCACCGCTAGCTTATCTCCTTTTGAACTAACAGCAAGTCGCGTTACGCCCTTTAACATTTCGCCACCTGCGGCAAGTTTGATTTCCATCCAGGCATTTCCTTTTTAGGATCAAGCACAAAAAGTTTTGACCCATCACTCGAAATAATTTTTCCATCGGGAGTCCAGCAAATATCTTCGCGTCCTGGCAGCGTGGGGCTATGGTTGTTATAGCCATCGTTTCCGTATTAAATTTTTTGATTTGCCAATCGGTACCTGGGGTTTTTGAATAAAACTTATTCCTCTCTCATTAGGGATTTGATGCAGAGATCGCCCAATATTTTGCGCAAGTACGGTATCTTCTTTAGTAGGCAATTTCAAATAGTGTAGCGTATTTGGCTCACCTAAAATAAACATAGCCAGATGACTGTTATCGGCCCAAACATGATAACCAACCGTCATGTTATCAATAATTACATAAGGATCGCCACCAGCCAACGGATATTTTCCCAAATCCTGAGCGCCATTATCGCGTTGAATAATGCAAGAGAGATAATCGTTGTCGGGTGTGTGTGTAGGTGAATATTCTCTATACGTTGTATGTGTTATAGATGTCGTCTCATGGGTTTCATAGTTGTATGATTTAATGTCTTCTCGGCCATCCTCATTAAAAAAGGAATAGTATAGAACGGGATCAATGCGGTTAAACCCCGGTTGGTTATCATAACCTGGATGGTTGGTAATGTTGATTGGGTTGGAGATTGTTATTGTATTCTTCTTAACCTTCAAGTCAAATAATAAAATTTCCGAACCTGCTTGAGAGATTCCATCAAGGGATAGTAGAATGAAAAGAACAATCAAAATTGATTTCATAGGGTGTTTCATGCTTATATTTTTTACTAAAGTCGTTAAGAAACTGTTGAATTAAAAATCAAAGTTCGTGTAGCTGTTCCATATTTTACCATTATGCTTTAAGAGGGTAAAGGAATTTACTTTAAAGTCAGCCTCATACTTTCGTTCGCTAAACTCCTGCCAGGCCAAAGCAAACCGATCTTTTTTTAAATCGCGGAAGGCTAATGTGATATGTGGATGAAAGCGCTGATCGCGATATTGCGCATTAAAAAGATTAAGCTCAATTTTTACAAATCGATGCAGTTGCTGTTGTAATACGCGCAAGGGTTCAGACTCATTTACCTGAGAAAAAATTACCCGCGGGGCAAAGCAACCAAAATCCTGAAGTTGAACCTCAAAGCTTGTATTTCCTTTAGCAAATCTTTTTAGTGATTCGACTAATTTATTTTCTTTAGCTTCCTTCCATTGAAAGGGCATGTGCAAGGTGATGTGTGGTGGCGAATTTAAAGCGCCTTTGCTTTGGTAAGCAGTATAGAAATGCTCTTTAAAAGATTGGAGTTGTTCTTGAATTTCAGGGGGCGGTAGCAGGGCAATAAAGTATAAAGCAATTCCAGGTGGTGGCATACGAATTTTTTAACGCGGATTTATTTCCACTCAGCTACTTTGTTATTGTACCAGGCGGCACGCGTGGGTTCTAGTTCGGCCAGGCGTTCATAAGCATTAACGAAGCTACTATCCTGCTGTAGGGTTTCCTTATAAAACTGAATGGCTTCACTTTTTCTATTTTGCTGCTCATAAAGGTATGCTATCATGTTTAACAACTCTGCTCCCCGGGCACCCTTATCATAGGCTTGCCGATACCAGGTCATTGCTTCACCAGGTCGCTCTTGTGCATAATAACTATCCCCGGTAAGAGCCATAGCTCCTGTATTTTCAGGATAGAGAGTCGCACATTTCTTAGACAACTCAATCGATTGGATATACTCTTGTTTTTGATAATACACCAATGCTTTGTTGTACAGACCGCTGCTATTTTGAGGATCAATGGCGAGAACCTTGTTGTAATAAATCAATGCGGAGTCAAATTGATTTTGAGCATAGAGTTCATTACCTACGTTGGTAAGGGCATTTAAATCGGAGGGATTAGTTTGCAAGGTTTCCCGATCAACATTTTCCTGTAAAAAATCTGAAGATTGTTCGGGTGTATTTATCTCTGTCACGAAACCGATAATCATCAGAATAAATAAAATAGAAAAAGCAACGATAACCACAATCATAATAGCCAACTTAACATTGGGTGCTTTTTTCTGTTCAAACGGTTTATCTTTTTGCGTCCATGATTGAGAATTGGATTCGTAATCTTTTTCGTGGATGGGGCGAGGGCCATAATAGTAGGCCAGAAAAATAAAATAGGCAGTGGCACCCAGAAATATCCACACAAAAAAACTTCCTAAAGGCCAGGTAAATGCCAATATAAAAGCGGCAACGAGGGCTAACCGCCTAAATTTTTTAGAGCGTAAATCCGATTCGTTTTCTGTCGCCATAGAAACTAATTGTTTGGAACGTTCATTAATTGATCCGGGTTCGCATTTAACAATTAAATTTTCTCAATATTGTCTTATAAATCTAACGAAAGTTAATGGAAGGGAAAGATGTAATTATAATTGGAGCCGGACCTATTGGCCTCGCGTGCGGAATTGAAGCGAAAAAAGCAGGACTCAATTACCTGATTATTGAAAAGGGATGTCTGGTTAATTCTATATATAATTATCCGCAAAACATGACCTTCTTTTCAACTTCCGAAAGATTGGAAATTGGAAATGTTCCGTTTATCTCCAATAATCCGAAACCCACACGGCCCGAAGCGTTGGAGTATTATCGTAGAGTGTGTACCAGTTGGGATCTGGCTGTAAAACTTTATGAAGAAGTTGAACAAGTTTTGAAAGAAGGGGAGCAATTCAAGATCGGTACAAACAAAGGTACCTACGAAACAAAAGCACTTATTCTGGCGCTTGGGTTTTACGATCGCCCCTATTTATTAAATGTAGAAGGTGAGACACTGCCAAAAGTGAAACACTATTACGATGAGCCGCATCCATATTTTGGACAAAGGATAGTGGTGATTGGTGCGGCTAATTCGGCTGTGGATGTGGCGCTTGAAACCTGGCGCAAAGGAGCCGAAGTTACTATGGTGATCCGCGAAGGCGGGATTCGTGAAAATGTAAAGTATTGGGTTAAACCGGATATTGAGAACCGCATTAAAGAAGGATCGATC
The DNA here is from genome assembly GCA_016709845.1 of Flammeovirgaceae bacterium. GTDB lineage: Bacteria > Bacteroidota > Bacteroidia > Cytophagales > Cyclobacteriaceae > ELB16-189. The sequence goes on along the minus strand of JADJMA010000002.1, from coordinate 429,351 downwards.
AAAGCTTATTTTAACTCAACCGTTAAACGGATTACGGAGACATCCATTGAAATTGAAACACCCGAAAAAATAGTGACACTTGATAATGATTTTGTGTTAGCCATGACGGGCTATCAACCACCTTTTGAGTTAATGAAATCAATGGGGATAAAGTTTCAGCGAGATGACTATCACACTCCGTTGTATAATGAAAAAACTATGGAGAGCAATGTGCCGAATCTCTACCTGGCGGGGGTTGTAGTGGGCGGTTTACAAACCAACAAATGGTTTATTGAAAACTCACGCGTACATGCCGAATTAATTTTGAAAGATTTGAAGAGTAAACTCAACAGGGGAGCCTTGTTAAAACATGAAGATAGTTAAAGGATTAAGCTCATTAAGAATTCACTCTCTTAATTTCTTAATGAGCTTAATGGTTAAAGTTTTTTCTGATTCTATTTTCAACGAAGACTGATCAACTTACTCCTTCTGTCATCAACTTTAATGCTCTTTGTAAATCCACATTGCCACCGGAAAAAATAATTCCTACTCGTTTACCTTTAAATTTCTCTTTGTCTTTTAGCAAAGCGGCTAGCGGCACAGCGCTCGAAGTTTCAATAATAATTTTCATGCGCTCCCAAACCATTCGCATCGCATTTATTATTTGCTCATCACTTACGGTAATCACTTCACTTACCAATTCGTGAATAATTGGAAAGGTGTTATCTCCTAACGAAGTGAGTAAACCATCGGCAATGGATTGCGATTGTGCCGGTTCAATTTTTCCACTTTGCATGGAGCGGAAAGCATCGTCCGAACCCGCAGGCTCGCCCGCTATTACTTTTGTGGTTGGAGAAAAATATTTTGCTGCCAGAGCTGTGCCACTCAACAAGCCACCACCACCAACAGGCACCATAATTACATCCAGATCTTTTACTTCCGATAGCAACTCCACAGTAGTAGTTGCCTGCCCAGCCATCACATCAAAATTATTGAACGGATGAATTTCTGTGGCTCCGGTTTTTTTAATTACCTCCACCAATGTTGATTCACGTGCGGCCAGCGTAGGCTCGCATTCAAAAATTTCGCCACCATAACCCCGCACACCGCGCTTTTTAATTTCGGGGGCTGTGCGTGGCATTACAATGTAAGCAGGCACGCCCAAAATTTTTGCAGCGCGCGCTAAGGCTTGTGCATGATTTCCGGAAGAATGTGTGGCAAGTCCTTTCGCTAACTGATCAGGCGTTAAGCTTAGTGCGGCATTCATGGCACCACGAGCTTTGAAGGCGCCTACTTTTTGAAAGTTTTCGCATTTAAAAAAAACCTGACAACCAGCTTCCTCATCAATACTCTGGCAAGTCATTACCGGTGTGTGATGGATATAAGACTTAATTCGATCTTGTGCTTTAGTAATATCTTCCTTTGTAATTTTCATAGTTTTATTTTTCACGGGTTTCATTTGAAGCGAAATTAACTTATTTCGGTTATCCAGTTTACTTTATCTGCAATGGGTTTTCTTCGGCTTTTGGGCGGCTCACCTTTTGGTATGCCTACATGCAGGAAGCCACAAAGTTTATCATCGGCACCTAAGCCAAAAAATGTTTTTGCTTCTTCAAAATTAGTAATCCCGCCTGTACTCAGGTAACAACCCACACCATAAGCGGGGGCTGTTAAATACATATTTTGTATGGCGCAAAACACGGCTCCCAGTTCCTCCCATTCAGGAAGCCTTTTACTTGCATCACGTCTCATACCAATGGCAATGATGTGCGATGATTCCATCGGTTTTGTTTGTAAATCCAAATAGCGATTTTCCTGAAAAGTACCGTTAGCGCTTGTTACTTGTTTATAGCATTCACTTTGAAATGCTGCAAGGGTTTTGCGCCCCTCTCCGGCAAAAACAACAAAACGCCACGGCTCAGTTAATTTATGCGTAGGTGCCCAGTTGGCATTCTCCAGCATCTGCTCAATCACATGATCGGGCACCGCTTCGCCAGAGTAGTCTTTAGGGAAGACCGACCTGCGTGCATGAATCAAATGATTTATTTCTTTTTGATTAAAAGTCATTCGTCTTGATTTTTGGCTAATTTAACTTTTGAATCCCAAACTACCCTCATGCGTAAATTCTTTGTTTTGTTGTTTCTGGCAACGTCTTGCTCACCCCTTTATGTGCCAACAACTCGCAATGTTCCCCTGTTTCGCGAACAAGGCGAATTTCAGGGTAGCGTTTACCTTACCACCGGGGTTGAAGCCCAGCTCGCCTATGCCTTAACGGATCACGTGGCAGCCATGGGCAACGTAAACTTTTTTAAGTACCATGTAGACAATCAGAATTATGATCGTAAAAATAGTTTTGCCGAGGGGGGCTTAGGGTACTACTATGTTACGCGCGAGTATAGAACAGAATTATTTGTAGGATATGGCCGGGGCCAGGGCACCAGCTTTTCGCAATATTATTTCTTTTCTCCATCCTTTGCCCAGAAAGACCTGGTGGCCACCGGTAAGATGAATCGGATTTTCCTGCAGCCGTCTATCAGCACCAACAACCATAAATTCAACCTGATCTTTACAGCCCGCTTTTCCTTTGTTGATTATACCGAGTTTTCGTCAAACGATAACGATCCTAATAATAAGGTTATTACCATCAAACCAGATGAAAAAGTGCAACTCTTTTTAGAGCCCTCCCTTACGGGTAAGGTTCCAATAGTAGGTAATCTTCTGGGAGTTTTTCAATTGGGGTTAACAGCTCCAATACCTACCGATACTTATTTTGATTATGTACCCGTTCAGTTTTCTATAGGGATACAATTAAACACCGGAACCCTGCGTCATGGCTATTAAACCCAAACTCGGTCTGTTTGATCTTACCATGATTGTGGTAAGTCTGGTTATTGGAATGGGAATTTTTCGCACGCCCGTTGAGGTTGCCAACAAAGCAGTAATCCCCGAAATATTTTTTGTTGCGTGGATCGGGGGTGCAGTCATTAGTTTTTTCGGAGCCCTTACGTTTGCCGAAATCGGATCGCGCTACCCGGTAGCTGGTGGCTTCTATCGCATCTTCTCGCATTGCTATCATCCTGCCTTTGCGTTTATGGTTAACTGGATGACCGTGATTTCAAACGCAGCATCAACAGCGAGTGTAGCTATTATTGGTGCCGAATACATTCAACCCATTTTGCTTCCGCAGATGGCTCCTGCGTTGGCTATTCGCATCATCACGCTTTCCGCGATGGTGGTTTTGTTTGGCATCAACATGCTCGGCATAAAAATGAGTGCCCGTATGTTGAATGTGTTGATGATAATCAAAATTAGTTTGATCTTACTTTTAATCGCAGCCATTTTTGTTGCGCCAACACCAGCCGTTGCTGAGGTGCCAACAAAAGTCTCCTTAACAAGCACCGATTGGATCAAAGCATTTTGGCTCTGCTTCGTTCCCGTCTTCTTTACCTATGGCGGCTATCAGCAAACTATGAATTTTGGCAGCGATATTCCGAATGCCACACGCAATATGCCCCGCGCTATTTTCTATGGCATCGCGATTATCCTTTCTCTTTATCTGCTTGTAAATTTTTCATACTTCCGGGTGTTGGGCTTCGAAGGGTTAAAAAACTCCACAACACTGGCCGCTGATGTTGCGCGCGTACTGTTAGGCGATAGCGCTTTTAAAATTGTTGCCATTATCATGTTCCTTTCGGTGATGGCCTATGTCAACGCCTCCATCATGTCGAACCCACGTGTGTATTATGCTATGGCAGAAGACAAAGTGTTGCCGCCAATTTTCAAAAGAGTAAACAGTCGCACGCAAGTGCAGGAGTTTGCGGTAACCGTGTTTGTGGCTTTCATTGTACTCACACTATTCTTTTCATCTTCCTTCACGCAAGTACTTAGTTATGTGATGTTCTTCGATAGCATTAGTTTAATCACGGCTTCGGCTGCCATCTTTGTTTTGCGTCATCGCGCCAAAAAGAGTGGCGACCCGGAAGGGATTTTTAAAATACGCGGCTACCCGTGGATTCCAGGTTTTTTTATCATTGTCTATACACTGGTAAATATTAGTGTACTTATTTCAAATCCGCAGGCTTCACTTATTGGGTTTATACTTTTCCTTTCGGGATTTCCACTTTATTTGGGGTTACGAAAGATTATTAAGTGATGTGAGATTTTATTGCGAAGGCTTAGCGCGGTGGCCAGGCAGAAAAGTGGGGTAGCGCGAGGGAATGTGGGTGGAAGCATTTTTCTGCCTTGACTTTTTTGGTTCTTTTTGTGTCAAGACAAAAATGAACGAATAGAAATAAGAAGAAGTAAAGTTTGTCAAATTAGATCACGGCTCTTGGCCGCGATGTTCTCGAGAACTATTAGTTACCTGTTTAAAAAAATTACCATGGACTTATCCTACATCCTTAACGAACTGGGCGAAGAGCGCGAAAACTATTTCAATGCCATCGCGCCACCCATTGTTCAAAGCAGCAACTTTTCATTTCGCAATGTGGCCGACTTCCGCAAAGCATTGAGCGATGAGTATGAAGCCATTCTCTACTCGCGCGGAAACAATCCTACAGTTGATATTCTTCGAAAGAAATTAGCCGCGTTGGATGGTGCCGAAGATGCGCTTGTCTTTGGTAGTGGCATTGCTTCTATTTCCATTCCGCTGCTTGCTTTGTTAAATCAAGGTGACCATGTAATAAGCGTAGCGAAACCCTATAGCTGGACTATTAAATTATTTGAGCGCTTGCTGCCCAAGTTTGGCATCACCACTACGTTTGTCGATGGAACCAAAACAGAAAATTTTGAAAAAGCGATTCAGGCAAACACAAAACTCATTTATTTAGAATCGCCCAACACGTTTACGTATGAGCTGCAGGACCTAACAGCCGTTGCTGCCCTGGCTAAAAGCAAAGGCTTGCTCACCATGATCGACAATAGTTATTGCAGCCCCATCAATCAAAAACCTTATACGATGGGTATTGATTTAGTAGCCCAATCCGCAACAAAATTTATTGGCGGCCATAGCGATGTGGTGGCTGGAGTAGTTACCGGCTCCAAAGCCATCATTAAAAAAATCTTTGATGCCGAGTTTCTAAACATAGGTGGAAATATTTCACCGATGAATGCCTGGTTGCTAATCCGCGGACTGCGCACGCTTCCTTTAAGACTGCAACGCAGTTGTGATTCTACAAAAAAAGTAATTGCTTATTTAGACACCCATCCTAAAATTGAGCGTGTCATTTTTCCGTTTCATAAAGACTTTCCACAATTAGAGCTTGCCAAAAAACAAATGCACGATGCGGGTGGTTTGTTTAGCATGGTGTTAAAAGTTAACACGCTGGAAGAAGTTGAAAAATTCTGCAACTCGTTAAAGCATTTCTTTTTAGCCGTTAGCTGGGGCGGGCACGAGTCATTGGTGATTCCCTCAGCGGTAAGCATAAAACCCAATGAGTTTGATGTTTCCAATCCTACGCACAGACTTATACGCATTTATGTTGGCCTGGAAGACCCGGATTATTTGATTGCTGATTTGAAGCAAGCGTTGGAGAAGTGAACAGGGATTTCTATAAATGAAATATCGATTGTGTATATTCGAATATTGTGCTTTTTTGTTAAAATGACAGATAAATTTAGTTTAAAGAATCATTCACAAATGGAATTAAATGCAACACGACTAATAGTTTCAACAATACTAATCGGACTTGGAATATTTTATTTCATAAATCCGCACAAAGCGCTCAAAATAATTCATTTCCTAAATAAGGACTATGAACCAAATAAATTGTCACTAACCCAATACAAATATGGTGGACTTGTATGTGTTGGGCTTGGTGTTTATTACATTCTAGTTATGTTCAAAGTACTGCCTATGTGGATATTTTGGAAGTGAATTAATAATTGAATTCAAATTAAATCGATATAATAACTGATAAGCACCTGTTGACTTAGGCTTGTTGATCGAGGACCAACAAGCCTCACTAAATTTCAAGTATTGTCTCCGTAAGGAATGATGTGATTTTAAAAGCAGAGCAAAAAATCGCACAAAATTTTTTTAAATTAAGATTGAACCCCTTGAGTGTGTTATGGAATGGTGTAGGTAATCTATCAAAAAATGATTAGTTCTATTGTTGGAGTCGTTATAATTATTGCGGGTAACATCATATTCTATTTTCAATCTTTAAAGACATTGAGAGATGAGAGTAGTGTTGATCTAGATTATAACATGGTGTATTTCAGTGATGACTTTAGATCTTACGGCTTGTCAATTTTTTTTGTTGGAATTGGGACATATCTTCTTGTTGATCTAGAGCTATTCAAATCAGCAGGTTTCCTTTTAACTTTTTCGAGTTGTTGCCTTATATACATTGGATTTAATAAAAGATTAATAAATCCGTGGGCGTCTTCCAGAATTAACAGATGGTATTCAATATTGGTTTTTATGGAACTAGTGTTTGGAATTGTACTGTTGGTAGGAGCGCTTTAGTTCTTGTTGGTCGCTGACCCTTCGTTCTTTGTTGGTCGTTGACCAACAAGCTTTACACTAAACATTAGTGAATTGAAAAGAGAACAATCTTCTATCCACTCCCTAGTTCTTGTTGGTCGCTGACCAACAAGCCTTACTAAATTTCAAGTATTGTCTCCATTAGGAATGATTCGATTTTAAAAGCCATCGCACCTGAAAGACGAATTTTGAAATTTGCTATCTTGTACATCAAGAGTTGTGTATTCAACGCACACTAACAACAATAATTAAAAATGCACATGACCACTATTAAAGAACATTGTTGCGGGGCCGACAAATTGTTTGATGCAAAGACTGCTAAAAAAACAATACAAAAGTTACTTAAAAAGAGGACCCTCACGAGTGACCAAAAAACTCATTGACCAATTAGAAAGAACCCGCATTGGGGAATCGTTGCTTGATGTGGGCGGAGGCATTGGTGCAATACAATGGTGGTTTTTAAATCATGGTGGTAAACAAACCTTTGCTGTAGACGCCTCTTCTGGTTATTTACAATTAGCGCAAGAGCATGCTGCAAAAAATAACTTTAAAGAAAGCGCTCATTTTATGATGGGTGATTTTACAGATAAAGCCGAAGAGTTGCCCATCGTCAACCACGTTACGTTGGATAAAGTGATTTGTTGTTATCCGGATTTTGAGGCCATCTTAAAGGTAGCATGCTCAAAAGCTAATCAGACCATTTCGTTGAGCTACCCCATGGATGGCTTTATAACAGATCTGGTTAGAGGCCTTGGTGTCTTGTTCATCAGATTACGTGGAAACCCATTTAAGCCTTACATACATCGTGTGGCATCGGTACGAGCACTATTCGTTGAGAATGGATTTGAGCTAAAGGAGAGATCACTATCTTTCCCTTGGCATGTGGAGACTTATGTAAAACGATAGCAATGAAAACTGCGTCCTTGTTGATCGCCTTCCAACAAGCTTTGCACACAAGCTGAATTTTTGAGAAAGTGTCTGATAGTCAACACCTAATTTATTTCATTATGAAAATTTTAAAAATATTATTAGCGGGCTCTATAATTCTTTTTTCCTGCACGCCATCAGAAAAAACAACAACCCCCACAGCCACCTATCTCCAAACCGAAGATTTTGCAAAACGAGGTCTTCCTTTTTCGGAAGCAGTGCAATATGGAGACATGTTGTATTTATCGGGGCAAGTGGGCGATTTGAATAATGAGTTAGTACCCGGGGCATTGGCCCCGAAACCACTCAGGCTATGAAGAACATTCAAAGCGTGTTGGAGCGAAATGGTTCATCGATGGATAATATCATCAAGTGCACGTGCATGCTTGCTGATATTAATGATTGGGCACAAATGAGTGCAGAGTATATAAAATTCTTTCCCAACCATAAACCCGCACGCAGCGCCTTTGCTACAACGGGTTTGGCCCTGGGAGCACGCGTTGAGATTGAATGCGTGGCTTATGTTAAAAAGTAGTGGGAAAGAATAAGGTTTATGAGTATTCAATTACATTCTGGAATAATGTTGAATGAATGATTTGATAGAACCCTTGATAATAAAAAAGTCAGCCTGAGCTGACTTTTTTGTTTGTTAGAGAAAGTAAAGATTAGAGTTTACGCTTGCCAATGCTAATGCCTCGTGTGCTCATGCCCGAATACCAGATTTCAGCACCGCTGCCATCTGTATTGGCTCTCATTATATTTAGCTTATTTCTATCGCCCCAATAAATCTTATTCGATTTTTTATCATACGCTAAGCCAAATACAACGCGTGAAATTCCGGTAATCACTGTGGCTACTCCCGTACCATCCAGGTTGGCAGACTTAATACGAATATCGCCAGAGGCAATATACTCATCAAAGAATATTCTATTGTTGATGATGATTGAACTTCCGCCCCCATCGCCAGCCCCAATTTGAGCTAGACCTGATCCATTTACATGTTTTTTCCAAATCCCGCCATCGTAGTTATTCCAAAAAACAAAATGCGTAACAGGATCAATGGATACACCTTCAGGATCATTGGCCTGCCCGGTTACAAAATCTTCAAATTGTGTAACATCAGTATTGGCAAGATCGGCTCTGCGAACACCATCATCCGTATCCCAATAGATTTTTTGATCGGCATAGTCTATGGCAACCCCATCCGGACTACCTATACCGGTGCGAAAATCCTTAAGATTTGTACCATCAACATTTGCCACCAAAATTTTTCCGGCATCAAAATCAGCAATGTAAAGTTTCTGATTAATGGTATCTACCGCCATTCCGTAAGAATCCATCAGCGTGGTTATACCAATGGAAGTTGCAATAGGAGCATCGTCATTGATAAGCGCGGTGTAAACCGTACTTCCATCGGTAAAGAACACGGGTAACCCTGAAGCATTCAAATCTTTAACCACAATAGATTGGGTAGTTTCCACCACCTCGGCAGAGGCAGTGGTTACTAACACCAATTTTACTGTGTACACGCCAGCCGTTGGGTATTCGTGCACCGGGTTTGTTTCGCCCGATGTAGTACCATCTCCAAACGACCACGCGTAAGAAACACTTCCTGCCCTTTCGGGGATAACGGAATTATCTGTAAAAGTTACTGTAGCCGGAGCGAAGCCATCGTTGGAAATGGTGTACGTAAACTGTGGCTCTGTGGTAGCCGGAGGAACGGGAAAGCCGTCATCTTTACAGCTTTCGATTACCATAAAACTTACTCCAAACAACAATAAAAAAAATATCTTCCGCATGATTATCGTCTTTTGTTCTATTACTTTACAAAATTCCTCGTGGGCTGGAAAGGCCTGATTTAATAGTAACCTTACCCGTTCCATCCAAGTTTGCCTGATAAATTTCTCCGTTCTCTCTTGACGACCAATAGAGTTTATTACTATTTATTGCAATACCGTATATGCGGGAGGCGGTAGCATCTACTGTTGTTACATTCGTTCCTGTAAGACTTGCCGATCTTAGATCACCGCTAGCACTATTGCGATCATTAAAATAAATTTTATTATGAGCTGCGTCTACTAAAACGGCATATCCAAAAGCTCCCGCAACAACCACCTCTTTGTTAGTTCCATCAAGATTAGCTCGATATAAATTCTCCTCATCCCATGGAAAATAATACATTTTATTATTGACCAAATCTAAAGCAACAGATGTATATCCTGACTCACCAACTACTTCAACAACTGTAGTCATTGCTGTGCCATCCAAATTAGTACGATAAATCTGTCCAAGTACGTCTCCAAAATCAGCTACATAAAGTTTGTTGCCCGCTACATTCAGAGCAATGCCATAAGGATCGTATAGATCAGTGATCACATTGGTAACTCCTGTTCCATCCATATTAACTTTCCATACACCTCCAATGTCAGTTGCATCAGTATAGCCGCTGAAATAGATTTTATTATTAACAGCATCGTGCGCTAATGCTATTCCATTATTGTTAGTGATATCAAGAATATTGGTAACAGTGGCGGGGCTACTAAGTGCGAACTTTGCAATTTTTGCATCAGAATAATCAATAAAATATACTTCCGTGCCCACCAAAACCGTTATGTCTTGGTCTTTACTATTTGTGCCGCCAGCTCCTGTGGCCACCAAGGTTACTGTAAATGTGCCTGCTGCCGTGTACGTTTTACTGGGCGCTTCGTCAGTAGATGTTGTACCATCGCCAAAACTCCAGGTATAGGAGGTAGCATCGGTTGATTCATTTGTAAAAGTAATTGCTTCGCCAACGGTAGCCGTTGTTTTGCTGGGTGTAAATGCAGCAACGGGCACGGGTAGTGGCTCTTCATCTTTAGTGCACGAGATGGTCATTAAACTCAGTGCCAAAAGCATTAAGCTTGATAAGAATAATTTCATTTTCATTTTCATAATTGTTTATTGTTTAATTTAAATTAATACCCCGGGTTTTGCTTCATTTCCGGATTTTTGTTGGTTAAAATTTCTGACAAAGGAAGTGGAAAAAGTGTTTTATTAATATTTGTAACATTTGGAAGTACTGTTGTTGCACGTTGGGTTCTTACTAAATCGAACCAGCGGTGTCCTTCAAAAGCAAATTCTACCCAACGTTCTTGCTCAATGGCTGCGAGTAAAGTTGAAAACGAACTGGCTGGGGTATTACCTAAATTTGCTCTTCCCCGAATTTCATTAATATCATTCTGTACCTGAGCAAGATTTTGCGACAGCTTAGCGTTTGCTTCCGCCCTTATAAGATACATGTCTGCCAACCTAAGCACAATTACGTTCTCCTCTCCCTTAGCTAAGTCAGGGTATTTTATCGCATAAGGCAATGTTCCGTCAAAGGCAATAGAGGCAGTGTATCGGACATCACCCGGCTCATAGGCATTTAAGATTGCATTATCCGGTGCCACCTCTCTTCTTCCATTTAATGACTTTGGGAAATTGTATTCGGCTATCCGGTTTCTGGTTAGCGTGGTAAAGTCTATTTCAAAAATAGATTCTGCAGAGCCATCTGCAAAAATATCCTCATAGGGAAGCAGGCTGTATCCGCCATTAGTAATAACATCAGTTGCCTTTTCTATAGCTTTAGTGTAATTGCCCTGATACAAATATACGCGGGCTAACAATGCCGTGGCAGCATATTTCGATCCTCTTACTTTTACCGATGATGTTGTTAATTGGGCTTCGGCAAATATCAAATCACTAATAATTTGTTGATAGACTTCTGCCACCGGCTTTCTGGGAACATCGATAGCATTGGTACCTACAGTAGGAGTAGTTATTACAGGTATTGCTCCATAATAATTAAGAAGGTTGAAATGATTTAAAGCACGGATAAAATATAATTCACCAAGGGCTTTATTTTTTTCAGCATCCGTCATATCAGTCATGCCGGGTATGGCGGCAATCACATTGTTTGCATTATTGATTCCTTCATAGGCAGATCCCCAGATTCCTGAAATCCCTCCGTTGTCAGGAAAGATGTTATTATTATCAACCTCACGGTAATCTACCTGAGTGCCATCAATAGGGTTAATAAGGTTGTCGGCTGCCAAATCAGAAAAGATAAGGTACGTTCTTCCATAATAACTTAAGTATTGAAAGGGAATGTATGATCCCAAAACGCCCTGCTCAATCCCGGCCTTATTTTTAAAGGCCTCACTGGCAGGAATTGAACTTTGCGGTTTTACATCTAACACATCGCAAGCAGAAGCTATGGAAAGAATTAAAATAAGTGTAGTTATTTTTCTCATCGCTAATTAAAATTTAAGATTGGCTCCCAGTGTTACGGCACGTGCTTGTGGGAAGGTGAAAAAATCTGTTCCAACAACCCGGGTACTATTACCACTATAGTTCACTTCCGGATCGAGCCCTGAATAGTTGGTAAACGTGAGTAGATTTTGCGCACTCACATAAAAGCGCAAACTATTGATGTGTAATTTGCGAATAAGATCCCGGCTAACATTATAACCTAACGCGAGGTTTTTTAAACGCAGATAGGAACCGTCTTCAATAAAACGTGACGAAACCCGCTTGTTTTCTCCTGCTTTTACGGCATCGTTAGTAGCACGCGGAACATCGGTTATGTCTCCCGGTTGCATCCATCGTCTTAGCACAGCGGTGGTTTGATTATCTCCGCCCTGCAAAGATTCAAGGTAAAGCCTTGACCCATTAAACACATCGTTGCCATACGAAAACTGAAAGAATACATTCAGATCGAAATTTTTATATGAAAAGCCATTGGTAAATCCGCCAACAAATTTGGGCTGCGGATTTCCAATAATAGTCCGGTCGTCAGTAGTAATAGACTTATCAAAGTTCTTATCTAAATAAACAATATCTCCGGTTGATGGATTAACACCAAGGGATTGGTAACTGTAGAATATACCAATAGGTTGACCAACCATAACGCGGTTGCTTCCTCGCCCTAAGTCATCAATAGGTTGATCATTATAAAGCTTCAAAACTTTATTCCGATTTGCAGAGACATTTAAATTTGACGTCCATTTAACAGGACCAATATTTTGTTGCACACCGAGGCTTACTTCAATTCCTTTGTTCTCCATTTCACCTATATTCTCCACGATACTTGAAAATCCAGTTGTAGGAGGCAGAGGTCTGCTTAGCAATAGGTCTTTCGTTAGTTTGTTATAAATATCCACACCTATTGTAAAACGATCGTGAAGTGAAACATCTACGCCAATATCTGCCTGCGCGGTGGTTTCCCAGTTCAAATTTGGATTGGGCATGTTATTAGGGTAAATGGCCGGTGAACTATTGTAAGTTCCCGTTCCATAAAGTGAAGCATACTGAAAAGGCGGGATGTTATCATTACCCAGTAATCCATAACTAGCACGTAGTTTAAGTTGTGTTATACTCGGAAGATTATTTTTGATAAAATCCTCCTCACTCAGTCTCCAGGCAGCCGAAACGGAGGGGAAAAATCCATTCTTATTATTACTTCCAAAATTAGTGGACGCATCCATGCGTGCAGAGAAACCTAGTAAATATTTGTTCGCGTAATTATAGTTGGCTTTGCCAAAGAACGAGCGAATACCCTGGTCTAAAGCGGAAGCCGTAGGACTTACGAAAGTAGAGGCGGAGTTTAAATACTCCAGATCAGCACTGGCATAATCTTGTCCGCGAATGTAAATATTTCGGGTTTGTTTTTTTTCAAAACTGTATCCAAGCAGGAAATCGAAATTGTGATCATTAATAACCTTTTCGTATTTCAAAATATTATTACTTACTAAGTTCAATACGTTTGTGTAAGTCTCGAACCCTAACCCATTGTATTTAGCCCCTTGCACCGTGTTATACTCAAACGCGTGTTCTCTTAAATTATAAAAATCGACTGCCCACTTTGTGGTAATAGATAAGCCAGGAATTATTTGATATTCAGCAAAAACATTTCCTAGTGTGCGGTAAGTAAAGTTTTCGTTCGTTGCTTCGTTGGCGATTGAAACCGCATTTGAGTATGGCCCCGCTTGATTGTATGATCCATCGGGATTATAAACCGGATAAATATTAGGTGTAGAAATTCGATTTGGGTGAGGGCCATGTAATGATTGATCTCCTTCAATACGATTTGTTTTTGAGTACGTGAGACCGATGCTTGTGCCCAGGCTTAGTTTACTATTTACTTTGTGATCCACGTTTAAACGCGCATTCGCACGTTGATAATCCGAACCAATAATAATACCCGTTTGACTAAAATAACTTCCCGAAGCAAAGAACTTAGTCTTCTCATCGCCACCATTTACAGACAAATCATAACTCGCTATAGGGGCCGTTCTAAAGATGGCATCCTGCCAATTGGTATTGGTAGTGTCCTTGGCCATGTCTGCCTCAGTAAAAATAGTGGAGTTGGTTAAATCATTACGATATGCCATCCATTGATGTGAGTTAAGCATATCTAATTGTTTCCACGGTTGCTGAAAGCCATAGTAGGTATTAAAGCTGATAACTGAAGCGCCAGATTTTCCGCGTTTGGTTGTTATAAGAACTACGCCATTGGAGCCACGCGCACCATAAATGGCAGCTGCGGCAGCATCCTTAAGTATTGAAAAAGATTCTATTTCATTTGGATTTAAATCAGCTAAGGAATTGATACCCTGACCTTCGTAGCCTACCTGGGCATAATCACCCGTGGTTACAGGAATACCATCGATTACATATAAGGGTTGCCCCGAACCACTTATAGAAGTTGTTCCTCTAATCCTTACGGACATACCACCACCGGGTGTTCCTGAGTTTTGAATAACCTGCACACCGGTAGTTTGTCCTTGCAGCGCACCATCAATTGTTGCAATAGGTAAGTCTTTGATGGCATCTGTTTTTACAACGCCTACGGACTCCGTGAGCAATCGCTTATCGCCTGTTCGGTATCCCGTCACAACTACTTCCGCTAGTTCTTTGGTATCTACCTCTAACACAATATTAATTTGTTCTTTGTTGTTGATAGTTACTTCCTGCGAAATGAAACCGATGGAAGAAAACAGTAATACGTTCTCTTGCCCAACAACTTGAATCTTATAGTTTCCATTGAGATCAGTAACGGTGCCTTTGCTCGTTCCCTTTACAACCACGGTAACTCCAGGTAATGCTGATTTATCTTCGGAGCTTGTAATGGTGCCATGGATAAGTTTTTCTTGCCCAAAACTGCTGAGCGCAAGAGATAGAAAAAAGGAAAGCGGTAATAATCTATTCATAAAAAAATTTATTTTAGAAGTAGGATCTTGATAAATAGGGTTAAATGCTATTTGATAATTTTAATTACTTTTTTTGTTTCGCCTGTAGTTACAACCAGGTAATAGAGGCCGTTGGGGTGCGTTGATAAGTTAAGAATTTTAACGGATTCATCCAAGGAAGATTTTGAATATATAATCTCACCACGTCCGTTCAAAATTACAAATGTTGAGGACCCCAAATCATTTGTCATCAATGTAAACAAGCCACTCGTTGAAGGATTAGGAAAAACTTCCGCTGAAGTCTGACTCTCATTTTCAATTCCAACAATGCGCTCTTCAAACACATAAGGTTGATCTGTACTGGGTATGGGATGACCTGCTAAAAGCGTACTCTCTCCGTTTAGCAAATAATAATTCATATTCATGTAGCCAACGTAATCGCGACTATTATTGCCACTAACCGGCTGCGAAGCAACATCGGTCGTTGTGCCTGTATTCTCAATAATTAATGTAGAAAATGTTCCCACCGACTTCCACTTATTTAATCCGCCCTCTTGCTTAAAGATAACATATCCGTTGCGATTTAAATAAATTCCAAACCTCAATTTAGCTGTAACCATAGCATACGGAACTGCAGCGGTTGTGTTTTCGTAGTAATCTGTCGTGTTGGCATCATAAGTATTAGACATAATGGTTGACGTTGGGAGCAAGGCCAAACCATCTTTAAAATTTAGCCGTCCATAGTAAGCGGCATACGCATCCGTAAGGTGATTGCTTACAAATGTTTTTCCGGCATAGCGACTATCCTCACCTACAAAAGCGATAATCATTTTATTGCGCCTTATATGACTACCAAGCAAGGTTCCGGTTTGGCCGCCTTGTAAAAAGCTAATGAATGGAGAATCATCATTCTCTACAAACAAAACTTTTTTTGATGTGCGGATGGCGTTGCGCAACTCGATTTGATCTTCATCATTTGCTGAAGCCGAGACTTCCAGCAGGGCATAGGGTGCGCCAAGAACATCCAATCTTTCCTTGTAAGGCGTTGCTTTGCCGGGAGCAGTTACAACCAATACCGAATCCGAAACTTCGCCTGCTTCACTAACAAAATAATCTAACATCGCCACATTACCGGCATAGCCTTCTCCACCACTTAAAATTATTTCATAGTTCCCAGATTCTTCAATGGGGTTAGGCGCCACGGGTGTGACTGGGCCATTGGTAATCTCAAATGTATTCAGGTTAATGGTATGGCCATGCAATAGTTGTGAAGCTTGCACATTGTCACTTACCATTTTATTGCTTTGGTAAACAGAAAATGATTCTGCCTGATAAATCGATACAGCTCCTGTGCCATAAACCGTTGCCAAATTATTTTCATCAATGCAAAGAGCCGTGCGATCATCAACACCAATTCCGGTTAGCCTTTCGCTATGATGTATAAACCAATTTGCCATAAAAGCGAGAAGGCGAACACCTCTGCCTCTTTCTGTAAAATGAGTGTCCACAATTATCCCCGGTAAAAAAGGAAGAAAATCATCAGCCAGTGTGATGTCACTATCGTTAATATTGTTGAGCGCATCATCAGGATAAACAGATCCATTTTGAGCAGTAAAAATAACACCCGATAATATGGCCATGCCCGCAGAAGTACCACTCATTACACCGCCGGCATTAAACTTATCTACAATGGCTTGCTCTGTTTTTTGTGCTCTTAAAATAATTATAATAATATGATTGATCTCCTCCCTTAAAGAAGAATGCATCATATTGCATCAACAAATCGTAAGTGGCTTGTTGGTCGGCCAGCGTACGGCTATCTATTTTAATATTATCAGCCTCTACGGCACCCAACGACTTAAAATAGTCGGGTATCCAGTTGTCCTCTGTCGAGTAACTGATCACAGCTACCTTCTTGTTTTCAGAATGATCGACAGCCCATTGGTATGGAGTGTTGCTCCAGCCTCCCTCTGTTTCGCCACCCCCGCCAACTAACATTATTTTACCTTGTCCTGCAGCAGAAATCGATGTAACTACCGCAATCAGACATAAAACAACTCTCCACATCATCAGTAGTTTGCTCCAAAGATTCTACTAATTCACTTCCTTTCCAATTAAAATTTTATAAACGGAATTACTTTTATTAAGAAGTAATCCTGTTAGAGTAAGAGATTTTGAAACCGGAAATGATTGTTAAAGTTGGCGCTGATGATTCGGTGAAGCAGAGACTGACAGATTAGAATAAGTTCAAGTAAGTAATCGTACAAGCCTGGTAGCAGAATATAAATTTGGGATTCTAAATTTTAGACAATCGCGCCCCGCATTGATTGCTGGAATTAACTTTTCCGAGCATTACGCTGGCTAAATCTTTATAACTTTAAATAGGCGTTAGCGTAAATCACTTTTTATTATTCACGACTTCACCAATCATACGTAATCCATCCAAAGTCAAATTGGGTTCTACCGAATGGAAAAAATTATTAAGAGGTGTAATGATAGAGGACAAACCACCGGTGGCAATGGCGGGGCATTCGGTTTGTAACTCTTCGCGAATTTTAAAACCATGTTACGCACAAGGCCTTCGTATCCAAACAAGATACCAGACTGAATTGCAGTAACCGTATTATATCCTAACGCTGAAGCAGGCATTGCTAATGGAACATCAAAAAGTTTGGCTGTATTTTGCGAAAGAGATCGGATAGCCGTCTTGAGACCGGGCGCAATGGAAACACCTAAAATCTTTCCGGCATCCGAAATAGTTGTAAATGTGAGTGCTGTTCCAAAATCAACCACCACACAGGTTTGTTTGTGTTTGAAGTAAGCACCCGCTGCGTTAGCTACAAGATCCGATCCTATCTCAAATGGATTAAGAATATCCATAGGGAGTTCTCCATACACTTTTGGCCCCAGCACAATCGGATCTTTATCGAACAACATGCGCGATACACTCTTAATTTTATCCGTCATGGCCGGCACCACACTGCTCAACACAATGGTGCTTACCAACGTGAGATCAGTGCTTGATTCAAAAAAGTAGTCGCGGATTTTTACTCCGAAGTAAAGTTCCGGCAAATCGGGCCGAGAAGGAATGCGCCAGATGTGTTTCCATTCATTGTCTTTCCACAGCCCAGCTGTGATGTCGCTATTACCAATATCGAACGCAAGAAGCATGTTGCAAAATGCAAATAATTTTTCAATCAGAAATAATTCATTTTAATAGAACTGTTTGAAATGCAAATCGCGGCCTGAGACCGCGATTTATAGTATAGAAATTGAGACGATTAATCCTGCTTTACTACACTCGATCCGGTGGATTCCGAAATTATATGGGGAGTACCTCGGTATAGAACTACACTTGCGCCACTAACGGAAGCCTTTAATTCATCCGAAACATTTAGTTTTCCATTGCTTGCTCCGGAAACGACAAGGTTAGTTTGTTTCGTTACAAAATCAAATGCGGTAAGGATGGAAGCCCCTGAAATATTACCATCAAGCAATTGTCCTTGACCCTGCAAACGAAGTTGAGAAGCGCCTGAAAGACTGAAATGGATTTCATTCACATTCATGGTTACCTGTGCAAGCGATGCACCAGACAAAGAAAAATCTAATCGGTTGGAATTTGCAAATCCAGCGATGCGGGCATTACTGGCGCCTGATAAACTAACGCCATTTAATGTGGGCATAGTAATCGTTACAGAGGTTTCGTATTGTCGCTTTTTACTTTGATTAAAATGCAATTCCAACGAGTTACCATTTTTTATAACGCGCAAATCGTCCAGATTTCTGCGATCGCCTTCGGCTTCAACAGAAAAATTCTCACCATAATTTATGGTAAGGATAAGTGCATCTTCGGCTTCTATCCGATCAAAATCCACTTGGGAATAGTTCTGTTTGTCTTGTTGCCGTGGCCCGGGATCTTCTTCGTTACAAGCTGTTACCAATACCAGGGTAACGAACAGCATAATCAAATTAATTTTTTTCATAATCATTGTATTTGCAGCTAAGACAATCAGTACAATGGATACCCCTAGTCGGGGTTTAAATATTTTTAAAACTCTATCCGGTAGCTAAGTATTGGCAATAGCGATAGCATATACCACTTTTCAACTTTCCCGCTTTGGGCTTCATAGTATTGGCCACCCAGATTTTTATGATTAGTTACATTTTGAATATCGAGCGCCAGCGTGGTGGTTGCTTTCAGTCGATTGCGCTTTAGGCTAAGTTTTAAATCCGTACGAAAATAATCGGGTAGTTGTTCGGTAAATGCTAAAGCTTGTACATAGCGGGTTTCTCCAAACTCAGCCGACTTTTCGTAATCGATGGGCGTGGTCCAAAAACCACCGGTATAGATGGTTCTGAGATTCAGACCAAATGTGCGATTCTTTTTTAATTGATAATCTTTGCCTGCTGTAAAACTGAGGGCATGATTTCCATTGAATTTTGTATTTCGCCAGACTTGGTCAAGCGCTTTGTATTGTGAGTTGTAAAGAGATCCGGAAAACAGAAAGTATAAATTGTTGTGTAAGAATTGTTCGATCGTTAACTCCACACCATAATTTTTACCAACGCCATCGTTTACCATAGCCACGGTGGCGTATCCGTCTTCTACAACCAATGAAGAAACCGGACTGGTCACATCATTTTCAACAGCGATATGGAATAGTTGCTGGTAGTAGGTTTCAACTTTTACATGCAGATATTTAGTGAGCGACCGATCTAAAGCCAATACAAAATGGTGTGCCTTATTAAATCCAAGATTTAAATTCGGTTTTGTCAGCATTCCGTTTTCCTGGATTTGTGCCTGGTATACTCCCAGCGTTTGCATTTGGCTGTGTAGTCCATATCCTATACTGATGGACTGCTTTTCACTTACGTTGTACTGGGCAGAAATCCGCGGCTCGACCGAGTACGTTTTATTGTCATTAAGAAAAAGAAAATGGATGCCTGAATTAAAGGTAAGTTTTTCGGTAGGGCGATAACTCCATTGTGAAAATGCCTGTAGCGTACTGGCATGCGAAGTTGAGTTCAAAGGTTCTTCAATTTGATCCGTTTCTTTATCAAGATATCGCTTGGTTAAATTATAGGCATATCGCTTTAGGTAAACTCCTGAGCGGAGGCTATTTTTTGCATTTAGCTTGTTGTTAAGCACAGAGGTAATGGTAATCCGCTTTGTTGTGTAAGCCGACCTGAAGTCGAATTGGGGTTCATAAGAATTATTCAGCCTATCTTCCTGATCGCCATAGTTATGCCCTGAGAGAAGGATGGATGATTGTAAAAATGTATTCGGATTAAGTGTGACCGTATGTTTAAGTCCGGTCACTCCGGTATTAGAGAAATAGTTGTAATTGTAACGTTGATAGTCCTCCTCCCATAGCGTAGAATCTTTTTTGGCATTTTGATTCTGATCACTGAGTCCACCAAAACCAAACAATGAAAAGTTACCCAGTTTTTTGGTAGGTAGAAAAATATTGTACGAGAGAT
This sequence comes from Flammeovirgaceae bacterium, assembly GCA_016709845.1. Classification (GTDB taxonomy): domain Bacteria; phylum Bacteroidota; class Bacteroidia; order Cytophagales; family Cyclobacteriaceae; genus ELB16-189. The sequence continues at coordinate 409,266 of JADJMA010000002.1, read as the reverse complement.
CCTGAAAGTTGGTAACCGCATCGCCAACATTAACGCCTAGGTTTGATAGCACGCTTAGGGTTGAGTATCGATAGTTTATAAGATATGACCCACGATAATTTTTTGAGAAAGGACCTTCAGCCGCTACATCCAATCCTAAAAAACCAGCTTGTACCGTGTACTCGCGCTTCTCATTGTTTCCTTTGCGGAGATTCAGATCAAATACTCCGGCCAAGGCATTACCATACTCTGCCGGAAAAGCTCCGGTTGAAAAATCGGAATTGGATAAAAGCTGTGTGCTAAGAATAGAAATACCACCACCCGAAGAAGCGACACTGGCAAAATGATTGGGGTTAGGGATATCAACACCTTCCATTCGCCAAAGCAACCCTGTGGGTGAATTACCGCGAATAGAAATTGAATTACTTCCATCATCCGTTGAAACGACACCGGCAAACGATACTGCCGCCCGTCCCGGATCGTTCACCGCAGCGGCAAACTTTCGCGTTTCTTCCACTGAAAAAGTACGGGTACTTACAGTGGCCATTTCGTTAATAGGTTTATTCTTTTCAAGATCGGGCCGCACTACAATTTCATTAAGTTGAGTAATATCCTCTTCGATGGATAGTGTTAACACAACTTCTTTGCCTGAGTTGACTGTGACATTGGGAATCGTTATGTCTTTGTATCCGATAAAGGAAACCCGGATTGTATGTATGCCAACAGGAATTCTTTCCAGTTTGAAGTTTCCATCTGTATCGGTTGTAGTACCAATCAAGGGTGTTGAATTAAGGACAACAACCGATGCACCTGGCAAGGCGGATTGCGAAATCTTATCGACAACCGTACCGCGCACGGTCTGTGTGAGCGATTGTGCGTGAAGGGTTAGATTAACAAGTAAAGCAAGAAAAAAAGGAAAGTGAACGCGTGTTTTCATAAAATCAGTAATATGATCGTATGACAAACGACTGGCTATATACCCCTAATCAACATTGAATTTATTTTTTACTAATGGGCAAACAGATTTATAAAAAGCGCAAAGCTATTTTAGCGCCTAACCACATCTTGAGATTAAGATCGCTGCCCACGTTCTCATCATAAAAAATGTGCGGTGTAAAATCAGTAAATAACTGAGGATAATCGCTGTAGGATGGTCTTGTCAAATAGCCATTCAAGGTTATTCCAGTGGCAAGCGAGAACTTTTTAGCCAGTTGAAAATCCAGACCTACATAAAGTTTATTCAGTGAACTAAGTTCATCGGTAAAACTTCCTTTGTTTACATGCTGACTTAATAAGTCGATATCAAGCGACAGCCAACGATTTAATCGGGGTGAGGTTCCTAAGCCATAACCGAATGTCCAAACAGAAGTATCCGTGGGTTCAATAGATTGGGTGGGCTTGAATCCCACCATCAATTGACTATAGAATTTTTTTACGCCAGTGCGAAAGGCCAGATTGGTATAAAAAACTTCATCGGCCGAAAGCTCAATTTTGTGATACCCTTTTTTAACGATGCTTATTAATCCGATCGGAACGCCCCCGAGCGTATCGGCATAATTTATTAAACCAATTTGTGTGCCTCGTACTTCTTTGCCATGGTTAAAGAGAACAGAAATCTGCGAACCCGTAATTTTTTCAGTAGCGATGTTGGTAGCGCCCGCAAACTGCGAGCCCACGTAATCGCCAATCTGAACATTTCCAAAACCTGCTACTTGCACACCTTGCGATGGCATGACGGTAACATTGCTAAAGCCAGCTACCTGTACTCCATGCATCTTACCAAGAGTGGTATTGGCAAGACCCGCTACCTGCACGCCTCGTGTGTTGCCCAAATTTGTATTGGCGAAACCAGCCAGTTGCACCGCTTCGGTTTCATCGCCATTCACGTTCGCGAAACCAGCAGCTTGTATTCCGTAAACTTTGCCACCAACAGCATTTCCAAAACCGGCTATCTGAAGCCAGCTTACATCGCCCCTATCGAGATTAAAGAAAAAACCCAATTCGATTTCTCGTGTGCCCAAGGAGTACCCGCCAAGAAAATTTATCGAGTAATCGTTAACAACATTCCCGCTAAGGCGACCATTGGTTCCCAAAAAAGGGAGAAACGAAACCTGGACAAATTCATGAAGCGTGTCACTGATATTCTGAACATTGGGCTCCGATTCGTAAGGCAAACTCAGCACTTCCTTTTTAGCGACTGATATCGTATCAGCAGGCTTTGTTTGTGCCGTTATAACAACAGAGTCTTGTTTGATGGGATTAATGGAAATGGTTAGATACTGATTGCTTGGGGCTGTAATACTCACCAGCGTATCGCGGTAATTTTTCTTGCTTACCGAAATAGAAATCGAGTCAGTTTTTTTCTCCAATTTGAGTTTAAAATATCCAAAGTCATCAGTAACTGCAGAAGTTAGCGTTTGCTTATCATACACACTGACGTTTGAAATTTTTTCTCCGGTAGATTCGTCTTGCACATACCCATTGATAACAACGACAATAATATTATTTTTAACAGGTGCCGGAGTCGCCCGCGTAAGAATCAGGTAGTGCCCTTTTTCTTTATAATTCATAGATGCGCTAAATATTTCATTAAGAATACTCCGCACAGTTTGATTGGTAGCTTCCAAAGAAATCTCCTGATTGGAATCAATGATGGCACTGTTATAAGAAAATGAAAATCCCGCTGTTTGACCAATGCGATTAAGAACTGAGGGGATTTTTTTCGTTGCTGGCACTTATCGAAACAGAACGCTCTAAGATTGGATTCTGCTGTCCTACAGAATAAAAGGAACATGCCAGAGCTGAAAGCAAAATGAAATAGAATTTTCTCATGCGCTTTTTATTGGTCGCATCCCTTGCCATCCAGGATTATTTCGTCATTTTTTCGGGTAAGTGTAAGGCCCATGGTTTCCGCAATTACTTCTGCGATAATGGAAGCATTGTCTTCTTTAAAATTTGCGGTGAGGCGACAGTTAAATAATTTTTCGTTTGCCAGTTTTATTTTTGAACTATAAACTTCGTTTAACAAGTTAACTACCGATTTCAAATCGGTGTTATTGAAACTGAATACTTTGGTTTTGTATGCAAGTGCATTGGTATCGGGTTTATCGATGCGATGAAAGGTTTTATTCCGTTTGCTGTAAATTGCTTTTTGACCCGCTTGCAGGTTAAGTCCCGAATCCAGTAGCGTGTAGAACTGAACTTCGCCTTGCGTTACGATTATTTCAATAGTATCCTTATCGGGATAAGCCTTTAAGTTGAATTCGGTTCCGATGTCGCGTACCAACACATCTTCGGCTTCTATTACAAAGGGTTTTTCTTCTTCATGCTTAACAGAAAAGAAAGCTTCGCCATTTAATTTAACCTTCCGTATTTTTTCCCGGGGGTTATATTCATAAGTCAGCTTGCTCTTTTTATTTAAGAAAGCCGTACTACCATCGGGCAACGTATCTGTTTTTGTAGCTTGATCTGTAACAAGGGCGAGCGTTTGAACAGCCGGGGTAGTCCATTGATAAGCTGCATATCCCACCCTAATAAAATAATTATTCCGGCCGCTATGCGCAGGGGTTGATTAAGGAACGATCTCTCTTTATAAAGCGGCACAACGTTGCCCGACTCAACAGTAATTTTTTTGCGCACTTTATTCCAGGCAGCATCGGTATCAAATTGAACCTGAATCTCCGCGGAAGCGGCCTTTTCAAAAATTGTTTTAAGTTGCTCGTAATATTTTCGATTGTCTTCATGGAGTTGAGTCCACTGAATTACTTTCTCTTCTTCTTGCGCAGATCCTTCTCCGGCTAATACTTTGCCTATCATTTCATCCATATCGTTCCACACATTATCCATTACACCAACCAATCTTTCATGAATATTAAAAACAACGGTAAGTAGTCTTTCAACTGCACGCGCATCAACTTAAGCGCTTTGCCCATATGGTTCTCCACAGTTTTTATAGAAATCTGCAATTGATCGGCAATTTCCTGATATTTTAATTCTTCGAACCGACTTAACTGAAATACGAGGCGGCATTGTTCGGGCAAAGTTTTAATAGCCTCCGAGATTTTTGTTTCCAACTCAGCAGCCTGCACTTTTTGAGACACCGATTCGTGAGAGACTTCCATCACGGCAAGTTCGTGGGCCACATGTTGTTGCTTAACCTTTTCGTGTTTGATTACGTTGAGGCAACCGTTGCGCACCATGCGATACAGATAAGACTTTACGGAGGTTTCGATGGTCAGACTGTTTCGCTTATCCCATACGGTGATAAACGATGATTGTACTACTTCTTCGGCTTCCTCTTTATCTTGTAAAAAGGAATAGGCGTAGCGGCAAAGCGGTTGGTAATAGGTTCTAAAAATCATTTCAAAAGCACTTTCGTTGCCCAGCTGGAGTGTTTCCAATACCTGCTTTTCCAATAAATCCACCGGTTATGAAATGTTTTGGTGCAATTTACGGGTTTAGGCCGTTGTGGTTATGACAACTCTGAGAAGTTTTACCCCTATGGTCCGAATATTTTAATTATATAATAAAAAACCACCCCGCGGCTGGCGGAATGGTTTGCTGAAGTTGTTTAAATCACTCTTATTTTTTTGGCATCTCAAGCCTAAATACTTTAGGTATTTCTGAGTTATCGTGCATGGATACTTTAAGGTCTTTAATTACCCCATTGCCGATGTCGTAGACCCAGCCATGTACATAAGGTCCGCCCCTTTTTTGCCAGGCATTTTGTATGATGGAGGTTTTACTTAAATCGTTCACTTGTTCAATCACGTTTAATTCCACAAACCTATCTTCACGGTCTTTACTGTTTTCAATTGCATCCAGTTCGGTCTGGTGCAAGCGATAAACATCCTTAATGTGTAAAATCCAGTTGTCAATAAGACCAATCTGTTGGTTACCCATGGCGGCACGCACGCCACCACATCCATAATGTCCGCAAACAATAACGTGGTTTACTTCAAGCACATTTACGGCATAGTCTAATACACTCAACATATTCATATCCGAATGCACAACCATGTTAGCAATATTTCTATGAACAAACACTTCGCCTGGCGCAGTGCCAGTTATTTGGTTAGCGGGAACCCGGCTATCCGCACATCCAATCCATAGAAATTCTGGTTTTTGTACATTGGTCAGCTTATTAAAAAAATCTTTGTCTTCGTGAAGCTTTTGATCTACCCAAGCTTTATTCTGCAACAGTAATTGTTCATACCTTTTCATAGCCAATATTTAATCAATATTAATATTTTTTAATTCCACTTCAATATTTTTTGTTTTAGCCGTCATGGTAAAATCAGCGAGCATTTCTTTTATATCCTGATCCATAAAGTGCGCGCTTGATCCATCAACTAATAACTTAGTATCCTCGGGTATTGCTTCAAAGGCTTGTCGCAAAGAATTTTTATGAAGAAAGGATACATCTTTTGTAAATCGGATCAGGTAATTTTTCTCTGTAGAAACCAGTATAACAGCTCGTGTAAAGTTGGTCTTTAAAATAAAGAATATGGCAACGAGAACACCCAGAAACACGCCTTGTAAAAGATCAGTAAAGACTACTGCAAATATGGTAATAGCAAAAGGTACGAATTGCGTCATTCCTTTACGATACATCTCTTTATAAAGGATAGGTTTGGTTAGCTTATAGCCAACCATAATTAAAATGCCTGCCAGGCTGGCAAGTGGAATCAATGTAAGCAAGCCAGGTAAAAGTAAAACTGACAATATTAAAATAACTCCGTGCGAAATGGCCGATGCTTTTGATCGTGCACCGGCATTAATATTAGCCGAACTCCTCACTATTACAGAGGTAACGGGTAAGCCGCCTAACATGCCTGAGATAAAATTACCAATACCTTGTGCTTTTAGCTCTTGATTAAGGGGTGTAATTCTATGCCTCTTATCCATTCTATCACAGGCTTCAATACTAAGCAGCGTTTCCAAGCTTGCTACAATGGCAATGGTAACAGCAGTAATATAAATTTGAGGATTTTGCCAGAGTGAAAAATCTGGGAACGTAAGCAACGAGGTAATTCCCTTTGTTTGTGAAAACGTTGGTATTGAAACTAAGTGCTTTGTCTCAATAGCAAAATACGGTAAGGTAATAGTAAACAGGCTATTTAATAAAACACCTATTAAAACAACAATCAATGCGGAAGGAACAAGTCTAAAGAATTTGAATCTTTGCAAACTATTGCTATCCCAAAGAATTAATAACAGAACGGAGAGTACACTTATCACTACGGCTCCCGGGCTTAAAAAATTCTAGGCTGCAAAAATTTCTGAAAAAGTATTTTGTCCATCGGGTTGAAGGAAACTTTGATCTCCTTCAAAGTCGGCATCGAAGCCAACCGCGTGTGGTATTTGTTTTAAAATTAAGATAATACCTATAGCGGACAGCATTCCTTTTATCACTGAGATAGGGAAGAAATGGCCAATGGCTCCGGCCTTTGCAAAACCTAATCCCAATTGAATAAGGCCGGCCAATGCAACGCTTAATAAAAAAGCTTCGAATGATCCGAGATTAAGAATGGCAGCAGCAACAATGGTGGTAAGTCCGGCTGCTGGTCCGCTCACACTTACAGATGAGCCGCTCAATGAGCCAACAACTATTCCGCCAATAATCCCTGCCAACAATCCTGAGAAAAGCGGAGCACCAGAGGCTAAGGCTATTCCCAAACAGAGGGGCAAGGCAACTAAAAATACGACCAAAGATGATCGTAGGTCCGAAGACCAAAAATTTCGCAAATTCATAAACTCGAATAAAATGTAAAAGAAAATTTAATAACAAAGATCTCGGCATGAGATCGCACGCGTGCTACTAACCTTGGGGGGGCGGTGAATCGATCTCGGGGAAGTGAGTACTAACAAATAAGAAAAACGGGGAGCTCAATTTATCTTGATGGAATGAATGGTTGTTGAAGTTGAATAGAGTGATAAATCGGTAGGGTTCATCATTCCAATCGCGATTGTCTTCCTGGGTGGACTCCTCTTCCTCTTCTTGTGTTTGAATTCTTTCACTCCAATCAACACTTGAAGCCCATTTGCTTTTTGCAAAGGTTTGAGTGCTGATAGAAACCATCAGTGCACAAAAAATAGCTATAAAGAATAAAAAGAGTACTTTTTTCATTGCAGGGTTACAAAAATAGCATTTTACCCGGTTTTCTTGAATATTTCTTTTTAACGAAATACGCTACTTATTGTTCAGTTGGACTAACCGAAAGAGAAAGAAAACAAAAAAGTACATTACTCGTTTCGTAAAGATTCGATTGGATTTGATCGCGAAACCCGATAGGCCTTGTACCCTACGGTTAACCAAGCAACCAGTAAACTAATAATTCCGGCCCAAAGGAATAAGAGCACGCCCGGATTAATTCGATAAACAAAACGATCTAGCCAAAGCGAGGAGCCGTAATACATGGCTGGGGTAGCGATAGCAAAAGCAATGATTATGAGCAGCACGAACTCGCCCGATAAGAGCCAGATTAAATGAATCTCTGACGCGCCCATTATTTTGCGCAACCGCAACTTCCTTCGCGCGCTGTTCGGTTACAAACATTACCATACCCAATAAGCCTAAACACGAAATAAACAGTGACAGGATTGAGAAGTACTTAAAAATTTTTCGATCCTTTGTTCGTCTCTATACAGTTTATCCAGATCTTCATCTAAAAGGAATACTCGAAAGGTCTGTCAGGATTGAATTTTTTGTAAACCGATTCAATGTCTTTTACCTGGTTGATAATATTGCCTGGACTTAGCTTTACAGAGATTTCATAAAAGTTTGAGGGATCAATAAAAACGATCATCGGTTCTATTTGCTTTTGTGCCGGTTTAAAGTTGAAATCTTTCATAATGCCAATGATGGTTCCCTTCCGCTCGCCTATATCAATTCGTTTATTCAACGGCTCTACTAAATTCATCTGAGCGATAGCCGCTTCATTTAGTAATACGGCACTTGAGTCAGAACTAATTTCTTCTGAAAAATCACGGCCTTCCGCCAATGAAATAGAATAGGTTGAGACAAAATCATGATCGGTCATCAATTCATGAAATAAAATGTCCTTATCGGGATCCTTCCCTTCCCAAGTTACACTGCTGGTGGATTGATCGGAATAAGAAAGATTACTGTTAGTGGCGGTTACTCCCTTAACGCCTTTTACTCCTAATATTTCGGCTTTAAATTCTGGGTATTGTTGGCGCAACTTTCGATTAGAAGAAAATATGAGAACATTCTCTTTGTTAAATCCCAGGTCTCTTGATTGAATGAAATTAAGCTGTTGGTAAACGATAAAGGTGCCTGTTAAGAATGAAATACTCAGAATGAACTGAATTACTACCAAGGCTCTTCTAAGATACAAGGTGCTTCGCCCCAACTTTGCTTGTCCTTTCAAAACTAAAGCAGCATTCAAGGAAGAAAGTAACAAGGCCGGGTAAGCACCACCCATGAGGGCACAAAAAATCACAGACCCCAGAAGAGGCAAAGCAACGGTTGGGGAAAGAATATTAAAGGTGAGTGTTTTTCCTACAAGTTCATTAAAGGAAGGAAGTGCTATCCAGGCAATAAAAAGAGAAATAACAAAAGCCGCAGTTGCATATAATAATGATTCAGAGAAAAAGTGAAAGATCAACTGCATTTTACTGGCGCCAATGGCTTTGCGTACCCCGCTTCTTTAGCCCGCTTAAGCGATCGGGCTGTGGCCAGATTTGCATAATTAATACTGGCAATAATCAGAATGAAAATTCCCACCGCAGAAAAAATCAACACATATTGAAAGTTACCGCGATTTCGCATGTCATTATTCAAATGACCCGACTTAAGATAAATATCAGCCAGTGGCTGAAGTGTTATTTGGGCTTTTGTTTCAGGATCGTGGGCGATAAGTGCTTCTGTAATTTTATGTTCAACCTCAGAGACCTGTTTGGTATCCTTAAGAGATATATACGTGTGGTAACTATTCCAGTCCCACGTATCAATATTCTGCAAGCCGGTCGCCTTCAAAAATTCGAACGGAATAATATAATCAAACTGTATGTGTGTATTGGTAGGGACATCCTCAATTACTCCGATTACCATGAGATCGCGACCCACCAGAGTAAACATTTTGCCCAGCGGATTACTGTTTCCAAAATAGGAAGCGGCTAGTTTCCGGGTAAGAATAATTTTATCAGCGCCTGCGCCCAGTGAATGAACTTCGCCTTGCAGAATAGGAAAATTAAAAAGTTCAAAGAGAGACTCATCAGCAGCAAGACCGACATGATAATAAGCTTTTTCTTCGTGGCGCAATAAAAGGTCTACCTCAACTAACCGACAGGTTTGCTCAACATTGGGTAGAATACTTTTAATAAAAGGCCCAAGGGGACCAGGGGTAAGCGCAATGGGATAAACTTCACCCTTATCATTGAACTGCTTTTGTGTTATCCGATAGGTGCTTTCATAGGTAGGATGAAATCGATCATAACTCAACTCATGCCTCACCCATAAATAGATAAGCACAAAAACAGATAGCCCAGCTATTAAGCCAATGAGGTTAATAAATGAGTAAATGCTGCGCAATTGGCGCAATACTATCTTAAAGTAACTGGCAAGCACGTAGACAGCTTAGTTGAGTATCTAAATTAGATAGAGTAACTCAGAAAAGTTAGCCGATGTATGATAACCTCTCGGAAACGAAAAAATTATGCGTAGCTACGGACCGTACTCCCCGAAAATCGTTATTGGATTTCCACAATGATTTCAATCTCCACGGCAATGTTACCAGGTAAGGAATTCATACCTACTGCGGAGCGGGCATGTTTCCCTTTTTCACCAAATACAGCAACCATCAAGTCAGAAAATCCATTAATCACCTTGGATTGGTCGGTATAGGTTTCCGTGCAATTAACCATCCCTAACACTTTAACAATGCGCTTCACTTTATTTAGATCTCCCAATTCATCCTTAAGGGTAGACAGAATGGAAACACCGGCTTGTTTAGCAGCTTCATATCCTTGCTCGGTAGTCAGGTCAGCACCAACTTTGCCAGTAATATTTGAACCATCGGCTTTTCCAGGACCATGGCCGGAGAGATAGAGTAAATTACCCACACGGACAGCTTTTACGTAATTAGCTATAGGTTTGGAAGGCGTGAAGAGTTCAATGTTTAACTCTTTCAGCTTTTTATCAAAATCAGTTTTTTGCTGAGAAAAAGCTACGAAGGTAAGGGTGATCAGGGCGAAAAATAAGGCAACTCTTTTCATGTTAGGGTAGTTGAAATTTGATTTTTGAACAATATGAATTCGATTGCGGAAATTACGAACTTTAAATGAAACAGATATCTTCGGGTAAAATTTTGAATAGTATGGCTGACCTATTTCGCTGCCCGTGGTGTCTCAAATTCGATCAGTATATTCAATATCATGATGAAGAATGGGGTGTGCCTGTGCATGACGATAGAATTCATTTTGAGTTTTTGATTTTGGAAGGAGCTCAAGCAGGACTTAGCTGGGCAACGATTTTGAAAAAGCGTGAAGGCTACCGAAAGAATTTTGCCGATTTCGATCCTGCAAAAGTGGCGCGCTTCACGGAAAAAAAAGTGGAGAAAATTCTTCAGGATCCGGGGATTATTCGAAACAAATTGAAAGTGGCTGCTGCTGTGAACAATGCCAAGAGATTTCTTGAAGTTCAAAAGGAATTTGGGAGCTTCGATAAATACATCTGGCAATTTGTTAACAATAAACCCATTGTAAATAAATGGAAAACATTGGATCAGATTGCCCCTACTACAAAAGAATCGGATGCACTCAGCAAGGACTTAATTAAACGAGGATTCAAGTTTGTGGGTAGCACTGTAATTTATTCGCATATGCAAGCCTGCGGATTGGTTAATGACCATCTTGTGGATTGCTTTCGATACAAGAGCTTAGTTAAGAAATAGAGTAATGCAAAAAATACTGATTGCCGAGGATGACGTAAATATTTCTGCAGACTTAAAACTGCGGCTGCAGGAAGAGGGGTTTTTGACGGAGGCAGTTTATGATGGATTGCTTGCTGAAAAAATGATTGTGCGAAACGCTTACGATTGCATTGTACTCGATATAAACATGCCCGGAAAGAATGGATTGGAGGTTTGTAAATCTATTCGCAGTCATGGCGTCAATACACCGATACTTTTTCTCACAGCTTTTGATGAAGCGGAAGATAAAGTGACAGGATTTGAGAGCGGAGCTGACGACTATTTAACAAAACCATTTTACTTCAAAGAGTTACTGGCTCGCATTCGGTCGCTGCTAAAGAGAAGACCTTTAAATGCTGAAATTTCTCAAATCATATCAATAGCCGGGTTGTCCATTGACCTGGGATTAAAAAAAGTTATTCGTGATGGTGAAAAAATTAAACTTACGGCCAGAGAGTTTGATATTCTTGCGCTGCTCGCCTCATCAAACGGAAAGACAGTTTCTAAAAAGGATTTGATTGAAAAAATTTGGGGAACCCGCGTTGAAGTGAACACGAACACGATTGAAGTGTTTATTAATTCTATCCGTAACAAAATTGATAAGGGGCACAATGAAAAGCTCATCCACACCCGGCCGGGATTTGGCTATTACCTAAATGAGAAGCCGGATGAATCTTAGAAAGAAGATAATTCTTTTTTTCTCCATCACTTTTGGTTTTGTGTTAGGGATAACCATGCTCATCGTATTTTTTAGCATGGCCGAGTATCGCGAACAAGAATTCGCTCAGCGACTGAAAGAAAAAACGATAACCACATTACGTCTATTGATTGATGTAAAGGAAATTGATCACGACCTTTTGCAGGCGTTGGATGAAACCACCATCAATAATTTATATGATGAGAAAATCCTGCTTTTCGATTCTGCTGGACACATGATTTACAGTAGCGTTGATGATATTGTAATCCCTTTTTCAAAAGAGATTTTAAATCAACTTCAGACTGATGAAACCGAAATCGCTTATCGCGAAGGCGATTATGACGTATATGCGCACCGCATGGATGACAAAGGCAAAACATTCTATGCCATTGCCAAAGCCAATGATCTATATGGAAAAGGAAAACTCAATTTTCTTGCCATACTGCTTGTGGGTGTTTTTGTGTTTGCTTTGTTGCTGGAGATTGGAATCGCCCTTTACCTATCCAAACAAATTACGGATCCCATTACGCAACTAACTACAGAGGTTAGCAATAAAAACATTAATGATCTTTCGCATATTACGGTGCCCGCCACAGATGATGAAATTGCCTCATTGGCTAAAAGTTTTAATAGTATGCTGGCAAATGTTGAGCAATCGTATAATTATCAAAAAAACCTGATTCACCACATTTCGCATGAGCTTAAAACACCTATTGCGGTGCTCATTTCAAATATGGAGCGGATGATGAATGATCCGGACCGTGAACGTTGGGAAGGTTATTTTGAATTTCAGAAAAATGGCTTGATGCAAATGGCTGCCGTAATTAGCACCTTGCTTGATATCTCAAAGTTTGAAACAAACAAAGACCAACTTTCCAAAGAGTTGCTTCGGGTTGATGAGATTATTTTTGAAATCTTCGAGAGCTTAAAACCATTAAATCCAAACGCCAGACTGGAGCTTGCCATTCATGAAAAGGTAAAGGACATTGAAGAACTTAATACCATGGGCAATAAACGAATGTTGTCCATTGCCTTTCTAAATTTAATTAAGAATGGCATTGAATATTCTGAGGATCACACGGTGAAAGTAGAAATGGCAGTGGTGGGTGATAACCTAATAATTGAAATAACGAATAGCGGTGCTACTCTTACCTTAGCTGAACAAGGAAGATTGTTTGAGTATTTTTTCGAGGACAAAATAGTCGCAACAAAATCGGCATTGGCCTGGGGTTGGTGATGGTTGCCAAAATCACCCGACTCCACGAAGGGGAGATCACCTATGCGATTTCAAACGAAGGACTTAATTCATTTAGTTTAAAATTAAAGAGGCTTAAGCTAAAATTTAGGAGTCTTAAGGAAATATTAAGGTTGTGGCCTGTAATGTTGGGCCATGAAATTTTTAAAGCCTTTCATTTTCTTTCTGGCATTACCAATAATCTGCATCAGTCAGGATAAGGTACCGCTTACATTAAGTCAAGTCGATAGTCTGTTTCTTAAAAACAACCTCCTGTTACTTGCGCAAGCGTATAATGTAAGTGCGCAGGAGGCGCTGATTCTACAGGCAAAGAGTTATCCGAATCCATTATTTACTGCCGATATAAACGCGCTTGATCCTGAAAATCAGAAAGTATTTCATGCCGGACAATCGGGACAAAAAGCCTTTGCTATCGAACAATTGATTTTGCTAGGAGGCAAACGCAAAACAGAAATTGAGCTTGCCCGGCAGAACAAACAGGTAGCCGAACTCGAACTGGAGGATTTATTAAGAAACCTGCAATACCAACTGCACACAAGTTATTATGCAATTAATGGCCAAATCAATACGCTTGGTAAGTATGCGCGTCAACTAGAGTTGTTAGATACATTAATCAACTCTTTTGAGATACAGTCCAAACGAGGGAATATTCCTGCGAAAGACGTAATCCGACTGAAGTCAGTTTACTTCAAAATAAATAATGATAAATCTTTACTGGCAAGTGACTATTTTAATGAACAACAGAAATTTCAATTGCTGTTGCAAGTAAACAACTACCTGATCCCCAAAATAGATAAAAGTGAACTTGATCGATTAACCGCTTTAAAAGAGTATGATGAATTGCTGACAACGGCACTGGATCAACGACCAGATTTAAAAGAGGCATATCAACAGGAGGCCATTGCTCTGTTAAACTTAAAGTATCAAAAAAAATTAGCCATCCCGGATGTGGCTGTCAATACATCTTACGATCAGCGCGGGGGAGCTTTCCACAATCAGATGAATGTAGGTGTTAATATCCCGTTGCCCTTGTGGAATCGCAATCGCGGGAATATTAAATCGGCAGAATATGGAACGAATATAGCCGACCTCTACCAGCAGCAAAAAATCAAAGAGGTTCAAACCGATGTATTCGCTGCCTGGCAAACATTAAAATTGAGTATAGTCGAGTATACCAAAATAAAAAGCTACTACACGGAAGATTTTGACGTAGTATTTCAGGGAGTTAACTCCAATTTTCAAAAAAGAAATATCTCGATTCTCGAGTTTGTTGACTTCTTTGAAGCGTACAATGAATCGCTGGATGAATATGAACGTGTGAAAACTAACCTGGCCAACTCTGCCATGAAAATGAATCTTGCTACAGCCTCCAAAATCTATTAAGATGATACGAACGAACTACATAAAACTCTTAACGCTCTTTTTATTCTCTCTTTTGTTGAGTTGCAAATCTCATCATCCCGAAGAAGATGCCATTGCCTTTTCCATTAGTGATACGATGATGGAACGCTGTGAGTTTACAAACGCAACTATACAGGATGTTAAAAATGAATTGAAGCTTTTCGGGAAGATAGCTGCTGATAACAGTAAACAAGCTAGTATTTATCCGATCATGAGTGGCAACGTACTGGAAATTCACGTTGAGTTGGGTGATTACGTGAAACAAGGACAACGCCTGGCAACCTTGCGGAGCAGTGAAGTAGCTGACTTTCAACGACAGTTGCTGGATGCCAAGGCAGATATGGCTTTGGCTGAGAAAAATGTGCAGGTAGGTAAAGAGCTTTATGCGGGGAAAATCAATTCTGAGAGAGATGTAATTGCCGCTGAAAAAGAATTATTAAAAGCTAAAGCAGAATTAGAAAGAATTGAAGAAGTGTATCGGATTTATGGATTACAAAAGGCTCCTTATATGATATCACGGCACCCATCAGCGGATTTATAGTTTATAAAGACATTACACAAAACGAACTACTTAGAAGCGATGAAGCTGACGTTATTTTTTCCATCGCCCAAATTGATGAAGTATGGGTACTGGCCAATGTAAACGAATCGGACATTTCTAAAGTAATGACTGGCTACGAAGCCGAGGTTAAAACAATAAGCTATCCGAACAAAATTTTCTCCGGCCGGGTTGACCGAATTTTTAATGTCATTGACCCCAGTACCAAAGCGATGAAAATTTTAGTAAAAATTAAAAATCCAGATCTGCTCTTAAAGCCTGAGATGAATGCGACCATCACATTGAAATTTACCGATAGCAAAAAACTTATAGCGGTTCCGTCTTCATCAATCATTTTCGATAAAAGCAAAAATTGGGTAATGGTTTTTAAAAGCCGCACCGATATTGAAACGCGGCAAGTTGAGGTGTACCGGCAGTTGGATGATGTTACCTACATACTCAGTGGGTTAAAAGAAAATGAGCATGTGATCTCCAAGAGTGGGTTGATGATTTATGATGCGCTGAACGATTAACCTTAAGGAAGCCTTACTATGAATAAATTTATTCGATCGATTATTGGGTTTTCGTTAAAGAATAAGCTCTTCACATTCTTTTGGGTAGGAGTTTTAACAATTGCCGGGTGGCTCAGTTTCTTAAACATTCCTATAGAAGCATTTCCGGATGTAACCAACACGCAGATTATTATTGTAACCGAATGGAATGGACGAAGCGCGGAAGAAGTAGAGCGATTTGTTACAACTCCCATAGAAATTGCCATGAACAGTGTGCAGCGCAAAACTAACGTGCGTAGCATCACCATGTTCGGCCTCTCTGTAATTAAAATAATTTTGAGGATGATGTGGAGGATTTCTTTGCGCGTCAGCAGGTAAATAATCAGTTGCGCAATGTGCGCTTGCCCGATGAAGTAGAGCCTGATGTACAACCTCCTTATGGTCCAACAGGTGAAATCTATCGATATGTTTTAAAAAGCCCGTCCAGGGATACCCGCGAGTTGTTAACCATCCAGAATTGGGTAATCGATCGCCAGTTGAGGGCAGTGCCAGGCATTGCTGATGTAGTTGCTTTTGGGGGACAAGAAAAAATTTATGAGATCTCTGTAGATCCGGTTAAACTTCAAAAATACGACCTCACACCACTCGAACTATTTGAGGCTGTCTCAAAAGCAAATCTAAATGTGGGCGGAGATGTAATAGAAAAAAATGGCCAGGCCTATGTTGTGCGTGGGGTTGGGCTACTTAACTCTATTTCAGACATCGATAACGTGATTGTAGATAGTTATAATGGCAATCCGGTGCTGGTTAAAAATGTTGCTACCGTTATTGAGTCGCAGGCACCTCGGGTTGGCCAGGTGGGACTAAATGAAAATGACGATGTGGTGGAAGGTATTGTGGTGATGCGCAAAGGAGAAAATCCCAGCGAAGTCCTCGCGAGGCTGAAAGATAAAATCAAAGAAATCAATGAGAATGTACTCCCATCGGATGTAAAGATGGAGGTATTTTATGATCGCGATAATCTGATGCGCTACTGTACTCGCACGGTGATGCACAACTTAACGGAGGGAATTGTATTCGTTACCGTGATTGTGCTTTTGTTTATGGCCAACTGGCGAACAACCTTAATAGTTTCAATCATCATTCCACTTTCTCTTTTGTTTGCTTTTTTATGCCTAAGTCTAAAAGGGATGAGTGCTAACCTGCTGTCGTTGGGGGCAGTTGATTTCGGGATAATTATTGATGGCGCGGTGGTGATGGTCGAAGGCTTATTCGTGGCGCTTGATCATCATGCCAAGGTAAACGGAATGGAACGGTTCAATAAACTATCCAAGCTTGGCCTGATCAGAAAAACGGGTAGCGGCTTGGGCAAGGCGGTATTCTTTTCCAAGTTGATTATTATTTCCGCACTACTTCCAATTTTTTCATTTCAAAAGGTAGAGGGGAAAATGTTTTCGCCACTCGCGTATACATTGGGGTTTGCTTTACTAGGCGCACTGATCTTTACACTTACCTTAGTTCCGGTTTTAGTTTCTATCCTGCTAAAAAAGAACGTGCACGAAAAGCACAATCCAATAGTAAATTTTTTCAACCGGGCAGTTGAAAGAGGGTTTAGTCGAACCTTTAAGTTTAAACGGGCCAGTGTTTTTATTTCCCTGTTCGTTTTAGCCTTGTCACTCTTTTCTACGCGCTGGTTAGGCACTGAGTTTTTGCCTCAACTTAACGAAGGTGCACTTTGGGTAGAAGCCAAATTGCCTATGAGTTCATCCTTAAATGAAACGATAAAAACAGTGACCTTGCTCCGCAAAGAACTTCAGCAATTTCCGGAAGTAAATGGCGTGCTCTCTCAAACCGGGCGAAGCAATGATGGCACAGATCCCAGCGGTTTCTATTACGTTCAAATGCAGGTTAATTTAAAACCTAAGGAAGAATGGAACCGAAAACTTTCCATGGATGATTTAGTTGAAGAAATGGATAAGGAACTCAAAAAGTATCAAGGTATTGTGTACAATTATTCTCAACCTATTATTGATAACGTAGCTGAGTCAGTTGCCGGCATTAACGCATCGAATGCGGTAAAAATTTATGGCGATGATCTATCGAAGTTAGACGAAATTGCTAATCAGGTAATTGAACAGATAGAAAATGTAAATGGAATAAAAGACGTGGGTATTCTGCGCAATATTGGCCAACCGGAAATAAGTGTAATTCTTGATGAAGAAAGAATGGCCATTTATGGTGTGCAAAAGGCGGAAGCACAAAGCACTTTTGGAGATGGCCATTGGAGGGAAAACTGCAACTGAAAAATATGAAGGCGACCGTAAGTTTGATATTCGTATCCGATATCAGCAGGATTATAGAAAAGATGAAGATGATATCATGCGTATCATGGTTCCAACCTTGCGTGGCGACAAAATACCCTTGCAAGAAATTGCCACCATTCACAAAATTACTGGCCCGGCTTTTATCTACCGCGATAACACCAAACGTTTTATTGGGGTAAAATTTTCGGTTCGCGAACGTGACCTTGGTAGCACCATAGCGGAAGCGCAGAGCAATGTGATTAAAAACATCAAACTGCCGACCGGTTATTCTATTGGCTGGACAGGTGAATTTGAAAATCAGGTGCGGGCCACCAAGCGGTTAAGCCAGGTAGTACCCATCAGTTTGATATTAATCTTTGTGTTGCTCTTCATTTTATTTGGTAATATTCAAGATGCATCGCTTGTTTTAGCTAACGTGCCCTTTGCGTTAATTGGTGGAATCGTTGCCCTTCACCTTACGGGAATAAATTTTGGAATCTCAGCGGGAGTGGGATTCATCGCACTTTTTGGAATTTGTATTCAGAATGGTGTGATCCTGATTTCAGAATTTCACAACAACCTGAGAAAACGACTCGCCTTAGTTTCTTCTATTTACGAGGCGGTGAAAATCAGAACCCGCCCAGTAATTATGACTGCTTTGATGGCCGCCATTGGGTTAATGCCGGCTGCACTCTCTACAGGTATTGGCTCCGAATCGCAGAAGCCTTTGGCCATTGTGATTATTGGTGGTCTGGTTACCGCCACCATATTTACACTCTTGATTTTTCCGATCTTCTATTTTTGGGCTGTTCGAAGAAAGCATGTGAATATTTAATGGAGCAAATATTTAGCAAACGCATAGAACCCTAACACAAGCAGTGTAATGCCAGGTACCAGCTTTACGGATCGATTGGCTTTAACATAATGGGCTAATCGTTTCGCTAAAAAAGTGAAAAGCACTAATAGAATCATTACACCTACAGAAGTACCAAAGACATAACTATGCAAAAGACTTTGTGTCGAAAGATCGACCCAGCCTTGTGCTTTTAAGTAGGCAGTAATTCCTATCCAAAATGGAATGGCCATTGGGTTTAGAATACTCAAAATAATGCCTCGCCTGAATCCACTCTCGTTGAAGCGCACGGAGAACTCGCTCGGTTTACGAGCCGACCAAAGCGTAAAGGCTCCAATCACAATCATAACCACAGCTGTTATTAATTGGAAGTTGTCAATGATCAAGGGCGAGGACGTTACCCAATCTTCAAACACCACAGCAATCCAGGCATAGGGATATTCGATAATGGCTACGGCCAGAGAAAAACGAATTGCAGTTTTTATCTTGTGCTCCATACCCAATTGCAGCACGGCCAGATTGAGTGTGCCCGGAGGAATGGATCCCAAAAAACTGAAGATAAGTCCGATAAGAAAAACCTGAACAATCATGCGCCCGAAGTTAAGGATTTAAAGTGTTTATAAATTTGGCGGCCTTCCCGCAGCGTTAGATAGGCAACTCCCCGCTCGTGATTCTCCTTGCTTATTTGATAAAGATTACGCCAGTGCGTTATCAATACGTTAATGCCTTCATACAACGAAGAGCCGGGTTGATAAATATGTGCCGGCTCAGCACCACATCCATTTACTTCCATGATCATTACTTTTCCCAATTCCAAATCCTGAATTGAATTGCACCGTAAATCGAAGCGGCCAAAATAGAAATCTGGAATTTGCTTACTGATTTGATCAAAGGCAGTGGAGAGTTTTTCGTTAATGAGATGATTCTCATTTAGGAAAGTTGTGCCGAGACAATGATTACCAATCGAGACCAACTCAAGCCGTTCTTCTTTAGGTAGAATTTCTTTGAGACGACTGCTATAAGTAATTTTTAATGTTTTCCACTGAAGCTTCGCGCGATCTTTTTCAAGAATTAATTCCTGTATGGATTTTTCCCATCACCTGTGATGGATAGAAATTCTTTGCCAGTAATGGAATTCACAAATCCATTTGCCTGAGATGGATACCGAACATAAAAAACGCCAAACTCCAGCGGCATCACGACCAATTCCTGAATTATAAAATCAATTTTTATTTCAGACAAATAATTTTCAATATCAGTTTCGTCTTTGATTTTTCGAACCATCCATCCGCGCTCACCCAAATCTGGTTTAAAGATCACCGGAAGGGAAAGACCGTTTTCTTTTAAGAGATCAACAACTTCTTGCTTAGTCGAGGGGCGCCTGACTAAAACCGTTTTTGGTTTTATGGAATCAGCGACATGTCGCAAGGCATCGTATTTGGATTCACCCATCATCCCACCAGAAAGAATGGAAGGATTGGATGCTGAGAAGTAAAGCAGCGATCGCTCCTTAATCGCATACCAAAGCCATAGGATTATTATGGGTGCTTGTATGATTCCAAACGGCCAATACTCCCAGCTTCTAAGTTTTATGATGAAATTACTGCGTAAAAGTTTTTGCACGAAAATTTTGAATGGTGCAAAAATAAGAAAAGAGAATTAGTTCGTAACTACTGCTGAATCTTTATAGCGAACAGTGGAAACCGCAACACCAAAATTGGTAGGAAGGGTTATGTATCCGGCTACTTCCCGAACACCTATTTTCATAATAGCCATATGGTGTACAGTATGCTCAATGTTGTAGGTTAGTTCTCTTAGATAATTGGTAGTAATACGGATGGGCTCTTCGCTATCCGGTTTATAGCCGACTTCCAACGTCAAAGGCTTATCGGTATGATTTTCACAAACGAATTCCTGAATTTGTTTAAGGGTGTGAAGCGCAATGTGTTTATCGTTCTCCATCGCTTTATTGTGGATGCGCTTATCGTAATTTACGACACCCAACTCGTAGCCTTGTTCAAGGCAAATGAAAAACTCAAGGGTATGCCGAAGATGCTGACCAACCGTAGAATTGCTTAGCGCGATGGAGGGTTTACGAAAATCCTCTTCGTTTATGGCGCTAACTACATTCATTAGCTGTTTGAGTATTGTCCCTCCTGCCTCAAGAAGTTGTTTCATAATTTATTCAAATGTTAAGCCGCCAAAGATAAGGTAATTATAACTTTAATCTTCTCAATGAATTTTATGAATCAATGCTATCGGACGATTTTTTTCCAGTTTTGGTCGGCTTGAGATTTGAGTACTCGTTCGTTCTTGTTCCAATCGCTAAGTGTATTGTTACCCCAAAAATTGTAAAATAAGTATAGCCGGCCGTCAATAATTTTAAATGTCTCGGGGTCAATTTTCACCTGCTCGCCTGTTTCGCCCATAGCAAAAGCACACCAACCTCCATAGGCAGGTTCATATTTTTCTGGGTCGGCTTTAAATTTGGTAGCGTTAGCTGGGTTAGCAAATAAGTAAGTGACTTCCTTATAGGTAAACTTTATCTCGCTCTTACCCTCCTGTGGCTTATTATCAAAATAACTTACCGGGTCGTACCCTTCTAAGGCGATCGATTTTTTTAAATTATAATTCTTTGTTCGCACTTCAGTTTCTTGTGCCCTTGCTGTTGTACACAAAAGAAGAAACAAGAAAAACCAGTGATAATTTTCATACAGGAATAACGTAAGATTACCAAACGTAGTTCTTAAATTTTACCTGTATTGTCGTGCAGGCAACAATTCAATCGGGTAATAAATCTTTAATATAACTCCATACCAAATCGGGTTCGTACCCTTTTCCTATAACGAAGCGAGCTATTTTGTCACGTTTTTTAAATGGATTTTGCTCCTGACTTTCAGACGCTTTCTTTTTAATTAGCGCCTTCAAAGTCTTTGAATAATCGGAAGATTCGATTTCATTTAAGCCGCGCTGAATACAATTACGCGTGAGACCCAAATACTCAAGCTCATTTTTGATTTTTAATCGCCCCCATTTTTTTATCCGAAACTTGCCTCCCGCATAGGCCTTGGCGAAACGCTCTTCATTTAAAAACCCATCTGTAATAAGTTGCGAGAGTAACTCATCTACCTGGCTGGTATAGAGCCCGTATTCAAACAGTTTGTTTTTTACTTCTTTGTGGGAACGTTCCTGATAAGCACAGTAGCGTTGAGCGCGAGCCAGAGCTTCTGTGGGTGAATATCGCTTTTTGAATTTCGGTTCCTGATCAGGGTCGCTAAGCATAGTTTAAATATCAGAAACCACTCCACCAGAATCAAGTAAGCAAGAGTAGTGATCTACTTTACTTTTACCAAGCCTTTATTTCTCAATATGCTCAGCAAAAATTTACGCTCATTTTCAGTATTGAAAATTTTGAAAGGAAGGTGGATCAATTGAGCCTTATTGACAAAAAGTAAGAAGTAGTCTTTACCAATTTTGGCACTCTTAATCTGATCCCACTTCATGGGCATGCCTTCGCGGGCATTTAGTTTCATTACAATTTGCTGACTGTTTATTTCGTATGAAAAACGCTCGAATAACATTTTCCCCTGTTCGAGTTGAGTGACCCCGTAAAACTGAATCCACCAAAACAGCAAGTATAAACCCGCTCCAATACCCGCTCCAATAAACCACCAGATACTTGGAATCCATAAATAGCCCAGACAAATCGCTACCACAATCAAGCTCACCCACCATTGTTGCTGCAAAATAGCCTTGAGGGCCATTTTTATATAGTCTTTCTTCTCCAGGCGATAATTTCGCGTCTTTACAATCATAGCAACCAATCTAATTTTAAGGAGGGCAAAAATACTGGGGATTTGTGGGATTTTCTAATCAAAAGCAAAAAGGAACTAATCCAGAGAATGATTGAAAACTCACGACTCCACTTTCAAACTTAAATCCAAACTTTTTACGGAATGCGTTAGTGCTCCAATGGAGATGTAATCGACTCCACATTCGGCAACAGAACGAAGGGTTGACTCAGTAATACCTCCGCTCGCTTCCGTTTTATATTTTCCATCAATCAAAGCAACCGCTTTCGTCATATCCTCTACAGTCATATTATCTAACATGATAATATCCACGCCCCAACACGGATAACTTCCATAACTTCCTTTAATGTGCGCGTCTCTACTTCAATCTTTAAAGACTTATTATTTTCATAAAGATAGTTTTTCACGTTTTCAATTGCGACCCGGATTCCTCCGGCCATATCGATATGATTATCCTTAAGCATCACCATATCATACAACGCAAACCGATGGTTGCGGCCTCCGCCAATTGCCACGGCCCATTTTTCCATTAATCGGAAGTTGGGAGTGGTTTTTCGGGTATCCATTACTAGCGCTTTTGTTCCTTCAATGATTTTGCACAATCGATATGTACGTGGCAATACCACTCATTCGTTGCATACAATTAAGAACCAATCGCTCGGCCATAAGAATGGAGTGGGCGGAACCCTCCACAATAAAAGCAATCTCTCCTTTTTCAATTGGGTCGCCATCCTTCTTATAAAAGGTAAGTTGTAAACTCTTATCAACTTCGTGAAAGATTTTTTCTGCCATGGCCACACCAGCGATGAGACCGTTGTCTTTAACTAAAAGGTTAGCCTTGCATTTTTTTGAGAGCGGGACTGATCCCAAGGTAGAATGATCACCCTCTCCAAGATCTTCGCGTAGTGCCTGTTTGATAAAATCCTGAATTGCCTGGGCGGTTAGATAAGCCGGCTGCATTATTCCTTTACAAAACTGATTTCGTGGATCAGGTAGATGCTGCCTGATTGTTTTACACGGATCAACACATTGAATTGATCGCTCGTGCTTTTGAAGTTTCCGATGGCGTATTGTAATCCACTTTTGGAAGAACCCGTGTGTTCAATAGTAAAATCAGAAACCGGAAATTTTTTGAAGAAATCGCGCATTACAAATTCTCCCTGAGCTTTGCTGTAGGTATTTACTTCACCTTCCAGATTAATATCTACCGATTGATTGAAGTACTTGGCCAGTTCTTTTGCGCTACCTGCCTTCACGGCATCCTTCATGGGCGCAAAAATATCGGCCTGAGCCCAAACCGCTTGCGCAACAAGTATCAAAACAAACGTAAAAAACCACTTTCTACTATACATAGCGCTGTTGATTAGACCAAAATTATGCCATTAATCCCCAAATAGATAATTGAAGATAACATTTTTAAAGACTGATTATCGGAGGTTTCCAATGTGTAATAATAGCAGATATCGCGGTCATTGCACACTTATAAAAGTATCCACTTGACCTTTTAATCCCTAACGATTGTTTTACACATATTAACAGGCAACTATCCTTGATGATATGACAAAAACGGTAAATCACAGGTATATTTGAACTCTTAATTTTTAAAATATTTATTATGAATAAGAAAGTGCTGTTGATGATTCTGGATGGATGGGGAATCGCAAAAAACACGAAAGTATCAGCCATCGACCATTCCAAAACGCCATACATTAATTCTTTATATAAGAAATATCCACATAGTAAACTGGAGGCTTCTGGCTTAGCAGTGGGTTTGCCGGCCGGACAAATGGGTAACTCGGAAGTGGGCCACATGAACATTGGTGCGGGTCGGGTTGTGTATCAGGATTTGGTGCGTGTAAACAAAGCAGTGGAAGAGAAAGAGCTTGATAAAAATGTAGTATTACTGGAAGCATTAGACTACGCTAAAAAAAATAACAAACCGCTTCATCTGATTGGTCTCTTGTCGGATGGAGGCGTGCATTCGCACATAGATCACTTAAAAGGTTTGTGTACGATTGCTCATAACCATGGACTGAAGAATGTGTTTATTCATGCTTTCACGGATGGCCGCGATACTGATCCCAAAGGAGGACTTGGCTATTTGACTGATTTAAAAAATCATTTGAAAAAACTACCGGTCAGATTGCGAGTGTGATAGGTCGTTATTATGCGATGGATCGTGATAAACGCTGGGAGCGGGTAAAACTTGCTTACGATGTGATGGTGCATGGCGTTGGAGAAAAGACGAACGATGTTTTAAGCGCTGTTTCCAAATCGTATGATAGCGGAATAACGGATGAATTTATTAAGCCGATTGTAGTAGTGGATGAAAAGGACATACCACTAACTACCATTCAAGATGGAGATGTGGTCCTTTGCTTTAACTTTCGTACTGATCGAGGTCGCGAAATCACCATAGCTTTAACGCAACAGGATTTTCAAGAGCAAAACATGAAAAGACTAAACCTGTATTATGTAACACTCACTAACTATGACGATACATTTAAGGGGGTTAACGTGATTTTTGATAAAGACAACCTGGAAAACACACTGGGCGAAATCGTATCGAAGGCAAACAAAAAACAAATCCGAATAGCGGAAACAGAAAAATATCCGCATGTTACTTTCTTCTTTTCCGGAGGAAGGGAAGAGGTCTATCCGGGCGAATCGCGATTAATGTGTCCGTCACCCAAGGTAGCTACATATGATTTAAAACCAGAGATGAGTGCCCAGGATATTCGCGACAAAATAATTCCTGAACTGGAAAATAAGACCGCTGATTTTATATGTCTGAATTTTGCTAACCCCGATATGGTTGGACATACCGGTGTTTTCGAAGCGGCCGTTAAAGCATGCGAAACAGTTGATCAATGTAATGAAGCGGTAACCGAAGTAGCGCGCAAAAATGGGTATGCCATCATAATAATTGCCGACCATGGCAATGCAGAGAAGATGGTTAATGAAGATGGCACACCTAATACGGCACACACCACCAATTTAGTTCCTTGCATTCTGGTAGATGATTCTTACCATGGTAAAATGAAGGATGGCAAATTAGGGGACTTAGCACCAACCATTTTAACACTAATGGGAATACCCATCCCCAAAGAAATGACTGGCACGGTGTTGATCGATAAATAATGATGCGAGGAATATTATTTTTTGTTGGCTCTTTATTTTTATTAGCCAGTTGTAATAAGTCTAATCTGAAATATGAAAAGCCTTATTTTGATTTTGACAGTTTGATTAACGTTCAATCTGCTGATTTGATCAAGGCGGGCACCCTGTTATCAAAATCAGTTTCATTGAATGGGAAGCAGGATCAATCAAGCATCCGACCGACAGTACGTTGATGGCCCACGAGCTAGACGTGTTTAGGCAGTTAGATGTTATTAACAAACCGCTTTATAAAACTGCGTATGAGATTTTAGATGGGGATAAAGATTCACGTAGCAATCTCCGGATCCGAACCTACAAAGCCAAAAACCCATCACCAGTTCCTTTTATTACTTTTTATTATCTGAACGATTGGAAGCATCTGAAAAAATAGAATCTGTTTATCAGGAGAACAATACGTTTGTATTTGACCGAGCGACATTTGCTGCTTGAGTTTGATGATGTGGCAGGAACACTTTTGCTTAGCAGGTATGAGGTTACAGGAAAACAAAAATGATTTTGAGTGATACTGTTTTGTTTTCTATTGAAGGATCATTTTTGCCTTTAAAAGATTAATAAATTATTACTAATTAAAATGGCCAAACGAAAGGCAGTTGACGAAGGAGAAAAACGTCCTCTTAACAAAACGGGATTTAGAAAACTACTTGGAGTTTTTCGGTTTGTGTTGCCCTACCGGTGGACGTTCCTCCTCGGGCTTGTAGCCTTGGGGCTTTCCAGTGGAACGTTGTTGGCCTTCCCTTATTTTGCCGGCAAATTATTGGATGTAGCCCAGGGGAAGAAAGATTTTTTCTTTACCACAATTAATCAAATTGCGCTCGCACTTATTTCTATTCTTTTGGTGCAAGGTGTTTTTTCATTTATCCGGGTTTATACATTCACCTATGTAAGCGAGCGAACGCTGGCAGATTTACGGCAACATGTGTATAGAAAAATAATCTGGTTACCCTTATCATTTTATGATAGCCGTAGAGTAGGTGAATTGATCAGCCGTATTACGTCTGATGTAACCACACTACAAGATACATTTACATTCACGCTGGCCGAATTACTTCGGCAACTTCTTGTGCTTTCTATCGGCATCCCAGTAATTTTTATATTATATCCCAAGCTTACCGTATTCATGTTGTTGACTTTTCCAATACTTGTGTTGGCGGCATTGTTTTTTGGTAAGTTTATTCGAAAGCTTTCTAAAAAACACAAGATCAACTGGCAACTTCAAATGTTATTGTTGAAGAAACCCTTCCAATCTATCGCAGTAGTAAAATCATTCACCAATGAATTATTTGAAGTGCTGCGCTATAAAAAATCACTCGATGAGGTGGTTCGCACGGCACTTCATGCCTCACGGTATCGGGGGATGTTTATTTCCTTCACCATTGTTGCATTGTTTGGAGGTATTGTTGCAGTAAGTTGGTATGGGGCGTTGTTGGTTCAGTCGGGTGAAGCGGAGGTAGGTGAGTTATTTTCATTTGTATTGTATACGGCATTTATTGGCGGATCTATTGCTGGGCTCGGTGATATCTATAGTCAATTGCAACGATCAGTAGGCGCTTCAGAAAGAATTCTTGAAATCCTGGAGCAAAAGGATGAGTCCTCTTCGATTAGTCAGCCAATTAAGTTAAAAGGAGATATAGAATTCGATCAGGTTTCATTTATCTATCCTACCCGGCCTGATATTGCAGTATTAAAGAACATAAGCTTCCAGGTAAAACAGGGTGAAAAAATCGCTCTGGTTGGACCAAGCGGCTCGGGTAAGTCAACCATTATTAATCTCCTGATGAGATTTTATCCAGTCACAGCAGGATCTATCCGTGTAGATCAAATCGACAACCAGACTTTTAATCTTACTGATTATCGAGCTAACATTGGCATAGTGCCACAAGAAGTAATTTTGTTTGGAGGAAGCATTCGTGAGAATATTGCTTACGGCAAGCCTGACGCTACCGAGAACGAAATTATAGAAGCATCTATAAAAGCCAACGCTTGGGAGTTTATCGAAACTTTTCCAGATAGATTAAATACCCTGGTGGGTGATCGGGGTGTAAAACTATCCGGAGGGCAACGACAACGAGTGGCCATTGCACGAGCCATTTTAAAAGATCCTTCCATTCTTATTTTGGATGAAGCAACAAGTTCGCTGGATGCAGGGTCTGAACAACTGGTGCAAGAGGCGCTGGAAAAACTTATGGTGGGAAGAACAACAATTATTATTGCACATCGCCTAAAGCACCATTAGAAAAGTACATCGGATTATGGTTATCAAAAACGGAGAGATTGCAGAGTCTGGATCGCACCAGGAACTAAGCAAAGTCGATAATGGCATTTATAGTAACTTGCTTAAGTTACAAGTGGATGTGAAATGAAGATTACGTATTTATTTACTCT
The DNA here is from genome assembly GCA_016709845.1 of Flammeovirgaceae bacterium. Classification (GTDB taxonomy): domain Bacteria; phylum Bacteroidota; class Bacteroidia; order Cytophagales; family Cyclobacteriaceae; genus ELB16-189. The sequence goes on along the minus strand of JADJMA010000002.1, from coordinate 381,420 downwards.
GCGTTTTATAACCTTTCTTTTCATTATTCCCATGGGTACAACGGCTCAAAACACATTAACTATTGATATCAAGGGATTAAGAAACGATCAGGGACATGTACTCCTTCAGCTTTTTGATGAAAGTGAAAAGTCTATAAGGAGATAAAGCAACCTATTGAAAATAAGGAATGCACCATTCTGTTAACCGACCTTGGACTAGGAAGGTACGGGTTTAAATACTTTCATGATGAAAACGACAATCAAAATCTGGACACCAATTGGGTCGGGATACCCAAAGAAGGGTTTGGCTTTTCTAATAATGCCAAGGCAACCTTCGGACCACCCTCATTTACAAAGTGGGTTTTTGAGTTATCGGGCAATAAGGAAATAATTTGTTCGCCACAATACTTTTAAGATTATTGAATAGAACCATTTGAATCTTACGCTTTGTCCGTATTCATAATGTTGACAATCAAAACAAGAATCTGTAAACAATTTAGCCAAAGAGTGGTTAGTTGATTTGAAATAAGAATACAATGGGTAATTACTCAATTAAAGAATTAGAATCATTATCGGGGATTAAAGCTCATACCATCCGGATTTGGGAAAAGAGGCATCAGCTTATAGCCCCTCAACGCACCAGTACGAACATCCGCTATTATTCTGATAAGGATTTAAAGAAAATAATCAACGTTTCATGGTTAAACAATCAAGGGATAAAAATTTCAACCATTGCTGGAATGAGTTTAGAGGAACTCAATGCAAAAGTTATTGAACTCTCCGATGGCCGGCAGGAAACAAATCTTTTCATTGATCAGCTAACCGTATGCATGATTGACCTGGATGAAGAGCAATTTGAAAAACAGTTAGGTCATCTGATAATAAAATTCGGATTTGAAAAAACGATAACAGATATTGTTTATCCCTTTTTAGAAAAAATTGGCATTCTGTGGCAGACAGGAAACATAACGCCTGCACAGGAACATTTCATTTCTAATCTCATCCGACAAAAGATTATTGTAGCCATCGACTCTCTTCCTTTTCCACAGAAAGGGGCAGAGAAAATCGTTCTTTTCCTTCCGGAGGAGGAACTTCATGAAATTGGTCTTTTATTCTTCCATTTCATCGTTCGAAAAGCTGGGTATAGAACATTTTATTTAGGACAGCACCTGCCTTATAATGATTTGAAACAGATTTGTGAAATACATAAACCCAACTACCTAATAACCTGCGTTTCTGTTTTGCAAAAGGCAGGAAATCTTAAAGAATACTTCGCAAAACTCGTTCAGGAATTTCCAAAGGCAACCCTTCTTATTTCAGGGCAGCAAAAGGAGCAAGTAATGCCTAAGGGAAAGAATGTTCGAATTTTTAACACTTCTGAGTCGCTTCTGGCTCAATTGCAGCAGAAATAAACCATTTGTTTAATCTATTTTAAAATAAATTAAACAAAATATTGCATATTATCTGATAAGTAGCTAATTTTGTTTAATTATTTTAATTAATGATTAAACATTATGACTGCATTAGAATTTAACACACAGATCAGCGGACTTCAGAGCACGCTTAAGCAATTTACCTATCGGTTTACCCGGAATGCCGAAGAGTCGCAAGATCTCATTCAGGACACCCTATTAAGGGCGTTGACCTATCGTGATAAATTTAAAGACGACACAAATCTTAAAGGGTGGTTGTTTACTATAATGCGGAACACCTTCATCAATAATTATAGAAAAGCGAAACTCGCTAAAACGTCAACAGACACTACGAAGGAACTCTACTATTTAAATGTTGCTGATCAATACAGGTTCAACAAGCCAGAGAAAACGCTTGAGTTAAAAGAATTATGGGGCAATGTAAACTCGTTAAAGGAAGACCTTCAAATGCCTTTTAAACTACACACAACGGGGTACAAGTATCATGAGATTTCAGCGCACCTTAATATCCCCATTGGCACGGTAAAGAATCGAATATTTCAAGCGCGGAAAGAAATCCAAAAGAATTTATTAACGCGTTAACAACGTCCAATAATTTGAAGGGGATGAAAAAATTGCCGTTATAGGTGCTGGTTTTGCGGGCATAGCAGCAGCTACCACATTGGCAGCAAATGGGTATGCTGTTACCGTGTATGAAAAAAATAGTTCACCAGGAGGGCGGGCGCGTAAGTTTGAAGCTGAAGGATTTACGTTTGACATGGGCCCAAGCTGGTACTGGATGCCCAATGTTTTTGAAAAATATTTTAACACGTTCGGAAAAACCGTTTCAGATTATTACGACCTGGTAAGACTTAGTCCATCTTATCGGGTGTTCTTTTCAAAACAAGATATATGGAATATTCCCTCAGACAAAAATGAGTTATTAGATTTTTTTGAGAGCAAAGAAAAAGGAAGCGCAAATAAACTTGCTCAGTTTTTAAAAGAAGGCGAGTACAAATATAAGGTAGGTGTAGATGAGCTTGTGTATAACCCGGGCCTATCTATCCGGGAACTTATAAATCTCAAATTGGCCAAAGGTGTTTTTAAGTTGCACGTGTTTCAGTCCATTAGAAGCTATATAAAAAAATATTTTAAGTCACCTCAGTTAATCCAACTCCTTGAATTTCCGGTATTATTTCTTGGCGCTTCACCAGCCAATACACCGGCTCTATATAGTTTAATGAATTATGCTGACATGATGCTGGGGACCTGGTATCCCAGAGGAGGTATGTACAAGATTGTGGAAGGTATGGTTAAACTGGCAGAGGAAAAAGGCGTTCAGTTTGTGTACAACAGTACCGTACAGACGATGAACCTGACCAGTAACAAAATTAATTCACTATCGATAAATGGAGAAACCGTTTTAACGGATTATGTTGTAGCCGGTGCTGATTATCATCACGTAGAACAAGAACTTTTGCCAAGTACTTTTAGAAAGTACACCGAAAAATATTGGCAAAACCGAGACCTCGCACCTTCCAGCATTATCTTTTATCTGGGTGTTAATAAACGTTTAGATAACCTGCATCATCATAATCTTTTTTTTGATGAGGACTTTAATAAGCACACGGAGGAAATTTATAAGAATCCAAAATGGCCGAGCAATCCACTCTTCTATGTTTGCTGTCCTTCCAAAACCGATAATTCTGTGGCTCCCGAAGGAAGTGAAAATCTTTTTATTCTTATTCCTGTGGCGGCAGGCCTGAAGGACGATGAAGCAACACGAGATAAATATTTTGACCTTGTTATGGACAGAATTGAAAAATTAACAGGCCAGAATATTAGGGAGCATATCGTTTACAAGAGAAGCTATGCGCATCAAAATTTCAGTACAGATTATAATGCGTACAAAGGAAATGCCTATGGATTGGCTAATACCTTAAAGCAAACGGCTAACCTAAAGCCTTCCATAGTAAACAAAAAAGTTACTAATCTGTTTTATACAGGTCAACTCACAGTTCCTGGGCCCGGAGTGCCGCCATCCCTTATATCAGGACAAGTGGTTGCCAACGTTTTGATTAAAACAGAAAAAAATAAAGAGACAGTAAATCTTTGAAATCAGAAATGAAAGAAAAAGAATTATTTGACAGAGTATCGTTTAGATCTTCCAAGCTCACGACACTGGCATACAGCACTTCCTTTTCAATGGGTATTCGCTGTTTTGATAATTGGTTGCGAGATCCAATCTATTCCATCTATGGATTTGTGCGATTTGCAGACGAGATTGTTGATACACTCCACGACTTTAATAAAAAATCTTTGCTGGCAAGATTCAGAGAAGATACCGTTAGGGCAATAAAGGAAAGGATAAGCCTCAATCCGATACTCCATAGTTTTCAACTAACTGTAAATAAGTTTTCAATTGATCATATTCTCATAGAACAATTTCTGCACAGCATGGAGATGGATCTTGAAAAACAGGAATATGATCAAAAAACTTTTGAGGAATATATACTTGGGTCTGCCGAAGTAGTTGGACTCATGTGCTTAAAAGTTTTTTGCAAAGGAGATCAGGGTACGTATGAAAAATTAAAACCCAGCGCTCAGCGTTTGGGCTCGGCCTTTCAGAAAATAAATTTTTTACGCGATTTAAACGCAGATTACGTTGGCATGGGAAGATCTTATTTCCCAGACATTAATTTGGATTCCCTAGATGATTTAAGCAAAGCAAAAATTGAAGAAAGTATTGCTGCAGATTTTCATGCTGGCTATTTAGGTATAAAGCAACTTCCGAAAGGAGCTAAATTTGGGGTGTATGTTGCTTATCTCTACTACCTGTCGCTGTTCAAAAAGATTCGCAATACACCCTCTCACCATGTGCTTCGTAAAAGAATTCGGGTTCAAAATCGAAAAAAAATCTCCATACTTTTCTTTTCTTATCTGAAGTATCAATTAAATCTATTGTAATGGATCAGGTAATATTGGTAGATACTAACGATGTGGAAGTTGGAGCCATGGATAAGATGGAAGCCCATCAAAAAGGCTTACTTCATCGGGCGTTCTCTGTTCTTTTATTCAATGAAGAGGGAGATGTTGATTCAACAAAGAGCCAAAACAAAATATCACAGTGGCGGACTATGGTCTAACGCTTGTTGCAGTCATCCCCGACCAGGAGAAAAAATTACCGATGCAACCAGTCGGAGACTAAAAGAAGAACTTGGGATAGATTTAAACCCAACGTTCTCACATAAGTTTATCTACAGAATAGAGTTTGCAAATCAATTAATCGAGCACGAGTTTGATCATGTGTATGTGGGCACATTTAACGGTACTCCCGTACTGAATACCGGGGAGATTGAAGCGTATAAATTTATATCTGAAGAGGAACTGAGAGTGCATATGAAAGACAATCCAGATCAATATACACACTGGTTTAAGCTCATTGTAGAGAATGGGTTACTTATAGACGAGGCTTGAGCTCTCCGTTGCCTAACATCAAAGAAAGCATTAACGCAGAAACCACTATTTTTTGGTTCCGCAGAGATTTGCGCCTAAATGACAATGCAGGCTTATACTTTGCGCTTAAAGAAAATATGAATGTGTTGCCGGTGTTTATCTTCGACTCCGCTATTTTAGATAAGCTGGAAGATAAAAATGATAGGCGGGTCGCCTTTATTCACAAGGTATTAGTTTCATTAAAAGACTCCCTCGAAAAAATGGGGAGCTCATTACTTGTGGTACATGCTGAGCCGATAAATTTTTTTAATTCTATAACCCCACGAGCTGTTTACACAAATCATGACTATGAGCCGTATGCCCGTAACAGAGACAATAAGGTTGAAGGGATTCTACAACAGAAAAAAGTAATTTTCAAAACCTTTAAGGATCAGGTTATTTTTGAAAAGGATGAAATACTAAAATCAGATGCAAGCCCCTATACTATTTTTACTCCCTATAGTAAAAAGTGGAAGGCAGCATTAAAGCCGGCTAACTATAAGCCTTATAATGTTGAGGCATACACAATAAATTTTACGAAGACGATGCCCTTTCAGCTACCGACTCTTGAGAGTATGGGCTTTAAAAATATCGTCAACATATTTCCAGATAAAAAAATAGATACTTCAATTATTGATCGATATGACAAGCAACGAAATTATCCGGGACTGGAGGGAACTACTCAGCTTAGCATACACCTTCGTTTTGGCACGATCAGTATACGTGAGCTTGTAAAAATTGGCGGCAAGTTGAACGAAACATTTTTAAACGAATTAATTTGGCGAGACTTTTATCAGATGATCTTGTGGCATTTTCCTTCGGTGGACAAAGCCTTTAAACATGCTTATGACAACATTGTCTGGCGTAACAATGTGCAGGAGTTTGAGGCATGGTGCGAAGGCCGTACGGGTTATCCCATAGTGGATGCCGGCATGAGGGAATTGAACGCCACCGGGTTTATGCATAATCGTGTGCGTATGGTAGTGGCCAGCTTTCTCACTAAGCATTTACTAATCGACTGGCGTTGGGGCGAGGCATACTTTGCCAATAAATTACTTGACTTTGACCTGGCAGCAAACAATGGAGGATGGCAGTGGGCAGCAGGCTGTGGCTGCGATGCAGCTCCTTACTTCAGGGTATTTAACCCACTCTTGCAAGCTCAAAAATTTGATCCACAATCAGTTTATATAAAAAGATGGGTTCCTGAAGTGGATTCAGGACAGTACTGCACCCCCATGGTAGAACACAAATTTGCTAGAGCCCGCGCCATTGCTGCCTATAAAAAGGCTTTAAAAGATAGCTAAGGAGATAAACAATTTGTAGACTGGCTTGTTCTTACGGTGTGAAAATCTATAATCTCAGACGAAAGCAAGTGATTCCCATAAGTAGGCAAGAGGCGTGGAAATTTTTTTCCAGCCCTGAGAATCTAAATAAAATAACCCCACCCGAAATGGGATTTTCTATCCGATACATTTCCGGAGAGAATAAAACGTATGCCGGGCAGATAATAGCCTATCAGATAAAAATTTTACCAGGCTTATTCGTAAACTGGGTAACAGAGATTTCGCATGTTATAGACCAACATTATTTTGTTGATGAGCAACGAATGGGGCCGTATGCTTTCTGGCATCACCAACATCACTTTAATGAAATAGAAGGAGGCACAGAAATAACAGATGAAGTGAATTATGCAATTCCGCTGGGCGTGCTGGGCAGATTGGCTCACTGGCTTTTTGTTGGCCGAAAGGTGAATGCTATTTTTGATTATCGATATGCCGCCCTAACAAATTTTTTTAGTAAAAATTAAATTGATGTTTCAGCTATGTGGAGTACGATCTTAGTATGTTCAGGCATTGTGATAGCTACTTTTTTGTTTTGGGAATTCGTTGCCTGGTTCACACATAAATATATAATGCATGGTTTTCTTTGGATCTGGCATAAGTCACACCATTCCGTACACAATCACGCTTTAGAAAAGAATGACTGGTTTGCAGTCGTGTTCAGTCTACCATCCATTGCTTTATTCTATTACGCAAGCGTAGTCACTTATAACCCGTATTGGTTGGCCGTTGGTTTAGGAATACTTTGCTACGGCATCTTTTATATTGTATTCCATGATTTTATGGTTCATCAGCGCATCAAGTGGAGTTCAAAAAAAAAGAGCAAATATTTAAAGAGAATGATCAATGCGCATTACATCCATCATAGCAAGCACACCAAAGAGAACTGCGAAGCCTTTGGATTTCTTTATGCACCTAAAAAATATGAGCCCGGAGAATTTAAACTTCGTCAGAAGAGACAGGAAACGCAATAATAAATTTTGAATCTAAAATATCTATATCTGACTATTGATTTAGGGGCCGTTTCGCTTCCGCTTTTATTTAGCTTTCATCCTAAAGCTAACTTTTCTAAAAAATGGAAATACGTTTGGCCTGCTATTTTATTTCCTGCTGTGCTTTTTATGATTTGGGATGCGTTATTCACCAATATGGGGGTATGGGGCTTTAACCCAGAATATCTTGTTGGAATTTATTTTTATGGATTGCCGATAGAAGAAATTCTTTTTTTTATTTGCATTCCTTATGCGTGCCTATTTACCTATGAAGCAGTAGGACACTTTTCAAAAAAAGACTTTTTTCAACCTTATGCAATGGCTATAACGAAGACTCTGATAGTCTTGCTTTTCCTTTTGGTATAATGAACGTCACGCGATGGTACACATTTGTAACTTTTATTAGCTGCTCATTTTTTTATTGTTTATCGTTGCCAGGATAAAGGCTTTGTATCTGGGCAAGTTCTATTTTTCTTTTCTTTGGATTCTTATTCCATTCTTTCTGGTGAATGGTATACTCACCGGTACTGGCTTAGGAAGTCCGGTAGTTTGGTATAACGATCAAGAAAACCTCGGCATACGTTTACTTTCAATTCCAATTGAAGATGTTGTCTACGGATTGCTATTGATTCTTATGAACATAACTATTTTTGAGCAGTTACAGGCCAAGAATAAGTTATTGGTCAAAAACTGATACTGGCCAGAAGGCATACCAATTGTCTGGAAAATGTCACTTTTCCTTTAATCGATCTCCTGAACAGGCACCAAGCCAAGGAGATGAACTTACTCATTCAAGGAACATGCAGTAATTGCCTGTGATTTACGGTGATTGGGTTTCTTTTTTCAAAACTTCGCATTAACCTTTTTAGGTGAGCTCTTGGAATAAAATTAATTTGTAGCTTTGACGCTTATGGGCGGTAAATAATGGCATCTATTAGCCATGGCTTATCTCTCGTATGACCCCAAATCCCAGAAAAAGGCATGTTATTATTTACGTTGTTTGGTTATAACCTCAGTGACGAGTCTTTTCTGTATGGCATTTTTGGACTGGTAATTTTTGTATTTCTTCTATTAGATCTTGGCATTTTTAATAAAACGGCCCACCGGATCTCAACCAAATCAGCGCTCTATCAATCTATTTTTTGGGTATTTATTAGCACCGTTTTCGGGTATCTTATTTATGCTTTTGACAAAGAAAGCGGGGGGGCTGATGGAGCCTTTGAATATTTTTCCGCCTATCTGACAGAATATGCGCTTTCAGTTGATAATATCTTTGTTATTCTCCTGATCTTAAAGTTCTTTAAAGTAAAGGAAGAGTATTTTCATAAAGTTCTGTTTTGGGGAATCTTAGGAGCTGTATTCTTCAGGGGGATATTCATTTTTGTAGGGGCCATCCTAATTCACCAATTCCATTGGATCCTATATATCTTTGGCGTCTTCTTAATTTACTCGGGCATCAAAATCTATTTTGAAGATAGTGACGAGAAAATTGATCCAGAGAAAAATCCAATTCTCAAATTTTGTCGTAAGTATTTACCCATTACAAAAGATGAAATGGGAGGCAAATTCTTGGTACGCATAGATGGCAAGTTTATGTTTACCCCGCTTTTTCTGGTTATTATATTAATCGAAACAACGGATTTAATTTTTGCGGTTGATTCCATTCCAGCTGCTTTCGCTATCACGACCAATGAATTCATCATTTATACATCTAATATTTTTGCTGTGATGGGACTGCGCGCTATGTTCTTCTTGCTATCGGGTGTAATTGATAAATTCTATTTGCTCCAAAAGGGATTGTCTATAATTCTATTTTTCATCGGTGCAAAAATGCTTCTTGAAATTGGTAAAGGAGTAGAATTCCTTCCTAAAGTACTGACCGATATGCCACCTACTGTTTCGTTTGTGGTTATTCTGATTACGCTAACTTTGTCTATCGTGTTTTCTGTTTTGATTCCCCGTAAGGATAAGGAATCCGATGAGCTAAAGGACTAAGCTACTTCTGCAAAAAAATCAGCCGGCAAAATTTTAAGCAACAGCGGTAAGGTTAGAAACTTTTGTGGTAGCGAGATTATTACAAAGGTTGGCAGGCTCTTAAGTGCCAACAGAAGAAGCTCTTGTATTTGCTGTTTTTCAGATTCAGATAATTCATGGGTTCTTGCCTTCCTCAAAAGCTCCATGAGCTCTTTGCTCTCCTTCACCTCTTTTAACAATCTGATTTTATTGGCGCTCGTAATCTTAGCCATGCGCTCAACAAATTGTTCACTTACCTGATTGTAGTTTTGCTTGCTCTGCAGATAACAAAACCTTCAATGGCAAGCATGCTATTATCAAGGTCATCTTCTGAAAAGCCTAAATGAGTACAAAGTTCTTTTAGGAATTGAAGTTCCAGATCTTCCACCTTTTTATCAGCCCAAATGGTTAGAATGGCAATCTCTAAAAAGTATTTTTTTAGAATCCATGAATTGTTAGTCGGTAGATTGATCTCAGCTAACGAAACACCCTCATCAAAAATCTTTTTTGCTTCTCGTTTTTTATCCTGAGGCAAGTCTGTGCTTTGTAAGAAGAACTCTAAAAGTCTTCGCTCTTCATATTCAATAGTGAGGTTAGCATGGGCAGCACTGGCAATAACCTTCACCACAGAAAAACGCAGCTCTTCGCGCTCATATTTGAAAAAATCAGACACAATACGATCGGCACTGGTGTGTATCCACTGCCCATAGATGAAGATGTCTAGAAACAATAAACTGTTATGAAAAAACTGAACCCAAAAGTTAGTGTCAAACTCAGCGGTGTATTCGATTCTCTTATCCAGAATCTTTTCGGCCACCTCCAGAGGCGATTTTCTACGCCCAAAAAGTGTTTTAGAAGGTGTTGCAAGTTCAGGAAAGATGGTGTTATAAAATCCACCGATATTTTCAAGAGCCTTCATCATAACTTTAGAGAGCTCCTCAGGCGTGTTTATAGGCCCGTTATGAAAAAGCAGCGAACAGCTAATGAGGCTTTCTGCCAATAAGATTTTCATTCGATCTTTTTCATCCCAGGAGTCTGAATTGGGCAAATCCTGCGTGCCTATAGGTTGGCCATACATCAATCCTCTGGGCTGAATGATTCGATATAAGGAGTGCTCTGGATGTGATGCGCGCTTGCTCTCGGAAGAGAGATCCTTCAGCAACTCTTCGCGAAAATCTAAGTATTCTTTAAGCCATCCTTTTTCTCCAGGATTCATAAGGTAAAGCCGGTGTTAACCGAATGAAAATTACAATTTTTTTTGCGATTCGGTCTTAACTTATTCTACGTTCTTCCAGCCCTTCTTTTCTATTGATCGAAAGGAAAGCTCAACTTTCTTTTGAAGGGCTTTTTTAAAGGAATCTAATTTTCTGGCGATGTTTTTATTTTCTGATCCTAGTATTTGAGCGGCAAGTATTCCCGCATTTTTTGAACCATTCAAGGCGACTGTGGCCACAGGTACCCCAGCAGGCATTTGCAAGATGGACAAGACAGAATCCCAACCATCAATCGAGTTGGAAGACTTGATGGGAACACCTATAACAGGAAGCGAGGTGAGGGAAGCAACCATGCCCGGCAAATGAGCAGCACCTCCGGCCCCTGCAATAATTACCTTTAGGCCACGCGTGCGGGCTGAAGAGGCGTAATCGACCATACGCTGGGGTGTGCGGTGAGCCGACACAACAGTCAATTCAAAAGGGATACTTAATTCTTCTAAAAATTCCGCAGCCTCCTTCATTATTTTGAGATCTGACTGACTCCCCATAATAATTCCTACCCAAGGTTTGCTCATGCTTTTACTTTTAGTGTCTGTTTTACAAAGTTGGTTTTCTTTTTCAAACTTTCCAGATCGGGATCAACAATGGTTACATGTCCCATTTTTCTGAATGGCTTGGTTAACTTTTTTCCATATAAGTGAACATGAGTTCCTGTTAAACGGAGTACCTCTTCTAATCCTTCATAGGTTGCTAATCCCGAATAGCCCTCTTCACCCAAAAGATTAACCATAGCACTTGGGCTTATGATGGTCGTACTGCCAGGCGACAGATTTAAAATAGCTCTCAGATGTTGTTCATATTGTGAGGTTACGTTCGCCTCAATAGTTTGATGACCGCTGTTGTGAGGGCGTGGGGCCACTTCGTTTACAAGCACCTGTCCATCTTTAGTTACAAACATTTCTACTGCCAGCAGACCAACTAGCTCTAACTTTTCGATAACGGTTCGGGCAATTTGATCGGCCTTTGTTGCGAGGGGTTGCCTTATTTGAGCCGGAGAAAAGAGATATTCAACAAGATTAGCCTCGGCATGAAACACCATTTCAACGGCCGGGTAGGAAGCCACCTCACCTTTTTGATTGCGTGAAACGATAACCGAAATCTCTTTTTCGAAATCAATCAATTTTTCCAATAAACCCGGGGCATCAAATGCTTTTAAGAGATCGCCTTCTGTGCGAAGCATTTGAACGCCACGGCCATCGTATCCTTCCCGGCCTAATTTATTTACAGCAGGTAAAAATGTTTTGTGATTGAATATCTCTTCTCTGCTTTCGACAAGTATAAATTCGGCAGTTGGAATGGCATGAGACTCGAAGAACTTTTTTTGTTTCCGTTTATCTTGAATAAGTTCAATGATTTCCGGCTGTGGAAATACCTTTTTCCCAGCTTTTCCCAGATCAGCAAGTGCCTGCGTGTTTACATTTTCAATTTCTATGGTGATCAGATCACAGGCCTGTCCAAAATCAAATACGGTTTGATAGTCAGTTAATTTGCCACAGGTAAAGTCAGTTAACTTTGAACAAGGAGCGTGAGGATCAGGATCAAGAACGCGAAAGTTAAGATTCAGATCGATACCAGACTGAAGTAGCATACGACCCAACTGGCCACCACCTAGTATGCCGAGTGTAAAGTTTTGGTAGAATGTATCTGCCATGGGCAATTTGAGTTTTGCGCGAAGGTAGGCAGAATCTTTTTTTAATAATCCGTTAAAGCCTTCGCCCGGGCGACAACTTCATTGAATTCTATCTTCGCATTTTTTATGGTATAAAGTAAAAGCCTAATCTCTTTAACATGTACTCTTCCATCGATCTCAGATAATTTGTAGAGATGGACAAAGGAATTAAGTTTTTCCTCATCGGTGCATGAATTAATTAATTCCATACCGGCTTTATAAATATCGCGTTCGTCTTTTCCAGTAACGGCCAATTCAAATTCTTTAAATAAAGAATCAGAAACTGATTCTTTATTCTTAATTTTTGATAACGCCTGAAATTCTTTTTCGTCAATTGATCCATCAGCACCAATCAATAAATGCGAGAGATAAAGTAGCCCTAGCTGAGAATTCCGGGAAGCATTTGCACTCATTTGAAAAAATATTTTCTAAATATAATGAGAATGAGACGATTCGGACAAAGTATTAAGAGAGATTAAGTTAGGAGAATATTTTAAAAACTATGAGCGCGGCAAGATAGGCGACAACCGTCATGTACGCGAGCTGCATGAGTGGCCACTTCCACCCTTTTGTCTCGCGCTTAACTACAGCCAAGGTACTCATGCACTGCATCGCTAAGGTATAGAATACGAGTAAAGAAAGTCCTACAGCCGGTGTATAGCGGGGTCCACCGGTTTCGGGATTAATTTCAGACTTCAACCTTCCTTTAATAGTTTGTTCATCATCGGTGCTCCCTAAACTGTAAATGGTCGCTATGGTGCTAACGAAAACTTCTCTGGCAGCAAATGAAGTAACCAAGGCAATTCCAATTTTCCAGTCATAGCCAAGCGGCTTTATGGCTGGTTCAAGAGCCTTGCCGATAATACCGGCGTAAGAATGTTCAAGCTTATAAGCGGCTACTTTACTTTTCAATTCATTGTCAGTCAGGTTTTTTTCGGATGACTCTTTGCGCACAACCTCTTCCGCTCTTTTCATTTTATCGCTAGGTCCATAACTGGCAAGCACCCATAGAATAACGGAGATAGCAAGAATAATCTTCCCCGCCTCAAACACAAACGACTTTGTTTTTTCAACAATAGTATAACCGACATTGGTCCATTTTGGCTTACGGTAGGTTGGCATCTCCATAATGAGATAACTACGTTCTTTTGTTTTAATGATAAATTTTAAAACGAAGGCAGATAGAATGGCGGCAAAGAAACCAAGTAAATACAAGCCCATGAGCACTAAACCCTGATAGTTAAAAAAACCGAACAGTTTGTCTTCAGGTATAACTAGTGCCACGAGAATAGTAAATACCGGAAGGCGTGCTGAGCAACTCATAAAGGGAGTTACAAAAATTGTAATTACCCGTTCCTTCCAGTTTTCGATCGTGCGTGTTGCCATAATAGCCGGGATAGCACAAGCCATTCCTGAAATCAAAGGCACTACACTCTTACCGCTTAGTCCAAACTTGCGCATGATCTTATCCATTAGAAAAACTACGCGCGCCATGTATCCACTTTCTTCAAGTATTGAAATACAGGCAAAGAGAATGGCAATCTGTGGAATGAAAATTAAAATACCACCAATGCCCGGTATAACCCCTTGCGTAATCAGATCAAAGAAGGGCCCCTTCGGAAAAATCTCATCGAGGGTATGGCTCAATTTCGCAAACGTACTATCAATAAAATCCATGGGAATTTGTGCCCAGGCAAAAATGGATTGAAAAATCAGAAAGAGCACGGAAAAGAAAATGAGGTAGCCCCAAACCTTATGCGTTAGAACCCGATCGATCCGATAGGAAAACTTTTTCCATTCGGGATCAGATGTTTTAAGAATGACCCGGTTTAATAAATCCTGAATGAATCCATAACGCATTACGGTTTCGGCTCCCTGGTATTTGTGAGGAAAGAATTTCTCTCTTTCGGCCTGTTCAAAGATATACGCTCGGTCTTGGGCGCTTAGAAAGACCAAATTGTCTGTCTGTTGTAAATACTGGTAGGCCTCGTATTCTGTAGATAGATTAAATTTATTTTTAATGGTTGAGACGAGCGATTTGATTTCCGCATCTATTTTGTAGATGAGCTTTTTTGATGGATTAACAGGCTTGGATAAAACTTCTTTTAAATCATCAATACCTTGGCCTGTACGAGCATTAACCATTACGACAGGTAAATCCAACGAAATGGAAAGCTCTTGTATGTCTATACTTTGCCCGGATTTAGCGGCCAGGTCCATCATGTTTAAGGCCAGCACAATGGGGAGCTTCAAATCAATAAGCTGGGTGAGCAACAACATGCAGTTTTTTAAATTGGTTGCGTCTGCTACCAACACAACACAATCAGGATAGAACGGTCCCCTTTGATCGGCAAAAACCTCAGCAACAACCTTTTCATCTAACGTACGAGGATAGAGACTGTAAATTCCTGGGAGATCAATTATTTCGGCAACGGTTTGAGTATTGAGTTGACAAATTCCGGTTCGCTTATCTACCGTAATACCAGGGAAATTTCCGATCTTTTGGTTAAGGCCGGTTAGTTTATTGAACAGAGAAGATTTTCCAGAATTTGGCTTCCCCGCAAGGGCAATTTTCAACTTCTTATCGACAGCCACAGCCATTAGTTAAGTATCACGATCGTATAAGCTTCCTCGAGTCTTAAGGAAAGGTCGTAACCAGAAACACTGACACACACGGGATCTCCCAAGGGGGCAGTGAAATTGAAGCGTACGGCTGTTCCTGGTAAAAAGCCCATTTCCAAAAGTTTGGTTGACAAATTTTCATCCAGGAATTCGGAAATAACTGCCGTTTCCCCTGGTTTCATATTTGCAACACTTTTTTTGGCCCCCACTTCTTATTTAGATTAATTTTAAACAACGCGAATATAGTTTTACAGGGGGTGCCAAACAATGATTATCTTCGATGGTGAAAAAGAAAAAGGAAAAACCTGATAAGGGTAAAAATGCCAACAAACAACCTAAACCTATTGAGTCGAATGATCAGGAAGATCGATTCGATTTTGGCGGACTGCCGAAAATTAACTTAAAGAAAAATCTGGGTTGTGGTTGATTAAAAAAAATGATGAAAAAGAATCTGTTTAAAATACTTGCCAAAATTAACAAAGTAATCATGCCGCGGTTTAGTCAACGCGATATAACCCGACTTTCTAAAATTGAAAAGGCTATGGTAGCCTATCGGTATTGGGTTACAATAAATGCCTTGGATTAACAATCTGTTAATAGCTACCAGCAAAGAAAACCCGCTTAACCCGTTCACTCGTATTAGTAAGAATTTCGTAGGGAATAGTATTTATGTTGGCCGCAACTTCTTGAATAGGCATGCCTTCACCGAAAATAATAACTTCATCTCCTTCATGAGCATTAATTCCGGTAATATCAATCATCGTCATATCCATACAAACATTGCCAACTACAGGTGCGCGCTTACCAGCAACTATAACTTGGCCAATTCCCCTGCTGAAACTTCTGCTAAACCCATCGGCATAGCCTATTGCAATGGTTGCTAATGTCATATCGCCATCAGGTTGGCCCCATCGGCCATAGCCAACCGATTCGCCTGCCTTTAATTTTTTTATTTGTGAGATAACGGTTTTTAAAGTAGCAACAGGTTGTAATTGATCAATTGAATCGGTGGTAGGATTTACACCATATAAACCAATACCCAAACGAACCATATCCATTTGGAGATGGGGTAATCGCAGAATTCCAGGTGAGTTAAGAATATGTCGTATTGGTTTAATTCTCAATGCATCGGCTATTTTCTCATAAGCGGTTTGATACAATTCAAATTGCACTTGCGAATAAGTGTCATGTTTTGATTCATCGGCCCCAGCCAGATGCGAAAAAATACTTGCTACTGAAATGTTTGGATTTGCTTTAAGCAAGCCAATGATTTCATCCAGATTATTGTCTTCAAGCCCGAGTCGATGCATACCCGTTTCTATTTCGAGATGAACTGCACAGGGTTGGCCTTGCAAAAATTCTATTAGCGATTTGAGTAACCCCATGCTATACACAGTAGGCTCTAATCGATTAGCCAGAAGTAATGGAAAGCTTTCTTCTGTGGGATTCATCACCATAATAGGAAGACTGATCTGATTTTTTCTCAGATCAACACCTTCATCAGTGTAAGCAACCCCGAGGTAATCAACCCTATGAAATTGAAGCAGATTAGCAACTTCCTCGCTGCCGCTGCCATAGGCAAAAGCCTTTACCATAACCATTACCTTAACGCCAGAATTTAATCTTGACTTAAAAAAATTCAGGTTGTGCGCCATCTTATTCAGGTCAATTTCCATGCGCGTACCATGTACTCTGCGCTGAAGGCGAGCCACAATTCTTTCGAATTGAAAAATCCGGGCTCCTTTAATCAAAATGATTTCGCGATTAAATTCCTCCCACGAGATTTTAGTCAGTGCTTCGGCCGTGGTTTCATAAAACCTTGATTTTATTTCCTTCGACAAGAACTGTGTACGGTGCTTGCTTAATACAGGGCCTATCGCAATCAGTTGTTGAACACCACTCCGGGTAATCATTTCCTGGATTTTTGAAACTAATTCAGAGTCCTCTAATCCGGTTTGTAAAATATCAGAAAGAATTAAAGTCTTTTTCTTTTTTTGAAGTCCACCTAAAAAATCAAGACTGATCTGCAAGCCGCCCAAGTCGTTGTTATAACTATCATCGATAACCTGGCAATTATTAATCCCTTGCTTCAATTCCAGACGCATGGGAACGGATTGCAACACAGTAACCCGCTCTTGAATTAAAGAAGGAGAATATTTAAGATGCAGCATAAGGAAAATGCCATGGAGTGCATTTTCTACCGATGCCTTATCTGTAAACGGAAGCACAAAGTTGAATTCTTCTTTCTTGCCTTGTAAGGTGATTTTATTTTCCTGTTGCTGTACCAAATAATTGCCTCCAGCTTTGAAGCCCCATGAAATGGAGGGAATCTTTAGATGTTGAATTTCTGATTTTAAGAGACCATAGTCAGAACAATAGATAAGGGCTTCAACTTCATGGAAGAGCTTTAGTTTTTCCCGAACCTTTTCTTCAAGGCTAGTAAACCCCTCGTCATGCGCACTTCCAAGATTGCTAAATATTCCAAGGGTTGGCCTGATAATTTTTGCTAATCGTTCCATTTCGCCTGGACGGAGATGCCGGCTTCAAAAAACTCCCAGCTGATGATGATTTTTGGATTTGCCATATCGATAGAGGCACGCCAACCTGCGAATTATAACTTCCCGGATTTTTTACAATTTTATAATCAGGTGACAGAAGTTGGAAAATCCATTCCTTAATAATCGTTTTACCATTGCTGCCCGTAATTCCGATAACGGGCAAGGAAAAATTTTTTCGATGTGCTTCGGCAAGTGCTTGTAACGCTATGCACGATGAATCAACTAAAAGAATATTAGCTTCCGGATATTGATCAATAGACACAGATCGCTCAACAACAAACTGACGAATACCCGCAGCGTACAGGTCCGGAATAAATTGATGCCCGTCATGACGCTCCCCAGAAATCGCAAAGAATAGTGTTTGATCAGAGAGCAATTTTTTTCGACTGTCAATCAGTAGATCTCGGATTTCTCTTTCTCGATTCTGTTGAAGAATCTTTCCGTTGCAAATGGATGCTAATGATGAGAAAAGAATCATGTCAGAATAGTCTTGAACCGTTAGGAACTAGCTTATCAATTGAGCCTAATACCACCCTTTTATTTTCGTCAGGAAACCCCGTGACCAATACTTCGGAAATGAAATTAGCTATTTGTCGGGGTTGAAAATTTACTACGGCTATTATTTGTCGTCCAATTAACGACTCCAGCGTGTATAAATCGGTTATTTGAGCACTGGATTTAAGCACCCCTAATTCTGGCCCAAAGTCGATCCAAAGCTTAAAAGCTGGTTTTCTAGCCTCAGGGAAGGGTTCAGCCCTCAAAATGGTGCCAGTTCTTAAATCAATTTTATTAAAGTCATCTAATGTGATCATTATCAAAAATTTACTAATTTGCAAAGCTAACCCGGAATGTAAATTAGTGGGTTATAAGCCTGGAAATAGATGAAGATAAACTTTTCGCTTTTACTGGTACTTATTGTTGGTTCACTTAGTGTAGCAACCGTTACAACAGTGTCCGCTCAGGAGGGTGTACCTCATAACGAGATTCCTGAGATTGCTCCTTATAATAATAATGATCCAAGTATCAGAGAAGAAAAACCATTGCTCTATGAACCGGAATCAAAGCCGATAACAAACACTGTTAGAGATCAACCTACAAATTCAGGTGTTTCTGCTAAAACCAAATCCAAAAATTCAGAGCCAGTAAAGACCGTTGGAACCAAGCCTGAGGAAGATGCCCTCTCGTTCAATTTTCTGTACTACATTATTCAGAAGTTTAAAATTTCTGACATAGTTGAACAATAGTCCATTCCTGTAAAATATCAATTGAGCAGTAACTGAAATTGTATGTTTGCAACAATGTTGCAAATATGAAAGTAGTCTTATTTCTGTTAGCTGTTTACTTTCTTTTCATTCCCTGTGTAAGTGGGCAGGATGCCTGTACATTGGAATTGAAAGGTAACGTGTTTGACGAAAACGGGAATCGCCTAAAAGGCGCTACTGTATTTATAAAGGAGATCAACATAGGAAAAGTAACGGATGAGGCGGGAGGATTTCTATTTCAGAATCTATGTGAAAGAACTTATGTGGTAGAGGTAAAATTTTTAGGCTACGAAACGTATGTTACAACCATCCATCTAAACAAGTCTGCTGAACTTTTTATTCCCTTAAAATCGGCAGATAAAGTATTAAACGAGGTTATCGTTTATGATCACAAGGAAAATTTCACAAAGACAACCAACTACGCAAAACTTAGTTCCCGGGAGCTCGATGAATCGGCTGGTAAATCGTTAGGAGAAACATTACGGGGAATCACAGGAGTTAACTCTATACAAACAGGCCCTGCTATTTTTAAGCCCGTTATTCACGGGGTTCATAGCCAGCGGATTTTACTTTTAAATAACGGTGTTAGGCAAGAAGGACAGCAATGGGGGGCTGAGCATGCACCAGAAATTGATCCGTTTGTTGCTACCAATGTGGTAGTAATTAAAGATGCTGCTGCCATCAAATATGGGACCGATGCACTTGGGGGTGTAATTGTGGTAAGCCCAGCGGAGTTGCCAACAGATCAAAAACTGGGAGGGCAATTTCATTTGATTGGGAATACAAATAACCGGGGAGGCATAGTATCTGGACTATTAGAGGGTGGATTGAAACATCTAAAAGGCTGGGGTTGGCGGGTACAAGGCACCGGAAAGAAATATGGAGATGCTCACGCAGCGAATTACAATCTTTCTAATACGGGGGTAGAGGAATTGGATTACTCAGCAGCCCTGGGGTATCATAAAGAAAATACTGGCATTGAGCTTTTTTATAGTCACTTTAATACGACTTTGGGCGTGTTGCTTGGATCAGCAATTAGTAGTACCGAAGATCTCGCCAATGCCATTGAACGGGAACCGCCTCAATACACTACTGACTTTACGTATACTATTCAGGCTCCCCGACAGGAAGTAAAACATGATCTACTTAAGATTAAAGGTCACTTAAGACGAGGTAAGAATCTCTATAATCTTCAATACGGGTTTCAAGCCAATGATCGTAAGGAATATGATCTTAGAAGAGGCTCTCTGGTAAATGTTCCGGCACTGGGATATAAATTATACACACAAACTCTTGATGCAGAGTGGGCGATAACCAAAAACAAAAAAGATACCCGGAGCATTGGCATAAATGGAATGTGGCAAGGCAACAATAAAATGGATGGAACCCAAACGCTTCCATTTATCCCCAACTATATCAATTATTCTACCGGGATTTATTGGACTGAAAGCATAACGAAAGACAAAGTGAATTGGGATTTCGGAGTCCGATACGATTATAAGTATTATGATGTGGCAGGATTCGATTATTCAAATCAACTATACAAGGCACAACTTTCATTTTATAATGCAAGTGCTACTATGGGCACAACGTATCAACTGGGGAATAGCTCAACCATAACAAGTACCCTCGCCAGTACCTGGCGCCCCCCTTCGGTTGCCGAGCTTTACAGTCTGGGTACACATCAGAGTGCCGCAGCGATTGAGTATGGACTACTGCTTGATGAAACCACCAATCGGGTAAAGGATATAGAAGAGGTTGGCTTCAAAACAGAAAAAGCCTTAAAGTGGGTAAACACCTACCGATATCAAAAGAAAAAATTCGATATGGAGTTATCAGCCTATATCAATTATATTTTTAACTATACATACTTAAAGCCAAGAGGTGTTACTGAGACAACGCGTGGTACCTACCCCTTCTTTCGGTACACACAAACAGATGCCTCGTTTGTAGGAGCCGATGTTTCGGCCAATTACTCATTTACGCAATTTTTATCGGTGGGCTCAAAAATTTCTCTGTTGTGGGTTAAAGATCAGACCAACAATGATTATCTGATTTTTATTCCATCAAATCGATACGAAGTATTTTTACGCTATAAGGTACCCGCAAACCAAAAAGGTATAACCTATTATACCGAGTTGAACGCCAGATATATTCAGGAGCAGTATCGGGCTCCGCGGGTAGTACCCATACAGGATATTATTGATGCTAAAGAACAAGGCATTGATCTTTTTGAAGACGACAAAAAAAACTTTGACTTTGTGGCTGCACCAAACGGTTATTTTCTTTCATCTGTAAATATTGGATTTTCCCGACCCATCCATGAAACTAAAATAGACGTAAGATTTTCAATTAATAATTTGTCGAACACCTCGTACCGTGAGTACACGAATAGGCTACGATATTATTCCGATGATCTTGGGCGTAATTTTACGCTCGCAGTTAAATACAGTTTTTAAAAATTAGTATTGATGAAAATAAATATTAAAATATTGTTGACGCAAACTGTAGAAAGGTTGGGTAGCGCTTTAGCAATTTTTATGATAGCAACTTTTTTTTGGGTGCAGTCTTAATGAGCCAACCCCAGAAGATATTCCGGAACTGATTACTAAAGTAACGATGCAGTTTGTGCCTTCCAGTGGGGGCGAAACGATAATTGTTAATGCAATAGATCCAGACGGGGATGGCCCACAGGATATTGAAATAGATGGGCCTATTAATTTGATTGTGGGAACAACCTATACGTTAACAATGCAATTTATAAATGGGTTGTATAGTTCTGGTCAGGATGGGTATGATGTTACCGCGGAGGTGCTGAAAGAAGGGGATGAGCATCAGGTATTTTTTGCCTGGGGTGCAGGATCTTTCAACGATCCTGTGGGTACCGGAAATATTAACTCTACAGGAAGTGTGAATTATCTTGATGAAGACGATAATAGCAGGCCTATTGGAATCTCCACCATGTGGTCAACAGCTTCTACGTCAAGTTCAGACAACTCATTTAGGATTTTACTTAAGCATCAGCCGGGGACTAAGTCAGACACGTCAACTTCTTCCGATGGAGAGACCGACCTTGATATTACGTTTACGCTTAATATTAATTAAGGAGGAATACAAAAGAGCTTATCTGGATTAGCTCTTAACGAGAAATTGTTCCACGTCTTTAAGATTCAGAACACCCTCGTAATAGGCCTTGCCAAAGATAACCGCAAAAATACCCATGTCATTAAGGCGTTTAATGTCATCTATTCCTCGCACGCCTCCGCTGGCCAACACCTCAAGGTCAGGAAAACGATTTTTAATATCCTCATAGAATGAGAATGCCGGACCCTCAAGCACACCATCGCGGGATATATCGGTAGATTTTACATACTTAAGGCCGCGATCATAAAAATATTGTAAGTGATCAAACAGTGATATTTCTGATTCTTTTAACCATCCGCGGAAAGCGATTTTTTTGGTTTCAATATCGGTTACATCTGCCCCTAAGGTCATTTTTTCGCGACCATACGTTATAATCCATGACGCAAAAAGTTCAGGGTTGGTAACGGCTATACTGGAGGCAGTAATGTAAGCCGCGCCAAATTCATAGGCTTTACCAATGTCTCCATCAGTACAAATTCCTCCTGTAAAATCAACTTTCAAATCGGTATGGCCTGCAATAGCTTCAAGCACATGATAATTTTTTGGGCTACCACGCTCGGCCCCATCCAGATCTACCAGATGGACAACGTCAATACCGTGATCGGCAAATCGCTTTGCTAAATCGAGAGGGTTTTCATCATATGCTTTTTCACTAGCAGGATCACCCTTTCTCATCTTAACCACTTTCCCCTTACGTATCGCTATGGAGGGAATTACTTGTATCATGTTTATTTATTAACCAGGTTGAACTTCAAAGATACCAAGTATTACCGAAAGATTTGAGCAATCAACACACAAATTCAACCGCTACTTTACTGTAAAAGGTACTGAAACAAGGGTTTTGTCCCACATAAAGATTAACTCCATGTCCTCCCCGGACTTCTCCAGTGCAATGGTAAACTGTTCAATTACTTTCTCTTGTAAGTTAGACGGAATTGCTTCGACTGTAAGTTTATCTTTAGAGGGATTTCGATTTGCCTCGCCATTGAATCCTATACCCCACTGGCCGGTTTCTGAATTAAAAATAACTGACCAAACCTGTTCGCCCGGAATCGTAAAAACAGAATACTCTCCTGCCTTGAGCGTTTGATTTCCAAAAGCAAGGTCTTTATTGGTCTCAAAAAAGGTAGCTTCGTTGGCACCAGTCCGCCATACCTTTCCATAGGGCACCAACTCTCCAAAAATTACTCTTCCTTTTTTAAAAGGCCTATAGTACTCAACCAAAATTCGTGTTTTCCCAGATTCAAATTTTGCTATACCTACGGGGCTAGGCTTTTTTGTGTAAACCATTCTGAAGTACATCAAGGCGCTTAGGATTATCACTAATACTAACCCAAGAATGAGAAGAAATGTCTTCATGCTTATTTTGATTTTGGAGGTCCTTAGAGACAATTTTTAAAATAAGTTTACGAGTTTACAATTTTTAAGGAAGAATTTGTAAATAATATAACTTGATACCCTAAATTTGGTTATTAAATCCTTCAATTATGATAGTTTTTGGTACAGTAATCGCCCTTTTTATCCTTGCCATTGTTTCCGTATGGGCTTTTCCAAATAGGAAGGTGAGCGATAATGAGCATGACATTAAGCATTAATTATCCGCTTCTTTTTGTTAAATGAATATATGCGTTTTTTGTGGATCCGCTTCAGGAAATAATCCTGCTTATGCGGATGCTGCAAAAGAACTTGCCTCGCTGCTTTGTACGGCAAAATCAACGCTTATTTATGGTGTTGGTAACATCGGCCTCATGGGCATACTTGCCGATGAGGTTATGCGTGGCGGAGGAAAAGTAATAGGGGTGATCCCTGATTTTTAATGAACAAGGAGGTTGGGCACGCTGGAATATCTAAACTGGAGGTGGTAGGCAGTATGCATGAACGAAAAAGACGCATGGCCGATTTGGCCGATGCCTTTATTGCATTGCCCGGTGGCTGGGGAACGTTAGATGAATTAGCCGAAATCTTAACCTGGAAGCAGCTAGAATTGGTTAAAGCTCCTGTGGGATTACTAAACACAAAGGACTACTTCCATTCATTAGTCAATCAAATGGAAACCATGGTTAAGGAAGGCTTCCTTTACTCAAAAAATCTTGACGAGCTTATAATTGCCAATACTCCGGAAGAACTTCTCATCCAACTTAGGCCAATTAGCGTTTAAACAATCGGGCTTACCTAAAATTTGGTAGCTTTAAAAGAGGCTTACAGATACATGCGCGTACGAACTTTTTTTATAGCACTGTTAATGCTAATGACCGGAATTTGTAAAGCCCAGGTACTGGGCTTTTCGTTACCACCGGGTAAAACCAAGGTTCAATTCCCTATTGAGGTTTATAATAATCTGGTGGTATTGCCGATGATTCTTAATAATCAATTACCTCTTAAGTTTATTTTGGATACCGGTGTTCGTACCTCCATTTTAACAGAGAAGGCCTATAGCGATATTTTGAATTTACAGTACTCGCGCAAATACACCATTGCCGGGCCGGGGGGCGAAAAACTTGTTGATGCCTATGTAACCAATAATGTTTCGCTCGATATGCCAGGAGTTCATGGTCGTGGGCACGCTATGTTGGTACTAGATCAAGATTATCTAGAGCTTCGAAATTATTTAGGAACCGATGTGCACGGTATCCTGGGCTACGAGGTATTTAGTCGTTTTATCGTGGAGGTTAATTATGAGAAGAAGGTCTTAACTCTTATGCTTCCCCAGCGATTTAAAGAGAAGAAAAAATTTCAATGGTTACCCATCAATATACAGGATACAAAACCTTATCTAGAGGTTGTTTTGGAAATGAACAACACCACGACTCTTAACGCTAAATTATTAGTGGATAGTGGCGCCAGTCATGGACTTTTCCTTGAGACAACCTCCGATAAAAAAATTATTGTCCCCCCAAAAAATGTTACCAGCATTATCGGACGCGGTTTGGGAGGCGTAATTACCGGGCAGATAGGGAAGATTAGGTCAATGAAACTTGGTAAATATAAAATCGATAACGTGCTCACCAGTTTCCCCGACCCCAATGCCTATATGGATACATTGAAGGTGAATCGTTCTATATTCAGGAATGGATCTATAGGCGGTGAAATTTTAAGTAGATTTACTGTTATCTATAATTTTCCAGGAGAACGAATTTATTTTAAAAAGAATTCGCAATTCAAGAAGAGCTTTTACTATAACTTAAGTGGCTTAACCATTCGGGCTAAGGGCGCAAGACTTAAGAATTTTGAGATTACCGATATCCGCGCGCAATCATCAGCAACCACAACGGATATTCAGGTAGGTGATCGAATAGTTAGCGTTAATGGTATTGCAACCACCGATCTTGATCTCAATACGATTAATGGATTTCTTAATTCAAAACCTGGCCGCAGAATAAACCTACAGGTGGAAAGGAGTGGAATTAAATTAAAAAGAGAATTTCGGTTAGTAGATCCTTTATGAAAGAGATCGTAGCGCTTTGAGTAGGGTTCCTTTTCTTTTGTTGTATGCCTGTTGCAGATAAAGTTGTGTTTTCTTAAGCTTTAAAGAACTCATTAATGCGGTATATACAGAATCAGCAGTAATGGAATCCTTGAGAATATAATTCATTACTCCGGTATTCAACGCTTCGTTATAATTCGAATTTTTTAATACGGTTATAGGGATATGCTTTGTTTGCGGTTGCTCAATAAAGTCATAACTGCTAACTTCAATTCCACTTTACCCAGATTATCATCAATTAAAATATAATGCGGTTTGAAACGAACAAGTCTTTCGATTAGGCTTGCAAGATCAAAGGCGATCTCTGTAATAACTTTAGAATGCTTAATCTGGCTGAGACTTTCAAATGTTTTAGATAATTCAATGGGGTTATTACCAACCACTAATACATTTAATAATTTAGCTTGAATTGCGTTCGTTTTCATAAATTCCATGTCTCAAGTAAACAATTAAACGGAGAAAAGGATTAATAGATTTACAATTAATTTCTTTTTGAAAACTTCACATTTTGAAAAACATAAACATTGAAGTCAATACTTATTGTTGGAGGTGGTTTGGCTGGGCTGGTGAGTGCCAATTATTTGGCTGAAAAGGGGCTTATCCGTTACGCTGATCGAAAAAAGTCTATCCGTTCCATAGAGTATGTGGCGAATATATCTCCAATGAAACCGTTCCGTTTTTAAAGTTCCTGGACCTTTTTCCAGAAGAGTTTAACCCACCGTCTATCAAAGAGTTTCAGTTGACATCAGTGAATGGTAAAGCTGCACGGATGCCTTTAGACTTGGGCGGTTTTGGGATAAGCCGTTTTACGTTTGATGATTTTTTATACAAAAAAGCTTTGGCTCGTGGAGTGTCTTTTATACTAAACACCGAAGTTGATCATATTACTTATCACGATGATCAATTTGTAGTTCAAACCGGAATTAATACATACACAACAGATTTAGTTATTGGTTCTTTTGGGAAAAGATCGCGGGTCGACATGACGCTGAAGCGAGATTTTATTCAGAGCCGTTCGCCTTATGTAGGGGTTAAATATCACATCCGAACGGACCAACCATCGGATTTAATTTCATTACATAATTTTAAAGAAGGTTACTGTGGACTGAGTCAAATAGAGGATGAAAAATTCACATTATGTTACCTTACCCATAGAAACAATCTTAAAAGTTATGGAACCATACAGGCTATGGAAACCGAGGTTTTGTCAAAGAACCCATTCTTAAAATCTGTGTTTCAAAACTCTGAATTTTTATATGACCGGCCTGAAGTAATAAATGAGATTACGTTTGCCACAAAATCTCCGGTTGAGAATCACATACTAATGGCTGGCGATGCAGCCGGCATGATCACGCCACTTTGCGGAAACGGTATGGCCATGGCTATTCATTCGGCAAAAATCTTGAGTGAGTTGGTCGTAGAATATTCTTCAGGCAAACTATCGAGGGATCAATTGGAGAGAAGATACTCGAGCGAATGGAAGTCACAGTTTGCCGCCCGGCTATGGGCTGGCCGCCAAATTCAAAAATTGTTTGGTGATGTTTGGG
The DNA here is from genome assembly GCA_016709845.1 of Flammeovirgaceae bacterium. Lineage (GTDB taxonomy): Bacteria > Bacteroidota > Bacteroidia > Cytophagales > Cyclobacteriaceae > ELB16-189. Next base: position 354,629 of record JADJMA010000002.1, on the reverse strand, counting down.
CCTCCAATCTGGCCGTAAACTTAATTCGAAGATCGAGGCCCATAGCCAATATGATCTTGCGAAAGACACATGGACAGCCTTTTTAGAAATATTATAATTGCAGCAGGTGGCTGGTCTCCAGAAAAAACCAAATAAAAAACCCATTCAGGCAAAGTGCGGATAGAAAATTGAGCCACATCGTATTGCGGTAATTCGCTTTAGCAGGATTATGCCATGCGCGCACAAGCCAAACCAGAAAGAAGAGAACAACCGGCAGTAATGCAATAAAAAACCTTGAGCATATTGTATAGCATGATATTGATAGAAGTACCACAGATACCCAACGGTAGCAATTGAAAAAACAGCCATCACGAAGATAAAAGTACCCCGAATCCCAAGCATCAAACTAACGGTTTGGTCACCTCTCTCGGAATCTTCTTCATGCTGATAAATTTGCGTCATGGGATAGGTTCCCAGAAGGAATAGACTAGATAGAACTGCAGGGAAGATTACGCGCTCGTTCCAAAGATTTTCTGGTGTAAAATTATTAATGCCTATATAACTCATTACAAAGGTGAAAAACCCCTGAAAAAATGCTACCGTTAACAATCCGCCAACAGGAAATTTTTTTAAACGAATACTGGGATGGCTGTATGCTTTAGAGGCCAACCCATACACAAGAAGCAAACCAGCAAACCAAGGGCTAATCTTAAAATAAGAGAGCATCAACGCAAAGAGATCAAGGGTGAGTGAAGTATAGTAAAGACCCTTATTTACAGGGGGAGGATTTTTTAAACCCCCAATGCTCTTTTCGTCTTTATCAAAGTAACTGTTGTACCCATTGCTTGCCGGGTATAGAAAAAAATGAATAATCAAAAAGGACCAAAGTAGCCTGCTTCCATTAAAATTTGGAGAAATCCCTAACGCAAAAAAATAAACCGGCATCAAAAAAAAAGAGAAAGGAAAGCGCAGGTGAAGCAATATAGACCGCATAAATCACTCAGAAATTATTCATTAAAATAACAAATTCAATTTTGGTAAAGCCATATCGACTTGTTTTTTGTTATACTTGGACAGATGAGTTATATCACCTCCATTGGTACAGCCGTTCCGCCTTATAAATTTAGTCAGGCTACGTTGGCCGACTTTATGACGCAGGCCATGCAGGCCAATGATGAAGAGGCTCAAAAGCTTAAAGTGATTTTTAGAGCTACAGGTATTGATACGCGGTATTCTGTTCTTAGCGACTACGGTAAGAGTCATGACTTTGACTTTTATAGTAACACGCATGATTTCGAACCCTTTCCGTCCACCAAACGAAGGCTTGAGCTGTTTAAGCAGGAGTCTTTGACGTTAAGTCTTGCCTCGATTCAGGCGTGTCTGCAAAAAGTAAAATCATTTGACAAGCAATCAATTACCCATTTAGTGGTGGTAAGTTGTACGGGCATGTATGCGCCAGGCCTTGATATAGACTTGGTAAAGCATCTTAACCTCTCTTCAAATGTTAAGCGCATTTGTATCAATTTTATGGGTTGTTATGCAGCGTTTAATGCATTGAAGTTGGCAGATTCATTTTGTCAGGTTGATCCACAGGCTAAGGTGCTTGTTGTTTGTACTGAACTTTGCAGCATTCATTTTCAAAAGGAAACAACCGAGGACAATATGTTGGCAAATGCCCTCTTTGCCGATGGATCTGCAGCCATGTTAGTTCAAGGGCGGCCAGAAAAAGGGCTGAATCTTAAGCCTATAAGTTTCTATTGCGATCTGGTACCTGATGGCGAACAGGATATGGCCTGGACGGTAGGAGATTGGGGATTTGAAATGCGATTATCTGCTTACGTGCCAGTCATTATCCGACAAGGAATTAAGAAATTAACGAATTCCTTGCTGCAACAGATTTCACATCGAATTTCAGACATAGCTTATTATGCTATTCACCCAGGGGGTAAAAAAATATTGGAAGTAATTGAACAAGAACTGGCATTAACCAAACAACAGAATAAGTCGGCCCATACTATTCTCAAACAGTTCGGCAATATGTCGTCTCCTACTGTATTGTTTGTTTTACAAGATATTTTTGAAGACCTGACTTATTCGGATGCGAAAAAGAAAATCTTAAGTTTTGCCTTTGGTCCGGGTCTTACTTTGGAAAGTATGATACTTGAGATTCAACAACATGAGTGATGCCATTAACTTCTCGGTACGTTCAACAGGATCGGAAATTATGGACGATCTGGACTGCCATGGAAGCGTGGTTGAACAAACCTTACGGGAATTGGATTTTATTAACAAGTGGTTAGGGGGGAACGCGGTAACCATTCGTGCAGTCAAATCGGTGTGGAGAAAAATTCCAAAAGATCAAACAGTTTATATTGCCGATCTGGGTTGCGGAAGCGGGGAGATGTTACGAATACTGGCACGGCTGGCAGCAAAGGAAAACCGAAAGGTAATTTTCAAAGGATTTGACGCCAACCCCCATATTATAAAATACGCCACTGATCATTCTCAGGAATTTAACAATATTAGTTTCGAAGCTATTAATGTATTCTCGGTAGAGTTTCAAACGCAGAAATTTGATTTGATTCTGTCTACTTTATTCATCCATCACTTTAGTGACATCGAAGTAGAAAAGCTGCTTTCGGATTTAGTAGAGCAGACACGAATTGCGATTATTATTAATGATATTCACAGGCATCCGTTGGCTTTTCATGCCATTAAGTTTCTTACCAAAATTTTTTCCCGTTCTGCTATGGTGAGATTTGATGCGCCTCTATCGGTATTACGGGCATTTACGAAAAAGGAGTTTTTGTCGATTCTTAACAAAGCAGCCATAACTTCCTTTTTACTTGTATGGAAATGGGCCTTTCGATGGCAATTGGTTATCTACACGAACTCCATGTAAACTCTGGCACAATTTTTACTAATTTGGCTGCAGGGATTGAGATTCCGTTGTTAAACCCATTTATTATGAAAACAAAACTGCTTGCAACTTCAATAATTTTGTTGATCCTTACTTCTTGTGGATCAAATCCATTTGGGAAAAAAGTAAAGGAACCCTTTCGGGGAAATGCGTATGAGTCAAACAATCGTTTCTTTCGCGGCACGGGCAAAGGCGAAAGTTCGCAGGATAACATTGCCCGAAGCAAAGCCGATCTCGATGCAAAAGCGCAATTGGCTGGTCAGGTAAACACAACCATGAAGCAAGTAGCCGATCAGTATTTAGGGCAGACCGGAAACGAACGCGCAGCTGATGTGGCCGATAAATTTCAGAGTTTGGTGCGCCAGGTGATGAACACCAATCTGGCTGATCTACGAAAGATTGGTGAGCAGAAATATTTTGACAAGAAGGAAAATAAGTATACCGTTTTTATGGCCTACGAGATAAAGAAAAACGCCATGTTTCGATTTATGAAGAAGCAGGCCAAAACCGATAAGACGATTGACGAACGCCAGATGGATGTCATTAATAAAATTCTGGATGAGCAGATTGAAAAATCTGAAGAGGAAGGGGATAACTAAATTCTGATAATTAAAGAAGGCTGTCTTAATGTTTGAGTTAGGACAGCCTTTTATTTTCCCTCCACCATTCGCTCTGCAGTTTCAGCAATCTTCAATTGATTAATAAACTCATCCACCTCTCCATTCATAACGGCAGGAAGATTGTGCTGCGTGTATCCAATGCGATGATCGGTCACTCTGCTTTGTGGATAATTGTAGGTTCTTATTTTTTCTGATCGGTCACCACTGCGCACTTGGCTTTTGCGGGAAGCACCCGTCTCAGCTTGCTTTCTCTCCACTTCACGTTCATAAAGTTTTGCGCGAAGCATTACCAACGCCCGTGCACGATTTCCGAGTTGTGAGCGTTCTACCTGACAAGTGATTACAATGCCGGTCGGTTTGTGGGTCATCTGCACTTTGGTCTCCACTTTGTTTACGTTCTGTCCACCAGCTCCACCCGACCGCGAAGTGATTACCTCAATATCGGCAGGATTGATTTCTATATCCACCTCTTCTGCTTCGGGTAGCACCACTACGGAAGCAGCCGAAGTATGAACCCGGCCTTGCGTTTCTGTCTCCGGCACTCGTTGCACCCGGTGCACTCCTGACTCATATTTAAAGATTCCATAGGCACCTTCGCCTTCAACACTACTGATCACTTCTTTATAGCCGCCTGCAGTACCTTCAGTGATATCAAGAACAGACATTTTCAAGCCTCTTCTATCGCAAAATCGCTGGTACATTCTCCATAAATCGCCAGCAAAAATTGCTGCCTCATCACCACCTGTACCTGCCCGGATTTCCAAAATACAATTCTTATCATCATTGGGGTCTTTGGGCATCAGCATCTCCTTTATCTCCGCCTCCAAGGTCTCGTTTTTGGTGCCAGTTCATCCAACTCCATTTTGGCCAGCTCCCTCATTTCTGGGTCCTTCTCCTTTTGCAAAATTTCCCTGGCGTGCTCTACACCTTCTAAAACCGCCTTATATTGGTTAAATTTTTTAACCATTTTTTCCAGGTCTTTGTACTCTTTGTTAAGTTGGCCAAACTTCTTGGGGTCTTTCATCGACTCAGGTTGCACCAACAATTGACCTACTTCCTCAAAACGATTCTTTATTTCTAATAACTTTTCAATCATAACTTAAAACAAGGCTGCAAAGTTAATAAAATCAGTGTCTTAAGCGGATATTCATACCCGCACTAAACTGTTTACTTTCTACCTTTACAATACTGATTTATTTGATTTATGAAACTCCTCTTATTTTTCCTGCTCCTTCTTTTATTTAGTGCCTGTACGGGTTCGCTTACTTCCGATCAACGAAAGAAGATAAAAGAGAACATGAAACAAGGTGAAATTAAAAAGGTATCAGACGCCCAACTAACAGAAGCAGCTTTTGACTATGGTCGTAAAATTGCTACAGTGATTTTTGCCAAGGATAAGACATTTACAAATCTGCGGCTACAGGACTCCCTCAGTCAAGTGTACGGGGTAGAGCTTGTATCCATTCAGGACAGCAATAAATCGTTGCGAGGCGTGGAAAAACAACTTTTGGAGGCTTATGCATCGCAGGCTCACGATGCAGATAATGTTCAGAAAATGGGACCTGACTCGTTACTGTATACTAAACCCTTAATGCGCGAACGTCCTGATGGTTCCACCGAGTTTATCAAAGCCATTGGTATCCGAATGACTAGAAAAGAAATAATACTTAGCATTAAGGAATGAAAGCCTGGCAAATCTGGGTGGACACGGGGGGAACCTTTACGGATTGTATTGCCCACACGCCCCAAGGTGACATCAGAAGATTAAAAGTACTTAGCAGTGGAGCCTTGAAAGGTTTGGTTGTTGAACAGAAGTCATCCCGACAATTAAAAGTTCAACTTCACTGGCCAGTGAGCAAGGATATTTTTGAGAATTTTGTCATCACCTTTTTTGATACTAAAAAAACTTCGACCCGAATTGATAAGGTGACTTTGGGAGAATCAATTATTCATTTGTCTGCATCGCTCAAACACAAAATTAAACCAGGCACAACTTTCGAAATTTCTTCTCGTGAAGAAGTTCCCGTGTTTGCAACCCGGCTACTTACCGAAACCAGCTTTAAAAATAAATTCCCAAAAATTGAATTGAAATTGGGCTCCACACGAGGGACTAACGCCTTGCTTGAACGTAAGGGAGCACCCACTGTATTAATTATTACCAAGGGATTTAAAGATCTCTTGTTGATAGGAACTCAACAACGGCCAGATCTATTTGCACTTAATATTGTACGGCCTCAACCACTTTACGATTCAGTTATTGAAGTAGATGAACGCGTAGAGACAAAGGGTAAGGTTCTTAAATCACTAACCAAATCGATCTTACAAAAGCTACTCAAAGAGATTAAGAAGGCTAAATGTCAGTCAATTGCTATAGCGCTTCTCAATAGTTTTGAGAATCCCATTCATGAAAAATTAATTAAAGAAAGACTGATCAAAGAGGGTTATAACTTTGTTACCGTCTCTCATGAGATTTCAGGACAGATAAAAATTTTACAACGGGCAGAAACAACGGTTGCCAATGCTTACCTCGATCCGATTATCCGCACCTATGTTGCTCGTATACAATTGGGCTTGTCGCGGGCTAAGCTTAAGTTAATGACGAGTGCAGGTGGGCTTGTAGACGCAGCAAATTTTTTTCCAAAAGATAGTTTGTTGAGTGGTCCTGCAGGAGGCGTAGCCGGAGCGGTAACCTCGGCACAACTTTCAGGAACAAACAAGATCATTACTTTTGATATGGGCGGCACAAGTACAGATGTGTCACTCTATAACAATCAATATTCGTATCGGTACGAATCTAAAGTAGGTGATATACGGATTCTTTCACCCTCGCTCGACATTGAAACCATAGCAGCCGGAGGTGGATCCATTTGTGATTTCGATGGCTATAAATTAATTGTCGGTCCACACAGTGCGGGCGCATCACCCGGACCGGCTTGTTATGGAAGCGGAGGACCACTTACCATTACAGATGTTAATCTTCTACTTGGCCGGGCCGATTCTGATTTTTTCTCTATCCCGCTTTACAAAGAAAAATCGGAAGCTGCATTAAATTTTCTTATTGAAAAGATTAAGTCAGCTACCGGAAGGCGACCGGCAAAAGAAATTTTATTGCAATCGTTCATTCAAATAGCCAATGAAAAAATGGCTGAGGCCATCCGGAAGGTTTCTGTTCAACAAGGCTACGATCCTGCTGATTATGCTTTACTAAGTTTTGGCGGTGCGGGGGGGCAACACGCCTGCTCGTTGGCGGAGTTGTTGAACATGAAAAAAATTCTGATACCCTATGATGCCGGCTTACTCAGTGCCTATGGCATCGGGCATGCACAAATAGAACACTTTGAAGAAATGTTACTATTGCAGGATTTGACTGCGACTGAAAAATCCTTCGAAAGAAATTTTCAAAAACTTTATCGCAGCGGTTTGGCGAAACTCAGAAAAGATGGTTTTAGGGAAGGAGACATTGAGATAGCCAAGAGGCTTGTTTTTCTACGATTCAAAGGGCAAGAGAGTAGTCTGGAGACAAACTTTAAAAAAGGCCAATCCGTAAAATCAGAATTTAAAGTAAAGTATAAATCAATTTATGGGCATTGGTTATCAGATCGGGAAATTGAAGTGGAGTCCATCCGACTAATTCTGGCAGTAAAACAAACTAAACCCATAAACAGAAGGAGTAGAGCAAATGCGCACATACCCCAAAGTTTAAAGCAAACAAAAATATTTGAAGCTGAGAGATGGAGGCAAATGAATGTTCATCGTTGGGAAAATCTGGTTAGTGGAGCAATTATTAAAGGGCCTGCATTGATCGTAAGTAATAACTCAACTTCAGTTGTGGATCGTTACTGGACTTTCCGTTTGGACGAGTACAACAACGGCATTCTTCAAAACACTACCAGATCTAAAGTAAGAGCAACTCATTCGAGCGAGGCCTCACTCGAATTATTTAGTAATCGCTTTACCGCTGTTGCCCAAGAGATGGGTGCGCTTTTACAACGCACTTCTTTTTCGGTTAATGTAAAAGAACGTTTAGATTTTTCATGCGCAATGATGGATGCGCAAGGTTATCTGGTAGTTAACGCGCCTCATATTCCAGTTCATTTAGGAAGCATGGGCGTATGTGTGCGAGAGGTAAACAAAATGGTGAAGATGAGAGCAGGAGATGTTGTGATAACCAATCATCCCGCTTTTGGCGGATCTCATTTACCTGATGTTACTCTGATAAAACCTGTTTTTCGAAGAAGATATTAATAGGATATGTAGCTACGCGCGCTCATCATGCAGAGATTGGTGGAAAAAAACCAGGGTCAATGCCTGCTGATGCTAAAACATTAGAGGAAGAAGGGGTAATAATCACGCCAACGTTGCTCGTTGCTCGTGGCAAAGTCAGATGGGATCACATTAGAAAAATTCTGACTTCGGGACAATATCCGACACGTTTGATTGATGAAAATCTTGCTGATTTAAATGGAGCTTTGGCTGCGGTAAATCGGGGAGAGTCAGCGTTGCAATTACTTTGTCTTCAGTATGGAGTTTCTGAAGTTTCGTTTTACATGACGGCCCTTCGCAATTACGCGGCAACACTTCTACAAAAGAAGTTATCTTCTGTAAAAGTTAAATCTTACCAAGCCAAAGAGCGACTGGATGATGGTTCTTTGCTTAGCGTAAAGCTTATTATAAGGAAAGACGGACGGCTGCAAATTGACTTTTCAGGATCGGCCGCTGTTCATGCGGGTAATCTGAATGCCACGAATGCAATTGTTCAAAGTGTCATTCTCTATGTGCTTCGCTTATGGGTAAATCAACCCATTGCTATGAATGAAGGCTTAATGGAGCCCGTAGATATTAAGTTGCCGGTAGGATTGCTCAATCCGGATTTTAGTGGAAAAACTTTGCCCGCTGTTGTAGGTGGCAACACAGAAGTCAGTCAACGATTAACGGATACGTTGCTAAAAGCATTGAGTTTGGTTGCCTGCAGTCAGGGAACCATGAATAATTTTCTTTTTGGAAACCAGCGTTTCGGATTTTATGAAACCATTTGTGGTGGAACCGGAGCCGGACCTGGATTTAATGGCACGGATGCTATTCACTCACACATGACTAACACCCGTATTACCGATCCTGAAATTTTGGAGCTTCGGTATCCGGTTCGATTAGAACGGTTTGAGATTAGAAAAAATTCTGGTGGTGAGGGGAGATGGCAGGGGGGAAATGGCGTTGTGCGCGAAATTTCTTTTAAAGAAAAAGTTGAGGTAAATATTTTATCGCAACACCGCGTTGAAAAACCCTATGGTCTTATTGGTGGGGCTGCAGGAAACCGGGTAAACAAAGATTGATTAGTCGGAAAAAGACTATTCAATTAAAGGGAATGGATAGCGTAGTGGCTGAGATAGGCGATCGAATAATTATTGAAACCCCTGGGGGCGGAGGCTATGGAAAAAGAAGAGCTCCTAAAAAATAGGAGCTCTGACTTTAGTTGCGGTAGCCAAATTTATTTTTTCTCAGCTTCAGGCTTAGGGGTAACGCCAAGTTTCTTCAGCACTAGATTTGAAATGTTATACTTTTCATCCGAGTAAAGTAGAATGTCCTCACCGCTGCTCATAGACTGTGGATTTATGATGAACGTATAGGGATTTTCTTTAGCCACCTCTTCAATGGCCTTACCTACTTTTTTAAATACCGGATCCATCAATGCGGTTTGTTTATTGCGCAACGATGTTTCAGCGTCCTGCTGAAATTTTTGAATACTTTCTTGCATACCTTGTAATTCCCTTTCTTTATCAGCACGAATAGCATCGGGTGTTGTTACAGGCATACCTTGGTATGCTTTGTATTTGGTTTCCAACTCCTGACTCTTGGCCTTTAATTGATTTTCCAATTGCGTTCCGTGAGTCTTCAACTCATTTTCTATTTGCTTGGTTTCAGGCAGCTGACTGAAAATAAATTGCCAATCGGCATAGCCCAGTTTTTGGGCTTCCTGAGCCTGGGTGGTTAATGCAATAGTACAAAACAGAAGTAAAAAAAGTGTTCTCATTTTTAGTTTATTTATTTGACTTTATCATTGGGGTCTCCTAACCCGAGTTCTTCTAATACAAAATCGGTGTAGTCATGCCGAGGATCTGTGTAGACCATCACCAACTCACCAGATTTATCAAAAAGGATGGCCAGTCGATTCGCTTTACACACTTTCTCAACGGCATCAAATACTTTGTCCTGCAAAGGTTTAATCAATTCTTGTTTTTTCAAAAAAAATAACCCACCAAAACCAAATACCTTTTTTTGATAGTCCTTCAATTCTACTTCCTTCTTATTTATCTCATCCTGGCGGCTTTGCTTCATCTCTTCCGTTAGCAGCACCTGCTCGGCCTGATATGTTCTGTAAAGCTCATCCACCTTTCTTTGCATATCTTCAATTTCCTTTTGCCAAGCAGCCGAAAGCTGAGCTATCTCTCCTTGTGCCTTGCTGTATTCGGGCATTTTACTTAACACGAACTCAGAGTCAAAGTACCCGAACTTCTGAGCATCTACAAAACTCAGGCCGAAAAACAAAAAACTTCCAAAGAATAACCAAAAACGCATTTTTTATCTGAGTTGTTGACCAATAGTAAAGTGAAATTGCGAGCCGCTGATGGTAGATGCACCGGGTAATTGATCAAATCCATAGGCCCAGTTTAATCCGATAAGCCCAAAGGCAGGCATAAATATCCTAGCGCCAAAACCAGCAGCTTTGTACAAGTTAAACGGATTAAAGTCCTGGTAATTGTTCCAATTGTTTCCGGCTTCGGCAAACGCAAGCCCATAAATAGTTGCAGTTTGGCCTGTAACAACAGGATAACGTAACTCTAAGCCGAATTTGTTATAAACAATTCCACCTTCAATCTGGTTTCCTGTTGAGGCTCCTTGTCGTGCATAGTTTGGCGGAGTTACTAAACGATTTCCGTAGCCACGCTGACCAATTATATCCCGCCCGAGAACAAACGAGTTAAATCCACCCGCTAATCCATCGCCACCCATTACAAACCGCTGGAATGGTCCTACACCAAGATCTTGATTATATGCACCGATAAAACCAAAATGAGCTTTTGTTTCTAGCACAAGGCTGCGACCATCGGGTTTTTCACTTCCTATTAGTTTAATATAGAATTTTGCATCCAGCATCACTTTGTAAAGCTCCGTCCAGGAATATTTCTTATTGTAGTCATCGTAGTATGAAGGATCTCCATTGAGAATAAGGAGGCGTAAGACTAAGCGCGAGCGATATGGTAGATCCTGTAGTTGGGTACATGGGATTATCAATACTGTTACGAGCCAACGTAGAGGTTAACATAATCTCATTGGTAGTACCCAGCGTTGGTAATATGGTAGAGTTAAAGTAGTTGCTGTACTTATATACTAGGAATGAAAGGGAATTCACCAAAGAGAAATAATTGTCAGGCCATTCTAATCTTTTCCCTAAACCAATGGTAATACCCGATTGTTTGAGGGAGCGATCATCAGTGAATTCGCCATAAGCATTGGCGTATCGCGAAATAGACTTGTTTAAACTTACCGTTAGGGAGTTTGGCTTTCTACCACCTAACCAAGGCTCAGTAAAAGAAAGACTATAGCTTTGGAAAGAACGACCGTTGGCCTGAAGGCGCAAAGAAAGTCGTTGTCCGTCACCTGTAGGCAGCGGTTTCCATTTGTCGAAATGAGGCACGTTGCGGACAGAGAAATTATTGAACGTGAGACCCACGGTACCAACAAATCCATAGTAACCACCCCAACCACCGGATAATTCGATTTGATCACTGGATTGCTCTTCGACTTTCCATTCAATGTCTACGGTACCATCGGCCATATTTGGTTTAACGTCCTGTTCAATTTTCTGGGGATTGAAATATCCCATCTGAGAAAGTTGTTGTTGCGTGCGAATTAAATCTGACCTTCGAAATTTTTGCCCTGGGATGGTACTAAGTTCTCTTCGGATTACATGATCGTTAGTGCGCTCGTTGCCACTGAAGGTAACTTCATCAATAGTAGCCTGGTCGCCTTCAAAAATTCGCATCTCCACATCTATCGAGTCGCCTACTACGGCTACTTCAACCGGAGTTACTCTGAAAAATAGGTAGCCGTCATCCATATAAAGGCCGCTGATATCTGCCCCTTTTGGGTTGAAGGTTGTTTTTTTATCAATAAGTTCTTTGTTATAAACATCACCCTTGTTGATGTCCAGAATTTTATTGAGGATGTTGGAGGAATGGATGTAGTTACCCACCGGGTAATATTTCGGAAGTAATATTTTCGTCCTTCATACACGTTGAGGTTTACATCAATATTTTTTTTTATCAAAGCATAAATTGAATCAGAAAGAACTTCTGCATCGCGATAACCCAAGGAGTTGTAATAATCAATTAGCTTCGATTTATCTTCTTCGAATTCTGAGCGAATAAACTTTGAACCAGCAAAAACATTGAGTTTAATATTTCGATTTATGAACTCTTTAACATCCAGACCGGTTACTTTTCTACTCGAATCCAAAGCAGGTATAATTTTACTCGGCTTAAACATGAGCAACTCCTCGATCAGGGTTCTGTGAATGGCAATACGAGGTCTTTCATGAGTTTTTTTTGCTTTCCCTTTAACTTGGCATCGTCCAAAGCACTGTTCCTTCAATGTAAATGGCATTGATCTTAACCTTTGATTTCAGGTCAACATCAATTTTCAATCGAACGCCACCCCGATTCAACGTATCGGCTACCGGAGTTACCTTAACCACCGTATTGAGAAATCCTTTTTTTACGAAATGCTTCTTTACGGATAGTTCAGCATTTCGAATAGTGGCATCGTTAACAATTTTTCCTTTAATCAATTTCAAATCTTCCTTTAAAGAAGACTGAGCTCCTTTACTGATGCCCACAAAATAGAAATCGTTAAGACGGGGCCGTTCGGTTAATTCAATTGCTAAATAGACGTTAGTGCCCTCAATCTTTTGTACAGAGATAACAACATCTCCCACCAAGCCGTGCTTCCAAAGTTTTCGAATGGCACCGGAAATTCCATCACCGGGTATTTTTATTTCGTCACCAATTCGTAACCCAGTCAGCGAAAGCATTGCATTCTTATCAAGAACATTCAGGCCGGTAACTTCAATACCCGCAATGATATAAGTCTGAGGGGCAGCGTAGTTTAATGTAGGTTCATTGGTGGGCTGAGTTTGCGAACGGGTATTTCGAAATTGCCCTAAAAGCTCATTCCCCACAGTCAGGAAAACCAAAAAAAGTAATATTTTCTTCATTAATTTCTTATGCCGTTGGATTCAGAACTTTTCCAAATCTGCGTTCGCGTTTTTGATAAGCACAGATGGCCTCATACAAATTTTCCTTCCGAAAGTCAGGCCATAACGTTGGCGTGATGAATATCTCCGTATAGGCAATTTGCCAAAGCAAAAAATTACTAACCCGCAGTTCTCCACTAGTTCTGATCAGAAGTTCGGGATCCGGCATTCCTGCTGTTTTTAAATGCTCTGAAAAGTAATGTTCATCGATCTCTTCAGGCTGTATCAGTCCTTTTTTTGTTTCCTCTGCAAGCCTTTTAGCAGCCTCTACAATTTCCCAGCGTCCACTATAATTCAATGCCAGTTGCATGGTAAGTCCTGTATTATTTTTAGTCGCCTCAATAGCCTTTGCCAGATTATTCTGACATTCCTTAGGCAGGTGGCTTACGTCTCCAATTGTTTTTAATTTCACATGATTTTCATGTAAAGAGTTAATCTCCTTCTGAAGCGTGTTAACAAGTAACTCCATTAAGGCAGCTACCTCTTCCTTCGGCCTACCCCAGTTTTCGGTACTAAAGGCATAGAGTGTTAAATACTTTATGCCTAATTCTCCGCAACCCTCCGTTATATCCTTTACGGCTTGTATCGCATTTCTATGACCGAAAATACGAACAGCACCTTTATTTTTTGCCCAGCGCCCATTACCATCCATGATAACGGCTATGTGCTGAGGCAAATTATTAAAATCTATGTTTTCCTTTAATGAAGCCACAAGGCGGCAAAATTAGCCTTTTTTCATTAACCAGATCAACAAAGCAGAACTATCTTACAGGCTAACAAGATGATTTCTGGCTTGATAAAGTTGATTTTGGCCAATTAAATTTCACCGATACGGGCTGCTGGGGCAAGGGATATCGTACAGCGTGTAAGTGAGGGTAATTCCTGTGAAAAATAGTTATCGTAGTCGAATCCGTTGCCATATTGGTAATTCTTGTAGGAAGGATCCCCATCGCTAATATTATCCAGGTAATCGAAGAAGGTTTTACGAATTCCGATTTCGAAGGCAAGGTAGTATTTGGGATTAAGTACATACTTCATTCCAATCCCGAAAGGAATACTTATTTGTACATTACTGTACTCGCTATTTTTATTTTGAATGCCTGATATTCCGAATAGAGCGGCCCCGCCAAAGGCATAAGGGGTAAACCGAAGATGACGTTTGGCATCGCGCCAGTCTAAAAAATGATATTCAAAATTTACTCCTGCTTCTAATAAGAATAAATTGAATGAAGCTGCCCGGGTGGCTGCGAAGGCATCTATGGGTTTACGTTGATCGGTGGCTCCAATTTTACCTGCCGTTATTGAGGTTCTTAAACTTATTACCTGACTGATGTTAGACCGATAAAAAACGGTGCCTGCAGGTTTTGATGAAGCTAAATTATAGGTGCGTACGAGATCTCCGGTATAGTTAAAGACACCTAACCCAAAGCCCACTTCTGAACGCTGGCGAATCATGTCTTGAGCCTGGGCACATCCAAACATAACCACCAGAACGGAGGTTATTTGAAATGACCGGATGCACGGAACGAACTTCAACAGTTATCTGAATTTTGCCTTATGAAAAGTAGCCCCCAAAATATAGGTCAGGCGAATCGATGTTACCATGTATATATCCCGGTCGCTTTTTGATCCCTTACATTATCAGGGAACTCGCTGCCATAACCAGGAATAGTTGAATACGTTTGGCCATTTCGGGCCGTGTAACTCTGTAGCGGAGGAAGTTCGTTGGCGGGCAATTCGTTACTCCGATATGACATGGCTCGAGCTAGGTTATTGGTTCCAAAAACCCCTAAATCGACATAATTCTGACTAACATCATCCAGGTAATCGGTAAACGTATATCGGAAGCCAATGTCGGCCCAAAGATCCATCACCTCGTTTAATCTAAATCTTGCGCCTAAACCAAAAGGATAGCAATTTGTATTTTACTGTAAGCCTTAATACCATAATTAACATCGGTGGGATCAAGGGTTGAATATTGCCCTTCCGTACCCAGAGGACGAAGATCTACCCATGTGCCTTCCGATACACCTATTGCCTCTCCGTTTAATCCTGAAGCTGGCGCCTGAGCCTGCGGATTATGCAGAAACCCCGCTATACCTAAATAAGCATAGGGCGTCCATTTTACCCGACTGATGTAGGTCGCGTCATTTTCGAATAAGTCAAAATAAGCGGTCACAGAGAGTTCCTTTATTCGGTTTCGGAAAGAGGCATTTCGTTGATAACGAAACTTACCGTTGTCCTGGTCTGTGAAGTCAGCAGATTCTGTATCAGATCCTTTTAAGGTGCCGTACATAAACTGCCCCATTATAGAATAGCGCGGCCGAATCGATGCATAAAGGAGAGCCCTAACGCTGGCCTTGTGAACGAAATATCTGAACTTAATCTACTGGGTTTGGGAGCAATGTCGCCATAGTAGTTTAAGGCACTTACTGAAAATCCTATCGCATTATAGATTTTGTTTTTACCAAACCCTGCTTTTCTTCCCCGATAGCTGGAAATTCTTTTGTTATTTTTCTTTATTGATTTTCTATTGAACTGAGCATAGGTTTCATTCGAATAGCCCAGAAGCAAGAATAAACAAAGGATACCAAAAAATAACTTTCTCATGAATGGAGATTTTTGCCAATCACAAACTTATGAAAATACCTGAGAAAATTTGAATTCTAATTTCGAATGTCGAGACCCCAATTAAGTTTTTGACGCAGGGTATTAAAATAGTGGTAACCGGAGAGTTGAACTAGTTTTGTGCAGAACTTCTCTTTTTTGATCTTTAGTTTTACGTAGTCATCGATGGTTTCAAATCGCGAATCCAATGAAACCAAGTATTTTTTACTTCGGCCCTCAATCCCGAAAGTAATTTCTGACTTATCAGAAATGACAATGGGGCGTGTGCCCAGATTATGTGGACTAACCGCAGTAATAATAAAGCTTTCAGATTTTGGGTAAACCAACGGGCCGCCACAACTTAATGAGTAGCCGGTTGAGCCGGTTGGGGTAGAGACAATAATACCATCCGACCAAAAGGAGTTCAGCAATTCGCCATCAACAAAAACCTGTACAGTAATCATTGAGGAAGTGTCCTTCTTCATAATGGTGAAATCATTCAACGCAAAATTTAAAGGGTCAAAAAGCTTTGTTGAAGAATTTAGCCGGAGCATGGTTCGGCTTTCGACTTTATAGGCACCGGTAAAAAGGGCGTCAAGCGCACCTTCAATATCATCGCGACTGGTAATGGCGAGAAACCCAAGGCGGCCTGCGTTTATGCCAAGTATTGGAACTTCTGTTTTTCCTATGTAGGTAACCGACTCCAGCATGGTACCATCGCCACCTAGGGAAAAGAAAAAATCCAGACTTTGTAAATTATCACCGAGTTTAAAAGTTTTGTATTTGATTCCTGTTAGCAGGGAGGATTTAATTTGTTTGACAAATTTAGAAGACAGCCAAATCTCTGCTTTGCGATCAGATAACTGTTTTAAAATCCTTTCAATAAGGGGCGATGTTTTTGCCTGAGAGTCTCTACCGTGTATGCCGATGCGCATGCCGTTATCGGTTAAATATCGAGGTATCGAAGTAACATATCAATTTTCTCTTTCTCACCCGAAAGTTCTTTGGCCTCCTGGTATTTTCCAATAACCCGGTAGCCAAAGCGTTCAAGCGTGGCAATAATCCTATTCAGCTCGAGCTGATTAATCTTTAAGGTAAGCTTAATTTTTCCCTTATCCATGGGGTCTTCGACCATTAAACTACTAATCACCTTGGCGTTGTTCTCTTCTACATAGCGGCTAATTTCGGCAAGGGAGTAATCAATTAAATCCATGGACAGAACAATGATACCCCCAGGCATTTGAACGGAAGCAGTTTGAGCAAACGAGACCATTATATCCTGAACAGTTATTACACCCGCATATTTTTGATCTTCGTTAAGTACGGCTACAATCTGAAGTTTATTATCTCCGGCCACCTTTAAGATATCATAAAAATGAGAATCGAGCTGAACGGCACACTGCTTACCAACTAATTCAAAATCAGCTAAAGGCCTGTCAATATCATTTGACTCCAGTATAATTTCTTCGGAAATAAAACCCAACAAGTTTCCTTCTTCCACCACAGGCAAATGCAGGCATCGAAACTCCTCCATCCACACAATAGCCTTGTGGGCATCATCGATGATTTTAAGAGGTGGGATCATATGATTGATCAATTCTTCAGCAAGCATTTCTCTTTTATATTTTTTTTACTAAAAAGTCTTCTACCAGGTTGTTGAATTTTTGAGGATGCTCCATCATAGGCGCATGACAGCATTTGTCAATAAATTTTAACTCTGAGTTGGGTATCAATCGGTTAAACTCATAGGCTACCATTGGCGGTGTTATGGTATCATTTAAGCCCCAAACGAGTAAAGTGGGGGCTTTGATATTAGCCAATTCTTGAGCGAGATTATTTCGCTGTGCTGATTTGGCAATAGCCACAATACGCATACACTTAGGGATGCTCCGCGTTGTTTCGAAAACTTCGTCAACCAATTCCTTTGAAGCCACTTTCGGATCATAAAAAGTGTAAGCCACTCTTTCCTGAATGTAATCGTAACTTCCTCTGCGTGGATATGAGCCCCCCATCGAGTTTTCGAAAAGGCCCGAGCTGCCCGTGAGTACAAGTTTTGAAACCTTTTTCGGGATTAGCCAGCGTAAAGAATACCAACATGGCTGCCCAGCGAATTGCCGATGATGATCATGTTCTCTAACTTTTTTGTTGCGACAAAACTTTCAACAAACTCGCGCAAACCGGGTAACCCCGCTTCTTTAATGGGCATTTCATAAATAGGAAGCATGGGAATAATTACTCTGAAATGCTTCGAGTAATGATTTACAACTTCCTCCCAATTACTGAGGGCACCAAAAAGGCCGTGTAACAACATCAACACCGGACCTTGTCCTTCATCAACATATTTAAAATCAGCTTCTTCTTTTACCTGCAAGGACATAGCGTTCCTAATTTGTGATAAGTAACTAAAAAAAAACGAACCTTAGAACTGTGAGAATGTTTCTTTGAAAAATGGCAAGAAATCTCCAAAAAAGGAAGCAATTGTTGGTGCAACCTGCGCCACCACAGGATAAAGTTTAGAATTGCTCACCCAACTTTCAGGTAACGAAATTTTAAATGAATCGATAAGCCAAAGAATTATACTGATGGAAAAAGCATATTTCAGTAAGCCAAGAACGGCTCCGGCTGCGGCATCCATTTTGCCAAGAAACGTTTTGCTCAATCGAGCTTTTTATTCTTCCACCAATAAAATTCACTACAACAACGACAATAATGAATATCAATGCGAAGGAAATGTAGGGGAGTACGGCTGTATCGGCATTAAATTTCTGAGCCAGGAATTCAACGCCCCAGCTCATTAGTTTAAAGCCAATGAAAACACCCAGTATGAGTGCGATCAAAAAAAATAACTCTAACAAGAATCCGCGCTTATACCCTAAAATGGTTCCCACTAATAGCGTAATAGCAATTACAATATCGAACTTACTCAAGACGTCAAAAGTTTTTTTACAAGTTCAGAAATTAATTTGCCATCAGCCTTACCGGCCAATTGTTTTGTTGCGGCACCCATCACTTTGCCCATATCCTGAGGCGTTTTGGCACCAACCTGGTCGATAATCTTTTTCAATGCTGATGTAATTTCCTCTTCCGATAATTGTTTGGGGAGGTAACGACTTATTACTTCCAACTCGAGTATTTCTTTTTTAGCAAGTTCATCTCGACCTTCTTTTTGAAAGATCTCAGCAGATTCTTTTCGTTGTTTAGCAGCCTTCATCAATAATTTGCTTTCAACCTCTTGGCTTATTTCTCCGCTGCCGCCTTTTTCAGTTTCGGCAAGGAGAATTAACGACTTCACCGAACGCAACGCCATTAATTCCTCTTTATTTTTTGCCAGCATGGCTGTTTTAATATCACTATCAATTTGTTGTTTGAGGCTCATGGATAAAATATGGTTAAGTAACTTTGGAGTAAAATTAACTCTACTTTTAGTGAGATAAAAATTTGAATGGAATGACACACTTATCAGTGAACATAAATAAAATTGCTACGCTGCGTAATGCGCGTGGCGGTAACAACCCCGATGTTGTCAAAACAGCCCTCGACTGCGAACGTTTTGGTGCCGAAGGAATAACTGTACACCCCAGGCCTGATGAACGCCACATTCGTTATGCGGATGTGATTGAATTAAAAAAGGTAGTTACGACTGAATTCAACATTGAAGGGTACCCGGACGAACGTTACCTGAAATTAATTCGGGAAACCAAACCGGCACAAGCCACGCTAGTGCCCTGATGGTCCGGATGCGATTACATCGAATGCCGGTTGGGATACGGTGAAGAATAAAAAATTGTTGACTGAAATTATCACTGAAATAAAATCGATGGGCGTGCGGGTTTCAGTTTTTGTTGATCCTTCTGTAAAAATGGTGGAAGGCGCTAAAGACGTGGGGTGCCGATCGCATTGAACTCTATACCGAGCCCTATGCTTCAAACTTTCATAAAGATAAAGAGAGTGCTGTTAAGCCTTATGTTGAAGCTGCCGCGGTTGCTCATTCTTTAAAGTTGGGTCTCAACGCAGGCCACGATTTGGATTTAGATAATCTAAGTTATTTAAAGAAATCAATTCCAACTCTTGACGAGGTTTCTATTGGTCACGCACTAATTTGTGATGCGCTTTATTTTGGATTAGAGAATGCGATTCAGCTTTATTTGCGCCAATTGAAGTAATCAATTTAACCACAGAGAACACAAAGAATACTTGACTCCTCGGTGAACTCTGTGGTAAGCATTAATATCTCCAACTTTTTACATCAGCTCCTTTAGGCGCGCTTTCCTGAATCCGTTTTAAAATCTTTGGTAAGTACATCGTATTATAGCGCAAGCGTGAAATGTAATTTGGATTTACCTGATCACCATTCCAGCAATGCTCAGCCCGGTCGCCATAATCAACTTCACCTTTGTAAAAGGGAGTTTGTGTTGTCTTAAAAAGTTTTCCATCAGGTAAACCGCATTGTTCAAATAGTAATTGTCCATATCGCCACAGTAAATATGGATTTTACCTTCAAGCTTTGGTCCTAATGTTTTCCAATCGCGTTCAAGAATATAGCGAAGATCGAAATTCTCTTTCCAATATTCAGCAACGCTTTTATCGATCTCACCCGTCTCTTTATTAAAAATTCGTTTTGGATAGCCATCGTCTCCCTGGGGGGAAAACACCGCCTCCCAAATATCCCATTGTTGCCCACTTCGGGTTTTTGTTCCAAGGGCTAACTCATAATGGTTCGTTTCTTCCATCGTATTTTGGATCTGTCCCAAGTGATCGCGATGGGCGGGGCGAGGAAGTTTTTTGAAATCGCTATCGTACCAATATGCATTTTTATCTTTATAAATATCAACCAGACTGAACGATCGAAAGTCAATAGGATCCGGACAGGCGGCAAAGCATCCGTTAAAATCATCGGGATAAAACATTTGCACAGCCAAAGCTTCCCACCCGCCAGTTGATCCGCCATAGGTAAAGCGAGCCCAACCTTCGCCAATGCCGCGAAACTCCTTTTCAATTTCAGGCACTAATTCTTTCATAATCGCATCCCCGTAAGGGCCCAGATTTGCTGAGTTTACCGCATACGAATCATCGTAATACGGATTGGCATGCTGAATTTCAATTACCAAAAAGCGAGGGAAGTTTTTGCTCGACCATTGTTTATAAAAGTTATAAGCTTCCTGCTTTTCAAACTTGTTGTATCCGTAAATTCCAAACCGTGCTGCGTAGTCTGTCGTATCCATGTCGGCTGGTGGCGGTTCGGTACTAAAGCCACCAAAGTCGCTAGGGAAGTGACCATGATAAATCATCAATGGGTAATGTGCTTCGGATGCTCATCAAATCCTTCTGGCACCAGCACATGAGCCCCTACGAACATAGGGCGACCCCAAAATTCTGTGAGTAACTTACTTTGGATTTTAATATGCTTCACATACTTAGAATCTTTTGCCTCCTCAATAGGTTCAATCTTTTGACCCATTGAAATTTTGATGACCTCATTTTTGGATGGATCAATCGAAATCTTTATTGGAATACTATAAAAATTTCCCGGCTTACTATTCCAGTGTTGTCCTTCGCCCTGATCGGGGGGAAGTTTTACGGTGTGTCCGGTTTTCAAATTAAAAGTTTCGTACCGGTTTATTAGCGCTTGAGCCTGATAATCTCCTGCTGGAATATCCTTTAGATTCCGAATGGGAAACCCAAAAGCATTTTCGTTGTTGATAATAATTTCCTGACCAGGCTTCATGCCCTCTACATCAATACCAAAAACCAGTTGCGTGCTTAACCCATCGTTTATCTGGAATCGCGGTTCTGATTTGTCGTTATTGGCAAGCATAATCAGCAGCCGACCATCCTGCGCCTGATCGCTTAACTCTTGTGTAAATAAAATTGAAAAGGAAGTAGATTTTTTTTGTTCGGAGCAGCTTACGCCAAACAAAATAAGCGCGATACAAGCAGGCAGAAGATTTTTCATGGATAGGGTAATTTACTTAAGGGTAAGGTAAGTTGATTCAGCATTTCAAACAAAGAAGTTTCAATAAGCGGTAAAATCATTAAAAAAACCATGCGGGATAGACGCCTTCGCATCGGAAAATAGAGAAGGTTACTATATTGCATCTACTAACATAGCCTATGACGATATACCTGGTTGAGGATGATACTATCTATGCTGAGTTCATACTGAAGTCGCTCAGTAAAAATCCTGCCTATGTGTTCAAAACATTTGTCTCAGCCGAAGAGGGTCTAAAAGCCTTAGAAGGGTCATTGCCTGATGTACTGCTTGTAGACTATAAGCTGCCGGGGATGAGCGGTATTGACTTATATGAGAAAATCAAAAGCAGGTTAACCGAAAGCAATAAAGTAGTTATGATGAGTTCTCTGGATGATGGGAACCTGGTACTTAATTTTATACAACGCGGAGTTCGTGACTATGTAATTAAGGATGAAAATGTGATCCAGTCGTTAGAAGCTGTGCTTAACGATAGTGAAGATGATTACTATTTATTCAATTAGCATTTTCTAAAACAGCCGGAATATTTTTGTCTGGCAGTTCATCGCTCCGCTCCAGTTTTACAATAAAAGTTGCTCCGCTCCCTTCTTCACTTTGGCAGATTAACTCGCCATCCATTTTTTCGACTAACGCTTTAACAATCGATAGTCCGAGTCCTGTAGAGCTTTCACCCCCGGTAGGCCTTGCGGATAACCGCTGAAACTTCTTATAGAGCTGTTTCAGGTCTTCTTTGGTAAAACCAGGCCCCTCGTCTCTTATTTTTACAACAATCTTGTTTTCCAGTTCTTCAATGGATATGTAGATATTTTTATTAGCCGGAGAGAATTTTAAAGCATTAGAAATCAGATTTTCAAAAATCCGATAGAGATAGAGCTTATCAGCAATAATTACCGATTGCTTTGGTGTGTCGAAGTGAATTTGAATTTTTTTCTTTTCGGCCAGGGTCCTGTAATTCCTTATCAGCGAACCCAACAATACGGAAATATTCAGAGGCTCAAGTGTAAAATCTATACCCTGATCTTCCAATCTGCGGTTATCCAGTAAGTTGCGAATCATGCCTAATCCATCGGCTACGATTTGATGGATTTTTCCCAAATATTCCTGCTGTTCACCAGTAAGGTTTGTGGCACTTAACTCCATTAGTTGGATAAGAGCAAAGATACGGTTGAAGGGGCCCTTTAAATCGTGTGAAACTAAACCAATCAACTGCTGCTTTTCATGCACCAGATCGCCAACCTGTTTGTTCCTTTTTTCTTGTTCGAGAATCTGCCTTTTAATTTCGCGACTTTGAACAAGAATTAGCTTGTTCTTTTGCTTCAGCTTTAAGTAGGCGCGCACCTGCAGGATAATAACCGCCAGCAAAAGGACTATCAATACTATGTTAAGTGTGTTATACATCGGTCCACTCGGGCGGCTATAGTAATCGGTTTAGGTAAAAGTAAATGTAATATTTATCTGCTTTTAATAAAATTTCAAAAGGCAGGAATAATACTATAGTTTGATTCTAAGCTCCTCTTTATATTTTACAGGCACTTTAATAGTTACGCCATGAACTGCTACCCTGACAAAACCAATGTATTGTATTTGGTATTTTTTGCCTCCGATCAGATTAATTATGGTATCTAATAACCCCAATTCTTTTAAAGATAGCTTCGCAATGAGAGGAACGGAAAAATCAGACTTAGCTGGAATAGGCAACTTCAAATCCTGTCGCACTTTGGCCGAAAGCTTACCATCAACTAATACATCTATCGAGATTTCTTTCAGCTTTATCTTAGTGTTATTGGGATTGTAAAAGAATGCTTCGCCTGAAAGTAATGGCTCCTGAGTTTCATCCATTTCTACAGTGATATTTCTTACCCCCTTAAACACAATTTCCTCCTTTGGCGTACAGGAAAGGAGTAAACCCGATATAACCAGGCCAAGAAATAGGATAGTCCCGTTAAAAACTTGTTTCATAACGCCAAAGTTAGTTGTAGCGATTAAATTCGCACCATGGGAATATCACTCACTCAGAATCTTGATCAATTAGTTGATGGTTTAGCGGATCAGGGTTACGCCATCATCGATAATTTCCTTTCAGCGGAAGAAGTAGATGCCATTCTTCAACTAGATGAATTCAATGGAGAATTGTTGAAATTTCAAAAGGCAGGTATTGGTAAAAAGGCAGAGAAGCAGATCAATGCAAGCATTCGCGGAGATTACATTCAGTGGATCAACCCGGCCACAGCAGCCCCGGCTATTCAAGTCTACTTAACCAAACTCAATGACTTGATTAAACAGGTAAACCAGAATTTGTTCCTTAGTTTGAAAGACTACGAGATACACATGACCGTATACCCTATTGGTTCCTATTACCATCGCCATCTGGATCAGTTTAAGAGAGACGATCATCGTAAACTTTCTGTGATTTGTTATTTGAATAAAAACTGGCAGGAAGATGAAGGAGGGCAATTAAAATTTATACTAACGAGGGATAGTTTTCGGATACTTTACCGATAGTGGGAAGGCTGGTATGCTTCCGCAGCGATTTACTGGAACATGAAGTGCTGCCGGCTACGCGTAACCGGTTAAGCCTTACGGGATGGATGCTCGATCAGCATTCAGATTTAAGATACCTTTAACAGAATTATACTTTCAGTTATTTCCTTTTATATCCACCTTTGAGAATTAAATTTGTTTCCTATAAAAAACACTTCTATGAGTTTTCGAATTGAAAAAGACACGATGGGCGAGGTGCAAGTTCCTGCCGACAAATATTGGGGCGCACAAACAGAGCGCTCGCGCAATAATTTTAAGATTGGCCCCGAGGCCAGCATGCCAAAAGAAATTATTTATGCTTTTGGTTATTTGAAAAAAGCGGCCGCTATGGCTAACCAGGAATTAGGCGTGTTGGATGCAGCCAAAAGAGATTTAATAGGCAAAGTGTGCGATGAAATTATTGCCGGAAAACTGGATGATCAGTTTCCATTGGTGATCTGGCAAACGGGTTCAGGTACGCAAAGCAATATGAACGCGAATGAAGTGATTGCTTACCGGGCACATGTGTTAACAGGCGGCAAACTTACAGATGATAAAAAAGTACTTCACCCCAATGATGATGTAAACAAATCTCAATCATCAAACGACACCTTTCCAACAGCTATGCACATTGCTTCCTATAAGCAAGTGGTAGAAATTACCCTTCCGGGGATGCAAAAATTGCGCGATACGTTAGCTAAAAAAGTGGCGGCTTTTAAAAATATTGTAAAGACCGGACGCACACATTTCATGGATGCTACGCCCCTTACTCTTGGCCAAGAGTTTAGTGGCTATGTACAACAACTTGATAACAGTATCCGCACTATTAACAATGCATTAGAAGCTGTGTGCGAGCTAGCGCTGGGAGGTACTGCTGTTGGCACGGGATTAAACACGCCCAAAGGATATGATGTATTGGTAGCTAAAAGAATTGCAGAACTAACCGGATATCCATTTATAACTGCTCCTAATAAGTTTGAATCATTGGCAGCGCATGACGCCATGGTGGAATTATCCGGAGCGCTGAAGCGAGCGGCAGTTTCGCTTATGAAAATCGGAAATGATATCCGTATGTTGAGCTCTGGTCCTCGTTCGGGTATAGGCGAAATAATTATTCCGGATAACGAACCCGGCTCATCCATTATGCCGGGCAAGGTAAATCCAACACAACCCGAAGCACTAACTATGGTTTGCGCTCAGGTAATAGGTAATGATGTGGCGGTTTCAATAGGTGGGTCTAATGGCCATTTTGAACTGAATGTATTTAAACCTGTGATTGCCGCTAACGTGTTGCAATCGGCACGATTGATCGGTGATGCGTGTTCGTCTTTCAATGACAAATGTGCTATTGGCATTGAACCCAATCTTTCAATCATCAAACAACACATGGAAAACTCGTTGATGTTGGTGACTTCGCTGAACACACATATTGGATACGAAAACGCAGCTAAGATTGCCAAGAAGGCACACAAAGAAAATAAGACTTTACGCGAAGCCGCCATTGAGTTGGGGTTGGTTACGTCCGAGCAATTTGATCAATGGGTTCGGCCTGAAAAAATGGTGGGAAGTATGGATTAAATCTTAGATCAGAATATTTAATAAGACACTTCTTAAAGTACAGAAAACGCCCGAATGAAGCATTTTCAGAATATTTTATTACTTTTATTCCAGATTTAAACCCACAATCAATGAAAACTAAAGTTGTAGTCCTTTGCCTGGCGCTGATTTTTTCCGGCATGCAAGTTTTCGCCCAACTCTCTAAGAAGGAGAAGAAGGAATGGAAAAAGAAAGCCAAAGAATACGCCAAGAACCCCAGCAACCTAAAGACTTTTACGGAAGCCAAACAGGTTGCAGACACTGATAATACTGCGTTAAAGTCGCAGGTAAGTACACTTAATGGCCAAATCAGTCAGAAGAACACGCGAATTGCAGAATTGGAAGATCAGATTTCAAGCATGCGTGGCGAGCTTACTTCAGCACGTGCCGAACTTGATCAGTTAAAGGCAGCACCTTCGTCAAACTCAATGGATTTTTCGAAAGGGGTAGTCTTTAAAGTTCAAATTGGTGCATTTAAAAACAAAGATCTCTCTAAGTACTTCGACAACAATCCAAACTTTGGTGGCGAAGCAACCCAAAGTGGCGAGCAGAAGTTCACGATTGGTATTTTCAGAGATTACTGGGAAGCAGACAAGTTTAAGAAATACATGCGCGAAATGGGTGTGAAGGATGCCTGGATTGTTCCATACAAAGATGGACAACGCGTAGAAATTAAAGATGTATTAGAAGGCGTAGTACCAGAGAAGGAAAAGTCAGAGACGCTTAAATAATATTTTAAAAAGTAATCAAGGAAGGCAGCTCAAAAGGCTGCCTTTTTTATTTTCACTCAATACTATTTGTATTTTTGCCCGATGGTGCGAATTGTGAGTTGTCTTATTCTTTTGTTAGGCTTTAGTGTGTCTCACGCACAAATCCGATTAGCCAAACTTTCAATAGAGAAGAATGAAAAGTATCTGATTCAGGCTTCTGATATTTTAGTGGTTGATACTTTAATCATGGCGGACTCATCGCAGATAATTTTAAACCACGATAAGACAGATAATTTTCTTCATGCCAAGATATTAATCATTGGTTCTAACTGTTCTATTAACGGGTCTGGGTTAAAAGGAAAAGATGGCGTTAAAGGAGTTGATGGAACAGAAATGCAAAGCCCCTGCCGGCAAGGCGGTATCGGGCAGGATGGTTCAATAGGCCTGAATGGCAGATCAGGCAATACGCTATTTATTTATTCTGACGATATTCAAATTAAAGGCTCACTTACTATTAACTTGAATGGAGGCGATGGCGGTGATGGAGGTGATGGTGGCCATGGAGGAGGAGGAGGACCGGGCACACGCGTTTGTGCGGGTGGCGATGGTGGCCAAGGCGGCAGTGGTTCGAGAGGCGGCAATGGTGGTGATGGCGGTAGCCTGACAATAGAATGCAAGCGTTGTCCCGATTTACAAGTTTGGTCAGGAGGCAAGTTGCAGGTAAAAAATTATGGAGGGTTTGGTGGCTTAGGAGGCGAAGCCGGCCGTGGTGGCCTCACAGGATTGGGTCCCGTTAAGGATGGTAAAAATGGCATTCGTGGGTATCATGGGGAAGAAGGGGAAGTGGGGAAAAACGGAGCCATTACATTCAACAAGAAATAGAATGAAAAAAAGATGGATATATGCACCAATGCCTTCACCTCAGGAACTAGAAGGGCTTAGTAATTCTATCAATATAAACCCGCACCTGTCGGCCGTGTTGTGGCAACGGGATATCCGTGATTTTGATTCTGCCAGAACTTTTTTTCGCCCCACGTATGATCAGCTACACGATCCGTTTCTACTTAAAGATATGGATCGTGCCGTGCAACGATTAAAAGAGGCGATTGATCAAAATGAAAAAATTCTCATCTATGGCGATTACGATGTGGATGGCACAACGTCTGTTGCTTTGGTTTACAGTTATCTAAAAACATTTTATTCAGACTGTAGCTATTACATCCCCGATCGATATGCGGAAGGCTATGGGGTGTCTGAAGCGGGTATACTTTGGGCCGAGGAAAATAAATTCTCTTTGATAATTGCTCTTGATCTGGGGATCAAAGCTTCAGACATGGTAACGTTGGCGAAGCGTAAGGGAATAGATTTTATTATTTGTGATCATCACTTACCGGGGGGAGATTCCAAGTGCCGTTGCCGTGCTTGACCCCAAACGCGAAGATTGCGAATATCCCTTTTGAAGAATTGAGTGGCTGTGGCTTGGGATTTAAATTGATCCAGGCATTTGCTCAGAAATTTCGAAATGTGGAAGAGGTGTATGAATACCTCGATCTGGTTGTAGTTAGTATTGCGTCCGATATAGTTCCGATTAGTGGCGAGAACAGAATACTGGCGCATTTTGGGTTAAAAAAATTAAATCAGAATCCGCGGCCGGGCCTAAAGGCATTAAAGGAAATTGCAGCGATTAAAACCGATCTCGACATTTCTGGGATTGTTTTCACATTAGGGCCTCGTATTAATGCCGCTGGGCGGGTAGCACATGCCGAAGGCGCGGTAGAGCTATTGATCGCCAGCAGCGAAACCGAGGCGAATCAGTTAGCCGAGAAAATAAACGCTAAAAACGATCTCCGTAGAGAGTTTGATTTAAGTATTACTGAGGAGGCAATTGCCATGGTTGAAAGCGATGAAACCTTGCGTAATGCTAAATCGACCGTACTTTTTAAGGAGACGTGGCACAAGGGAGTAATTGGCATAGTTGCTGCACGGTGTGTTGAAAAATTTTACCGGCCTACCGTGATCCTGACAGAATCCAATGATAAAATAACCGGCTCTGCGCGAAGTGTTAAAGATTTCGATCTTTATGAAGCCCTGTATAAATGCAGTGACTTACTGGAAAAATTTGGAGGGCATAAATATGCGGCCGGACTTACGTTGGATCGAAGCAAGTTGCTT
This sequence comes from Flammeovirgaceae bacterium, assembly GCA_016709845.1. Taxonomy (GTDB): domain Bacteria; phylum Bacteroidota; class Bacteroidia; order Cytophagales; family Cyclobacteriaceae; genus ELB16-189. Next base: position 326,206 of record JADJMA010000002.1, on the reverse strand, counting down.
TCGTTTCAGGAACGATTTGAAGAAGTTGTTTCCGCATCGCTAACCGAAGAGATGCGGACACCCATTATACAAAATTGATGTGCCCATTCAATTTGATTTGATGACGACAAAATTTAATGAGGTGCTTAAGCAGATGGCACCCTTTGGTCCTGATAATCCTAAACCGGTATTCGAAGCGCGCAATGTTTTTTTAATGAATTCGCTCTCTTCCTTTAAAGAGAAACATCTGCGGTTTTTAGCAGGACAAGCAGGCAACGAAGCCGTGTTTAATGCTGTTGCTTTTGATTTAATGGAACATTACGAACGCATAGAATCGGGTGATTCAACTACGAATTAAGGATATCAAATTTGAATAATATGATCTTGCGAGCCGAAAACCTTATTAAGCGATATAAGAAGCGCACCGTGGTAAACAACGTATCGGTGCATGTTTCGCAAGGCGAGATTGTAGGCTTGCTGGGTCCCAATGGAGCAGGTAAAACAACAAGCTTTTACATGATTGTGGGTTTGATAAAACCCAACGATGGTACCATCTTTCTTGATGATGAGAACATTACCGATTTACCGATGTATCAACGTGCAAAAATTGGTATCGGCTACCTGGCCCAAGAGGCATCGGTTTTTAGAAAACTTACTGTGGAGGAAAACATAATGGCCCCGTTGGAAATGCGGAACATTCCCAAAAAGGAGCGAAAGGAAAAAGTAGAAAAACTCCTGGAAGAATTCAGTTTAACCCATGTGCGGAAAAATCTGGGCATGGTATTGTCGGGGGGCGAACGCAGGCGCACCGAAATTGCGCGGGCATTGGCTGTTGATCCAAAATTTGTTTTGCTTGATGAACCCTTTGCCGGTGTAGATCCCATCGCGGTAGAAGAAATCCAAGGAATTGTGGGGCGATTGAAAAAGAAAAATATTGGAATCCTTATAACCGACCATAACGTAGATGAAACCCTTTCCATAACCGATCGTGCTTACCTGATGGTGGAAGGCAAACTTTTTAAAGCGGGCACTGCGCAAGAACTTGCCGATGATCCCCTTGTTCGTAAAGTATACCTGGGCCAAAACTTCCAGCTTAGAAGAAAGATTACCAATCCTGAATAATTGATTTTTGGTAATCGAACTGGCTACTCCTATTTTTGACGTAATACATGCAAATTCTTAATTCTATTCTTACCTGGGTTATGAGAAAGCGGATCCATCAGATCGAGCTTTTCATGAAATATCCGTATGACGTACAGGATGAAGTATTAAGGCGACTAATCAGTACAGCCCGCTATACGGAGTTTGGCCAAAAGTATTCGTTTGATGATCTCCTCAATTATGAGGATTTTAAAAGGCGCGTACCGATTCATACCTACGAACAAATATTCCCCCTACATTAATAGAGCCATGCATGGCGAGCAAAATTTGCTTTGGCCTTCTGAAGTAAAATGGTTTGCCAAGTCAAGCGGAACCACCAATGCACGAAGTAAATTTATTCCCGTTACCACCGAGGCTTTGGAAGAGTGCCATTTTAAGGGCGGAAAAGATTTACTTTCTATTTATGTAAACAATAATCCCGAAACAAAAATTTTTTCTGGTAAAGGGTTGGGTGTTGGGGGTAGTTCGCAGGTCAATGAATTTGATCCAACAGAATCTTCGCATTATGGCGATGTGTCAGCAGTTATCATTCAAAACCTTCCCCCGTGGGCTGAGTTTATTCGTACGCCAAGCTTAGAGGTTGCTCTGATGCAAAACTGGGAGGAAAAAATTGAACGCCTGGCGCGCGAAACCATTGGAGTAAATGTTACGCACATTGCGGGTGTACCAACCTGGACGATTTTGTTACTTCAACATATATTGGCCCTCGAAAAGAAATCATCCGTAATGGAAGTTTGGCCTAACCTGGAAGTATTTTTTCACGGAGCCATTGCTTTTAAACCCTACAAAAATCTTTTCAAGTCTATTATTCCCAGCGATCAGATGAAGTACTGGGAAACGTATAATGCAAGCGAAGGATTTTTTGGAATTCAGGATCAAAGTGATTCTGAAGACCTGTTGCTTATGCTTGACTATGGCGTGTTCTATGAATTTATCCGGGTAGAGGATTTAGATAAGGAATATCCGGAAGCCTTGTCTTTAGCAGAAGTAGAGGTAGGAAAGAATTATGCTATGGTAATAACAACCAATGCAGGATTGTGGCGGTACAACATTGGCGATACCGTTAAGTTTACAAGCATATCTCCGCATCGAATTCGAATCAGTGGGCGCACCAAACATTTTATGAATGCGTTTGGCGAAGAGATAATTATTGAAAATGCTGAGATGGCCATCACCAAAGCATGCGAACAAACGGGAGCGGAGATCGACAATTTTACTGCGGCTCCTATCTATCTTGAAAAATCAAAGCAAGGTGGGCACGAGTGGATTATTGAATTCAAAAATCCCCCCAATGATTTAAGTGAGTTCAAGCACGTACTTGACAAAACCTTACGGGAAATTAATTCTGATTACGATGCCAAGCGCGCACATGACATCGCACTTGTTGCTCCGACTATCCATTCAGTGGCTGAAGGCACCTTCTATAATTGGATGAAAAAGCGTGGGAAGCTTGGCGGACAGAATAAAGTACCCCGCTTAAGTAATTCCCGTGAGTTTGTTGATGATATACTTGCGATGATTACCTCCGCGTGATTATCTTTTGACGTTTTTATAATTCCTTCAAACTCTGTTTCCTTATGAAAAGACGAATAATAATTCTTATAGTGTGGATGATGGTAACAAGTGTTGCCATCGCACAAAACAAAAAACCAATTGTGGCTTCTGATTTACTGAAGATCGCTACAACCAGCCAACTCCAAATCTCCCCGGATGGATCAAAGGCCATTATGGTTGTTAATCGTAAGGCGGTAAAGAACGAGAATGAGTATTACTACACACGTCAATTATACATGACCGATCTGATTAGCCCGGCAGAGCCGGTGCAGTTAACCTTTGGTGATAAAAGCGATGGCCAACCGCAATGGTCACCGGATGGGAAGCAAATTCTTTTTGTGCGTACCGATGGTGAGAAATCTCAATTATGGATTTTGCCATTAAGTGGAGGCGAAGCGCACGTTATCACCAAAGCTGAATATGGTACAAGTAATCCACGTTGGTCGCCTGATGGAAAGAAGATCTTATACTCATCCAGTATTCCATTTTCTCTTATTGACTCAAAGACTCCGTGGGTTTATGAACGCCCGGGTCGGGTTCAGGGTGACGAGCCTAACTTTAAAGCCATGAAGGCTGACGAACGCAAAAAAGTAGTAAACAGTCCCGATGGATCGCTCGAGGAAGTGCGTGCATGGCTTGCTAAAAATACATTTGATAGTAACCCACGGGTTTTGATTCGTCAGAATTTGCAAGGCGAGAACAACCTTCAACCGGAAGAGAATTTTTCACACTTGTTTGTCCACACGGTAGGCTCTGAAGAAAAGGATGTTCAGCTCACGCAGGGATTTCAGAATTTTCAATCGGCTGATTGGTCGCCCGATGGAAAAACAATTATTTGTCATTCAAAGATTTATAAAATTCATCCGGACCGGGAGCGGGAGAATGATTTGTGGAAAATTGATGTCACTACAAAAAGTGCCTAGGAATTTTTAACCTGGCCGGGATATAGTGTTTCGAATCCATCGTACTCAACGGATGGTGGAACAATTTCATTTTATGCTACCCCGATTGAAAATCGACATGCAACCCAAAATCAGTTGGCAGTAGTTTCGGCAACTGGGGGTAAGCCTACTATTCTTACAGCTTCTTTCGATCGCGACATTAGCGAGCACGCCTGGTCTGCGGATAACAAGACGATCTACTTCGTATCAGAAACGGAAGGCGATATTCCTTTGTTCAGTGTACCCGCCAAAGGCGGGACTGTAACAAAATAGTTGGAAACGACAACGGCATAAATGATTTTGACTTACAAGGCGATAAAGTTGTTTTGCACTTACGGAAACACGAAATCCATGGGAAGTACATTTACTTAATCTGAAAGACAAATCAACCCGACAGCTTACGCGATTAAATGAAGAGTGGTTAAAAGATAAGTGGATCAGTTCTCCTAAAGAATACACATTCACCCGGCCAGATGGAACGAAAGTTCAGTATTGGGTGCAAGAACCCATGGGAAGAAAAGAAGGGATCGTGTATCCAACTATTCTCAACATCCATGGTGGGCCATCAGCTATGTGGGGGCCTGGTGTTTTTTCTATGTGGCATGAATATCAACTGGAAAATAGTTGGGGCTATGGGTTGGTGTATTGCAACCCAAGAGGTAGCGGAGGCTATGGCGATAAGTTTAAGAAAGGAAACTTTAAAGATTGGGGCACGGGCCCTGCCGGGGATATTCTCGCTTCGCTGGATGAAGCCATGAAGAAGAATCCATGGATCGATAAAGATCAATTGTTTGTGGAAGGCGGAAGTTATGCCGGGTATATGGTAGCTTGGATTGTCGGTCATGACAACCGGTTTAAAGCTGCTAATGCACAGCGCGGGGTATATGATTTAACCACTTTTATGGGCGAAGGGAATGCCTGGAGATTAGTACCCGATCATTTTGGCGGCTATCCATGGCAGAAGGAAACGAAACCATTATTAGACTCAGAGTCGCCTCTTACCTATGTGGATAAAATAAACACCCCGCTATTAATTATTCATGGCGACCTGGATTTGAGAACGGGAGTGATACAGTCAGAAATGCTTTATAAAAGTTTGAAGATTTTGAATAAGCCGGTTGAATATATCCGGTATCCTAAGGAAGGCCATGAGTTAACCCGAAGCGGAAACCCTGGCCGCATGATGGACCACATGTTACGCGTGATAGAATTTTTTGAGCGGTATACAAAACATCCCGAGCCGGCACCGGCTACGGTGAAGTAACACCCAACCACTTTTTTTGACCCTATTTATAGATTGAAAACAAACCGACAAGTATATGATAGTAGAAGTTAACACCGACAGGAACATTGAAGGTAGCGAAAGACTTATTGACTACTGTAAATCAACACTGGAGGCTGAGCTGGATCGTTTCAGTGAACACATTACTCGTATTGATGTACATTTTAGTGATCAAAACGGTGCGAAGGGTGGCGATGATGACAAGCGCTGCCTTATTGAAACAAGACTAAAAGGTTTAAAGCCGGTAACCACAAGCAACCACGCATCTAACATTGACGATGCCCTAAGTGGCGCTATAGATAAAATGGTTACCGTGTTGGATACTACGCTAGACAAACAACGCAATAGATAAGTTCTTTAGAGAATCTCCTAAGGGAGATATCTTCCTTATTTTTTCTGGCGGGGTTCGCTTCGAACTCCGCCATTAAATGAAGCATACATCTGAAATTTTTTCTTATGTTAATTTAAGAAAGCGAAGACTCCGCTGAGAATTAGGATTCCTTTTCCTTTACTTAATTTGATTTCAATCTTCTCTTGTCCCATTGGTTTAATCTTTCTTTGGCCATGCCCCACAACGTTTGTGTTTCTGCAGGGTCCTTCAGCCGCCCGTCCAAACCAAACGAACGAAGATAAAACAAACACCGCGCGCGGGACACTGGCGCTCACCAACTTTTGTCCCCCCAGACAATTTCACAGAAGATTAAAGACACCCTGATCTTCGCTTTATTTAGGCCACGCAATGGGGCAAAAGTATCGACCCGCAGTTTTCTTTAAGCTGATTTTGGTTGGCTACCAAAAGGACAGAAGAATCATCAACACGGCATCCGCGGTAGATATTCTGTATTTCATTGGCTACATAGAGGACCAAGTACGTTAGTCGCACCCGTCAACTTAAGGATGGTTTTTAAAGAATTGTTTGCGCGTATTGAAGGAGGATAAACAAAGAATGGTTTCGCGCAGCAAGCTGATAGGCTCTGATAAAAGCAAATGCCTCCATGGAGTATTGTGAGAAGAGATCGACCGAGCCGAGACTTGGAGAACGGGCCAGAAGCCCGGCCCAGAGAGAAGAACACCAACAGCCACAGCCGCCCCGACAGGCCGAAACCAGACCCCACACACAGCCCAGACCCCAAGCCGGTAGCCAAGACAATTAAACTACTAGCCAAACCAGCGTAGACACATTTCACCATGTGATTACGCACAAAGCATATCATTGATAAGAAAGATCTCAGTGCTTACCCAAGATAATCAAAGGCCTAAAAGAAAATCTCGAAACAAGGACTTTTGAACAAATTATTGCTGATACAGGCTATAGTAGCGGAACAGCTCTTAAGCCTAGGAAAACAAACACCGGCCCCCCAACCGGAAAATACAAACACGAGCGAAGGATTCACTCTAAAGAAGGTGACATTACACTGTCCACAGAACAAGAGTGAGTTCAAGAAGATAAAGCAACTGGCCACCAAAGAATACCGGACGAGCCGCCGTGTCCTTTTCGAACAAGCTGCATTGGAAAAAGTCCAGAGAAGAAAATTGACACCTTGATAAACCGAGATAAAATGCAGAACGCGAGGAAGAAGAGAAGGCTCGCAGAGACAGGAACCTGACAATTAATTCTAGCCATGAAACGGGAAACCGCCAATAGCCAACAAGTGTATGCTAGCCCAAGCCAACAAAGATGCTCAAGTTCAAAAGCAAACGTCGCCCAGAGCCCACACATTGTCACATGAAATTTCTCAACACTACAAACTTGCTAGTTAAATCTTGAGAGTAAAATTTCGAAGAGTTGATGTACTTATCAACAGAGTTATGCACAAAAGGAGATAAAATGCTTTTAGATTTATTCCGCTAGCGAGTAGTTGCAACAGCACTTGTTGCACCTCGCTAAACTCCTTTCTCCCAAAATTTGTCTGCATACACCTTCAAGGGGAAATACAGATTGGTTATTTATTCCAAACACATTTAGTTTCTTTAGAATATCATTTTTCTGTCCACTAGGTATTACTATCTCAAAACGTCACCTTAAATTGTTTCATCTTATCTAAAGCTAAAAATCGTCCTTCTTGTTTCGAAAACCTATGAGCAGTAAACCAACCGGTTGTGAAATTATTCTTTCATTATTTAGAGAAGGTTTTAGATCTTAGTCATTGATGATTCCCATGGTGAGGCAAATTTATTTACATCAAGAATAAGAGATTTCTTAGCTTTAAATATATACAATGGAGTCTTCATTATTTTTCTTGGTCCTTGCACGCAAACCATAATGCAGTTAACGGATTTGATGTCCAAATCAAGAAGTCTTGTCTTGAGTCCATAGTGTTGCGCAAAAACTAACCAATCCCAAGCGTTCCAATTTGCAGTTGTGTAATTTATTAGAATAGTCTGGGTGCGTCTCTTTAACTCTTCAATCATTTCCTTTTCAGTTTCAGAAGTGTCGATTGTAGGGTTATCTCTTGCAATTGACGGAATAAGTGCTTTAGTTTCGTTTTGTGCTCGATATAAGGCGAAATGATTACTATCGAAAACCTTTTCAATAACCTCTAAATATTCTTTAAAGTTTAAAATAGTAGTTCGTTTCATATGTGCATCTAGGTTAGCTATACCCCGGAGGAATTAATAATCCGTTTTGAGTAAATTCCTCGTCTGAGTATTTATCAATCGGGAAAAATATTTCCTTTATCATGGCAACAACTCCGAATTCGATGATAAAAATACGACTATTACAAGGCCGCGTACTATAAGGTCAGTATCTAAGTCTTTAAAATCTCTTCTTTGTCAGTTGTAGACATATAATTTCTTTAAATGTTTTAGATAATGGAATATTAATCCCGAGTAGGCCAATTATTAGTATAGTAGTATAATTCATATCAATTAAATTTTTTTAAAGTCTTTCTTACATAGTAAATAATTGAATAGCCATAAATTAAAGCTACAATCTCAACCACAATTTCTCCAAATGTCGGAAGTTTAAGTTTCACTATTGAAACGATGAATAGTATTGCTCCTATCGCAAGAAAAATAAATCCGTTAAAAAGACCGATGTAACCACAAAATTTTTCAAAGCCGTTTAGTTTATTGTCGTCAAGGGTGTTGGATTTGTTCAGTTTTAGATATGTCCTTATGGAATAAAATAAAATTAAGAAACCTGCTCCACCAAGATAGAAAGACCCTGCGTCACTGTCTAAAAGGCCCGTTACTATTACAATCATCAATAACACGGTTATGATAACTATTGTATAAAATGTTATATTTAATTTGCTCATGATTAATAATTTAAATTTTTGTTAGTTGTCCGTCTCTTTCCAAACGGCATTGTGCATAACATCCGAATATACGTATTGCGTTTATTCACTTTTTATCAGGCTGCACTTTTCTTACTAAAAAAGTAAATTTCTACTCCACGTAGAGCACCAGTCCTTTTAAATATTCTCCTTCCGGATGATACAAGGAAACCGGGTGATCGGCTGGTTGCGATAGACGATGCAATACTTTTATGTTGCGGCCTGCCTGAATGCCAGCGGAGACAACGGTATCATAAAACAATTGGCGATCTACCACTTGTGAACAGGAGAAGGTAAAAATAATTCCGCCTGTCTTAATCATTTTTATTGCTTCCGCATTCAAGCGCTGGTATCCCTTCATAGCCTGATGCCGGGCCTCTTTGTGCTTGGCAAAAGCGGGTGGGTCGAGAATAATTAAATCGTAGAAATCTTTTTTGTCTCTTATGAAATCAAATGTGTCACTCGTAAAACATTCGTGTGTAGAAGGATCGAATCCGTTAAGGGATAAATTCTTTCGGGTTAAAACAATAGCCTTTTCGGAAGCATCCACTGAGTGAACCAACTGGGCTTCATTTTGCAGGGCATAGACCGAGAATCCTCCGGTATAACAAAATGTGTTTAGCACAGTTTTTCCTTTTGCCAGTTCACCCAGCAACTTTCTATTTTCACGTTGATCAAGAAAAAATCCGGTTTTCTGACCTTCTTCCCAATCGACATAAAATTTGTTATCATGTTCCATTATGCTATGTGGAACCGCAGCCATTCCTAACAGATATTCGCTTTCAGATTTTTCGCTAAGTGATTTATAATACACAGCCGAAAGATTGAATTGTTTGTTGGCAAGCGCATCCTTAATGGCCTCGGTAATAATGTTTTTGTCTTGCTCCATACCAGCCGAGTGTGCTTGAATAATGGCTACATCGTGATACATGTCAACAATTAATCCGGGCAAACCATCGCCTTCCCCGTGTATCAATCTATACGAATTGGTATATTCAGAAATAACCTGAGTGTCTAAACGCTGGTCTAAGGCATTTTTAATTTTATCCTGATAAATTGAAATAGAGGGCGGTGTTGTTCCAAAGAAGATCACCCGTACGGTTATCGTTCCCTTTTGATAGTGACCAAAACCCAAGGTAGTTTTTTTTGCATCCTGTACTTCTACCCAATCGCCATCTATTAACTCACCGGAGGCGGATTGAATGGCGCCTGAAAATATCCACGGATGAAATCTCTTTATAGAGTGATCACGGCCTTGTTTTAAAATAATAATGCCTTTAATTTTCACGGGTTGTAGGTATAAGTTTGCTTGACAAAGCGCAAAGTTACTTAATATATTTAGGCGATAAATCTTGATTAACCGTTATGAGAAACCTTGGACTTCTGATTTTACTTGCAGGAATATTTTTATCCTGTTCGGATAACTCCCACTCAGCGGGAAGTGAACCTATTGAGCTTGCCGGTATTCCGCCAGGCGCTGTTCAGGAAGAATTTGCCGATTCACCTGGTTTGGTAAAAGTATCCGTTAATGATAACAGCGGAAAAGTTATTGCTCAGGGACTTTACCTAAATCAAAAAAGAGCAGGCTCGTGGATTGAGTATAGCGCAACGGGCAAAATAAAGTCTCTAACCACTTACGTGGATGGAAAGAAAGAAGGGACTATGGTTGAGCTTAATGAATCAGGTCAATTACTGCGGCAAAGTAACTTCCATAACGATTTGCAAGAGGGCGAATACAAAGAATTTAATTATGGTACAGTAAAAGAAGAGCGATTTTATAAACTGGGCAAATTAGAGGGCACAGTAAAAATATTTTATGCCGATGGAAAGCTTATGGAAGAGGGGCTTTATACGAATGGAGTACGCGATGGGATTTCAAAATGGTATGATCAACAAGGAAATATGACCATTGAATATGAATACAAAGCAGGGGTTTTGATCAAAAAATGAAAATTTGTCAGTAAAAAGTGAACCAAAATCGGTCAACCAGTCGTTTTAATACCACTGGCATATCTATTGAACTTTGAGGATGGTGTTGCGTAGAACGAGAATACTCTCAGCATTAATACAACTAAAAACAACCGAGGTACATCCTACTTTGGTTAAATATTTTTAAAATAAATTTTTATATCTATGAAACGATTTGGAACATTTTGTTGGCTGCGGTAATGGGAAGTATGATAACCCTGGTGGCCTCACAATGGTTTATGAAGGATTTGCAACCAGGCGTTAAGATTGAACACTTCAGTGGTGTACCCACTTCGCAGGTTGCGTATCAGGTAAACGAACAAGGGCAGGTTGTGCCACTGGATTTTACCGGCACAGCAGAACGAGTAACAAAAGCAGTAGTGCATATTCGATCAACACAGGAAGGAACTTCGGCAACGAATGAACAGATTCCGGAGCAATTCCGTCAGTTCTTTTTTGAAAACCCCAATGAAAATCAAGGACCCAGACAAAGTACGGGTTCGGGGGTTATAATTAATAAGGACGGATACATTGTTACTAATAATCACGTGGTTGAAGGAGCCGATATGGTTCAGGTCACCTTGAATGACAACAGGGAGTTGGTAGCGGAGGTGATTGGCGTGGATCCAGATACAGACCTTGCGGTTATCAAAGTAAATGCAAAAGATCTTCCTTACCTGGCCTTTGATGATTCGGATCAAACAAAAGTTGGGCAGTGGGTACTGGCGGTTGGCAATCCGTTCAATTTAAATTCAACAGTAACAGCTGGTATCATCAGCGCAAAAGGTCGCGATATAAACATAATTAATTCCGGTAACCCGGGAGTTAATGGTCAGCCCGGGGCACGCACGGCCATTGAATCTTTCATTCAAACCGATGCAGCAATTAATCCTGGTAACAGTGGCGGGGCGTTGGTTGATTTGAATGGGGGATTAATAGGGATCAATACCGCTATCGCCAGCCCTACCGGATCTTATTCAGGATATGGTTTTGCTGTGCCATCAAACATTGTAAGTAAAATCACAGAAGATTTAATAGGATTTGGAATGGTGCAGCGTGGCTGGATGGGTGTTGAGATCCGGAATGTAGATAATACTTTAGCCAAGCAAGAAGACCTTGACGTTAATGAAGGTGCTTACATCTCGGGTTATGGAACAGAAGAAAGTAAAAGTGCCGCCAAGGAGGCTGGCTTAAAGCCTGGGGATGTGGTTACAAAAATTGATGATGCCCCTATTAAGTCAAGCTCGGCCCTGATTGAGTATGTTGGCCGTAAGAGACCGGGTGACAAAATTGAAGTAACGGTAGACCGTAACGGTAAAACGCTGGTTATGCCGGTTACACTGAAAAACAGAGAGGGGAATACTTCCATGAGTAAGCGGGAAGAAAAACCTGAGGTGGCTGCTTTGGGAATTGAATTAGAAGATGTAGATAGCAAAGTATTAAAGCGGCTGGAATTGCCCCAAGGTGTTAAAGTTAAAGCAATGGTAGGCACTAAGTTGAAGCGAACCGGAATGAAAGAAGGTTTTATCATTACCCATATCGATGACGTTGCGGTAAAATCCGCAAAAGAGGTAGATTCAATTATTGCCAAAAAGAAGGTTGGTGAATTAATTACCTTCGCGGGTGTTTACGAAGACTATCCGCGTGAGTATATTTATGCATTACGTATGTAAAACTAAACCCTGAAGTGAATGAGAAAATTGTTTAAAAAAGGTGAGCGCGTCCGCAGCAAGATTGACGGAAAAGTGATGGAAGTGCTCAAGTACTTAAAGTCAAACCTCGTAGAAGTGAAATGGTTTGACTTGCAATCAAAAGAAGTACGGACAAACAAAATTAAAGAAGACAAACTATCAAGGGCTGCTTGAAAATAAGTGCGCAGCTAAGAAGCCTTCAGAATTATTTTCTGAAGGCTTTTTTTATAGATAAGGCGAACGGATTCCAATTGATATATTACAATTTGTAACTTGCATTTTGTTATAAGGAAACACAAATACAAACACTATCAAAAAATTCGACATCCCCGCCTACTACCGATCTTCCATTACTGGTAAGATCAAGGAATCCCGCAGAATTAAAGATCTGCGCAAGCAGGATTTTACTCCTGCCATACTCGATTTAGGCTCTGTTCAATTTATACTTGCCCGCCATTTTGGTTTTTGTTATGGTGTGGAAAATGCTATTGAGATCAGCTATCGCGCCCTGGAAGAGTCCGCAGGAAAAAGAGTGTATCTGTTAAGTCAGATGATCCACAATCAGGAAGTGAATGAGGATCTGGTAAGTCGTGGAATTAAATTTATTATGGATCCCAATGGTAGCCAGTTTATTCCTTGGGAAAAATAACAAAAGAAGATGTTGTAATTATACCGGCATTTGGCACCACGTTGGAAATTGAACACTTGCTACTTGATAAAGGAGTAGAGGTTCATAAATACAATACAACCTGTCCGTTTGTAGAGAAAGTATGGAATCGTGCCGAGAAATTGGGAAACGATAAGTATACCATCATTATCCATGGCAAACCAAAACATGAAGAAACCAAGGCTACTTTTTCGCACAGTGCACATAACGGAGCCTCTATTATTGTGCGCGATATGGACGAAGCGCAAAGACTTAGCAATTACATTTTAGGTAACAAGTCGCGTGCTGAGTTTTATGAGGAATTTTCAGGAAGGTATTCAACTGGGTTTGATATTGATCTTCATCTGCAGCGGATTGGCGTTGTTAACCAAACCACTATGCTGGCTTCTGAAACCCAAAGCATAGCGGATTTTTTCAAACAGATTATGGTGTCGAAATACGGAAACGAAAATATAAAGCAGCACTTTGCTGATACCCGCGATACACTTTGCTATGCGACCAATGACAATCAGGATTCTACCTATCAACTTCTCGAATCGGATGCTGACCTGGCGATAGTTGTGGGGGATACAATAGTTCAAACACAAGTCATATTGTAGAGTTGTGTGAGCGCAAGTTTCATACGTATTTTATTAATTCCGATGCGGAGATAAAATCAAAAGCAGAAATTCATCATTACCATTTTGAACGTAAGCAAAAACTTGTAACGCATGAATTTTTACCTGACAAACAACCAATAAAAATTATTTTAACGAGTGGAGCTTCCTGCCCCGACACGTTAGTCGATCGTGTTTTATTAAAACTTGTTGGATACTTTCCTGAAGCAAAATCTATTGAAGAAGCTTTAAAGGGGTTTTAAGACTCACCGTAATCTGTATTTTTAAGGAATGAAAAAACTACTCCTGCTGTTTGTTCTGGTGGCAACATACGTTACCTCATTTAGTCAGGAGCCGGTTGATTCCATAAAGATTTTAAACGAAGTTACCATTCGCGCGTATGAGGCCGATCGTCCGTTGCTGGAAGTGCCAGCTTCGATTGGATTGGTTTTTAAAAGTGATTTAGATCGTTTTAGTAACACCTCGCTTGTGTCTGCGGTTAATGCCCTTCCGGGAATCAGAATGGAGGAGCGCTCTCCGGGAAGTTATCGGTTTTCTATTCGCGGCAGTTCTTTGCGGTCTCCCTTTGGAGTTCGAAATGTTAAAGCGTACTGGAACGAACTCCCCATCACAGATCCGGGAGGGAATACTTACTTGAATCAATTCGATGCAAATTCGATTGAGCAAATAGAAATCATTAAAGGACCGGGGTCAAGTATTTATGGAGCAGGAACGGGCGGAGTTTTGTTACTCAAATCGCCAACAACAAGAAAGGAGAATACCCTTACGGGATCATGGATCAGCGGAAGCTATGGATTACAAAATTATCAGCTGGCGCTTAACCAAGGGAATGATAAAACGAGTCATTACATCGGCTATCAGCATCAACAGACCGATGGATACAGGGAACAAACCCGAATGGTGCGCGATCAGATCAACAGCACGTTTCGTTTTGCGGTTTCAGATAAGGAAGAATTGGAGACTGCGATTTTTTATACCGATTTATATTACGAAACTCCGGGCGGCCTTACACAATCCGAGTATGAAAGTGATCCACAACAAGCCAGACCTGGTGCAGGCACTCAACCTGGTGCGGTGGAACAGCAAGCAAGCGTAGCCTTGAAATCATTTTATGCGGGGGTGTCGCACCAATATCATTTTTCAAAATCATTACATAATCGAACGGGAGTTTATGGAAACTTTGTTCAGTTTAACAATGCTGCTATTCGTAATTATGAACGTAGAGCCGAGCAAAATTTTGGCGTTCGCACGGTAACGGATTATTCGTTTCAGGTAGCAAATTGGAAGGCGAAGTTATTGGGCGGGGGAGAATTTATGAATGGGTTTTCTCCCATAAAAACGTATCAGAATTTGCAAGGATCACCAGGTTCCTTACAAAGTGACGATGAAGTCAACACGCTTCAGTACAATATTTTTGGTCAGGCAGAATTTACTAAAGAGGCTTGGGTTATAACTGGCGGACTAAGTGTAAACTGGGTTAGCTATAAATCTTTAGAACTTTCCAGCTCACCTGCAGAGCAGCAAGAAGTGCGCTATGATCCCATCGTCACGCCTCGTATTGCTATACTAAGAAAAATCAATGATGCATTTTCTGTGCAAGCCAATGCAAGTTGGGGCTTTTCCCCACCCACGTTAGCAGAAGTGCGACCCTCTAACGCTATTTTTAATGTCAGCCTGAAGCCTGAAAAGGGAATGCAAATTGAAATTGGATCGCGCGGATATTTTCTTAACCGAAGGTTCTTTGTTGATGCAGCGCTCTATCATTTTGCTCTGGATCAAACCATTGTTGTACGCAGAGATGTTGATGGTGCGGACTATTTCGTAAATGCCGGCTCCACAAATCAAAATGGAATGGAACTTCTCCTTAATTGGCAACCGAGAATAAATTCAACTTTTTTATCGGGTTTTAAAATGTGGGGTGGCGTTACTCTTAACCATTACGAGTTTAAAGATTATAGCAAAGGCACAACATCGTATAGCGGCAACGCACTTACTGGTGTGCCAAAACATGTGTTTACTGGCGGATTTGATTTGAAACTGAGCAAGGGCTTCTATTGGTATGTTACACTTAATTATACTTCGTCATTACCTTTAGATGATGCGAATACCGCTTATGCAGATTCGTATACACTGTTGGGGAGTCGACTGGGTTATAAAACTTCATCGATTAAACGATTGCCCCTTGAGATATTTGCCGGAGCAGATAATTTATTAGATCAAACCTATAGTTTGGGAAATGACTTGAATGCTTTTGGTGGACGTTACTCCAACGCAGCAGCAGCGAGAAATTACTATGCCGGCATCCGGCTTGACTTTAAAGTGAAACAAGACAATTGATTTTGTCTTAACTTCACCGAGTGAAGTATTCATTTCTCGTATTCATTCTTTTTATCTCATTGTCTTTTGCAATAGGCCAATCGAATCTGCGATTTAAAAGACTCACCACGGAAGAAGGTGAAGATATTGTAGGGGTTCAAAAATTCTTTAAAGATGCGCGCGGCTACATTTGGATGGGTTCATCGGCATTTGATGTACTTCGTTTTGACGGACGTAATTTTAGAAGATACTCGTATCCTCAGCTTGAAACGGATTATTTCAAGAGCACGAGAGCCTGGTTAATCTTTGAAGATTTTAAAAAGAATTTGTGGATTGGAACTGATGTTGGTGCATTAATGCGGTACGATGAAAAACTGGATCGTTTCGATGTTGTTAACGATAGCTCCACCAGTATAAAGTCTCTTTTGTTTTGCCAGGCAGAAGATAAGGATGGTAATTTTTGGATTGGTTCCTTGGGTGGGGGTTTAATTCGTTACCATCCGGAGACTAAGAAGTTTACCCATTTCAAAGCTGAGGCAAATAATCCAGCGACACTACCGGATAACTTTATAACGGGCCTGGTCTTTGACTCATCGGGCTTATTATGGATTAGCACTACCGGAGGATTATGCAGTTATAATCCACAAACCAATAAGTTTGAACGCCAACCGCTTACAAATAGTAATTCATCAGATACATATCGGTATCGGGTTATCAGAAGTATGACACTCACCTCTCAAAATAAATTATATCTAAGCACCTATGGAGGCCTTCAAATTTTTGATCTCGCCACGCGCACAAGTAATCATTTAATTCATAATGATTCAGATACCAATAGTCTGGGGCATAATTCTCTTTTTCAAGCGATTGAAAATCCGGATGGCACATTTTGGATCGCCTCCTATGGCGGTGGACTTATTCATTACAACCCATCAACGAATAAATTCACTTCTACAGTAAAGGATGATTCTAATACAGAGAGTATTTCAAGTAATAATATTTTTACAGTCTATCTTGATTCCGGGGGTTTACTTTGGGTAGGAGCGGACGATAACACGATTTGTGTACTTAACACGAGAGCCAAGAAGTTTCATATCGTTTCAAGTAAATCCAATGTGCCAAACGGAATCTCGGGAGGTTGGGTCCAGAGCTTTTATCAGGAAAATGATTCGATACTTTGGCTTGGCTTAAATGGTAATGGTTTGAATAGACTGAACTTAAATACGGGAGTAGCAACAAAGTTCATCAACGATTCCAAAGATGCCTTTAGTCTGGGCCATAATTCTGTTGTAGCAATTGATCAGGATAATCAGAAGAGAATCTGGGTAGGTCTTGCAGGAGGTGGGCTTAACAGGGTGGACCCGAACACACGTAAATTTACTCGTTTTGAATCAGGTGGCGAAAACTCAATTAGTAATAATGCGGTTTCTGCTATGTTAGTGGATAAGGATAATTTGATTTGGATAACAACATTCAGAAGCGGCCTTTCTATTTATAATATCAGTCAAGACAAATTTATTAATCTGAAGGACGACTCACTGAAGGAAAAATCGGGTATATCCTTCGCCAACATTGACGATATTTTTGAGCTGGATGGAAACATTTGGTTTAAAAGCAAAGGGCAACTGGTTGTCTTTGATAAAGGGTACAATCAGTTTGTAAAGATTGGTTATGCCGAAGGAGCTGTGTTGCCCACGACCACGTCTTCGTTTTTTGAAATGCAGCCGTATTCGTCAACAGAGATGTTGTTATTCACCAGCGATGAAATAAAAACCATTCGATATTTTAATCCGGATAGCGTGGTGCAACGCTCGGTTCAAAAGCGAATCAAGGGGGATGAGTTATTTAAGTCCTTTGTCATTGATCGTCAGAATCAGGTATGGTATAACACAAAGGATCACTTGGTAAAATGGAATTTAAAGTCAGGGGATAAGCGAATTTACTCTAAGTCGGATGGAATAATTTCCAGTAATCTGAATTCTATTTTTCTCGATCAGCAAGGCCGTATTTTTCTATCTACCTTAAATGGATTCAATTGGTTTTTTCCAGAAGATATTCAGGATGATACGGTATCCAGAAAAATTGTGTTTACCGATTTCAAAATTTATAATAAATCAATTCCCATACAGAAGTCAGATTCACTTACTGCGTATGCACTACCTGCTCATATTTCTCAGGTAAAAAATGTTGCCCTTGATTACCACCATACTTTTTTTTCGATTGAGTTTACCGCTATGGAATTTATGGCTCAGGATAAAATTGAATACGCCTATAAGCTGGAGGGATTCGATCAAGACTGGATTCGTGTTGGTAACAGAAATTTTGCAAGCTATACCAATTTAGATCCCGGGCAGTACACCTTCCAGGTAAAAGCAACCAACCCCGATGGCTATTGGGGAAATCAAGTCAATACATTAATGATAACGATCAACCCGCCTTTTTGGCAAACGCCATGGTTTATAGGGTTATCCATACTCTTATTTTTATCAATCGCTTATGCAGGTCATCTTTATCGGCTGGAACAATCTTTAAAGGTAGAGAGACTTCGTAATAAGATTGCCAGCGATTTGCATGACGAAATTGGCTCCAGCCTTACACGAATTTCACTTTACTCAGATTTGTTACAAACCGATCCCGATCAAAAGGAACGGAGGAATTACTTACTCACCATTCGGGATTTAAGCCGCGAAATCGTATCGACTATGAGTGATATTGTGTGGTCGATCGATAACAAAAATGATTCGATGGGTGCGTTGATAATCCGGATAAGAGATTCTGCAACAGAATTACTTTATCCGAAAAATATTGCGCTGGAATTTTCTGTTACTAATGTTAATGAAAGCAGGTTGCTTGATCCGATACTCAAGCAAAATATTTATTTAATCTGCAAGGAAGCGCTAAACAACGTTGTAAAACATGCCGAGGCAAGTCAGGTGAAAATTTCTTTGACAGGCACGAGTGATTCATTTACGCTATGTATCGAAGATAATGGCTTGGGATATAATGCAGAAGCCCATGCAGGTAACGGAATCCGAAATATGAAAAGAAGAGCTCAGGCCATAGAGGGTGAGTTTAGCATAGAGCACAACGTGGGAACAAAAATTACGGTACAGCGTAAAACTATTTAGCCCCCATGTTTATGGGATAGTTCTGGGGCATAAGCTTGAGTAGCTTGGTAAAAAAATACCGATATGAAAAAGCTATTTATTTTACTAAGTCTAACTTTTACGGGACTCACCACAGTAAATGCGCAATGGAATTTTTCGTTAGTGGCTGGCCCAAGTCTGGCAAACTTTAGTGGTGCCGATAAAAAATATTGGGGCGACACGGATACTGACCCCAAAATGGTTGTTCGGTTTCAGATAGGCGTAATTGGAGAGCGAATTATTTCGGACAAATGGATCGCGGGTGGAGGGCTTCAATTTTCTACCAAGGGAGCGTCCTATGAAGGAACCACAGAATATTATGATGTAAACACAAGTTTGTTGCAGACTATTTCTGTTAAATACAACAAAGTATTGAGTTATATCGATGTGCCGATCTACGTAAAGTATGTTGCCTCGCAAAAGGTTTTTCTGATTATAGGAATTCAACCCAGTATTCTTGTAAGTGCTAAGATTAAAAATGACGAGAATGCACAAAAAGCATTTTCTTTACCCGCGAAAGAGGATGCTAAGGATTATTATGGCACGTTTGATTTTGGTTTGTTGCTTGGGCCACAATATGCGATTAATGAAAAAATGTCTTTGCGATTGCTCTATAAACCCGGTTTGATAAAAATTGCTAAAGGAGAAGTATACAGTGGCGGAGGAAATACTGGTGAGGAATATTATAAAGTAATGAATAGTTTGCTGGAACTTTCCTTTATATATAGATTAAGCCAATAATGATTTTTGTAGGTATTGTAGAAGATGATGAACAAATAAGGCTTGGTATTCAGACCTACCTGAATAATCAAGAAGGATTTGTGTGCGAGCATTGCTATAACTCTATGGAAGATTTATTGGATAATCTTCGGAATGATAATCTGCCAGATGTTATGATCATTGATTTAGGCCTTCCGGGGATGTCGGGTATTGACGGAATGAAAATCCTAAAAGAGAAATACGCTACGATAGATCTGGTAGTTTTTTCTGTATTTAACGATGCTAAAAAAATCTTTGATTCGTTGTGCGCTGGGGCAACTGGTTATCTATTGAAGAATACGCCACTCGTGGAGGTTAAGGAAGGCATTGAACTGTTAACACAGGGAGGCTCGCCCATGTCGCCACAAATAGCCCGTAAGGTAATTGAGTTTTTTAAACCTGTAAAAAGTAAATCACCTTCCCTACTCTCAGATAAGGAAAAGGAAATTGTAATTGGCCTGGTGGATGGATTAAGTTATAAGTTGATTGCTGACCGGTTAGAAATTTCGATTGAAACGGTTCGTTTTCACATAAAAAACATTTACAGAAAGCTTCATGTACATGGAAAAGCGGAAGTAATAACCAAGTCGTTGCGGGGCGAGATATAACCCCATATTTATGGAGTAACAAAAGCGCTTACTATTTTTTACCTTTGAAGATATACAGACACTAAAACACCCTTATTATGAAACTTAAATACATAGTTCCTCTATTCTTGTTGTTGGCGCTCGGCACCATTTCCTCCTGCGATCTTTTAGGTAAAGCAGATGATATTTCATTTGAAGCTGAGCTCCCTTTGGCATTTACCGTTGACGAACAAGCCGATAACCCCAATGGAAAATCTTACACCGATTCCAAATTGTTAGATGCCAGCTCAGATCCAGATGTCGCCAAGTATGCGAGTAAAATCAAAGAATTCAAAGTAAATAGGATTACTTATCGGATTTCTGGTGCTTCTGATCCTTCAGTGTCATTCACGAACGGCTCGCTTAAAATTGTTTCTAGCGGAAAGACTATAGCCAGCGCCAGTTCGGTTAGCTTATCCAACAATGCTGAAATAGACCTTACCGCTGATGTGGCTGGATTTAATGAATTAGCATCTGCTTTACTTGGAGATAAACAGGAGATGGTTCAACTTCAAGGAACTCTTTCCAAAACACCCATTAGCTTTTCTGTTGACTTTACTTTTTATGTCACCATCACGGCTAACGCACTATAGAAATAGTTAATTAACAAAAAAAGCTGTCATACTTATGACAGCTTTTTTTATTTTCTGAAGGATGAACCTCTAATTCTTTTTGAAGCTATCAAATTTATTTTCGGTAACTCTTTTTGGGAAAACGTTATCAGCAGGATTGACTTCTCCGGTTTTTCCATCAGGGTCAATTACCACGCGGGTCACTTCCTTTTCTTTAACAAAAATCTTTTTTACCTCTGTTTCGTTCAGGCGCCAAATCTCTGCGGGCAATTGTTCTATTTCTTTCGTGCCATCTTTAAATGTCCACTCAATGATTATCGGAGTTACCAGGCCGCCTTTATTCTTTAGGGTAATCTCATAGAGATTTTTAGATTCTAAATTTTTGCGAATATCCGCATCGTTAATTTTATTTCGAAACTCGCTATAGCTCGCATCGGGCGTATTGATCATCGTAAATTCCTGTGGGCCATTGCTGAAATCGGTTGCTTTTCCCTTGGCATTATTGCCTGTAGCCAAATCTCCTTTTTGAGTTTTAACCCCTTTGTTCTCCATGCCTTTTGTTTCGGCCTTCACTTTATACCACTTCACTTCATCAAGGTCTACATCTACGTTATCGACAGAATAAAACCAGCCACGCCAGAACCAATCCAGATCAACAGCCGAGGCATCTTCCATAGTACGAAAGAAATCAGCCGGCTTGGGATGCTTAAATGCCCAACGTTGTGCGTATTCTTTAAATGCTTTATCAAATAGCTCGGGACCCATCACCGTTTCGCGAAGTAACGTGAGTGCGGCAGCTGGTTTGCCATAGGCATTGGATCCAAAATCACTGGGCGGAATGTCATCCGATTGCCACATAATGGGGCGCATCATTTCTTTATCGCCTCGCATATAACCGGCCATGCCTTTTGGTGAGCCCCAACTTATGTTAACATCGGGATATCGCTCGCGCTTGGTTTCTCTTTCAAGAAAAGAGTTCAACCCTTCATCCATCCAACTCCACTGACGCTCATCGGAGTTAACAATCATCGGAAAGAAATTATGACCTACTTCATGAATGATAACCCCAACCATACTTTCGTAGGTGCGCTGCGAATAGGTGCCATCACTTTTTGGGCGGCCACCATTGTAACATATCATTGGATACTCCATGCCCTGATTGGCAGTGTGAACGGAATATGCCGTTGGGTAAGGATATTCAAATGTTCGTGCTGAATAAACCTCTAACGTATTTTTGATTGCTTTGGTAGATTCCTTGGCCCATAACGGATTCCTTCTTTCGGATAAAGGGATTGAGCCAGTGGGGTTTTATCACCTACTTTCACAGCCATCGCATCCCAAATAAATTTACGTGAGGTGGCAAAAGCAAAGTCGCGCACATTCTCGGCATAAAACTCCCACGTGCTTTTTTTCTTCGAACGTTCCTTTTCTTTCTTACGAGCTTCTTCTTCGGTAACAATAAAGACAGGCGCATCGAATGTTTTCTTAGCGCGCTCAAAGCGTTCTATCTGTTCTTTCGTTAATACCTCTTTAGGGTTTTGTAACATACCAGTGGCTCCTACAATATGATCGGAAGGCACAGTAATGCGCACGCGGTAATTTCCAAACACCAATGAAAATTCACCCTGACCTATGAATTGCTTGTTTTGCCAGCCCTCGTAATCATCAAACACGCACATGCGGGGAAACCATTGTGCAATAGCATAAAGCGCATTTCCATCGGCAGGAAAAAATTCGTACCCGCCACGCTCGCTAAACTGCATCCGATCTTTTTCCACGTAGCTCCACTCAACGTTAAAACTATATTTGTCACCGGTTTTCATTGCTTCAGGTAAATCAACCCGAAGCATGGTGAAATTGATTGTGTAAGTAAGATCTTTTCCGGTTGCAGCGTCTTTTACTGATTTTATTTTAAAACCGCCATCATACCCATAGGAGTCGGATGCCAACGGGAAAAATTTTACCGGAATAGAATCGCGCACCTGGTTCGTTTCGGTTTTATCGGTCATGTTTCCCTTCGCCAAATTATTCTGATCCAATTGCAACCAGAGGTAACGTAAAACCTCAGGTGAATTGTTGTAATAAGTTACGGTTTCACGGCCTGTGATTAACTGCGTATCTTCATTTAGCTCTACCGAAATATCATAGTCGGCACGTTGTTGCCAGTAGTTTGTGCCCGGGGCGCCTGAGGCCGAACGATAGCTGTTTGGAGTGGGCAACTGCTGATCGAGCTGCTCAAATTTACCTTGCCAGTTTTGTTGAGCCCAGGTTGAGGAACCAATTGACAGAAAGAAAAAACTTAAAATAATATACTTCATGAGAAGGAGTTAAAAAATTCAAGGGACAAAATTAAAAAAGCCAGTGGAATACTCTTCCACTGGTTAATTATATAATCTAAGTATTCCCGTTAAAGGAACATAGCAAAGGGACTATTTCCCCTTTTTCTTCAATTCACTAAACTTATCAGGCTGGGCAACTTTAGGGAATACATTGTTTTCAATGCTGATATCAGCTGTTTCCTTTAGGGGATCAATTACTACATTAACTACTTCTTTGTCTTTCGCAAAAACTTTTGTTACACGGGTTTCATTTAAACGCCAGATTTCGGCAGGAAGCCTTTCAATTTCTTTACTTCCGTCTTTAAATGTCCATTCAATGATTACCGGCATAATTAATCCGCCCTTGTTTGAAAGTGTGATTTCATAGAAATTCTTCGTTTCCATTTTTGAAATCATAGCCTTATCGTCTAACCGATTTGCAAACTCCCCATACATCCGGTTATCCGTTGGGATAACGCTGAAATATTGTGGGCCTTCACTGAAATCAGCTGGCTTCTTCCCATCATTTTTAGCGGCAAGGTCACCTTTGGTAGCCGTTTTAGTTTTATTTTCTACGGTAGCCTGAGTCTTACTAACCTTAAACCATTTAACATCATCCACAGATACATCGCAATTGTCGGTGGTATAAAACCAGCCGCGCCAAAACCAATCGAGATCAACGGCTGAAGCATCTTCCATAGTCCGGAAGAAATCAGCTGGTTTTGGATGTTTAAACGCCCAGCGTTCTGCATATTCTTTAAAGGCCTGATCAAATAACTCAGGGCCCATTACGGTTTCGCGTAATATGTTGAGTGCCGTAGCGCACTTAGCATACTGCTCATTTCCAAAATTAGAACGCACCACCGATTCGGAATTAACCATTAGTGGACGTTGTAACGTAGGGTCACCTTTCATATAAGGAACGATGTTCGCAGCCGGGCCTCTGCCTATTGGTTTATCCGGATAGTTCTCAACCTCGGTGCGATACTGCACAAAGGTATTTACACCTTCATCCATCCAGGTCCACTGGCGTTCATCATTATTAATAATCATCGGGAAGAAATTGTGTCCCACCTCATGGATGATAACACCAATCATTCCCCACCTTACGCGATCGGAAACGGTGCCATCCGCATTGGGTCTACCAAAGTTGAAGCAAATCATTGGATACTCCATGCCCAGCGAGGCAGCATGTACGGAGGTCGCCTGTGGATACGGATAGTTTAATGAATACTTTGAATAAGTAACTATGGTGTGCTTAACGGCAAGTGTTGATTCCTGTTCCCAAAGCGGATTCCCTTCTTTGGGATAATAAGACATAGCCAATGGCGTTTTATCGCCCACCTTTACAGCCATGGCATCCCAAATAAACTTACGGGATGTGGCAAATGCAAAATCACGAACATTTTCGGCTGTAAATCGCCAGGTTTTTTTTGCTGTTGATTTTGATTTTTCGCGTTGCATGGCTTCTTGCTGAGTACAAATGACTACCGGTTTATCGAAAGTAGTTTTAGCTTTTTCAAAGCGCGCATATTGTTCTGCCGTCAGTACCTCTTTCAGATTTTGCACCATACCGGTTCCGCCCACAATATGATCGGCCGGCACAGTAAGGTTAACCTGATAATTTCCAAAGGTTAATGTGAATTCCCCCTGTCCCAAAAACTGTTTGTTCTGCCAGCCATTCACATCATCGTATACACACATACGCGGGAACCATTGTGCAATGATGTAGAGATAATTGTCTTCTTGCGGAAAGTATTCCATGCCACTGCGTCCATCATTGGGCGTTACCCCTTTCATGCGGTCGTTAATTTTAAATGACCACTCTACAGAAAATGACATTTTTTGTCCGGCTGCCAGCGCCTTAGGCAAATCAATGCGCATCATGGTTTGATTGATTGTGTAAGGAAGAGCTTTACCCGAAGCATCTTTAACAGACTTTATTTTGTGTCCACCATCAAAATCATAGAGATCAAGTGTAGCGGCCATGGTTTTAGCATCGACAGAATCTTTAACAGAATTGTTTGTGGATTTAGCCGTATTGTTTCCTTTCGCATTAATATTTTGATCGAGTTGCAACCACAGGTAAGTGAGAGCATCGGGTGAATTATTAAAGTAGGTTATCACTTCTGAACCGGTAATGCTTTGATTCTGATCATTAAGCTCGGCATCAATCACGTAGTCGGCTTTTTGTTGCCAGTACTGGGCACCTGGAGCACCCGAAGCCGAACGATATTCGTTTGGTGTGGGCAGTTGTTGGCCGAGTTGCTCAAATTTTCCTTGCCAGTTTTGCGCTGCTAAGGGCACCGCAACTACGAGTAGGATGAAAGATATAATCAATTTATTCATAACAGTATTTATTGTTCAAAAATAGGCAGGTTTTTCAAATGGGTGTAACCACTTGTAAACAATCCCGCCAAGGAATATGGATGTAATCAGTTTTTAATTCGTTTTCTTTTTTAATTCATCAAATTTATTTGGCTGAACTACACGGGGGAACATGTTATCCCCGATGTTAATATCAGCGGTTTCTTTTAAGGGATCGATAACAACGTTTACCACTTCTTTATCTTTCTCAAACACCTTGGTAACTTTTGTTTCGTTAAGCCTCCAGATTTCTGCCGGTAAACGCTCAATCTCTTTGCTGCCATCCTTGTATGTCCATTCAATAATAACAGGCATTACCAAGCCGCCTTTGTTGGTTAGTGTTATTTCATAAAAGTTCTTATTCTCCATTTTAGAAATCACAGCCTTATCATCCAGTCGGTTGGCAAACTCACTATACAATTGGCTATCGGTTGGGAGTACACTAAAATATTGAGGTCCTTGACTAAAGTCGTTTGGCTTCGCATCCCCTTGTTTGGTTGCCAGATCTCCTTTTGTTGCCGATTTGGTTTTGTTTTCTAATGTTGTTTGGTCTTTGCGTACTTTAAACCACTTCACTTCGTCCAACGTCATGTCGCAATTATCAGTAGTATAAAACCAGCCTCTCCAAAACCAATCCAGATCTACCGCGGAAGCATCTTCCATGGTTCGGAAAAAGTCAGAAGGCTTAGGATGTTTAAAAGCCCATCGCTGCGCATATTCCTTAAAGGATCGGTCAAATAGCTCGGGGCCCATAACCGTTTCGCGTAGGATGAACAATGCTGTTGCCGCTTTGGCATATTGTTCAGAACCTGATTGCACAACTTGTTCTCCGCTCGTCATTAAGGGGCGCATCATTTCTTTATCGCCTTTCATGTAGGGCACAATACCCGCTGGCCTGCCGCGACTCCAATCCAATTGAGGATAGCGTTCCAGCTCGGTAAGCAATTGAACAAAACTATCAACACCTTCATCCATCCAGGTAGTTTGACGCTCATCACTGTTAATAATCATAGGAAAAAAATTATGACCTACTTCGTGTATAACTACCCCCAACATGCGCTGCAAGATTTGATTGGTATACGTGCCATCTTTATTAGGACGACCGAAATTGAAACATATCATTGGATACTCCATGCCTATAGATGCAGCATGCACTGAAGTTGCTTGTGGATACGGGAAATCAATAGTGAATTTGGAATAAACCTCTAAAGTGTTTTTTACTGCAAACGTAGATTCCTTCTCCCAAAGCGGATTACCTTCTTTAGGATAATACGACATGGCCAATGGAGTAGTGGTTCCAAGCTTTACTGACATGGCATCCCAAATAAATTTTCTTGAGGTAGCAAAGGCAAAATCGCGCACGTTAGTAGCTTCAAATTGCCAGGTCTTTTTCTCTTTTGATTTTGTTTTTTCCTTGGCAACGGCTTCGTCTTGCGTAACAATAACTACAGGTTTATCAAAAGTTGTTTTAGCTTTTTCAAATCGCTCAATCTCTGTTTTAGAAAGTACCTGTTGCGGATTTTTTATCATACCCGTAGCCGCAACAACATGGTCGGCAGGCACGGTGATCGAAACTTTATAATCTCCAAAGGGTAAGGTAAATTCTGAGCGCCCCAAAAACTGTTTGTTCTGCCAACCTACTACATCATCGTAAACGCACATGCGTGGAAAGAACTGAGCAACGGTATAAACGTAATTGTCTTCAGCAGGAAAGTATTCGTATCCACTTCGCCCGCCTTGAAAGTTGCGATCGTTAATGTTGTATGACCAGGCTATCTGAAAGCTGACATGATCTCCGGATTTTAAAGGTTGAGGCAGATCAACCCGCATCATCGTTTTATTGATGGTATGTTTTAAAGGATTGCCAGCTGCATCTTTAACGGAAGCAATCTTATAGCCGCCAACAAAATCGTAAAGACTTAGTTGCCCTGCCATCGTTTTGGCTGCTACGGAATCCTTAATAGAATTATTGCTTGTCTTGCCTGTGTTACTTTCTTTTTCATAAAGATTTTGATCCAACTGCACCCATAGATACTTTAATACATCGGGAGAGTTGTTGTGGTAGGTAATTTTTTCTGTACCACTAATGCTTTGGTTGGCATCATTGAGTTCAACGGAAATTTCATAGTCGGCTTTTTGTTGCCAGTATTTGGGGCCGGGTGAGCCTGATCCTGAGCGATACTCATTGGGAGTTGGTAATTGTTGACCAAGTTGTTCGAATTTACCTTTCCAATCCTGGGCACCAAGTGGAAAAACGAAAAGGATTAAGACGAATGCAAATAGTTTATTCATAGTATCGAGGTTAGCGTAATTAATTTGAGTTTATATCTACCAAAAAATCCGGTCTTTCATGAGTACAAGTGCAATGCCCGCTATCGCTGCTGACAATACCAATTTTAAATCTCTGCGCGAAACTTTTAATAAGTCTACTAAAACAAAACTGATCACAAGAAAAATAACGACCACAATTATTTGACCTAACTCTAAACCAAGATTAAAGGCAAATAACGGGGATACAATATTCTCGTTTTTCCCCAGTAATGCCCGAAGAAAATTTGAAAAGCCGAGCCCATGGATAAATCCAAAAAAGAGGGCAAAGAAATAATTGATTTGAACCTTGGCCGGGATTAAAGTGGAGTCCTCTTTAAATAAATTGCCCGCAGCGGTAATAAAAATGGTGAGGGGTATTAAGAATTCAATAATATTACCAGGGAAATTAATAATGTTAAGTGTAGCCAGCGCCAGGGTGATAGAATGCCCGATGGTAAATGCCGTGACGAGGATAAGAATTTTTTTCCAATCGCGGATCAAATACACCGCACAAAGGGCGAGAACAAACAGAATATGATCATATCCGTTTACATAATCTAAGATGTGATCTTTACCCAAGCCAAAATACAACGCAAACTCACTCATCCAGCTACCTTTAAAATGGGCTACAAGTATAATCTTAATTTTGATTTAGGGCAATTAGAACTAATTTTGACGGCACGATTTTGGCGATGACTACTACATGATTACCCTCTTATACACTTTCTATCTTTTATTGCATCCGATTCATCTTTCGGTATCCGAAATCAACTATAGCGAAAAAGACAAAGCATTACAGATAACTTCGCGCATCTTTTTGGATGATCTCGAGCTGTCGATTCGTAATCAATTAAATCAACCGGAACTTGATTTGTTACAACCTGGACCAAGCCAAACAACCGAGCAACTTATCAGCGATTACGTTCTAAAACGCTTCTCAGTAAAACTAGATGGCAAATTACAGAAAGTGAATTTTTTAGGATTTGAACGGGAAGACCCCGCAGTGATTTGTTACATCGAAATTGAGAATGTTAAAAAATTTAGTACAATAGAAGTGAAAAACGAAGTTATCATGGAAATACATGATGATCAGTCTAACCTCGTACACGTAACCTATAAGGAACCTGTAAAAAGTATGCGTTTAACACGCGATAAGTCTTCTGGTATTCTCACCTTTAATTCAAAATAAATTTTAATAGCGATGCGTAACAAAATTGTAGCGGGTAACTGGAAAATGAATAAAACGCTGGAAGAAGCCCAAGCGTTAACTTCGGAACTTATAGGGATGATAGCCGATGAAGTGAAAGGAAATGTGAAAGTGGTGCTATGCACTCCGTTTCCCTATTTACATCCTGTAAACCAGCAACTGGGTTCTAACAAACGCATTTCGGTTGGTGCCCAAAATTGCAGCGAACATGATGCCGGTGCCTATACGGGCGAGACATCTGTCTCTATGTTAAAGTCAATGAATGTTCCATACGTTATTATCGGCCACAGCGAGCGCAGACAATATTTTGGTGAAGATGGCAAGTTACTTGCTACTAAGGTTGATAAAGCGCTGGCTGCTTTGCTAACCCCAATATTTTGTTGTGGCGAACCGCTTGAGATTCGTGAGAAGGGAACGCATGAGCAATTAGTTAAACAACAAGTAGAAGAAAGTCTTTTTCATTTATCAGCCGAAGCGTTGAAAAAAGTTGTGATTGCCTACGAACCTGTTTGGGCTATTGGCACGGGCAAAACCGCCACCTCGCAACAAGCACAGGATATGCACGCGGTTATTCGCAAGCATCTTGCCTCTAAGTATGGCGCTGTTGCCGAAGAGATTTCGATTCTTTATGGCGGTAGTGTAAAGGCTGATAATGCCAAAGAACTTTTCGCTTGCGCAGATGTAGATGGTGGTTTGGTTGGTGGTGCTTCGCTGAAGAGCCGGGAGTTTGTTGAGATTGTTAAAGCGATTTGAAAAATCAGCAAGTAGAAATGCACTCCACGCGCCTTCAAGTAGCTTGTGATCCTGAGTATTCAGAAATACTGATGGCCGAAGTGGCCGAAGCCGGTTTTGATACCTTTATGGAAACGGAAACGGGTTTCGAAGCTTATGTGGAGGGAGACGGTTTTGATAAGAGTTTGCTCGAAAGCTTGAAGCAGAAATACAGTCAGGTAAAACCATTACAATTTTCGTTTAGCCAAATTCCAAAACAAAACTGGAATGAAGAGTGGGAGAAAAATGTAGACCCCATTGTGGTGGATGATCAATGCCTCATCCGGGCGGCATTTCATAAAATTGAAAAAAAGTATCCTTACGAAATTATTATAACCCCTAAAATGTCGTTTGGCACCGGGCATCATCAAACCACGCATTTGATGATTAGCCGCCAGATGAAAATGGATCACCGCAATAAGAGAGTGATGGACGCTGGGTGCGGAACGGTAATCTTATCCATTATGGCTTCTAAGCTTGGCGCGAAAGAAGTAGAAGCCTTTGATATTGATGAATGGAGTGTGGTCAATGGCGAAGAGAACGCTGCCAACAACCAATGCAAAAACATTCACATACAGCAGGGTAAAATTGAAGAGGTGCAGCTTACAGGAAAATTTGATCTCATTCTGGCTAACATCAATAAGAATATTTTGATGGATGAAATGCACCGCTATCATTAAAATCGTCCACCTTTGCTGATATACAATCCTGTTCGATATTCCGTTAAGTAGGTTAGGTTCATCCATTAGTACATTCGCTATTTATTTACGAATTTCAAGGTTTTTGACCCCGTGAAGCAGGTTTTAAGCTACATTATTATCGTTCTTGTCTCAACCACTGGCGTTTTAGCCCAGTCGGGCGATGCCCGTCTATATAGTTTTCAGGATAGTGTGCGGTTAGTTTTAGAAAGCACCAAGGCCAATGAGGCAATTGCTGTGGGGGCAGCTTTCAGTACGGCCTGGAGTTCAATGGGTCCTGATCATCAGAATATTATTCGTAGCCAGGCCCGGCTTATGAAGAAGAAAGGCTATAAAGTCAGGCCCCATTTTGTTAATTATTATGGAGCCATTGCAGCCGCTGTCACCATCGAAAATGCTGATCTCTCGAAACTATCCAACTACTTAGCAACGGCTGATAAAGTAATAGCTAAAGACAATATCACACAGGCTAATTTATTCTTTCAACAAAGCCGCGATTTTTTTGAACATCATGCGCTGAATTTTGATAAGGCTTTTCAGTTGCAGGTTGTAGACGACAACTATCAATTCGATTATCTTGAGCCTGTTTATCTATCGGATACGGTGCAGACCGAATACAACGAACAACCCGTAGACACGTCATCCTACAATGCCCCGTTTTGGCAACAACCTATAGTACAACCCGAAGTGTATGGCCCTGTAATTAAATTTGATAAGCTCACGCTTAATTTTACAACTCCTTATGATTCGGTGTCTCTTCAAAATACAAGTGGCTTGTTCGCGCTTCGCGAAAAACTTTTTGTTGGCGAAGGCGGACGTTTCGATTGGTCGGCTGCTGGCCTTTCTTCCGATTCAGTCTATTACGAATTGAACAAATACAATTTCAAAACGAATCAACCCTACTTAAAAGCTGAGCAGGGCAAGCTTAGGTATATTGGAAAGGTTTCCACCTTTGTTCCAGGGGTTTTTGAGTTCCGAAGTGTTAATCACAAAACTCATGAAACGTCTATCTATCCACGATTTAAATCGTACGAATCAACTATTAATTTAAAGGGATTGGTGATGAAAGATTGAAATACACGGGTGGGCTTGGGTTGCAGGGCAACAAAATAAACAGCAACTCAGTCGATGGTAGCCTTGCAACGATTGAGATCCGTGGAGAAACGGATAAAAAGTTTAAGGCAATTGCCGAAACTTTTGGATTTCAGGATTCAGTGATTGTATCTCCCCGCGCGCGGGTTACCATCTATCAACAAAACGATTCGATCGTCCATCCCGCCATGGAAGTTTGGTATGATCACAAAAATCAAAAACTGGTACTAACCAAAGAAAAGAGTCAGTTGCGCAAAGCCCCTTTTTCATCTTCCTATTTTGATATAGACTTTACGGCCGATCAGATTAAATGGGATTTAAAATCAGACAGTCTTTCGGTTTGGGTAAAGGGAAGTGGCAATATATCGCCTATGGTTCTTGAATCTAATGATTTTTACGATCCCGAAGGATATCGCGAACTGCGAGGGAAAGGCTTTAGTTTTCATCCCCTGGCGTTAGTAGTGAACCACGCCAACGAAATTGGCAGCAACGATTTTTATGTATATGATTTAGTATTGGAAGGCAAGCGCACGCTATCAGAGGTTCGAATGGCTGCTGATTTTCTGTCGCAGAAGGGAATGATCGATTACGATGCGCGCACAGGTAAAATTCATGTAAAAGAAAAGTCAATAAATTTTCTACAGGCTGTTAAAGGGTTTGCCGATTACGACAATTTAAAAGTACACTCTCTTACCGATACAACAGCCAATGCCGTAATCAGTTTTTCAAATGGAAGAATGACTGTCTATGGCGTGGAGGAATTTAATGTGAGCGATTCGCTTAACGTTATTATTAAACCAGATAGCAGTCGCATTACTTTTTTACAAAACCGAGACATAAAATTTAACGGAACGATCAATGCCGGTAATTTTGAAATCTCAGGGCGCGATTTCATGTTAAAGTATGATAGCTTTTTCATCAACATGAATCACATCGACTCGATCCGGTTTTATGTTACTGAAAAAAATGGTACAAGACGCAGAGTAAATAACTCCATGGTGGGAGCCGACTCGACAGCCGCAGCCGCGGGCGGCATGCAAGCTTCCTCCAATAAAACCGCTGGCACTTTATTTATCAATCGACCCGATAATAAATCAGGTAAAATAAAATATCCAAATTATCCACGATTGGATGCAACCGCAGGGGGAGTAATCTATTTTGATAGAAGTGAAGTGTTGAATGGTGCCTATGATCGATCGGTATTTTTTGTTGTGCCACCTTTTAAGCTGGACAGTTTGAATGATGCTGATCCGGGGTCTATAAAGTTTGATGGTACGTTCGTATCCAGCGGTATGTTCCCCAGCTTTAAAGAGAAGCTATATACTATGCCCGACAAATCTTTGGGGTTTATGCATACGGTGCCTGCTTCAGGCTATCCGCTTTACCAAGGCGAAGGAAAATTATATGGAGGCATGTCTTTAGATAATGCTGGCATCCGAGCTACCGGAAGAATTGATTATCTGGCGGCATCGATGGAGTCGCGCGACTTTGTGTTCTATCCGGATTCCGTTGTAGGGCGAGGTAGTGTGGGTGAGATTAAAGAGAAACAATTTGGTGCGGTTTATTTTCCACAAATCAAGTTAGGCGATTATCAACTCAAGTGGTTGCCTAAGCAAGACAAGATGTATTTCAAGAATTTAAAGGAGCCTTTTAGTTTGTATCAGAATACGGCTGCTTTGGATGGTAAACTGATCGTCTCGAAATCAGGCGTTGGTGGTGATGGCCGGTTAACTACCCGTGGCTCCGAAGTACGATCGAGGGAACTAGCCTTCTCCGCCAAGGAATTTGGCGCGCGCCATGCAAGGTTTGAGGTGAAAACCGGCAACCCGGATAAACCAGCTCTGGCGGGTAAGAATGTAAAACTTAAGTTTAATCTTGATCAGAATTTTGCGACCATTAGCCCGGAAGTAGAGGGAGAAGCGGCCATTGATTTTCCGTATGCTCAGTTTAAAACTTCTATACCAGAAGCCCGTTGGGATTTAACCACCCAGAAGATTGTGATGAATAAAGCCCCTGATGTGCCCATAGAAAATTCATATTTCTACACCACACGCAAGGAATTAGATTCACTCAGTTTTAATGCCGAACGCGCGGAGTATGATATTAAAACGCAACAATTAAAAGTAAGTGGAATTCCCTACATCATTGTAGCGGATGCTAAAATCACTCCAGAAAACAATGAAGTATTGATTTTGGAGAATGCCAAAATAGGGCAACTAAAAAATACAGTAATCATTTTGGATACCCTTAATGGGTATCACCGTCTTACGGAAGGCGTTGTTGATATTATTTCCAGAAAAGAATTTGCCGGCTATGCCACGTACCAATATGTAAATGCTGTTAACGACACGTTTGCTATTAAAATGACGGACTTTCGGCTTGAACCTATAACGGAAGAAACGCGAAACAAGAAGCAGCGTGGAGGACCACTAATGCAAACCGTGGGTAATGGTGCGGTTACAGAAATTAATAATATTCTGGTAGCCCCACGTATCTTTTACAAAGGAGATATGACGATGTACGCCACCAAGCCTGCGTTACAATTGCATGGCTTTGTAAAACTCGATTTAAAAAATATCAAAAACTACAACACCTGGTTACAGTACACGCAAAGCGGAGATGAGAAAGATGTCTATCTCAATTTTGATAATTCAATTACCGAAGAAGGGCGCAAAGCAGATGCGGGGCTTCATTTTGGGGAGGATAATGACCTGTACATAACTTTTGTTTTTGATAAAAAAGATCCAGGCGATGAGGATTTCTTTTTGCCCAGTGGATCCCTGTATTATGAAAAAGAGAGCAAGGAATTTCGAATAGAAGATCGTCAGAAAGCAGCAGGAGAAAAACTTACCGGAAAAGTCTTTGCCTACAATGAGGAGAAACAGGAAGTTCGGTTTGAGGGCCCCATTAATTTTTTTAAAGGAAGCAAGGATTTTAATTTGACTGCTTCTGCTTTAGGATCGGGTAATCTGGAGACGAATGATATAAAAATGAATTCGTTTGTTATGGTCGATATGAATATCCCCACGATGGCGTATCAACTGATGGCTACAAACATTCTAGAAGTAATAAAAAATGAAGGAGTTAAAGAAGAGGGCCTTGGCGATCAAACCGATTTGTTGTACAAGATTGCGGATATTGTAGGAGAGCGGGCAGTAAAAGATTATGAACAACGTTCGTTACAGACCTATACGCCATTAGCCTCTGTACCCGGTTTATTGAAGCCGTTAGTAATATCAAACGCAAATTTAAAATGGTCGCAAGAACATAAATCGTTTTATAGCGAAGGCTTGTTGGGGCTTAGCCACATGGGGCGTTATGACATCAATGGTGCCTTTGAAGGGTTTATGGAGATACGCAAGAATGAAGATGGAGCACCTGTATTTCATCTTTTTATTAAAGCCTCACCGGAATCGTGGTTTTATTTTGGGATGGAAGACAATCGACTCATGGTTCATTCATCAGTACCAGCGTTCAATGATTTGATAATGAAAAAGACCAACGCCAGTAAAGCTAAGCTGGGCGAGTTAGTCTTTATACCCGGTACTGATGAGGAAACCCTTGCCTTTATAAATCACTTCCGCCAAATCTACCACGGCCTCGAAGCGCCTTATGATCTTTCGAGTGGCAGCGCTTCTAAGAAAAAAGATAAGAAGAAGGGTGAAGAAGATGATGGCTTTTAAGTCATATCACCTTCCATCACATTTTGTTTTTCCTGCTCTTCAGATTCTGTAACTTTTCCTCTCAATTTCTTCTCTATGAAAAAAATTTTAATTCTTGTTGCGTTTATCCTTTGTGCAAGTTTAACCTTTGCCCAAAACAATTACTTCTTTCCATCCGGAGTAACTTTTGATCCAACAATTCCCACACCTGAACAATTTTTAGGTTATCCCATTGGCGATTGGCATACACGCCACGATCGAATTGTGTCTTATTTCCAAGAACTGGCAAGGGTATCACCCAAAGCCCACTTTCAGATTATCGGGTATACTTATGAACGTAGGCCCCAGATAGTGCTTACCATTACAAGTCCGGAGAATTATGCGCGCATTGAAGAGATTCGGAAAGAACACTTAAAATTGGCCGATCCTTCGCAATCAGTAAATATTTCTTCCATGCCCGTGGTTATTACGCATGGCTATAATGTACATGGCAATGAACCCAGCAGTAGCGAGGCGGCTATGTTAACAGCGTATTACCTGATTGCTGCGCAAGGTGATGAAGCAAGTAAAACCTTGCGGGATGCAATCATTCACATCGACCCCAACTATAATCCTGATGGCCGCGACCGTCATACCAACTGGGCCAATATGCATAAAGGATTCCCTCCCGTATCAGATCCTATGGATCGTGAGCATAATGAAGTTTGGCCTGGAGGAAGAACCAATCATTATTGGTTTGATCTCAACCGGGATTGGTTGCCTCTGGCCCATGTGGAAAGCCAAAATCGAATTGAGTTTTTCCACCAATGGCTGCCGAATGTGTGCACCGACTACCATGAAATGGGAACCAATTCGACCAATTTCTTTGAACCAACAAAACCTATTGGATCGGAAAACCCGGTTGTACCCCGCTCCAATTACGATCAACTGAATCCGTTGTTTGCAAAATACTTTGCTAAAGCCATGGATGAAATTGGATCCCTGTATTACTCCAAAGAGAATTATGATAATTCCTATCCAGGCTATGGCTCTACCTATCCGGACATACATGGTGGCTTAGGATTGGTTTTTGAGCAAGCCAGTTCGCGGGGCCATGTTCAGAAAAGCTCCACAAAAGAAGTTTGGTTTGCCTTTACCATTCGCAACCACGTGCGCACGAGTTTGGCTACAGTGAAAGCCGGTGTTGAAAATCGTGAGTTGTTGCTGAAGCATCAGCAAGAGTTTTTAAATCCGCCTTGATGAAGGAAAAAAATCGACTGTCAAAGCGTATGTCTTTGGCGACAGTAAAGATCAGAGCCGCACAAAAGCTTTCGCAGATTTATTGTTGAAGCATCGTATAGAAACGTATGCCCTATCAGCCGACCTGACCATAGGTGCCAATAAATATGAAAAAGGAAAAGCGTTTGTCGTTACCACGGATCAAACGCAATATCGTATGGTGCGGAGTATGTTCGAGAAAGTAACTTCTTTTTACGATAGCGTTTTTTATGATGCTTCCACTTGGACTATGGCGCTTGCCTATGGTGTTCCCTATGATGCGGTTAGTGCATCGGTTAAACTTTCGAAAGGAGATAAAATTAAATCTCAGGATTTAGTGGCCACTCCGCCACCGGTTATCAAATCAACCTATGCCTATTTAATTGATTGGAATGAATATACCGCATCGCGTGCGTTGTATTACCTGCTTTCAAAAAATGGATATGTTAAAACAGCCTTTAAACCGTTTGCTACAACCGTGAATGGTGCGAAGCGACAGTTTGGCTATGGAACATTGATGATTTCGGTAGCCGATCAGGATATTTCGTCCGAAGAACTTTTTACTGCCATACGCGAAGCTTCCGCTACTTCTGGACTCGAGATTTACTCAGTGGCGACTGGTTTTAATCTGGAAGGCGTTGATCTGGGTAGTGGAAACGTACGAACCGTGCAAATGCCTAAAGTGGTTATGTTGATAGGCGATGGGGTAGCCTCAGCTGATGCGGGAGCCCATTGGTTTTGTTAGACTCAAAACTGAATATGCCCATCACGAAAGTCAATACCAGCCAATTCGGTCAACTTAGAATCAGTGACTACAACACATTGATTTTGGTTTCAGGAAACTATAGCATACTGGGCGAGGCCGGAGTTGCAAAAATTAAAGCGTGGGTACAACTTGGCGGAACATTGATTTTAGAAAAATATGCAATCAGTTGGGCTATCAATAACAAGTTGATTGATGAACAATTAAGTAAGGATGATGAAGCGGGGAAAGCTAAGAGATTGGATTATGTAACAGCGGGGATTATCAGGGATCACGCTCTATTGGGGATCGATTTATCAGGCTAACTTAGATATTACACATCCCTTGGGCTTTGGTTTTACAAACCGTACTATTTCGGTATACCGAAATCATTCCGTATTTATTGAGCCAAGTAAGAATCCATTCAATACAGTCATTAAGTATACCGCTAACCCGTTGTTGAGCGGTTATATTCATCCAACCAATTTGGCTAAAATAAAAAACTCTGTTTCTCTTCAGGTGAGTAACATGGGGCAGGGGCGCGCCATTTTATTTGTTGATGATCCGGCCTTTAGAGGCTATTGGAATGGCACCAACAAATTATTCTTTAACGCCCTGTTCTTTGGTTCGCACATTAGTGCCCCACGCTTTGAGGCTGAAGAGGAATAGTTTAACGGAGCATTCTACATGTAATTGATAAAGGAGTTTGGATTAAGAAATCCAGACTCCTTTTATTTTCTAACGATTAGGTAAGAAAGCAGCAATACTCTTTCTTGATCAAAGCGGTTACGCGAACAAGTTTGATTAGCTTCAAAATCATATTGTTTAACCAGACTATATGGGTGGATTTAGACAACTGATCCAATTTCCTGGCCCTGTAACCAACGTTGCCGGCTTTCTCCTGCAATGCTTTGCCATAGGCATCCTGGTCTTC
This sequence comes from Flammeovirgaceae bacterium, assembly GCA_016709845.1. Taxonomy (GTDB): domain Bacteria; phylum Bacteroidota; class Bacteroidia; order Cytophagales; family Cyclobacteriaceae; genus ELB16-189. The sequence continues at coordinate 288,288 of JADJMA010000002.1, read as the reverse complement.
CATCTTTCGTTATTCTGGATTACTATGTCCAGTATCAGGGGGTGGTAATGCGCAATCACTTTATAGCTTGCCAACTTGCTAAATGATGTGTCCGTACATCCCCGCTTTACTGATAGGCTGAAATGATCGTATCATACGATTTTGCAGGGTATTCATAGATAAATGCCAATAGAGCTTGAAGGCATGCCATTCCAGTCTTTAAATCTTATTGGTGATCTCGTTAAAATATCACTATAAAATTATTTTAATAATAATAATTAGTGACATTTGTATTACCTATGGCAAATAGAGTTTACTTGAGCCCAACTTTGGCTGGTTTGTAATGGATTTTCTTACCAATTCAGCCTCCTACAAAGTTTGGATTTTGCACCTTATCTGGAGACGGATGATCCTACCTTGAAATTTTATTACGACTACACCCAAAGTATAGCCGAATACACCAAAGTTTTTGATGAGATCAATTGCGAATGGGAATGGGTAAATGTTACAATCAATAACATTGCTGAGGCTATTGCTAAAGTGCAGAACTACTCAGCCAAGCGCAGTATTGTGCTTAATCTATGCGATGGAGACGAAATAAATGATGTTCCGGGCGTCTCAGTAATTCATGCATTGGACGAGAACCAGATTACCTATACCGGATCGGATTCTTACTTCTATGATATAACCACTTCAAAAATTACGATGAAGGAAGCTTTTGGTAAAGCAGGAGTTTCCATGCCCAGCTGGCAAAAGCTAAATGGTCATATCGACCCCGATCTATTTAAGAAGGTAGGGAAACCGCTTATTGTTAAGCCTGCAGTTTCGGCCGGAAGTATGGGCATTAGCATTAAGAATGTAGTTAATGGCAAGCGTGAACTAAAGAGTGTGTTATCCAATCTTCATGGTGGATTCAAAGGCTGGAATCTGGATGGTGCTGGTCTGCTGGCCGAACAATTTATTATTGGTCGTGAGTTTACAACCTTATTGGTAGGCTCCCATCATCAACCTGAGCAGATCAAATTTTATCAGCCAATAGAACGTGTGTTTCATAAAGGCTTGCCCGAAAAAGAGCAATTCCTTTCGTTTGAACGTTTATGGGAAGCCTACGAAGATGAAGCTCCGCCACCTGATAATGGATTTTTATATGAATACGCACCCGTAACATCGTGCGAATTAGTTCAGCAATTAAAGGAGCTTAGTATTGATGCCTTCAAAGCCGTAAAGGGAATGGGCTATGCGCGGTTAGACTTTCGGTTAGATAAAAAAACGGGAAAACTTTTTGTGTTGGAAATCAATGCCCAATGTGGATTGAGTGATGATGAAAACTATACCTCTATTGGCGCAATTCTGCGCATGAGTGATAAGACATTTACCGATTTAATTGTAGAAGTGCTGGATGATGCCTTACTTCGTAAAGCACCTGTATTAAATGAAATCCCGATCCGCAAAGTAGCAAAGAGATCAGCCTCGGCACTCCCTCGCTTGCGCGGATAACCACTAACAAAACAGTATCACATGAAAGTTTGTGTTCTGCAACCGGATTATAGCACTACCGATGTAGACTATAAAAATTATGATCCTGCCCGCAACATTGCCCCCTTGTTACCAAGCGATCAGGTGGATCATGTGCTCTTAAATAAACTAACACGCTGATGAAGTATGTGGCCTACTGTGGGGGAGTTAAAACTCCCAACTTTGCAGAAATAAGCTGCACTACGAATAAACTTATTGAGAAAGTCCAACACCTTACCTTTCCCTTATTTGTAAAACCTGCCAAGGCAGGCGATAGTTTGGGGTTGACGATAAGTCGCTTGTAAAGATCATGCTGAGTTAACAAGTAAAGTGGAAGCCTTGCTGGCTGATGGTTATGAAGATATACTTGTTGAAGAATACATTGCCGGACAAGAGTTTACGGTTTTGGTGGCTGCCAACCCAAAGCCAGATCGCAAATGCACAACTTTTAAACCGGTAGAATACCAATTCCCGAACGGATATAAATTTAAAACGTACGCTCTTAAAACCTCCGAACTACATACCGATGTTAATAAGCCTTGTGCTGACGAGGCGTTGGAGGCAAAGCTGAGATTGGCCGCGGAGAAAATTTTTAATGGCTTTTCTGGGTGGGTTATGCGCGGTTGGATTTTAGAGTAAATGAAAACAAGGAGGTTTACTTTTTGGAAATAAACTTTACGTGTTCCGTTTTTTATGAAGATGGATACGAAGGTTCGGCTGACTATATTCTAAAGTTTGATCCTGTTGGTAAAGCGGGATTCTTAAAACACATTATTGCCGAAGGAATTGCAAGACACGCAGCTAAACAAAAAAAATATCGGGTAAACGGGAACGCAATTAATGGTTATGGCATAGTTGCCCAAACCACGTTAGCTAAAGGCGAGGTTATCTTTAAAATTGAGGAATCGGCTCAGCGCATTGTTACCAAACGCTATGTGGAAACCAATTGGACACCTGAACAGATAGAGGAGTTCAGACATTATGCTTATCCGATTTCCGATGAGGTTTATATCCTGTGGGATCAGAAGCCACAAAACTGGGCGCCTCAAAATCATAGTTGTGATCCGAATACAATCTATGATGGATTAAACCTGGTTGCACTTCGCAATATCAATCGCGATGAAGAACTAACACTCGACTATGCCGATTTACTAGACGATACCATTCAGTCGTTCGTATGCGCCTGTGGCCATCCAAACTGTCGTAAAGTCGTTTCAGGCAAGGCCGATAACTCTGTTACGCAGCGCGAGAAAATTTCGTGGAATGTTTAACAGACGACAAGCATTCTGAGATTTTTGAACGTCTATTGTTGTATCGGCTTTAAAAACACTTCGGCAATCATACATCGTGCGCTACCGCCACCAATCGTTTCAATTGTCTTGATCGAAAGGGGAACTAACTCACAATATTTTTCTATTTCGTTTTTCTGAGCAGCGGTTAAGCTGTTGAATGAACTTTGAGACAAAGCCAAAATACTTTTGTTGTCGTTGATTTGTATGGCAAGCATGTTGCCCGCAAAATTGTTCATCTGTTCAAAGGTGATATCAATAATTTGATGCCCTGTGTTAGCCAGGGATTCAAAAACTAATTCTATTTCTTTCTTGTCGGAAATACTGTCAAGGCAGATGACTGAAAACTTTTCACCAATACACATCATAACATTAGTATGGTAAATTTCTTTTCCGCCTTTATCGTGTGCGTGAAAGCAAATAGGCTTATAATGCAAGTAGTCGCAAACTTTATCAAAAAGTTCTTTGTCTGTTCGTGGAGATAAGCAAGCGTAACCAATTTTATTTTGGTGGTCAAACACGATGCTGCCTGTGCCCTCTAAAAACCTATTTTCTTTTTCGTAGGCAGAAAGGTCAAGTAAGTTGGTTACTTGAAAATCCTTTTTCAGGGAATCGATAATGTCTTGCCGTCTTTCGTTTCGCCTGTTGTGAGCAAACATAGGATAAAGAATCACTGTTCCGTCAGAATGAAAAGAGACCCAGTTATTCGGAAAAACCGCATCGGGGTTTTCAGGGGTTAGCGTGTCGTCAAAAACAAAAACATTAACGCCTCTTGATTTTAGAGTCGTGGCAAACTCTTCAAACTCATTAAACACCTTTTTCATTATAGCGTCTCTGCTTTCTTTTATTTCGTTCTGAAAAGCATTTGAAGCTGCTGTTTCAGAGTTGAAAGCAAAGTTTGATGGTCTTATGAGTAAAATGTTTTTTGCTGTTTGCATGGTAATTAAATTATTTCCTGAACAGGAGTCGTTTTACTTTTGACGGCAAATACGGCTTGTCTAAAATTGTATGCCTGTTCACTCTATGAGCAAATGGTTAAGTTAATAATTTAACTATTTTTCAATAGCAAGAATACAACTCACCAATGAAATCTGTATAACAAACAACAACAAAAATGAAGTGTCTTTTTGAAATCTTGCAATTGGGAGAACATTTGAATTAATTTGAAAATTACTATGGCCAAATCTCAAACTATCCTTGATCCCGTTGATCTGCTTCCGGTGCTCGATAAAAAATTAATTGAGTTGCTGGAATCACTGTCTCCGGAAGATTGGCATAAGCAAACTGTGGCAAAACTTTGGAAAGTAAAGGATGTTGTAGCCCATTTGTTGGATACAAACATCAGAGTGCTTTCATCCTTGCGGGATCAGCATAGGGAAGAAACCCCAACAATAGACTCTTACCAAGGTCTTGTTGATTATTTAAATGGATTAAATGCCGATTGGGTAAAGGCCATGAAACGTGTCAGTCCGGCTATGTTGATTTATTTGCATAAGGCTACCGGACCACTCTATTGTGAATACTACAAGTCATTGAATCCACAGGACGAGGCTGGGTTTCCGATTGCGTGGGCAGGCGAGCAAGTGAGTAAAAACTGGAAGCACATTGCCCGTGAGTACACTGAAAAGTGGTTACATCAACAACAAATCCGGGAAGCAGTTAATAAGCCCGGGTTAATGACAAAGGAATTTTTCTATCCGTTTATGGATACACTCATGTTAGGCTTGCCGCACACGTTTCAGGATATTGCTGCTCCTGAGAGGACAACGATTCAAGTAACCATTACCACGGATATAGGCGGTTCATGGTTTCTAACTAAATGGATTGACAGTTGGATCCTTGAGAAGATCACTCCCGCCAAGGTTGATTCAGAAGTTCAGATTTCACCAGACATTGCCTGGAAATTATTTTCTAAAAGTATCCGACCCGAAGTAATTGGTAACGATATAATCATTACGGGCAATCAGAATCTGGGCAAAGTCGTGTTGTCGATGGTCTCGGTGATGGCTTAAAAGAGAGTGTAAAAAAAGAACCATCTTACAAACTGTAAGATGGTTTCTCTCTACCTAACTAAACTAATTTTCTATTTTTAATTCCAACCGCCGCCTAATGCATGGTAAATATTAACCATGGCATTCATCTGTTGCTTTTTGGTTTCAATAAGATCAAACCGTGATTCAAGCGCATCGCGCTGGGTCAGTAACACTTCCATGTAGTTTGCCCGGGCCGATCTGAAAAGATTATTTGAAATGGTTACTGACTGGGTAAGAGCCTGTACTTCCTGTGCCTTCAAGCTATAGGTATTATCCAGATTGTTAATCATGGATAGCTGATTAGCAACTTCGATGTAGGCATTTAGTAGCGTACGTTCATAGTTATAGACAGCTTGTATCTGCATGGCATTTGCACTATAGTAAGCTGCCTTTATCGCATTTCTATTTATTAAAGGGGATACTAAATCACCAGCTAAAGAGTAAAGCAATGATTGTGGTGTTTTTATTAAGTAAGACGGATCAAATGCCTCAAACCCAATGCTTGCTGAAATCCCTAAGGAAGGATAAAATCGTGCTTTAGCAACTTTAACATCCAACTTGGCAGCAACCAATTTAAGTTCAGCTTGTTTTACATCGGTTCGGTTTTCTAATAACTGCGATGGAATGCCGGCCTGAATTGTATTCGGAATCAAATTATTGAAATTTAGAGAATTGCGTTGGATAGATTGGGGATACCTTCCTACCAAAAAATTAATGTGATTCTCCATTTCCGTTATGCTCTGTTGAATACCAAACTGAAGGCTCCGTGTGTTTAACACGAGCGCCTCAAATCTTCGAACGGCTAATTCCGTAGCCTGGGCCGCTTGTTTTTGCTGCCTTACTATTTCAAGGGCATCGCTTTGGATTTCAATATTCTGTTTTACAAGAGCAAGCTGATTATCGAGTGCCAGTAATTCGAAGTACGAATTAGCGATTTCGGCAATCAGATTAGTGACTACAAAATTTTTGCCTTCCACCGTAGATAAATACTTACTTACGGCAGATTTTTTTGCATTGTGGAGCTTGTTCCAAATATCTACCTCCCAAGGTTGCATAGGCTCCTACCATATAGTTCTGCAAAGGCTCAGGTGTTTCTTTGCCAGGCATAATTTCTGTGGTTGCCTCACTGGAACCATGGCTTGTGTATCGGCCGCGTTTATCAACACCGGCTGAAGCCCCAATGCCAACAAAGGGCAAGTACTCTCCTTTCTTTGCGCGCACTTCATTTCGTGCAATCTCTATCTCCTGTAAAGTGATGTTCAGTTCCTGATTGTTATGTAAGGCTGTATCAATCAGGGCCACCAGGTTTGGATCAGTGAAAAAATCTCTCCACTTAATCTTTGCCGTGTTCGTTGTGTCTTGCGAGTTGTTGAAACTTGCCGACATCGTTGTATTCTCTTTCTTGCTTACTATAGTAGGAGCGCAAGCCGAAAAAATTACAGCCAGGAAAATAACCCCTACATAGTGATAATTCATTTTAAACATTCGAGTCATTTTCTTCTTTCGTTTTTTTGTGTTCGAATTCTTCTGAAAAAGGTCTATCGATTTCGTCCTTGAGTAATTGACGGCCTTCTGCCATATTCGCGAAAATATAATACAAGCCAGGGATAATGATTACCCCCATCAGTGTTCCAATCAACATACCTCCAAGCGCTGAACCACCAATTGTTTTATTACCAATGGCGCCAGCACCGGTCGCTATTACAAGTGGAATCAATCCCACAATAAAGGCGAAGGATGTCATTAATATCGGGCGGAAACGAACCCGGGCACCTTCAATAGCGGCTTCAAAAATAGTTGCTCCATGTCGGTGTTTTTGTACCGCAAATTCTACTATCAACACCGCATTTTTTCCCAGCAACCCTATCAGCATAATAATTCCTATTTGCGCATAAATATCGTTATCCAATCCCATGAGTTTCAGTAGAAAAAACGAACCGAATATCCCAACAGGGAGAGAAAAAATAACCGCTAAAGGCAAAAGGAAACTTTCATATTGCGCGGCCAACACCAGATAGACGAACGCTACAACGATGATGAAGATGTATATGGATTCGTTACCACTCTGGGCTTCATCATACGATAAACCTTCCCAGGCAATGTCATATCCTTTTGGCAATGTTTTGCTGGCGACTTCTCGTATTGCCTGAATAGCTTGTGCAGTAGTGAAACCACTTGCCGGAAGTCCGCGAATAGCTGCGGAGTTATACATATTGAAACGCGTAACCTCATTAGGCCCCTGTGTTTTTTTAAGCGTCATAAAAGATGAATAAGGAACCATTTCGCCTTCTTCATTCTTTACGAACAAATTCAAAATATCAGAGGGTAGCCTTCTAAATTCGGGAGCAGATTGTACATACACTTTAAAAAATCTCCCGAACCGGATAAACCCCTGTTCATACGTACTACCGATTAGAATATTAAGATTCTCCATAGCCCTACCAATGGAAACACCTTTTTGCATGGCTGCTTTATTATCAATCTCCAATTCGTATTGCGGATAATTGGCTGCGAAAAAAGTGAACAAGCCAGTCAGCTCTTTGCGCTTACCCATATCAGCAATAAACTGCTTATTGACTTTATCAAAATCGTGGTAGTCGGTCTCGCTATTTTTATCCAACAAGCGCAATGAGAACCCACCGGAAGAGCCAAAACCAGGAACGGCCGGAGGTTCAAAAAATTCTACAATCGCACCAAGGTTTCTTGATTTTTCCTCCAACTCTTCCATGATCTCTTTAACGGATTGTTTACGATCCGACCAGTTTTTTAAGTTGATCAAACAGGTACCCGCGTTGGAACCACGTCCTTCAGTCATGATCTCGTAACCCGCCAAGGAAGAAACTGATTCTACACCGTCAACTTCTTCGCATATCTTCTGAAGTTTTTGTGAAACCTGATTGGTTCTTTCGAGTGTAGCGCCCGGAGGGGTTTGGATAATGGCATAAATTGTACCTTGATCTTCACCCGGAATAAAACCAGCGGGTAAAATCTGATTCTCTCAAAAAATACCAAAACCGAAAATCAACAATATTCCTAACGTCACCATTCTTCTGTTGACGATTAATCGCAACAAGCCAGCATATTTTCCGGTAAGTTTTTCAAACCCACGGTTAAAACTATCGAGCGATCGGTTCAGTATGTTTTTCTTTTTTGGTTGACCATGGGTGTTCTTCAAAATCATAGCACATAAAACAGGTGTGAGGGTAAGCGCTACAACTCCGGAAAGCACAATGGATGTGGCCATGGTAATTGAAAACTGACGGTAGAAAACGCCTACCGGGCCTGTCATAAATACCAGTGGCACAAATACCGCTGTCATTACAAGCGTGATGGCAACAATGGCCCCACTGATTTCGGCTAGTACTTCTTGCGTGGCCTTATAGGGGGAAAGATTTTTTTCTTCCATTTTAGCATGTACCCCTTCAACCACAACAATGGCATTATCGACCACAATACCAATGGCTAACACCAATGCGAACAAGGTGATTAAGTTGATGGAAAGTCCGAAAAATTGCATGAAGAAAAATGCTCCCACCAATGACACTGGAACAGCAAGTGTAGGAATTAACGTTGAACGCCAATCGCCAAGGAAAATAAACACCACAAGGGCCACCAGAATAAAAGCCTCACCCAACGTATGCAATACCTTTTCGGTAGAAGCATCCAGAAATTGCGAAACATCATAGCTGATTTTATAATCTAGTCCTGGAGGAAAGTCAGCCTTCATTTCTTCAAGCAACACCTTTACCTCCTTAATTACCTCACTGGCATTACTACCATAGTTTTGTTTCAATACAATGGCTGCCGATGGATGGCCATCCAGATTAGAATAGATATCAAAGAACTCACTTCCCAATTCAACCTTAGCAATAGACCCTAGTTTAATACTTTCTCCCTCGGCATTCGCACGAATAATAATATTCTCATACTCTTCCGGTTTATTAAACCGCCCTTTGTATGTCAATACGTATTCTAAAGACTGAGCAGCAATACCAGAGCTTTGGCCTATCCTGCCAGGGCGCCAAATAATACTTTGTTCTGCCATTGCTTCCATCACCTCTTCAATGGAGATATTATAAGCGCGCATGCGAGTTGGATCAAGCCATACACGCATGGCATACCCGCGGCTACCTAATATTTTGGTTCTTCCAACACCATGAATCCGATTGATTTCAGGAATCATTTTTACGTTGGCATAATTGTATAAGAACTTCTCATCGAGGTTTTTATCTGTACTGTACAAATTGACATACATCAACATACTGGGTTGTATAGGTGTAATGATTACCCCTTCACGTTGCACTAGATCTGGCAACAGTGGCATTACCTGATCCACCCGTGTCTTAACGCGTATAGTGGCCTCGTTAGCATCCGTACCGGGCTCAAAGATTACACTCAGTGTTGCCTCTCCTGCACTGGTAGCATCGGATGTCATGTATCGCATACCCTGAACACCGTTAATAGAATTTTCTAACGTGATGAGCGTTGATTTAATCAACACATCAGCACTGGATCCGGGATAGGCAATAAAAATACTTACCGTGGTTGGGGCAATTTCAGGAAACTGTGAGGTCGGTAGCTGCTTGATTGCCAACGCACCCACAAAAAGAAAAACCACTGAAATTACAATTGCAAAGACGGGTCTATGTAATATTTTACTAAACATTTCTTTAAATTTTTAGGTACGTATTACTCCGCGTATAACTCCAATTGCGACAATACCGAACTTGGTTTTACAAATTCTACGTTTATTTTGTCGCCTTCATGCACCAGACGTAATCCTTCAAGAAGAATTTTATCAGTTTCTTCGAGTCCACCATTTACCGCATAAATATGAGGTAGTTCCGCAGAGATGGTAATATGTCGTGATCGAACTATATTGTCTTTGTCGATAACGAAGACATACCTTTTATCAAGAACTTCAAAGGTAGATTTCTGTGGAATTAACAAGGCGTCTTTAAGAGGCACGTTCATTAAAACAGTACCTGTTTCCCCATGCCTTAGTAGGCCTTTAGGATTTGGGAAAGTAGCCCGAAAAGCAATATTTCCAGTTTCATTATTAAAATCTGCTTCAATGGTTTCAATTACCCCGTGATATTTAAATAACTTACCGTTAGCCATTAATAGGTTCACATGCACCAAGCTATCTCTTTTTATAACCGTTTCGTATTCCAGGTATTCAGCTTCCGGCACATTAAAATAAACCCACATTTTACTGTTGTCCGATAAGCTGGTAAGTAACTCACCTTCATCCACGAGGCTTCCCAATCGTACATGGAAACGATCCATGATACCATCAAAAGGGGCTTTAATCTGTCTAAAACCAAGATGAGCCTGTGCCAGCGCTACCTCAGCCTTGGCTTTATCAAATTTTGCTTTTGCTAACGCCAATTCATTTTTAGAGACCACATTGCTATCGGCCAGGGCCTTTGTGTTCAGATATTCAATTTCTACAAAGTTGGCCTCGGCCTGTGCTTTTTGCATCTCAGCCTGATACAACATCGGCATGATCTGAAACATCAATTGCCCCTTCTTTACCCGTTGTCCTTCATCCACATAAATATTTTGCAGATAACCCCTTTCCAAAGCCATTATTTCAATGTGGCTTATAGCGCGGATCTGGCATACATACTCCTTTGTAGTGGAGGTATCCATACGTAGAGGACTCGTTACAAGAAATTTTGTTTCTGCCCCTTTTTCTTCTGCTTCGTGCGGTTTACAACTCGTGCTACTTAATAACACGCACACACTCAAGAGCATGATAATTGCCTTCATAATTTAATTTTTTAACAGTACGGTTTTTGTTTGATGATTTTTTTATAGGCCGACCTTTAAGGTCCTATTTTTTTAAATCCATTAGCCAATGCGCATGGATGCCTAACAAGTAAACTTTATTGGAAATAAGGCAATTGAAATTTTGCCTGTGGGTAAATCAGATTCTGAATACTCCGAATGTAGCGTAACGACTATTGCACGCTAACTCTGGAATTGGTTTAGCGAAGGATTCACCGTCATCGATATAGCCAAAAAATGACCTGGTGTTTGTTCGGGTAAAAGAGTAGTAAAGAAATTAAAGCCTGTTAAATATCTCTTGAAGGAGAATAATTTGTACTTCTCTTCCTCTATTTCAGCAATCTCTAATTTTAAAGGTTGGTCTGAGCACCAGACAAAAGCTCTGATATTTTGACATCAAGAATATTGGTATCAAGTGAACTTTTAAGAACAATTGATGAATAGCTACAATGCTGACTTGTGGAAGCAGACAGATGACCATAGCCATTAAACAACAAAAGGCAATGCAGCAAAACAAATCTGACTATAAACTTCCTCATCGGGGGTGCAAACTTATACAAAGTTGATTTTATGATCAAACATCTTAGAAAATTAGCTACTTTAAATAAGCAGGCCGATCATAAAAGTAATCCCTATAAGGCTAATTGAAGGCATAACGTACCCTCATAAAACGATGAAAAATGAAGTTTGTTCTTCTTTTCAAAAAGAAATTTAACTTCTTCAGCGGAAAGCGTTTTCAAAGGATAAAAGAGGAAACGATCGTTAGCATTGTGTTATAGACTTTGCTTAACCCATTACAAAATACAGGTGCCGTAGGACGAGATTTCCACTCGCGCCCTTCGGCCCTTGTGTTGCCCATCCAAAGGTTCAATTTACCACCGCTCCCTTCTTCACCATCACAACCTCTACACCTTTTTCTTTGGCCAGACTATTAATCCGATCCACATTCTTATCGATAGTGGTGCGTAACTGCGTCAACTCTTCATCCACCATTTTGGTAAGCATTTGACGAACCTCTTCCCCTTGTTGCGTTGGCCGGAAATCTCCTTGTGCCTGCTCGCTCATTAAATGAGCCAGTCGGTTGTTCATTTTAATGCCGTAGTTAAGCGGATCTTGCACACTGCGATTTTTTGTTTGATGAATATTGTTTTCGTGAATCGTTAATTGTTCCTCAAACTGCTTTACTAACTCATTGAGCTCTTTGTACTGCGCATCGCTGCCGATTTTACTTTTTAAAAAGTCAAGGTCCTCTTTAATCTTACGAATATCAATTACCCCTTGATTTGCTTCACTTACTTTATCACGCACCTTTACAAGAAAATCAAATTGCGCTTGCAGGTCTTCCTGTGTGGAAGGCACCCGTGGGTCCTTCAGAATTTCAAACTCTTGTTCCTGATAGTTCCCGTTAACTGTTAACCTTACTTTGTATTTACCGGGCACAGCCTTAGGCCCTTGGTTAGGCGAACTATAATAGACCATGCCTGGGAAGGTCGTATAGCCCGGATAACGCATATCCCAAACAAAACGATTGCTCCCAGATTTGACAGGCAGCTGTTCCCGGCCTTTGGCTTTTGAGCTATAGGTAGAGATCACCGTTCCTCTTGTCTCCAGAATTTCCATTTTAACGTCCGCTTTTTCATCCACACTTTTTACAAAGTAATGAATCATTACACCGCCCGGATGATTCTCACCTTCCAACTTTCTATTCGCACTGCGCCAGCCGCTACCTCCAGGCATACGGTAGCTTGGCATAGGCTTAAATAGCACAACATCTTTCGTGCTGTTCTCTTTTGTTAATTGATGCAAGGGTGTAAGATCATCAATCATCCAAAAGCTTCGCCCATGCGTGGCAGCAATCAGGTTATCATTTTTTATTGCCAAATCAGCAACGGGGACAGGGGGTAAATTCAGTTGAAACTTCGACCAGCTTGCGCCATCATCAAACGATAGCCACATTCCTTTCTCAGTTCCCGCATAGAGTAACCCTTGTCGTTTAGGATCTGCCCGCACTACACGGCAAATTCTTCTTTTGGAATTCCATTGGTGATCAACGTCCAGGTTTTACCATAGTCCGTAGTTTTATAAATGTAAGGGGTGTAGTCACCAAACTTATAGGATGTGGCTACGGCATAGGCACCCCCTTTTACAAATGGGTTCACATCAATACTATTCCACATATTGAGTTTTGGTGAAATAGAAGGTGTAACGTTTTTCCAATTCTTACCACCATCGGTGGTTACGTGAATTAATCCATCATCCGAGCCCGTCCAGATTTCATCTTTCGTATAAGGTGATTCTGCGATAACAAAAATGTTTGCATAATATTCTGCTCCGGTGTTGTCCTGTGTTATCGGTCCACCAGATGACTTAATCGTTTCTGGTTGGCCTCTTGTCAAATCCGGACTGATTACTTCCCAGCTTTGCCCACCATTGGTTGTAGCATGTAAATGATTTGACCCGGCATATAGCTTCTTTGGATCATGATGACTAAATACCAGCGGATAGTTCCAGTTGAATCGGTACTTCATTACTTCCACACCTGAACCTGCCGGCAGATCGGGCCACACATTGGTGCTCCGCTCTTGCCCATTGTCAAGGTTAGTCATACTCATGTACCCTTTGAAGTCACTTCCGTAGATGATGTTAGGATTGGTTGGATCAGGGGCGAGGTGTGCACTTTCGCCAATGGAAAGGGCTACCCAATCTTTTTCTGAAATGCTTGAACTACTGGTGCGATGTGGAATGCGCACACTGGTGTTGTCTTGCTGTGCTCCTAGAATATTGTAAGGAAATGAATTGTCGGTAGTAACCCGATAAAATTGTGCGGTGGGTTGATTGTGATCAGTTGTCCAATTCTCACCGGCATCGGTTGAGATTTGTGCACCACCATCATCGGCTATAGCCATGCGCTGATTGTTAGTTGGGTCAATCCATAAATCATGATGATCTCCATGGGGTGCATCTTTCAATTCAAACGTTTTGCCGCCATCTTTGGAAACACCATAACTCACATTCATCACCCACACCTTGTCTTCATTTTGTGTGTCGGCATAAATGCGACAATAATACCAGGAACGTTGCAGCAAAGCTCTATCCTGATTAATGCGAGCCCATGTTTTGCCGGCATCATCCGATCGGTACACACCAGGCGCTTCTGAGTTTTCAATAATTGCCCAAACACGATTGGTATTTACAGGCGATACCGTTACTCCAATTATTCCGTTAAGCCCTTTAGGCATTCCCGGCTTATCCGAAAGATTTTCCCATGTGTCACCACCATCACTACTCTTCCATAATTTCGAATCAGGCCCACCGCTATCCATGCGGTAGCCATTCCGCTTCATGTTCCAGGTGGCGGCATACAAAATACGCGGATTGTTCGGATCAAAAATTAAATCTCCCGCTCCAGCAGTATCGTTGATATATAAAATTTTCTTCCAGGTTTGTCCGCCATCGGTACTGCGATACACACCACGCATTTCGTTTGGCTTCCATAGATTACCCATAGCGGCTACATACACGACATCCGGATTTTTTGGATGAACACGAATACGTGAAATATGTCTTGAGTCAGAAAGGCCAATGTGTTTCCAACTGGTGCCCGCATCGGTAGATTTCCAAACTCCCCAACCACTGGAAACATTGTTTCGAACCGTTTGCTCGCCTTCGCCCACATAGATTACATTGGGATCGCTCTCAGCAACAGCCACGGCTCCTATGGTTCCACCAAAATAATTGTCGGTAATGTTTCCCCAGGTTTGCCCGCCATCGGTAGTACGCCAAACACCGCCACCCACGGCTCCAAAATAATATAGGTTTGGATTGCCAGATACACCGGTAACCGTACCCGATCTTCCACCCCGAAAAGGGCCTACTTCGCGCCAACGGATGCCCGAATACAATGATTGATCAAACGTTACCCCTGAAACAGGCGGTGTTCCTTTCTTTTGTGAGTAAGAAATCAGAAAAGTAAATACAAAAACGATCAGGAGTAATTGACGCATAGTTTTAGGATTGAAGCTTCAGAATTACGAAAAATAATTGCCTTCTGGTAAAGATTTATGCAGACGGTTCCTTCAAAATAGAAGCTGTACAGGGCAATATTGGGCGACACAGCGTAGAAGGTTAATTCAATCAGTTTTCTATCTTTATAAGATGGACGGACATACACTTGTTTCGGATTTCTTTGTTTTTAGACTATTGATCAATACGGCTTTCATGGTCTTGGTGGTTCGTGTTATCTACTTTAGAACCTATCACAAAAGCGATCTTTTTTTTACTTTTTTTCTGCTCAATTTTATTGTCTTTCTGCTTTCGTACATGCTTGAGCAAGCCAAGGCATTTAATTCATTAAGTAGTGCCTTCGGGTTGCTGGCAGCCTTTTCACTGCTTCGATTTAGAACCGAAACATTGACAACCAAAGACATGACTTACCTTTTTATAATGATGGCGGTAGGGCTTATTAATTCAGTCATGAAAGCAACGTATTTTGAAATCAGTGGAATTAATCTGGGTATAGCGGCCGTAGTGTATGCGGTCGATGGCAACCAGCTGATGCGCAATCAAAAATAAAAATTGTTGAGTACGATAATATTGAAAACATTAAGCCCGAACATCATGCCGTGTTGTTGCAGGATTTACGGACGCGTACTGGACTTGACATAAAAAAAACTACTATTGAACAGATTGATTTAGTGAAGAACCGAGCCGTTATTAAAATCTATTACTACTAAGTCATGAAAAGTAATTTTTCCTTCATCCCGCTACTGTTGGCACTAGCGATTTCTGGTTACGCACAACAGAAACAAGTGCCACCCTTATTTCAGGAAGAGCAACCGCTTGCACTGAGTTTGAAATTCTCTTTTAAGGAAGTGAAAAAAGAAAAAGTTGATTCCATTTACTTCCCAACTTATTTCGGATACAAAAATGATAAAGGCCAATCCGACTCTATTGCAATCAAAGTCCGGGCTCGTGGAAACTTCAGAAGAAACAATTGCTTTTATCCACCTATACGGGTCAAGTTTAAGAAGAAGGCTGCGGAGAGAACTCCTTTTGAAGATAATAAGGACTTTAAATTGGTTTTGCCCTGCCAAACGGGAAAAATGGGTAACGACCTGATTTTGAAAGAATATCTCTGCTATAAAATACTGGAACCCATAACGCCTTATTTCTTTCACACCCGATTGGTGGATTTAGAACTTACGGATATCAGTGGAAAGTCTAAAACCTATTCCGTAAAAAAGTTTTTTGATTGAAGATGATGATTTAGTCGCTCAACGTTTTGATGGGAAAATTGTGGAACAAGACATTCATCCGCTTACCCTTAGCGACACCACCTCTGTTATTTTTGATTTTTTCCAATACCTGATTGCCAATACGGATTGGTCAGCGGCTCAACAACACAATGTAAAAATTATCCAAACGGCAAATAAGAAGATTCCACTCACCTATGATTTTGATATGACAGGTTTGGTAAATGCGCCCTATGCAACAGTAAGTGAAACCCTAACGATAAATAGTGTGCAAGAAAGATTGTACCGCGGCTTTTGCCGTAGCGAACCATTGATGCAATACGTAAGGAGCGAATATCTTCGGTTGGAACCTGAAATCATGAAAGTAATTAGTGATCACCAGGCGCTTTATAATGAGAAGGATTATAAGGGAATAGAAAAATTTGTAGGTGAATTTTTTGAGACCCTTAAGAGCGATAAGAAATTTAAGGATGCTGTGTTGCTAAAATGTAGAACCAAATAATAATTGTCGGTAGCCTTTCCACCACTTCTAAAAAATGAGATTAAACAAGAAAGGCACCACGTGGCGCCTTTCTGTTTTTTGTGACTTGAGAAACTTTTTAATTCAGATGGTGCCGTCATTAATTGTTAATTACCTCTTTGGTTTCGGTAATAACAGCAGGCAAATTCTTTTCTTTGAACATTCGGTTATAGTTATTGATGTCTTTCTGAATAATCTCATTCATTTGCATCTTGTATTTCGACCAGTCTGCCTGCACATCGCGCGAGCGGTCCTGTACTCCTTTGGTTAAACGTGGGTCATGGGTATCGGCCACACCGCGTAATTGCAAAAACTCTGAGTTTAACTTATTAGGGAAATTGATAACATCCTGAAAGTTTTTAGAGCGTGGTTCGATAAGATTGGACTCCCACTGATCAATCTTCTTAATCAAATCCTTTCCGGTTTGAATGAGGTCTTTCGCATCCTTGTTGTCTTTTAAAGATTCATTGAAAGTCTCCACTTGCGTTTTCACCTGCCGCATATTGTTGACCGATTTTTGCAGATCATCAAATTGTTCGCCAGCCTGTTTCAAGAAGTCTTGTTGAGCAGTCCACTCGGCAGCTGTTGCGATTACTCTTGGATCAGAGATTATTTCCAGGTCGGTCTCTGAAGATTGACCCTTGAACGTAACACGCGCCTTATATTTCCCTGGTGCAACGCGCTGGCCACTATAATCGCCATACACATAAATTCCAGGAACACCGCTCAATCCTTCCGTACGAAAATCCCACGCAAAGCGATTGATGCCTGCTTCGGCTGGAATAGTTTGAGGGGCAGAGGGCCCACCCGGCCAGGTTTTGAATGCTTCATCTTTTTTGTTGGTGTAAGATCTGATAACCTTCCCTGCGGCATTCATAATTTCTAAACTCACTTTATTGGTATCGGCTTTTTCCTTTAGATAATAATCAAGAATTACACCATTCATTGGATTGCGCCCTAACCCTGGGATGTCGCCAAAGTATTCAGGTATGGTAACAGATGATAAACGATACGTAGGTTTTGGTGTATAAATTTTTACCGTTGAGGCAAAAGATCCTTTCGATTGTTGAATGGCCCCCAAATCATCCAAGATCCAAAAGCACGACCTGCGGTAGCAGCAACTAAATCATTGTCTTTAATGATGAGATCCGTTACTGGCACAATAGGTAAGTTCAATTGAAACTTACTAAACGAAGCTCCACCATTATAAGAGATATAAAAACCGCGTTCTGAGCCAGCATACAATAAATCTTTAACCTTCTTATCCTCGCGAATAACTTTTATAAAATCATCGGCTTCTACACCATTTCCAATCTTAACCCATGTCTTACCATAATCCGTAGACTTGTACGTCATGTTTGCGTAATCATTAAACTTATAGCGTGAGGCTGAAATATAAACAGTGCCTTTATCGTGTGGCGATACTTCTATGGAATGAATCATGCTCTCGGGCAAGCCGGCAGGCGTAACATTACTCCAGCTTTTGCCACCATCTTTAGTAAGATTCACCAAACCGCAATCGCTACCTGTATAGATAACACCCTGCTCGTGCGGAGATTCAATCACATAATAAATCGTATTATAGTTTTCGCCTCCGGCACCTTCGTTGGTGAAAGGCCCCCCGATACTTCATTTCTCGCGGCTTGAATCCTAAATTCGTTGCTGGATATTTCTGAAGATCTTTGGTTTCGCGTGTGCGCACATCCAATACATCAATAATCCCTTGATAACATCCGCCATATAATAACTCGGGGTTGGCCGGATCATTAAATGCAACCCACGCACTTTCGCAACCGGGCCCATTAAACCAATCATTTTCAGTAATTCCATAACTACCATTTCGACTTGGAATAGCAACCGAAGAATTATCCTGCTGACCACCATAAACCCAGTAAGGAAACCGGTCGTCTACATTAACCCTATAGAACTGAGCGGTAGCCTGATTATTTAGTGACGACCATGAACGGCCTGTATTAAAACTTATTTCACCACCCCCATCATCGGCCAAAGCCATAGTGCTGTTTGATTTTGGGTTGATCCATAAATCGTGGGTATCGCCATGGCCTACACGCAGCGCTGAAAATGTTTTTCCACCATCGATGGAGCGTGTCATAGGTGCGTTAAGAACATAAACCACATCTTCATTGATTGGGTCTGCAAAACTTCCATGTAATACCAAGACCGGGCCGTAATCAAATGATCGCTGGTCATGTGATTCCACTTTTTTCCACCATCGTCCGAACGATACAAACCAGCCTTCGTTTTCTCTGCCTCCACAATAGCATACACACGATTTGGATTGGCGCGCGATACGGAGATACCCATCTTTCCTACTTCCTTGGGAAGACCGTCAATAATTTTGGTCCAGGTTTCTCCTTCATCGGTAGATTTCCAAAGGGCGGAGCCTGCGCCACCACTCTCTACTTTCCATGGATATCTTCTATGTTGCCAGGTGGCAGCATACAAGATTCTTGGATTCGTCATGTCCATGCTCAAGGCAGAGACGCCTGTGTTTTCGTCAACATACAAAGTTTTCTTCCAGGTAACGCCACCATCTATTGATTTATAAACACCCCGATCAGAACTGGGGCCATGCACAGCGCCTTGTGCACCAACTAAAACAATGTTGGGATTTGACGGGTGCACTGCAATCTCGGAGATGTGCCGTGTTTTTTCCAATCCAATATTTTTCCACGTCTTGCCACCATCAGTCGATTTATAAATACCATCGCCATAAGAGGTCATAACACCACGCACAGCGTGTTCACCAGTACCCACATAAATCACGTTGGGGTCGCTTTCGCAGATGGCGATTTCTCCAATAGAGCCCACTTTAAAAAATCCATCGGAAATGTTTTTCCAGGTTATTCCGGCATCATCGGTTTTCGCAATACCTCCTCCGGTATAGCCTACGTAATAAACATTATCATTTTGTACGATACCTGAAATAGCATTCGCACGACCTCCCCGAAAGGGACCAATGTTGCGCCACTTTAGGCCTTTAAAGTTTGCCGCATCAAGCGTTGGTGCTGATGGTGCTTCCGTTTTTGTTTTTGATTTTTGAGCGAATGCTGTGGGTACAAAACCAAGGCATGCAATGATTAATAGGTAGTATAGTTTTCTCATACGAGGTTAGATTACACTACCGATTTAGACAAATTCGACTTAAGAAACTATCTAATTTATGTATTTGGTATTACCGGTTTTTAAGTTCGCGCATGGCTTTGGAAAAGGCCGTTTTTATCGGATGACCCTGCATGTGATGTTGATCTTTTACCACCCATTTTCCATTGATAATTGTGCCCAGTATCCGACTGGAGTCAGAAGTGAAAAGAATGGTAGCCAATCTGTTTTTTTCGGATGTGTCGGCTAACAAATGGGTTTGTGCATTGTAGATAACTGCGTCAAAAGATTTTCCTATTTCAAAATGGTTTTTTGAAATGGTACCCATGGCCTTTCGCCCAGACTCAATTTCTTCGTTAATCATGTAGGCTGCGGCATCTCCTTCAAAGGTATTACGCTGATTACTTACTAAGCGTTGGCGGTAGTCTATCATCCGAAACTCTTCCATGGGGTTTAGTCCAATGTGACTATCGGTGCCAATGCACCAGCGTCCACCTAATTTTACATACTCTTTCATCCGAAAAATTCCATCACCCAGATTTCCTTCGGTAGAAGGACACAACACCACCGTGGCGCCTGATTGAGCTAATCTTTTGAGTTCATCATCATTTAAATGAGTGGAGTGAACCAGATTGAAACGATCGTTTACATTCAGGTTATCGAGCAACCATTGCATGGGTCGCTTGCCACAATAAGCGAAACAATCATTCACTTCTTTTTTTTGTTCAGCTACGTGAAGGTGAAAAGGTAAATCGTTTGGGCCTTTCTGATAAGTAGTTTTGATATCATCTAACTCCACAGCTCGTAAAGAGTGTACACTAAATCCCAGTGAGACATTGGGATTATTTTTCACTGCTGATTTTGATTTCTCCAGAAGTTTAAAATAATCATCAACAGTTTTCGAAATAAATCTTCTTTGTCTTGGCTGTGGGTCTTGTCCAAAACTTCCTTTTTGATAAAACACTGGGATTAGTGTGATCTTAATTCCGGCTGTTTGTGCTGCGGCAACCATGCGCGTTCCCATCTCGGCAAGATTGGTATAAGGTCGTCCATCTTTATCATGATGCAGATAATGAAATTCGGCAATATGTGTATACCCGTGTCGTACCATTTCGGCATAAAGCATAGCAGCAATAGCTTCAGCCTGATCAGGATTTACCGAAAGTGCACATTGATACATGGCTTCCCGCCAGGTCCAAAAATCATCTTGCGTACCAGCTTCGTGATTCTCTGCCAGTCCAGCCATCGCATATTGAAAGGCATGCGAATGAGCATTTTGAAACCCAGGTAAGGCGAAGCCTTGCACAGATTCAGAACATCAACTTCTTTACGTTCATCTTTATAGATAGGCTCTCCCAAAAAATTGGTAGTCGGACAAAGTCCTGTTATGATTCTTCCATCTGTATAAAGTGGTTTGCTGAAAGGGTCACGATTCGAATCTATCACCCAACGACTATGGTTGGCTGTGATCATGGTGATGCCCAGCGAAGGAGCAAAATCATAAAGCACATCAACGAACCAATCGGTATCATCGGGGGTGCTGATTAATTTGGATTTGTACTGAGACTTTAACTCATCTGGAAAGGCGGTTCCACAATGCGGAACGCTGATAATGATTGGAACCTCAAAAGAGATTGCTTTTTTTATGGAATAAACCATTGCCTGCTTTTAATATAATTTCAAGCCCCTCTTGGGCTATATCTTTATCATTATTTTGTTTTGCTATTCAACAAAGATTCGCAGATTGCTCGTTGAACTTCGGCTTCATGCTGCGCTCTTACTGCTAAATCCTGAAATTCTTCTGCTCTTAATTTTTGTTCTTGCGCTTGCTTTATCAAAGCCTGTTTCTCGTTCTCACAAACAGCGGCTACTTCATCAATCTGCGATTTTTGTTGAAAGGCGTACCCTAAAGAAGCGAGAGCTATAAAAGCGAGACCAATTAACCCGAATGTTTTATTCATAGTAGGGAATTAATTTTTCTTTGACTTCTTTTTTTTTCTTGTTGATTCTACGGGAGCTACAGGTTGTGGAGTTTGAACGGGTGTCTCTGCCTGAACTTTGATTTGATTCTGAAGCTTGGCTATTTCTGCTTTATAAGAAGCGATGTCGCGATTACCCATGCGAGCTTTTAATTGTAAAATGCGTTGAAATGATTCATCTATTCGCTCTGACTTAATTTCACCAGTCGAAACAAGTTTTTTTATAATAGCATGTACCTTATCCACGGTGCGCTCATCACTACCCGCAATGTTATTAGAAAAACACATGACATCTACTCCTGCATTAATCGCCAGTCGAATTGTTTCCTCCAACCCATAATTTTTTGAAATGGCGTGCATTTGCATGTCGTCCGAAAACACAACACCATTGTAACCGAGACGCTTTCGCAAAATGCCATCGAGAATATCTTTTGAAAGTGTTCCGGGATAACCTTTTGGATCCAGATTTTTATTAACAATGTGTGAGGTCATCACTCCATCGACATATCCGGAGTCAAGCAATAGCTTATACGGTTTCAATTCGTCTTCGCTCCAGGTATTCGTTACATCAGCCACGCCAAGATGGGTGTCATCTTTTGAGCTTCCGTGTCCGGGAAAATGTTTGAGCGAAGTAATCACGCCATACTTACGATGCATCTTAATCACTTCCTTTGCCATCATGGCCACCGTATCTGGGTTGGCAGAATAAGCACGCTCGGGTTTAGCTATAATGGGGTTGTCCTTATTTGTAGCAAGATCAACAACGGGGGCAAAGTTTACATTGAAGCCCAGTCCTGCGAGAGTAGCTGCTGTGGCTTCGGCATAAAATCGAACCGAATCCAACGACTTGTATTTGCCCAATGCGCCTGCAGTAATTGATCTGGGAAATCCGTATTTTTCTTTTAAGCGATTTACTTTTCCTCCTTCCTGATCAATACAAATAAACAGGGGAATAGAGGCAGCTTTCTGATACGTCCAGGTCATGTTCTTTACACTGGCAAATGCGTTGGGTTTGTTCGGAATATTTTTTTCAAAGAAAATCAACGCGCCTACTTTTCCATTCCGCACTTCTTCTAAAACTTTTTCGTCTAACTCCGCCTTGGGCATGCCGATCAAAATCATTTGCCCAATCTTTATGTCCAGAATATCAACGGCCTGACTAAAAACAGAATTACTTAAAAAAGAACAGAAACAAATGAATAAATACTTTTTCATTACGACAGATCAGGTTAGTATTTTTCGTGGATTGTAAATAATATTTTTTCCATGTGTTTACGCACCTCGTTTGTGCTGGCAAGGTAGTTATTATTCATCATGCTAAAGATCAATATCTTGCCCTTTCGGGTTATCAGATACCCACTAAGTGAATTATTGTTGCTCAGTGTTCCGGTTTTACCATAAATAAAAGGTGGCTCATTTTTATACCAGTTTCGGATTGTCCCCTTTCTTCCACCAACAGCCAGCAAACTAAACAAACGTTCTTGTGGCACTTGCTGATATATCTTTTCCCATAACTTAACTACCGTGCGCGGAGTAAAAAGATTAAAGCGCGAGAGTCCCGAGCCGTCTACCCATGCGGGTTCATCCGGCAAGTCTGATAAAAAATTTTGTTTAGCGTATCGAATCGCAATTTCTGGCTTTAAGGTATCGCTTAAAATTCCAGCACATTGCAACAGCAGTTGTTCCGCAATGAAATTATCACTGTCCTGCATCATTACACGATAAAGACTGTCGAGCGATATACTCTTAAAGGAAAGGGCGTCCTTGGGTAGAGGGATAGAAACTTCCTGAACTTGCCTCTTCAACGTATCGCCTAGCAAATCAATAACGAGATCGCTGCTAAAGTGAAAAGGAACTTTCCATTCGCTACTTGAAGATTTTCCGGGGAAATAGGTTAGTTGATTGCTGTCAAAGTCACGCAGTATTTCTTCAAAAGTGTGCTGTTCGATAGCTTCTGTAAAATGCTCCATAAAATATCTTGGCGCGATGGTGAATCCAATTGAATCTTTACCAATTGAGATCAAGTTACCGTACATGGGGAATCCTGTTCGCTCAGCCGAATAACTATACGGAAAGTCGTCCCACGCCCAACCCGTCCCTAGCACTTCTGTTTTAAAATTTGAAGAAGAATAATACAATTCACTTTCTGTGTTTCGTAAAAAGGAGTAGACGCGATCATTATTAAATGTATTGGGGTATAAAAAGATGGATCGCCCATTCCCCAGATTATTAATGAGTCGCCCCGCTGCGAATATTTGAATGCAGTTGCCGAGTCCCCTAATAACATCAGCGATGTATAAAAGGTAAAAATTTTTGTGTTGGAGGCTGGCGTGAAGTATTTATCGGATTGGTAGTCGACCAGAAATTTTTTAGAAGAAAGATCGTATAGCGCAAAACCGGTATGGTCCTGAAGGTCTTGCTCTGTGCGCTTAACCTCCTTTTACAATTATACTACGTGGCGAACAAGCACTACCCAGCAGTGCTAATAACAGAAAGTAAATATGAATCTTCATTCATCAGGCAAGGTACCGCTCTTTCAGTATATGGCAATGATGTGTTTCGTGCCCGGCAATAATAAAACCAAGGGCCATTACGGATAATTCACTTGTGCCCGATGTTCCTTTACGCATCAGCATTTCGGGTGTAAAGCTTTCAAATAAATCGATGGTAGAAGATCGTACATGCCCCATCTCAGCAGCAATTTTTTGAGACTTCTTCCAGAGGCATTGGCCTGTGGTGCGTACGAATTTTCATCAAACGAGGCCAGGGGAGTACTATCTTTTCGCGCAAATCGCAAAGCGCGGTAAGCGAAGATTCGCTCGACATCGAGCATGTGGCACAACACCTCCCGTATGGTCCATTTTTCGGTGCGTACCGAAAATCTGGTTTATCCTGTGGAATGGCGTGAAGCAACTCAAGGGCGCGATGCCCTGAAATCCGAAGAGCTTGCAGCAAGTCCGTCTCATCAATTTGTTTAACGTAATTCTTATAATAATTCGGTACGGTTCCCAGATTTAGGAGCATAGACTATTTTTTAAAATTCAGTAAATAAAGTTTCAGACAAAGATTCATCAACCTTTACATTTTTAGGACCCGCCCCATCGGTGCGATCTCCGGATAGTAAAATGTTGCCATACTTTTGGTAGTTATCCCAAGGTCTTACAAAACTTGCAGCAGCCTGAGAGGCATCAGAGTAATAGGCCCAATGATGAATTAATTTATCTTGCTTGCCCACATACAATTTATATTTGTTCTGAGGCGTAACCCCTACCGCGCTAAAGGTTAGTTGTAAAGAATTATACCGGTTTCCAGCGAGCGTATCTTCTCCCATATATTTTATTGTAACTCCGCTGTCTTTTAATTTAAAAGGCATCACTAGCCAATACGAATCGTTTATCCAGATTGCTTTAGCCTTATCGAGCAGTTTCCTGAGGCTATCTGGTTGGTCGATGATGGTTTCTTTGATTCTTACCTTGCCTTCCCCGGTATTTACGTTTACCAGATATATGGTACTGTCAGGGACACTTTCAATTCGCACTTGCCCCGTTTGCTTGTTCCAGATTAAATCTCTGCGCCCGAAAAAATTCCAGGATATAAATCTGGTGTTATCCCAGTTTTCACGCCCACCCATGGCCTGCATAATACTGTCGGCTAACTGAATAGCTGCTGGATCGGATCCAATTTCATCGAACCCTTCACAGGCAGGATTTTGCTCTGCCAGTGTTTTGGGTGATTCTTTGGGCGCACACGATAGTATGATAATTGCTGAAAGAATAAATGAAAGTAAAGTTTTCATGGGTTGATTTTTTGGGATAAGTGAAGGTAATCAAAATCTGAAATGCTATAAAAGATGTTTTGATTTGTAGCGCTCAATGCGTAGTTATTTTTTTGATTTCTTTTTATCCCGGGATCGGGTTATTTGATACTTTCCTTGTGAATACTTCGTCATAGCATCTCGGGCAAAAATTTCTACCGGAAAAACGGCCAACGCTATAAAAACCTGAATCATAAATTCTATAACCGGAGAAGTTTTAATTCCTATTAAAGCGCTTATAACAGTTTGTAAAAACTGAATCAGCATAACAACAGTAAGCAGCGATAAAATCTGGCTGATATACCGATACCGCGTGTTGGCCCTGCCTAATCGCATAGATAAAATTACTAACACACTGAAGATGATAAATTCTAAGGCATAAAACCACCACCGTTTCCAATAGGGAGGCAACACACGAAAATCAACTTGTTCTATACTTGATTCAGTTCCCAATAAATCGCGCGATTGAATAGCCAACCAATATTTGCCTGCTGGCAGATAGGAAAATGTAATAGTATTATTTGAAGCCGACCAGGCGGACCAGAGTGCATTGAGGCCTTTTAGCTGATACCGGTATTGGGTTGTGTTGATCCCCAGATAATCAGGTTGAATAAATTCAAAAACAACGGAGTTTTCATTTTGTTCGATCTCGATCTGTTTAGCAATTTCAACTTCTTGCCCACGTACATCGCGTAGAAATAATGGATACCGGGATGGTATGGGTTCATCGGTGGTGTTTGTGAATTTATAGAGTTCATTATTTGCAGAAATCACCCACAGTGATTCCCCTTGATTATCGGGGGCGAGGTATCGAAGGTTTGGAAACAACCCCAGCCAATTGAGCTTTAAGGATTGCATTTTTTTGTCCACCGTGCGCCACCGTGTGCCATCGTTAAACCAAAAATATCCCGCAGACGCAAAATATTTTTTAGGCCCGGGAAGCGAATCAAACTTGACAAAACCCCGATGACCATCGTATCGGCTAAATTGCCCTGATGCGGCTATATATAATTCAGTTCCATAGGCAAGCCCAACCGTTTCATCTTGAGAGGGATTGTTAATGGGCATGCCAATAATATCCGTGACATCCCCATCTACGGTTTCTATTTTATAAACCTTTGTTCGTCCACAAAGCCAGATATTTTCAAGGCGATCTTCAAAAGCATGACTTATTAAATCATGGAGGGAGTCGAGCAGGTTAGTTTCTTGCCAGGAATTATTTACGTACGCCATTGTTTTAATTCGCTCACCATAGGTGCCAATAAATAATAGTTTTGAAGAGGGTGAAAAGAAAACCGATCGTACAGGCTCCTCTATGATTGGCTTGGCTATTGTTCCATCAATTTCAAATACGCCACTTAACCCCGATGCGATGAACTTTCCATTGACAGTCACCAGTTGAATAACCTTCCCCTCAATACCGGCTACTTTTTATAAATAAAATTAAGCGCAGTGGGAATGGAATCTTTTTTCTCTTCGACTACCAGGGGGGTCTTTTTTTTAGCCGAACCCTTTTTGCCTTTTACACTTTTGGTTTTCTTAGCGGGAATGACCTTGGGCACAGGGATATCCTCCGTTAGTTGAAATAGGCCTAAGGTGGTTCCAACAAATACTTTTCCCTGATAGGATTGTGCGCACAGCAGGTTACCGGCAAGTCCTGTAAAATGATTGAATGAGCGAAAAGGAATATTGGGTGCAATTCGTGTGAAGCCATATTCGTGAGCTACCCAAACACCCTGTCTCCGATCCGTCATTAGCGCGTAGACTTCATTGTCGGGCAGGCCACTCAAATAATCTACAATCTGGACGGTAGCGCCTGTTTGAGGATTTACAAAAGTACACCTCCACGCAAAGTGCCTAAGGCAATCAGGGTTTCGTTTACCCATGCGCCATCTACCAGTACGTGCTCATTCAAAAGCTTTGATCTTTTAAAGTGAGTTCGCGAAAATCATTGTTCTCATGAATGAAGATGCGATTATCACTCATACCCACAAGAAATTTCTTTCGTTCTCCATCTGGAGATGAAAAAATCAGATTGCCTGGGGTGATGTCGGAGGCCATCAATTTTTGATCCTTAACTTGTAGTAATCCCCGCTTTAACGTCCGCACATATAGATTGCCATTTACGTCATAGGCACCCATAAAACTGCCTTGTGAGCTATCTGGTTTTAAAACCCAGTTTGTTTTTTTCTGTTTCGGTGAATAGGATACGATAAGTTCTTTCCGCAGAAATAGATTGTTTCATCAATAGCAAGGGTTGTAAAGAAGTCAGATTCGGATTAAATAGTTACAAAAGGTCGATGATGTTCTTTTCGCGAATCAAGCATGCCCGCACCCGCCAAACCCGCCACAAAAACCTGGTTCCCATAAATGGTAAGCGCATTTACGGCCCCCGGCACAGCAGTGATTTGCCAGTTTTTTCCATCGAACTCTAACACTCCGCCTTTGTTGGCGAAGTAAATCTCCCCCTGTGCATCCTGCACCATATCCACACTTCGAAAGTCGATGCGATCGTCCGCAGGGTTATAGTGAGAGAAAATAGCCGCCCTTTTGAGCTTGCAGCGCAAAGGAAATAATCCATAAAAAAAGATGCCGACTAAACGCATAGATAAAATAACTTCTAAAAATAGATCAAATCGATAGCAATAAAAAGGCGAGGGGACCTCACCTTTAAACAAGATTGCTATAAATTTTATCGGGCAACAAAAATAAAATCACTTCCCGGTGCATTGTCGCCAAACTCGCCAAAGCGCGGTTGAATTTTAAGCTTTTCTACATACGAGAAAATTTCAGGTAATGTTAAAATGCCATCACGACCACCGCGGGATCGCAATGCATCAATAAAGTTTTTAGCGAATGGGGAATGTTTGCCAGGAATACCATCCGAGACATACGTCTTACCACCGGAAGTCAGAAACTTACGAGTTTTGTAAGTAAGTTTTCGGGTAATAAATTCTGTTTGATTTTGCTCTCTGTAAACTTCTTCTTCCCCGCCACGCGAAGAAGCAAGTGCCTGATCGAAGGTTCCGCCAAAACATACATCCATAGCTAGAAAGATATGCTCGCAGGGAATGTTATTTAAAATAGAACGAAGCCGGTTGTGGGACAAGTAGGTTGTCTTTGCTTCGTCATTTAGTAAAGACTCTCTGGTAACAACAAAACCTTCACCAAATGTTTGATCATAGGTACCGTGGCCAGCAAAGAAAATAAAGAACTGATCGAGCGGTTGATATTTTTTCTCTCCATACTCTCTTATCTTTCGTAAAATTTCGGATTGCGTAGCATTTTCAACCATCTCTACTTTAAAGCCATAGGTTTTTCTCAGTTCTTCAGCAATCGTGCGCGAGTCAAATACCGGGTTTACCAAGTCAGTCCAGTTGTCATACTGGTCGGTAGCAAAAATCAATGCGTAATCGGTTCGATTTAATTTTGTGGCATCCGCCAAGGAAGCGCTACCAATATGAACTTTTTTATAACTAATGGTTTTCGTGCCATCAATATTCTCGGCCACTATTTCGAGAATATTCTCCCCATCCATAAGCGTAAGAGATTTTTCCACCACGGATTTATACAATTCATTTCCTTCTGGTTGAATACTAAGGGAGCCTCGGGTAGCCGATTCGGCAGTTTCTTTTATTGAGATCGTTATGTTTTTGAGCGGGCTAATGGATTCTATCTCAACCTTAATTTTGAATTTGCTATCCTGTGCAAAAGTTGTTTCCGGGACAGGGGTAATCCAGTTTATTACCGGAATAGTTGTGCTCACCAATTTTTGAGGATTGCTAAAATCAACCTCAAACTCATTGGTACGTGTGGTAACCGTCTGGGCCAAACTCCATGAGCAAAAAAGTAAGGCACCAGCAAAGACAACCCAATTTTTCGTTTTCATTTTCTTATCGATTAATGATAATCTTTTCAGTGAATGTTTTATTTAAGGCATCGCTGGAAACAGTGAGCCTATAAAAGTAGAGACCATTATTATTGTTTTCAGTATTCCAACTGGTGGAGTAGAAGCCTTCCTGAAATGTGCCATTGGCAAGGATTGCTACCCGTTGCCCCACGGAGTTGTATACCCCGAGTTGAACCTGATAGCTTGATTTACTCTCAGGTAAGGTAAATGCAATAGTGGTTTCATTTTGTGCTGGATTAGGAAATGCTTTACCAAGCACAATAGAGGTAGGCTTAATCAAATCATGAAGATCATTGCCAAAATAAATTCTGAAGTTATTCCCCTCCTTAGGATTAAAAGAATAGGTGCCTGTCGACCTCATGTCAATTACGCGCTGGCTGGTGAGATCGAAAAGAAGTAAATCTTTATCACCCGAGATAAGTTCATTTGTCCATGTTAGGTTGGCATGTCCTTCTGCTAATACCGAAAACTCCCAAATGTATTCGTCTTGAGTCGAGATAATGTCTCTGGCCAAATCGGTTACATCAGTATTTGTTTTATGGAAGGAGAGTTCAGCATAGTCGAGAAACCGCGGTGGATTCCGATCATCATATTGATCCCATCCCATTTTAGCTTTTTCATTCATGCCAATGCCTCCAATCGAATTAGATATCTCGTTACTTTTAACGGTAAGGGGCAATGTCCAATTTGGTTTTGATAAGTCAAGAGAAGTTTCTTCAGTGGCAATTCTTCCTCCGGTAGTTATTCCATTAAATCGAACTTTAACACTAATGGGTGCAGCGCCTTGAACAAAAACAAAGCCGCCTTGATAAGCTTCCAATATGTTTCCATCGGAATAGCTAGCTCCATCAAAGACTTTTACTTTTCCTATAGTCGATTCATTACCGACCCGCGTGTCGTTCCAGCTTACACTTACGGGATAGGGATTACCGATTTGGTTCCAACCTGGATTTAAAGTCATTGCATCAAAGTTAGTCCTATTGAATTCTGGTGTTGAAGCCCCTTCAATCTTTATTTCGCCCGGATTATTTTTAACGTTGATCCAGTAGCCTGTTCCTCGCGCAAAAGTTTGAGGATTCTCCGTAAATTTATTGTCTCCTGCGTAGGTAAACATTCGCCATAGCGTATTGTCAACTGCTCCCAATTCATTTAGCACAGTGGGTATTTGCTTGTCCTGTAGAACGAATGGAACTGAGATTATTCTATAGTTGTTGGCTTTACCTCCTATTGAAATTCTACTTGAAGGCAATGCAGGGGCTGCAGATTGATAATCAATATAGGAGTAAAGATAGGTACCCGCAGTGGCAGGCGCTCGTTGGATATTTCCAGAAGCATCTTCGGCTTCAAAATAAAGCTCAAGACCCATCTCATCATACCAATTCTCCTGGGCATCAAGGGTAAAAGAAGTAGAGGTCGTTGCTCCACCGGAGACTACATTAAATGTTGCTGAGGAAAACGGTTCCGAGGCAATTTTTGAAATACCCCGATAATAAATTTTTGTTTTATTAGTGGGTAAAGCTTTATTGTCAGTTACGGTAAGGTCAACTTTCCTAACGGTACCCTTTGTTAATTTTAGGTCGGTAGTAACAACCGTAATAGTTGGTTTTTCGGTGTCGGGCTCTTCTTGGATGGTGAATTTCCAGGTAGAAAATGAGGCAATACCCGTGTAAGTATTTCCAAAAATATCGGTTACCGCTCCTGCATCCATAACAACAAAGTAGGTTTTATTATAAGCCAATGCTGTTGGGCTAACCGACCATGATTTGTAACTCTGAACGGCCGTAGACATATCAATAGTCTCCACCGGAACAGCTTGATTAGCAAAATCAAAAATTCTTATTTTTTTTCCGGTTACGGATCGTGTAATCTCGTCAAAGGTGATTGTTAATTTTGGAGTTACACTAACATTGGTCGCATTATTAGCAGGCAGATAGGTAGTGGCAACGGGTTTAGTTTTATCATCGGGCATTACTATGTTGGCACTCTTCTTTGCTACGCTATTTGTTAATGTGGCATAAGCATAGCCATCATATTCATTAATGACTACATTATTAAATATAGTGAACAATCCGGAAGGTGGAGCCGTATCTCCTACGCTTTGCCAGTCACCCCCATCATTTCGCGATAGCCAGAGTACTGAATTATCATTACCCGGGATAAACAGGTAATTGTTTGCCACCACAAGGGATGTACCTGCAGGGGCAGAGGTTTGTGTCCAGATTTCCCCGTCTGTTGATTTGAAGATGATGCCATCCGAATCATACAGATACGCTTTATTATTAAAGTATAGAATATTAGCAGGATTCTTCGTGCCAATACTGGCGGAGATATTTACGGCTGAACCAAAAACAATTTTGTAAACCATGGTTGAATAATCGGCCTCATCTTCGATAACAGCATAAATTGCACCACCCTGGTCTGTTACTAGGCTAAGGATGTAATATTCAGTTGGAAGGCCCGAAAGTACAATGTCCGTCCAGGTAATCAGATTGGTTGAATATTTAAGAGATTGACCATCGGAACCATAAAACCCCGTACCGGTAGCATCTTTTGTTAAGTAGTCAAAGTAGAGGTCATCAGCTCCAAATTCTGCCCAGGTTTTGCCTGCATCTTTAGATTTTTGCAGTTTACCGTTACTGCCATATCCAATAATAGAATCTCCAACCAATAAATATTTAGATGCGGGCTTAAGAGTTGCGAGTGTAAAGTTTTGGCCAAAATCAGAAGAATAATAAGGACGGGTAGCACCAATCACCATATCCTTATTGTTTAATAGGGTAATCTCATAAGCATACGGGTGTGGTATGCCAGTGCTAAATGGAGTAAAGGTTTGTCCGCCATCTGTCGTTTTTAAAATTCCCGCATCGCTAATCCCTAAAATGTAAGATGTAGTTCCTTGGGTATATGCCCATAAAAAAGCATCGCCTACATTACCAATATTAGTCCAGGTAGCGCCCCCATCGGTAGATCGGTAACAATCATATTGCCCTTGAATACTCATCAAATATTCGCCAGTGCCAAGCACAATAATTCGCTTGCTATAAATTGATCCGGTTGGGGTTGACACATTAGGTGTGTTAAGGTTTGTCCAGGTTGTGCCATTGTCGGACGATTTAGCTATGTCAGTAACCCATATAGGAAGACCAGTGTCAACAATATACTGCATCAAAAGATTACCATCCTTATCATACATATAAGAACCCACAAAACCTGTTGGGCTTATCACCGATGATAAGCTTTTTACTGTCCAGGTAGTTCCAAAATCTGTTGACACTACCATTCCTTCTGTTGGAAGACCAAAAATTGCTACTGGTGCCCCCTCCCCCAGTAGGATTTACAGCTGGTTTTCTTGAGTAAGATCCTCCATCGGAACCATAAAACTGATTAAACGCACTGGTAAACTGAACTGTGAATGAAGCTCCGGCATTCGAGGATTTATAAATACTTCCCAAAGTTCCAGTTTCTTCCAAATGCCAGAATGGAACCATTAGAAAGAACCTCTATCCTACGAATGTGGTTGGATCCTGCTGGCAGTCCCGTAGAATTTAAGGCTGTCCAGCTAACACGGAGAAGTTGATTTATAAATTTTTTGAGGATTGGTATTGGTTAGGGCGTATACGGTAGTTCCGTCCACTTCAACATCAAACACTAAGCCATTTGCAACTGCCGGGTCTATCAAACTCCATAAACCACTGCCACTAGTATATTTCCATAATCGGTTTTGCACAATAGAAAACAGCGTATTTCCATCGGTAGTACTTTGTATTTTTGTTGTCCGGCCACCATAAGGACCATTTAAGGGTTGCCAGTTAAAGTTAATATAGGGTGGTAAGGTGGCAGGATCTACTAAAAGTTCATTCGTAAATTTCAATACGGAACTTCCTACTGCAGATGCATAAAAATCACCACTGGCATCGGTGGCTATACTGGTAATATAGGACGAAGCCTCAGGCAAGGTCGTGTTACTCCAGCTGCCGCCCTCATTTTGAGAAATGTATAAAGCTCCTGGTCTGCTTACAGCAATCCCTGAGTAGGAGGCATTTTTAATTGGGAAGACCTTGTTTCCAGAAAAACCAACAGGCGTCCAGGTAGTGCCTAAATCTGACGTGTAGTAATAGGCAGAGAATTGGGATGCGTAAAATTTATTATTTTGGAAAAATAAATTATTAAAGTTGTATGTGTAGGGCACAGTAAGTAGTGTGGCCGTTGTGCCTACCACTTTATAGGTTTTATGGAGGGTTGTAGTATAATCATACCCATGAAAAAGAATATTCGTTGTGCCATCAATAGCGGCATAATAAAATTGAAAGTTGGTGGGTAGTCCAGTTATAGCGAGATCAACCCAGGTGGCTCCGCCATTTGTTGATTTGGCAATCTTGGGGGTGGTATTTGGATTTACATATACCGCATAAAAATAATATAAATCGCCATTGGCGGCCTCAATAATTTGATTATCATAAGCTCTATAAATATTATCCGAAAGAAACGTTACCCCATTGTCGGTAGAGCGGAAAACATATCCTACTCCATATAACAAAATATTACCAGCGTAAGTGCCATTGACTAATTTCAAAACCTTAGAACTGCTCCCTGAGTTTGGGAGTGTTGTTGTTGTCCAGGTAGCACCACCATCTACAGAGGATGTGTAGCCCCCTCCAGATTTGGCAGCAAAGATTTTGCCTGTCGTGTTGGCAACAGCAATTTGATCTACAGTAGCACCTGTTATACCGGTGGTGGCAAGAGAATAGGTGGCCCCGGTATTGGTAGATTTAAGAACTCCGGCAGAATTTGTGGCGACAAGAAAACTACTCGTTGAAATAAAAGAAAAACCAAGCGCACTAGTGCTTATATTTGAAAAGGCGGTAGCTGTAGTTATAGTCCAGGTGGGGTTGGGTGGCGTTGGATTGATAAGCGAATATATTTCATTGGCAGAGTTATTATAATAGTACACCGCTCCATTGGTGTTTACCCCACCATAGCCCGAGAAGTAACTTGCTGTAATATTACCCTTAATCGATGGCCACGTAGTGCCCCCATCCTGAGAGATTAAAATATTGTTGGATGTAAATAAATATACGTTACTGCCAAACGATAAGAGGTGAGTAGAATATTGATATGGGTCTGCAGTAAATGCAACTGCCGAGTAGGTGACCTGAGCCTTACTAGAAAGGGTTAAGGTTGTATTACTGGCTATAGATAAAACATTACCAATGTATTGAGTTGAAGTGCTGTTATAGAGATCTGCACCTACCTTTAATTGCGTAGTAAACGAGGTCCCTACCCCGGTTACCGTTGCCGATGCGGTTGAAGTGGTGATAGTTCCCGTTTTCGCAGTGGAATATTTTGTTTGCCAATTGGCAGGATCAAACGTGCCTGCGAGTCCGGGGTAAGGAAGTTTCTTTATTTCAAAGCCTTGGAAATTATTTAAATTGGCATTTCTGGAAATAGCATATAGATCCCCATTTGTAGTGGCCACCACCCGCTCATAGCCGTTCCAATAGACCCTGTCACTTAAAGCATTTACCCAGGTTACTCCCTCATCTTTAGATACAAAAATTCCATCTGAACCGTAAACAGCTAAAAATCCATCAGGCCCAAATTTTATTATTTTTTGTGCATTGTTAAATGGAAAGGTTGTAGCAGGCCTGGTCCAGGTTAATCCATCGGTTGAGGTATAAAACGAACTCCAATAAACCGCATAGAATTTACCATTCGAAATCAACAAATCATTTATATAAAGTGCTGTTGGATTTACGGTAACCACTTTTTGCCAACTTGATCCATCGTTGGTAGATTTAAAAAGTGCTTGCGAAACAATGGCATAGGTGTTCCCTCCTCCATCTCTTTCCAGATCGGAAACATTACCCCCATAGGGGCCATTAGTTGCCGTCCAGCTACCCTGAGCAATAGACTCTCCAAAAAGAAAAACACTTACAGCTAATAAAATATATTTCATAATTCGAGTCTTGTATACGTAGTCAATTAATCATACTAGTTTCCTGTTGGCAAATCGGGGACTCCGGGGATAGCTGTAGTTCCATTTCCATTGGAATCGCCAGAGCCACCGCCACCACCACCAAAAACAACAACAGCCGCTCCAATGGCAAGCACAGGCAGGACCTTAGCCACCAAAGGCACTTTAGGCTTTATTTGGAATTCGTCTGTATATAAAATGTCATCCGTATTTTTTGTATCCGTGATTTTAAGGCGGTAGTCGCTGCCTTTTTTAGCCTGAGAGGGTACATAAAAAGTATGAGCGCCATTATTGGGCTGGTTCATTTCACCGCTTATTCGCTGGCCCCCTTTATACAACTCAATATTAATAGGATTTGTACTACCGGGTTTCCAGGCTATAGTATAGCTCTTGCCACGTTTATAAGATCGCTCGGTGTCAAAGTTTTGTAGCTTAACAAAAGGAATGTAAACTTTACCCCGAATCTCAAGCGACAACCTGCCCTTATAGCCACCCAATTCCTCACGCACGTTCCATTCAATTTTGTGGTCGATGCCGGGTTTTACTTCATCACCTACATCGCCCTTAACTTTTGTAAGGGGGGGCAACAAAATTATCGACTGAAGAAAACAATTCGAGCTTGTATTCATTGTTGGGGTTGCCATCTTCCAGATCGTAGTGGACAATGATTTTTTCACCTGCCAGCTCCACTTTTTTGATCGCGATAGTTTGGGCAACGGTGGCAAGAAACGAAAAGCATCCGAGGGCCAGTAGAAATCCTCTCATAATTAGGGGTTTAGAGAGTTAAAGTTAAATAAAAGTTACCTCTTCCTTACATGTATTCTGCCTCCAATTTGTAACCGGATATAAAAGTCCCTAAAAAAGGGGATATTAACTGATGCGACTCCAATTAACGGCACTCTGTTTTGCTGATTCTGTTTGGATACGAACCATTTTGTTTTCAAGCTTTTCAAGCATTGGGTCATCTTCCAAAACATATTGAGCCTCTTCTCGGGCTTGTTTGAGGATTTCACCATCTTTTCCGAGATCGGCAATGAGTAAATCCAATGCACCACTTTGTTGTGTACCCATTAAATCTCCGGGCCCACGTAATTGTAAATCGGTTTCAGAAATTTCAAAACCATTGTTGGTTTTCACCATCGTGCCAATTCTGATTTTTGAATCGGCACTTAATTTATTTCCGGTCATTAAAATACAATACGATTGCTCGGCCCCACGCCCCACGCGGCCCCGCAATTGATGAAGTTGAGATAGACCAAAACGTTCGGCACTTTCAATAACCATGACTGAGGCATTCGGAACATCAACGCCCACTTCAATTACCGTGGTGGCTACCATTATTTTTGTTTCGCCTTTTACAAAGCGAGCCATTTCAAAATCTTTGGCTTCCGGTTTCATCTGGCCATGCAGTATGCTGATAGCAACATCAGGAAACGCGCGACTAATACTTTCGTATCCATCCATCAAATGCTTCAGGTCTAATTTCTCCGACTCATCAATCAAGGGATATACGACATACACCTGACGACCCGCGTCAACTTGAGTTTTTAAAAAACCATTTACCTGTAAACGGTGGGTATCATAACGATGCATTGTTTTGATGGGCTTCCTTCCTTTAGGCAACTCATCAATCACTGAAATCTCAAGATCTCCATAGAGCGTCATTGCCAGCGTGCGGGGTATAGGTGTGGCGGTCATCACCAAAACATGTGGATATACATCTGAATTTTTTTGCCACAACTTTGACCGCTGCGCAACTCCAAAGCGATGTTGCTCATCAATCACCGCAAGACCAAGTTTATTAAACTGAACTCCTTCTTCGAGCAGCGCGTGGGTGCCAACTAAAATTTTAAGAGAACCATTTTCTAACATCTCATGAATTGGCTTACGCGCTTTCTTCTTAACCGATCCGGTAAGTAAAGCAATGGTAACGCCCATCAGGTCTGCATACTTTTTCAGATTGTTGAAGTGTTGTTGCGCTAATATTTCTGTTGGCGCCATTAAAGCGGCTTGTGCACCGCTGCCAATAGCAAGTAACATGCAGATAAACCCAACAATAGTTTTTCCACTGCCTACATCGCCTTGTAAAAGTCGATTCATCTGTTTTCCGCTTTTCATATCCGCATAGATTTCGCGGATCACACGCTTCTGTGCTTCGGTGAGTGGAAAGGGGAGATGTTCTTTGTAAAATCGGGTGAGAATACTGGCGTCATTAAACACAATTCCTCTGAATTTTTCCTGGCGCACCAACTTCATTTTGATTAATCGAAGTTGAATATAAAAGAGCTCTTCAAATTTGAGTCGCATGCGTGCACTTGCCAATTGTTCATGACTCTGTGGAAAGTGAATGGCTATCAGAGCCGATCGTTTATCTATTAGTTGGTGTTTTTGAAGTACGGCAGCGGGCAACGTTTCGCGAATTTGACTTTGAGTGCCTTTAAGAATTTCCTTCACAAGTTTTGAAAGAAATTTGCTGTCGATATATCGGGACTTTAGCTTTTCACTAACCGGATAAACGGGTTGAAGAAAACCACCCTTCTCGTTACCGGATGTCAAGGGTTCTATTTCAGGATGAGCAATCGAAAGTTTGTTTCCAAATCGATTGGGTTTGCCAAACACCACATATTCGGTATTCGGTTTTATTTTTTGCATCACCCAGTTGATACCTTGAAACCAAACTAATTCTAATCCGCCACTACCATCTTCAAAATGACCAACTAAACGCTTTTTAAAACCACCACCAATAATCTCAAAGTCTGTAATTTTACCCTTTAACTGAACATGGGGCATTAGATCATTCACTTCATGAATAGGATAAAATCGCGTTCGGTCTTCATGCCGAAAAGGGTAGTGCTGAATGAGATCTCCGAAGGTAAAAAGTTTTAACTCCTTTTGCAGGAGTGCGGCCCGCTGCGGGCCAACGCCCTTTAGAAATTCAAGTGATGTATCGAAATAATTTGCCAACGGATCGGTTTGAAGATTGGCAAGTTAACCGAATCAATGCGTTGAAGGAAATATTTTCAACGCACTAATTTTTTCCATTGAAGAGTATTGATGAAATGCAGCGTTTCTTTTTCATGAAGTCAATAGCAGGCGCGAGCGAATCGTTTTGAACCCTTGTATTAAAGTAAGTGCGCCACGCAGAAAATTCCTCGATGAATCGGTCATTGTGAATTGAAATTGACTCGGTACTTCACCGGCTATTTCCGCAATCACAGCTGTCTTACCACTGGGGGTAACCACAATCACTTCGTCAATAGCCGAAGCTTTAATTTGCTGCTTGGCCGTTAGGTTGTAGGCATCGTTAAGCAACTCTTTAAGAAATTGTTCGCGATTATCTAATTTCTTATAGGTAATATGAACATTGGCCTTTAAGGCAGGATAATAAATTTCAACCCAGTTGCGTTCACTAAACCACGATGAATCGCGCAGCAATCGCGCGGACGTTGAATACTCAAACTGATAAGGGAGTGAATCCGGAGATAACCTATATTCTGTTGCAGGCAAAACCAATCGGTTATATCCTTTAGGCTTAGGCTGATAATCCTTACTGCACGCGGAGGCAAATAGAATGAGTAGACTTGCCGTAATCCAACCAGGAATAGAATGACAATTCGTAATAAAATAGTGCTCCCTTGTTTTACTAATCATCAGAACGGTAGATCGTCTGTTGAATTATCGGGAGCATTTTTCTGATCATCGCCACCACCTTGTGAATACTGTGGCGGAGTTGAAGAGCGTTCGCCAGATCCACCAGGTTTTGAACCTAGTAAGGTCATATTATCGCCCACAATTTCTGTTGTATACCGGGTAACATTATCTTTCTCCCAGCTTCGGGTGCGCAACTTGCCTTCAATATAAACCTGATCACCTTTGTGTAGATATTTGGCTGCAATATCAGCCAGGCCACGCCACAACACAACGTTATGCCATTCGGTTATTACTTTTTTCTCTCCGGTTGTTTTGTCTTTGTAAGTTTCGGAAGTAGCCATAGTAAAGTTTGCCACGGTAGCTCCATTTTCCAGATTTCTTACTTCGGGGTCTTTCCCTAAGTTGCCCACTAAGATTACTTTGTTTACGCCTGCCATAGAGAATCTGTTTAGAGTTTAAAATTTACACTTGCTGTCTGCAAAACTATCAAAATTTTCTCCGCTTAGTTTAAAAATTCTGAATCCTTTAAAAACCGGTTGATCACGATTGGTTTGGGTAGTTTTTCAACTTCTTTTTTAGAATAGAATGTTAATCCTTCCTTCTTTATAAGTGCTTTTAATTGATCTGCCGGAATGGTTGCTGGAATAAATTGAATGATCAGTTGCTGATGCGAAAGAACATGCTTGTAGTGCACGGGTGTTGAGTCCATGGTTAAACTTATTTTTTTTTCATGCTTTGGCAATCCCGCTGCTTTAACAGACTTTTTAGTTTCAATAAGCAAAAAATCATACAGACCATTCCAGATATCACCTACTCCACGCTTTCGCATTAATAGCTTTCCTTTTTGTTTTATCACGATATAATTAAGGTATCGCTTCTTTACTTTTTGTTTGGAAGCTTTTACGGGCAGCATGCTTTGCATCTCATGCCTATTGGCCACACAGTCTTTTGTAAAAATACAGCTCTGGCATTTTGGATTTTTGGGAGTACAATGCAAAGCACCAAATTCCATCATCGCCTGATTAAATATATCAGGTTGATCGGTAGGAATAAGGCTATTGGCTTTTGCTTTAAAGACTGTCTTACTCTTATTGCTGGAGATTTCTTCCTCCATGCCAAATACGCGGGCTAATACGCGAAACACATTTCCATCCACCACAGCAACGGGTATTCGAAAGGCAATGGAAGCAATGGCAGCGGCTGTATAATCGCCAATACCTGGAAGTTTCTTTAACTCTTCAAAGGAATCGGGAAACTTTCCGTGATACTCTTTATCAATTTTTTTTGCACACGCGTGTAGATTACGAGCGCGTGAATAATAACCAAGACCTTGCCATAACCGCAACACGTTATCCTCGGGTGCCCGGGCCAGTGATTTTACTGTTGGAAAACTTTCAACAAAAGACAAATAATAAGGTAGTCCCTGAGCGATTCTGGTTTGTTGAAGGATTACTTCCGAAAGCCAGATCTTATAAGGATCGCGGGTTTGGCGCCACGGAAGGCTTCTTTTATTTTCTTCGTACCAGGCTATTATTTTTTTTGAAAATATTTTTTTGTCCATTTTTTAGGTCGTCCCCGCGCGAATGTCCTAAAAACGGATTAATCTAATGAGCTGATTAGTCATTGATCGTAATTAAACTTCACATCTGTGTGATAATCAGTAAATTCATTTTGCGTTTGAACAAACTGCGGTTAAATTTGCAGCCCTGAATTTTTAGAATTAATAACCAACTATACCGTGACCAAAGCAGACGTAATCAATCAAATCGCAGAAAAGACCGGGATCGATAAGGCAGATGTCTCCGCATCCGTAGAGGCTTTTTTTAACATTGTTAAATCCAACATGGCTAGCGGCCATAATATTTACGTTCGCGGTTTTGGAAGCTTCATCAATAAAAAAAGGAAGAAAAAAATTGCCCGCAACATTTCGCGTAACACGGCTATTATTATTGACGAACATTACATCCCCAGCTTTAAGCCCGCCAAGATTTTTATCAATAAGATTAAGAGCAGCGATAAAGTAAAACAAATGGCTGAAAAATAGTTGCTCGTTGTTGGTCATTCGAACCGGACAACCAATAACTATTAACGAAGAACGAACTTTACATGTTAAAGACCCGAATCATTTTAGTAATTGTAGCAGGCCTTTTGATTTGGCTTATCTTTTTATTGCCAAAATCGGTGGTTGAAAATGAAAGCCAATTGAAGGAAGAAGCAGCGAGCACCCCATCTTCCCATAAAGAAGTGCCGGCTACCTTGTCGGTTTCAATCCGGTCTGTTCGGGCTCAGTTTACCGAAAGCCCCGCGAATCAAAAAAATGCTATCTTTGCCGACTCTTTAAGAACCCTGTACACGCAGGCGGGTCAATTTGACAGCGCAGCATGGTTCGCAGAGAGGGCAGCAACGTTCTTTAATACATCGGAAAGTTATTTAAATGCCGGCAGCAGCTATTATGAGGCTTACTCCTTTGCCATGGAGCCGGCCAAACAAGAGCAACTGGCTGAAAAGGCGCGTTTTTGGTTAGGTAAAATTTTGGATGCAGATCCGAAAAACCTGGAAGTGAAAACCAAAGTAGCCATGACCTATTTAGGTTCGAAAGCTCCCATGCAAGGCATAACGATGATGCGTGAGGTTTTGGCTGAAGACCCGAAAAATGAGTTTGCTCTATTTAATATGGGCATGCTTTCTATTCAGTCGGGTCAATATGACCGGGCCCTCGAACGACTGGAGGAACTTATAAAGGTAAATCCAAATCATGTGCAGGGCCATTTGTTGTTAGGCGTAGCCTATATGAATAAGGGAAATAAAGGGAAGGCGCGCGAGCAATTTGAACTAGTGAAAAAATTAGATAAGGACCCGGCCGTTCAGTCAACAGCCGATTCCTATCTTAAAGATTTAGAATAAAAAAATAGTTGTTTAACCGTCCGACGCGAGCTGGCGGACAAAATCGAAAAGCATTATGCCAAGTGGTAAGAAAAGAAAGAAGCACAAGATGGCTACTCACAAGCGCAAGAAGCGTTTGAGAAAGAATAGACATAAGAAGAAATAATCTAACATCAATTCGCTGATCCCTCCATATAAAAAGTAGGATGAGTGATTTAAATTTTAAAAGTTTTGAGTAACGAACTTATTATTAGTGCTACTCAGGACGGATGTCGTATAGCTCTTCTTCGTGACAAACAACTTGTCGAATTCCATGAAGATTCGGGAGGAGGCAAGTTTGTAGTAGGTGATATATACCTGGGCACCGTTAAAAAGGTAGTTCAGGGATTGAACGCAGCATTTATAGATATTGGGTACGAAAAGGATGCTTTCCTTCACTATCTCGATCTAGGCCCGCAGTTCGGTTCATTACAAAAATTCACCAAGCTTGTTCGTGCGAAGAAGATCACCGGAGGGAAGCTGGATAAATTCCAATTCGAGAAAGAAATTGACAAGCATGGGAAAATTGCCCAGCAACTTTCGAGAAATCAGCTGATACCGGTGCAGGTGGTGAAAGAACCAATTTCCACCAAAGGCCCACGACTTTCGTGCGAGATTTCAATAGCAGGACGCTACCTGGTGCTGGTACCTTTTGGCTCAGGAGTCAATGTATCTAAACGCATTTCAAGTAGTGACGAACGCAAGCGCCTGCAGCGCTTAATCCAATCTATCAAGCCAGAGAACTTTGGCGTTATCATTCGCACCGTTGCCGAAGGCAAGG
This sequence comes from Flammeovirgaceae bacterium, assembly GCA_016709845.1. GTDB lineage: Bacteria > Bacteroidota > Bacteroidia > Cytophagales > Cyclobacteriaceae > ELB16-189. The sequence continues at coordinate 245,753 of JADJMA010000002.1, read as the reverse complement.
AAGTAGACGAACTCGACAAAGATTTACGCAACCTGGTAAAAACCTGGGAGACGGAATTAGCCGAATGATTGAGGGCAACCCGCGTGATAAAATCATTGGAGAGCTGAGCAAGACCTCTTCCGTGTTGCGTGATGTACTCAACGAATCGTTCGACAATGTTCATGTCGATGACAAAAAGATTTTGAGGAAGTAAAGCTACATCCGAAACATTGCTCCTGAGAAGGAGAAAATAGCTAAAATGTACACCGGTAAAGCCAAGATCTTTGAGCATTACGGTATCGAAAAGCAAATCAAATCGGCCTTTGGGCAAACTGTTAGTTTACGCGGAGGCGGCTATCTGATTATTGAGCACACCGAAGCGCTTCATGTTATCGATGTAAATAGCGGAAACAAATCTAATCGCGAGGAGAATCAGGAAACAACGGCCATGTCGGTAAACCTGGAGGCAGCCAAAGAAGTGGCTCGTCAATTACGCTTACGCGATATGGGTGGCATTATCGTGGTTGACTTTATTGATATGCGCAGCGCAGAGAATAAGAAGACGATCTTTAACTCGATGAAGGATGAGATGGAACGCGACCGGGCCAAGCATACGGTACTTCCTCTTTCTAAGTTTGGATTGATGCAGATTACGCGCGAACGGGTACGTCCGCAAATGAATATTGCTACCAAGGAAGTTTGCCCTACATGCAATGGTAGCGGTACTATCATGGCGAGTATTTTAATCACTGATCTTATTGAAAGACATCTTGAGCATCTGTTTGTAAAACAGAACGAGAATAAATTAGTATTAGCGCTTCATCCATTCTTATACGCGTATTATACCAAAGGAATAATCTCCAAACGGGTTAAACTTTTCTTCAAGTACAAAAAGTGGATTAACCTTGTAAAAGATAGTTCGCTGGGCATTACTGAATTTCATTTTTTGAATAAGGATGGCGAGGAAATAGAATTGGAACAGGCAACCCATACGGTCAATTCAGAAGAGTAATTTTCTTCAAGCAAATTCATAAACCCTCTGCATAGAGGGTTTTTTATTGTGCAACTCTGTCATCCTGTCACTTCTTTCTGGATTGGAACATCATTTGAGTTGAACCGATTGGATAATTATTTTTTAAAACCTGACAAATTATGGCTACAGCAACTGAGAAAGGATCGATTTCCATCCATACCGAGAATATTTTTCCCATTATCAAAAAATTCCTCTATTCCGATCACGAGATATTTTTACGTGAGTTGGTAAGCAATGCCGTTGATGCCACGCAGAAGCTTAAGAAATTGGCTTCGATGGGCGAGTTCACGGGCGAACTGGGCGATCTTAAAATTGAAGTAAGCTTCGATAAAAAGGAAAAGACCATTACAGTTAGTGACAAGGGTCTTGGCATGACGGGCGAAGAAATTAAAAAATACATCAACCAGATTGCCTTTTCGGGAGCCACTGAATTTGTAGAGAAGTTTAAAGACAAAGGTGATGCAAAGGACATCATTGGTAAGTTCGGCTTAGGATTTTACTCCTCCTTTATGGTGGCCGATACCGTGGAAATAATTTCTAAATCTTTTAAAGAAGATACTGAAGGCGCCAGATGGGAATGTGATGGTTCAACAGAATTTGAATTAAGCTCTTCTGAAAAAACAACTCGTGGAACGGATGTTATCCTGCACATCAATGCTGACTCTGAAGAGTTTTTAGATGAGTTTCGTTTGAAAGGCATCCTTGAGAAGTATTGCAAGTTTCTACCTGTTGAAATTAAGTTTGGAACGAAAGGAGGATAGCGTTGAAGATGGAGTTGATAAGGATGACAAACCAAAATACAAAACGGTTACCTCCGATCGCATTATTAACAACACGTCACCGATCTGGACGAAGGCACCCCTGGAATTAAAAGACGAAGATTATTTAGCATTCTATAAAGAACTCTATCCCTTCACCGAAGATCCCTTATTCTGGATTCATTTGAATGTTGACTATCCGTTCAGCCTTACGGGAGTTTTGTACTTCCCGAAGATTAAGAATGACTTTGAGATGCAAAGGAATAAAATCCAGTTGTACTCACGCCAGGTATTCATCACCGATGAAGTAAAAGATGTTGTTCCTGATTTTCTTATGCTGCTGCACGGTGTGTTGGACTCACCAGATATTCCTTTGAACGTATCGCGTAGTTATTTACAAAGCGATGCAAGTGTTAAGAAAATCAGTGCGCACATTACCAAGAAAGTAGCCGACAAGTTAGTAGACATGTTCATTAAAGATCGCCCTGAATTTGAGAAAAAGTGGGATGACATTAGTGTGTTTGTGAAGTATGGGATCATCAGCGATGAGAAATTTTCAGAGAAAGCGAAAGAATTTGCACTATTAAAAAACACAGAAGGTAAGTACTTTACTTTTAAGGAGTATGAAGAAAAAGTAAAGGTTAACCAGACTGATAAGGACAAAAATGTAGTTTATCTTTATACAACCGATGCTGGCAAGCAACATTCTTTTGTTGAGATTGCGAAAAGCAGAGCCTACGATGTTTTGGTATTGGATGGCGTTTTGGATAGTCATTTCATCAATCATCTGGAACAGAAACTGGAAAAACTCAGTTGAAGCGAGTTGATAGCGACACCATCGACAAATTAATTGCTAATGAAGAAAAGGCCGCTTCCATCCTGAGCAAGGAAGAAGAGGATGCAGTAAAAACTGTTTTCGAGAAAGCGATTAATAATAAAAGCATGACCTTGGCGGTAGAGTCTCTTTCGCCAGAGGATTTACCGGTTACTGTTACCATGAGCGAGTGGATGCGCAGAATGAAAGACATGAGTCGCACGGGTGGCGGAGGTGGCATGTATGGGTTTATGGGTAATATGCCCGACAGTTATAATGTAACCATCAACGGCAATCACGCATTAGTTCAAAAAATTCTAAAAGCAGAAACAGAAGAAGATAAGACTAAGCTTGCCAAACAAGTGTATGATCTAGCCTTGCTTTCGCAGAATATGCTTACTGGTGCCGACCTTACCAGCTTTATCAAGCGCAGCGTAGAGCTGGTGGGATAATTTATTGAAAAGAGCACAAAACTTAATAAAACCACAGCCGGAGCCCCCCCCCCACTCGTTGGGAAAAGGTTTATTTTCCTAACTCACTGCAATTTTATTGAGTAACTTGTTATTCTTTACGAATCGCTTCTGTTTTCACTGCTTATTTGTTCGCTAACTGCTTGGGCGCAGGTGGAGCCTACTATTCATGAGGGCCAATTTACGTTCGATACAGACAAACCATTTACGCTGCTGGAGTTGGATCAAAACGATGAACCCATCGTTACGAAAAAGAAAAAACCCAAAAAGAAAGTTTATTACGGAATCAAAACCAAGAAAGCCTTTACCCGCAAGGGCTATGGTGATAAAATGGTTGTTGAGCTTTTCTATGTTTTGAAAAAACCAGATAAGCCAAATGGGTTTGCCCGCGATGTCTATTGGTATGATTTCACCCGTAGAGAATTAAGAAAAACAAGTGTTGGGGCGTTTGATGTACGCAAAGGAGTGCTTGCGCACGGGCCGTATAAAAGAATGGTTGGGGATGCGGTAATTGAAGAGGGAATTTTCTATAAAGGAACTCGCCATGGCCGCTGGATGCAATACGACAGACAAAATTTAGTACAGGATAAAGAGAAATACTATAAGGGCTGGCCGAAGGAATCTCTAGTAACCTATTACGATCCTAACGAACGGAAAAAAATTAAAGAGATAACACCTATCGAGTATGGTGAGAAGGAAGGCTACTATTACTATTTTCACGAGAATGGACAAATTGCTGTAGTGGGCGAATATCATTGGGGCGAACGCATTAACGACTGGATTGAAAATTATCCAAATGGAAAACGGAAGAAGATCATAACCTATCCCAAAGAGCCCTTTGAAAAAGATGTTCACCCTTTTGTACGTAAAGAGGGATGAAAAGGGTAAGGAAATTTACTCGAAGTGAATAGTAGCCACTGATTCACAGATTAAGTTTTGAAAATTACCCATGTGCAATCTCAAAATCTGATATGTTCTGGTGGAGTCGCAATTAATAATCAGTGAATCTGTGGTCTCCTCAATAAAAAGCATCCTCAAAATGCTTTAAATCAGGCACTCCATCGTGTACGCTAATCGCCACCACATCGTAGCGTACATTTCCATTGTAGTCATTCTCATACGTATATTGCTCGGCACCGTAAACAATGTTCTTCGCTTTTTTATAATCCACAAATTCCTCCGGGTAACCAAAGGCATCGGACGACCGCATTTTTACTTCTACAAAAACTAACCAATTATCCTTTCTTACAATCAAATCAATTTCCGATCGCCTATAGCGGTAGTTGCGGTGCACAATTTCATACCCTTGGCGGGATAAGAAATCGGCAGCCATATCTTCACCCTCTTTTCCTTTTTGGATTTTATCGCTCATAGGAATGTTCTACCTTTGAACGAATTTATAATACCGACAATGAAGAAACTAATAGAAGGGTTTACTTTACAATTGGCCAGTGCGTTAAAAATTGGTCAATCAGTAGATCTGGTGCGGCCGGGAAGCGATATCAGAAACATTCTTATCACCGGAATGGGCGGATCGGGGATTGGTGCCAACCTGGTGGAATCATTGACCTTTGGTCGGGTTCCCATCCCGATTACGGTTTGTAAAGGATATAATATTCCACAGTTCGTTAGTCCGCATACGCTTTTTATTGCCTGTTCGTATAGTGGCAACACCGAAGAAACGTTGGCTGCGATTAACAAAGCTATGCTGAAGCGGGCGCATATTATTTGTATAACCTCAGGAGGCAAAATGCTGGAATTGGCTAAAGAATACAATTTATTTTGGATTCAGATTCCGGGCGGATCGAAGAGCGCACGTGCGAATTTAGGATACATGATGGTTTCGCTGCTCTATGCATTATACCATACGAATTTAATTGGTGCGGCCTTCATTAAAGAAACTGAAAATGCCATTGAATATCTGGATCGCGGTGAAATGGCTATTCAGTCGGAAGCTGAACTGATTGCGCGAAAGCTGAAAGGGAAACTGCCGGTGATTTATTGTGATGAAAGATTGAAGGCTATGGCCTTGCGTTTTCAAAATCAACTGAATGAAAATGCGAAGCAGCTGGCTCATATAAATACATTTCCTGAAATGAATCACAACGAGATTGCAGGATGGCAATTTCCTGAAGCCATATTGCAACAGGCTCAAGTAGTCTATTTGTATTCCGATCACGATCATGAACGCGTTGAAAAGCGTATGGAAATTTGTCGACCGGTTTTTGAAAAGAGATCGAATCCTATTATTGATATTGTGGCTGAGGGAGCTTCGTTGCTTGAGCAATATTATTACCTGATTCACCTAACCGATTGGATTTCGTATTTCCTCGCAAAGGAAAATGGAGTAGAGGCTGGTCCGGTAGAAGCCATTGATCAACTGAAGGAAGAGTTATCTAAGTTGAAGTGAACATAAATCAAAACAAAAAAGTAACTGTTATCGATTTAGGTTTGATCGATTATCCAACTGGGCTCGATCATCAGATCAAGCTATTTCAATCCATTCTTGACGTTAAAGCAAAGAACCGTGATCTTCCCAGCGAGCAACACCTGCCCACTAACAATTATTTAATCTTTTGTGAGCACCCACACGTATTTACGCTCGGCAAAAGTGGCGAGGAAGAAAATTTGTTAGTAAGAAGGAGAGTCGCTGAACACGATTGATGCGACCTACTACCACACCAATCGGGGTGGCGATATTACCTATCATGGCCCCGGCCAGATTGTAGTGTATCCGATTATTGATATGGAAAATTTCTTTACGGATATCCATCTCTATATGCGCAAGCTGGAAGAATCGGTTATACAAACACTGGCTGAGTTTAATATTAAGTCGGGTCGCATAGCAGGATTAACGGGAGTATGGCTTGATTTTGAGAGTCAAAGTAAAGCGCGAAAAATTTGCGCCCTAGGAGTTAAAACAAGCCGTTGGGTAACCATGCATGGGTTAGCGTTCAATGTTAATACGCAGTTAGATTATTTCAATTATATCGTACCGTGTGGCATTAATGACAAAGCAGTTACTTCCTTAAACAAGGAGTTAGGTACAGTTCCGGATATGCAAAAGGTGAAATCTATTTTGAAAGAAAAAATCTTAAGCCTTTTTGAAATGGAAATCATAAATTAGTTTCTGAATTTGAAACGGATGAAATGTCATTGGGCAATTTGTTTCTGTTTTCTGCTTGTTGGCATTTGCCAAAGTTGCCAGCCTGCAGATTCGCAACCCGTCTCTTCGATTGTAAAACACAAAGGAGTTTGTTGGGTAGGTGGGCGAGAAATTGTAACAGATGAAGAAATTAAGGCGTTGGTTGATTGTCATGTTACCTGGATTTCTCAAACTCCGTTTGGTTGGCAACGAGATGCCAATTCCTCTTCCATTTTTACCAATCATTCATCCGAAAAAATCTGGTGGGGGGAATCTGATGAGGGTATCTCAGCAACGACTGCACTTGCGCTTAAGGCGGGTATCAAAACCATGCTTAAACCTCACCTTTGGGTACGGAATGGTTGGCCGGGCGACATCGTGATGAAGAGTGACACTGCCTGGCAATATTGGTTTAAAAATTATGAGAACTTCATTTTGCATTATGCAACATTAGCCGAAAAAAATAAAATTGAATTTTTTTGCATTGGTACCGAATTGCATCAAACAACAGAACGAGAAGATGAGTGGCGAGACCTTATCTCAAAGATCAGAAAGGTCTATTCCGGTAAACTTATTTATGCGGCAAATTTCCATGAGGAGTACGAGCAAATTAAATTTTGGGATGCCCTCGACTATATTGGTGTGCAGGCCTATTTCTCGTTGGCCAATAAGCAAGAGGCTACGTTGCAGGAATTAGTTGATAGATGGAAGGAACCCTTAGCTTCCATTGAACGGGTGCACAGTAAGTATAATAAACCGGTAATCTTTACTGAGATCGGTTACCGTAATGATAGGCAGGCAGCTATTGAACCGTGGACTTGGCCCTCGGAGATGAAGGAATCTCCGGTTTCGGAAGATACGCAGGCTTTATGTTACCAGGCATTTTTTCAGTCGGCCTGGAATAAACCGTGGTTAGCAGGCGCCTATTTTTGGAAGTGGTATCCAAAAGGACCGAGACGAACAACTGGTTCGGACTTTACCCCACAAGGGAAACAGGCAGAGAAAATTATGAAAGAAAATTTTAGAAGATAGAATGAAGCGCGACATAGAAATTCCGGAAGTAAAAAACGTAACCATTGCTATTGTACGTGAGAAAAATATTTTAAATCAGGATCAATGCGCCGTACACCTGATCAATAACAACGATTTCCCAATCGAAAATACCTTGGTTACCAGTACAGGTTACGGAGAAAAGGAAGGCGAAACACAACGCACCTCTATCCTCCGGCATTTTTTAGAAACGGTTTCCCAAAATAGTTCTGCATTGGTTGAGCCAATCGATTCGCAGGTTTTTCATCTTACCAATGAGTATTGGGTAAGCTACTATGTGGGGCCTCAGATTTATGACCGTAAGTATGTTTTTGTGCCCGATACAATTTGCGAAGAAAACGTGATTTTTATAAAAGAATTGGAGCAGGAGGGCGTGCTGCATTCATAAATACGTTTTATCTTGATTGGTTAATCACTATTTTTATATAGATAAATAGTAACGTATGCATCCCGATCTAAAAGACATTCTGTTTCTTGATATTGAGACGGTTGGTTGTGCTGATGACTACAACAAACTGAGTGAACGGCTAAAGGCTCAATGGGCACGCAAGTCAGGTTTTTTTAAACGAGATGCCGGGCAAACAGATGAAGATCTGTTTCATGAAAAGGCGGGTATCTATGCGGAGTTTGGCAAGATTGTAGTTATAGCAATTGGAAAGTATACCGAAGAAAATGGCGTGATTGGTATTCGCACAAAATATTTTGCCGATCATGATGAAAGAAAACTACTAAGTGAATTTTACGAGGCGCTTGAAAAAATGGGGCCCGCTGTAAGGCTTTGCGCCCACAATGGTAAGGAGTTCGATTTCCCATATATGAGTCGCAGGATGCTAGTGAACGGAATTCAGCTTCCATCTGTTTTAAACATGTCTGGGAAGAAGCCATGGGAAGTTAACCACCTGGATACGCTTGAACTTTGGAAGTTTGGCGACTATAAACACTACACATCTCTTGATCTACTTGCCACCATTTTTGATATTCCAACAAGTAAAGGAGTAATGGATGGCTCCATGGTAAGCAAAGTGTATTATCAGGAAGGTGATTTAAAAAAAATAGCTGAATACTGCGTGGGTGATGTGCTGGCCATCGCGCAGCTCTACCTAAAATTTAAGGGAATGCCTTTAGCGGATGGAGTTAACATTACAAACTCTTAATACGGTTATCAATTTTTAGTAGTAATTTTGAGTATGAATGTCGAGGAGAAATATAGTATTGTAAAGAAGATCATTCAAACTGAAGATGATTCTATACTTGCCATAATAAAGGAAATTCTTGGTATGGATACTCTGGCTACGGATTGGGCATTGATTCCTGATTCTGTAAAGAAGACGATTGAAACTTCAATGGAGGAAATAAAAGCGGGAAAATTAATTTCGCATACGGAAGTGATGGCCGATTTTAAAAAATGGTCATCGATAAAATCTTAATGAAAATATATTGGACTCCTGCAGCCAAAAACTCCTATCAAGAAGTATTAGAATATCTCCTTCAAAACTGGACGCAAATTGATTGATAAGTTAATCATGAGAACAGGAAAAAGTTCTTTCACTATTAGTAAAAAGTCCAACCTTATATCCTCTCATCCATTCTCAAATTCATAAATGTGTATTATCAAAGCACAATAGTTTATTCTATAAAATTGAGGATGATCAAATAATAATAATTGCTTGTTGGGATAACCGGAAGGATCCTGAAAGGCTGAGAATTTAATAACAAACAATAATATACTCTAAGTACTATGAGTAAAAAGAAATTTAAAGAGAAAAAAGAGAAGCGTAACAAGAAAGAGAAAGGCGGCATGTATGCTGCACTTATTCTTCTGTTAGAAGAAATGGCGGGTAAGGCCTATAGCCCGCAGCAACTGATTAAAAAGTTGGGCTTAAAGAAAAAGGCCTTAATTGAGGACATGTATAAGCTGCTGGATGCCCTGGAAGAAGAAGGGAAAGTAGAGCAGTTAAGTTCGGGGCAATATAAAAGTACGCGTTCATCCAAAGGCGTAACCGGAGTGGTGGATCATGTTAATCCGCGCTTTGCGTATATCGTAACGGGTGAAGAAGGAAAGAAAGATATTTATGTTCGTTCGCAGGATCTTGCCTCAGCGGTTCATGGCGATACAGTGGAAGTGGTTACCTCAGACAGAAAGTCGGGGGATAACCCAGAAGGAAGAGTTACGGCAATTGTAAAACGTGGACGAAATCGGTTTGTTGGGCGGGTTGAACTCTCCCGAAACTTTGGTTTTGTAATACCTGACTTTAAGAAAATCTATCAGGATTTTTTCATCTACCCCGAAAACCTTAAAGGTGCTACTGTTAATGACAAGGTTCTGTTTGAAGTTACTAAATGGGCCGATGGCGATAAAAGCCCGGAGGGAAAGGTAATTGAAATTTTAGGAAAGACAGGAGAGAATGAAGCAGAGATACATTCGATTATGGCCGAATTTGATTTGCCTTTCCGGTTTCCAGAAAATGTACTCAAACTTTCGGAGACGATTAGTGAAGACATCACCAAAGATGAAATAAAAAAACGTAGAGACTTTCGCGATGTACTAACCTTCACCATTGATCCTGAAGACGCAAAAGATTTTGATGATGCGATCTCGTTCAGAAAATTTGACAATGGTTTGTTTGAGATAGGCGTTCACATTGCCGATGTTACTCATTATGTAACTCCAGGAAATGAGTTGGCTCAGGATGCGTTTGATCGCGCTACTTCAGTTTACCTGGTAGATCGTACGGTGCCCATGCTCCCTGAGCGTTTGTCGAACGCACTTTGTTCGTTGCGTCCCAACGAAGACAAACTTACGTTTGCCGCGGTATTTGAAATGGACGAAAAAGCCAAAGTACATAAGGAATGGTTTGGTCGCACGGTTATCCATTCCGATCATCGATTTTCCTATGAGCAAGCCCAGGAGGTGATAGAGGCAGGAGCAGGAAAATTTGCTGATGAAATAAAAATTCTAAACCAACTTCATCACGTACTGCGCAAAGAGCGGTTTAAAAAAGGGGCTGTAAATTTCGAAACCACAGAAGTAAAATTCAAACTAGACGAGAAAGGGAAACCCCTGGCGGTTGTGCCTAAAGTACGGAAGGATGCCCATAAGTTGATTGAGGAATTTATGCTGTTGGCTAATCGCGCAGTGGCGACCTTTGTTTTTAAAATGAAAAAGGGCGAGGAGAAAAACACGTTTGTTTATCGAACGCACGATTTACCCAACGAGGAAAAACTGGCTGACTTTGCTCAATTTGCCAAGCAGTTTGGGCATCAATTACAATTTGAATCTTCGGTTGTTTCCAAGTCGTTAAACAAATTAATGGACGAGATTGAAGGCAAGCCTGAACAAAATGTGCTACAATCATTAGCCGTTCGCGCCATGGCCAAAGCCAAATACACCACGGATGCGAAAGGTCATTTTGGATTAGCCTTCGATCACTACACATTTTTACTTCTCCTATCCGAAGATATCCTGACATGATGGTACACCGGTTACTGCAACATTATTTAGATGGCGGAAAATCAGTAGCCCGAAAGGAATATGAAGACAAATGTGTTCATTCATCGGAAAGAGAAAAACGCGCAGCCGATGCTGAGCGGGCTTCTATCAAATACAAACAGGTTGAGTTCATGAGTATGGCCGAGAACAAAGTGTTTGATGGCATCATTACCGGAGTTACTGATTTTGGAATTTTTGTTGAGATTGTTGAAACAAAATGTGAAGGCATGGCCCGCCTGGCTGATATGAAAGATGACTTTTACGAATTCGATGAGAAGAACTATCGCGTAATTGGTCGCAGACGGAAAAATATTTATCGGTTAGGGGATAAAGTAAAAGTCAGGATAAAGAAAACAGATATTGATCAAAGAATGATAGATTTGACGTTTGAATAAACTCACTTATGAATTCTGCGGCATCTCTGGTAAAGCTTGTTGAACAGGAAATTAAAAGTCAACGGTTCGGTTCAAATCCAAAATCACTTTACGATCCTATTCATTATATCATGAAGTTGGGGGGCAAACGCTTGCGGCCCTTATTAACACTTCTCGCTTATTCTCTTTATAGAGATAATCCAAAATCAATCGTTAAGTATGCAACGGCCGTAGAGTTGTTTCACAATTTCACGCTGTTGCACGATGATATTATGGACAAAGCACCCTTGCGAAGAGGAAAGCCAACCGTGCATAAAAAATGGAATGTAAACACGGCTATCCTTTCGGGCGATGTGATGCTCGTAAAAGTTTATGAACAGTTTATGGATCTTTCAGGCAAGACATTAAAAGAGTTACTCCCGGTTTTTAATCAATGCGCTGCCGAAGTTTGTGAAGGTCAACAGTGGGATATGGAATTTGAAACAAGGCTGAAAGTAACCGAGGCCCAGTATATTCAAATGATTAAACTCAAAACAGCTGTGTTGTTGGGCTTTAGTCTGGAGTTGGGCGCCTTGCTCGCTAATGCAAATCTGAGAGAACGAAAGGCTCTAAAGGAGTTTGGGATTAACATTGGTATAGGCTTTCAATTAAAGGATGATTTACTGGATGTGTATGGAGATCAAAGCAAATTTGGCAAGCAGGTAGGTGGCGATATTTTAGCCAATAAAAAAACCTATTTGCTGATTAAAGCGAAAGAAAAAGCGAAAGGAAAGGATAAGCAGGAACTGGAACATTGGATAACAGCTAAGAAGTTTAATAAATCGCAAAAAATAAAAGTAGTTGCTGCGCTTTACGATAGACTTGCCATCGCGAAGTTGACTGAGAAGAAGATAGCAAAATACTTTACATCTGGATTTAAAAATCTCGAGCAGATAAAGGAGTCATCACAAAAGCAATTTTTGATTCAATTTGCTCAAAATCTTATAAGCAGACAGTCGTAATCTACCTGCGCTTATAGTAGAGCAGCTTGCCTTTAAAATCTTTTACAGTTTCACTTAGCGTAGAGAACCCATTACCATTAAGTTTCCAGGCTATTGATTCGCCCTGTGGTTCAGGATTATAGTTGAGTATAGTAGCTTCTTTTTGTAGTAATTCTGGAATTGGTTCGTGGTCTGATCTTTTCCAATAATAGATTTGATCATAATTTTTTAATAAAACTTCTGATCCATCAGCTGAAATATCCGCAGCGACAACGTTGAAGAAAGGAAGAGTCGATTTTAATTCTGCATTCAACGTATCCCCAACAGGCCATGGATAGGGAAGTTGGTAAAGGCGAATAGAATCTTCGCGTTTGGAAAGGATAAAAAAATCGTTCGAAAGGGGATCCATCATCATCGCCTCGGTATCGCGGACACCATCACTAAGCTGAATCACAAAAGTTTCAAATTCAGATATGGTGAGTTTATCTCCATTCAATTCGGGCTCAACAAAGCGATAAATGATTTTGTAAGGATACCGTGCATCATTATCGCCAATGTCTCCCACATATAAATACCTTTTGTCAGGTTCCGGACCAGCGCCAATGGTAATTTCTTCCCAATCGCGGTTGTTAATATTGGCCAAGAGGCAGGTCATGACAATTTCTGCCCTGATCATTTATCAAAATACTTCAGCAGAGTTTCCGCTGTCGTTGAGTGTCCAAAAATATTTTGTGTTTGAACGACTGGCTACTAACCCGGAAGCTTCTTCCAGTTTCTTGGAAACCGTTCCTACTTCTTTCCCATCAGAAAATAAATTGCTCGATGGTTTTTCTTGTACAGCCCAAACATAGTAATAGACTTACCAGCCAGTATTTCATATCCCAAATCAAAGTATTGTTAACTACTGAACGGGTAGCCCCGCTGCTTTCCAGGCTTTCATGCCGCCATCCATTTCATAGACGGGATCATACCCTTTTTCGCGCAAGATTTTTGCGGCCTTTGCGCTACGGATGCCAGAGCCACAATAAACAAAGATTGGTTTTTGTTCAAGATTGGTAAGTTTGGTTGCAAACGCGTCATCATAAACAATATTCAATGCGCCTGCGAGAGCCCCGGTATTTACCTCTTCTACGGTGCGTACATCAAGTAAAACAGCATTTGGGGTCGCTTGATATTTAGAATTAAAGGCCTCGGGAGTAAAGTACAGATCTGTTTTCTTTGGCTGCATGCAAAAAGGAGTAAAATAATAACCCTTCTTCATAATTAATAATTTTATGATGCAAGTTACCATTTTTGTTGATGGTAGTTTTGATATGGAGAAAGGCTCGTGAAATTTCCAAATTGGGCAATCTATAAAGGCACACTCCAAACCTTCGAATCAATGTTGTACTTTTGTTGCAATGAATGTTGTGCAAGATTTTATTTTAAATCAAAGACCAGCCCAAAAGCAGATTATGACCGTGCTGCGGACTTGGGTTTTAGATTTAGGCTCCCATACTACCGAGAAGATTAGCTATAAAGTTCCGTTCTTCTATTTTTATGGGCCCTTATGCTATTTAAACCCTGTTCCCGATGGGGTTGATCTTAGCTTTACACAAGGTGCCAGCTTAAGCCGAACTCATAAATTGGTACAGCAAAAGGGGAGAAAGACCGTTGCCTCGATACGAATCCATAGCCTGGCCGAACTGGAAGAGCACGAGGATGAAATAAGACGAATCCTTAATGAAGCGGCAATCCTTAATCAATATCTCTTTAATCAAAAGAAAAAAAAGAAGTGAGCCACGAAGAAGATTTGATTGAAGATGAAGAGGAGAACCTTTTCGAGCATCATCGCATTACAGCCGATGCTAAACAAGGCCTGATTAGAATTGATAAGTTCCTGATGGCTCGACTGCCTAATGTTACACGAACAAAAATTCAGGATGGCATACACGATGGGTTTGTTAAAGTTAATGATCTGGCCATCAAGCCAAGTTATAAAGTTCATCCGCATGATGTAATTACGGTTGCCTTTCCGGAGCCTCCAAGAGATACCGATGTTGTTCGGGAGAACATTTCACGGAATATTATTTTTGAAGATGAATTTTTACTTGTTGTGAATAAGTTGCCGGGTATGGTTGTCCATCCGGCTTATCAAAACTGGAGCGGCACGTTCGTTAATGCGCTGACGTATCACTTTCAAAACTTGCCTGAGATGGCTGGCAATGATGGTCGGCCCGGCTTGGTTCATCGAATTGATAAAGACACAAGCGGATTGTTGGTAATTGCTAAAACAGAAGCTGCGATGACCTCGCTAGCCAAACAATTTTTTGATCATTCTATCGAACGAACGTATCAGGCTCTTGTGTGGGGTGTACCCAAACTTGCTGAGGGAACAATTAATGTAAATGTGGGGCGGAGTCTAAAAGATCGCAGAATTACTACCGCCTTCCCGGAAGGAGATTTTGGAAGAACCGCCATCACGCATTACAAAGTGTTACAGGACTATCGTTATGTTTCTCTTATCGAATGTAAACTGGAAACGGGACGCACCCATCAGATTCGGGCACACATGAAATTTATAGGCCATCCTATTTTTAATGATGCTACGTATGGAGGCAACGATCCTTTGAAAGGAACCGTCTTCTCCAAGTATAAACAGTTTGTTGATAATTGCTTTAAGATTATCCCGCGCCAGGCATTGCATGCCAAAACATTAGGCTTCATTCATCCAGGCACAAAGAAATTCATTCAGTTTGATTCGGAGCTACCCACTGATTTTAAGGAGGTGATTGATAAGTGGGAGAATTATGTGAAGTATAATTGAGTTGATAGCCACGAATAAGATTTAGCCACTGATTCACAGATTAAATCATGCATTAACAACAAAAATGAAATCTGTGAATCAGTGGCAACGTTAATCAAACGTAACGCTGGGATAATCTTTTAGTAATCTTAATTTTTTTGAGGGAAGAATATCCTATCAGGTGTGTAGAACACCTTTGCGTTGAGGGAGGTGGCTAAGATTAAGCGGCTATGCTTAACTTTCTCTTGCCTTTCTCCTGGCGCAATGCCTTTCGGATTTCCTTCATGGCTTCTTTTTTCAAAGCCTTGTGGTCAACCGATCTTTCAGGCTGGTTGAGGACACCTTTGATATAGGTAAGAACCTCTTCCATTTGCACCTTGTCCATAGCATCCAAACTTTGCAGGATGGCCAACTTCGGTGATAGTAACATACAATTAGTG
Source organism: Flammeovirgaceae bacterium (assembly GCA_016709845.1). Taxonomy (GTDB): domain Bacteria; phylum Bacteroidota; class Bacteroidia; order Cytophagales; family Cyclobacteriaceae; genus ELB16-189. The sequence goes on along the minus strand of JADJMA010000002.1, from coordinate 230,435 downwards.
GTTGTTGTTAGTACAAATAACGTAAATTAATACCGTGAGGTTCAGGGGGTAAGCCCCTATTTAACCTAAATATGATCTACAGGTAATATTTTCAACCATTTTGGATTATTCTGATTTATTCTGACCCAACTTTTCATTCATTTTTCAATACCGAGGCAGGATTGGTACGCGCCACTTTTAACGTTTGAGAACCAATCATTAATAAAGCAATAATCAATACCGCAAAGAAGCCGGCCAATAAATCGAACGGCTTAATAGTAATGTGATTTTTCATCTCTATAAATGCAACCCTGTCAAAGAATAAATAAGTTGTCGGTAAGGCAATAGCTCCAGAAACGAACAACAAAACCAAGAACCCTTTACTCAACAAGTAAATGAGTTTGCCTTCGCTTGCACCTAATACTTTTCGAATGCTGATTTCTTTTAAGCGGGTTTCTGTAGTAAAGATTACCATACCCAACAACCCGAAGCAGGCAATGCAAATGGCCAGGAATGCAAGGAAGCTTATCATCTTAATCATGGCTGCTATTTCGCCATACGATTGGGCAATCTTGTCGGAATATAATTGGGCCTCTAATGGATGAACATCATCTATTTTTTTCCAGGCGTTATCAATTTTAGAAAGCGTAGCGATCCAATCTGACGTTGCTATTTTCACATTTAGAAAATTAGCTTTCTTTTTGTGATAACGGAACATTACTTCCTCATCATCGTTAGTATCGGCCTTACCGTAATGAAAATCCTTAAGCACCCCAACAATTTTCATTTTTTTGATCTACCTCTAAAATTTCATCAAGTGCATTGAGGGGATCACCCGCGGCTATTTTAAATCGTTTCAATAATGCTTCGTTTACAATTACCTCCGACTCATCAACGCTATCGGGCAGAGCAGTGAAATTTCTTCCGGCCAATAATTTGATGTTGTGCAGCGGAATATACTTTTCATTAATCCCATTGAAATGAACTGTACTGGAGTCCATGGGGTCCTTGTATTTAACCCGAGTGCCCCAATAATTTCCCGTACTGGTAACCATCAACGATTGTGAGACTCCCTGTACTTCGGGGATAGAATTAAGTTCATTCGTCAAAATAGATGCTTTTTCTCTATTACCGTTTAAGTTGATATTAAGTATATTCTCTGTGCTATATCCCAAGTCAAATGCAAGCAAATATTTGTATTGCTTAAGTCCTATAATAGTAGTGGCGATAAACATCAATGAAATGGTGTATTGCAATACAATCAAAGACTTGCGTAAATTCAAATGACGGAAAAGCCGAAGAGACGAATTGTTCTTGAGTACATGGATCGCATTAATTTTAGAGAATAACAAGGCGGGCAGAAATCCAGCTAACATGCCTACCCCAATGGCAAGCGCGAGAAAACTTAGTATAACTTTTAATGAAAGATTTAACTCCAGCATTTCCTGCATCTTCGGCTGAAGCGTAAGGAAGTAAGGTTTCAAAATCAGGAACAGAATAAATGATAGCCCGAGAGCGATCATTGAAATGATCACGGCCTCAATCAGAAACTGACCGAGTACGTGTCCTTTCAAAGCACCAATCACTTTTCTGATTCCAATTTCACGTGATCGCCTGGTGCCCCTTGCAATGGAAAGGTTCGTATAGTTAAAACAAGCAGATAGAATAACTATCATAGTTAAGACAACAATCACCCATACCTCGCTGGTGCTCATTACGGGTCCGATAGGGTTACTTAAATCATCACCTAAGGCGATATCATACAACGGCTGTAGCGCTAATTTGATTTTTGTGTTTTTAACGGTCTTATCATTTTCTTCAGCCATTGCAGTAAGATTGTTTTGGATATTATTCAGATTGGCTCCATCAGGCAACAATAGATAGGTATAGTCTTGCCAGATATTGTCCCACTTCATTTCGCGATCCCAGCTGTCTTTTTCAATAATCGGTCGCGTGCTTAACGACCCCAACATTTCAAACCTCAGGTGTGAGAACTTGGGCGGGTCTTGCATTACACCAGTAACTTTGAACTCCCGGTCTTTAAAAAGTGTAACAACCTTGCCAAGTGCCGAACCATCACCAAACAATTTCTTTGCAGCAGTTTGTGTTAGCACGATTGAAAAGGGATCTTTCAATGCTACATCTGGATTGCCTTCTAACAAATGAAAACTGAAAACTTTAAACAGACCTTCATCAGCCCAATGGCCTTGCAGCGGGATTGTTTTCTCGCCAGCCTTCACATCACTATCCAAACCCCTTTTCAGTAAAGCCACTTCGTCGATTCCTGATATCGTTTCCTTGATTTCTTTGCCGACACGCGGTGATGTGGAAGCTAAGTAGTCATCCACTTCATCCAGATACTGATACTCACTAATAACCCGGTAAATGCGAGCACCTTTTTCATGAAATCGATCATACGAAAACATATCCGACAGCAAACCGATTAAGAGAAGCCCAACTGACATACTTACAGCCAGCCCTACAATATTGATTGTCGAGAAAAGTTTGTTCCGAACAATGCTTCGACTAGAAGTTTTAACATAGCTGCCAATCATAATCCATTGTATTAAAAGGTTGATAAATTCTGGTTTGCGTATCGTGTACAATCGAAAGAATTTGAAAACATCGATGATGTAAATCCAACTTGCTTGTAGCACACCCTTCTTCTTTACGTTCCGGTCAAAATATTCATTCAGGTCGCCCTGTAAATCTTCCAACAACTCAGGCTTGCAATACCAACTGAGCAGACGCACGGCCCATTTTGGTGGCGAACTGTTCTTTTCCTTTTTCATTAAATGCGCTTTAATGAAAGCTCAGGCATAATATTCCAGTACTGATCTCGCAATTCCTTTGCATTAAGCAGTGCAGCCTTGCCTGTATTCGTTACAGTATAATATCTTTTGCGTTTGCCACCCCGCGTGCTTGTTGCTTCACCTAATTTACTTTTAGCCAATCCTTTTTCTTCGAGGCGATTGAGTACCGAATGAACGACTCCCAATTTTACTGCACGGCCAGTTCTGTTCTCAAGATCATCACAGATAGCAACACTATAGGCATCACTGACCAAGGTGGCAATGGTTAATAAAACCAGTTCTTCAAACTCGCCAAGATTAGTTCCCTTCATAACAATGATTAATTACGTAAATGTATGTAAAATAGTTTTGAGATTGCAAAACCATCTCAAAAGGCATCTCCTTTCAACGATTATCGTTGCTTTCAATCATAGTCTGTGTAATCATGGAACACAAAAGTTTCGGCCTGTAAGGATACAGACCGAGGGGGAAGCATGGCAAAGAAACTGAACCGTGGTTTGTGTCCTCACAAAACACAAAAGTTTCCGCGGATACAGTCCGAGGTTAGGTGGGCAAAAAAATTATCCCATCGCCTTAAGCGCTTCCACGAATGTATCCAGCTCTTTTGTGGTGGTGTAAAGATTAGGCGTTATGCGGCATCCATGCACTCCGGCTCCATCAATAGCCACCGTATAAATTTTATATTTTTTTAATAACGTTTCCGCCAATAGTTGTGGCCTCATTCCCTTTACCCCCACATTGCCAATGCCACAATAACGCTTGGGATCTTCCGGAGTGTTTACCTCTATGTGCGGTACGTTACGAACGCGGCTTGTCCAATAGTTTTGTAAGTAGCGCAGCCGGCTTTCTTTTCGATCGCGGCCAATCTTCAGGTAAAAATCAATTGAATCGGCAATAGCCAAATCGGTATGCACCGGGTGCGTGCCCGTGTGATTGAGCCGATAGATATCATCTTCCTTTCTTCCTTCTTCGCCAAGCAAGGGCCATATTTTCGAAGCCTTCCCTTTCTTCACATATAACATTCCTGCACCTAATGGCACGCTCAACCATTTGTGCAAACTCGCTCCATAGTAATCGCAATCTAAATCTGGAATGGAGAAATTAAGATGCGCGAAAGCATGGGCACCATCTACTAAAACTTCTACGCCTTTACTATGGGCCATGTCGCAAATTTTTCGAATTGGCAAAATTTGTCCGGTGATGTTAATCATGTGGCACACCATGAGTAACCGGGTTTTATCCGTAATGGCGTTGGCGTAAAGATTAACAATCTCTTCATCGGAAGTTGGATGATTGGGGATTGAAATAATTTTATTCACTACACCATAACGCTTCTCTACCTGCTTAAACATGTCGAGCATAGCCCCGTAATCCTGTTCTGCCATCACCGCTTCATCACCTGCTTTCCATTGTTGGCCACCGATAATCATGTCGAGCGATTCGGTGGTGTTTCTGGTTATAATTAATTCTTCGGATGTACATCCGGCAATCTCAGCCAGCTTTGCAGCCATCTTTTTTTTATTATCCCACTGCACGGTGCGCATATAATACGACCCCTGATAATTTACCTCACGAACATGATTGAGATAACTCTCCAAAATTTCTTGGGGCAGAAAACAGTAGTAACCATTCTCCAGGTTTATGTAATCGGGTTTAAGTTTATATCCGCTCCGGATGGCTTCCCAAAAATCTTCATCCTTGGCGATTTCTTCGACAGGAATATGACTGGTCTGTTTTGCCAGGAGGTCAAGGCTTTGCCATAGCGGAACACCTGTTAATGAAAGCATCCCCAAATTTTTAAGAAACGATCGCTTATCCATCGGGTTTTATTTTGTTGCTAACAAATCTAACCAACTTATTCCTGATTGCCTTCATGGAATTCTGATAAGTATTGAAACGTAATTTTTTTGATACCTTTAAAAATATCTTCAAGACTTGACAAAGCAGCTGAAGCCATTCGAACAACTATTCAGGGAACACTTTAAGCCCCTGTGTGGCTTTGCCATGAAGTATGTGGGAGATTTGGAGGAAGCAAAAAATCTTGTTCATGAAGTTTTTATTTCGGTATGGGAAAAATTTGATACCCTGCCCCAAGACACTCACTACAGAAGTTATCTTTATACAGCAGTGCGAAACCGGTGTTTAAATCATCTGCGCGACAGAAAAAAACTTATGACATTAGAGAATGTGGCGGAGCACAAAATAGCCGAAGAAAACACGGCTATGGAAATCGCAGAACTTGAAAAAGAAATTGAATATGCCATAAATTCTTTGCCTGAAAAATGCCGTCAGATCTTTGAGCTAAGCCGCCATGAAGGCCTGAAGTATCAGGAAATCGCTGAAAAACTGGAAATTTCCATAAAGACGGTGGAGGCTCAAATGTCGAAAGCGCTTGCTGTGCTGCGAACTCATTTGGGCGAATTTTTATCGCTTATATTTATTTTAATATTCCCGTAAGGGTAAAAGTATGTTTATGTGTTTTAAAAGAAGAGCTTGTGTGTGAATAACGAACAAAACCATATTGATGATTTGATCTCCCGCTACCTCGTTGGTGAAGCCACACCCGAGGAGCAAGAGCAACTTAATGCCTGGATTGCATCCAGTGTGGAGAATGATTTATACTATCAAAAACTGAAGCGTGCTTTTGAGTTGAGCGAAACTTATTATTCACGCAAGGCATCTGAGGCAGCGATTGATGTTGATCAGGAATGGAATCATTTTGTCAACCAGATTGAAAATAAAGAGTCAACTCCCAATCCGGTCAATAGCACCCGAAAGAAATATTTCATGGATGCGTATTGCGGCAACTTTACTTTTATTGATTGCATCCGGATTTATCATTAATTATTTTGTGTTCACCAGTCGCGATATTCAATTTGAAACTGCGGATAATACGCTCGAGATAACTTTGCCCGATGGCAGCCAAGTAACGCTTAACCGCTATTCGGAATTGGCTTACAATCCGGATTATGGAAAGCAGGAGCGAAGGGTGCGCATAAAAGGCGAAGGATTTTTTTGATGTAGAGCGAAATCCACAAAAAACTTTTGTTATTGAGATTAATAAGGCTACGGTGGAAGTACTGGGCACTTCATTTAATGTACGAGGCTATGAAACAGAAAATCTGGAAGTGGTTGTAAAAACCGGAATCGTTAAACTATCGGCACCTGAAAGGAATAGAAATATTATTTTAAAAGCCGGGGAGCGCGGAGTTTATGAAAAAGGTACAAAAAACCTCACCCAAGTAACCAATACAGATCTTAATTTTCTTGCGTGGAAGACACGTAAAATTATATTTGAGGAAAGTGATTTGCGTTCGGTGGTGGAATCAATAAACCGGATATACGGATCGGATATTCGTATTGCGGCTCAGGTATCCGAATCGTGTGTGGTAACCGTAACATTTGAGCAGCAAAGTTTAGAATCAATTTTAAACGTTTTAAAAGATACGCTCAATCTGACTTACTCCAGCAAGGATGGCGTAATTGAAATAACCCATGCCGGATGTTGATTTACTCAACGGATCAAAAACGTGTTTAAAATAGTTAACAGATACACATTTCAAACCGTAGCGACATGTTGTAAGAAAACAGGCCTAACTATTAGTATCTATTTTTTCTGTGTCATCACCGTAGGCGCACAAACGATTCCCGATCAAAAAATTTCTATTGATGTTAAAGATATTTCCTTGGCCGAAGTGTTGAATGAAATTTCAATTAAAAGCAACCTTCACTTTTCTTATAATCCAAAACGAATAGAAGCAGAGCGTCCGGTAAGCTATCAGGCTATTAATAAATCGGTATCAGAAATTTTGACTGATCTTGCTGAGCGGTATGAATTTCAATATTCTATTGTTGAAGGCCAGGTGGTGCTTAAGCCTAAAGGCAAACCAGAGAAAACGCAAGCCCAATTTGCCACACTAAGTGGCCACATTAAAGATGCAGCCAATGGCGAGGCGTTGATTGGGGCAACCATTTTCATTCAGGAATTAAAAGTAGGCACGGCAGCCAACACATACGGTTTTTTTTCAATCACGCTGCCGGTAGGATCGTATGAAGTCATTGCCTCCTTTATTGGTTATAAACCGATTAGCAAAGTCGTTTCACTTCAGGTTTCCGCCATGGAAAACATTTTACTTACAGAAGTACCGCCCTTACTTGACGAAATAATTGTTACGCCTACGGAGGACGTGGCAGAAGAAGTACAGGTGAACAAATTAAATGTGCAACAACCCGGACCGTGGAGGAAAGACCTGCGTTATTTGGTGAGGTGGATGTAGTGAAATCACTGGAGTCTGTTCCAGGTTTCAAACTTCATCCTGATGGATCAACATTTTATTATGTGCGGGGTGGTCAGCGCGATCAGAATCTGGTGCTCATCGATGATTCACCGATCTACAACCCAAGTCATTTGCTGGGGTTGTTTTCAACAGTTATTCCGGATGCGGTTACGGATATTAATATTTATAAAGGAGATATTCCAGCATCGATGGGAGGTCGGTTATCCTCAACCTTAGATATTCATACCAAGAAGGGAAATGATCAGTTCACTCAGATTTGGGGTAATGTGGGTCTCATCTCCACCAAGTTGGGAATTGAGGGACCCATCAAAAAAAGCAAGTTCATTTTTAATCTCCGGGAGATTTTCACGTTTGCAGTGGCTCTTTCAGGCACAAGATCCTTCCATTAATAAGTTCAACTTTTACGACCTAACCGGTAAAATGAATTTCAAACTAAACTCCACCAACAGAATTTTCTTTTCCTTTTACGCAGGCAGCGATAATTTTTTTAGTGGAAATAATGGAATCAATTGGTCGAACCGCGCAGGCACATTTCGGTGGAATAAAATTTTGACCAACAAATTATTCCTAAACACCACACTATCGACCAGTGGCTATGATTATAATCTGTATACGGATGTTTCTAAGGACGAGCGTTGGAATTCGCACATCTCTAATGTAAACCTGAAGTCTGATTTTAGTTTTTTCTTAAAACCACAAAATGAAATTACGTTTGGCGTTGGATTGAACGGATATAAATTTAATCCTGGCAACCTTCAAAGCGGATCGGCTAACCAGAAAACTTCCAACACCTCTGTGCGTAACTCCCTGGAATTTGTTCTGTATGGAAATCAGGAAATCAAAGTAAACAAGCATTGGGGCTTAAATTATGGAATGCGTTTCTCTACCTGGACTAATACAGGTGAAGCTTTTGAATATATTTTTGATGATAGCGGAAATCCTGTTGACACATTAAATTATCAATCAGGCAAATCGTACATCACTTTTGCAAATTTAGAACCAAGGGTAACCGTTCAATATTTATTCAACGAGCATGCAGCGCTGAAAGCAAGTTATATGCGCAATGTTCAGAACCTTCATCTGATCAGCAATTCCATCAGTCCGTTTACTTCGCTCGATGTTTGGTTGCCGAGTAGTTACAACATAAAACCACAACGTGCGGATCAATTGACTTTGGGCTATCACGATCTACATGCCCAAACAGGCATTTCGTGGGTACTGGAAACATTTTATAAAAAGATGTATAACCAAATCGACTATGCAAATCATGCCGAATTACTATTGAATCCGCTGCTTGAAAATCAACTTCGTTTTGGCGAAGGCCATGCGTACGGGTTTGAATTTCAGGCAAAAAGAGCAGGGTCGCCTGCGCGGAATGGCGGGCTACTCCTATGCACGGGCTAAACGAAAATTTGAAGATTTAAATAATGGAAAGACGTTCAATGCATTTGGCGATAGACCGAATCAAATTAATTTGACGCTTTCTTACGATATAAACTTACGTTGGATGGTTGGCCTGAATTGGAATTATTTAACAGGCGCTCCGTACTCTTCACCCGTTAGTTTTTATACGTACAACGATTTGGAAACTCCCATCTATGGACAAAAGAATAATGACCGGCTTCCCAACTACCATCGGCTGGATGCCTCGGCAACCTGGAAACTTAATAAGAACGCAGAGAAAAAGTATAAGCACAGTCTAACATTCGCTATCTACAATTTGTATGGCCGAAAGAATTCGGTATTTATAAATTATAATAAAACCGAGTTGGGCTATCGCGATTTTAAAGTTCCTTCGAATGTGTTGGAAAATGACCGGACCATTTCTCAATTCTTTCTCTTTCAATTTACACCTTCTGTTTCCTATATTTTTAAATGGCGATGAAGTTTAGATACAGTATTTTATTACTCTTAACTATTTTAATCGCCTGCGAAGAGGCCATTGATAAATCTGTGTTATCACAAAACGAGAATTTATTGGCTGTTGAAGGAGTGTTAACCAATGAAAACAGAAGCCACTCCGTTACCCTTTCTTTCCCTTATCAATCGTTGAATGGACAAGCCATCCCCGCTACTGGCGCATTGGTTCAAATTATGCAAGGTGCCACCACTTACATGCTAACAGAATCACCAGCTGGTTCGGGAATTTATCAAACTCCTGTCTTCAGGGCTGTGTTTGATGCGGTTTACACCTTACATATTCTACATCAGGGTAAGGAATATTTTGCACAAGACAGCTCCATTCCTGTTGAACCATTGGCAGCGATAGAATATCGAAAAGTAAATAGCCAATATCAACTTGTATTAAACACTACCGGGTCCAGTGCCAACTATGTTGATCATTCCATTGACTGGAAAAATACGACAGCTTGTTCCGGTAATACCTGCGAAGGACGAATTGTGTTTTATGATTTAAAAACGATTGATGTAAACGAAATTTATAAACCAGCTAAAGAGGACTTTTTATTTCCTGTAAACGCAACAATCATTCGGAGAAAATATTCAGTAAGTCCGGCCTATCGTACTTTCCTGCGATCAGTTTTATCAGAGAACGGAATGGCGAGGTGGTATTTTTGATGTAGAACGTGCGAATACGGCAACTAACCTGAGTGCCGGGGCTATCGGTTTTTTTGCTGTTACTACAGTTGTTTCTGATACCACTGTAGTGGTAGAATAACTTTACTTAAAAATTCTTTTATCCCAAAAACGGCCTTTTTATCCCAAAAGCCAACATTTTCTTAAACAGATAAAAATATTTTATCTCTCGCATAAGGTAAGTACTCCTGTTCGGGTTTTAGTAGTGAAGGGAAAGTTCTAAGACGGCCCCAAACTAAAACTGAATTAAAAACTAAAACTTTAAAATCATGAAGACCACAAAATCATCACCGGTTTATTTCTTGCTGGTTTGTTTTCGTTCGCGTTAAGCTCATGCGAAAACAATGAAACCGTTCAGCCGCAGCAAGATTTGTTGCCACAAAACTTTAGTGTGGATATCCCCGCATCGCTGAGTAATAAAAACAGCGTAAGCAGTGGAAGAATCTCAGGCAGAATTAAAGAAGACACGTTGCAGGGTAACGACATCTATCTACACCTTAACACGTTTATTGCGGTAGGTGAAGGAGCTGCAAAAATCGTAGAGGAGTTTATCGATGGAATCCGAAAGTATAAAATTGATCGGATTCAGTCACTCACCTATACCGGGGATGATGACAACCGCGCAAAAAATCTGGTGGTATTATCTGATGTTACGTATGAAGACAAGATGTGGGATTATCAACTCACTGTAACGGATGCGGAATCAGAAAATCAACCGGATGGTGGAAAAGCGTTGCAAATATTCTGGAATAAGAACCGGGTTGTGAGTGGCATCGCGATAATCAAACCGTATAATTGCGATCGCACACATAACAATAATGTAAAGGATGCGGTATTTAGAATTGATTATACTGAGGCAAGTACACTTGGCTATGATGCACAGATGGAGGTATCCATTTCCGGACTACCGTTAGCGAATCCTTTGGAAGAACCATTCTCGGTAAGCACGCTTAAAATGTTTGCGGGCAAGAAAGGCGATGTGGTAGATGTGTTTGGTAATACAAATCATCCTAACGCCATATTATTCGCAGGCAATACAGGTTTCAACTGGGCTTTTGTCGCATCGGGTAGTGATTCAAAAAACATGGGTGTTGCTGAGGTTGGCTTACCACCCAGCGAGCTTGATGAAACGGATCGAGTAGTATTGTTAAAAGATTATTCTATAAAGAATGTTTTTACAAACGAGATTACTTCAGTTTGGCCTGGCATCGATCAGAATTTATTGGCAGCGTACTTAGCAAACACCGCAGCTCCCGGTTATTTTGATGGAAAGAAAGGGTTTTTTGCAGGCGGTGTATCTCCGGGTGCAGACTGGGATGTACTTGCCGGCCGGTTAAATGGACTAACTCCATTTAATCCGAAAGACATTGGCGAGCTTGTTGTTGCCTTCAAATAAAAAATTGCTTCGATAATACTTTAAGACCTCTGGCGAAAGCCAGAGGTTTTTGTTTCTTTGCACAAATTTTTACCAGATTATATGAAATCATTCATCTTAGTAGCTTTTTTATTCATGAGTACAGCCCTTATTGGTCAATCTAAAAAAGAACTTGCCGCAGAAGTAGCAAAGTTAAAAGCAGAAATTGCTGAGCTAAACAAGCCGAAAGTGCCCAACCTCGATAATGAAAATAAGCGTGCCAGCTATGGCTTAGGTGTGTTGGTTGCTTCCAACGTAAGAAGTCAAGGCGGTGATTCACTCGATTTAGAATCTCTTTACTTTGGAATACAGGATGTATTTACTAAAAAGAATTTGCAAATAGAGCAGGAAGAATGTTCTATGATTGTGCAAACCTATATGCAAGCAGCTATGGAGAAAAAAGTAGTCGCTATGAAAGCCGAAGAGGAAGCATTTCTTAGTGCTAATAAACTGAAACCTGGGGTTAAGGAAACTGCTTCCGGACTTCAGTATCAGATTATCACATCCGGTACCGGAAAAACACCTACGGCCACGGATGAAGTGACAGTTCATTATGAAGGGAAATTGATAGGCCAACAGAACCATTTGACAGTTCAATTAAACGTGGGGGAGCCCGCTACTTTTGGTGTGGGTCAGGTTATTGCCGGCTGGACAGAAGCGCTTCAACTTATGAAGGAAGGTGACAAATGGATGTTATTTATTCCGTCTGAGTTGGGCTATGGCGAGCGAGGTGCTGGAGGCCAAATACCGCCATATGCAACGTTAATATTTGAAGTGGAGCTAATTAAAGTTAATTAAAGCTTAGCTGGCAATTTGAACAATTGCTTTTCCAGTAATTTTTCTATCCATTAAATCTTGAAGTGCCTGAGGGGCTTGTTCAAGCGAATATATTTTATGGATGTGCTGATTGATTTTGCCTTCTTTAATCCAAGTAGTTAGTTGTGAAAAGTTTTGGAGCACTCTTTTCGGGCTCGCGCTCCAGCAAATCTTCCCCAAAAACACCAACGATCGAAGCTCCTTTTAGCTAAAGGTAAGTTCGCTGGGAAGGAGGGAATAGTTCCAGAAGCAAATCCCACCACCAGGTATCGGCCTTTCCAGGCCATGGAGCGCAGAGCTTGTTCTGCTAACGATCCACCTACCGGGTCGTACACAACGTCAACGCCACGCTCAGCTGTAATTTCTTTTATTCGCGTTCTTAAATCCTCTGTTGAGTAATTGATTAGGTGGTGAGCTCCCATTTTTTTACACACTTCGAGTTTATCATGGCTCGATGCGCCAGCAATAATGGTAGCTCCCATAATTTTGCCTAATTGAACGGCTGCCAGCCCCACACCGCCACCGGCTCCCAAAACCAATAAAGTTTCTCCTGATTTAATTTGCGCACGATCCTTCAACGCGTGGTACGAAGTGCCATAGGTATAAAGTGTTCCGGCTCCCTCTATGAAATTTAGTCCTTGAGGCAGAGTAAATACCCGCGAAGCTTTTACACTTACAAATTCTGCAAGGCCACCCCAACCACATAATGCGATAACTGAATCGCCAACCTTTAGGTGACTTACATTTTTCCAAGAGCGTGAATAATTCCAGCAACCTCGCCCCCTGGGGAAAAGGAAGTGGAGGTTTGAATTGATATTTGTTTTGAATGATCAGACATCGGGAAAGTTGATGCCTACTGCTTTTACCTGAATCAATACTTCGCTATCGGCAAGAGTTGGAATAGATACTTCTGAAAACGCTAACGTATCCGGAAGACCATAATTCTTACACAGAACAGCTTTCATCAAGGATGAATAGGTGGAGATTATTTACCAAAGAGTTTTTTAGCAGACCCTTGCTTTCTGGTTTTGAATTTAATTTATCAAGCGCTGTACGCAGATGTACTAAAAAGCATCGTCCTTTATAAGATAATCGATCACTTTTTAACTTTTTCGTTTTAGATCGAATAATTTTCTTCATCAACCGCTGTAATGTAAATGACCGGAACTTTTGAGTTTTCCTTCGGATCGCTTGGAGGTACTCAAGACCCGTTTGATCCGGATCGTTTAAAAATATGTGATCGAGTATGATCAGGTAAGGCTGAGTCTGATCGAGAGCTTTTAAGGCTTCGCTACTGGTTTGAAATATCTGAGTTTGATATTCATCCATTTGGCGGAAGTGCCCATTCATAAATTTCAGATAGACGGGATCGTCATCAATAATAAAGACCAACTTTTTCATTTAACAAATATTACCTTTTTGATCAGAAACTCTCAAACAAAAGAGAGACAAAATAATGGAATAGGGTATTATAAATACAACTCGATTGCTGGAGAGGAGATATTGAAAACTTGCGGAGAGTGTTATTTTATTACAGTTAAATAGTTCGACTAAGGAAAACATTTCTTGTAAATCTGGATGGGTTAATTCGACTAAATAGATTCTTAATCCCAGTTCACTCCGCCAGTTTGAAAATAATGGGCAGCACCATGCGCTGCTTTACAGACTTGCCGCGCTGACGGCCCGGATTCCTGGGTGGTGAGTTTTGAATAATACGAACCGCTTCCTCATCGCAGCCAGCACCAACTCCTTTAACTGCTTTTACATCTGTAATCTGGCCATGTTTACCAATCACAAACTCTACATATACTCTTCCTTCAACACGCATCCTGCGAGCCATGGCCGGATATTTAATATTTTCAGCCACGTATTTATAAAAAGCGGCCAGCCCTTCCTTTGGGGCTGCCGGGAACTCAACAATCGTAAAAATTTCCTCCACATTTTCCTCTACTACTTTAGGAGTTTCGATTACTTCTACTTGCTGAATTTTTGTGTCCTCGGTCACCTCAATGTCAAATACAAATTTGATTTCTTCTTTTTATCTCCTGCTCATCGGGCACCTCGACAAGCCGGGGTTGTTGAATTACAATTTCAGGCGTAGGTGGAATTTCCGTAGCAGGCACATCCATCATCACTTCAAATGTATTCGTGTTGCGAGATATTAATTCAACAATGGGTGTATCATATTGCTTCCATTCAAAAGCAAGTAAGATCAGGGACAGTGTTATAAATAGACTGATGCTAAAGAAGAAGTCTTTTTTATTATTCAGATCGGCTTGCGCAGTTTTTTTTAATTTCAGTGCCATATCATCACTGATTTATTGTTCAATTTCCTGATATAAGATTAATTTTCTTTTACCAATAAATCCATGACATTAGTCAGTTAATGGCTTGAGAATTAGCAGATTTTGATGAGAGAGAGGGTGGAGGCCTAGAGATTGGCGAGTAGAATGATAAGAAACGTCAAATGAGTATAATGGCGAGCCATTTTATAACGGGGGTATGCCCGGCAAACCCATAGGCACAAATAGGACAAACTTTACTTTTCGCATCTACTTCCATGGCGCACGAAGGACATTCTTTCGTTTTCACAAATTAGTTATTCAACCACTTTATAAATTTTCCCCACAAGGTTTTTGGTTGTGCTTTCTGTTTAACAGGAATCTCCTCAATTGGCTCTTCGTATAGTCGGGTCGCTTTGGTCGGTCGCCCTACTTTCACTTTATTAAAATAATTATCTCTTCGTATTTCCTTCTCCCGTTCTAACGCTGCCCGCTTTTTCTCTTCCAGTTCACGCGCCTCTTTTTCCCTTTGTTGGGCGATAGGATTTTTCCACGGACGCTGTGCTGTTTCGCGATTGGTTTGTGATTGTGAGTTTTTTCTTTCTCCTCGTGGGGCTCTTTCCCTTTCGGGGATTGGTTGACCCTCTGGAGAGGTAGACTCGGGCACCTCTTTTTCTTTGGCTCCGGCAAATCAATCTTTCCTAAAACTTTTAATCCGGATAGCTCAACTTTAGGAGCTTTAATTACTTCTGGCTTTTCTTCAATTAAGGTGGGTTGAACGATTAGCACTTCCGACCGGATTTCTTCCCTTACAGGTTCTTCTATTACAACGATGCTTCCGACTCTTTAGGAGTTTCGATTTCAATTTCTGAATTAAGATAAACGACTACGCCTTGAAGTTTTTCGGGTGCGAAATGACGTACAATATCCTCAACCGATTCATCTTTTAATTTTGCGTTCGATCCTTCTTCCAGATAAATCTGACGGGCAGCAAGAAAGTCAACTATTTGTGAGGGTCGTAAGGCCAGTTTTCTGGCTAGTTGTCCGAGTCGCATAGGTGTTTAGGATCAAATGAAAGCGCAATATACTTTGTTCAGGTTATCCCATCCAATTAAAATTCCTCACCCTTAAAGTCTTATCAGTCCAGAAAATGCTTGTTGCTCTCTCCCCGGGGAGAGGGCGAAGGTGACTTTTATGAATTGATACTTTTGTTGGGTGAGGGATTAACCTATCAAGAATGTGTTAACTAAGAAATAGCTCACTCAGGCTTTGTCGCCATTTTTCTTTTCTGAATGCTGTTTCTTTTGATTCAACCGAACTTGCTTGGCTGCTTTTCCGGGTTTGGTGGGTTTTCTTTTTTTTCTATGAGTAAAGGCTCTGGTCAGTAATTGAGAAAGTTTAATCAAAACAGCTTCCTTGTTTTCTAGTTGCGATCGAGAATCCTGAGCGGTAAGGAGTAGGATGCCGTCTTTGGTTATTTGTGTATGTAGCTTTTTAAGGATTATTTCCTTTTGCTCTGGGGAAATGGAAGAACCCGAAACATCCCATCGCAGGGTTACTTTTGAGTTAACCTTATTTACATTTTGCCCACCCGGGCCACTGCTTCGCGAAGTTGTAAAGACCAGCTCAGGTTGTATCGAGTCTAAAAGGGGTGAAGCAATCATATTTCCTTTTACTGTTCTGAGATAAACTCAGGCATCCATTCAAACATCTGGTAATGCTCGCCATTCATGCCTAATTTTTCATATACTTTTTGAGCAGCCAGATTTGTTTTATCAACGTATAACCGAATGCCCCGATAGTCTGACTCTGGCGTGATCAGATTTTTAACGTGTTCATACATTTTTTTATAAATACCCTGCCCTCGATATTCAGGCAGAACATAAACCGATTGAATCCAAAGTATTGTGCCATAACGCCAATCACTCCATTCGTAGGTTGTTAGTAAACTACCCACCACCTTTCTAGTGTCTTTATCCTCGGCTACATAGTAAGCCCCTTTGTTAATATCCTTAAAGACAGCATGCACACCTTCAGTAACGGTGTGATAGTCGAGATTTATACCCTCTGTTTCTAAAGCCATTTTTTGTTGAAACTCAATGATTGAGATAGCATCATCAAGCACGGCATTTCGAATTATAATCATTTCTTAATTTTTTTACCAACATGCTTGCGTTCGGCAGCTGTAAGTTTAGCGTGCGAAGTTTTAACAGGCGAAGTGATGGTTGATTCAACGCCACCTAAGCTGATGGCTCGCTTAATGTATTTTAACTTTTTGATAAATTTATCCGGATCACCTTTTACTTCAAAAGATAACATTCCTCCAAAACCACCAGGCATTTGTTTTCTGGCAATGTAATGCCCCGGATGATTTTTCAAGCCAGGATAATAGACACCTCCAATTTTTGATTCACCCTCAAGAAATTTTGCGAGTGCCAAAGCATTTTCATTCTGTTGCTTTACGCGAAGCACAATAGTTTTTAAACTGCGCTCTACCAGATAGCAGGACTGTGCATCTAAACTTCCGCCAAAGTGCATGGCGCTTTGTTTAATTTTTTCCGTTAGTTTTTTTGATGACACCATGGCCCCACAACAAATGTCGCTGTGGCCGCCAATGTATTTTGTGCCACTATGGGTCACTACATCAATTCCAAAATCAATTGGGTTTTGATTTACCGGACTGGCAAACGTATTGTCGATGATGGTGACAATTCCATGATTTTTAGCAATCCGGGCAACGGCTGCCAGATCAGTGATCTTTAATAATGGATTAGAAGGCGTCTCCACATAAATCACTTTTGTGTTTTTGCGAATCGCTTTTTCAAAGGTTTTAAGGTCCGAAACATCAACCATGGAGTGTTCAATACCGTACCGCCCAAATTCATTTAATGCGGCATGATGGGTACCGCCATAGAGATCGTGCTGAAGTAAAATATGATCACCAGATTTTACCATCGCAAACAAGGAGGTCATAATGGCTGCCATACCGAACTGAACATAAGCCCATCCTCACCATTCTCTAAAGCCACTAATTTTTCAACGGCTGCTTTTTGATTGGGGTATTGTAATAGCGGGGATAACGAACTTCGGTTTCATAATCATAGGCAGCCGAAGGATAGATAGGCGTAACTACGCCACCAAACAAAGGATCGCCAATAGAACCAGCGTGAACACTTTGGGTTAGTTTAGATGCTTTGGGATTCTTCATAGGATAGGATTAACAGAGAAGACAAAAATATGCAGTTTGATGGATTCTAAGTTTTTTTTGAGGAAATTTAAGAACATCAAAGTAATCTTAAAATTTATTCAATGGGGAAGTCGTGTAGAGTTTGAACGATCAACTATTCGGCCCTTGGCTTGTAACCATGTTAGTTAGGTTATACCAAATCCCACCCCTTCCGATACGTCCTGTTCAACAATGCATTCGCCTCCTTATCGCCAATAAGGGTTTCCTTATCAGGGTTCCATTTCAATGCGCGGCCTACCCGCCACGATGCCAACGCCAAATGCATGGGCAAAGCCATCTCCCGTGCATAAGCAAGATTGCTTTCCGGTTGTTGCGGCTTTTACTGCATCAATAAAATTTTGTTGATGTGCTGCCAAGATGATCCTTATCTACATCACACAGGGCAACTATCTCCGCATCGGGCAAGGCGGCAAACCAACTCATGTGCTGATTCTCCATACCTCCAAGGCCTATGTGCGCAATGCGAAGCCGGT
This sequence comes from Flammeovirgaceae bacterium, assembly GCA_016709845.1. Lineage (GTDB taxonomy): Bacteria > Bacteroidota > Bacteroidia > Cytophagales > Cyclobacteriaceae > ELB16-189. The sequence goes on along the minus strand of JADJMA010000002.1, from coordinate 212,518 downwards.
CGCTGGCTGCAGTACGCGACAGGAAAGAAGGAAGAATGGTGAGACCAAGCACACCTAAGGCACCCGTCTTCAAAAGTCTCTCCTATTGATATTTTTACTCATGACAGATTGAATTAAGTAGTATAAGCTATTAAAAGGATGGAAATCCTTGCCGGAAATACTTTCTCACGATTTCTACAATTATGAAATCGCTTCTTAATGAAAGATAGCCCATTCGGGCAGGTTGGCTTAACTGAATCAAGAATTTTTAATTCCATTATCTGAAGTTAATTATTGATAGCCCCTGAATGTTGATTACTGCCATTTATTTAGCATTAATAAAATGACCATCTTGAATACTTGAATATGAAATGGTGTGTTTTCATTTTGCTCACGTGGATAAGTGCTCTTCCTTGTTTTGCGCAGATGGAGAAAAAGGCTGCCTTAGGATTGATGGTGGGCATTGCTCCTGGTATTGGTGTTGCCACCCCGGTAGAAAAAGTTTTTGAAGAAGGTGCACAATGGGGTACTTCGTTTTCTGCTTTTGTGGGATGTCATGTGGGTGATCACTGGGTTATTGCCTTGGAGCCCTTCCTGTTTTTCAAAGGCTACGGTGTTTATGATCCAACCGAAAATTTATTTTCAAAAAAGATAACCCGTAACTTTTTTCTCATATCCACAAGTTGGTATCCACGCTTGAAGCGCGACTGGTATATCACATCAGGCTTTGGCATGGGCTCCTACACAAGCTATAATAAGCCAGCACCATCAAACATAACATTGATTTCCATTAAAGAAGGGAACTACGGAAATAATGGTTGGGGTGCCCGAATTGGGCTAGGCTACGATCTGCATTTAGGCAAAGGCAATGCATACATACCCATTGGAATTTATTACTATCACATGCAACTACCCTCGCTTAAATATGAAGGGATGGTCATTGACAACGCACCTTTTCAAACAGGAGTGCTGGAATTTCACATTGGCATTGCGATAAAATCATAAGGGCAATGGCATTTATTTTAGTGGTAGCGCAACGCTCAAAATCATTGTTTTAATTGCGCATAAATTTTATTAATCCATGAGGACTAATCGCATTGCATTATCGGTCTTCGCTGCAATTGTCTTTACACAATGCACCAACACTGCCGAGTCCGGAAAATCGGAGCAACCAACAGAATCACGGTCATTACTCGCCATTTTCGCCCATCCCGATGATGAAGCAACGGTAGGCCCGGTTTTGGCAAAATATGCTGCTGAAGGAGTGGCTGTTTATCTGGCCATAGCTACAGATGGAAGATATGGTGTTACGGAGCATGCAAAAATTCCTGCAGGCGATAGCCTTGCTTCCGTGCGCGCTGAGGAAGCAAAATGTGCTGCTGAAAAGTTAGGCATTCAGCCTCCCATCATGTTTGGATTGCATGATCAATTGAGGAATGGGTGAAGGCCACGGGCCAGTACATGATCAACTCAACACAATGCGCGAAAAAGTAAAGGCGTTATTTACAACCCTAAAGCCTGATGTAGTAATAACCTGGGGTCCCTCCGGCTGGACCGGCCATCATGATCACCGGCTAGTAAGCACCGTAGTAACAGAAGTATTTCAAAGTCAGAAGTGGGATAAGCCATCACAACTTTATTATTCCGCAATACCTACAGGAAAGCTTCCAGCTAACAGCCCGATGCAATTAGCTACTGTTGACTCTTCTTATTTAACAGTAAAAATTCCGATTACCGAAGCTGACGGCCAAAAGGCAAATATTTCCTGGCATTGCCATAAAAGTCAGTACACGCCCGAGACCATTGAAGGCATGCATCAACTCATTAAGACGGCACTTGGAGGTACTGCCTACTTCCAACCCTTAGTGGTTACGAGTGCTGAAAAGAAAACTTTATTTTAACCCTTTATTATCTATGAGAATTCTAATTATTTGGTTGCTTGTGTTTATCTCAGCAACTGCATTCGCTCAAAAAAAAGCACAGGCTCCGGCAATCAGTGTGAGCAAAAAGACAGTTATTCAGTCGATCGACAGTCACACGACAGATCTTATTACCATAAGCGATAAAATCTGGGCTGCCGAAGAAACAGCTTTTAATGAAGTTCAATCATCCAAACTGCTTGCCGACTATGCGGAAGCGAATGGATTTAAAGTAGAGCGTGGAGTTGCCGAAATGCCCACAGCTTTTGTTGCTACGTATGGAAGCGGCAGTCCGGTAATAGGTATTCTGGGCGAGTTCGATGCGTTGCCTGGCTTATCGCAAAACAAAGTGCCAACAAAAAGTCCTTTACATGAAGGTCAACCCGGCCATGGTTGTGGACATAATCTTTTTGGTACGGCTAGTTTAGGAGCGGCCATCTCAATAAAAGAGATGATTGAGCAGGGAAAATTAAAAGGGACCATTAAGTTTTATGGTACTCCTGCTGAAGAGAAATTTTTTGGCAAGCTGTGGATGATTCGCGCTGGATTATTCAATGGGGTAGATGTAGTGATGGACTGGCACCCGGGAGCAGAGACCAAAGCCGCAGTGCAAACCGGTTTGGCTCTGGTTGATTTTATTGTAGAGTTTAATGGTCAGGCGGCACATGCTTCGGCAGATCCTTGGAATGGAAGAAGCGCTTCCGATGCTTTAGAACTTTATGCTACCGGTATTAACTATTTGCGTGAGCATGTTAAGCCAAGCGTACGCATGCATTACCATATTCAAGATGGTGGACAGGTAGTAAATGTGGTGCCCGATTACTCGAGAATATGGGTAAGGGTACGCGATACCAAACGCGATGGTATGGAAGAAGTGTATCAACGTGTAAAGAAGATGGCCGAAGGTGCTGCAATTTTGGCTGATGTAGATTATAAAGTTACTTTGGTATCAGGTGTTTATGAGGTGTTGGTAAACCGCACAGGTGGCGATTTGCTTACGAAGAATCTTGGTTTGCTGGGACCGATGTCTTATACCGATACGGAAGTCGCCTTCGCAAAAAAAATTCAGGAAAGCACAGGCAAACCCCAAGTAGGATTACATACTATCGTTGAACCGTTGGAGACTACTGATCCAAATGCAGGCGGTGGCTCTACAGATGTAGGCGATGTAAGTTGGGTAGTTCCAACTATTCGGTTGAGTGTGGCCACTGCGCCCATCGGCACACCGTGGCATTCCTGGCGGTGGTGCTTGTGGCGGCATGTCGATCGGGCACAAAGGAATGGTTCATGCATCAAAAACATTGGCCATGACGATGGCTGATCTCCATGAGGACTCCAAAAAATTGATGCGGTGAAGGCTGAGTTTAAAGAACGTAAAGGCAGTGCGGTATATAAAGGATTGATTCCGGATGGACCGCCACCGTTGGATAAGAAGTAATTTTAACCTAACAGTAAAGATTTAAGCGCTGTTCAAGACTTAGCCTTTGGGGAAAGCCTTGTTCAGCGCTTCTGTTCTTGATTGCACTTCTAACTTTCGATAAATGTTTCTGATGTGCGTTCGAATTGTTTCAATCGATAAAAATAATTTATCAGCGATCTCTTTATACCGATAGCCTCTGGCCAGCAATTCTAGTAGTTCATTCTCTCGTTTGGAAAGCAATTGGTTAGGCTCGTGTACGAGTGGTTGCTGAAACGAGGAGATTACCTTTCTGGCAATTTGGGCGCTCATGGGAGACCCGCCCCCATAGATTTCTCTTATCGCATCAATCAGTCGAGCTGGCTCCATGGTCTTCAGAACATATCCGGTGGCCCCTACCCGAAGGGCATTAAATATTAAATCACCATCTTCGTAAACGGTGCACATCATAAACTGCATACTGGGTTGCAGTTGCTTTAATTTCATTACGCATTCTATCCCATTCATTTCGCCTGACAAATTAATATCCATAAGAACCACATCTACGGGTTGCATGGATAAAACAGGAATGGCGCTTTCTGCCGTAGAAAAAGTGTGTTTGCATTCAACCCCCTCTGCTCCATTAATGATCATGGAGAGTCCTTTACGAATTTCTTCCAAATCCTCAACGATGGCAACTTGAATCATATAGCAAACTGCAAAATCACTCACCTTAAACCAATAACATGAAAGTGGTATTTCAACCTTATATTGGCAGAGGAACTATTACTGTTAGTAAAGTGCCGCTACCTGGGTTGCTTTCAATTTTAAGTTCTCCGCCACAGGCCTTTATTCTCTTGTTCATATTACCCAATCCGTTACCACAATTCATTTTTACATTTACTTCAAACCCCACCCCATCATCACGAATTACTATTGTCAAACTGTTATTCTTACTTAAAACTTTCATCTCGACATGGTTGGCATGCGCATGCTTTAATACATTGTGAAGTGCTTCTTTTGTGACCAGAAAAACATTCCTTCTCCACTCAGCCTGAATAGGCTTATCTGAAATTTGATCGGGCAATAAAAATGTAAATAGCGTGGAGGTGCCTTCAAACATCCCACTTAGATGTTCGCGCATATACCAAAAAAGCTTAAGCAGGCTATCATTAATGGGATTGTGAGACCAAATCAATTCACCAGAATTAGCAATCAATTCTCTAGATAATTCTGAAATTTTTCGGAGCTGCTTTTCGGTGAAGGTATCTGGTTGGGGTCTTTGTATAGCTAATTCACTTAGTATAGCGATAGTTGATAATCCAGATCCTAAATCATCGGTGCATATCCTTGCTGATCCGTTCCCGTTCTTGTAACACAGCATGTTGTTTCTCCCATTCAGAGAACTTTCTTTTTATCTTTTGTTTGTAGTGCGCCCGGTAGCGCCTACAACACTTCCTATTACGATCAGGATAATACCCCCATAAAAGAAATCAGTTTTCCAAAATGGGGCTTCTATATTCACGCGAAGCGTTCTTCTTCACCCCAGATTTGGCCTGTATTGGTTCCTCTTACGTGAAGTGTATATTTTCCTGGAGGTAAATTGGAATACCGTACGTTCTTAATAGCAGTAGTATTGAAGTTCTCGTCCCACCCATCCAATTTGTATTGAATTTTATTTGCTTCCGGACGGTATAATCAAGTACAGCAAAAGAAAATTCAAGATCATTTTTAAATACTTCAGTCTCAGTTCTTCGTCTTTTATAAAGGTTGAATCTTTTACAAATGGTTGATCATTGATCCAGGTTGTTGTGATGTTCACTTTAGGAGGGCTGAGTTTACTTTGCTCTTTACCTGGATCGAAGTAATTGAACCCATTTATTCCACCAAAGTAAAACTGGCCTGAGGCACCTTTGTGATATGCACGCGAATTAAATTCATTGCTTTGAAGACCATCATTAAATGTGTAGTTAGTAAATTTCTCTCCTTTCCTATCAAAAAATAAATACCCGTATTACTGCTCACCCAAAATTGTGATTGTCATCCTCTAAAATTCCATATAGATAATTGTCAGGTATACCATTCTCATGATTATATAATTTGTATTCATGAGATATTGTATTGAAGCGAATCAACCCTGCGCCCGAACAAATCCAGATTATTTCAGGGCTTTGTTTATCGATGTGAATACTCCGTAGATTAATGCCAACAAAGAATTTGCCATCTTCAACATATTCTCCTTCCTTGTATGTATAGTAATTCAGTCCCAACGCGCGCGTAGTCATCCAGAGATTCCCTTCAGTCGTTTCCACAATATCGGTCACATTAATATCTATTTCGCGCTTGTATACTTCATAGACTCCCTTCATTTTACGAAGGATGAAAACACCCATGGATGTGATAACCAGAATATCATCACTTTGTAATTGCAAAAGTTTGAATACTTCGACAGTAGGGAAGCCTTGATTAGAATACAGCCCAAAAGAAAGGTTTGTAAATTTATTTTTCTCTTCGTTAAAAACTGAAAGGCCTTTGCTGTGGGCGATGAACATTGTGCCTTGCACATCTCTAAAAATAAAATTTACCTTATTAGCAGGAAGTGAGTTTTTGTCTTCTTGAGGCGAGAAATTTTTTAATGTTTCATCCTTCGGATTGTAGATACAAAATCCGTTATGCTGTGTTCCAAACCAAACTCTACCTTCTTCATCTTCAAATAAACACCGAATAAAATAATCCTTTAAAAAGGGGTAATCCCCCTGATTCAATGGAAATATTTCAAACCGGGAAGACTTGAGATCAAGCCTGGCTACTCCGCCACCATCCGTACCGATCCAAAGATTATTGGCGTTATCTAAAAACAGCGGGTCGGTAATATCAAAGGGAAGTGATTTAAGTTTCGAAGCCTCATGATGATACAGTTCGGTCCTATTCTGCATAGGATAATAACAATATAACCCATCGCTTAGGGTTGTTATCCAAATCCGTTCGAATTGATCGCTTAAAATAGATCTGATTTTGCCTTTTATTTTAATGGATTGACTTAAGCGAGGCGGCCCGAGTGAATCATGTGGAGTAATCTCCTGATCGTTCACATTATACAAATACTTGCCATCGGAAATAATTTCTGCATTGCCTGGCTCCGTTGATAGCAATTGATAGGCATGAGTAGTAACATCAAATTTCAAATTATTTTTTTCTTGAGGCATATAGAATAAAACTGAATTCCCTATGTGGTCTGGATCTACATCAAAATCTGTTTTGGAAAAAATATCGGGAAAAGGAAACTCTAGCAATTTTTGAGTGTTTGTTGAAAAACTTAACAGTCCAACTGAAGGATGCGACAACCACAGATTTTCATTTTCATCCAGACACACTAAAGAATAATATGCGATTGTGCCAGAGTTATCGGGCATGAAATCAAAAGCTTTACTAACGTCCTCTTTTAGTGGATCAAAGAAGTATATACCCGTTTCATTCGCGTACCAGATACGTCCCTTTTTATCTTCACAAAGATTGCCTCTTATAAAATTGATGTTTGCTTTTTCCAGCGGTAGACTTTTAATCTTGAATACTTTAATGTTTTCGCCATCATATCGATTAAGACCGTTTGAGGTTCCAAACCACATGAATCCCTTTTTATCCTGATCAGCGTTTCAAATCTTGGAATGATGCGTTGAGCTAAGGATAAGTTGACGAGAAGACATACACTCAGTGCAGTCAACACTGAAGTATTAAGTATGCACTTCAAGCCAAAGCCCATTCTATAAAGTTAACGAGAATTGCGCACGGAAGTCAATAGTATGAATTAAGTAGTAAATCCTTACTGAAGGAGGGTTTAAATACTACTATTATGCGATGGTCTTCAAAGTAAATGAGGGATAGATTTGATTTAGAATTCAACAGGTAATTGAAAAATCAAACCATACCTACCATGAAAAAGAACTTTCTGACCCTTGTGATTCTTGTTGGTGTTATTGCCACAGAAATACAAGCACAAACTGCAAATGAAGAATCTCGCGATCATTACGCGACCAAGCTGATAGGGCAATTCATTGCTTTCGATGCTAATTTAGGTGCGTTAAATACGGGGTTTGGCTATGGCTTTCAAGTAGACGGCTTCGTTGGGAAAAGACTTTCTGCCGCAGTGGTGTATAGCACGAGTGGATGGAGTGATACAAATGAGGGTCATGCAAATAACCCCGAAACCTCTGATGCCTATCAAGGGGTTGATCCTGCAGGATATTTTCAAGCCAATTTCCGTTTCCATTTGATGGATAAAATGGCTATGGGTAAGATAAAATGGGAGCGAATGGGAAATCACACTGGCCAAATGTCAACAAACCCCAGTGCTACCTCTTCCACTGTATATACCTCAAAAGGGATGGTGCGCAAGATTTTAGCAATAAGAGGTGGTATTTATAATTGGAAGAGCCCAGTGACACCTGAGAGCGAGGAAGAGTGGTATGTTCTTCCAGCAGGAAGTTCTACACCCGTGTTGGCAACAGATAAATATTTTACAACTCTCCGCTCACAAAATTTCTATGCGGGTTTAACTACCGGTAAACTTGCAGATGCTGATAGATCGGGGCGCCACATCAGCTATCTTCGTTGGTGGTTTGCCGATGTATTAGTCAATAGCTCGTTGAGTATGGATGATATTAAATACGCAAATGGAAGCACGGCAGTATTTCAAATAGGACAAGGGATCTTCAAAAGAATCAATTGGATGGCGAGTGGGTTTTGAATACATAGCTCTTGCCAGAAAATACATAACCATGGGTGTGCGTATGGAAGGTGGCAAAAGACCAGCTGTAACAGGTCGTGAACCTTATTTTCAGGTAACATTGGGTTTAGGAAGCAAGTATGCAACCAAACCAAAGAAGAGCGATAATTAGCTTGCCGGCAAATCAACCGGTTAGACACAGGAAGGAATGACCCTAAGGCGGTCATTCCGGGCGAGTGGAGAATTTTTAAAATTAGAATATTCTTTAACGAGACCCGGAATCCTGATGAGGGTTGGAATTTTACTTCACCCTTTGAGATCACGGGTCTCGGTTAAACTTGGATCAAAATGAATGAGTTTGAGTTACTCTCCCGCGAAGACACTTCGAATGGGTTGCGACTGACCAAATCAGAAATCTTAGCGCGACCTGAATCTCAATATTGATTGTTCACGTTAGACAATTGAAACTAAAATAACCAGATATACCTTTGCCATCATCAATGACGCCCACAAAGAAAATTCGAAAAATTATTCACATCGATATGGATGCATTTTATGCTTCGGTGGAGCAGCGTGATCATCCGGAGTATCGCGGCAAGCCCATTGTGGTTGGTGGCTCACCCGAAGGTCGCGGTGGCGTAGTGGCGGCAGCCAGTTATGAGGCACGCAAATTTGGCGTTCGGTCGGCTATGTCATCTAAAAAAGCCCAACAACTCTGCAAACATTTAATTTTTGTATATCCACGCTTTGAAGTTTATAAAGAAGTGTCGCAACATATCCGAAGCATTTTTCATCGCTATACCGATTTGATTGAACCCCTTTCATTAGACGAAGCATTTTTGGATGTAACCGAAGACAAACAACAGATTGGCTCTGCCATTGAAATCGCAAAATTGATTCGGCAAGAAATCAAGGACGAGCTAAACTTAACCGCTTCGGCAGGCGTGTCGGTAAATAAATTTGCCGCCAAGGTGGCTTCGGATATGAATAAGCCTGATGGGTTAACGTTTATCGGTCCGTCTAAACTCGAATCGTTTATGGGAAAACTACCCGTTGAGAAATTCTTTGGTGTTGGAAAAGTGACGGCCGAGAAAATGAAAAAATTGAATCTTCATACGGGAGCCGATTTAAAAAGTTAACTCAAAATCAGTTGATCAAACATTTTGGTAAGTCGGGCAAGTTCTTTTATAAAATAGTGCGAGGGATTGACGAGCGGGAGGTGCGGCCTGATCGTGAAGCTAAATCGGTGGGAGCAGAAGACACCTTTTCATTTGATCTCACCACGCAAGAAGAAATGAATACTGAATTGGAAAAGATTGCTTTGGTTGTTCAATCTCGCCTGGCCCGCTATCAATTAAAAGGGCGAACTATCACCATAAAAATAAAGTACCACGACTTTAAACTAATTACCCGAAGCCAATCCTTTGATGAAGCCATTGATGATTTGGAAACGATAGAAGGTACCGCCAAACAACTATTGGACAGCACAGACTTATTAGATAAGAAAGTTCGACTTCTTGGTATTTCACTCTCGAACTTTAATTATCCAGCCATTCGAACCCGAACGGATGAAGATTCCGACCAGTTGAAATTATTTTAACGGCATTTCTAAAAACTTTGTCATGTTGAGCGTGTCGAAACAGACTTCGATAAACTCAGTCTGACATCTGTTGTGTGTGTTTTTAGAGATGCCCTTAAGTATGTATCTTGCGAACTATGAGTAAAACTAAAATAACAATCAACAGTAACGGATCATTAAAAATAGATGGCGATTTTGAAATTGTGGATATGCAGGGTGCGGCATATGGTCTGCAAGGGCGTACGGTAGTTTCGTTGTGTCGCTGCGGCCGCTCGGGGAATAAGCCGTTTTGTGATGGATCGCACAAAGGTAATTTTGAACACGAGGCCACAGCCTTTGATTTACCTCCGAAGAAAGTTTAGGGTTCTTAAAATAGTTATTATGCCATGGAGGCACTAAGACACAATACATTTCAGAGTTTTTCTTTTTGGTGTCATTGTGCCTTGGTGGCTGATAGCATATTCGATAATACTTAAATGAAGCAAAGAATTGCACATATAGCATTAGTTGTAAAAGACTATGATGAGGCAATTGATTTCTATACTAAAAAATTGGATTTCATACTTCTTGGAGGATACTAAAATTGATGAAAAGAAAAGATGGGTTATGGTTGCTCCTCCAGGAGCTAAAGAATGTAGTTTGTTGCTTGCAAAGGCAGCCAATGAGGAGCAAGCCAAAAGCATTGGAAACCAGGCAGGAGGAAGAGTCTTCTTATTTCTCTTTACAGACGATTTTTTGAGAGACTATAACAAAATGATTGAGAGAAAAATAAATTTTGTAAGACCGCCCCAGGATTTTGAATATGGAAGAGTTGCGGTATTTGAAGATTTATATGGAAATAGGTGGGACTTGATTGAACCAAAAGAGAACAATAAAGGACTGATATGATTGAACTTCATCCACTAATATCACCTGGCGAATTACTTACGATTAAAGCCAATCCTGACTTACTTGTCTTTGATGCAAGCGCTGGTCCGAATGCAAAAGCAAATTATGAAGCCAATCATTTAGAAGGCGCGCATTATGTTGATCCTGAAAATCAATTAGCAACACCAACGCCCAATGCTGCTAAGGGTGGCCGCCATCCATTACCAACTTTAGAAAAATTTTCTGAAGTACTTGGTTCGTTAGGCATAACACCCGCCAGTCATGTAGTTATTTATGACGACAAACAAGCAGGCAATGCAGCCGCACGTTTTTGGTGGATGTTAAAAGCAATTGGTCACGCAAAAGTTCAGGTGTTAAATGGTGGCTTGCAATCAGCGAAAGCAGCCGGCTATCCAATAGGTTCAGGTACTGTGCCGCCAATACCAAATTCTCCTTATCCCGCTAAGGAATGGAAATTGCCAATGGCTGATCTTGAAGAAGTGAAGGTAGCTTCGAGACAAGATAATGCAACTATTGTTGATGTACGTTCTTCAGAACGCTTTGATGGAATTACAGAACCTATCGATTTAATAGCGGGTCATATACCGGGTGCAATTAATATTCCATTCACTGAAAATCTTACTGCAGAAGGTGAATATTTATCGGCCACAGAATTGAAAGAAAAATATTCAAAGATATTTGAAGGAAAGAATACTAACGAGATTATTGTGCATTGTGGTTCGGGAATAACAGCCTGCCACACCTTATTAGCGATGGCTTCAGCCGGTCTTGAAATTCCAAAACTGTATGTGGGCTCCTGGAGTGAATGGTCGCGCAATGATTTGCCGATGATTCTCGCTAAATAATTTTTTGTTCTGAGTTTGATCAGCAGCATCGGTTATCTTTGCCGCTATGATAAACACGCATCAGGCTCAGCTAAGCCATCTCTCAGTCCACACGCTCGGCAATAAAACAAATGGTGAAGATCTGATTGCTTCGCGGGCAGAGCTTGAGTTGCCCAATGAAGATTTGAGGGCACAACTGACAACTTCCTTTCTTGGTGCATTTAACTCAGCCGAGTATTATCACTTTACTTCCACCGATGGCGACTTCCGGCACAATCCCATGTTTCAATGGACAAAGGAAATTTTTGCTTCCGAAGATCAGTTTCATCTAAAGTCGGTGAGCATTGCCAAGCACTTGTATGAAGTATCAGTACATCCTTTAATTAAATCGGGCGATTTGTTTGTGGCGATGTTCTCCAACATTCAGATAGACGGCACACAAACGGAAGCATTGGGAATTTTTAAATCGGAAAATAAAAGTTCAATTCTTAAACTGATCACCAAAAAAGATGGCCGGTTTGAAGTCAATTTTCAGAGCGGCATTAATCTCGAAAAATTGGACAAAGGCTGTTTGATTTATAATCTGGATGAAGACAAAGGGTATCGGCTTTCTATTTTGGACCGATCCGGAAAATCATCGGACGCACAATATTGGCGCGAATTGTTTTTACGAGTCGAGCCGGTGAAGGATGAATTTCAGGCCACCAGAAATATTCTTGACATTGCCCGCCATTTTGTAGTGGATCAGATTGGGGATGAATTTGAACTATCGAAAGCCGACCAGATTGATTATTTAAATAAGTCCATCGGTTATTTTAAAAAGAAGGACGAATTCAACCAAAAAGAATTTGAAAAGGAAGTGTTCGAAGATCCGGAAGTGATTAAATCATTTCGAAAATTTGATAATAATTTCCGCGAGCAATTTAGCATTGATCGTGAGGATGGCTTTTCAATTTCAGCGGAAGCAGTAAAAAAACAATCGCGGGTATTTAAAAGCGTATTGAAGTTGGATAAGAATTTTCACATCTACATTCATGGTGACAAGGAGTTGATTGAACGCGGAGTAGATAAAGATGGAAGAAAGTATTATAAAATTTATTACAATCAGGAGTTGTAATCTTTATTTTGGTGCAGGAATTTTTATAGATACATCATAACGGATGATTACCTCTTCAGCATAGGGTTTCAACAAAACTTTTAATTGTTCTTCCATCTTAACTCGGGCGTCTTTTATAAAGGCTGCCTTAGTGGCAAATGTGCGAGCGTCCTTAATGAAAGCATTAGTAGCTTTTGTTCGGTCTTCTGTTTCAACCCAATTCCAGTAACCATTTTCATCGCGATAGGTAATGTCACCTTGAGACTCGATCGATAGTAAGGTTGGCTCGGGCAATGTCACATACGCTTTATCATCGGTAAGCTCAATCGAGAATTTCTTACGCAGATCGAAGCCTGCCTTTGCTTCAAAGGTGCCTGTTATAAAAATTTGTTTGGTACTATTTAGCCACTTGTTTGTCCAGGTATAGCTGTGACCAAAATTTTGGGAGAGCACGGCAAGTTCAAGTACGGGAGTTTGTTGGTTGAGAACAATCGTGTGATCCACGGTGATTTCGGGTGTAAACTGAAACGCTTTCTTAAAATCTTCGCCCAGCGTTTTGGCCGCTTCATAACTGCGCTTTACCATTTGAGTTGGGATAGTGACAAACACCAGATAAGCAGCGATTGCGCTAACGATTATTAGCGCGATTAGCAATTTTAGGTTGCGTGAAATCATTTCGTAAAAATACTCCTATTCTGGCGCCTCCACCAGTTCAAATCTTTGAACCTGGATAGTACTTGTGAGGTAAAAAGTATATTTTTGCGCCCGCATGAAAAAAATAATAGAATCCAGGAAGTTGCTGGGGGTGGACAAAGAGGTTCAACTATCCGAATTGAAATCAATTTACCGGGCGTTAATGAAGGATTGGCACCCCGATAAATTTCAGGATAGCACCGAAAAATTAACGGCAGAGGAAAAAAGTAAGTCTGTAATTGAAGCCTATCATTTGTTGGTGAGCGTAGCTCCAGAAACCCACGAACAGCAATTAGATCAATACACGGAAGTAATAACAGCATCCAAAATTGTTGACTTTAAGTTTAAGTCGCAGACCCTTCAGGTAAACTTTACGGATGGCAGCAGTTATGAATATTTTGGATTGCCGCACAGCATTTATAACAAATTCCTGAGTTCCGATACGCCCGATCGCTTTGCGCGCAGGCATATTTACCACTCCTTTATATATAGAAAGGTGAGTAAGGCTGTGGAAGCCTAATTGTTAAATGCTCTTATCTTCCAAGTTTGTACGCCAACCTCATAAAGGTTAACACCTCCTTATTAATATCTGCTTTGGTTAGCATGCGAAAGTGATGATTGAATTGCTTGGCATCACCAGGCACTTGCGCAATTTTTTGAAAGCACAAATTATCCGAATAGGACTTTTCAAAAGGGAAGACCACATGAATGAAACTCTTGCCAAGTTGTGTGATGTAGGCTATGCGTTTTCGTGAAGTAGCAATGCCAATCATGGTTTTAGATGGGTGTACCGTTACAGTTCCTATCTTTCTGTACTCTTCAACAAAGTGATGGAATAACTCCAGCGTGTGATCTGATTTTCCATGAAGAAACTCATCGAGCGTTTGGTTTGAAGACATAAGTGAAGGTAGTTAAATTTAAACCCTCCAACTTCTAACCTCACATTTACTCACTGCGTAAAGAATTAACCGGGTTCGATCGTGCCGCACGCAACGCTTGTGTACTCACAATGGCTATCGCAAAGGCTAATGCAATAAATCCCGTTACCGGGAAAATCCACCAGGCAATGTCGACCCGAACCGGATAGCGCTCTAAATATTTGTTTAAAGACCACCACGCAAACGGTGATGAAATTACAAACGAGATAATTACCAGTATTGAAAAATCTTTCGACATCATACCCACCAAACTCCGGTGAATTTTTTCTGGAACTCAACATCGGCAAACTTATATTCGAATGGATAGGCAGGTGCATACTTTTCGAACACGGCTTTTACCGTATTAATTGCTGCCGGTAAATCTTCTGTCTTTTTTAGTCGCACGCTCACCGCATCAATCCAAGTTGGATTAAGAATAACAAACATCGGTTTAACCGGTTGGTAAGGCGAGCCCATTAGCACATCGTCCACAACCCCAATTAATTTTCGTTTGCCACCCCAAAGATCAAGCTCGGTGCCGATGGGGTCAGTCAGATTCATTAAGTTGAGCGCAGCTTTGTTAATAAGAATAGAAGAGGTATCGGATTTAAAGTCTTCCGAAAAATCGCGACCTTCTAAAAGTTTAATGCCCATGGTTTTGGTGTAATCATACTCCGTAGCAATGGTTGTAAAGATCACTCGCAAATCATCGGGCTTACCAGGCCAACCTAAGAAATTATTTGAATTGATATCAGTAATTGAACTGTTGGATTTAGTAACGGCCTCTACCACTCCTGACGCCAATAGTTCAAGTTTTATGGGACGATAATTCTTCTCAATCTCGTTTGTGTAATTAACCGCCATCAGGTTTTCCTGGTCATAACCCAGCTCGCGACCTTTCACTAATTGTATTTGCTGATAGATTACTAATGTGCCAATGATGAGGAGAATAGAAAATCCGAATTGAAGCGTAACCAAAACTTTGCGCGGTGTGCTGGCGCCTTTGCCGATCGTTGGTTTGCCCTTCAAAACTTTTGCAGGTTGAAAAGACGATAAATAGAATGCTGGATAACTTCCTGAAATAACACCCGTGATGAAAATCATGGCGAGTGTGAAAATCCAAAACTGGGAGGATGTGTAATCGATAAATAATTTTTTCTGAACTAAGTCATTATAGAATGGCAGTAATAATTGCGCCATCAATATTGCAATAGCAAAGGCTATGAAAGAAATAAACAATGACTCACCAATGAATTGCATAATCAATTCATAGCGCCTCGAGCCGACACTCTTTCGCACACCTACTTCGCGTGCTCTGCGTTCCGATCGGGCTGTTGCCAGATTCATAAAGTTGATGCACGCAATAACGATTATAAAAATGGCAATGATTGAAAACATTTGCACATAGTCGTTCATACCGCCCGTTTCAATGCCATTTTCAAAAGAACCATGCAAGCGCCATCTAAGTAATGGGTAAAGAAAATACTCAGGCTTATTTTCTGTTTCGCCATGTTCCTGTAAAACATTTTTAATGTGATCTTGAACGGCCAGATGTTTAGTAGGATCATTCAACTCCACAAATACCTGAAAGGAATAATTGCCCCAGTTGGTCATGTTCTCGCGCACCCATCCATTCTCTTGTTCGCGGAACTTCCAAGGCATAAGAAAATCAAATTCGAAAGATGAATTACTGGGAACATCTTTCAGGATGCCCGTTACCTTCAAATCATACTCATTATCAACGCGAATTATTTTATTGATCGGGTCTTCATCGGCAAACAATGCCTTGGCCATGGATTGGCTAATGACAATGGACCTTGGGTCAGCCATCACTTGTGAGGCATCCCCACTAACCAAAGGGAACTCAAACATTTGCAGAAACTCCTCACTGGCCCAGTAGCCCTTTTTCATTAACCGGTTTTCGCCTACAGTTACCAAATGATCGCCACCCCAGTCGGTAACAACAGCACGCTTGATATTGCTATCCGCAGTTTTCATTGCCTCGTAAGTGGGCAACGGAACCGATGTCCACGAATTTATTTTTCCATTAAAAGCGGCATTTACCCATACCTGATAGAGGCGATCTGCTTTGGGGTGAAACTTATCGAAGGAGGTCTCATCGGCCACCCATAATAAAATGAGAATGCTGCAAGTAATACCAATGGCCAAGCCTGCTATATTAATAAATGAGTAAAAGCCGTTTTTGAAGAGATTTCGAACGGTAATGATCAGGTAATTTTTAAACATGGCTATGGATTATAGAAGAGATACTCTGGTTTTCGAAAAAGGTTAATAAATATTGAAGAAATATTTACGGGTAATGACTTCCTCCGGGTAGGTTTGGTTGCATCTTTCGCCACCTTTCGGGATTGAGATAATCTTAATAATTAGTATTTTGGAACATTAGCGACAGTCCGCACTTAACATCCTCATCATGAAGAAGACACTTATTCTCTTATTTTTTATTCCAGTTTTCAGTTTTTCGCAGCAAACAAAAAAAATTGCCCGGATTGATTCGGTGCTCACCTATTTGAATCAGCGACAGCTTTTTAATGGAACGGTGTTGATTGGAGAAAAAGGCAAAGTTCTTTACAAAAAAGCATTTGGCATTGCCAATCCTCAAACGCTGGAGCCGCTTACTACCAACTCTGCCTTTAATCTGGCTTCGGTGTCGAAACAGTTTTACACCATGATGATTATGATGTTGATGGAGCAGGGTAAGCTAAGTTATGATGACCGGGTGCAAAAATATTTACCCGGTTTTCCTTATGCCACCATTACCATTCGGCATCTCATGAATCAAACTTCTGGTCTTCCAGAATATTTTGATATTGCTGCTGGCGAAATGAATTTATTGGACACACTTAATAATCAGACTATGCTGGAGTTGCTTGCGGCTAAAAAACCGGCTTTGGTTTTTCAACCTGGTGAACGGTGGGAATACTGCAATACGAATTATACGACCCTCGGTTCCGTTCTTGAAAAAGTCTCAGGCACTACAGCCGATAAATTTTTTCAACAACGCATTGCAAATCCTTTAAAGTTGAAGAACACCTATGTGTATCAAATCCAGTTAAAATCATTTCCGCCCTCGCGCGTGTTTGGTTTACAATTTGAAAATCAAAAACCAATACTAAATGACTTGATGCGCTTCGATGGTATTGTGGGTGATGGAAATGTATATTCTTCGGTAGAAGATTTATATAAGTGGGATCAGGCATTATACACCGTAAGTTAGTAAAGAAGTCAACTTTTCAGGAAGCGATAACTCCGGGCAAGTTGAATAACGGTGAAGCGACCAAGTATGGTTTAGGTTGGTTTATTGATGAGCCAGGAAAAATCATTTCGCATACTGGCCACTGGGTTGGTTTTGCTACTATCATTATCCGATACATCGATAGAAATCAAACCGTCATTTTGTTAGATAACTCTTCAAATTCTTACGCGGATAAATTGGTAAGAAATATTTGGGAAGAGAAGCCAATTACGCTGCCGGCCACTCATTTGATTACAAACGTGAAAGTGATTGACGGCACAGGCCTTCCGGCATTTGCTGGTGGGACAATTCGAGCGGGAATGAAAGCAACACCTATCAGTGTAAACCTGGCTACGTATACCGGACAGGCCTGGCTTAGAGAACAGGTGATGAAAGATGACTTGTTGCGAAAGGCCACTGCCGAAGAGATTGGTTCTATGAAAATAATTTTAGATCGCGAATTAGATAAAGGCTCATTAGGTTTGGGTACGGGATTGGAATATGAAGAGGCTTTCTATAGCAACCGCGATGAAGTTATTGAACTGGCCAAAGTAGCTGCAGCCAAGGGTGGGCGCTACATCAGTCACATCCGCAGCGAGGATATGCACGTGGAAGAATCGATTGAAGAGATTATTGAAATTGGTCGCGCAGCAAAAATTCCGGTGCAGATTTCTCATATTAAAATTGCCATGCGCAGTAAGTGGGGTAACTCCGCTTCTATCGTGCGCCAACTTCAGCAAGCAAGGCTTGACGGGGTAAATATTACAGCCGATGTGTATCCGTATAATATGTGGAGCTCAACGCCCCGGGTACTGTTTCCAAAGAAAGATTTTGAAAGTTTAGCGAGCGCAGAGTTTGCTACACGCGAACTGTTCGATCCTGCTTCGTCTGTTATGACTTACTATCCGCCCAACAAAACGTACGAAGGCAAAACGGTAACAGAAATTGGAAAGCTGAACAATGAAACACCCGCGCAAGCCTTGCTGCGAATTGTTCGTGAAACTGCGGAAACCGGTAGCGCGATTGTAGCCACATCGATGAGTGAAGTTGACATTAGTAATTTTATAGACTGGGAACATTCAAACATTTGTTCCGATGGCACAATATCGGGTCATCCGCGCGGTCATGGAACATTTCCCCGGGTATTAGGAAAATATGTGCGTGAGCAAAAGCTAATGCCCTTGGAGACTGCGATTTATAAAATGACCGGGCTGACTGCCGAACATGTGGGTATAAAGGGCAGAGGTATAATTGTCCGTGGAAATTTTGCAGACTTAGTATTATTCGATCCGGCAACGATCATCGACAAGGCTACTATTACAAACTCAACTGCACTTTCGGCAGGTGTTGAATATGTGTGGGTAAATGGAAAATTGGTTTATCGAAATCAGGTTGCACAGCCTAATTTTCCCGGACGGTTTATTGCGCGTTAGGATAATTTTGGGATCACTTATTTATCAGGCATAATGAGTGCCATGATGATATAGAGTAAGAACCCCATTCCTGCAAAAAAGAATGCGAAAACAAATATTAGCCGCATTACCGTTGGGTCCAGATCAAAGTAGTTGGCAAGGCCACTGCATACTCCAAATAATTTCTTTTCTCCTTTTACTAATCGTTTTGCCATGGTAATTTTCTTTTTGGATTTAACGGAGTTTCTTAAGCCTAAGTTATGATTTAATTATCAAGATTCTAAAGTTACGGGAATCCTCAAAGGATAATTCTTTTTAGTTTTAATCTGAATCCGACTACCTTTGCTTTTCTGAAATTGAAATCATGATTAGAACTGGATATGGGTTAGTTGCCGTAGTGGCCTTAGGGGTGGCTGGTTGTGCTTCACCAAGGGAAAGAAGGCTGAGGTAGATGCGTTGAAAATCAATTATTCCATTCGCAGTGTTTGGCCACACGATACCGAAGCCTTTACGCAAGGACTGGTTATTCATAACGGACAACTATATGAAAGCACGGGTCAACCCGGAACCTCGTGGATTGGCTTAGTGGACGTAGCTACCGGTAAGTTGGATAAAAAAGTAATTCTTGATAACAGATATTTTGGTGAAGGCATAGACATTCTCAACAACAAAGTATATCAACTTACCTGGCAAGAGCATACAGGGTTTGTTTACAATCTGAAGGATTTTAAGAAAATAAAGGAGTGGACATACAAAAGTGAAGGCTGGGGGCTTACCAATAATGACACGAATATCATTATGAGTGACGGCACCAATCAACTTCATTTTTTAGATACCGTGAGTCTGGAGATTCAAAAAAGCATTTCGGTTACAGATGAACAAGGGCCGGTAAAAAATTTGAATGAATTAGAATTTATTGATGGCTATGTATATGCCAACGTGTGGCAAACGAATTTGATTGTAAAGATTGACCCGGCCTCGGGTAAGGTTGTTGGGCGTTTAGATTTAACACAATTATATAAGGACGCCCGCAAAGCAAATCCGCGCATGGATGTTCTCAATGGAATTGCGTGGCACCCCGAAACCCAATCCTTCCTGGTAACCGGAAAACATTGGCCACATATTTATATTCTTAAAATAGATAACCCCAAGCCAACGCGGTAATGCGAATACTTTTTGCCCTTGCTTTTTGCTTATTGGTGAAAGGGGCATTTAGCCAGACACCTTACGTGATCGTGTTGGGTGTGGCACAGGATGCAGGCTACCCACACATTGGTTGCGAGAAATCCTGTTGCGCTCCGGCATGGCAGGATAGCGACCTGAAGCAATCGGTAGTCTCATTGGCTTTGGTGGACCCCGCTTCCAAACAATGGTGGTTGTTTGAAGCTACGCCCGATCTGGCCGAACAGGTGCATGAATTTAATTCAATTACACAAAGCCAGTACTCGTATTTACCGGCAGGCATTTTTATTACGCACGCGCACATCGGTCATTATACAGGGTTGATGTACCTTGGGCGCGAGGCGCTTAACAGTAATCAAGTGCCGGTTTATGTGCAGGAGAAGATGGCAAATTTTCTGAAAACGAATGGGCCGTGGTCTCAATTGGTTTCGTTAAAAAATATTGTAGTAAATACGATGCTTCCTGATAAACCATTACCATTAACGGATATAATAAAGGTGACAGCCCTTAGTGTTCCTCATCGCGATGAATTTTCTGAAACCTCCGGCTTTCGGATAGAAACGAATTCAAAAAAATATCTTTTCATTCCCGACATTGACAAATGGGGGAAATGGCCGCGCAGTATTGTGGATGAAGTGAGTGCTGTAGATTTCGCTTTATTGGATGCAACATTTTATACAGCCTCAGAATTACCGAATCGCGATATTAAGGAAGTGCCTCATCCTTACGTGGAAGAAACTATAAGGGTATTTGAGGGCAAGCCAGAGCTACAAAAGAAAATCTATTTCATTCATTTTAATCATACCAATCCGTTGCTTTGGAGTGAAGCGGCAAGAAGTACTCTTCGCGCTCAAGGTTTTCAGGTGGCGGAAAAGGGAATGGGGTTGAAGTAGCGGCCTTCGCATTTTTTAAAGAGATACTGCCCAGAATCTCCCACCCATTAGGCACATTTGGCTGCCACGCAAACCCATCGCAAACTAAAGCAGCTAAATGAGTCAAATTTTCCATCCCACAATGGTTTAAAATATCTAAATTTGGTTTTAAGCTAAAAACGCTGATGTCTGACTTTAAATACTTGCTTGGAGATTCTCTTAAAAATTGAAAGAATTTGAAGATGGAAATTTCAAACTAATTATGACTTCACCTCCATACAACGTTGGTAAGGAGTATGAAACTAAGACATCAATAGAAAATTACTTAAGGGAACAGGAGGAAATAATTAAAGAACTCGTGCGAGTTCTGGACTCAAAAGGGAGTATCTGTTGGCAAGTAGGTAACTTCATTTCAGATGGGGAAGTATTCCCGCTTGACGTTTTCTATTATAATATTTTTAAAAATCATGGACTAAAACTCCGCAATAGAATAATATGGCAATTTGGTCATGGACTCCATTCATCTAAGAGGTTCTCTGGTAGATATGAAACTATATTATGGTTTACGAAAACTGATACATATACTTTTAATCTTGATTCAGTAAGAGTTCCATCAAAATATCCAAGCAAAAAGTATTTCAAAGGCCCGAAGAAAGGACAGTACTCAAGTAACCCAAAGGGGAAGAACCCATCAGACATTTGGGAGGTTGTACTCAATGATTGGGAACAAGAAATATGGGATATACCAAATGTAAAAGCCAATCATGCAGAAAAAACCGCGCATCCTTGTCAGTATCCGATAGAACTTGTTGAAAGATGTGTTCTCGCTTTAACCAAGGAAAATGACTGGGTTCTAGATCCTTTTGCTGGAGTAGGCTCTACAGTTTTAGCCAGTCTAAAGAACAATCGAAATGCTGTCGGGATTGAAAAAGTAAAGAAGTATAAGGATATTGGGATACAACGTGTCAAGGATCTAAAAAAAGGAATCCTTCAATTTCGGCCGCTTGAAAAACCGATTTATGATCACACTCTGTCTAAACTTTCTCAAATTCCAGTCTTACCCTAATGAAAATATGTGATCAATATAATCACCATAACGGTTTTGAGAGAATTCAAAGGGAGGATGGGTTGTATCGTGAGCTGGAAGAAATTTTAACAGAACCTAATTTAAGATTTGGCTCAAATTCTCCAAGAGAAATTAAGCGCAAAATCAGTGATCGCTTTAATCAAAAAGGTTGGGCAGATAAGGTTAAGGTCGGCAATTCAAATCTTACAATAAGCTTTCTTAAATTTAAAATTGGTATTTGTTTCCAAATTGGAAATGTTGCTAGAACGTACGCAGATATTCTAAAGCTATGCCAATTGAATAAAATGGGGGTCATTGATGCTGGAATTATTGTAGTCCCCCATAAACTCGAATCAAATAAAATGGGAACTAACTACGCTCAATTTGATAGATTAGCGAGTGAACTATTTCAGTTTAAAGACATTGTTTCAACACCTATTTTGGTACTAGGATTGTCAAATTAATACTATGAAATCAAGAGAAGAACGAATTGAACACATTAGAAAAGTTGTTAAGACTGCTAATGAAGATGATACACTAAAGAGCTATTATACTATCAAAAATTGGAGAGGCAAACCTCTATACAGGAAGCGGATTTCTTTTGATGTTGAGTTCATGATGTTTAGAATAGAAAATTCAAGAACAGAGATTCAACAATTGGCCTATCTTCGTTCAAACTCCTTACCTAAGGACTTCTTTAATGATCCCGAGTCAACAAAAGCGCAGGAAGCGCAAGAGCAGATTCTTATTGAGATGGTAAGGGGAAAGGGTAAGGATCTTCTTGAAGACTTGAAATTGAGGAAACAAGAAGATCCATGCATTATTACTTGACGGATATATAGTAAATGGTAATCGAAGGACTGCAGCATTAAAGTACCTAGGTGATAGATATATTGATTGTGTTGTTCTTCCTGAAGATGCCACTCCAAAGATATTTACTCACTAGAGCAACAACTTCAGATTTCGAAGGACTTCAAGGAAAATTACCATTGGATAAATGAACTCAGGAATATAAGAAGAGGACTTGAAGACGTTAGATACGGATTTAATGAAGATGAGTTAGCTTCAAACTTACGAATGGACCTGAATGAACTAAGGGTTAAGAAAAGAATGATTGAGCTAGTGGACGCCTTCTTGATTTGGAAAAAAAGTTCCTAGTCAATACGATGATCCTAAACTTGATGATGCAGAAGAAATTTTCAGACAACTTGAAAAGGGCGTCAAAAGTATAAGAATGATCAAGTGAAAATGAAATCACTACAAAATGCAGTTTTTACTTTAGTCGAAGAAAGACCAAGCGAAGGTAGGTTATACGGCTATGTAACTTATTTGATTAAGACATTCGATCAAGCTTATCTTAAAATCACGAATGCGCTTGAATCAGGGGGCAAGACAATGCCCACCTTAGACCCCAAATCCAAAAACAGTTTATTGGATCAAGTTATTGATGATGGAGCTTCTACTGAAGTTTTTGACGATCCAACTAAAGCAAAGGAAGCATCAAGCGATCTAGTTGAATTGATAGCTGACGTAAAAGCAGAAAATAAAGAAAAGCGTGATACAGAAGCTGTGTATGAAGGAGTAAGCGCTGCCCTTAGAGAGCTTCAGGGATTGACTGTTGATAATGATACTGCAAAAATTGATAGCATCAAAGTAAACTCGAACAGATAATAACCGCGTCAAATAGATTATTAGAAGATATTAAATCTATCGATTAATCAATGAGCACCACTGTTAAAATTTCGATTGGCCAAACAACATTAATTACTTCGATTTCCATTGCACCAGAAAATGATAGAATAATAAATGATCTTAAAATTCTGTGTTCAAATCTTTCTGAGAGTTCTACTTATCAAAACAACAAATTCTCAATTCCATGGTATGAGTTTAGGCGGGGTCTAAATGGCATCGCATTGATTCTGAGAAAAGAATCAGCGAATGTTGAATTTGATAGTTTTGCAACTAAGCTAATTCAAGATGTAATTAATGACAAAAGAGCGTTAAGGAAAAGATTAGCGCACTTAATATCACTGATAGCAACTTTGACGAAATCTTGAAACAGTCAGGGTTTACTCGTTCGTTAAAGGTTGAGCAAAAGCGTGATTCGCTTAAACTTCTGAACTTAAAGCATGGTGCAAACTTTTCAGTACCTGGCGCAGGGAAAACAACCACTATTCTTGCAGTCCATACAGTATTAAAATCCCTAGGACTTGTTTCAAAGTTATTTGTTGTATCTCCAATTAACGCCTTTATATCTTGGGAAGACGAGATTAAAGAAATCTTTAAAGAAAAGAATATTACAGTTCACCGCCTTCAGTCAATTGATATACTGAATTTCTCATCGGTTCAAAATGAGAGTCCTGATGTCATTCTTGTGAATTATGAAAAACTACGCAAAGACGTAAGACAACTTGTTCCCTTTTTTCATAGCTAACAAGATGCACTTCATTATGGATGAGTCGCACAGAGTGAAGAGCGGAATGAATAATATGAGTTACGGTCAGATTATAAAATTAGCTGACTTAGCAAAAAGACGAGATATTCTCTCTGGAACACCTATGCCGCAAAGTTATCTTGATTTAGAACCACAATTCGATTTTTTATGGCCTGGAGAAAAGGTTATTCCACAACAAGTCAATGTAAAGGATGAAAGTATTATTGTTAGTAATATCAACAATGCTATTGATGGACTGTTCGTTAGAACTACGAAAAAAGAATTAGGTCTAAAAGATCCGATTATTGTATATAAGTCTCTACCAATGGGACCAATTCAAGGAGAATTGTATAGGTTATTCAAATCAGAAGCCGCCAGAATAATTGCCGGAATTGACAAAGTGAACCTTTACAATTTCAGAAGAATTGGAAGAAGTGTTGTAAAGCTCATGCAAGCTGCAACAAATCCAATGTTATTAACCTTGAAAGATGATTATGATGAAGAAATTATGTCTGCTCCTAAGAACAGAGAATTCTGGGAACTATTAGAGGAATTTACCAAGTATGAAAAACCCGCTAAGATTGAGTATCTTAAACTGAGGACAAAGGAAATTTTAGATGAAAATAAAATTAATAAGGTTTTAATTTGGTCTTATTTCGTAAGGAATATTCAAATACTGGAAAAACAATTTAAAGAGTTCAATCCTGTTACAATCTACGGTGGTATTCCAACTGGTTCAGATGAAGATGAAGCATACAGAGAAGGTCGAATTCGAAAATTTCATATTGATCCTAACTGTAGAATTATGATAGCTAACCCACAAGCATGTGGTGAGGGAATTAGCTTACATAAGCCTCGCCATCATGCTATTTATTTGTATAGGAATTTTAACCCTGCATACTTCCTCACATCCATAGACAGAATTCATAGGCTTGGCCTGGAAAAGGGAATTGATACTAAAGTTGACATACTTATATCTGAAAATTCTATTGATGAAATTCTAATATCACGCTTAAATGAAAAAATAAAAATGATGGGAAGTGTCTTGGAGGACCCATATCTTCATTCTTTAGCTTATGATCCTGCGGATATTCCAGCTTCGGATGAGCTTGGCATTGATTCGAAGGATTTTGAACTAATAAAGGATCATGTGACGAAAAATGAATAAGAAGCTAAAGTATTATCCAATTACACATGGCCAGCTAGTAGCAGCTGCAAATTATTTTTCTCGCGAATAGATATAAAAACATAACGCCTAAATCTGTTATTGAAATCACTATACGGTCTGGTAAGCTTGGTGGCACATTACCTGCAAAAGAAGGATTAAGAATATGTTTGGATTACAGCCTTCTTAAAATAGATGACGGAGCAATCCAAGTAACTCAATTTACTTATGGTTCTATTCTTCCAAAATGTGACAATGAAGATTTGAACGTTAAAGCATTAAGAACGCTTTTATCACATATTATATCTTATCATAATTTTGAATGGTTATTATTCTACGACTCAGACCCAGAAATATTTAGAGATCATTTAATGGCACAAGATACTGAGTGGTCAAATCTATTAGACAATGCGAAATTATTTGATTTTGGAGATGAAGATGTAAATAATTGGTGGGCTGGAATATTGGTAAAGTACGAAGATTATAAGGAAAAGATTAAGAAAGCAATTGGTGATGTCGGAGAAAAATTAACTTATCATCACGAACTGAATAGAGTTGAATTAGATGGTTATGAAGCACCTAAATCTTTTGTTAAATGGGCAGCATTAATGAGCGACCGATTTGGCTTCGATATACAATCAATAAGAGGAGCCTATTTTAAATCCTCATATGACAAAAAGGATAAAATAAGAATAGAAGTAAAATCGAGCGACACAACCAACATTGAGCGGTTTAGGTTCTTTGTTTCAAAGCCTGAATGGAATAAAGCTCTGGAGAACATTAATTCCTATTTCTTTTTTTGTTGGGTAGGCATTAACATTAATGACGAGTCTGCATTACATGGACCCTTTGTTATCCCCGCTACTCAATTAATGGAAAGTGTTCCTAAAGATGTAAGTAGTATTTGTGAATGGTCTGAATGTCGAGTTGTGCTAGACATATCTCATTATAGATGGCCTGATAGCATTTAAAATATTCTTTCAAAACGCACACGCATTTCCAGGCCTCATATACGACCCACAAGCCAGTCAGTAAGTGTACTCAGTGTAGTTTAACAGGAAAAGTAGGCAATGCAAACACCGGAGCACCAAGCTATGGCAAGAGCCAAAACCCTCATCCAGATTTTGTGTTCAGATCTGACACACAAATGTTCGATAAAGAATAAATTCAAAACTTTATCTTTGAAATTGAACGAAATAGGAGGGTAGAGTTTGGTATGATTATTAGATACTCCATTCCCCTAAACCTATTGAGCAATTTATATTTGTTGCATGATTAAGAACTACCTAAAGACCTCGCTTCGAAATTTACTTCGCCACAAGGGCTATTCATTCATTAACGTCCTTGGACTAACTGTTGGAATTGCTTCAAGCCTCTTCATTCTTCTCTGGGTAACAGATGAATTGTCATTCGACCGGTTTCACGCAAATTCCGATCGTATTTTCAAAGTTTTAATTAACAACACGTATCCTGATGGTAGAATTGAAACCTATCCAGCGACCCCTGATAAATTGAAAGGTGTAATAGAAAGCGAAATTCCTGAAGTGGAACTGGCGACTCAATACAGCTACGAGACCGAGTTGTTAATTAAAGACGGAAGCAATGGTTATAACGAAACCGGAATCTATGCCGACCCTGCTTTATTCAATATTTTCAGCTTTCCAATTGTAAGTGGTAATGCGGCTCAACCGCTTACCGATATCAAGTCTTTGGCGATCTCTCAGCGTTTGGCTAAAAAATTATTTCAACAGGAAAATCCCATAGGTAAATCATTGTTGGTAGGACAAGCCCTTGAACTTACCATTACGAGTGTCTTTGCCGACATCCCCCAAAATTCAACACTTCAATTTGACTTTGTAATTCCCTTTGAACTTTTTGTAAAAGAAAATCCCTGGACCCAAAACTGGAGAAGCGGAGGTTTGCGCACTGTGGTTCTGTTGGAATCAAATAGTGACGAGGCAAATTATAAACTCTCGAACCTAATCAAAAAGAACTGCCCCGACTGCACCACACGTGCATTTCTATTTCCTTACGCAAAATCAAGGCTTTATGCTGAGTTTGAAAACGGAATCAACACGGGAGGAAGAATACAACAGGTTTTTCTTTTTGGTGCGGTTGCCATACTCATTCTTGTGATGGCTTGTATCAATTTCATGAACCTTTCAACGGCCCGATCAGCGAGTCGAGGCCGTGAGGTGGGCATCAGAAAATCAGTAGGTGCGCAAAAAACAGGATTGATCATTCAGTTTATTACCGAGTCGATACTCCTGTCGTTTATTGCACTCCTCTTCGCCTTGGTGATTGTCCAGTTGCTACTTCCCTTTTTCAATGATGTTACTGGTAAATCTATTCAGTTAGACTTTACCAATCCGATACTGGTATCAGGAACCCTAATCATTACGGTGACTTGTGGATTACTGGCAGGAAGTTATCCTTCATTTGTCTTATCACGATTTAATCCGGCCAAAGTTTTGAAGGGAGATAGTCAGTCAGGCTTTACGGGAAGCCGATTGCGTAAAACGCTTGTTGTTATTCAATTCGCCACCTCCGTAATACTCGTTGTTGGAAGTATTGCTGTGTACAAGCAAATAACCTATATCAGTAAAAGAAATCTTGGATTTGACAAAGACAATATTATTGTACTTGATCAAAATGATGGAATAGTTAAAAATTATCAGGCTATCAAAAATGATTTGCTGCAGCTCCCTACTGTTAAGAATATTGCCTTTGGCGGAAATAATATTTTTACGATTCCGATTACTACTACAGACCCTATTTGGAATGGTAAGTCGGATAACTCATCCATTAGTTTTAAAATATATCGTTGTGACGCAGCATTTATTCCTACGATGAATATTAAACTTCAAAGGGGAAGGAATTTCATTGACGGGCAGGATGCGTCCAATTATATTATAAACAAAAAAGGCGGCAGAGGTGATGGGATTGACCCCAGAAAGTGCTGTAGGCTCAGAGTTGGAAATGTGGAATGGAAAGGGGAGAATTGTTGGTATTACGGATGACTTTCATAATGATAATCTAAGATTCGGAATTGAGCCCATGATTTTCATGTATTCAGAAAATATAGGCTCGCACTACTTTATCAAGCTATCAGGAAAGGCGGCACTTACTGAACAAATCGAATTGATTGGAGACGTATTCAGGAAACATAATCCCGATTATCCCTTTGAGTATACTTTCCTTGACGATGTTTTCAATCAGGAGTACCAAACGGAAAGAGTTATCGGAAGCTCTCCTTAGCGTTTACCTTCATTGCCGTTCTGATTTCATGTTTAGGGCTATTTGGACTTGCATCATTCGCAGCAGAAAAAGAACAAAGGAAATAGGAATCAGAAAAGTACTGGGAGCTTCGGTTATAAACCTTACCCTTATGCTTTGTGGTGACTTCGCCTTTCTTGTTGTTATTAGTTTATTTATTGGTTATCCAATTGCCTGGTATGTAACCAGTCAATACATGGCCGGTTATTCGTATCATGCAGAAATCAATTTGACTTTGTATGCTTTAACTGGGTTGTTTATGCTACTGATCACCATCCTATCTGTAGGATTTCAATCTATTAGTGCTGCGATTTCCAATCCGGTAAACTCTTTACGAACGGAGGGTTGACAATAAGCCGGATGCACATTGGCTGCCCGCACATTCAACCCAAATTCAAAGCCAGTCAATAAGTACGCTGAGTGTAGCGTATGTGGAGAAGTTGTCACTACTTAAAATCATATCAAAAACTCTATCTTTAAATTAATGAATTCCAATAGCGTAGATGACAAACACAAAGTATTCACCGAATGGGTTAACCAATTTGGGGATGCACTCTACTCCTGGGCTTTCTTTAAAACATCTGATCAAGCTATTGCTCAGGATTTGGTTCAGGAAACTTTTGTTGCGGGGTATAAAAATTTAGAAAAGTTTCAAAAGGCAAGCTCACCCAAAACATGGCTCTTTAGTATTTTAAAAAATAAAATTATAGATCACTATCGTGTTCTGGCAAAAACCATGACCTCTTCAAACGATATAGATAATGAAGCCATTCAATGGTTTGATGAAAATGACAGGTGGATAAAGGAGAAACGCCCTACATCATGGGCGACTACAGACAGGAATCTTTTAGATGATCCGGAATTTAACTCTGTTTTAGCCGGGTGCATAAGAAACCTTCCTGATTCATGGTCTGCATGCGTGCAACTAAAATATTTAGGTGAAAAAGAAACCGATGAGATTTGTCAGGAATTGAATATTACTGCGTCTAATCTCTGGCAAATTCTCCACAGAGCAGAATTGAATTTGCGTAACTGTCTAGAAATAAACTGGTTTAAAGCATGATGCAATTGATGAACCTACTGATGCTTTCCTGCCGAAAGGCAACGGAATTAATGGATAAGAAACTTCATGCCCCTCTTAGACCTTTAGAAAGAGGACAATTGTATTTGCATACTCGTATGTGCGATGGTTGTCGCCAGTATCAAACGCAAATAAAGTTTCTCGATCGTATTCTTAAAAAACAAGCGCAAGAGCCCAATAAAGCCAACCCACCTTTGAAATCAATGTCAGCAGAGGCAAAATCAAAGATTATCAACGATTTGAAAAAAATGTAATATTTTTTGTTCCGTTTGTCAGGAACCTCCCTTCCCTCCGTCTATTCTGTTGAAGTCGCATTTAAATTTCATCAGATTATGAAAAAGAAGAAAATTATAAAGATTGTTCTAGGTGTGGGTGCCGTTGGCCTTATCGCAGCCTTGCTCATTGCCATTTACATGTTCAACAAACCTCATCGAAATGTTCAGGAAGCAGGAGTTGATTTTGATCCAGTGCCACCGAATTAGTTGCTGAGTATTTAAATGACTATCAGGCATCTAATCAAAAATATTTGGATGATGAGGGGAATTCAAAAATAATGGCCGTTACCGGAACGGTACATTCCATCACCAAGGACATGAATAACCAATGGGTTGTATTGCTGAAGAGCGAAGGTGACAAAGCAGGTGTGAGTTGTACTTTTTCAGCAGCCACCAATGATTCTGCTGATAAGCTTACAGTGGGTCAAACCGTCACCATCAAAGGAGTTATACGATCGGGGGCCGGCTATGATGCTGATCTTGATCTCTATGAAGATGTAATCATCGAAAAAAGTGATGTTCTAATTGAAAATTAATTACAAACAAAATGAAAATGAAAATGTTAATCTATCTATTTCTTGTTCCAGTTGTATTCGCATCGCTTGTTGCTTTTCGTCCCGTTGCCGGGAAGTTGATAAGTAAGAATGCGCACATCAGTTTTTTTTCACATACAAGTCTGGAAGACATAACCGCTAACAATTATAAAGTGGTGAGTACCTTGGAAACAACGACAGGCGATGTTGTGTATTCCGTTCCTATGCAAAGTTTTGAATTCGAAAAGGCTTTGATGCAGGAGCATTATAACGGCAAAGATTTTTTAAACACAAAGTCGTTCCCCAAGGCAAAGTTTGATGGAAAAGTCACCAACATTTCCACTGTTAATTTCGACAAGGACGGAGTATACAATGTAGAAGTAGCTGGCAACATGACTATTAAAGAAACTATCAAACCCGTAAGTGCCAAAGGAACGATTACCATTAAAGAAGGTAAAGTAAGTGCTTACACTAAGTTTAACCTGATGTTGGCAGACTATGGTATTGCATTTAAGAAGGGGAAGCCATCAACAAACATTGCCAAAGAAATTGAGATCACGGTGCATGCCGATTACTTGTCGGAATAGTTCTGTGGCGTGATAAGGTTAAGATGGGAAATGGTTGAAACTAATTTCCATCTTAATTTTAACAATGCGATACAAATCAAATTTCAAAAATATAAATATGAATCTAATAAAATATGGCTTGGGTAATCTGCAAACGTTGAAAGACCTCATCAATCTGCTGGATGATAACCAATTTAACGAACACCTCGATATACTATCTGGTTCGTCTATCAGGGCACACGTTCGTCATATTTTAGAATTTTATGCCTGTTTGCTAATAGGTAATAAAACAAGTGTCGTTTGCTATGATGCGCGTGAAAGAAATCATCGAATAGAGACAGACCGTAAGGATGCTTGTGCAACCATCGATAATATTATTGCCGAATTAAGGAAAATTAGTACCGACTGCAATTTGCGGCTCCAGGCTGATTTCTCGTCCATCGGAAATGATGATGAAATGATACAGACAAGTTTGTATCGGGAAATTGCGTATTGTCTTGAGCACAGCATTCATCACATGGCGCTTATCAAAATAGGGATCAAAATCCTGGGAGATAAAGGTATAGCAATCGAGAACTTAGGAGTGGCGCCCTCTACGGCAAGACATATACAGAATCAATTAGTTCAAAATTGAGAAACAATGTTCCATAAATTAAAGGCACCGCTTGAGCTCCTTTGAATACATAACAGTATTGATCTCCATTGTAGTGGGTTTGGGTGTCACGCAAATCCTTACTGGCATTGCTGATCTTATTAAGAAAGCACACAAGGTAGTTTTGTACTGGCCCCATGTATTGTGGATACTATTTGTTTTACTGCTTCTCATTCAAGATTGGTGGTTGACCTATGAATTGAAACTTTTTCATCCCTGGAGACTACCCTCTTTTCTCTTCATCATGTTATACCCCATTAATTTATTTGTGCTTGCCAAGTTGTTATTTCCTAACAAGCATAAAGGCAAAGTGATTGATTTGAAAGTGTTCTATTATAAACATTTTCGTGGAATATTTTTAATGCTCGCCATTTCCAGCTTTCATTTCAGTATGTTATAATATCTTTTATTCTTAATTTGAATCTTCAAGATCAATTGCTACAAATCCTTCTCGCGATTAGCATCTCATTCATTACTCTTAAAAACTATTCAAATGAGGGGCTCCACAAAGTAGTTTCAATTGTTGTTTTACTGACTTTAGTTGGGAGCATTTTGATAGAGTGGGTGGAATGTGGCTGATTGAGTGATGTATAAATAACAAGCATGAAAGTGAATGAAAAATAAATTCTTACTACGCATGTCAATATTTTTATGAATGCGAAAACTGCGAGATATTTTTAAACCCAAAGCAGGGAGACAGCTGTGTGTTTGCAGTTATGGTGCTGTAAAATTGTTTAAGAATGGTTTTTAAATAAACGTTATTCCGCCTTAAGAGTTTGTGCGGGATTTTCTTTCACAACACGGTTCATCTGCGAACCAATAGTAATTGCAACCGTAACAACCATTAGTAAAATTGAAATTGCAAAAGGCAAAACACCTGCCGGTTGTGGATCAGCATAGGTTTGATGAATAAGGATGTCCATCAACCAAAGTCCAAAGGGAGCACCGATTACAAAGGCAATCGCAAGTATCCAGATGTAATCGCGGTTCATTAATTTGAAGATTTGACTGGTGCTTGCTCCGAATACCTTTCGAACACTAAACTCTTTCAGCCTGCGCGTGATATTATAAGAGACTAATCCAAAGAGACCAAGACAAGCGAGCATGATCGTAATGGCTGTAATAAAACTCATCAGTTTCATTTCATTTTCACTATTATGGGCCCAATTGGAAAATACGTCATCCTGCAGTATTCCTTTATAGGGATCGTCAGGGGCAATCTCTTTCCAAAGATCTTTATGTGAGCTCCATATTGAAGCGCGCCATTAGTAACCTTTACTGTCAGGTAATCAAATTCTGCCTCTGGGGCGATCGTGAACATCACCGGCAAAACGCTTCTATAAAAAATCCGTGTAGTTAAAGTTTTTAACTACACCAATCACATTGCGTTTTATACTATCGTATTCAAAGGTTTGATTGATCGGATTATCCCAACCCATGGCACGAACAAAATTTTCGTTAACGACTACAGACTCAACTTGATCCGATTGAATGGTTTTGTCGAATAATCTACCTGATGATACTCGCAGGTTCATGGTTTCGAATAATCGAACCCAACTTTGAATGGCACCACTTCAAACTTCTGACCTTCATGTTCAATGGGTGCGGTACTCCGATACCAACCAATATGATTAACAGCACCCGCCAAAGAGATTAGATCAGTTTGGTTAGCTACTTTATCACGCAGCATTATATATTGATCGGATGTTGCAAGCGGCACAACAATGTTTTGATGATGATCGTACCCCCAATCTTTATTTTTCAAATAGAGATTATTATCGATATAAACAAAACATCCAACAATGGTGGTAAAGGCAGAGACAAACTGAAGCGTGAGAAGAATTCGACTCAATTTGCTTCGTTGCCCAAACTTCTCTTTCCCTTTCAAAATAACGACTGGTTGGAAACGTGAAATGTAAACGGCAGGATAGAGTCCCGACAGCAACATGATGAACACAATCAGTGAAGCAAAAAACAGAATCATGTTGGTAGCGGATGAAAATGAAAAAGGTATTTTAAAAGCTACGAGAGCATTAAGCCACGGCATAAAAAACAGATAGGAAATGAAAAATCCGAGCACAACGGCAATCAGACAAAGTAAAAAAGTTTTCAGTTAAAAACTGCTGCATGATCTCTTTACGTTGCCCGCCAATTACTTTTCGAATGCCAATTTCTTTTAATCGTGTAGCTACCGTGGCTATTGAAATATTCATGTAATTGAAAGTAGCCAACAACAAGAGCATAAACACAACCACAAGCAGAGCGTAAACTCCTTGCGGTTCACCAGAACCAACGATACCGCTTTCAATTTCGTAGCTTCGGGTTGTTAGATCTTTGAATGGGTAAAATTTAAACTCTTCCGTTTTCCATTGTGGGGAAGCTTCGTTTTGTAAAATTTTGTACTTGTTTGTAAGTGTTGCAACCTCGTTGATCCCATGCCCGGGTTTCATCAGTATAAAAGTGGCATGAACCACATCGGCCCAGGTTGAATTTTTAGAATAGATTTTTTCATGTGCTTCCATGGAAAGTAGAAAATCAAACTCCATAGTGTTATTAGCAGGCGGATCTAATACAGCTCCAACCGTAAATTCTTCGGAATGGCCATTTCCGAATTTGACAGATACAACGTGATTAATAGGAGATCGATCGCCAAAATATTTTTCAGCCATCTTTTGGTAAGCACAATGTTTTGTGGCGATTCCAAAACATGTGTACCGCCTTCAATAAAGGATAATTGAAGACCTTAAAGAAATTATTATCGGTAAAATAGAAGCTTTCACTAAATACTTTATCCTGAAAACGAAACGCCCCGGAATGGATTTTGAAACGGGTGATTTCTTCAATACCCGGTATTTCTTCTTTCATGGCTGGCGCAAGCAAGTAAGGTGTTTCGCTTAGCGTAGTCATTTTTTTCCCGGCATTCACCACACTGGTAATCTCATAAATCCGATCGCTTTTTTGTTGAGAATCATCGGTGTGAAAAAACTGATCGGCAAAAATGAAAATGGTAATGGTTGCAGCAACGCCAACCGCCAGCCCAAAAATATTAATGAATGAAGTGGCTCCGTTACGCATCACGTTTCGGAAGCCAATAAGTAAATAACTTTTTAACATACTAAGGGTGTTATTTGAATAGGTTGATTTTGGTCGCCTTATATTTTTTAGCCGAAAGAGTGCACCACATTCCAAATAAATTGGCGTTTTGCTTTGCTCAAATTCTCTTTACTGGTTCGTTCAAACAATTCGTACGCATCGCCTTGAATTTCTTCCAGTAAATCTGGTCTGCAATACCATTCCAGAAATTTATTGGCCCAATGTGGCGGTAAATGGTTTGAAGGATCACTCACTTCGCAATGTTTTTGTTGGATTGGTTTTTACTGTATTAAATCCCTGCACACATATTATTAAAACAGTAAGAATGCAAATCCCTGCAAAGGTCGAAATAAATATCCACCAGGGTATATCTATTCGGTAAACGAAACCAGACAGCCATTGACTCGCACTATACCATGTAAACGGCATGGCAAGCAGTGTGGCCAGAACAACGACCCATACAAATTCTTTTGATAACATCAGAAAAATGTTTGGGCCTGACTCGTATTTTACAAAGAGGCTTGAACAATTAAGTACCGGATGCATGTAGAAAACAACCGGAAGTTTTTCGTTGCGCAAACTCTCGGTATGAAAATCATTGACAACACCAATGATCACGCAATTTGCATCACCAACAGTAAACAAGGGCACCGATGGGTTCTTTAAACCACATAAGTTTTACAGCCTCTTCCGTTACGATTACTTCGGTATGAATGGTATCAGCAGTTTGTGGCGTAAATGAACGACCTTCTAAAAGTTTTAAACCAAAAGTTTCTGGTAACTCATAATTACAACCCAAAATCTGAAATGTAGCTGAACTATTTTCAGGCATACCTTGCCATTTTACACCTGTGGTTCGGCCGCTGAGATTTAGTGGATTCGCATTACTGGCCGTTACGCTTTTTATTTGAGGATGCTTGAGTAATTCATTTTTAAATGCATCGTATTGTTTTAGCAATTTGTATGTGGGCTCTATGCGTAAAATGTTTTCCCGGTCAACTCCCAGATTTTTATGTGTTATGAAAGAAAGTTGTTGAAAAAGGATGCCTGAAAAAATAATGATACCTATCGGAAGCGCTGAGCTGCACAACCAAAAGTACTTTGCGCATTTGCTGTGTACCCGAATGCCGGGTGGATACTTCTCCTTTCAAAACTTTTGCCGGTTCATAACCACTCATTACAATAGCAGGATAAAGGCCGGCTGCCAAAGAAACAAGAAAGAGAAACGCAAACAGCGCAAGGGGCATCCAACCTGAAAATAAGGAGACATTAAGTGATTCACCAATTAGGGAACTGAATAGGGGAAGGGCGAGCTGGGTAACTCCGACAGCTACAATCAAAGCAAGCAGCACAACAAAGAAAGACTCGCTGATAAATTGAACAATGATGCCAGATCGAAACGCACCCGTAGTTTTTCTAATTCCAATTTCTTTTGATCGCGTGGAAGCTCTTGCAGTACTCAAGTTCACGAAATTGATTACAGCCATACCAATCAACAGAACTGCGATCACTAAAAAGAGATTTACATATTCAATTCTTCCACCAGCATTTTTCCCGTTTTCAAATTTACTTTTAATCGCCATTGCGTAAGTGGGTAAGCGGTATAACTTATTTTATCGTTTTTAACACGCTCCGTTAATGCTGGCGATTCGTTTAACTTTTGTGTTAGAAGCTCTCCAGGTAATTCTGAATTGGTTTTTAGGTAAACGGGTAAAAAATTGGAATAGAATTGTTCATCACTAAAGCCTCGCATTTTTTTGAAAACATCAAGCGGAAGCAGAAAGTCAAATTGAATGGTTGAGTTTGCAGGCACATCTTTAAATACAGAGGCTATGGTCACTTCATAGTGATCATCAATCTTAACAACTTTTCCTATTGGATTTTCTGTTCCATATAGTAACGCTGCAGTTTTTTCAGAAATGGCAAGGTTGTTAGGATTGCTTAATGGATTGGGATCTCCACTGATTATTGGAAAGTTAAACATCGATTGAAATGACTCTTCGGTATAGATGCCACTGGTATAGATGCACTCATTGCTTTTGCCTTCCGGTCTAAAGCACAGTTCGTTTGGCCAACGGGTTCCATTTATAACAATTGCTTTTTTAGCTACTTCGGGTATCGAGGAAACATCCAGATGCGAATCGGCTACATCATAAGTTGCGAGGTCTCCGTTCGCTTCAACATGACTCAGTACTTTATAAATTTGGTCAGGCTGTTCATGAAATTGATCATAGGAGCGCTCATACACTACCCAAAGAAAAATAAGAAAGGCAGCAACAAAACTTACGGTAAGGCCCAAAACATTTAGAAGCGAATGTGCGGGTTGCCGAAAAAAATTGCGCGTAGCAACTTTAAAAATATTTTGTAGCATGCCTCGTGTTATCGTGTTGTTAGTAAGCCTTGATTTTGGTTTTCGTATGTTCTTGAGCCTAAAAAATCGAATCACATTCCAACTAAATTGCCATTTGGCTTTGCGCGGATTCTCTTTGCTGGTTCGTTCAAACAATTCGTACGCATCGCCTTGAATTTCCTCCAACAACTCTGGCCGGCAATACCATTGCAGAAATTTATTGGCCCAACGTGGAGGCTTTACATTCATGCTAATTTGAATTGAAGCGCAACTTTTGGAATTTGATTATATAATTGATTGCGAACCTCATTCGATTCTTCCAAGGCACGCTTGCCGGCAGCTGTCAATAAGAAAATTCTTTTTCTCCGACCACCTCGTTCTTCGGTGGGTTCGCTCATTTTCGATTTTAGAAAACCCTTGTCTTCGAGTCGGGTGAGTACAGAATGCACTGCACTGATGTTAAGGCTGCGGCTAACTTGTTTTTCAATTTCATCCATTACCGAAATGCCGTATGCTTCAGGAAATAAAACACCCACAGTAAGGAGTACAAGCTCTTCTAACTCACCCAAATGGTAACCTTTCATAATACAATAATTAAGTTCTACAAACGTGAAAGTAATTAATATGTTTCACTTTT
Source organism: Flammeovirgaceae bacterium (assembly GCA_016709845.1). Classification (GTDB taxonomy): domain Bacteria; phylum Bacteroidota; class Bacteroidia; order Cytophagales; family Cyclobacteriaceae; genus ELB16-189. The sequence continues at coordinate 174,654 of JADJMA010000002.1, read as the reverse complement.
GTGGAATTAATCGCTCGATTTACTTCTTCTTAGAAGATTTTGTAATAGGCTGTATAAGTTTGGCCACCAGGCCTGTCCAACCGGTTTGGTGGCTGGCACCCAAACCGCGACCGGTGTCGCCATCGAAGTATTCGTAGAATAGAAGATTTTCATTAAAGTGAGAGTCGGATTGCATTAGCGTGCTCTCACCAAAAACAGGTCGATCGCCCGCATCATTCTTTTTGAAGAGGCGTACCATGCGTTGTGATAAGTCATTGGCAATTTGCCGAAGTGTTAACAGATTTCCCGATCCGGTAGGATGTTCTATTTTGAAATCATCGCCATAGTAATGATGAAATCGATACAGCGATTCAATGATTAGAAAATTAACCGGAAACCAAACCGGTCCGCGCCAGTTGCTGTTGCCTCCAAATATATAGGCGTCACTTTCACCAGGTTGATAGCGTACAGAAAATTCGCTTCCGTTTGCATATAGCGCATAGTGCTTTTCTAAATGCACGCGTGATAATGCCCGCACTCCATAAGGAGATAAGAATTCGTTGGTGTCAAGCATTCGCTTTAATAAGCGCTTCATGCGATGGCCCCGTAAAAGCGAAAGTAGATGTCTTTGGTTTTTACCCCGATCGCCCCAACGTGAAATCAAGTTGGCCAGATCAGGTCTGTTTTGTAGAAACCAATTTAGCCGCGAAGTGAACTCGGGCATTTGCTGAAAAATTTCTTCGTCTAAAACTTCTACAGCAAAGAGTGGGATTAACCCTACCATCGACCGAACTTTTAGTTTGATTCGTTCGTGATTTGGTAAATGTAATACATCATAAAAAAATTCATCTTCCTCATCCCACAAATTCACACCTTCGTTATTGACATTCGACATTGCGCCTGCGATATAAAGAAAGTGTTCAAAGAATTTGGTAGCGAGGCTTTGGTAGGTTGGGTTTCCTTTGGCCAACTCGAGCGACATGCGCAACATGTTTAATGTAAACATGGCCATCCAACTTGTGCCATCCGATTGCTCGATATATCCGCCTGTAGGAAGTTGGGTGCTACTCCGATCAAAAACCCCAATGTTATCCATACCCAAAAAGCCACCTTGGAAAATATTATTTCCATGCATGTCTTTCTTGTTTACCCACCAGGTAAAGTTTAGCAATAGTTTGTGAAATATTTCCTCAAGAAATTTTCGATCGGCCTTACCATCCTGAAGTTTTCGATCGATTTTATAAACTCGCCAACTGGCCCATGCGTGCACAGGAGGATTTACATCACTGAAAGACCATTCATAAGCAGGTAGTTGTCCATTGGGATGCATGTACCATTCCTTAGTGAGTAACATAAGTTGGTTCTTGGCAAACTCTGGATCAATTAAGGCTAACGGAATAGCATGAAAAGCAAGATCCCACGCGGCATACCAGGGGTATTCCCATTTATCGGGCATGGAAATAATATCGGCATTGTGAAGATGATTCCATTCACTATTGCGACCGTGTTTTCGTTCGAATGATGGCGGAGGTTGCGTATGATCGCCTCGCAGCCAAACATCTAAATCATAATAATAAAATTGTTTACTCCACAACATCCCCGCCAAGGCCTGTCGTTGAATCATCTGCTCCTCAGTATCCGCAATGTTTTTTTGAAGTCCGCTATAAAATTCATCAGCTTCTTTCGCACGATCTTTAAGTATCGAGTCAAACTGCTGAAAGGGTTTAGCTTGAAATTGATCTGCAAGGCGGAGGCGTAATAATTTTGATTGGCCTGGTTCTATTACCCAGTCTGCGCGAAAAGCGCACTTCGTTCCTTTTTTAATTTTATTGATAGCCGTTGGGTAATTGGATACGATGTAATCGTTAATGCCATCTTTAAAACTCCCCTCTTTGTAATGTTGGTGCAAGCGCCAGGTATTTGTTTCGTTCTCGCAAAAGAGCACTTCTGCTTTTCTGTCGTCACAAAATAAATAGTAGTTCCCCAATTGGGCATGGTTTACTTTTACCACACCCTTGTCATCCAGATAAAGTTCGGGGATAGCATCATTACCCCAGGCCCAGGTGTTACGAAACCAAAGGGTTGGAAGTACATCTAACGCGGCTGCTTCAGCACCCCGGTTGGTAACCCGAATTTGCATAAGCACATCGTTGGTATCGGCTTTCGCGTAAGTAACTTCCACATCAAAGTATCGGTTATCAGAAAAAATTCCGGTGTCGATCAATTCAAATTCCCGATCTTGTTTCCCTCGCTTACGGTTTTCTTCTACCAATAAAGAGTACGGATATTCCTGATGCGGATACTTGTAAAGCATGCGCATATATGAGTGGGTAGGGGTAGAGTCGAGGTAGTAATAGAGTTCCTTTACATCTTCACCATGATTTCCTTCCGGATTGGTAAGACCATAGAAACGCTCTTTAATGATGGAATCTTTTTTATTCCATAAACCTAACGATAGACAAAGTAATTGCTGATCATCCGAAATTCCGGCTATGCCTTCTTCGCCCCAGCGGTAAGCTTTGCTGCGGGCCATATCGTGCGTGATGTAGTTCCACGCATCTCCCTTACCGCTATAATCTTCACGAACAGTTCCCCATTGCCTTTCCGTAAGGTAAGGGCCCCATTTGCGCCAGTCCTTGATATTATCCCGGTCTTCAATTAATCGTAATTTCTCGGCCGTCATAGGTTATGAAAAAATACAAAAAAAACCTGAGAAGAATGGTTCGTGTACTTTTCTTAAAGCTATTTTAAAAAAAGGTGAGATAGGTTGGATGCGCCAATAAATTAATCGGCTTTAAGCCGATGGGTCTTTTTTGAGAAATTTAATAAAGAGATAGACCACAGTTACGGCCAGTACAACTAACCCAAAGGTGGGCAGTATTTCTTCAAAATTGCCATACTGAGCGGGGTGCTGATACCAGGCTTTCAGTATTAACATAAGCCCGAGCATTGTTCCTGTAAAAGTAGAATTGTATTCTTTTAATAAAACTCGCTTCCAGGCAAACTCATGAGCCTCAAAAGTCTTTCCGATTCCGCGCAGATCGGGAATCCAACGATTAACTTTTTTTGCATATTCGTCAAAGGCTGCGCCAAACTTGCCTCTTAAAAAATTTTCCTCTGCCGAAATAATGGCAATGTATACGAAGATAATTACAGGGGTGATGACGGAAAAGAATAACACCGAGTTTGAAGCTACTCCCATACCAATACCTACCAAAACATTACCCACATACAAAGGGTTTCGGCAATGCGAGAAGATACCCGTTGTTACTAATCCTTCAGCATGAATTTTTCGATTTTGTCCTCCTCGAATAATATAGACCAACCCAATGGTTAAAAACCGAATCAATTGGCCCAGTATGCTTATCCCCAAACCAATCACCAAAGCGAGCGTTGGATTTGGAAGTAATTCTGGTGCCGGCACAAGAATGAGTAAGAAAATAACCGGAAGCAGAATATTCCGATAATGAAAAAGGAAGTTGCCAATTTTTACCATGAATCTTTTATTTATTTAATGGCAACAATACCAGCAAAGTTGTACCATTTAAAAAACGTTTCGCAATAGCGAAAGCCTTTATTTAAAATCATCTCCCGATTCTCCAGGAGTTTGTAAGGAATTAACACATTTTCGAGTGCCTCTTTTTTTTGTGCAATCTCCATATCGTTGTAATTGTTTCTACGCTTGAAGTCGTAGTAGTATTTTATAAACATCCGATTAAAGAGTGAATCCTCGCCATGTACTTTTTCTACCAGAATCAAACACCCATTCTCGTTCATCTGATTGTAAATATCCTGCAGCAGTCTTTCGCGATAGAGGGGTCGTATGAATTGGAGCGTAAGGCACATCACGACCACCGAAGCATTTGGAAGCGCAACGCCCATATTAAGATCCTGATTTTTAATTTCAAATTTCCGGGTTACCCGTTATCAGTTAGATTTTTAATACACTGAGCCACCATTTCATCAGAATTGTCGAACCCAACGAAATCAACATCCGGAGGTAAAACCGGGTCCAAATTAATTAATGTTGTGCCGGTTGAGCACCCTAAATCGTAAACTACCGAGCCGGGCGTGGCAAAATCTTTTCCCATTTCAGAAATCATCCGTTGCATTTCCAGATAATAAGGCACCGAACGAGTGACCATATTATCAAAAACCTTTACAACGGTTTTATTAAAGCTAAAGTCATCGATATGACTTTTCGGATCCTTGAATACTTCATCATTTTGCATAACAGGCAGTTTTGAGTCCGAAATTTAGTAATAAAATGGCAATCCAGGTCCTTTTGAGTAGATGCCCTATAAATCGCAAGGGCATGGAACGAATTAGTTTGTATTGTTGTATATACAACAGTTGTATGTAACTTTGACAAATAAATAGACCATAAATGAAAACGGTACTTCATAAAGCCAATACCCGTGGCCATGCAAACCATGGTTGGTTGGACACAAATCACACATTTAGTTTTGCGCATTATCACAATCCTGAGCGTATGCACTTTGGCGTGCTACGCGTATTAAATGATGATTTTGTTGATGGGGGTAAAGGATTCGGCACACACCCGCATGACAATATGGAAATTATCTCAATTCCTCTTTTGGGGGATCTGGAACATAAAGATAGCATGGGTAACACTACGGTGATTAAACAAAATGACGTTCAGATTATGAGTGCGGGTACCGGCATTCAACACAGTGAGTACAATAGAAACAAAGAAAAAAAAGTAAACTTTTTACAGATCTGGGTTTTCCCAAAAGTGCGAAACATTGATCCACGCTATGGTCAGCTTACTTTTAACCCTGAGGACCGAATAAATAAGCTTCAACAGATTGTAAGTCCGATTAAAAATGATGAAGGAGTCTTGATCAACCAGGACGCCTGGTTTCATTTAGGAAATCTGAAAAGTGGATTTAGAACTGATTACAAGATCAAGCAAAAAGGAAATGGTGTTTATGCTTTTGTATTAGAGGGTGATGTAACTATCAATGACCAGAAGTTGAATAAGCGTGATGGCTTTGGTGTTTGGGATGTTGATGTACTCACTATTAAAGCTGATACCGATGCCGAATTATTATTAATGGATGTACCAATGAATTAAATACGAGACCCTGCTCTCTTCTCCTTTGGAGAAGGGGCGGGGATGAGGTTATGAAAACAAGAACAGTATCCCGATTACTATATGCACATAAAGTTGACATGGGAGGAATGCCCATTCGCCAACCCTTGCCAACACAACAAGTAGATCAAATTGATCCCTTTCTTCTGTTGCATCATGCCGACCTAAAAGTTCCCACTCATCTTGAACCGGACAATGCCGGTGTGGGGCCACATCCACACCGAGGATTTTCACCAGTCACTTTTATTTTCAAGGGCGGGGTTCATCATCGTGATAGCCGCGGAAATGACAGTACGATTTATGCCGGTGGCGCACAGTGGATGCATGCTGGTATGGGAATTCTACATAGTGAACGACCCCCCATGATATTCATGAGATTGGTGGGCGGCAAGAGATTATTCAATTGTGGATTAATACGCCCGCAAAACATAAAATGGATCAGCCAAAATATTATCCGCTTAGCGCGGAAGCTGCTCCTCAATTTAAAAGTGAAGATGGTAATGTAACGGGCAAAGTTTTTTCAGGCGAAGTGCTTGGCGTAAAAGGCCCTATTCCATCTCACACAGTTGTTAATGCCGCTACGCTTGAGTTTAAGAAAGCGGGAAAAATTTCTATTCCATTACCGGAATCACACAACGCCATTATTTATCTGTTGGATGGTAAACTTACCGTTGCCGGATTTGGTATGGTAGAAGGGTTACACATTGTTTATTTTAAAAATGATGGCGAGGGTATTGCGCTTGAAGCACTGGAGGACACGCGCGTTTTATTATTAAGCGGTGAGCCGTTGAATGAAGAAGTGGTTTCCCATGGTCCGTTTGTCATGAATACGCAAACACAGATTATGGAAGCGATGCGCGACTATCAAATGGGTAAAATGGGAATTTTAATTGAAGATTGAACTGTTTAGAGTTCTGTGTGTTTGATGTAAAAGAATAATATTTATGGCAGAAACTATTACCAGCCCTATGTCCAAATCAAGTGAGTATGAATTTCATGTGGTTGATTTAATTAAACAGCGCAGAAGCCGCAGGCCTTATTCATCGAAATTGGTAGAGCAAGAAAAAAATTAACTCGTTGTTTGAAGCGGCTCGTTGGGCACCAAGTGCCAACAATGAACAGCCATGGGTCTATCTGTATGCAACCAAAGAGCAGCCAGAGCTTTGGAATAAAATTTTTGATACCCTGATGGAAGGAAATAAAATCTGGGCTAAAGATGCACCATTGTTAGTTTTGGCTATCAGCCGCAAAGACTTTATTAGTAATGGCAGACCCAATGCCTCAGCAAAATTTGATTTGGGTGCAGCCAACATGCTGCTTTCATTGCAAGCTACTGAGCTTGGATTAAATGTTCATCAACTTGGAGGGTTCGAAAAACAAAAAGCGATTGATACGTTAAATATTCCACATACGCACGATCCTGTTGTGGTATTGGCTGTTGGATACCTGGGTGAGATAGATGTCTTGCCAGATTTTTTGAAACAGCGCGAAGCAGCAGAGCGCGAACGATATACGCAGGAGGTTTTTGTGCTAAACAAATCGTTTTCCTCCTAATTAAACCCACTCTCAGAACATACGTTGGCTCTTACATCCCGAGCATTTTAAGAAATCCTATAAAGTCACAGTTTCTTTTGTCCGGTAAGCTTCCTTCGGCATGGAGATGGACGTTAAGGTGTTTAGCAAGGGTCAATTGTTTCGAAAAAGCAGCTAAAATGGATTTAATGCCGAAAGAGTAAAAACTCACCTTGAAGTAGCGAAAAAAACTAATCTTGTCAGCGCATAGCTTTCAGCACCTTCTTCATCAAGATAATTGTGATATTGAACTTTTAAAGTTGATTTGTTCCCATGAGAATCATCCTTTTTTGTATTTTAATTTTGACATCATGTTCTCGCATTCAGGGGCAACAAGAATCAATTCCCTATGTGATCATGGTTTCTTTTGATGGTTTTCGTTACGACTATCTTAAAAAAATCGATCCGCCCAATTTCAAAGCGTTCATCGCAAAGGGTTCACAGGCCGAAGCAATGATCCCATCCTTTCCCAGTAAGACCTTTCCAAACCATTATACATTAGTTACGGGTTTAAATCCCGGCAACCACGGGTTGGTTGATAATTCATTTTACGATCGTAAGCGAAATGAATTTTATGGAATGCGAAATAAAGAACGGGTTTCCGACCCCTATTATATGGAGGTGTGCCTTTGTGGGAGTTAGCAAAAAGAAACGGTGTAAAATCTGCCTCCTATTTTTGGGTAGGTTCAGAAATGAGTGATGAAAGCCGCAGACCGGATTACTATTTTCCATTTGATGATAAAATTAATCCCCAACAAAGAGTGGATCAAGTTATAGCGTGGCTCAAGTTGCCGCCCTCCGAGCGACCTCATTTTATTACGTTGTACTTTTCATTTCCTGATCATGAAGGTCACACCTACGGTCCCAATTCAGAAGAGACAAAAGTAGCGGTCTTACGGGCAGATACACTGTTGGGGAATTTGATGCGAGGAATTGAAACTACTAAACTTCCGGTCAATGTGATTCTGGTTTCGGATCATGGTATGAAAGAACTCTCGATTGAGGATAAGACGTATATTTTATTGATGAACTCATTGATCGAAAAAACCCGGCAGTTAAAGTTGCTAATGGCGGAACGCAAGCACACGTATACGTTGATGATAAACATAAGCTGGATTCCATTTATATAACTTTAAAATCAGTGGAAAAAAATTATACGGTGCTTAAACGAGAGGAATACCCAGAACGATGGCATTACAAAAACGATCGGGTTGGAGATTTGATGGTGATCGCGGATGAGGGATACTATATTCGCGAAGGAAGCAGGGAAAGATTTTGAAGGGAGCAAAAATTGGCGGCAAGGAAGGCGCGCACATGGTTACGATCCTGCTGAAGTTACCGACATGCGCGGAATTTTTTATGCCCAAGGCCCCAACATCAAGGCCGGTATTGTATTGGCACCATTTCAAAATATTAATGTTTATCCGCTGGTAGCAAAAATTTTTAGAATTGCCTTTGCCCAAGATTGATGGCGACCCGAAAGTGTTAGATAAGTTATATAAGAAAAATAACTTATTGATAATTGCCTATTGTCAGTTAATCTGTCAAGGCAAGAAAAACGCCATTCGTCCAGCCAAAGCCATCCTGATTCGGATATTCGCCACCACTCGCTTCGCCATCTTTATTGAACACATCATACTTCTCAGTCATCTTACCAGTGTTGGCATACACTTTTAAATTAGCAGTAGTCCAGTTGGTTTTTACTTGCTTCGCCAGTTCATCAAATCCAAAATTTTGTAAGCCTTTATAAGCAATCCATTGCAAGGGAGCCCAGCCATTCGGAGCGTCCCATTGTTGTCCGCTATTTAATTAAAGTAGTAGTTAACCCACCTGGTTTTAAAAACCTTGCTTTAATAATCTCTTCAACACCCGAGGCTTGCTGATCGGTAGCCATTTTAAAAAACAAAGGAAAGGCAGCCGCTAACGTAAACGATTCTTTCTGTTTGTTCTCAACAAAGTCAAAATCGAAAAGAATTTCTCTTTTGCGTTCCAACAATATTTAAGAATTGCATTTTTTCTTTTTTTGGCATGTTGACTATAGGTATTCGCTTGTTGAGAGTTGCCCAGTTGATGAAATGCTTCAGCCAAGGTTTGCTCAAGAAAGTATAACAAACAATTTAAATCAACGGGTATAATTTCAGTTGTATGAATGGTGGAGAATGATTTTCCATTGCGAAACCATCGACTACTAAAATCCCAACCCGATTCAGCGGCAGCTCTGAGATGCCGATATATTTCTTCTGGTCGTTGACCGGATTGATGCGCCAGTTCTACATCTTCTTTATAGGCTTCGGGTCGTGGGGTATTATTTTCATCCCAATATCTATTTAGTATAGACCCATCGGGCATGCGAACTACGCGGTGGAGAGTTTGTGTTCTTTCCCGTGAGCAAATCAGCGCCTTTCATCCAGAATTGATATTCTTTCTCTAGTTGAGGAAGGTACTTAGTGTCAACGCATTCTTTTTGCTTTCATTAAAAGTTTTAACCATCAAGGCAAAAGAAAGGCGGTTGCGAGCGACCCTGATAATAGGTTCGATTCCCGTTGGGTATATAACCGATCGTATCAATCAGGTGTGCAAAATTATTTACCATGTGTTCGATCAAATCAATCCGATTTGAAACTTGCAACCCCAGCATGGTGAAGTAACTATCCCAATAATAAATTTCGCGAAAGCGACCCCCAGGCACAACGTAAGGATGCGGAAGGGGAATAAGTGAGCTGTTTTCCGTTTCTGGATTTCGCGTTAGCACATCCCATAACGCATAGATGTGTTGAGCAGCACTTTTGTTTGGATCGCTTTTATAATCTGTGGCGTGTTCTTTTGGAAGCGTGAAATTTTTCTTAATGAATTCTGACAAATCAAATTCATGTGAATCTTTTTTATTTAAATACTCCTGCCGGATTTCTTCCAGCGAACGTTTTGGAATGCAATCCCGGAATGTTTTTCCATCATCCAAAATATTTTGAAGTTGTACTACCTCAAAGAGTTCTCCTAGTTCGTGAATTTCCATCTTAATGTCCGCCAGTTGATTGAAATGTAATCTCAGCTTCTGATTTCTTTTGTATTCGATTAAAAAAGAAAAGGCAAATCATCAATACCCCTATCGGTACTAATGAAAAATAGAAAGCGGTTTGACCTCCATAGGCTTCAAAAATATTTCCGGTAATAATTGATCCGGTTGTGCCACCCAATGCCGAGAAAATTACAATCAATCCCGACATAGGTCCATGTTGTCGTGCAGGCAGCGTGCTAAGGATTACAGAATTTATTGCTGGATAAATGGGTGCGATAAATAATCCTATTAATGGAAATACAAAAGCACCAAGGGGGGCATCACTCCAGCCTGTAACTGTGCCACCGTTATTTTGTGCGAGCGGAATGGCTACCAACACCAGAACACTTGCAGCAAGTAAGCAGACTACCAACACTGCGAACCAATGTATTTTTCGTAATGCAAAACCGGCAGCAAATCTCCCAAAAGCAGTGGAGGCAGCCAATATGCTTGCCATTTGAATACTGAGTGTAGTTGGTAGGTTTAATACTTTACTATTGAATGTTGGGAGCCAACTCATGATGCTTTGTTCGATTAACACATACGTAAAGGCACTGATGATAAAGACCAACACAAGCGGCTTAAGCGCTAGTTTGATCATGTCACCAAAATCTTCAAGAAAAGGTTTTGTCTCGGTTGTTTTTACAGCGGACTCATCCAAAGATGCGGTGAGCAGCAGAACAAAAGCGATGGCCGTAATGCCTGCAAGTAAATAGTATACCGTAAGCCAGGAAGTGGATTGCGTTTGACTGTCGTCAACAAAAGCGCTAAAAATAAAATAGCCGGTGAGAATGCCAATCATAAAAAATGATTCAATGAAATTCATGAAGCTGGCATGTTCTTTCTTATTGGAGGTAACAAGGCCAATCGTAGCATACACCGATACTTTTATTAACGCGAATGAAGTGCCCACAACCGCGAATAAAACTTTAGTCATAGCGAAGCTTGGTAACGAGGGCATCGCTAAACAAGCCACGGTTACAAGTCCTAAAGCAATGAGCATAGAATTTTTATAACCGATGCGTGTGATGTAGGAGGCAACCAGAAAAGAAACTGCGGCAATACTTAAATCTTTGAAAGCCTCCAAAATGCTGGCTGATGATTCTGATATTCCATAATTGCTTTGCACTTGCAGGATTACGGTGCCAACACTGTTTAGCAAAATGGCAAAAACAAAATAGTTGAGAAAGAGAGAGACTTTGATTTTCCAGGTAGTCATTGTGTTTAGTGGGTTACCAAACAAATCTAACTACTTTCATTTAATTACCCACAGCAAAATGATAGCCAACGCCTTTGATCGTGATAATCTCAATAGATGAATCACCCTTCAAATAATCACGCAGTTTAGTAATGTACACATCCAAATTCCGTGAATTGAAAAATGAATCATCGCCCCATACGCGCAACAGCATGGTTTTGCGATCGATGTTAGCATTTTGATTTTCAGCTAATATTTGCAAGAGCACGGCTTCGCGATGCGAAAGTTTTTTTGCCTTGCCGTCTTTTCGCAACTCATAACGCTGAGCCGCAAATTCAAATTTTCCTATCAGCAATGGATTCTTTTGGAGATGAATGATAATTTTTGCGTGAGGTGTAAAAGATTATTTACCCGCACAATGAGCTCCTCCATGCTGAAAGGCTTGCGCAAGTAGTCATTTCCGCCTACTTCAAAGCCTTTAATGAGATCTTCGGTTTGCGTTTTGGCTGTTACAAAAATGATGGGGATAGTTGCATTTACTTTGCGAATACTTTGTGCAATGGAATAGCCATCTTTATTGGGAAGCATGACATCAAGCACGCAGATATCAGGATTCAATTCTTCAAATACGTTTTGCACTAACTTCCCATCGGTTACCATGCGTACTTCAAAATCACGCACCTCCAAACTCTCTTTCACAATCCGACCCAGAAAGGGTTCATCTTCTACATAAAGTATTTTCGTTTTGCTCATTGCTTTCTACTTAGGCAGTGTAACAGTGAATACACTTCCCTTTCCCACTTCACTCTCCACCGCAATATAGCCTTTATGACTCTTCACTACGCTTTCTACATAGCTTAAACCTAAGCCATAGCCTTTTATATTGTGTACATCTCCAGTAGGAACTCTAAAAAACTTCTCGAACACTTTCTTTTTGTACTCGTGCGAGATTCCAATTCCGTGATCTTTGACGGTAAGGATTAGCTTATCAGCTGTTGAGACCAAGCGTACCTGTATCGCTGGAATTTCACGGCTATACTTCAATGCATTATCGAGTAAGTTGTAAACTACACTGGTCAGGTGAACAGTGCTGCCCATCAAATGAAACTCACTACCTTCTTTGGTGAAAGTAATTTTAGCGTGTTGCTTTTCAAATACAAGTTTCATGGATCCTAAAACTTGTTCTACGAGTTTGTCTAACTCAACGGGTTCGGCATCATACTCAACACCGTTGTTTTCGAAACTGGAAGTTTTTAAAATTTTATCGGTGAGTATGTTTAATCGATTCAATTCATTTTGCGCAATTTCAAGATACTCTTCTGTCAAGGCAGGATTATCCAACCCCTTAAAACTTTTGAGGGCTTCAAGGGCAACACCCACGGTAGTGACTGGAGTTTTTAATTCGTGCGTAATGTTGCTGATGAAATCATTTTTTAATTCCATCAATCGCTGTTGAGCGCGAACGCTCCGGTACATGATGACAAACGCGGCTGAAGTTAAAATGGTTAAGAAGATGGAAAATAAAATCTGAGGTGCAATCTCCATAATTAACAACGGTCGAAAATCAGATAGCATCACTGCGTATCGATGAACGGGATCGAAACGGATCCAGTCTGAATACATTTTATTAGAAAATGCATGCGGTTCAAATTGATCGTCAATCCTATCATCGGGTGGAGATTGAAACAGCGTGCCACTCCCTTTTTTTCCTACGGGGAAAGGAGTTGGTATAAAGGAGGAATGTTTAATTTCAAATCGAACGGGTACCCCGGCAATTTCGAGAGCTCTTGCAAATTGATGCCGGATGCTGTCTTCCGATAAGGAATCGGAATTCATTCTAAAAAGAAAATTACCGCCTCTGATTTTTCCATCGTGCATTTGTTTGGATAAAGGCCTGAGAATAGTTTGAATGGAATCTTTCTTACCATCAGCCGAAATGAATACTTGGATTTGAGAAACACTTTGATTCGTCCGGGCTCTGGACTTTATATTTTTTGAGGTATCTAATCGTGAAGTAAATGTAAACTGAGGTTCATGCAAGCTGTCGCCAGGCATTTGTTCAAAGCTTTTTAGCAACATCGAATCGCGAAGAGCCATAATAGTAGATCGAAACAGTCCGTTGGTTTCTCTCCTTAAATCGAAGTAAGCCTTTTCGTAAGAGTTTGTAATCCAAAAAATCTGTAGCGCCATCAATAAAATGATGCTGCTGATTATTAAGGCAAGCGCTATAGTGTTTTTTTGAATTTTCATTTGTTAGGTCAAAAGTACAGGGATATACCACCAACCTCACAAATTTTAACCTTAATTAACCTTGCTTTCAAAACTTTTAACCGATGGAACACCTCTCAACCTGTACATTTGCTCATCAGTTAACTATGAAAATTCCATCCTATATGAAAAAATTGATTTTGCTTGTCGGGGTGCTCGTATCGATTGCGGCAGCCAATATCGTATTTGGTCAAACAACAGGAGTTATTACCTACGAGGTGAAAGTAAATTTACACCGAAACATTCCGGCCGACCGCGAAGGGATGAAATCCATGGTGCCTGAGTTTCGCACGACCAAGCAGCAACTATTTTTTAATGATTCAGAGTCGCTCTACAAGCCTGTGATTGAAGATGAAGAAGAGCAGTTTAGCCCACCTGGGGGTGGGGGTGGTGGAATGAGAATGAATTTCAGAATGCCGAATGCGGAAATTTATATGGATCAGAATACGGGCAAAGTTATTTCCAAACAGGATTTTATGGGAAAGAATTATCTCATCGAAGATTCAATCGCTATGTCACCCTTGAAGTTTGGAACAGAAACTAAAATGATTGGGGAGTATTCGTGCAATATGGCCTACTATTCTAAAACAGATACAATCAGAATTTCCAGAGGACCGGAACCGGCTGAACCCACCATCAGAACTTCCGAGATAACAGCATGGTACACAAATAAAATACGACCTTTTCTTGGCCCGGATCGATACAATACATTGCCGGGTGCCGTGCTTGCTGTAGATATTAATAATGGTGAACGGGTAATACTGGCAAAAACTATTGAGTTAAAAGAGTTGAAAAAGAATGACTTGAAAGCACCAAGCAGTGGCACTAAGATAACACAAGCGGAATTTCGTAAAATGGTGGATGAGCAAATGAAGCAGATGGGTGGCCGTGCGGGAATGATCATTAGGAATTAAGGGTCAAGCCTCATTCATTAAAAAACGAACATGCAAAAATTCTACTACGCGACACTTCTCGTATTCGCCTCACTCACCACGTTTGCCCAAAAGGCAATCATTAAAGGTCAGGTTACAGATACGTTGGCTAGCCCGCTACCCTCTTCCACGGTAATGATCTTAAGCCTAAAGGATTCATCACTCGTCAATTTTGGCGTAACCGATGCGAAAGGAATTTTTGAAATCAAAAATGTAAACAAAGGGGAGTACCTTCTCAAAATTACCTTTGTCGGATTTGCCCCCTACTTAAAGCGCATTGCGACCACGGTGGATCCGATACTGGATCTTGGCAGAATAAAAATGGAATACCTTACCAAAGAATTAGAAGGTGTTGTAATCATGGGTGAAAAAAATCCCGTAACGGTAAAAAAAGATACAATAGAATTTAATGCGGGCTCTTTCAAAACTAAAACTAATGCCACAGTTGAAGATTTATTAAAAGTAATGCCGGGCATGGAAGTACAAACAGACGGTACAGTGAGCGCTCATGGCGAGCAAGTGCAACGGGTTACGGTCGATGGTCGCGAATTTTTTGGTCGCGATCCGAAATTGGCCACACGAAATTTACCTGCAGACGCCATTGAAAAAGTACAGGTGTTTGATCGTAAATCAGATCAGGCTCAGTTTACGGGTATTGACGATGGTCAGCGTGAAAAGACAATCAATCTTGAATTGAAAGAAGAAAAACGCAAAGGCGCTTTTGGAAATTTAATGGGTGGCTATGGATCAGATAATCGCTTTCAGGCAACAGCCAGCGTAAATCAATTTTCTAAGGGCAAGCAACTTTCTTTTTTAGGAATGGGTAACAATATTAACGAACAGGGATTTTCAATTGGTGATTTCATGAATTTTTCGGGCGGAACCCAAGCTATGTTGGGTGGTGGTGGAGTTAATATTAATATTAATTCAGGGAGCGGAAATAGTAGTGGACCCAGCGTAAACTTTGGTGGCAGGCAAAGTGGTATTATGACAAACTATGCCGGAGGCCTTAACTTCAATCGCGACTTAAACAAAGACACAAAACTCACGTCAAGTTATTTCTACAATCACTTGGATAGAAATGTAAATACTGATTTGAACCGGATCAATTTTTTACCGGAAGATCCCAGCCAACCAGGGGTTGATAAGAGTAACGAACTGAATCAGCTAAGTAAACAATTCAGCAAGAGCGACAACCATAAGGGCACGTTGATGTTAGATCATAATATAGATTCGGCCAATACCATTAAAGCTACGGCAAATGCAAACTATTCAGTTTCTAATCAACGAACTTCAAGCGTAGGTGAAACGAGAAACTTAAGCGATAGTAGCCTGCTGAATCAAAGTATCCGTAATACGGAGACTGATCAGGAGGCTCTTAGTTTAAACAGCAGTTTATTGTGGCGGCATCGATTTGAAAAAAAGGGACGGAGTATATCAACCAATCTTACCGCTGGTATTAGCACCACCGATAGTGATGGAGATCAGCAATCGACAAATAAGTATCAGAGCACACCCGGAGAGCAACTGGTAGAGCAAACCAATACGCAGGCCACAAACAATCAGTCCTATGGAGCCACCGTTTCATATACAGAACCGCTGGGCGGCAGAAAATATCTGGAAGCCAATTACAATTTTCAAACCAATAGAAATGATGTCGATCGCGAAGTGTATGATGTGGGCAGTGGAACACCAATTTTCAATACACAATTAAGTAACAAGTACATCAGTAATTACATTTACAATCGCCCGGGTCTTAACTTCAAGATAAATCGCGAGAAATTCAGTCTCACCGCTGGAGCCAGTTATCAGATGACTTCGCTGAAAGGTGATTTGATTTCGCGTGATGTAAAAATTGATCGCACGTTTCAAAATTTACTTCCTTCTACTCATTTTAATTATGATTTTTCAAGCACTAAACATTTGCGTATTGATTATGAAACTTCTATGCAAGAGCCAACGATACAGCAACTACAGCCAGTGGTAGATAATAGCGACCCGCTGAATTTATACGTAGGTAATCCCGCACTTCAGCCGGCTTATGCACACCGGCTAAATACCAATTTTACTTCCTTCAACCCAGCCCGGTTTATTAATTTCTTTGCCTTTATTAATGCATCTTACGCAAAAAATGCAATTGTAAATTCACAATCATTTGCTAATGGGCAACGTTTAACAATGCCTGTTAATGTTGATTATTCGAAGAGCCTTCGGGCTAATTTTAATTTAGGCTTCCCGATAAAGAAGTTAAACAGCCGTTTCAATTTTGGACCTTCTGCCACCTTATCCGAAACGATTGCAGTATTAGATACGCAAAATAATAATGCACGCAGTCGAACCCTGGGAGGAAATAGCCGCTATAATTTTACCTATAAAGAGTTTCTCATTCTGGACTTAAGTGCAAACTTAAGCCAGCAAGAAACTAAATACGATTTCAGCACTCCAGATCAGCAATATTTTAATCAAACTTATAAAGCAGAAATCAATTTGAGTTTTCTTAAAAAATATTCATTCAATACAAGTTATGAGTACTTGATTTATACGAGCAAGACGAACGACTTCAGTCAGGAGATTCCGTTTTTAGATATTTCGATCTCGCGCTTTATTCTAAATAACAAAGCGGGTGAATTGAAGTTTAAAGTGAACAACGTATTGGATCAAAGTAATAGTGTAAGTCAAAGTTCAGGAGAAAACTATATCCAACAGCAAACCACAAACAATCTTGGCCGATTCTATATGGTTAGTTTCACCTATGCTTTGAACAAGCACCTTAACCCCATGGGTGGTGGTAACCGAAGAGGGGGTGGTGGCATGCGCATGATTATTCAAGAGTAACTAGCCACAGGTCACTTATAATTAGTATGCTGGAAGGTTTGTCAAGACTTTTGGATAAGATGCTTCAATCTGGTATCCAGAATCCAGTAACTTTACAACATATGAAGTGGATTCTAATTCTCGTATTGACGAGTTGCATTTTCAAGGTGCCAGCGCAATCCTACATTCCAAAGTTTGATATTCAAGGCCACCGCGGAGCACGCGGGTTGATGCCTGAAAATACCATTCCGGCTTTTTTACTTGCGTTGGATTCCGGAGTAACAACCATTGAGCTTGATTTAGCCGTTACCAAAGATAAAAAAGTGGTGGTGTCGCACGAGCCGTGGATGTCGGCTTCGATCTGTACAAACCCAGATGGCTCTGCTTTTACCGGTAAAGATGACCGTAAGTATAATATTTATAAAATGACTTACAATCAGGTAAAACTGTGGGATTGTGGGTCGAAGGGAAATGATCAGTTTCCTCAACAACAAAAAATGAGTACATCAAAACCATTATTGAGTGATGTTATTGTAGCGATAGAAAATCATATTAAAAGTTATACCCGTTATGAGGTTGACTATAATATAGAGATTAAGGCTTTGCCCGAAGACGACAATAAGTTTCACCCCACACCGCAGGTCTTTTCTGATTTGGTATATACGCTGATTGATCAATATTTGCCTTTGGACCGCGTAGTAATTCAATCCTTTGATTTTAGAGTATTGAAATATTGGCACGAAAAATATCCTGAAGTACGGTTATCCATGCTGGTCGAAAACAAGAAGTCTATAGAAGAAAATCTGGATGATCTTGGGTTTACACCCTCTATCTACAGTCCATATTATAAATTAATCAATAAGGAGGATGTAACCTGGCTTCATGAAATGAAAATTCGCGTTATACCCTGGACGGTGGACGAGCCCAGTGATATGTTATCATTAAAGGGAATGAACGTTGATGGGTTCATTACCGATTATCCGGATCGCGCAGCAAAATTTAAGCGTACGTTAAATATTCAAACGAAAGGAAAGAAATAGTTTTTTATTGTTTCTCTACTTTACCATCCTTCATTACAAATACAACTTTCTCCATCACCTCAATTTTTTGAAGTGGATCGCCATCCACGGCAATAATATCCGCAAAGGCTCCTTTAGAGATTTCTCCTAGTTGTCCACGTTTATCTAATAAATCAGCAGCAACCGTAGTGGCCGATTGAATGGCTTGCATGGGGGTCATCCCATAATTTACATAGAAAGAAAACTCTCTGGCCTGCGGTATTTTTTGCCAGTCAAACCCACCGGCATCAGTGCCAAAGGCAATCTTTACCCCTTTCTGCAGTGCCTTCCTAAACTGCGGCTTCACGCCTTGAAACATTTCCAGGTAACTGGTTGAACCAAGTTTTGCTCTTCCTTCAGCTACATAATCGAGTACGGTTAACGTTGGCACCCAGAACGCACCTTTGGCGACAAATAAATCAAGACACTCATCATTGGCAGCGGTGCCATGTTCAATAGAGCGTGCACCAGCTTTCAACGAATAGAGTATTCCATCAGGAGTCATCGCATGTGCGGCAAGCATCTTTCTCGATTTTATCGTTTCATCCGCAACGGCAGAAATTTCTTCTTGTGTGAAATTGGAGATGCTTCCAAAACTACCATCCGATTTTTATAGTAGCTGCGATCGGCATAGATTTTAATCCAATCGGCACCATAACTGATTTGCTCTCGCACTGCCTTACGCGCTTCATCGGCACCATTAATTTCCTGAATTCCTTTTGGCATGTGAAGTTCCCAACTATATTCACCATTGCCGATACTATAATGACCATAGGTATTGATGCCGCGTGTAGCCACATACATGCGTGGGCCAGAAATCACACCATTATTAATTGCTTTTTTTAAATCCACATCGGCATACATCGCGCCTTCAGTTTCTACATCCCGAATGGTGGTAAAACCATTCATGAGGGCAATCTTACAAGCAGCACTCGCACGTAGTGTTCGGTAAGGAATACTTTCTTTCAACAGTTGAACATCATATTCTTCTGCTGTAATGTCACCCTGCAGTAGCACATGGGTATGGCAATCAATAAGGCCAGGCATTACTGTTTTTGTCGATAAATCAATCACCGTTGCCGAGGCGGGTATTTTATCCCAATCAATAATCTCTTTTATCAATTTACCTACAACCACAATCGCTTTTTACCTAATGGTTGATTCGATTTGCCATCGATTAGATTACCACACTTGATGATGGTGGATTGTGAAAATGTTGGTAATGATAAAGTAATAAGTAAAACGAGAAACAGGTTTTTCATGGTGTTAAAGTAAGAGATCGTTGATTGTTCAACACAATAATAACAGATTCGCAATCTTACTAAAGAATCCGGCAATACCTATTCGTCATCCAACACTTTTATTTACTTTTGCGACCTAAAATTAGATGTATGAAGTATGACGTTTACGGAATAGGCAATGCCATTGTAGATATTATCACCGAAGTGGATCATGATTTCTTTACGAAGAATGAAGTTGAGAAGGGTGTAATGACCTTGGTGGACGAAAAAAGACAACTTCATTTAATGAAAGCCATTGATATGAAGCGTAGTAAAATGTCGGGGGGTGGCTCAGCGGGCAACACAGTAGTTGCTTTAAATCAATTCGGAGGCAAGAGTTTTTACTCATGCCTGGTGGCGAAGGATGAATTGGGCGAGTTCTTTTTGAAGGATTTGAAAAGAAATGGAGTGGATACAAATCTTACCCACGATCAATGCCCCGAAGGTCATAGCGGCCGGTGTTTGGTAATGACCAGCCCCGATGCAGAGCGCACGATGAATACTTTTTTAGGCGTGAGTTCTTTCTTATCACCGGAACATTTGGATGCTGATGCCATTAAAAATTCCTCTTTTGTTTATTTGGAAGGTTATCTGGTAGCCAGCCCCAAAGGGTTAGAAGCATTGAAAGAAGCAAAACGGATTGCCGAACGACATAAAGTTTCTACGGCTCTCACCTTTTCTGATCCCAGCATGGTGAAATATTTTTCAAAGCAAATGGAAGAAGTGGTTGGCGCTAGTGTAGACTTACTTTTTGCAATGAAGAAGAAGCCATGATTTATACGGGCACGGACTCAATTGCAGAAGCTCGTGAAAAATTAAAAGAAATTGCCAAACGATTTGCCATTACCCTCGGTGCCAACGGGGGCTTTGATTTATGATGGTGATACCTTTATTCAGATTGAACCGTATAAAGTTCGGGCTATTGATACCAATGGGGCAGGCGATATGTTTTCGGGAGCGTTTATGTATGGCATTACCCATGGCCATAGTTATGCCGAGGCAGGTAAGTTAGCATCGTTGGCCTCGTCACGCGTGGTTTCTCAATTCGGCCCAAGACTGCAGCCCGATCAAGCGAAAGCAATTTTAGGTGATTTGATTGGGTAGCTAACCAATCTTTAGGTTATCAATGTCTCGAAAGGTAGCTCCCAAAATAATTGACTTAAAGAAATTATCTTTTTGGCTTTCAATAGTCCTATTACTTGTCAACGGTATTTTGTTTTTCGCGTTTTGGAGGCATGAACTTGCGCTTAATTTAAGCCATTTTTTTTCGCAAAATTTTAAATCTGTTATTATACAGATGTTAGTTGGGTACGTCATTCTAGTTGTCGCATTTATTTTTGGTATCGTTCTGCACGAGCTTATTCATGGTTTATGCTTTGCTTTTTTTTGTAAAAAGGGATTTAAATCTATTAGGTTCGGTATCAGAAAAAATCCACTTGTGTTTTATACACATTGCGCGGAACCTTTAAAAAGAATTCCTTTTTGGATTGGCACGTTAGCGCCCTGTGCGATCTTAGGTATTATCCCAACGCTAATCGGCCAAACCATTGGAAGTCTTGGCTTGATCGTTTTCGGATTTTTATTTACCGCTTTTTCTGTTGGCGATATTTACCTGGTTTGGGAGGCAGGAGTTTTAAAAAAGACAGACGTTGTTTTGGATGATCCTGAAAATATTGGTTTTATGATTGTTGATTCTGAAAAAGAATTGGATTTCTGAAGAGCTAATACGGTTTATTCATAAAGTAAGAGGGTTTAGGCTGGGCAAACTAGGGCTAATAATCCTATCAAATCTGACATTTTTCCTATCATTATGATAGGAATTAGCTACTTTTATGATAGGATAGGTTATGGATACCCCAAGACAAAAAGAGATATTTGGAATCATTTTAAGGAATGAGCCAATTGGCATTGCTGAAATCCTGGTGAAAATGAAAGCTAAGTTTTCTGTTCCCACCATCAATCGTGATCTGTCAAAATTAAAAGCAACTAATTTTATTTTATCAGAAGGGAATGGCCCGGGAACAAAGTATAGGCTCAATCTGAAAGGACTTGTTCACGCCCATGTTAATTCCGACTCCTATTTTGAAATAGATGTTGATGATCGAAAAATCCTAGAGAAGTACAACCCGGCTATTATAGTTAATCTCAGCGATAGGTTGTTTACATCTGATGAATTATTGATTTTAAATAAGCTTTCGCAAAAGTACCAGAAGAAAATTAGCACAACCTCTGTTGATAACTTCAAAAGGGAATTTGAAAGGCTTTTTAATTGAGCTGTCCTGGAAGTCCTCTCAGATTGAGGGTAACACCTATGATTTATTAGACACTGAACAATTATTGAAATTTAATATAAAGGCTCCGAATCATTCCGAAGAAGAGGCTATTATGCTTTTAAATCACAAGGCTATTGAATACACGCGCGAAAACGCAGATTTATTTACTCAGTTAACAACATCAAAATAATTGACATCCATGCACTGCTAACACAAAAATTAGGAATCTCTAAAACAATTAGAAATCGTTTAGTTCGCATTACGGGAACCAAGTACACACCACCTGATAATCAATTTGTACTTTCCGAAGCGCTAGACGAAGCGTGTAAGTTAGTTAATAGTATGGATAACGTATTTGAAAAAGCACTTCGAGTCTTGTTGTTAATACCTTATCTGCAACCCTTTGATGATGGAAATAAAAGAACAGCCCGACTTACCGCCAACGCAATGTTGATGGCTACAGACTGCTGCCCACTTTCGTACCGAAGCATTAGCCCTAGCGAGTATAAAAAATCTATTTTGTTATTCTACGAACTCAACAATGTAAGTGCCTTTAAAAAAGTGTTCATCGAGCAATATCAATTTGCCGTGGAGAATTATTTTTAACGAAAGCGGGAAAATTTATCCCAAAATTGTCATCTAAGTTCAGGCAATAAGTGTTAATGACAATTTTGCCCTTTGGGTGACGAATCCTGACGCTTCCGTCAGAATTGTCAGGATTAAACTTTTCTACCATCTTTGGGAATGGACATGCTACAATGGCTTTTAGTACTTGTTCCCACTATCGGGGCAATCCTGGCTGCCAGAATCCTGCATAAAAAAACAATAAACAGACTCGTTAATGATAACAGATCGTTAACCGAGTCAATTACTGAATATAAAACCTCCTTCAACAAAAGAAGGAACAGAATGATGCCGAGCAACTCCATCACGATCATATCGCGATAGAGAAAGAACAGAAACGTGTTGCCGCGGAATTGCATGACGACACCGTGCAACGCCTGGTAGCGGTTCGCTTTCGTTTAGAACAACTTCTCCATTATCCGATTACAACCGAAGCCGAAAAAGAAGTAAATAATATCCGGCAGGAGTTGGATGATACCATGGCCACACTCCGATTTTTAATAAAAGGATTAACCCAGCCGCGGTTCGACCAGCATCCGCTTTCTTCTTTGATTGAA
Source organism: Flammeovirgaceae bacterium (assembly GCA_016709845.1). GTDB lineage: Bacteria > Bacteroidota > Bacteroidia > Cytophagales > Cyclobacteriaceae > ELB16-189. The sequence continues at coordinate 151,928 of JADJMA010000002.1, read as the reverse complement.
CAATTAACAGCACGCCTGAGTGCCATGCATCATTTAACGATTTCGTTTCGTGTTACCAATCGGGAGCAAGAGTTTTTCATTCCACCAGAAGTAAAGCAAGATTTATACTATCTGGTGCATGAACCAGCCCATAATTTTCTTAAATACTCAACAGGGTTTCGGATAGTAATTAATTTAACATGGGGAAACGAGTTGCTTATAAACATAGCCGATAATGGCCAAGGGATGCAACGGGGCCGTGGCTATGGTCTTGGTATGGTCTCGATGCAGCAGCGGGCTGATGCAATAGGGGCAGTATTGGCATTCAATAAAGTTAGCCGTGGCATTGATATTGTCATTCGGTTAAAGAACTCGTACTCACACTAACCCATTGCGGTGTGCGTAATCCACCAGTTCGGCTGTATTTTTTGTATTGGTTTTTTTAAGAAGTGATTTACGATACTCTTCAACTGTACTAATACTCAAATGCAGATTATCAGCAATGTGCTTGGTGGCGTACCCCTGACAAATCAGTTTTAATACTTCCACTCACGATCGCTAAAGTGCACAGGCGATTTCAATAAATCGAAGCCGTTATTAGAAAGTCTTTTTGTACCTCGGGGGTATAGTACGTATTTCCGGCAAGCACTTCCAAACAATGGTTTACTTCTTTGGTATTGGCACTGCGTTTAAATAAAAAACCGGGAACTCCGGTGCGCAACACAGCGATCACAGTGTCGTCATCATCAAAACTGGTCATCCCAATGAGTTTAATAGAGGGGAACTCCTGTTGGAGTATGCGTATCAGCGCAATGCCGTTAACCTCGGGCATGCGGGCATCGACTATGGCCGCATGAATTTTTCTTTGCTTTACTAGTTCCAGCGCTTTGGCCGCGTGGTAGGCAGAAAACACCTTACCAACATGCTCCGATTTTTCGATCATGGCAGCCAGGCCATCACACACCGAAACAAAATCATCGACTACCAATACCCGGTATTTCATGCCCACTATAGAAATAATTTTGAAAACTACCCCGAAAATGGGGTAAGCAATCCCCCATTTATGGGGGTGGGGTTGACTAAGTGAATTTTTGCATTTACGTTTATTTCAAGGTTTCCGGCCGGAGCTGAAAAATGTATTGTGAAACGAAAAAACAAAAAAAATGAAAAATGCGATAGAGTTAAATGATTATGGCCTAAGAGAGTTAGATTCTAGGGAGGTAAATGAAATTCAAGGGGGAGCTTATTGGTGGCTACTTGAGGCTGCTGCAATTGCTGAGGCAGTAACTGAATTCGGGAAGGGTTTCTATGCAGGATTTACTCGAACTATTGACGAAATTAAAAAATAAATTTAAACAATTTAAAATATGGAAAACCAATTTAATCTAAACGAAATCAGATTGACTGAGCTATCACTTCATGAAGTGTCTGAAATTAATGGTGGAGGCTTCTGGAGTGATTTAGGCGATGCAGTCGGAACTGGAGCGGCTTATGTTGTTATGGGATTTGTGGCTTTTTATGAGGGCGGGGTTTATGCCAGTAAAACAATGCCTGGATTGAAGTAATTATTTATGATCTAGAACTCAGAGATTGGGGTGTAAAAACCTCAATTTTTTTGTTATTATGCAAGGAATGAATAAACTAGATGTAGCATCTGAAATCGATTTACCTAAACCGTTTAGCAACTGGAAACGTCTTTTCATATTTGTTTTGCTTTGGATTGCCACTTCAGTTGTTCTTTATGTTCCAATAGTTATTCTTTTTCCCACCTCATCGCTTCTTTTAAATTCTGGAGAATTACTGAGTATAGGTGATAATAATTATTATGTGGTTTTGGCGATTTCCCAATCAATCGCTTTGTTGAGTGTTCTTTTTGCAACGTATGTTGTTGTAAAAGAATTGAAAAAGAGACTTCATAAACATTGGACTGACTGTTGATTTAAGATCAATTATTCTCGGCTTTTTAATTGGGGGTACGCTCATGATTGCTTTTACTTGGATCGCAGTCACAATCAATATAATTACACTTTCCTTTTCTGATATCTCAGCCCATTTAGGCTTTGGTTTTGGTTTCTATCTATTAGTTTCTGTTACTGAAGAGATTGTAATTCGGGGCTATGTTTTGAATAACCTTCGAGAGAAATTAAGAGATGATTATTCAGTTATAATCTCATCATTAATTTTTAGCTGTCTCCATATTTTTAATGACAACTTTAGCTGGATAGGCTTTTCAAATATTTTTTTGTCTGGTGTTTTATTGGGTATTTTTTGCATCAAACAGAATACGGTTTCTGGTTCAGTTGGACTGCACTGGTCATGGAACTTTATTCAAGGCCCTATTCTAGGTTTTAATGTTAGTGGTCACTTGACAAAGGTTTTCGGTGTTAATCCATTAGCTTCAAATATGTTTACTGGAGGTAACTTTGGAGCTGAGGGTTCCATCTTGTTAACTCCAATAATCTTAATATCAATCTTTCTTGTAGTTAGAATAAGGTACTTTACTAAGTTTCAAAACTCATGACATATCTTTCTGTTTATCTATTCAACACCATCTTTTTATCTGCAGAAGACAAGAGTTCGACTTATGATGTCGGGTTTGCTATCGGTAAATTTATAGGGCAATATTGGTTGTACCTATTACTGGTGTCTTCTATTGTAATTTTTCTGATGATTAGAAGAATACTGAACAAGAGAAGTAAAGTTTGATTTCTGGAGTTAATGCTCTTCCCCAAAGAAATTCTCGAACACACTGCGCAATATCACTTGGCTCGGTATTCAAAGTCAGGCCAAGTAATATATTTCATTATTTTAGTATCCATATTTGGCTTTATTGCAGCCTTGCCTTTATGTCTTTATTGACCTAAGCATAAAAGCAGCGGCCTGCTTAAGGCGGCTACAGAGGTAAGTACTATAAAGCCATTTCATCAGGGTATGTGAAAGAAGTTTTTATTCAGGAAAATTCTCTTGTAAAAAAAGATCAGCTGCTGTTCTCAGTACAATCACCTATACTCGAAGAAAAGGAGCGATTTCTTCTAACTAAAATTGAGGAGACAAACATTTTTTTGAATGATGTAGGAATCTTGACTAAGAATAGCCAACAAACCGTAAAGGGTATTGCTCAGTTGGAAACTACTTTCTATCGTCAATCATATTCGGACTATCTTGAAAAGCTTAATGACCGTCAAGTGCGGTTTTTAAAAGTAAAACAGGATTATGATCGCAATAAAAAACTATTCGATCAACAAGTAATCGCGGCTGCAGAGTTTGAAAACTATTCGTTTGAATTTGAAAAAGCTAAGAACGAGATAGAACTGTTGAAGCAAAGCCAGCTTAGTACATGGCAGCAAGAGCTTCGTAACTACGAGAAAGAAGCGAATGACTATCAAAATCAATTGGCGCAGGTTGAAAAAGAGAAAGATAATTTAAACATCAGAGCTACAGTAAGCGGCACCATTCAAAACTTAACGGGTGTTTATGCGGGCAGTCCGGTCTTTTCCAATCAAGATCTTGCCCAAATTTCACCTGATACCAACCTCATTGCCGAAGTGTATGTTTCACCAAATGATATTGGTCTGCTTCGTACTGGCATGGAAGCACGCATGCAGATAAGTGCCTTTAATTATAACCAATGGGGTTTATTACTTGGAAAAATACAGGAGATCTCAAACGATATTCAGGTAATCAACAATCAACCTGTGTTTAAAGTAAAGTGTGCATTACAGCAGGACTACTTAAAATTAAAAAATGGCTATGAAGGAAAATTGAAAAGGGAATGACCCTACAGGCGCGCTTTGTAGTAACTGAGCGTAGCTTATGGCAGTTGTTGTATGATAAAGTGGATGATTGGGTAAATCCGAATATTAAAGAGTACACAGTTCGTAGTCAATAGTATTGAGTATTTAGTCTTTAACACATCTTTAAAAACTTCGGTTACTTTCTCCTTTAAAGTAGAGAAAATTATAAACAGGTTTAAAAAGGAGCAGATGAACTTTAAGAAATCAATAAATTCGGTAAGTACAGTCAACCCCTCGCCTCCGGAGAGGGGGCAGGAGGTTTTAAAAGCAAATTCCACTAAAGCCTACCTGCCAAAGCCTATCTGCTCAGTACTGAATACTAACTACTTAATACTCTTCACCCAATGAGTATAAAAGTAAAACAACGCGACATAACTGACTGCGGAGCCGCTTGCATTGCTTCCATTGCTTCGCATTATAAACTCAATTTGCCCGTTGCTCGCATTCGCCAGTTGGCCTCTACAGACAAAAAAGGAACTAATGTATTGGGCTTGTTAGAGGCGTTGCAAAAGTTAGGCTTTCAGGCCAAAGGCGTGCGTGGCGAAATGGATAGTCTGCTGAAAATACCTAAACCTGCTATTGCGCATATCATCGTTAAGGAAGTTTTACATCACTATGTGGTAATTTATCAAGCTACTGATAAGTACATTGAAGTAATGGACCCGGGGCGTGGCACCATGCAACGATACACGCATGAAGAGTTTAAAAAAGTCTGGACGGGAGTCTTGGTTATTTTACTCCCGGGTGAAGATTTTACTACCGGTAATCAAAAAGTTTCTGTGCTGGCTCGCTTTTGGGCGTTAATCCGGCCCCATAAAAGTATCATGAGTCAGGCATTGGCCGGGGCTATGGTCTATACGATTATCGGGCTCACCACTTCCATTTACGTACAAAAAATTGTGGATCATGTGCTGGTGGATGGGAGCCGCAATTTATTAAACCTTATGAGTTTGGGCATGATTGTGCTGCTTTTGCTTCAGGTATTCATTAGCGCCACCAAAAGTATTTTCACCTTACGCACAGGACAGGCTATTGATGTGAGTCTTATACTCGGCTATTATAAACACTTGTTGAAATTACCGCAGCAGTTTTTCGACACGATGCGCGTAGGAGAAATAATAAGTCGTATAAATGATGCGGTAAAAATCCGGTCGTTTATCAATGAGGCGCTTACCAACATAGCGGTCAATATATTCATTCTTATTTTCTCCTTTGCACTCATGTTTACCTATTACTGGAAGCTTGCGTTGGTAATTCTTTTGATCGTGCCTTTCTATTCTATCATTTATTATATAACAAATCGATTGAACAAAAAGGTAGAGCGCAAGTTGATGGAAAATGCTGCCGAACTGGAATCTCAATTAGTGGAGTCGCTCAATTCTGTTAATACCATTAAAAGTTTTGGATTAGAAAGTTATGCCAATATAAAAACCGAAACCCGATTCATCGGATTGTTGAAAACAGTTTATTCATCGGGTTTGAATAGTATTTTTTCCGGCACTTCGTCTGAATTTTTCTCCAGACTGTTTACCATTATTTTATTATGGGTAGGCGCGGGGTTTGTTTTAGATAATGAAATAACACCGGGCGAGCTGCTATCCTTCTATGCATTGATTGGATACTTTACGGGACCAGTGAGTAGTTTAATTGGCATGAATAAGGTTGTGCAAAATGCAATGATTGCCGCTGACCGTTTGTTTGAAATTATGGACTTGGAGCGCGAGAAAGAGGAGAACCAGGTTGAGCTAACCAAAGACATGATGGGTAACATCCGCTTTAAGGAGGTAAACTTTCGGTATGGCTCTCGGGTAACGGTGTTCGAGAATTTTGATCTTGAAATTCCTTGCGGAAAAATAACCGCCATTGTTGGCGAAAGTGGTTCGGGTAAATCTACGCTCATGGCATTGCTCCAAAACCTTTACCCGTTGCAATCAGGCCATGTTTATATTGGTGATTATGATTTGCAGTACATTAAAAATGACTCGCTTAGAAATATAGTAGGTGTAGTGCCGCAAAAGATTGATCTGTTCGCTGGTAATGTGGTTGATAATATTGCTGTGGGTGATTTCCGACCCGATATGAAAAAGATTATCAGCATTTGCACCGGGCTTGGTATTTTGGAGTTTATTGAAAAACTACCCAATGGATTCAATACCTATTTGGGTGAAAACGGAGCAACCCTGTCAGGTGGGCAAAAACAACGGCTAGCCATTGCTCGTGCACTTTATAAAGATCCTGAGATTTTAATTTTAGATGAGGCTACATCATCGTTAGACTCTGCATCCGAAAAGTATGTGCAAAAAATGGTTGACATTCTACGTGAGCAAAATAAGACTGTGTTATTAATTGCACACAGACTGAGCACAGTATTTCAGGCCGATAAGATAGTTGTATTGGAAAATGGTAAAGTAGCCGAGGAAGGCAGGCATGATGAATTGATGCAGAACAAAAATGTGTATTTCAATTTATGGAAACTTCAGTTTCCCATGTTAGTGGAGAATGATTAGTTCATATCTTGTGGAAAGGGTATGGGCTCAAGATTAGTGAAATTATTAAAAGTTTGAATATGGTTTTTAAAATCACTAAATATGAATCTGATTGATTTTTTTAATGCTAAGAACCAATCTTTGTCAGAATGGTTTTTAGGGGCTTTGTTCTCGGTGTAATCGCTGGCGTTATCGGGGCTGTGATAGCTATAGTAAATGCATTTAGTTGAGATTGTATTACGTAAGGCTACGTATAAGTGCAGCACTGCTTTCGCGATTGTAGCCGTTAAGTCGAATAACAAATCATGAAAATGTTCAATTATATTTTTGATTTAGTGAATGTTAATGGGTTAAATAGAGATTTAATAATTCATATAAGTTATTTTGTGTTTTGAATGGGCATTTTAATTGGATTAATAGTTGCTGTGTATTTTGATAATATTTAAGAAATCATTAACCTTTTGATTGATGGACTATTTACTCAAGACTACTATGGACTATCGACTAAATACTAATATTCAGTATAATTGTATCATCAACTAAATTAATATGTATAAAAAACACTCTCTAACCCTTTGGCTTTTACTGGCTGCGATTACGGCAGGTTTTAGTCAGGCGCGTAAAATCGAATTTACCGAATACGACATGCCCAACGGCATACATGTAATTCTCCATAAGGATAACACAACTCCGATTGTAGCCGTGTCGGTATTGTATCATGTGGGCTCAAAAAATGAAGATCCAAGCCGCACGGGCTTCGCGCACTTCTTTGAACATTTGTTGTTTGAAGGATCAGAAAATATAAAGCGTGGAGAGTTTGACAAATATCTTTCGAACGCAGGGGCTACCAACAATGCCAACACCTCCAACGACCGGACCTTTTATTATGAAGTTCTTCCCTCTAATCAACTGGAACTTGGTTTGTGGATGGAATCAGAACGGATGCTTCATGCAAAAATTGAACAAGTAGGTGTGGAAACACAACGCGAAGTGGTGAAAGAAGAAAAACGCCAGCGTATCGACAACCAACCGTATATGTCGTTTCAGGCCGAGATGTTTAAGCGTGCCTATACCGTTCACCCATACCGATGGACGCCCATTGGTTCGATGGATGATTTGAATGCCGCTTCTCTGGATGAATTTATTGCCTTCTATAAAACTTTCTATGTTCCCGAAAACGCAACGATCTCTATTGCGGGTGATATTGATATAGAGCAAACGAAAACGCTTGTTTCAAAATATTTTAAAGATATACCGCGAGGCACAAAACCAGTTCCGCGCCCCGCTATTGTTGAACCTCAACAAAAAGCCGAAGTACGCGATGTAATTTTTGATAACATTCAACTACCCGCTGTGTTTCAGGCCTATCATATTCCGGCACAAGGCACACCCGATTCGTACGCTATTGAAATGCTAAGCACATTATTTAGTGGTGGCCAAAGTTCGCGGATGTATAAAGCTTTAGTAGATGAGCAAAAGAAGGCCTTACAGGTAGCTTCGTTTCCTTTTGCGTTGGAAGATCCAGGGTTATACATTACGCTCGGCATTGTTAACATGGGCGTAAGTGCCGAGGATCTCGAAAAAGGAATGGATGCCGAAATTGAGAAAGTGAAAAACGAATTAGTTTCGGAACATGAGTTTCAAAAGATTCGTAATCAAATGGAGAGCCAGTTTGTTTTACAAAACTCATCGACTGTTGGTATTGCCGAGCAACTAGCCAACTATCATGTCTATTACAAAGATGCGAATCTGATCAACACCGAAATAGATCGGTATATGAAAGTAACCCGCGAAGATTTACAGCGCGTTGCAAAGAAATACCTCACTAAAGAAAATCGTGTTGTTCTTCAGTACATGCCCAAGTCGGCCCAAAGCAAACCAAGCGATACTCAAATCAAAAAAGATAATTGATTATGAAGAAGATAATAATAGTTATATGCCTCTTGCTTGTAATAGTTTCAGCGCAAGCCCAGGTAGATCGTACTAAAGCGCCCAAGCCGGCACCGGCACGTGAGATAAAAATAGGAGAGTATCAATCCTTCACCTTAAAAAATGGCTTGCAGGTTTTTGTTGTGGAGAACCATAAGTTGCCACGCATTCAATTTTCGTTACAACTAAAAAATGATCAGATCTATCAGGGGGAAAAAGAGGGTTATGTTTCCATGGCCGAAACGTTGATAGGTACGGGAACAAAAACAAGAACAAAGGCACAGCTTGACGAAGAAACAGACTTCATAGGTGCAAGCCTTAATTCTGGAGGCAATGGAATTTTTGCTTCGAGTCTTTCCAAGCATACGAATAAGTTACTTGAATTGATGACCGATGTCCTCTTCAATCCTGCCTTTCCACAAGAGGAAATGGATAAGTTAAAAACGCAGACACTTTCCGGGTTGGCCACAGAGAAAGATGATCCAAATTCGATTATGGGTAATGTGCGCAACGCCCTGTTATATGGAAAGGCACACCCCTATGGGTTGTTTACCACGGAGAAAAGTGTGGCCTCCATCACCCTGGACGATTGCAAAGCATACTACAAGGAATACTACAAGCCAGGTAATGCCTACTTAATTATGGTAGGAGATATAGATTTGAAATCTGCGAAAGCACATGCCGAAAAGTATTTTGCCAAATGGCCGGCTGGCACAGTTAAAAATCCAACCTATACCCAACCAAAAGAACCCGCTAAAACGTATGTAGCACTTGTGGATAGACCCGCTTCAGTTCAATCAATAATAAATATTGCCTATCCGGTAGATTTAAAACCCGGCACTCAGGATGCAATCAAAGCAAGGGTAACTAATCAAATTTTAGGTGGTGGATTTTCAGCCCGGTTAATGCAAAACCTTCGGGAAAGGCATGGCTATACCTATGGTGCAGGCTCCCGGCTTAGCCCCGATGATTTGATTGGTAATTTTAATGCTTCGGCAAGTGTTCGCAACGAAGGTGACGGACAGTTCGGTGTATGAGTTTCTTTCAGAACTAAGGCGTATGATAAATGAGCCGGTGGAGGAAAAGAATTAGCGGCGAAGGCAGAGATATCAGGGTCATTTGGAAGATCACTTGAAAATCCACAAACCATAGCTGGCTTTGCCTTAAATACAGCTAAGTATAATCTGCCAAAAGATTACTATAACAATTATCTTAAATATGTTGATGCCATAACCTTGGCGGATGTGCAGGCAACATCAAAGAAGTATATCCATCCTGACAATGCATACATTATTGTGGTAGGCAAAGGAAGTGACATAGCCGACAAGCTTGCCAAATTTGGTGAAGTAAAACACGTTGATATTTATGGTGAGAGTTATGTGCCCGCCAAAGTATCTGCAATACCAGCTGGCCTCACAGCCGAAAAAGTAATTTCCAATTATATAGATGCAATTGGAGGCACAAAAAAGATTCAGGAATTGAAAAGTGTTAAAACTGTGATGAAGGCCACCATTCAGGGAACTGAATTAACGATGACTGTTTCAAAAAGCTCCGGGAAAAAGTGTAACAGAACTTTCAGTACAAGGCAACATAATGCAGAAGAGCGTAACCGATGGTAAAGAAGTAGCCGAAATTCAAATGGGCCAGAAGGCCCCCGTTGATCAGGCGGCCAAAGAGAAGAGTTTGTTTGATGCCTACCTTGTGCCAGAGGCTATGCTTGCAACGGCTAAGGTTAAGGCTACCCTAAAGGCAATTGAAACAGTTGATGGCAAGGAAGCTTACGTAGTTGAGTACAGTTTTCCGGCTGGCGAAAAACTCACAAACTATTTTGACCGCCAAAGCGGATTGAAAATTCAGACTGTGGAGATGGTAAAAACACCGCAAGGCGACATGGCAGTACCCACTCGGTACCAGGACTACAAAGAAGTAAGTGGCGTTAAGTTTCCTCATACGGTTATGCTTAGTCAGGGCCCAATGAATTTCAATTTTCAGGTTTCAAGTTTGGAGGTTAACCCAACCCTGGATGACAGCCTGTTTAAGGTTCAATAAACTAAATAGAGAAGCAATTTTTTAAAGGCTGGCTAAAAACCAGCCTTTTATTATAAAAATGAGGTTTCTTGGCAAAATCCTGCGACCGATGTTGTAAATGCCGATATTCCTAAGCATTTTTGCACCCCTTTAGAATTTTTTAGGAAACAGATATTTGATATGAAACGCACATTCCAACCTTCCCGCAAGAAAAGAACAAACAAGCATGGTTTCCGCGAGCGCATGGCTACGGCTAGTGGTCGCAGGGTGATTGCTAATCGCAGAAGAAATGGCCGTAAAAAGCTTACTGTATCTGACGAGGGTACCTCTAAGAGCAAGTAATCTTTCGGTAATTTTCCCTGAAAGGGATTAATTTTAATCTCATGGGGAAGTTCACCTTCACAAAAGCGGAAAGACTTTCAAAAGAAAAATTAATAAAGGAACTCTTCGAAAAGGGTTCCTCTTTTTATTTGTTTCCCTTTAAAGTACTGTATCGGCCAAATCCAGATAAAAGTGATCAGGCTGTTAATAAGATACTGATTCCCGTACCAAGTCGTAACTTTAAACGTGCAGTAGATAGAAATTTGATTCGAAGACGGATACGCGAATCGTATAGGCTACAGAAAGAAATCATTTCAAACATCCCCGAAAAGGGAATTTTTTCGTTCAACTATACGGCAAAGGAAGTGTTACCGTTCGCGGAGATCAAAAACAAAATCTTTCTTGTGCTGGAAAAAATTAAGAAATTGGAATCTCTAAGATGACTATGATGAGGAAATTGAAATTGGGAGGAGTTGTACTTGTGGTAGTTTTTATCATTTGGGCTTTTCAGGTACCGGGGGAGAAGTACTTCGACATTGCCAAAAGCCTGGACATCTTCGCTACCCTGTTTAAGGAAGTCAACGCCTATTATGTGGATGATGTTAATCCAAAGAAATTGATTGACAATGGCATTCATGGAATGTTAGAACAATTGGATCCGTATACAGATTACATCCCCGAAGAAGACCTGGAAGCTTTTAGCATCCAAACCACCGGTCAATATGCAGGGTTGGAGCATTAATCGGAATCGTAAATAAAAAAACAGTCATCACAAATCCTTATGTAGGATTTCCTGCAGAGAAAGGAGGTTTGCATGTAGGCGATGAGATCATTTCCGTGGATGGTAAGAATGTGCAGGGTAAGCCTACTTCCGATGTGAGTACACTATTAAAAGGCAAACCTAAAACCGAAGTGGAGTTAGAGATAAAAAGAGCAGGTCAAAAAGAAAATATAAAATTCAAGTTGGTTCGTGAAAAGATAAAAATCTCAAACATCACCTATCAAGGTATGGTTAGTTCCGATATTGGGTATATCAAACTGGATGAGTTTACGCCTGGTGCCGGAAAGGAAGTGGAAGATGCTGTAAACAAGTTAAAACAAGAAGGAGCAAAGAAATTGATAGTGGATCTCCGGGATAATCCAGGGGGCTCCCTTTACGAAGCCGTTAACATTGTGAATGTATTTATTCCAAAGGGAAAAGAAGTTGTTTCAACGAAGGGTAAGGTGCCTGATTGGAATAAGACGTATAATACACTAAACAAGCCATTAGATACCGAAATCCCTATGGCGGTGCTTACCAGTGGCGAAAGTGCTTCTGCGTCTGAGATTGTAGCTGGGTCGCTACAGGATTATGATCGTGCAATTTTGGTAGGTCAAAAGACCTTCGGCAAAGGCCTTGTCCAAACGACCAGGCAGTTGGCTTATAATGCACAACTAAAAGTGACCACCGCTAAATACTATATTCCCAGTGGCCGTTGTATTCAGGCTATTGATTATGAGCATCGTAAAAGTGACGGCACCGTAAACAAATTCCCCGACTCGCTGAAAAGAGAATTTAAAACGGCAGCAGGCCGGAAAGTATATGATGGAGCCGGACTGGATCCTGATATTTTCATTGAAGCACCTACTTATGGTTCGGCCATTATTGAATTAGTGGGTGCCGGTTATGTGTTTGAGTATGCCACAAAATATTGTAACGAGCACCCCATTCCCGCTTCCATGAAGGACTTTAAATTCACGGACGAGGAGTATCAGAAGTTTGTTCAATGGGTAAAAGATCAAAAGATTTCATACACAACGGAGCTAGATCAGCAGGCAGACGAATTAGTAGCAGCCGCCAAAAAAGAAAAATATTATGATGAACTGCAGACTCCATTAAAAGAACTTAAAGCCAAAATAGATCAGAATAAAAATTCCTCATTAACGAGGTTTAAACCAGAGCTGATAAAAATCCTTGAGCAGGAAATTGCATTTCACTATCAATTGGCCAAAGGACAGATCGAAATCTCTATGGGTGAAGACAAGGAAATTATTGAAGCAAAGAAAATTCTGGCTAATCCGGATGCTTACAAAAAACTGCTTTCAGCAAACTAATGGCCCTGCTACTTAGCTTGGAAACATCCACACAGGCATGTTCGGTTGCCTTGTATACCACCGAGACAATCCTTGCTTCGCGCCAAATAAAGACACCTCGGTCAGCTGCATCGAAGTTAGCCGTAATTATTCAGGAGGTATTAGAACAAGCGAATAGCCAACCTTCAGATTTGAAGGCAATAATCGTTGCCTCGGGCCCAGGTTCATATACCGGTCTTAGAATAGGTGTAGCAACCGCAAAAGGCTTATGTTATGCTTTACGGATCCCTTTGATAGCTGTTAATACGCTGGATTTACTGGCCTTCCAGGCAAAAAATTATTTACTGGAAAAGCAATCCACAAAGGCAATTGAATTTGATGAGAAAATTCTCTTATGTCCGATGTTAGACGCACGTAGAATGGAAGTGTATTGTAAGATGCTTGATTTTAATCTGCAAGAGATAACTCCAACACAGGCAAAAATTATTGATCAAAAAAGTTTTAATGAAATGCTTGATCAAAAAATAATTTTCTTTTTGGGCGAAGGCTCAATGAAATGCGAGGAAGTTATTCAACATCCTAATGCCAGATTTATTAATGACTTAGTTCCTGATGCCATTCCTTTAGGGCAATTAGGATATAAGAAGTGGATTCAATCTTCCTTTGAAGACGTGGAGTCATTTGAACCGTTTTATCTCAAAGATTTCTTAATCAGAAAACCTAATTTAGTTTAATCGTGTTGAAGGAAAATGGAAATACTCAATAGAGTTAGCAGCAGCCAATTAGTCACTTTCGATCTGGAAGAACTCTACACACCAGGAGAAAGAGTGCTGTTTGATTTAAAAGGTTTGCTTTTTCAGGAGTTGGTTTTGCGCGAGAAGGAATTTCGCGATTATATAAAGTCTCATGACTGGTCACAATATAAAAATAAGTTTGTAGCCATTACCTGTTCTGCGGATGCCATCGTTCCTACTTGGGCATTTATGTTAGTTTCGGTTTCCTTACAACCCTATGCGCAGCATATCATTTTTGGAACACTGAAAGATTTAGAACAGACTTTATTTCAGCAGGCCTTAACAAAGATTGATTGGAGTAAATATTACAATGCTAAGGTGGTTATTAAAGGATGTAGTAAAGTTGAGGTGCCGCTTACCGCCTATGTGGAAGCCACTAATCAACTTCATGCTGTTGCTGCAAGCATAATGTTTGGCGAACCTTGTAGTACGGTGCCGATTTATAAGAAAAAAAGCCAATAAATTCTTCTTCTGATACTCAAGTAGTTATAGACGGCCATTTAGCTATTGCTCTTTTTTACTAAAAATCTTCACCGCAACTATTGCAGAAACCCCATCAACAGCTACCTTTGCACTCCCTTTGAACGAAAAGGGGATTTTTTGGATGATTTGGGGTTCTTCTTTAAGAATTTTGAGTTTTTCACTAATAGTTCGAAAGCCTAAGCCATAATGGCGAAGAGAAATAGAACACACGTTCTTTGAATAGATGGAGATTGATAGCGGACCCGGTTATACTCGATAGAGGGTATAGCCGAGTTGATTTCTTTAGGATCTGACTGTGAAGTCAGATGGACAAAAATTAATGAGGACCGAGGATTAAATGACATAGGCTTTGGGTTTGAGAATTCGAAAGGATCTGAGCTACGAGGCTGGTTTAGATTGAAGGAGAGGTCTCTGGACTGTTGATGATAATGAAGAAAATACTATGGAGAGTTTGATCCTGGCTCAGGATGAACGCTAGCGGCAGGCCTAATACATGCAAGACGAACGGTAACTTTGATAGCAATATTGAAGCTAGAGTGTC
>JADJMA010000002.1:0-135000 GCA_016709845.1 Flammeovirgaceae bacterium | reverse complement strand
TATTAGTTACGGCTAATGAGGGGTTATAGGACTACATAATCAAAATCCAAATCGACATGAATCAGGTGGGAAACTGAGCCAAAGAGGGTGAGAGCCCCGTAAAGGAAGACGCGGAGGAGAGGTAGTATCCTGAGTAGGGCGGGGTCGGAGACGCCCCGTTTGAAGTTGCCGGCACCATCCGGTAAGGCTAAATACTCCTGAGAGACCGATAGTGAACCAGTACTGTGAAGGAAAGGTGAAAAGTACTCCGAATAGGAGGGTGAAAAGAGAACCTGAAACCATACGCTTACAAGCGGTCAGAGCTCCGCAATGGAGTGATGGCGTGCCTTTTGCATAATGAGCCTACGAGTTACTTTCACTGGCAAGGTTAAGTCCCTTAAGGGATGCAGCCGGAGCGAAAGCGAGTCTGAATAGGGCGTGCAGTCAGTGGGAGTAGACGCGAAACTTTGTGATCTACCCTTGGTCAGGATGAAGCCCCGTTAACCCGGGGTGGAGGTCCGAACTAGTAAACGTTGAAAAGTTTTTGGATGAACTGAGGGTAGGGGTGAAAGGCTAATCAAACTGAGAAATAGCTCGTACTCCCCGAAATGTTTTTAGGAACAGTGTGGAGGTTGAGTTTGTTAGAGGTAGAGCTACCAATTGGACTAGAGGGAGCCACATCCTACCAAATCCAGATGAACTCCGAATGCTAACAAATATACTCTGCAATGAGGGCGCGGGTGCTAAGGTCCGTGTCCGAGAGGGAAAGAACCCAGACCTACAGCTAAGGTCCCAAAATCTATACTAAGTTGAACTAAGGCGGTTCAGTTGCTGAGACAGCCAGGAGGTTAGCTTGGAAGCAGCTATTCCTTTAAAGAGTGCGTAACAGCTCACTGGTCGAGCGACAGAGCATCGATAATAATCGGGCATCAAGTATAGTACCGAAGCTTAGGATTTTAGTAGCAATACTAGAGTGGTAGGGGAGCATTCTAACAGCGGAGAAGTTCAGAGGTCACTCTGGGTGGAGCGGTTAGAAAAGCAAATGTAGGCATAAGTAACGATAAGGCAGGTGAGAAACCTGCCCACCGATAGACTAAGGTTTCCGCGGCAATGTTAATCAACCGCGGGTAAGTCGGGTCCTAAGGCGAATCCGAAGGGAGTAGTCGATGGCCAACTGGTTAATATTCCAGTACTACCGTAATGAGCGATGGGAAGAAGGAGTAGTGAAAGTTCCGCGTCCTGACGAAATAGGACGTTAAAAGGCGTAGGTATATTTTCTGTAGGCAAATCCGCAGAGAATGCTGAAACCCAATAGTACACAGAGGCTTCGGCCGAAGTGATAGAGAACGTAAGCAGACTTCCGAGAAAATCCCCTAAGCATATTGTTATGGTACCCGTACCGCAAACCGACACAGGTAGTCAAGAAGAATATTCTAAGGTGCTCGAGTGAATCATGGCTAAGGAACTCGGCAAATTAACCCTGTAACTTCGGGAGAAGGGGTGCCTCCTTTAGTAGCAATACTAGAGGTCGCAGAGAAATGGCCCAGGCGACTGTTTATCAAAAACACATGGCTTTGCAAAATCGAAAGATGAAGTATAAGGCCTGACACCTGCCCGGTGCTGGAAGGTTAAGGGGGATGTTAGTGGAGCAATCTGCGAAGCATTGAACTGAAGCCCCAGTAAACGGCGGCCGTAACTATAACGGTCCTAAGGTAGCGAAATTCCTTGTCGGGTAAGTTCCGACCTGCACGAATGGTGTAACGATCTGGGCGCTGTCTCAGCCATGAGCTCGGTGAAATTGTAGTCACGGTGAAGATGCCGTGTACCCGTCACGGGACGGAAAGACCCCATGCACCTTTACTATAGCTTCACATTGGTATTGGGAGAATGATGTGTAGGATAGGTGGGAGGCGTTGATCCAGGGCCGCTAGGTTTTGGGGAGCCAATGGTGAAATACCACCCTTTATTTTCTTGATGCCTAACCTTGTAAAAGGGACATTGTGTGGTGGGTAGTTTGACTGGGGTGGTCGCCTCCGAAAGTGTATCGGAGGCTTTCAAAGGTATGCTCAGTACGGTTGGTAATCGTATGTGGAGTGCAATAGCATAAGCATGCTTGACTGTGAGACCGACGGGTCGAGCAGGGACGAAAGTTGGATATAGTGATCCGGTGGTTCTGCATGGAAGGGCCATCGCTCAAAGGATAAAAGGTACGCTGGGGATAACAGGCTGATCTCCCCCAAGAGCTCATATCGACGGGGAGGTTTGGCACCTCGATGTCGGCTCGTCACATCCTGGGGATGGAGAAGGTCCCAAGGGTTGGGCTGTTCGCCCATTAAAGTGGCACGCGAGCTGGGTTCAGAACGTCGTGAGACAGTTCGGTCCCTATCTGTGATGGGCGTAGGAAGTTTGAGAGGATCTGACCTTAGTACGAGAGGACCGGGTTGGACTAACCGCTGGTGTACCGGTTGTCGTGTCAGCGGCACTGCCGGGTAGCTATGTTGGGACGGGATAAGCGCTGAAAGCATCTAAGCGCGAAACCCACCTCGAGATGAGACTTCCATTAAGGGACGTCAGAGATGATGACGTTGATAGGCTGCAGGTGTAAAGACAGAAATGTCAAAGCTGAGCAGTACTAATTACCCGAATGCTTCAGTAAACGAACTATGTGCTCGTAACTTTTACTTAAAAACTTTAAATACTCTTTTATCAATACTGTCAACGATATTGTCCCGATAGCTATCGGGAAGTCCACAGTCCAGGGTCGACAGTCCATAGTAAACCACTATAGACTCAAGACTACCAACTCAAGACTCAAAACCTTAAGGTGACTATAGCGGTGGGGATCACCTCTTCCCATTCCGAACAGAGAAGTTAAGTCCACCCGCGCTGATGGTACTAGGGTAAAACCCGGGAGAGTAAGTCGTTGCCTTTCTTTTATTCCAAGAGCTCAGTAGATAACTACTGAGCTCTTTTTTGGTCGAGCGTGGAGAATTCTTCACATGCAAGGAGGAGAAAAATTATTTGAATCTTAACTTGAAAGATAACTACCCTACACTAAGCTCAAAGAAGTTATTCTCGTTGAGATGGGTTTGTGCAATGCGAATAAGAGTATCTTGGTTTGATACTTGAATGCCCTCTAAAAGAATACTGTAGAAATTGTTATTGAGATTGTGCAACCGAATGGTCTTTATTTTTTCGAGAACGGAAAATGGATTAGCCGTTTCTAACTGAAGGCTACCCAAAAGATGATGCTTTGCAGTTTCCAACTCACCAAGATCGATACCCACCTCTTGAAGCCGTTTTATTTCTGATTTGATTTCGGAAAGCGCCACGGTACAATTTTCCTTATTAACATCTGTGCCAACCAACAAAAAAGCATCATGCTTTAGGGCGTGAATGGATGAGTTGATTCCATAGTTCAACCCCTTTTCTTCACGAATATTTTTCATTAACCGAGATCCAAAATAGCCACCAAGGATATGATTCAATAAAACTAGTGCAGGGTAATCCGGATTTGATCGGTTTATTACCCTTTTTCCCAGTCGAATGGAAGATTGAAGACTCTCAGGTTTTTGGATGTGCTGCGCTTTAACTTCCGGAGCTTCTGAAGCAGCTAAATGAATCTGGTTTTGATTCGTAATTGAAAACTCTGATAGGTTTTTGGCAAACATTTTCAATATATCGGAATCTACCTTTCCCGTAATGTAAACCTCGTGTAGACTAAACCTTGTTTGAAAGAAGTTCACTAAATCTTGTCTGGTAAGAAGATCAAGGTCTTTCTCTGTAACAGAACTTCCATAAGGGTGATTGCTTCCGAATATGTTTTGACGAATAGCTTTACTCGCCAGATAGCTACTTTTTTCATCATTGATTTTTAGGTTTTGCCTAAAGATGTCTTTAAGGAGTGTAAATTCAGAGTCTGGAAAGGAAGGATAATGAACGATATCACAAAAAAGAGGTAAGACTTTGTTTACATTCTTAGTTAAGGTATAAAGTGAAGCGGATACAAAATCAGAACCTGCGCTAATTTCAACAGACGAACCAAATTGATCAAAGATTTCAGCGATTTGAAAAGAGCTTTTACTCTGGGTGCCCTTGTCAAGAAGGTGGGAGGTAAAGTAGGATATGCCAACTTTTGGTTCGTACCATTTGCCGGCTTTGAAAATTAATTCAATTCGAAGAACCTCCTGATTTACTTTATCAAAGTGAATCAGGGGAATTCCATTGTCGAGGGTGATCACTTCAGGTGAAGGGAGATTACTTGTAACAATTTCAACAAATTGCGGAGCAGACTTTCTATCAAGCATGATTAATTGTCTGTGATCGAATCGTCCACGCCCTTTTTGTTTTGAAAGTTCATCATTAGCGTGAATCGAATCGTTTCTGCCAACGCATTTTCCCGACCGTTAGTTGGAACAAGATAGGCGACATCAATTCCAAATTTCTGATATCGAAAACCAACCCCTGCAGTTAAGTATTGTCTGTTGCCTTTATAACGCGCTTCATAGAAATACCCTAACCGACCAGCGAAGGTATCGTTATACCAATATTCGGTTCCGGTAGAAACCATGAATTCACTGATCTCTTCCTTAAAGCCACCGGGCGCATCTGAAAAGGATCCGAAAATACCACTGAGTAAAGGAGTGGTATTATCTTTAGGAGGACTGGGTACCATTAGTTTATTAAAATCTAAAGCGAAGGTTAATTTATTTTGACTATCCAACTCTCTCGTATAAGCGCCTCCTAGTCGCAGATTTGTAGGAATGAAATCTTTATTATTACTATCCGAATAGGTAATCTTGGCTCCCAGGTTTGTAATTGCTGCTCCTAACGAATAGGATGAATTACTTGATCTAAAGGGCTTTGTATAATAGATACCCAAATCAACTGCGACTGAATTACCTGGCCGGGCATCGATATTACCCGTACTTAAAGCTCCCGTAAGGTTAGAGTATATGTATCGAAGCGCTCCGCCAATAGCAAGTTCTTCGGTGAGCATTCTGGAGTAGGTTACATCGAACGCAAATTCGCGTGGGTTGAATCTTCCAAGATCATTATTGTTAACATCCTTAAACTGAATCTCGCCTAAATCAAAATACTTCATAGAGGCAGCCACCGTTTGTACTCTTCCTATTTTATAGAAACCGGATAGGTAGAAGACATACATATCATTAATAATTTTACCAAGCCAAGGTGTGTAAGAACCTGAGATTCCATAGCCCAGACCATTATCGATAAAAGCTAGTTTTCCGGCATTCCAGTAAGCTGAGTTTACATCGGCTGAGGTGGCAACTCCTGCATCGCCCATACCACCAGCTCGGGCATCGGGGGTGATGGTAAGGAAAGGAACGGCTGTAGTAATTACCTTATTGGTAGTATCCTGACCTATCAAAGTTCCTGAAGAGGAAACCTGAGACCAGGAGAAAAAAGGAAATATTAAAAGAGTGAATACAATAGGAGTGCTTAACCTCTTCATAATCAAGTTCTAATCGGTAAAGGTAGTTAATTCAAGATAATTAGCTTTGTATATTGCTCATTTTTCGAGCCATCCAGTAATGAACGAACAGAAAGTTTACCCAGATATACACCCTGGCTTAATTTTGTTCCAGATGCTGATTTTCCATCCCACTCGGTTAAAGTAACTCTATACTGGCTTGAAAATACTTCAAAAGTTTGATTTAGTATGACTTTACCAGCCAAGTCGAGGATAGTTAAATAGACCTCCAAATCTTCGCCAGACCTGGTATGGGTAAATTCAAGAACCGTTGACTCATAAAAGGGATTAGGGTAATTACTAAACTCTTCAATTTGAATCTGATCCCCTTCTGTTACCACAAAATCAACTGTTCCAAATGCCCGGTTATTATATGTATCTGAAGCCGATAAGGTAAGCGTATGTTTACCTTTTTCGAGACCGTCAAGCGGAAAAGTTAGGAAGCCTGTTTTATAATTGTCCAGATCGGAATAATAATAATCGTTGAGAATAAAGGTGCTTCCGTTGTCGATTGACGCGGTAATTTCATTACCCGTTGGATCTGATGAAATATTGATGCCGCTTTCGTCAAAAAGTTTTGCAACGATTTTTGTATTCGGCCCAACAATTCCTCCAGAAATGAAGGTAGTGTCACCAAGGAAAAGTTGAATTTGGGGTGGCGTATTATCCGGGATAGGGCTGGGCTCAAGGCCACCCATTTGATTATTGAGAGCTACTCCATTTGCGAAGTTGCCATCCTTATCAAACGCGGAAGCAAGAAATTTCCCAGTAATAAACTGTGCCGGAATATTTTTTGGCATAATGAATTGCAATTCGAAAAGGCCTTGATTTACAGATGCATTGCCACGAAAAAGCACATTCGGGCGATCGGAATAATTGAAGGGTGGATTTTCATCACCTTTGGTAACCAGGTTCACTTCTTCGCTAAGTAAGGTAAGTGTTAGGTGTACCGTTGAATTGCGTTTGAACATTCAGATTGTTTTCGAGATGTCCAGTTACGTTTACGTGCGACAGTCCCTTCAGTTCAAGTGATCCTGTATTTGTTTTAATTTCATCAAAAATAATTTCATTCTCAGCTAATGCCAAGTGCATTGATGGATCGCCTAGCAATGAAAAATTTCGATTAGCCACTCCACTGATGCTTTTGTTTTTTAGTTTCTTTAAACACAGTTCCTAAATCATTGAATTTATTTTGCGCTTTTGTAAAGAGCGATTCGTAAAAGCTTTATTCAACGTGAAGTTAGTGCTTGAATTCACGGGCCTTGATGAAGTTACCAAGCCGATGGATCCACCTTTCTTTTGAAGAAGGGTTAATTCTCCGCTTGTTATTTGAAAGGGATCGTCATGTCTTCCAAACTCGCAAGTGGCTGTTACAAACAGCGGATATCGAGGTCCGTTTTTCCAACTCTCAATTACTTTTTCGTCTAAAATTCTTTCATCCATCCAAACCCGCTCTGAGCCATGGCCGGTGTAGTTTACAATTAGTGAGCCTTTGCGCACGGAAAGATCAAGTGCCTTGGCTGCATCCGGACTCCTTTGCCCAGTAGGCTTTGTAACTTGCTCGAACGAATCCAGAAAAAACTTTTGTGTATGATACTTTGGATTTAATAACTCTACAGAATTAGCCAGTTGATCGGCCTGACTATTATGGATATTAAAATCTCCATCGTCTGCCACAAAGAGAATTTCGTTTTGCCATGGGCCAAAGGATGATGGGTTTAGATCGTACTCGATTAGCTTATCAACTACCCGAGTTGCTTCCTCCAGTGTTTTCACCGGCAGGCGGCCAATACCAATATCGAGGGTATGATTTTGAACGGGACTTTCTGACCACTCCCCTTCTGTTGTTTCAAGAAAAGAATAATAATCATCGGATGCATACGTTTCGAGTGGACTTAACGAGTTACGCGATTCATAAATAGGTACATAGTTGGTGTTGCCCAGCACTCTGTTTTTGTAGTCGTAGGAGCCACGACCGAAAATCAAAACATTTTTTAGTTGAGCATTCGTATCGTTGTAGAGCATTTTGATAAAATCTCGAATGGCAGTTACATCTTGTTTGCCTCCTGAAAACTCGTTGTATATCTGGTTTGTGGTAACGACCTTGCTAACAATACCTGATACGGATTGACGATGATTAGCCAATCGTTGGGCTTCACTTAAAAAATCGGGATGGGTTATGATCAGTAATTGTGGGGCAGCCATACCCAAGAGATTTTGATTTGATACTTTGCCCTCAAAGACCGGAGCCTTTGCTTTGTCTGATTTAAATACAACGAATTCCTTTAGCAAAGTTGTGGTGGTAGAAAAAGTAATTTATTGTTAGTTAATGAGTAATCCTGATCTTTAGCATCTAAGTAATCGGTTACATCCCATAGTCTAACTCCGGCAGTTCCATTGTTTACTTCAAAGGTTGATGTGGTATTAGCCAGGCTGCTGGATGAACGAAAAATAGTTTCATCTCCATAGAGCGCAAGTTTTCTTGTTAGATTAAGAATAAAAAATCGAGATAGCCAATAGAGATGCCGGGGCTTCCTTTTGTGAATTGATAATTCACGTCTTGCTTACTTCGTGTAGATGCGGCTACTGCATTCGAATTAAAAATAGTTGTATCTGCTTTTACCCGGCCCTTAATACTGTAACTAGAATTGGGTATAGCCACGATAGGTTGTGTAAGAACCGGAGTTGCATTAAATGAAACTTGAAAAGAAGTATTGGTAATAGATTGAGCCATTACATGAGAAACCAACTTGATATCGGAATTCTCAACAACACCCGAGATGTCAAATTGGATAGTAGCGGTGGTTATAGCATCAAACTGCTCGCCAAACCATTGTCGCCCGGATTTAAGAATATTATATTTTTCCGTTTCATAGTAAGCAATTTCATCAAACTGATTAATGGGCGGAAAGGTGCCAATTAGATTTTCACTTTTGTGATGCGTTTTCCGGCATCTGACCCAATGGTTAGAAAGTAGAAATTCTTATCTGTGAATAAATTATTCTCGTAAGCAAATAACTGCTTTTGTATATCATACTCATATTTATCAGGCCTCCGGCCAAAGAAAAGGATTAAGTCACCTGAATTAAAATGACCATCGGATTCGCCTGAAACTTCTATGGCGATTTCTTGTAATTGGTTTATTCGTGGCTGGTCATTTGCCTGGGGTAGCATACCCAGTTGGCCAGTAAAAATTCTGATATTTCGCGGATCAATTTGATCAGGATTTATGCCCGCGCTCTTTAAGAGATTGTAATCTATTTTTACTGCGCCATCGTTGTTTACGGAAAACTTATACCAATTTCCTGAAGTCAGTATTCCGGTGACTTGTGCTGATAAATCAAATTGAATAATCAATAAGACAAGTATGCTTACTATTTTGAATAGTGTTCGCAAGAATTAGATCATTTTAACCTACCCACTTCAATGCCTTACTCATCAACGAAAAGAGAATATAAAAAAGTATAATAAAGGGTAAGGCTGCTTTCCCCATCAAGACGATCAGTAATACGGCTATTGGAAGAAAGGTAAACCGAGCCTTGTTATCTGCCCATGAAAAATTTTTGAATTTGAAGGCAATGATATCAATGCGGGAGACCATGAGTAATGAGAATACAAGTGTTATCAAAATTAATACCCAATCCTGTTGCACCCAGTTATTTAATGATGTTGGTAAAAAAACAAGGGAAGTGATGAATACTGTATTAGCCGGAGTATTTAATCCTTTAAAAGAATCATGTTGAGTTTCGTCTACATTGAAGACGGCCAAACGCAACGCTGAACAAACAGCTATAAGAAAAGCGAAATACGGGAGCCACTCATTTGTGGTTACCGCACCAATCATTTTATACATGACCAATGATGGCAATAGTCCAAAAGTAACTACATCTGCCAGTGAGTCCAATTCTTTGCCAATAGGTGATGATACTTTAAGCAATCGTGCTACAAAGCCATCAAAGAAATCGAAAAAGCCGCCAGCCCAAACAAAATAGGCAGCAGGTACCGCGCGATTCTCCAGACAAAATACTATTCCAACACATCCACACAAAAGATTGCAGCAGGTAAGGAAATTAGGAATATGGCGGGTCATGTTTTAAGAACGTAATGAAAGTGCACAGAATGGATTTGAAACTTTTTCTTTACCTACCGTAGTCGGTTCGCCATGACCGGCATAGACAACCACATCGTCAGGCAAAGTGAATACTTTTTTATGAATGCTGTCTATAAGCGTATTCATGTCTCCACCGGGTAAGTCTGTTCGTCCTATACTTCCATCAAACAAAACATCGCCACTTAATAATGATTTAGATTCTTCATGATAGAACCCAACATGACCGGGTGCATGCCCGGGTAAAAACAAAATTTGAAACACGATGTTGCCAAACGAAATCGTTTTGGCTTCTTCCAAATATTCATCGGGTTGCGCTTCATGGTATTGAGCAAATCCGTACGTGGGGGCATAGGCTTTTACTGCTTTTAACACAGGCTCTTCTTTGGCATGAATTAAAAACGGGACCTTATATTTTTCCTTAACAAAATCGTTGCCCAACACGTGATCAATATGGCAATGCGTATTTAGCAGATATTTGATTTGGATATTTTCAGCCTCGATAAATTTGGTCAGCGCAGCCTTTTCATTGGGTTCGTAACAGCCGGGGTCGATAATAACGCCTGCCCTCGTCTCGTCATAAACCACATACGTGTTTTCACTAAACGGATTAAAAGTAAAGGATTGAATCTGTATCATAATTAATTTGGTAAAAGTACGCTCTTTTCACTTAAAAATGAGAGCGGCAACGAGCCATGTGTTGTATTTTTGACTCTTTAAACTATCATTATTAAAACGGTTGATTACATCATTGTTGGGCAAGGACTAGCGGGTTCTTGTCTTGCGTTGCGCCTTTTATCAAAGGGTAAAAGCATCATGGTATTTGATCAGCCTGAACGAAACAGAAGTTCGGCCATAGCGGCCGGATTATTTAATCCTATCACAGGCAAGTTGATGTCTAAAACATGGCAGGCGGATATTCTCTTTCCTGAACTTGATTTTTTTTATCGCCACTCGGAACGAATTCTAGATCAACGATTTTACTATCCTCAATGGATTTATCGGCCCTTTCTTTCTGTTGAAGAACAGAATGCGTGGATGGGTAAAAGTTCGGATGCCGCCTGGATGCCTTATATTGAAAGGATATATTCACAGCGTGTGTTTACGCATCAGGTTAACAATCCCTGGGGTGGCATTGTGCTTAATCAGTGCGGCTATGTGGATGTACTTAAATTCATGAAAGGCATATCAGACTATTTGACCAAGAGCAATTCTATTGTGTTTGAACAATTTGATGAACAGTTGATTCAGCATCTCCACGATGGAATCAGTTATAAAGATTTTCAGGCGGCTAAGATTATTTTTTGCACGGGGACAGAGACTCTCGATTCAAGGCTTGGATCGGGTTTGCCCATTAGAAGACTAAAAGGTGAAACATTAACGATAGAAATGGATGAAAATCCTGAACTGATTTATAACCGCGGTGTTTATATAGTGCCTTACCGCGAAAAACAATTTCGGGTAGGAGCTACCTATGAAACTAAGAACCTATCATGTGAAATTACAGAGGAGGGAAGAATGGAGCTGGATCAGAAATTGAAGGAGTTAATTAAGATTCCCTTTAGGATAATCAATCAGGATTGGGGTTTTAGGCCAACCACGCCAGATCGGAGGCCTATACTTGGCCCAATGCCGGATTCAGAAAATGTTATTATTTTTAACGGCTTAGGTACGAAGGGTGTTAGCCTAGCACCCTATTTTTCGGCTCAATTATGTAATTGGCTATTGGGAGAGGGCAAAATACAGCCAGAAGTCAATATAGTGCGGTTTAAATCGTTATCTTCGAAATCCAGTGTGGCAGTATGAGAGGAATTTTACGATTAGTAGGTATTAGTTTATTTCTGTTTCTTTTTTTGGGGTTGCCGAGGCTCAGCAGGCCTTGGAAACGTTTGGTAAAAACAGGATTCAACACAAGCAGTTTCGGTGGAACTATCTTAGTTCAGAAAATTTTGATGTGTACTATTATGATGACCGCAAAAAGGTAGCTCAGGAATCTCTCGAGTACCTGGAAGCAGAGTTCGACCGGATTACCGATTTGATTGGTTTTTATCCGTACCAAAAAACTAAAGTATTTTTATACAATTCCGTTACCGATTTGCAGCAGAGCAATATCGGACTAAACCATACCCAATACAGTTCAGGAGGTGAAACAGAATTTGTTAAGCCTTATGTAGAGATTGCACATCCGGGCACGCTAGAGAGTTTTAAAGAAGAATTGATCTACAAATTCACAGACTTGATGCTGCATGAAATGTTATTTGGCGGTAGCCTGAAAGACATGTTTCAAAATGCCGTACTGCTCAACTTACCCGATTGGTTTGTAGACGGAGCGTCTTTATATGTAGCCAAAGGATGGAATGAAGAGATGGATGATTTTGCGCGGCAGTTGGTGGTAGACAAAAAAAAGGGAAATAAAGCGCTGAAGTTGTCCGGCTATGAGTCTGCGCTGGTAGGGCAATCAATCTGGAATTTTATTGTTGAGAAATATGGTAAGAGCAGCATTAACAATATTCTCAATTACACCCGAATAATACGCAACGAAGAGAAAAGTGTACTCATTACTTTAGGAATACCTTTTAATCAATTGATGTTAGAGTGGAAGGACTTTTATAGCACAATGGAGACACGAATTGCGCAAACATACGTGACTCCTGCCGACTCAACCCTGTTCAGCCCTAAACACCGAAAGACAATTGTTTTTACAACCGTAAAAATTAGTCCCGATGGTAAAAAAGTTGCCTATGCAGAAAACGATCGCGGAAAGTTTACGATCAAAGTTAAGTCTCTTGAAAATGGAAGAGAAACAGTGATTCTTAATGGAGGCAACCGAGTAATTAAACAAGCTGTTGATTATAAAATTCCTTTGCTCAGCTGGTCAGATGCCAATACGTTGGGAGTTATTGGTGTTAAGAATGGGCAATACATTTTTTGGCTATATGATTTGGTTACCAAAAAGTAAACTGCCACGCGAGTTAGATCGCTTTAGTAATATCCGAAGCTTTAATTTTTCAGGTAACGGAAGGCTTGCCATATTAAGTGCCGATCTTCAGGGACAAAATGATTTATTTTTAATAAGCAGCCGCAGGGATAGAACCCGAAGACTGACCAATGATTTGTACGATGATCTTGATCCCTCTTTTATCCCTAATTCCAACACCATTGTGTTTACTTCCAACCGAACTACCGACTCGGTGGACACCGCGTTGAAACAATACATTAAGTCCAGTCCTAATTATAATCTTTTTCTATTTAACCTCGACACAACAACCAATGTAGTGAACAGGCTAACGAATACGTTTAGTAAAGATTTTCATCCTAAGGCACAGGATGAAAATAATTTTTATTACATGAGCGATCAACGGGGTATAGTTAATCTTTTTAAGTACGACAGACAGACAGGGATTTATTCTCAGATCACGAATTTTAATTCGAGCATTAAGGATTTTGATTTGGATTTTTACAATCGTTCGCTTGCTCTTGTGACAACTAAAAAACTGAATGAAGATATTTTTATCATCAATAACTTTAATTTTCAACGGCAAGTTTTTACCCCAGCTTCACGCAGAAAGGAAATTCAGCAAGCCAAAATAGTTACCGAAAGAAGAAAGAAGGAGCCTGCCAAAAGCATGTCAATCAAGGATCTTATCAATAGCAGGTTAAAAGAAAAGCAGGACACTACGCGGCAAGAACCAGAGAAGCCTGTAGAAAAGGACACCACTGAGATTAAATCGAATGTGATCGATGTTGAAAATTACCACTTTGAGGATGTTGTAAAAAAAGACACAATAAAACCGCAGATAACAAAAGAGAAACCGCTTAATACGGATGATTATGTTTTTGAGGATGAAGCGGTGAAAGCAAAGCAACCCACTGAAACATTTCTGACACGTTATATGAAGGCGCGCGAATCGAGCCGGGTTACGGGGCCCTTTCCTTATACCCCTAAGTTCAGTTACGAAAACGTGGTTACAAACTTTGTTATAGATCCGTTGCGTGGCTTTAGTATGAAGATAGAAACCCAGATGAATGATATGCGGGAGAATTATAGAATACTCGGTGGCTTACAAACGGCTTTTGATTTTAAAAGTGGAGATGTATATCTTGAGTTTCAATATTTGCCGAACCGGATTGATTTTAGCGCACGGTTTGACCGAAGAGTTATATTTTGGGATACCCCCAGGAAAATATAACCCAGGTAGAAAAGCAAAAATATTCATTTCAAAAAATAGAAGTAGGCGCATCATTACCCCTCTCTGTTCGTACACGGGTAACCGTCAAACCTTTTCTAGGATTTACACAATATTTGGATCGCGGACTCGATCAGCCTCAAATACAACCTGTGTTTCAGCCTACTGAATATCAATTTTACGGAGGCTCTAAAGCGGAAGTGGTGTACGATAATTCGATCACTACTGGGATGAATCTGATGGAAGGAACCCGTGCAAAACTGGGCATGGTTTATTATGGTGCGCTTGGAGATAATCAAAAAAGTTTTGGCCAGGTTTCATTGGATGTAAGACGTTATCAGAAAATATATCGCGAAATCGTATTTGCCGTGCGTGGTTTCGCGGGCACATTCTTTGGAAATTCACCTAAGTATTATATGCTGGGAGGGATGGATAATTGGTTTGGTAATACAATCAACTATGAAGGCTTGCAAAATCCTTTAACGAATGCAGTGGGTACTTATAATGATAATCTCATGTTCTCTGAATTTACAACTAGTTTACGAGGATTTGATTATGCTACTCTGTATGGCAATAGTGTTGCCGTATTAAATACGGAGTTTCGGATTCCCTTGGTTAGAGCTCTTAGCAATGGACCTATCGCTTCCAATTTTTTCCGAAATCTTCAATTCACCGCGTTTTATGATATCGGAACTAGTTGGACCGGAGCTCTACCCTTTGACTCTAAAGACAGTGTACGCAAACGTGTGGTGCCTGAGGGTGGCTCATCAGGAAGTCCATTTGTTATTGAATTAAATGATTATCTTAATCCGTGGTTATATAGTTATGGTTTTGGATTACGCACGATGATGCTTGGCTATTATATGAAGTTTGATCTTGCCTGGCCGGTAGAGAATTATAAGGTGCGAGATCCAAGGGTTCATGTAACCTTAGGTTTTGATTTTTAACACATCGGCAGATTCCATAAAAATGGATACCTTCGCAAGAATTTCTTAATCACCTTTTATTACTACATGATTAAATCAATGACCGGTTTTGGTCAGAGCGTTTCAAGTTCTGGCGAGGCCACCTTATCTGTTGAAGTTAAAAGTCTAAACTCAAAATTTTTTGATTTGAGTTTACGATTGCCTAAAAAATATTCAGAAAAAGAACTTGAACTCAGGAATTTATTGGCTGAAAGGTTAGAGCGCGGAAAAGTCTCGCTTAGTATAGATTACCAAACTGGGCTAAAGCAGGAGATAAGACATCAATACAATGAGGCTCTCTTTGAGTCTTATTATAACGAGCTAAAAAAATTGGCCGATCGGGTTAATAGTAGTCATGACTCGCTATTCCAGATGGCGCTTTCATCGCCCGATGTTGTGCAGGCTAATGGTAAAGAAGAACTTGATCCTGCGGAATGGGAACGGGTGCTAAACTTGCTAACCGATGCCATAAACAAATGTGATCACTTTAGAGCTGAAGAGGGCAAATCATTAGAAGAAAAGCTTGCTGGTTATATAGAAAATATCAGACAAGGGCTACTCGAGGTTGAAAAGATAGATCCGAAGCGAATAGAAAAAATTCGTAGCCGGATAAAGGGAAATATTACAGAATTTTTTGGAAGTGAGGGTTTTGATGCCAACCGGTTGGAACAAGAAATAATTTTTTACATCGAGAAGCTGGATATTCATGAGGAACGCGTTCGACTTAAAACGCATTTAGATTATTTTTTAAAAATCATGGCGGAGAAACAATCGAATGGGAAAAAGCTAGGATTTATCTCTCAGGAGATTGGCCGGGAGATAAATACCATTGGAAGCAAGGCTAACGATGCCGAAATGCAGAAACACGTAGTGATGATGAAAGAAGAACTAGAGAAGATTAAAGAACAACTGAGTAATGTTTTGTAAGGCTAACCATAGGGAAGAAGCCAGCCATTTCACTTCAAGACCACGGGGCACCCGGTATTATCAATCGATTAAAATCAGATCTCTTTAAAGAGACAATCCAATTCTAATTTAAAGACCGGCTAGCTCGGTCTTTTTTATGTTATTCGATTGCTTGTATTAACAATTTCACAAAACCATCTAACGAACTGCTATCAATCCAACGTACAACAGCCACAATATCATTTTCACGATCTACATAAATCATATTTGTACCATTGCCAATGTGTGCGAATGCCGTGGTAGGTGCGCTTGGTAAATACTTTTTATCTGTATTAAGAAAGTAATTCATAAAGCCGTATCCAATTTCTGCCTTGGTTGGTGTGGTCGACCAGGTAAGCCACTGTTCGGAAAGTAGTTGTTTGTCTTTCCATTTTCCATTGCGCAAGGTGAGGTAGCCAAAGCGAGCCATATCGTAAGCATTAATGATCATACCGCCACCCCAATGACCACCACCACTAACAGATTGAACGATTGCACCATCCATCACCACCCATGAATTATCATATCCATACCAACGCCAGGTTGCCGAAGCTCCGATTACATCCATAATGTTTTCTTTTAAAACTTGTGGCAACGGCTTGCGCCAAAGATTCAATGTGGCCAAGGCTAATACGTTCACGCGTGTGTCGTTGTATTCATAAACGCTGCCGGGGGTATTTCTCTTTCGCGTTAACCATTCTTTTGGGTTAGCCTCCGGACGATCAGCCCACTCAGGTTTGCCCCACAGCGTACCTTCCCAATCGCTGGTTTGTCTAAGCATATCATTCCAGGTTATCGTACGATTGTGGGGAGTGTCAAATAAATCAAGAAGTTGCGTAGTGCCGAAATAATCTGCTTTGTTTTTTGTTTCTATGGGCTGATACAAATGAATAGGAGCCATATACGTATAAACCGTGTCGTCTATGCTGCGGATGAGTCCTCTATCATAGGCTAGTCCAATGGTGGCAGAAAGAAAACTTTTTGCAACGCTGTGTGTCATATCGGGCCGCATAGGTTCGCCCCAGCTGGCGATAACATAACCGTTTTTAATAATTATTCCTGTGGGTTCTCCGCGGTCTTTCATAGGGCCAATGGCATCACCAAAAGGCTCACGACCAAATGTCTGGTAGTGATTTTGCTCCATGCTTCGTGGGTTTTTTATTTCGTGGCTTATCGCAAATTCAATGGCAGCTTGTAACTTATTGTTATCAACACCAACCTCACGAGGCTCCTTCTGCACCCATACCTTATCGGGATAATAAGGTTTTGGAGCTTCACTTTTTTTCTTTTGAGAAAAGCCAACATACGGCATAATGCTCAATAAGGCCTCAACGATAAGAGTTTGCTTCATAGGTTATCTTTTTAATGATCAATTGTTCAGGAACAATTCAGCGAAAGGTATTATGATGTCAATAAAAATGCGAACTAAAAAATAGAATTTAAATTAAAGATAATGGAATTGTCATCCCTCATGAATATAAGGAAGAAATATTCAAAATATTTTTGAATGAGTAATAATTCAAATGGATCGGGTCTATGCTTATATATTGCGAATGAGGCAGTTATTAAATTAGGCGGATGATCTATGTTTTCAATTTTTTTGCCCGTTAAAAAAACGAATGCATTTTTGAAAAATATTTTGTTGATTCGCCCCTCCAATAATCATTTACAGCTTATAATTCATGGAAAAAAATATTCTAAAGATTGCTTCAGAATTAAATATTACCTCAGAACAAGTTCAATCTGTTGTTAGTCTTTTACTGGCAGGATCAACAATTCCTTTCATAGCGCGTTACCGCAAAGAAATTACCGGAAGTTTAGATGAAGTTGTTCTTGCGGCTATCCGTGATCAATATGATCAATTGATGGAGTTGGATAAGCGAAGGGAAGCTATTCTTAAGTCTATTGAAAAACAGGAGAAGCTTACCCCTGCATTAGCGAAAGCAATTGAAGCGGCTGAATCCTTAACCGAACTGGAAGATATTTATTTACCCTATAAGCCTAAGCGAAAAACACGGGCTAGCATGGCCAAAGAAAAAGGCCTTGAGCCGCTGGCACTTAGCATCTTTGAACAAGGGATCGCGAATCTTGAAAAACTTATCGTTGATTTTATTAATGCAGAGCTGGGTGTAAATAACACAGATGAGGCACTGGAAGGCGCCAGAGATATTATGGCAGAATGGGTAAGCGAAAATTCTGAAGCCCGCCAGAAGGTTCGTGAATTATTTTGGAGCGAAGGTGTGGTTGAAACGGTTGTGGTAAAGTCGAAAGTACAGGACACCGAGGCTCAAAAGTTTAAAGATTATTTTGAATGGAAAGAGCCGGTTAAAAAAGTTCCTTCACATCGCTTGCTTGCTATGCGCAGAGCCGAAAAGGAAGGTTATGTTACTATGGACATTGCTCCAACCGAAGAATTAGCCGTTCATGTATTAGAGAAGCAATTTGTTCATGCGGGTTCCGCAGCAGCAGAGCAAGTGAGCCTGGCAATAAAAGACTCATACAAGAGATTGTTTAAGCCTTCGCTGGAAACAGAAATACATGTTGAAAGCAAACTCAAAGCCGATGCGGAGGCCATACAGGTTTTTTCTGCTAACCTAAAAAAATTGTTGTTGTCCTCACCTTTGGGTCAAAAACGAGTACTCGCTCTTGATCCGGGGTTTCGTTCGGGAACAAAACTTGTTTGCCTGGATGAACAAGGAGCCTTGTTGTTTAACAATGTAATTTATCCGAATGAGCCACAACGCGAAACAACCAAGTCGGCTACCATTCTGTTGGGCTTGTGCGATCGATTTAAAATAGAAGCCATTGCTATTGGTAACGGTACCGCTAGTCGCGAAACAGAAGCCTTTGTAAAGAGCACCGGGTTACCAAAAGAAATTCTTGTGGTCATGGTAAATGAAAATGGGGCTTCTGTTTATTCCGCCAGTGAGGTAGCGCGCGAAGAATTTCCTGATCATGATATTACTGTTCGTGGCGCTGTATCGATTGGTCGAAGATTAACCGATCCTTTGGCAGAGTTGGTAAAGATCGATCCGAAATCGATTGGCGTAGGTCAGTATCAGCATGATGTAGATCAGAACCGATTAAAAGCAGGACTTGACGATGTGGTGATGAGTTGTGTAAACTCAGTAGGGGTGGAGGTAAATACAGCCAGTAAAGAGTTGTTAAGTTACGTGTCCGGATTGGGACCACAATTGGCAAAGAGTATTGTGGAGTATAGAAATCAGCATGGCGCTTTCGCGGATCGGCAATCGCTGCATAAAGTACCGCGTTTAGGAGATAAAGCATACGAACAATGTGCTGGATTCTTGAGGATTCGGGATTCTAAAAACCCTTTGGACTCGAGTGCTGTGCATCCAGAACGTTATAAGCTTGTGGAGAAATTCGCTGAAGATCTGGGCTGTACGATAAAAGATTTGATGACCAGTGCTGAGCTGCGCAAGAAATTGGATTTAAAAAAATATGTAACTACAGATGTAGGTCTGCCAACGCTTACAGATATACTGTCTGAACTTGAAAAACCGGGTCGCGACCCGCGTGAGAAATTTGAAATCTTCAACTTTGAAGAAGGCATTCATGAAATCAAAGACTTAAAAGTGGGTATGTCTTTACCGGGCATTATTACCAATGTAACAAACTTTGGTGCTTTTGTTGACATAGGCGTACATCAGGATGGCCTTGTACATATCAGTCATTTAAGCGATCGTTTTGTAAAAGATCCTAACGAAGTTATCGCTGTTCAACAAAAAGTTAAGGTTACAGCCGTGGAAGTTGATGTTGCCCGCAAGCGAATTGCTTTATCGTTAAAGAGTGATCCTTTTGGAAAATCTGCACCTGTCCAAAATATAACTAAACAAGAACGAAGCTCTAAACCAAAGGCTCCGGTAAAAGCAGTTGAATCGATGGAGGATAAACTAGCGCAACTGCGTGATAAGTTTAAACGATAAACGAATAAGTTATAATGTTCTCAGATTTTCATTAGTTTAGTTCCTTTAAACGAGGCTAATTTAAGGATTGTACATGCCTTTAGTAATATTCTTTTTAATTGTTATTGCTATTATAGTGATACTGGTTCGTTTAAAGAAACCGAAAAAAACTACCTGCTGGTAAATTTATTCTGCTCATGTCTACACATGGAGAAGTAAAAACGGCTGACATTAAGCGGGGAGGGTTTTTAAATAAAATGGTTAATGTAGCTGCCGAGGCCGTGCTTGACGTTTATGTTGGTGGTTATTTTGGTAATGAATATAAATCCCTTGTAAATATTGGTGAGGATGGTGTTAAAATGAAGCGTGAAGAGTTGAAAGATTTTATGATTTTAACTAATGTGCAGCCATTAGCTGAAAAGTATTTTGAGCAAACGACCATCTCAGTGATAGCCAGTTGGAAGAAAACGAAGTCCGGATTTCTGCAGGAAGGAAAAATTGATCAGTTTGGATTATTATTTTCTCCGGATGGAGTTACGCTCTCCTGCATGGCTAATATGGATAATGAAAACGAGGTAAAAATATTTTCCGATTTTGGATCGGCACTGGCCACTAAAATGATTCAAATTACGAGCACATAAAAAAAGTTGAATGAGATCATTCAACTTTAATTTTTTCTTTAAAAAAGGGAATTATTTTCCTCCAGTGGCTGCTTCTTCAACTTGATTATCTTTTTCCATTTCGGCCAATAATCCATCATACTGTTTCTTTAATTCTGGATCGGCAGAAAGCGCTTTCTTAACTTTATTATATGTGGCGGCCCCTAAATAATCTTTTGCAAGGCTTTGAAAGGCCTGATTTATTTTAAGAGTTTCTTCTTTCTTTGTTTTAGCCACTTCATTTACGAAAGCAATTTCCTCAGGTGTTGCTGCGGTTGCATCCAGTTTAGCTTTATCATCAATTATTTGTGAAATTTCATTGTATCTGGTGCTATTCATCACTTCAGAATCTTTTACCATATCCGAAAGTGTAGCCTGAACGACTATGGTCATTTCATTAATCGAATCCATTACGGTTGCATACTTGGTTAACTCTTCTTCACTTACTGTTGCGTCTTGCGCGAAAGATAAAATTGTAATTAAACATAGTACGGTACTTAAAAAAAACTTTGCTCTCATGTCTCAATAGGTTTAGTTTCACATTATACAATCTTTTAAGATACGGATAATCCTACAGGTAACCAAGAGATTTGGCGTCAAAAATTGATTCTAATTGTATGGAGGGTTTGTTTTTGGAATAATTAATTTTTCATAGCTGATTCAGCATGAAATTTTAGAACAATTTTATTTTCGCCTTTCAGCAAAAGATCCTGTTCCTTTACTTCGTAAGTATTAACCATGGCTAAGGCCTGTAAAAAACTGGTTTCAACTTCCATGGTTTGTTGACAAAACATTCTTGTTGTCGCTGTACTAAATTTTATTTTGTTTCCTGTTATGTGATAACTACCCGAGAGTTGATTACAGCCACAAAACCCGGAAATAATTTTGGTTACAGTGTTCAATTCAATAAAGAGCTTGTTGGTGTCATTAATAGTAATTGGGCTTTCATTTATTTCATCCAATACCCAATGCGTATTTTCAAGTGATCTTTCCTTTGGTACGCCAACAATTTCACCAATTTTATTGGAGGGTCGACAAGCCATTATAAGGAGGAATAATAGAAGTAAGGAGCGCATTGATTGTTAATTTTTATATTGTGGCCATATTTTCAATACCTTAAAAGGAATTTGTTAGATGGCACCTTATAAATTTAATCAATTTGCTCCAAAGTGAAGACTTCCAGTAAAATATCCAATGTTATTCTCTGGTCTGTAATCTCAGCAGCGTTTATCGGGCCTGGTACGATTACTACAGCCATTACTGCAGGTTCGCTCTTTCAAATTCAACTTATGTGGGCTGTAGGGTTTGCCACGCTTGCCTGCATTTTCCTACAAGAAGTTTCGGCCCGGATTACGATTGCGAGTGGATTAACATTTGGTGAAACACTTGCCCGTAAATATGGAAATGATAAGAGCGCCTGGATTAAATGGATGGTTGCCCTACCGGTACTACTTGGATGTGCAGCCTATGAGGCCGGAAATATACTGGGTGCAGTTTCTGGTATGGCATTGCTTATGCCGGGTAATGGAAAGATTTACACATTAATTATTACACTGATTGCGGGCTTCGTGTTGTGGCGCGGTGGAGGTCGAGCCATTTCGCTTATCATGACCGCGTTGGTGGGTATGATGGGTATCGCGTTTCTTATCCTGGCTTTTCAAACTCAATTCTCTATCTCCGACCTATTCTTTGCGGCCGTGGTTCCAAAGCTCCCACAAGGAAGTGAGTGGATTGCGCTTGCCTTGTTAGGGACCACAATAGTTCCATATAATATTTTTATTGGATCCGCTATTAGTAAAGGGCACACGATTTCTTTAATGCGGGTAGGACTATCCATATCCGTAATTATTGGTGGACTGATAACTTGTTGGATTATGATTGCAGGTACTTTAACTGGCGGCTTTTCTACTTTCGCGGAATTAGCAGCAAATCTGCAAGACAAGTTGGGGGTTGTTGGCGCCTGGGCTTTGGGGATCGGGTTATTTGCGGCTGGATTTTCGTCATCCATTACTTCACCTTATGCGGCTTCGTTGATTGCTTCTACCGTGTTAGGATCAAAAGACATTCGAATGGTTCGCGGGGTTTGGATGCTCGTGTTGCTGACTGGATTTATTTTTGGATTTAGCGGAGTTAGACCAATACCTGTAATTTTAGCCGTGCAGGCATTGAATGGGTTCGTTTTACCGCTGCTAACTTACTTTCTCATTTTGTTAGTTAATGATAAACAGGTTATTCCACCAGTTAACCAGCACGGTATCGTGTATAACCTTATTTTAATTTCGATATTCGGAGTTACGCTGTTGATAGGTTTAAACAATGTCGACAAAGCTATTATTACTGGGTTTCAGCTTGCAAGTAATCACTTCGAAATAGTGCTGATTGTTACGGCAATAGCGTTAGCACATATCGGGATTCAATTGTGGAAGATAAAAAGGCTTTGATACTAAAGCCGTATTCAGTTTACCTGAACGTTGATTAATTCAATTTTGCTTAGCTCTTCCAGTTCTCCTTGTTTAAAAAGCTCTTCCAATTGATTGATGGTTGTTTCTCCCTTTGGCTTATAGTTAATGTAATCCAGAAAAACGATTCCATTTACGATGCGCGGATTGTATGCCTTGCGAAATCGATATCCCGCTTTATTATTTTCTTCAAACGAGTAGGCCATATAATCTAAAGCATAACTTTCTTTGTCAATCCAATACAGAAACACATCTTCAAAATCTTCTCCACCCCCGTCTTGTCCAAAGGTTACTTCAATTTTATAGTAATCTTTAGATTCGATTTGTGTTTCGCCTATGAACTTTTTTATTACAGCCGGATCATTTAATCCAAAAGGTAATAGTGCGAAATAGATTACAGAGTTTACGGAAGCTGCGTACTTTACTTTCATGGAATCAGCAACATTTACTTCTTCACCATTTATTTCTCTTTTAAATCCTTCATTAGAAATAAAATCGCGAGTCAACTTAGTTGAGTCATGGGTTAACCTTTGGTAGGAGAAGGCCCCACCTTTTCGTTTTGCCAGGTAGTGCCGGTCGCGAAAGTCAAATTCTACCGTTGAGTTTAAGTATTTTTCTCCACCGGCTGCGGCAATGGCCTTATCGATTATTTTTTGTGGATCGGTCGAATCACTACAAGCAGACAACAAAGCAACAAACAGGACTAAATAATATAGATTCTTCATAGGATCAGATCAACTTGGCTAATGTACTAATGTATCGTTCAGGTATTTCGCCTTTGGTAGCGGTTTGGTAATCGGTATAGCTGCAAGGAATGATACTATTACGTGTATAGCGCGCGCCTGGTTTGTGATAAGCAACTTCCATCCACCACTTTTCCGTCACTTTACTTTTGTAGAAGGCAAGGGTTTCAGGTTCTACGGGCATTGAGACAACATATTTTAAAAAATCGTTACTCTTAAAATTGTGTTCATTCTTACGATGGTAAAATCCTTCGATAAAATACCAGATCATGGTAGCCACTACCGAGGCTGTTTTTTTGTTGGCGTCATCCCGATCAGGGTTATATTCATAAAACCAGCCGAACTTAGTTTTCATTCATGCCTGCATACCAACAAAGTTGACAAGCCTCTTCTCCGGTTAAACCGAATGGTTGTGCATTCGCATTACCAGGCGCATCGGAAGATCGGATGGCAGTTATATCGAAGGAAAGTAAATCGGCATTGCGGATGGCCGGTTCCATCTCCGCAAGGTTGTTTCGCATCTGGCCAATACGGAATGCTTCAAAGTAAAGTTTTTCTAAAATGGATACCGACAAAGGATCGATCAGATACAATTGATGTGCGAGGTGAGTATAACTAAGGAGATAATTGGGTTCGTGTAAAAGTATTTTATGAATATGCTGGCTCGCAGGCTCCGCTTCCTTGTTGTCTTCCAGATCTAAAAAGGCATCGATATTTAGCAGACTGATTAACTTTTCCATTTCCTCATAGCCACGATACTGACCATAATCGAGATCATGTGACCCTCCTAAAATTAAAGGCATCACATTGTTTTCCAGTAGAATTCGACAAACCTCGCTGATGCGAACATAGGTTTCATCCAGATCGATACCAGTATTGAGATTTCCTAAGTCAACTATCCGATACGAACCGTTTCCTTTTTTCAGGTTGTATAATTTTCTTCGAATTTCATCTGGGCCTTTACTGCATCCTGCGTTAGAAATGGTTCCGCGTTCTTCTTTTACTCCAAATAAAGCAACATCAACACCACGGAAGTCAGGCATTTTGTCGCCATAAACTTTTATGCTTTTAAAGAATGAATTGGATGGATATGATTTAGTGTAAATGGATTCATCGATGGGGGAGAAGAGAATAGTTAAATCCATAAATACAAATCTTTAAACAAAGCTAAAAAATAGAAGTTAGATCACCTATCAATAAAAAAGGATAGCAATGCCCTCCTTTTTATTTTTATTATCTGCAAATTTCTTATCCACCAAAATCGTCAAAGCGGATGTTTTCTTTAGGGATACCCATGTCATCCAACATTTTGAGAACCGCGGCATTCATAAGCGGTGGGCCACAGAGATAAAATTCAACATCTTCCGGGGAAGGATGATTGCCCAGGTAATTGTCGTAAAGACTTTTGTGAATGAACCCAATGTACCCGTCCCCTTCCGCATCGTCCAGGCTCTTGTTCACCTTCCAGTTATCATCGGGTAAGGGTTCGGAAAGGGCTATATAAAATTTGAAATTTGGGAAACCCTTTTCAATGTCTCTGAAGTGCTCGGTATAGAACAACTCTTTTTTCGAGCGCCCGCCATACCAATAGGAAACTTTGCGCTTCGTCTTTTCTGTATGGAACAGGTGGAAGATTTGTGCACGTAGCGGAGCCATTCCGGCACCTCCGCCAATGTATATCATTTCGCGTTGTGTCTTGTTGATGTGGAATTCCCCGTAAGGACCTGAAATAGTTACTTTATCGCCAAGCTTGCGTGAGAAAACGTACGAAGAACAAATGCCAGGGTTCACATCCATCCACTTATTGTTGGCACGATCCCAAGGAGGCGTGGCAATGCGAATGTTCAACATCACGATATTTCCTTCAGCAGGGTGATTGGCCATCGAGTAAGCTCTAAAGATGGGTTCATCATTCTTCATCTTAAGATCCCATAACTTAAACTTATCCCAGTCCGACTGGAATACATCCTGCTTATGTCCTAATTCAGGATGCGGAGTAATGTCCATCGTCTTGAAATCAGCAGTAATAGCGGGCACATCGATTTGGATATAGCCACCCGCTTCAAATTTCAGAGTTTCGCCCGGAGGCAGTTTTACAACAAATTCTTTTATGAAAGTGGATACATTGTAATTGCTCACCACTTCACATTCCCACTTTTTAATACCAAAAATTTCTTCGGGAATTTGAATTACTAAGTCTTGCTTCACTTTTACCTGGCAGCCTAAGCGCACATGTTCTTTTTGTTCCTTGCGTGTCAAATGTCCCACCTCTGTTGGAAGAACATCGCCACCCCCGGTTTCAACCACACATTTGCACATTGCGCAGGTGCCCCCACCTCCACAAGCTGACGGAAGAAAGATCTTTTCATTGGCAAGCGTAGTTAATAAAGAACTACCAGCCGAAACGGTGATTGTTTTTTCACCATTAATAATAATTTTAACCGGCCCGGATTGCACCAACTGCTTCTGCGCGATAATCAATAGCCCTACCAGCAGCAAAATAACCGCGGTAAAAGCAACAATAGAAATGAGTATTAACATGGATAGACTCGATTTAACCTTGGGTTACAAATATAGGAATAGCGATTAAAACAGTCCATTTAGCCAGATAAAATCATCAGAATTAGAGAATAAAAAAGTGACAACGGAGAGGTTGTCACTACTTTGATTAACGCTGCCTATGTAACGCCCTGAAAGAATTTCAATCAAGCTGACAAAAGCTCTGCTTTTTGCAGTCTTTTGTTAGAAACCAGGTTGATTTCCGATGCCAGAATTACACTTACATCATCCCAGCGTGCCCATCCTTTTAGTTTCTCCAGTTTTACGGATCCTTGCAAATACTGATGGCCATTTCCCTGATAACCACCTTTAAATTTTTCAAAATCCTGATGCGAAATCAACGAACCTTCGGGAAAGCTGATAATTACATCTACCAAAGCGTCATTCGAGAAAGGCAAACCCTCGCCTTGCGTATATTTCTTGTATTCATACCGGTAGTCAAACGTAAGAGCTGAAATATCAGATAGCACGGCCGATCCTGTTGGATAGCTGCCGGCTCCTTTACCAATAAACACTTGTTTTTCTGCAAACGCACCTTCTACCAGAACAGCATTGTATTCGTTGCGAACGGCTGCCAGCATATGGTCAGTGGGTACAAACTGGGGTGCCACAAAGGCAAACACCTGGCCATCGATTTTAAAAGCGCGGGCAATCAATTTAATAGTCAGATTGTTTTCGCGTGCGTACTTTAAATTGACACCTGAAATTTTTTGTATCCCAAGGTTGATAATATTTTCCGGTTTGATAAAGATTCCAAACGTATGGGCAATGGCAATGGTGAGTTTGTACTTTGGATCATATCCTTCTACATCTAACGAAGGATCACTTTCTGCGAACCCAAGATCTTGTGCGGCCTTCAGGGCTTCAAGGTAGCTTTTCTTTTCTTCAAAAACTTTGGTAAGGATGTAGTTGGTAGAGCCATTGAAGATTCCTTCAATACTGGTAATTAAATCATTGTCATAATATTCTTCGAGGTTACGCAGAATGGGGATGCTTCCACATACGGCCCCTTCATATAAAATCGACTTGTTATAAGTTTGCTGCAGCTGATAGATCTCTTCCAGATTTTCGGCTAACATTTTTTTGTTTGCAGTAACTACATGCTTTCCGTTTTGTACAGCCTGCTTAACAAGGGTAAAGGCTGCATTGGCATCGTCAATCAACTCAACAATCACATCAATCTCCGGATCATTCAGAATTTCATTGGCATCGTAGGTAAAATAGGAAGCATCAATAATCCGGGATTTGTTTTTATTCTTAACACAAATCTTTTTTATCTCGGCTTTTACGCCATGAGTTTCATTCAGCACATGGTATAAGCCTTGGCCAACGCATCCAAATCCAAACAATCCTAATTTTAATTTCTTCTTCATGATATTGTTTCTTTCTTAAATTCTGTTTTTAAAAATTTTCGAACACTTCGCTTAAACTGATCAAACTCAACCAAAAACCCATCGTGTCCATGAAGGGATGAGAGCGCTTCAAATGTTGCCTGTGGAATTTGCTTAGCTAAAAATTCCTGTTCACGAGCGGGAAACAATAAATCGGAATCAATGCCTATGACAAGCGTTTTAGCTTTAATCTTCCTTAAGGCTGCTTCCTGGCTTGTTCTGCCTCTGCCCACATTATGACTGTCCATGGCTTTGGTTAGTACCCAATAGGTAAATGCATTGAAGCGATTGGATAGTTTTTGGCCTTGATAGCGTTGATACGAGGCAGCTCGAAATTCGTCTGTTTTTTCGTTTGCTTTTTCTTGTTGGGTATTTTGAAAAGTATCGTACGTTCGAAATGAAATCATACCCATGGCCCGGGCTGCTTTCATTCCTTCAGTTCCCGCACGGGCATCCTCTTCCTTCCATGTTGCATCCGCCTCTATGGCCATTCGTTGAGCTTCGTTGAATGCGATACCCCACGGAGAATGAACTGCGTTGGTGGCAATTGGAATAATTCGATCAAAAACTTCTGGCTGCATAATGGCCCACTCCAAAACCTGTTGACCTCCCAAAGATCCGCCAAGCAAGGTGTGAATCTTTGAGATGCCCAAATACTGACGGAGCAAATCAAAACTCAGAACAATGTCGCGGTTAGTAAGAGCCGGGAAATTATGAAAGTAAC
This sequence comes from Flammeovirgaceae bacterium, assembly GCA_016709845.1. Classification (GTDB taxonomy): domain Bacteria; phylum Bacteroidota; class Bacteroidia; order Cytophagales; family Cyclobacteriaceae; genus ELB16-189. The sequence continues at coordinate 106,861 of JADJMA010000002.1, read as the reverse complement.
TTTTTCCAGTTTGCGGATTAATAGACAAGGGCCCCGTTGATCCATAGCAACCACCTAACGCATTGGCACAAATAATAAAATAGTCGCGGGGGTCGAAGGGAGTTCCTTCTGTAAAAAGCTCCTTCCACCAATCCGTAAAGTCTGAACTTCCCGTAAGGGCATGGCAAATCCAGATCACATTGCTTCGGTCTTTATTTAGTTGACCAAGCGTAGTGTATTTAAGTTGGAAGCCTGGGAGAATCCCCCCAGACTCCAACCCGAACTCACTGGCAAAGTGAAATATTGAATCAGACTTTAACATTATCTATTTTTTTTAACTCACGAGTTCTTTAGCAAACACCTTTTCAAAAGCCTGTTGAAAATCTGCTTTGATATCATCAATGTGTTCAATGCCCAACGATACCCGCAACAACGTTGGTAACACGCCTGAAGAAATTTGTTCTTCATCGGACAATTGCTGGTGCGTGGTAGCTGACGGTTGGATGATCAGTGTTTTGGTATCACCTACATTGGCCACATGGCTCACTAATTTCAGATTATCAATAACCTGTGTGGTGTGTTCCTTCGTCCCCTTTACGGTGAAAGATAGCACGCCCCCAAAACCATTGCGCAGATATTTTTTCGCCAGGCGATGATAGGTGCTGGTGGCAAGTCCGGGATAGTTTACGCTTTCCACAAGCGGATGCTGCTCTAACCATTGAGCCAAAGCAAGCGCGTTGTCTACCGAGCGTTGAACACGCAACGATAGTGTCTCAAGTCCTTGTAAAAAGAGAAAAGAATTGAATGGACTTAGTGCAGAACCAAAGTCGCGTAAGCCTTCTACACGAGCACGAATAATGAAGGCAATATTGGGAAGGCCTAAAGTATTATTTTCACCAAACACTTCACCAAACTTTAATCCATGATAGCCTTCTGAAGGTTCGCTAAACTGCGGAAACTTACCATTGTTCCAATTGTAATTTCCACCATCAACGATAACGCCACCAATGGAGGTGCCATGCCCGCCAATCCATTTTGTAGCGGAAGCCACAACAATGTGTGCGCCATGTTCGAGTGGCCGAAATAAATAACCAGCAGCACCAAAGGTATTATCAACAATTAAAGGCAGGTTATGCTTTTTTGCGAGAGCAGCTATTGCTTCAAAATCAGGAATGTTAAAACTTGGGTTTCCAATGGTTTCGAGATAAAGGGCTTTTGTGTTTTTGTCAATATGTTTCTCGAACGCTTCGGGCTTATCACCCTCAGCAAAACGAACATCAATGCCAAGCCGTTTGAAGGCAACTTTAAACTGATTGTAGGTTCCACCATAAAGAAAAGAAGTAGAAACAAAATTGTCACCCGTCTGCAAAATATTGTTTAGGGCAATAAATTGTGCGGCTTGTCCAGAGCCCACAGCAAGCGCGGCAACACCACCTTCTAAAGCAGCGATACGCTTTTCAAATACATCGGTAGTTGGGTTCGTTATACGGGTATAGATGTTACCAAACTCTTTTAGAGCAAAGAGGTTAGCACCGTGTGCTGCGTTTTTAAATACGAAAGAAGAAGTTTGATAAATAGGCACAGCCCGTGAACCGGTTGTTGGATCAGCTTCCTGGCCTGCATGTAATTGAAGAGTTTCAAATTGTAAGGTTGACATAGTTATAATATTTTTCAATGAGTGTAATTTTTTTAAGAAATAGACAAAATCTTAATCGTACCCGTCACCCGGTAAAACCGTAGATTAGTTTGTTGCCTGTAGCGCTGCGCTTAGATTAACGGCAACAATCAACAACACATACAGCACTGCATAGCAGGTGTATCGCTGGGTAGAAATGAATAAAGTGATTGAAGAAATTTGTCGATTAAGCAGACTAGGTCGTATAGACCCGATTGCGGTTTGAGAATGGAAACTTGTGTTTTCATGTTTACTTTACCGGTTTATAGTTCTCCTCGACACCTTGCCGGGAGCAGGATTTAGCACCGTTTTCCCCATTATCAGGGCTGGTTGCTAGCGTTTCACAGAGCCTGTGCTCTCCACGCTTCTTTATAAATCGATTAAGCAGATGCCTTACCGACTATGATGATACAAACGTATATCGGTTTGGTAGAGTTTCCAAATCCTTCTTTAAGAAATTTATTAAAAAATTTGTACTGACGGATGTTAGTTAAACCGTTAAAAAAAATGCAGCCGAAGCTGCATGATTAAAACTTTGATTTTACAATGGTTAAGTTAACATCCCACCATCAACCTGCAACACTTGGCCTGTGATGTAAGTTGAAAGATCAGAACCTAAAAACACACACGCATCAGCTACGTCTTCGGGCTTGCCACCGCGCTTAAGCGGAATGGCATCGCGCCAGGTCTGTACTGTTTTAGGATCGAGTACGGCAGTCATCTCTGTTTCAATAAAACCGGGAGCAATGGCGTTGGATCGAATTCCACGTGAGCCTAATTCCAACGCTACTGATTTAGTGAAGCCAATAATACCCGCTTTGGAAGCTGCGTAATTTGCCTGACCGGCATTTCCTTTTAAGCCAACCACCGAAGTCATATTAATAATAGATCCACCTTTTTGTTTCATCATCGGTTTGGTAACTGCTTTCACCGTATTGAAACATGACTTAAGATTGACGTTAATTACTTTGTCCCACATTTCTTCTGTCATGCGTAACAGCAAGTTGTCTTGTGTGATGCCGGCATTGTTTACAAGAATATCCAGCGAGCCAAATTCGGCAACCACATCATTAATTAATTTTTCAGCTTGCGCGAAATCGGAAGCATCCGAACGAAAACCTTTTGCCTTTACACCTTTGGCTGCCAGTTCCGCTTCAAGTGCCTGACCTTGTTCTATACTTGATAGATAAGTGAAAGCTACATTGGCACCTTGCTCTGCATAACGCAGTGCAATGGATCTTCCAATTCCTTTTGACGCTCCGGTAACGAGCGCATTTTTACCTTTGAAGTAATTTCATGAGTTTTCTTTTTCTGCTTAAAATATTGAGTTATCATATTATAAATTGGGGGAATCGTTAAGCCTATGCCAATCCCATGAGGAAACTCGCACCTGCATCATATTCGACAGGTAGAAGCAAGGCGATTATCCAGGCAGCACAACCAACAATCAGCAAAATAGTATTCTTCAAATCCATGAGCCAGGCAAACATTATTTCAATGCGAAACTAACTTTTTTTACCATTATTATTTGGGTTAATTTGGCACTTTAAAATATTCCAGAACAATTCTAATCAAAGATAATTATGGCAAACTATGATCTGATCGTAATAGGCTCGGGCCCCGGTGGCTATGTAGCAGCTATTCGTGCTTCTCAATTGGGTATGAAAGTGGGTGTGGTAGAGAAAGCAGAACTGGGTGGTATTTGTTTAAACTGGGGTTGTATTCCAACCAAGGCTTTATTAAAGAGTGCCAATGTCTTTGAATATATGCAGCATGCAGCGGATTATGGAATTAACCTTAAAGGTGGTGCTGAAGCAGATATTACCGCCATGGTTAAACGCAGTCGCGATGTGGCTGCTGGTATGAGTAAGGGGATTCAGTTCTTATTTAAGAAAAATAAAATTGATCACATAGCCGGGCATGGTAAACTGAAGAAAGGCGGCAAAGTAGAAGTAACTGATGCTGCTGGTAAAAAAACAGATTACGAAGCCAAACATATTATGCTGGCAACAGGGGGTCGCTCGCGCGAATTATCCAACCTACCGATTGATGGTAAGAAAATAATTGGCTACCGCGATGCGATGGTGTTGCCACAGCAACCTAAAAAAATGGTGGTAGTGGGTTCAGGTGCCATTGGGGTTGAGTTTGCCTATTTCTATAGTACAATTGGTACAGAAGTTACCATCGTAGAGTTTTTGCCGCGCATTGTTCCAGTAGAAGATGAAGAAGTTTCTAAAGCGCTTGATAAGAGTTTTAAGAAAGCGGGAATTAAAATCTATACCAATTCAGAAGTAACGAAGGTAGATACGAAAGGAAAGGGCTGTGTTGTTACGGTTAAGACTCCCGAGGGTGAAATAAAAATTGAAACGGATATTGTTCTTTCTGCAGTTGGCATTTCTACTAACCTCGAAAATCTTGGATTGGAAGAAGTGGGAGTGAAGACAGAAAAAGGAAAAGTACTAGTAGATGATTTCTATAAAACCAATGTAGCCGGTGTGTATGCCATTGGTGATATCGTAAAGGGTCAAGCCTTGGCGCACGTAGCTTCTGCCGAAGGAATCATTTGTGTTGAAAAAATAAAAGGACTTAATCCACAGCCTTTAGATTACAACAATATTCCGGGTTGCACCTATTGTTCACCTGAGATTGCATCCGTTGGCTATACCGAGGAGGCTGCTAAAAAAGCAGGGTATCAGATTAAGGTTGGTAAGTTTCCGTTCACCGCATCGGGCAAAGCAAAGGCAGCTGGTGCGCCTGATGGATTTGTAAAATTAATTTTTGATGCCAAGTATGGCGAGTTTTTAGGTGCGCACATGATTGGCGCTAACGTAACGGAGATGATTGCAGAAGTGGTTACCGCGCGCAAGCTTGAAACTACGGGCCATGAGATTATTAAATCCGTACATCCACATCCAACCATGAGTGAGGCGGTAATGGAAGCAGCAGCTGCGGCTTATGGCGAGGTAATTCACCTATAACAATAGAGTATCTTATTTTGAGATTAATCCCCTGAAAGCATCAGGGGATTTTTTGTTTCAAACAGTCAATCCAATGACTCAAAATTGTCAGTTCCACGGCAATTCGTGTTGATTCGAATGGCTAAATATGGAATTTAGCGGCTCTTGCAGGCATTTCAAGTTTATTTTCTTATATTTATGATAATATGTTATAAATCAGATTATTATGAAAATGATACCCATGAAATTTTATCACCAGAGAGCGCGCATCCTGCTTTCACTAGTGGTTATTTGTTTGGTAGTTTATTTTGTTACTCGCGTTTTTATTGAAATCTAAGAGTGAGAACAGACCGTAAAAGGAAAAGTATCATGCCAGTTAAAGGCTACTTTCAAAGAGCCCGCGTATTTGGGTATCTCGTACTCGTTATTAGTTTGGCCATTATTATCTTTTACCTGTTCGAATATTTTACTGATTAAACTTTAGTAATCGTCAAGTTGCCCTCATTATAAGTTAATAGGATTTAATTTTTCTGAAAAATAAAACACCTGGTAAGTTCGTTTTATCAGGGTTATGCAAAAAATCCTAACAAAGATTCTCTTTTGTCTATTAGTCTTGTGCACCCCGTTGCTGTTGCAAGCTCAAAGCACTACGCTTGGCGACAGAAATTCTAACGAACTCGAAGTAAAATCTGATAAGGCTAGACGCGCCCATATCTCGTCAAAGCGACAAAAGATTTTATTAAAACGAGCCAAAGTAAAACATACCGCGCAATATGAATTTTATGCGCGAATCGAACAGGCTGCAAAGGACAAGCAACGGATACTTAAAAAGATGGCTACACCCCAGTATGCTAATCCGTCATACTTTGGTCATAAGCGTCCACCCAAAAGAAATCCTGTGTATAAAATGAAGTATTGCAAAGAGTGCGGAATACGACACTAAGACTTGTTTGGGTTTATCAGCCGCAATCGATTATTATGAAAATTCTTCTAATCAATAAATAGAGAAGATGCTTTAGCGCCATAAAAATATGATTGAGAAAAAGTAACTTCGTTTCTTTAACAGAATCGATTTGAACCTCGCACTCTATATAGAGCATACTAACCTAAGCCCGCTTGTCAATGGCCATGCTATTGATCAATGGGTTGGTGAAGCAAAGGAGCATGGCTTTCTGGGAGCTAATGTTTTTGAAGCCGAAGCGAATCGTATTAGCACCTCTTCTGGAATTTCTATCATAATCACTCAAAATAATTATCCTCATGGCTAATTTATTGTCCAAGCTGTTCCCTGATGAAAGCAATGTTTCTGCATCAGCCGCAATTCCAAAATACATAGAGCAACGCGAGTACCTGCTCGATGGAAAGATGATAACCTGGAAAGGGGAGATGAGTTCTGTTGCAAGCCCGGTCTTTGTGCGTTCGGGTGGTGAATTAAAGCAACAAATTATTGGTAGCACTCCTTTACTTACTTCGAAGGAGGCGCTCGAAGCATTGGATGCTGCGGTTCGTGCGTACGATCAAGGTCATGGGGCATGGCCATTAATGCCTGTGGCAGAACGGATAGCGCATGTAGAAAAGTTTTTGACCATGATGCGTGCTAAACGAACCGAGGTAGTCAATCTGTTGATGTGGGAAATAGGTAAGACTCAAAAGGATTCTGAAAAAGAATTTGACCGAACCTGTGATTACATTTTGGATACGATCCATTCATTGAAAGAACTGGATAGAAAGTCATCTGGATTTGTTTATGAGCAAGGTATCATGGCGCAGATTAGAAGAGTTCCGTTGGGCGTTGCGCTATGCATGGGCCCTTACAATTATCCACTAAATGAAACCTTTAGCACCTTGTTTCCTGCGCTTATCATGGGCAACACAGTTGTATTTAAACCAGCCAAATATGGTGTGTTGTTGATCCGGCCTTTATTGGAAGCTTTCCAACAATGTTTCCCTGCCGGAGTAATTAATATTATTTATGGACGCGGACGCGAAACGGTTGGTTCATTAATGGAAACAGGGAAGCTAGATGTTTTTGCTTTTATCGGAACCAATAAAGGAGCGAATGAATTAAAAAAACTTCACCCCAAACCCCATCGGCTAAAGTCAATTCTGGGATTAGATGCAAAGAATCCGGCTATCATTTTACCGGATGCTGATTTAGATAATGCGGCAAGTGAATGTGCTTTGGGTGCACTCTCGTTTAATGGCCAGCGGTGCACGGCACTTAAAATATTGTTTGTTCATAAAAGTATTGTGGATGAGTTTGCTAAGAAGTTGTGCGCGGAAATTGCAAAATTGAAACCCGGAATGCCTTGGGATGCAGGCGTTGGGTTAACCCCATTACCCGAGCCTGGTAAAGCAGAGTACCTTGCAAAACTTGTGGAAGATGCCCGCACGCATGGGGCGCAGGTAATCAATGAAGGCGGAGGCGAAACGCTGCACACCTTTTTTTATCCGGCAGTACTTTACCCGGTTAATAACAAGATGCGTGTTTATTATGAAGAGCAGTTTGGACCTGTTGTGCCTATTGTTCCTTATGAAAAGGAAGAGGAGGCCATTCAGTTTGTGCTCAATTCAAATTTTGGGCAGCAACTTAGTTTGTTTGGCAAGAATTCAAAATCAATTGCTAAGATGATTGATGCTTTCTCAAGTCAGGTTGGTCGAATTAATTTGAACACCCAGTGTCAGCGTGGGCCGGATAATTTTCCGTTTAACGGAAGAAAGGATTCTGCGGAAGGTACCCTTTCGGTTGATGATGCCTTGCGTGTTTTCTCCATTCGCACCTTAGTAGCCACCAAGGCCAATGACGACAATAAAAAAATAATCAGTACAATCATTCAAAATAGGGAATCAGTTTTTTTAAGTACGGATTATATTTTTTAATGTAGCTGTATAATTAGAATCGCGTGGAGCTAACGCATATCAAAATTACGGTTTCAGGAAAAGTACAAGGTGTTTTTTACCGGGCTTCGGTGAAAGAAAAAGCTGATGAGTGGGGTATTCGGGGATTTGTTCGGAATGAAAAAAATGGAGATGTCTATTTAGAAGCAGAAGCACCAGAAGAGATTTTGTACAAATTTATTAAATGGTGTAATCTGGGGCCCTCGCAGGCTGTGGTAGAAAAAATGGATGCAAAACCAGGGCTATTGTTGGTTTTCCGATTTTGAAATAAGAAGATAAATTTATTTACGAGCTTCTACACTCTGATTCCAATCGTACACCCGATCGCTGATTTCAATCAAAAGATCGGGATCTTTTTCCAATGCGTTCCCGATTACAATCAGGTCGGCTCCTGCTTCTAAAGCAGCAAAAGCTTTTTGACCTGAATTGATTCCTCCACCAACAATCAGCGGCACGCGAACAGACTTTCGAACAGCGTTAATCATTTTGGGGCTGATCTCCCGCTCAGCACCACTACCGGCATCCAGATAAATTAATTTAAGCCCCAGCATTTCTCCGGCTAATGCCGTGCAGGCAGCCAAGGAATATTTGTCTTCCGGGATAGGGGTTGTGTTACTGATGTAGGCAACTGAGGTGGTTTTTCCAGAATTGATTAGCAAGTAGCCGGTAGGCATAATTTCTAATCGGGTATTTCTTAAAATAGGTGCAGCTACTACATGCTGCCCAATAAGAAGATCTGGGTTACGACCGGATATTAAAGAGAGAAAAAGTATGGCATCGGCAGAAGTGTCTATTTGAAGTGAACTTCCGGGAAACAGCACAACGGGGATAGAAACATTTTCTTTAATCTGTTTAACTACGTCAGAAAGATTGGGCGTAGTAACCAGGCTGCCACCAACAAAAAAGTAATCGACACAGTTTTCAGTAGCTAAGCGCAGAAGCGTATTTAACCGCCCTGTATCCTCTACCTTATCGGGATCAACCAATATAGCAATGGATTTTTTTCCAAGGTGGATACGCTCCTGTAGAGCATCAAGAATCTTCATGCCTGGATTTTCTATTTTGGAGATACTCGGCAAGTTTGTCTTTGGCAATATCCAATAGCATGACGCTCGCCATACTTATGGCCCGTTCGCTAAGTTGTGCAAACATAGAAGGCGAGGAAGGGGCTGATTCTAAGTTCTCGATATCATCATTTTCCTCGTTGCCTTGTAAAGCTTGTTTCTTTTTGGATTTCTTTTTTTTACTACCGCCAAGTTGACTCACCAGCAAATACGTAAGCGCTAAGCTGCCACCAATGATAAGTGCATTTTTTACGGCATGTTCCGTTCTATCTGAAATGGCTTTTACATCCCTTTGAAGTTCGTACTTATGCCGATCGGTGGCCTCGATCAATCGTTTCTTTTCAGGGTCTGTAGTTTCCAAAAGTTCCATCTTACTTCTCTTTACGTTTGATCAAATCCATCATTGCTTTTTCAATGGACTGTCCGATCTGTTTTCTAAATGCGATAAAGATAAGACACGGAACTCCATATATTCCGGACACAATCCAATAGCCAATATATGCTGCTTCAAAATAGGAATTAAGGAAATGGGCTAAGCCCACACTAAAGAAGAGTAAAAACAACAAAGACATGAGAAGGATAATAATCACCATCATGCCCCGGGCGAGCACCTTAGCGACATCTTCGCGAATTTCTATCTTTAATAATTCGACCCGGGCTTCTACATATCCGGACAGGTTATCGACCAGGTGATCGATACGAAGAAATTTAAATACTGAATCTCGAATACTATCCATAACAAGGCACAATATACTCATTTTGGGTTTTTAGTCGAAATGGAGGGGCCGCCTATTTCTTTTTATTTCTACCCGTTCATCGTGGCGATGTGCTAAGGTTAGCTTTCATTACAGCGATCAGGAACTTGGAAACTGAAATGTAGGTTGGGTTATCACCTTATCGGTAATTAGACAGGCATATCATTAAGAAGGAAATAAATAGTAAACACTTAATGCAAGAGCGCCAGATAGCGTTAGCGTTTGGAATTGAGCTCGTTGATAGCCATCCAAGCCATTAAGCCCGGGCCGATTTTAAGGGCATCTTCATCGATATCAAACGTAGGCGTATGTACGTACGAGGTTAGCCCTTTGGCATCATTCCGGGTTCCCAATCTATAAAAGGAAGCCGGAATAATATGCGAATAATATGCAAAATCCTCTGAGCCCAACGTCAGATCAAGATCAACCACATTTTCCCTTCCTAAGTATGCTTCTGCGGCAGCTCTGATTCTGCGGGTTAACTCAGGATTATTTTCGAGATAGGGATAGCCTTTTGAAATAGTTACTTCGCATCGGCCGCCCATTCCTTCCGCAATGGATTCAGCCATTTTTTTAATTTTCTCCAATCCTTCTTTTCTCCATAGTTCGTTTAGTGCTCTAAACGTACCGGCAATATTTACTTCATTAGGAATTATGTTTGTGGCCCCTTCGCCAATAATGCGCCCAAACGTAAGAACGGTGGGTTGTTTTGGGCTGGCATTTCTACTTATAATCTGCTGTAAAGCGATAATAATATGGGATGCTATTAATATGGGATCGATTGCCAACTCTGGCGTAGCTCCATGACCACCCTTGCCAATCACCTTCAAATAAATTTCATCGCTGCTGGCCATATACATGCCTTCGCGAAAGCCAACCTTACCCACGGGAATCAACGGCATTACATGTTGCCCGATAATGGATGAGGGTTTCGGATTATCGAGTGCTCCCTCTTTGATCATATAGGAGGCACCTCCCGGATTCTTTTCTTCACCGGGTTGAAAAATAAGTTTAATGGTTCCTCAAACTGATCCCTTACCTGTTGAAGAATTTTAGCTGTACCCAAAAGAGAAGCCGTATGAACATCATGACCACAGGCATGCATTACTCCTGCCCGTGTTGATTTATATCCGACATCATTACTCTCCTGAATAGGCAACGCATCCATGTCTGCGCGTAACGCTACTACTCCTGACGTTGGATTTTTGCCTTCAATTAAGGCTACCAGGCCAGTGGATGCCATAGGGGTTTGAAGATCTATGCCAAAATTTTTCAATTGGGTGCTTACATACTTTGAGGTATTATGTTCTTCATAAGATAATTCAGGATTCGTATGCAGATACCTTCGCCATTTAACAACATCCCCATGTAGAGATTCGGATAAGGATTTTATTTTAGCTAATAAGGTCATGTTAAAAATTGCTGGGTGGATTAACTCGTTACCAGTACCAACCTCGTACGTTATTTGATTTGAATTTTCTCGGGTACGAGAATGGCGGCTGCAAAGCTGGTTCTAAGCGTCACCAAATCCTCATTCGCCTCCAACTTAGTGTAATAACGCCCAACCGTTACTCTGAATTTAGGCTGCTGATACTGAAGATTGGCAATCATATCGGGCAAATCAATACTCATTTTCTTTTTTGAGTCCATTGCCTCTTCACGATTTTGACCAGAATAAATCTGAATCGTATAACCATCTACGAATTTGCGAACCAGATTGTACCGATCGATGCTATCCAGCACGGCATCTACTTTTGTATTTACCGTTTTTGTAGGCGTGATGGTTGAATTTACTTTTTGGTCAGGTGTTGTTACTTGAGAAGGTGTATCGATGGGCACTATTACTTTTGGCCTCAAAGCAGAGAGATTTTCATAATAGTCCTGATCACTGACTTTTTGAGCCACGCACCCTGCCAGAAGGAGGCAGAAGAGTCCTATAGAAAGATTACTTCTCATATTGTTCTTTTGAAGATACAAAACAAAATTTCAAGGAGGTAGATCGAAGAACTCATTGAAACGTTAATTTATCGAAATCATTTGCTATTCAGCTATTACCCTTCAATAACAATGCACCGTCCGGCTTTCACATCGTCCTCTACTTTCTTAAACTTAACATCTTTAAGCACTCGGCCATCTGGATATTGTACGGTTACTTTATCATTTCTTCCAGCTACTTTTTCAGACTTAACCGGCATTACTTTTTCTTCTACTTCGCGCTGTGGTCCTTGAGGCTGCGCGCCACCACCTTGTAATAAAGATCTTGACTCTTCTTTCTGTTCACTTAGCCGTTGTCTTTTGCTTGGCGAGCTTCCTGTACCTGATCGGCTTCGCGAATAGGAATGTCCGCCTTCATCAGGAAAGAAATGGTCTCTTCATTTACTTTGGAAATAAACCGTTTGAAAGCCTCAAATCCTTCGAACTTATAAATGAGCAACGGATCTTTCTGTTCGTACACTGCGTTTTGAACTGATTGTTTCAAATCATCCATATCCCGTAAGTGCTCTTTCCATTGCTGATCAATAATGGCAAGCGTAATCATCTTCTCCATCGATTTGATGAGCTCGGCATTTTTTGACTCTACGCACTTTTTCAAATTGGCCGAAACACCAATTTGTTTTATGCCATCGGTAAAAGGAACCAGAATATCTTCAATGGTACCACCGCGTGTTCTAAAAATATCAGTTACAATAGGAAAAGATTTTTCTGCTGCTGCCTTATTCTTTTGATGATAGTGTGCCAACGCTTCATCATACAAGCGTTCACTAATTGTCTCCTGGTCTAACTTTCCGTAGTCTTCTTCTGTTATTTTAAAATCAAAGCCCAGCAGGCTTAGAATATTCAATTTAAAGTTCTAGAAATTTTCTGCTGCTTTTCCATTAGCCACAATGTCATCACACGTATCGAACAACATGGTGAGGATATCCAACTGTAAGCGTTCACCGTGAAGTGCGTTGCGTCTCCGTTTGTAAATTACTTCGCGCTGGGAGTTCATCACGTTATCATACTCCAGCAAGCGCTTGCGAATACCAAAGTTGTTTTCTTCTACTTTTTTCTGAGCCCGCTCAATCGAATTGGTAACCATGGAGTGTGAAATCACTTCGCCTTCTTTTAGGCCAAGACGGTCCATAATGCGCGCAATGCGCTCGGGCATAAATAAACGCATCAGGTTATCTTCCAACGACACATAGAATTGCGATGAACCCGGATCACCCTGACGGCCAGAGCGACCTCGTAACTGACGATCAACTCTTCGTGACTCGTGACGTTCCGTACCTACAATAGCCAAACCACCGGCTGCTTTTGATTCGGGTGTAAGTTTAATATCAGTACCACGGCCAGCCATGTTGGTGGCAATCGTTACTGTGCCCGGTTTACCTGCTTCGGCAATAATTTCCGCTTCACGCTGATGTTGCTTGGCGTTAAGTACCTGATGCTTTATCTTTTTCATTTGTAGCATGCGGCTCTCCAGCTATGAAATCTCGACTGAGGTGGTACCCACCAGCACCGGCCTGCCCGCCTGCGTTAGCGTTACAATCTCTTCAACAACGGCATTAAATTTTTCGCGTACGGTTTTGTAGACCAAATCATCCATGTCCTTGCGGGTCATGGGTTTGTTGGTTGGTATGGTTACCACATCTAATTTGTAAATATCCCATAACTCGCCTGCTTCGGTTACGGCTGTACCCGTCATGCCCGCCAACTTATGGTACATGCGGAAATAATTTTGAAGCGTAATCGTTGCATACGTCTGGGTAGCATCTTCTACTTTAACATTTTCTTTTGCTTCAATAGCCTGATGCAATCCATCGGAGTAGCGTCTGCCCTCCATTACCCGTCCTGTTTGCTCATCCACAATTTTTACTTTTCCATCTACAATAATGTACTCCGTATCTTTTTCAAAAAGTGTGTAGGCTTTCAGTAATTGATTAACGCTATGTATGCGTTGCGATTTGGTTGTGTACTCACGAATCAGATCCTCTTTCTTTTTAAGCCGGTCGTCCACGCTGATACTCAAATCTTTCTCTATTTTGGTTAGTTCAACGCCAATCTCAGGCATGATAAAAAACTTAGGGTCTTCTCCTTCGCCCGTTATTAAGTCGATTCCTTTTTCGGTTAGGTCAACACTATTATCCTTCTCGTCAATAACAAAATATAGCGGCTTGTCAGCCTCGGGCATCATTTTTTTATTGTCTTGCAGATAGAAGTTTTCTGTTTTCTGAAGCACATTCTTCATGCCCATTTCGCTGAGCAACTTGATAAGCGGCTTATATTTAGGTATAGCACGATGTGCGCGGAATAGAGCCAGTCCGCCATCCTTATCATTGTCATCAGCCAATAATTTTTTGGCATCGTTCAGGTATTGATTAACCAATTTTTTCTGTGCTTCAACCAATTTGGAGATTCGCGGCTTCAGATCATAAAATTCATGTTCATCACCACGGGGTACCGGCCCCGAAATAATAAGGGGTGTACGGGCTTCATCAATTAATACGCTATCCACCTCATCGACCATGGCATAATGATGTCCTCGTTGTACCAGTTCTTGTGGTTCGCGCGCCATGTTGTCGCGCAGGTAATCGAAACCAAATTCATTATTTGTGCCGTAGGTGATATCCGCCAGGTAAGCGTTTCTGCGCTCTTGCGAGTTGGGTTCGTGTTTATCAATACAGTCAATAGTAAGTCCGTGAAACTGAAACAATGGTCCCATCCATTCACTGTCACGTTTGGCCAGGTAGTCGTTTACAGTTACAATGTGAACACCCCGTTTCGCCAAAGCATTGAGAAAAGCAGGGAATGTTGCAACCAGAGTTTTTCCTTCACCGGTAGCCATTTCTGATACTTTTCCTTCATGAAGCGTAATGCCCCCAATGATTTGAACATCGTAATGAACCATATCCCAGGTAATCAGATTACCGGCAGCCAGCCATTGGCGCGACCAGAAGGCTTTATCGCCTGAGATTTTTATGTTTTGGTTTTTCGCGGAGAACCTGATATCGTATTCGGTGGTTGTAACCTCCAGGGATTCGTTTTCCTTAAACCTTCGTGCGGTTTCCCGCATAATGGCAAATGCCCGTGGCAAAACTTCTATCAAAACCTTTTCAAGTTCTTTGTTGCGATCAAGGTTCAGTTTATCTATTTGCTTGAAAACAGATTCTTTATTGTTGAGATCCATATCAGGCTGATCAGCAATTTGGGTGTGGAGGGCTGCGATCTGATCATCGATAGGTTTTAATTTATCGTTAATATACTGCTGAACCTCTTTTGTTTTATTCCTTAGCTCATCGTTGGTTATCGAAATAAGACTTTCGCCTTCCCGTTTGGTTTGTTCAACGAGGGGCATCATCAGCTTAATGTCTTTTTGGGATTTATCGCCAAAAATTTTTGCAAGTAGTTTTAACATGTGTAGTCGTTTGTCATTTGAGTATTGCTGCCTAATTCAAAGGAGAAGCAGATCAACCAACCAAATGGGGCGTAAATTTACAGATTTCGGGGTGCAATTATAATTCCAGAGTGCCTTCAAACACCATTTTGGCAGGGCCAATAAGATAAATATCGTGAAATGTGCCTGCCTGACCGGATTTAAATTCCAACCGAGAGCTCGCCCCCACGCACTTTAACATACACAGGAGAGATATAGCCATGCACGGAGGCAGCCAATGCCGCTGCGGTTACGCCTGTGCCACAAGAGTAGGTTTCCGCTTCTACGCCCCGTTCATAGGTGCGAACGAATATTGTGTTTTTTGGGAGTAATTGAATGAAATTGACATTGGTTCCGTGAGGAGCATAGTCTGGACTGGTACGGATTTTTTTCCCCTCCTCAAAAACGGGATAGTTTTTTATGTCTTCAACAAAACGCAGATGATGGGGTGAGCCGGTATTGATAAACAGATCGGCATCCATTTTTTTGTTTCAGCTACGCCATTCATTTTAAGTCGAACGATACCGTCTTTTAAGACTGCCTGATGGGCACCATCATAAGCTTGGAATACGGTTTTATCTTTCAGTAATCCTAAACTGGCAGCCATTACTACGGCAGCCCGGCTTCCATTGCCGCAAAGGCTTTGTGAACCATCACTATTATAGTAAATAAGATTAAAATCAAGGGAAGGATGATTTTCAATCAAGATCAATCCATCAGCACCAATACCAAATCTTCGATCACAAATTTGTCCTATCTGAGTTTTATCAAAGGAGTAATTACTTGCGCGATTATCGATCAGCACGAAATCGTTGCCTGTTGCCTGATATTTATGGAAAGAGATTTTCACTGGCGAATGGACTCTGGATACTGGACTCTTGATGCTGGAGAATGATTACTGTATTTACTAAAGACTATGTACTCAATACTCCAGACTTACTACTGTTATTTAACTTCCTCGTAGTCGATATAATCTCCGCCCTTTATTGAGCCATCTTTATTTTTCTTAGGTGCGGAGTCAACGTTTACTGTTCCCTGAGGGCGTCTTGGTTGTTGCCTAGGTTGTTGCGAGGCAGCCCCAGCTCTAAAGAAGAGTCCGCCTACTTTGTACAGAATGTAAGAAACCAACCCGAGAATGAGGAGAAACCTTGTCATAATACTCGTTTTTTCCTTTAACGATTTTCCAAAGATATTAGTTTGACCCGAGAGATCATCGACTTAAGTAAAGATTGCGCTCGGAGTAGATATTCATGAAATAATCGTCCATTAAATCATCTATAAAGTATATCGCTTCGCCTGTAGACTTCATTTCAGGGCCTAATTCTTTATTTACTTCTGGAAATTTGCTGAACGAGAAAACAGGAACCTTAATAGCATAACCCTTTTTAGTTGGATTAAAATTGAAGTCTTTAACCTTTTTATCGCCCAGCATTACCTTGGTGGCATAATTTACATAAGGCTCATCGTACGCTTTGCAGATAAAAGGAACGGTGCGTGAGGCGCGCGGATTGGCTTCAATGATGTAAACCGTATCGTTCTTAATCGCAAACTGAATATTAATTAAGCCCACAGTTCTTAGTGCTATGGCAATACGCTTGGTATAGTTTTCAATTTGTTTGATAATAAGATCGCCCAGGTTGTAGGGTGGCAATACCGCATAGGAATCGCCTGAGTGAATGCCAGCTGGCTCAATATGTTGCATAATGCCGATGATATAAACATCTTCACCATCGCAAATGGCATCGGCTTCCGCTTCAATGGCACCATCCAGAAAATGATCTAGTAGTACTTTGTTTTCTGGCAAGTGTTTCCAGATATCGAGAATATGATTTTCTAATTCTTTCTCATTGATCACGATCTTCATACTCTGGCCACCCAAAACATAAGAAGGTCTTACCAGTAAAGGGAAGCCAATGGTTTTTGATACTTCCAGTGCTTCGTCAGCATTAGTGGCAACTCCAAACTCAGGGTAAGGAATGTTTAGTTCTTTAAGCAAGGATGAAAAACTTCCACGATCTTCGGCCAGATCAAGGGCGTCAAAAGAAGTGCCCATTATTTTTATTCCGTTCTTCTGAAGTTTCTCGGCAAGTTTTAAAGCAGTTTGTCCACCTAACTGAACAATTACACCTTCGGGTTTTTCATGTTGAATAATATCCCAGAGATGTTCCCAGAAAACGGGCTCAAAGTAAAGTTTATCAGCAATATCAAAATCTGTAGATACAGTTTCTGGATTACAGTTAATCATGATCGCTTCGTAACCCGCTTCTTTGGCGGCTAATATTCCATGCACACACGAGTAATCAAACTCAATGCCTTGCCCTATACGATTCGGGCCAGAGCCCAATACAATTATTTTCTTCTTCTTACTTACAATGGATTCGTTCTCTGCATCAAAAGTTGAATAATAATACGCGGTCTTCGCATCGAATTCTGCTGCACAAGTATCCACCATCTTGTAAACCCGGTTGATACCCATTTCCCTTCGCTTATTATGCACTTCGCTTTCTTTGCAGTCGATCAAGTGTGCAATTTGCCGATCTGCATACCCTTTTTCTTTTGCGGTGCGCATTAAGTCTGCAGGAATAGTGTCGAGCTTATACTTTCCTATTTCTTTTTCAAGCTCGATCAATTCCCAGATCTGTTCTAAAAACCATTTATCTATTTTGGTAAGATTTAGAATAGTCTTCATGGAGATGCCCAGCTTCATGGCATCGTAAATATGAAAGAGCCGATTCCAGCTAGGATTCTTCAAGCTGTAAAGCAAATCTTCCTGATCGGTTAGTTCTTTTCCGTCAGCTCCTAAACCATTTCTTCGGATCTCTAATGACTGACAAGCTTTTTGCAAGGCTTCCTGAAAATTCCGGCCAATGCCCATCACTTCACCAACTGATTTCATTTGGAGGCCCAGCTTGCGATCGGCTCCTTGAAATTTGTCAAAATTCCACCGAGGGATTTTCACAATCACATAATCAAGCGCAGGTTCAAAATAAGCAGTAGTTGTTCCGGTAATTGAATTCTTTAATTCATCGAGGTTATAACCTATCGCCAGTTTGGCTGCAATCTTTGCAATGGGATAACCCGTTGCTTTTGATGCGAGTGCAGAAGAGCGCGATACTCTCGGATTAATTTCAATTCCAATAATATCATCATTATCCGGATTCACAGAAAATTGTACGTTGCAACCGCCTGCAAATTTTCCGATCCCATTCATCATTTTAATGGCGAGATCGCGCATGTTTTGATAAACGGTATCGGGTAAGGTCATGGCGGGAGCGACCGTAATAGAATCGCCTGTGTGAATTCCCATCGGATCGAAATTTTCAATCGAGCAAATAATGATCACATTTCCCGCACCATCCCGTAAAAGTTCAAGCTCATATTCTTTCCAACCCATGATGCTCTGCTCAACCAGCACTTCGTGGGTTGGCGAAGCGTGCAAGCCGCGGTTCAAGGCAACATCAAAATCTTCAGGTCGTTCCACAAAACCACCCCCGGTGCCGCCCAATGTAAAAGATGGGCGAATCACCAATGGAAATCCGATTTCCTGTGCAATCTCTTTGCCTTGTAGAAAGGATGTGGCGGTTGCGCCTCGGCAAACACCAACTCCCAACTCAAGCATTTTTAACCTAAATTTTTCGCGGTCTTCTGTTGTCTCGATGGCCTTGATATCAACGCCAATGATCTTAACGCCATAATTTTCCCAGATGCCAGCCTTTTCGCAATCAATACAAAGATTTAATGCGGTTTGGCCGCCCATGGTAGGAAGCACTGCATCGATATGATGTTTTTCCAGAATTTCACGAATGGATTTCTTCTCCAGAGGCAGCAGATAGATATGGTCCGCTGTCACTTTATCCGTCATAATGGTAGCCGGATTGGAATTGATCAGGATCACCTCAATACCTTCTTCGCGTAAGGAACGGGAAGCTTGTGAGCCTGCATAATCAAATTCACAGGCCTGACCAATAATAATAGGGCCGCTGCCGATGATTAGTACGGAGCGAATACTGCGATCTCTTGGCATTTCTGGTGGTTGTGGTTTGGATAAATCGGGCAAAAATAAGGACTATTTAAGGATTTAGCCTCCCACTTTATACATTTATTCAAGAGGTTTTTCTGCTCAAATTTTTTTCGAAAATTTTAACATTCAAATATCTCTGCTTCATGAATCTAAATCTTAAAGGCCAAGCTGAAAATACTTATGATGTAATCGTTATAGGCTCAGGTATAAGTGGTGGCTGGGCTGCAAAAGAACTCTGTGAAAGTGGATTAAAAGTATTGATGCTTGAGCGAGGGAAAAACGTGGAGCATCCTAATTATCCTACATCTACCAAAGATCCATGGCAATTGGAAAATAGGGGGCGACTTACCGTGGAGGATAGAGCGCACTGCCACATTCAAGCCAGGCATTACTCGTATGGTGGCGATAACAAACACTTTTATATTAACGACTTAGAAAATCCTTATACAGAAACTAAGCGCTTCGATTGGATTCGTGGCAATGTGGTTGGAGGAAGATCACTTTTATGGGCCCGGCAATGTTATCGATGGAGTGATTTAGACTTTGAGGCAAACAAACGAGAAGGCATTGCTGTGGATTGGCCAATCCGATATAAAGACATTGCCCCTTGGTATGAATACGTTGAAAAATTTGTAGGTATAAGTGGTCAAAAAGAAGGGATTCCTCATTTACCCGATGGAAATTTTTTACCTCCCATGGAAATGAATTGTGTGGAGCAGAATTTTAAAAATCAGATGCAGCATTCTTTTCCCGACAGGAATATTACCATAGGTAGAACAGCTAATTTAACAGCTCCTGTAAAAGGCCGGGGCGTTTGTCAATATCGAAATTTGTGTCACCGCGGCTGCCCCTATGGCGCCTATTTTAGTACTAACGCAAGTACCCTGCCCGCTGCTTTTACTACCGGAAACCTAACGTTGCGCCCCAATTCGTTAGTGAATAAAATTTTATATGATGAAGAGAAGGCCAGGGCCATTGGTGTTGAATTAGTGGATACGGAGACGAACGAGGTGATTGAGTTTTATTCGAGGGTTATTTTTCTGAATGCGTCCACACTTGCATCGGCCTATATCTTACTCAACTCAACTTCTAATCGGTTCCCAAACGGACTCGGTAATGGTAGCGATCAGGTGGGACGAAATATAATGGATCACCACAAGGGAGTTGGAGCCAATGCAGATGTAGCTGGTTTTGAGGATAAATATTTTTATGGACGCAGGCCCAATGGATTATATATTCCGCGATTTAGAAACGTAACGGATCAAAGAAAGGATTACCTCCGTGGGTTTGGCTATCAGGGTGGTGCAAGTCGTGGAGGTTGGGGAAAGGGAACAAATGATTATAGAATTGGTGCCGAGCTTAAAGAAGATTTGCAAAGTCCTGCCGGATGGAGCATAGGGTTTAGTGGCTTTGGGGAATGTCTTCCTTATGAGGAAAACAGAGTTACCATTAATACCGATTTGAAAGACAAGTGGGGTCGGCCGACTTTAACGACTAACGTTGAGTATAGAGAGAATGAGAAAGCGATGCAGTTGGATATGGCTCCGGCTATAGCCGAGATGCTGGAAGCGGCTGGCTATAAAAATGTGAAGCCCTATGCGAATATATCTTTTCCAGGAAATACGAATCATGAAATGGGGAGTGCACGTATGGGGCGAGATGCAAAAACCTCGGTACTCAATGGGTTTAATCAGATGCACGAAGTAAAGAACGTATTTATAACTGATGGATCATTTTATGGCCTCTTCTTCCTGTGTTAATCCATCGCTAACCTATATGGCGATGACAGCTCGTGCTTGTGCCTATGCAGTAAGTGAGATGAAAAAGAAAAATATTTGATTTTTCTTAGCGGGATTGCTTATTGAATTCTTTGAACCTTCTTACCATAGCCAAAGAGAAACCAATCAACAAAACACCCGTTCCTAACCAAAGCACGTTAATGAAGGGTTTTTCCATGGCTTTGATGATAACCCAATCTTTTTGGCGGGTATTGAGGGCAAGAGAAAATTCATTCGTGTCGGGATGGATGTTTAACAGGGTAATCTTTATTCCTAAATCATTTACCTCATCGGCTAACCGACCCACTTGTATCTTGTCTTTAATGAGAAAAATGGGTTCAGCGTAATACACATCCCGCTCACCACTTACTTTGATTCTTGCTTTTACAGCAACATCTTCGGGTTCTAGTTTAAATCCATCAATCTCATTGATGCGATTGACACTTTCCAGTACGGCCACATAGTCGTTAATGAAAAACTGTTGATTTAGACGAATAGTTATCTCTTCTGTTTTACTCCATTCGGGTTCTTCCTCCCGATTCATCGGTAGCGAAACGTGTGTATAAAGGTCGAGACCCAGATTCCTTTTAATATCGGGAGATGAAATAAAACCACCCATGGCTGGATTAATTTGAACACGTGGAAAGAGCAGCGCTTCCACTTCACCGTCTTTCTTTAATTCGATTTCATAGAATGTATTTTCAGGATTTATCTCGAAGGTATCCTTGGCATTTAATATTTTCTTACCGTTAAATTCTATGTCGCGAAGGGCGATAACTTTAAAGGGGTCTTGGGTAAGATCAATACTATTTTTACTTACATAGCCAGTAACGTTCCGGGCTTCAACCCGCTCACCCAGAAAAGTAATATCATAACCACCCATGGTGCGAGGTTCATTAATAAACAGCAACAGATTATCGCGGTTAAATTCAGTAGGGAGATCTTTAGAGATTAACATGCCGGTGTTATTCAAGGAAACAACTTTGGAGTAACCCGATGAAAACATAACGCCCAGCAACATCATACCAATACCAATATGAGCCAAAGCGCCACCCGATAAGGCGACATTCACTTTTATAATTGAAGTTAACACCTTGATGTTTGAAACGATCAAATAAACTCCCGCCAAGGTTAGGATTACGTAGGAGGGCTGATAGACCTTTGTAATGGCAATAATAAGCGCAAACACAACTAAGGAAATCAGAATGGGAGGCAGGATTTCTTTTTTTAACTTTTCTTTCTCCATTCTCTTCCACCAAAAGAATTGGCCTGTGCCTGAGATAAGCGCTACGAGCACGCCAAACCAAAGTTGGAACTTAGAATAAAACCCAACCTGATCAGCAGGAGGAGCCAGGTTAGATTCGCCACCAAATAATTCTATTATACTATTATATACCGGAATAGATGTTGGTAATAATACCTGAAAGCCCATGAGGCAAAGTGTTGTAGCGCCTAAGAATATCCAAAATTCTTTGGAGTAAATGGAGGCTTCTTTATCAGACGAAGGAATTTCCTTCCAACGAAAAGCAGCCAGCACAATAGCGGCAACTGTAAAGAACAACAGATAGATAAGTAATTGCCCCGACAAGCCAAGATCGGTGAATGAGTGTACGGAGGCATCGCCAAGAATTCCGCTTCGTGTTAAAAAAGTGGAGTAAAGAATCAGAACAAATACTGCGATGTTTAATATGATCGAACTCTTTAAGGCTGTTTCGCTATTCTTATAAATGAGCATAGTGTGGATAGAGGCTATCAACACAAGCCACGGAACGTAAACTGCGTTTTCAACAGGGTCCCAATTCCAGTATCCGCCAAAATTTAAAGTCTCATAAGCCCAGTAGCCACCCATCAGGATGCCAAGACCCAACACGGCACCGGCAACCAAAGCCCAGGGTAGCGCGGGTTTTATCCACTCCGAATATTTTTTCTGCCACAAACCAGCCATGCAAAAAGCAAAGGGAACCAAGGTTAGCGCAAAGCCCAGAAATAACGTGGGCGGATGGATAACCATCCAATAGTTCTGCAATAATGGATTTAGGCCACTACCATCTTTTGGAATAAAATCAGGTTGAAGCGAGAAGATAGGATCATCAATGGCATCGCGAAGAAGGATAAACGGAGAACTGCCAAGTTTTATATTGAGGAACGGAATAACAATACCCAAAATCATGGAGGCTAAGAAGGCTTGAACCAAGCCGAAGACAACCATTACGGGGGCTTCCCAATTTCGCTGAGTTCGGATAAGAAAAAGGCCTATTACCGCTTGCCAGAAAAGCCAAAGTAAAAAGCTGCCTTCCTGCCCTTCCCAAAAGCAGGAGATCATGTATTCGCCAGGTAAATGAAGCGAAGAGTGCGAGTAGGCGTAATGATACTCGAAATAATGCTGATATATAATTACGCATAAACTAACGATAACCCCAATAATTGCTGCACTATGTACATAAAAGGCAACCCGTGCGTTGCTTAACCATTGCTCTTTTGTTTCTGCTCCAGCGAGTTTGCCTTCCAGTAAGCGAACGCACTGATTAGCGAAGTAACAAATGAAGCGATAACAAAAAGGTGGCCCAGGTCACCAATGAAATAATGCATTAGAAGGGAATTAAGAAATATGAATTAAGAATGATTTGATGGGGTAATCTTATACCCATCATTTAAATACTGGCATTTATTTTTTCCTCCTGATATTTAGAAGGGCACTTTAATAGAATTTTGTTAGCAACAAAGGCGTTGTTTTGGTAGCCTCCAATGACCACAACTTTTTCAGAACGGGCAAAGTCAGGAGGCATGGGTTCGTTATAATAAACTTTTTGCTCTTTCTGTTCATCATCAATCAAAATAAAGGAAAAGGACAAGTTGTCACTGCTTTTTTCCATTCCCACAATATTGCCAGCACCGTCTTTTTTCAGGTCGCCAACAACATGTATCTGATTATTGTTTCCGTTTGAGGCCATTTGAAAAGCCTGATTGAAGGATACATAGGTGCTGGCATCTCCCGCGGTAGCGATAATAAGGCCAATACATGCTGCGATAACAACAACTGCGATAATATGTGATTTTTTCATGTCGGAATACTGTTAGATTGCAAAGGTACAGGCAAAACAGTTAATCGGACTAAAAAGTTGAGAATTTAACAGAGTTTCTAATCTACTTTTCCCTGACTTTTTTCTCTAATCGAGTAATCTTCCGATCGAGCATAATCAAATAGGCAATCAAGCCTGATAGAATTATCAATAGAATAGCCACAACGACATATATTTTTCCTTCCGAGCGCATCGTATCGGCCATTTCCACGGGCTGTGCATGGAGAAACAAAGGACTAACTAAGAGTAAAGTAATGAGGTATTTTATCTTATTCATTTTCCAGATTGAGTATTTTTTCATTGAGTAAGCGAGTTCTGATACGCAGCGAGGCAATCCAAACGCCAAGTAAAATCCATCCCACCACAGCCGGGTAGAATACCATTCTCATTTTGCTGTCGAGATCATACATATTAAAACCAGGATTACCACCACTGCCGGGATGCATAGAGCTTGTCATACGTGGGATAACAAAGATTAAGGGGATCATTGCGGCAAAGGCGAAAATATTATAAACCGCGCTAAGCCTGGCCCGTTGGTCTTCATTTTCAATAGAACCACGTAATACAAAATAGGCGAGATAAACCAAAAGTGCTATGGCAGCGCCATTCTGCTTCGGGTCGCCATGCCAGGGCGAGCCCCACGTGTAGTTGGCCCAAATCATGCCCGTAGTAATTCCTAATAAGCCAAGAATCAAACCGGTGTTGGCATATTCAACCGCATACGTGTCTCGTTCAAAGGAGGGATTTTTTAAGTAACGAACGGAATGGATGGTTGAAAGCAAAAACAAAACGACCATACCAAACCACATCGGCACATGAAAATAAAGTGACCGGATGGTTTCGTTAACAATATTTAGCCTGGGCACATTAAATAAAAAGCCCGCTATAACTGTGTAAATTAAGAGTGCGACAGTAAGAATTTTTAACCAGGTTTTCATTTTAGATTTGATTTTAAACGGTTCGGGAATTTGAACCGTTTAACTGCGCCAAATATAAGGGAAGAGGAGGTATGACGCAGCAGTCACTAAGCAATTTATTGCCAACAGGGTTAGCAAATCATTTGTACTTACGGACCGATCCAGGCCATCAATACAGTTTTTGGTTACTTTAATGGTGATAAGGAGTACTGAAATTATAATGGGGAAACTCAATACAGACATAAGGATGTGACTGTTGTTGGCCTTTGCGGCTATGCCCGAGAGTAATGTGAGCGAAGCAGAAAATCCCATCGCACCAAGGATTATCACCAGCGAGAAAAGACCTACATCTAAAACGGGATTGTTTAAGAGAACAACGAAAAGGAAAAAACCCGTAAAGGAAAGCAGGATGGTTAAGAGAAAATTGTAGATAACTTTTGATAGAATTACGGATTCGGGTGAGGCGATACTGTAATAGTAAATATCCTGGCCTCGTTTTTCTCCAATAAAACTTTTAGCTACCGTGTTGATCACAGTAAAGAGAATGGTTATCCAGAACAGCGCACTCCAAACCAAAGGTGTGATCTGGTTTTGCTTCAGGCTGAAGGTTAGGTAGCAGATAAATGCCGTGGAAAAAAGGTATAACAGGAGGCCTGAGATCACAGACTTTCGTCTGAGTTCGAGTGTGAGTTCTTTTAGAAAAAGGTGTTTAAGATTTTGCAAGTTTTTCTTCTGATAGACTTACAATTTTGCGAAGCGACTTAAAGGCTATTATCAGGGCAACAATAAAAAGTCCAAATGAGGAGCCTGCTACTAAAGAAATAGAAAGCTTAGGGCTAACGGGTTTTTGAAAAACGGTAAACCCTTCAACAACCTGCACGCTGTTGACTGTTTCAAGATCGTTCTGAAGATCAATTCTTTCCTTACTCATTTCAATTATTTTAGTATTGACGGTTGTTGGGTCAAACAAAACAAGGTTTTCCTTTCCGGATGTAGCCGTTTGCCCGTTTGCAATTCTTGATTTCAATTCGTTGAGATCTACTAACTCTTTGTCGATCTTTTTTATGATTTCCGTGAAATAGTTTCTCTTTTGTTCGACCCTTATTTTCACATAGTCATTATCCTCAAAATAATTGACTATGCCTGTCTGAAGATCAGGCCAGATAGTATTATCAGAGTTTGGCAGGTTATTGTCAAATTAATTTTTTCCTCTTCTTTAATACCATCCGATTTTTCAAGAGTGTTGCTTATTTCAATTTTATTAATCTTTGAGGCCACTTCGGGGCTGATGCTTAATTTACTAGAGAGGGTAGTGACGTTGTTCTCTTTAATCAACTGGAATAGATCCACAGCCAACGTTTTACTAAGAGATTCAGTAAGAATTTCGGAACTCACCAGCATTCTACTTTCATAGGTCTTGGGTACAAACTGATTGGAGGCGAGGCCCAAAAGACTACCCACCACAAGCACCTACAATAAGTTTAAAATTGCTCTGGATGGTAATGACAAACTTGGCCAGCAATTCGAGCAAATCAATTTCATCAGCGTTTTGTAAACCAGACGGATTTTGATTGTTAGCCATGTAAGAGGTTTTTAAGATTTGCGCAAATCTAACCAGAATTGATGTACTTTTGTGCCCAAATTCAGTTTTTGTAATGTCAAACAAAGTTCTAGTAACCGGGGCAGCAGGCTTTATCGGCTTTCACCTTTCTAAGCGCCTTCTTGCAGAAGGCTTTAATGTAGTTGGTGTCGACATTGTAAACGACTACTATGACGTTGGATTGAAAGAATCCAGATTAAAAATATTAACAGGTGATGGCCGCTTTTCATTTCATAAAATAGATCTGCAAGATAAGCCTGCCATTGACAAACTATTTAATCAAGAAAAGTTTGATTTTGTTGTGAACCTGGCCGCCCAGGCTGGCGTACGATACTCAATAACGAATCCTTATGCTTACCTCGAGAGTAACCTCACAGGTTTTTTAAACATTCTGGAAGCGTGCAGAAATAATCCTGTAAAGCATTTGGTTTACGCATCTTCCAGTTCGGTATACGGGGCGAATCGAAATATGCCATTTTCCGTTCATGATAATGTCGATCACCCTTTGGCACTTTATGCGGTAACTAAAAAGAGTAATGAGTTAATGGCCCATGCCTACTCTAATCTCTACCAAATTCCAACTACGGGGCTGCGATTCTTTACTGTATATGGACCTTACGGCCGGCCGGATATGGCTTTGTTTTTATTCACCAAAGCAATCCTGGAAGGTAAGCCTATTGATGTTTTCAATCATGGCAAAATGAAACGCGATTTCACTTACGTGGATGATATTGTTGAGGGCATTGTTAGGCTAATTCCCAAACCATCAAAAGCAAACCCTGCATGGAGTGGAATGAATCCTGATCCGGCAACTAGTTTTGCTCCATACAAGATTTACAATATTGGAAACAATAGTCCGGTAGAACTTATGCATTTTATTGAAGTAGTGGAACAGAACCTTGGAGTAAAAGCAATTAAGAATTTGCTTCCCTTGCAAGAAGGGGACGTGCCTGAAACGTATGCGAATGTGGATGATCTGACAAATGATGTTGGCTTTAAACCCTCAACCACTATTGAGCATGGTATTGAGCAATTTGTTAACTGGTATAAAGAATATTATAAGATTAAGTAGATGGAAAAAATAGGAATTATTGGATTAGGCTATGTGGGCTTGCCCCTTGCGGTAGAGTTTGGAAAGATTATAGATGTGGTAGGATTTGATATCAATCAATCGCGGATTGAGGAATTAAAGAACGGTCACGACAGAACGTTGGAAGTTGACATGTCTGAACTTAAATCAGCAGCCCGATTATCATTTTCATCTGATCCGGCTGATTTAAAGAATGTCAATTATTTTATTGTAACAGTACCCACCCCGGTTGATGAATATAAAACGCCTGATTTAACACCGCTCATTAAAGCGAGCGAAACGGTTGGAAAGGTGTTGAAAAAGAATGATGTTGTTATTTATGAATCTACCGTCTATCCGGTTTGCACCGAGGGAGGATTGCGTACCTGTATTAGAGAAACACAGCGGATTGAAATTTAATGTAGATTTTTTCTGCGGCTATTCGCCCGAGCGCATCAATCCAGGGGACAAACAACATCGATTGCCTACTATAAAAAAAGTAACGAGTGGAAGTAATCCGGAAATTGCAGAGAAGGTTGATCAACTTTATAAAAGAATAATTATTGCGGGAACACACAAAGCGTCTTCAATAAAAGTTGCGGAAGCGGCCAAGGTTATCGAGAACTCACAACGCGATATTAACATTGCCTTTGTTAACGAGCTTTCTCTCATCTTCGAAAAAATGGGAATCGATACGCATGAAGTTTTGGAAGCAGCCGGAACGAAATGGAATTTTCTTCCTTACAAGCCGGGCCTGGTGGGTGGCCATTGCATTGGTGTTGACCCTTACTATCTAACGTATAAGGCGGATAGTCTTGGCTATCATCCACAGGTTATTCTGGCCGGCAGAAGGATTAACGATAATATGGGTGTTCATATCGCCAACCGGGTGATAAAATTGATGACCCAAAATGATCTACCCATTAAGAATGCCAAAGTATTGGTACTCGGTATCACCTTCAAAGAGAATTGTCCCGATATTAGAAATAGTCGTGCCATTGATGTAATTCGTGAATTGCAAAGTTTTGGCGCTGACGTGGAGGTTTATGACTCACACGCGGATGTACAGGAGGTAAAGCATGAATACGGATTATCCTTAATCAGCACGTTGAATAAAAAGTACAGTGCCATCGTTCTTGCTGTAAGTCATGAAGATTTTAAATCGATTAAGTGGAGCGAAATAAAAATGGCCAATACCATTGTGTATGATGTTAAAGGGTTTTTAGATAAATCCATTATAACAGGAAGATTATAAAATGTCATTGAACTCAACTGATCATGTTTTAGTAACCGGTGGAGCCGGTTATATATGTTCACCTACCGTTGTTGAACTTATTCAAGCCGGCTATAAGGTTACCGTGGTGGATTCACTGGAGCGGAGTGAGCAACGAATCATCGAAGGCGTTGAATCGATAACAAAAACAAAAGTAGATTTTCATAAACTTGACTGCCTCGATTTTTCAGCTCTAGATGCGTTATTCTCTAAGAACAATTTTACATCTGTTATCCATTTTGCGGCTTATAAATCGGTGAATGAGTCGGTTGTTAAACCCATTGAGTATTATAAAAATAATGTGGGTACGCTGATTACTTTGCTTGAGGTGATGAAGAAACATCAGGTCACAGATTTAATTTTTTCTTCTTCTTGCACAGTTTATGGACAACCCGATCAGATTCAGGTAAACGAGTCAGCACCTTTTAAAAAGCCAGAATCGCCTTACGGATCAACGAAACAGGTGTGTGAAAAATTTTTAGAAGACGCGGCTACGGAAAATTTCAGAATTATTTCATTACGATATTTCAATCCAATCGGGGCACACCCCAGTGCATTGATCGGTGAATTGCCCATTGGCGTTCCAAACAATTTGGTTCCATACGTTACACAAACGGCAGCGGGCATTCGCGAGAAACTACTTGTTTTTGGAAATGATTACGACACCACGGATGGCTCTTGCGTTCGAGATTTTATTCATGTGTGCGATGTTGCTACAGCGCATGTAAAGGCTATCGAATATTTGAACAATAGAAAAGAGACAAGTCTGTTTGATGCTTTTAACTTAGGCACCGGCATTGGAGTATCCGTGTTGGAGTTGGTAAAGAAGTTTATTGAAGTGACAGGTGTTACTATCAATTATTCAATTGGGCCGCGCAGGCCTGGTGATGTTGTGAAAGTTTATGCTGATCCTAAGAAAATAAATACAGCATTTGGCTGGCGCACTCAATATGATTTGGGTCAATCGCTTCTTCATGCGTGGCAGTGGGAGAAAAAATTGAGAGGTATTTAAATTTAGTGTATGGAGAAAATCAGAATGGCCGACCTTCATACCCAATATCTGCGGATAAAGCCCGAGATTGATTCGGCAATTCAAGAAGTTTTGGATTCAACTGCCTTTATTCAGGGGCCGCAAGTCAACCAATTTGCTAATTCATTAGCAGCTTATCTTGATTCTAACTTTGTTATTGCGTGTGCCAATGGTACCGATGCCTTGCAAATAGCGATGATGGCATTGGGCTGCAAGCCAGGCGATGAAGTTATTATACCGGTTCATACCTATGTGGCTACTGCCGAAGTGATTGTCTTACTTGGTCTTAAACCCGTTTTCACGGAAGTAGATGCAAAGAATTTTAATCTTGATGCAAGCAAATTAGAAGAAAAGATTTCGGATAGGACGTTTGCTATCGTACCGGTTCATTTATATGGTCAATGTGCAGATATGGAACCGATATTGGCGTTGGCAAAAAAATATAACGTTCATGTAATTGAAGATGTTGCTCAGGCATTAGGTGCCGTTTATACTTTTTCAAATGGAGAGAAGAAGCGGGCCGGTACAATGAGCACGATTGGCTGCACGTCATTTTTCCCTTCTAAAAGTTTAGGCTGCTTTGGTGATGGTGGACAATCTTCACACAGGATTCAGCACTAGCAGAAAAATTAAGATGATTGCTAATCATGGACAAAAGATAAAATATCATCACGACATCATTGGGGTTAACAGCCGGTTGGATACGTTGCAGGCAGCAATCTTAGAAGTTAAATTAAAACATCTTAATGATTATGAGCAGTGCAGAAATGAGGTGGCAAACTTTTATGATCGGGAATTAGGAAACGTTTCTTTTTTAGAAGTACCAGAGCGAGCAAAAAATTCAACGCATGTATTTCATCAATACACAATTAAAACCAAAGGGATAGATCGCGATAAGCTGAAATCTTATTTAGAGAGCAAAGGAATTCCAACCATGATTTATTATCCTGTACCGCTGAATTTGCAAACGGCTTATGCACGCGCTGAATATCCTGCTGGCACTTTTCCAATAACGGAGCAATTATCAAAAACAGTTTTGTCTTTGCCTATTCATACCGAAATGAACGAAGAACAATTGTTATACATTTGCAATACAATCAAAGATTTTTCAAATCATGCCTGAGCCTAAAAATTATTTTGCGCACGAAACTGCCATAATTGATGAAGGCTGTGAGATTGGAGCCGGAACAAAAATCTGGCACTT
Source organism: Flammeovirgaceae bacterium (assembly GCA_016709845.1). Taxonomy (GTDB): domain Bacteria; phylum Bacteroidota; class Bacteroidia; order Cytophagales; family Cyclobacteriaceae; genus ELB16-189. The sequence goes on along the minus strand of JADJMA010000002.1, from coordinate 76,142 downwards.
CTCGCACATTATGCCTAATTGTAAAATTGGCGAAAACTGTAACATTGGTCAGAATGTGGTTATCTCTCCGCAAGTTGTTTTAGGCAAAAATGTTAAGGTTCAAAATAATGTATCGATCTACACAGGCGTAGTTTGTGAGGATGATGTATTTCTGGGGCCATCCATGGTTTTTACTAATGTAATTAATCCTCGAAGTGCTGTTAACCGGAAGAATGAATATGCAAAAACAATCGTAAAGAAGGGGGCTTCCATTGGCGCCAATGCTACTATTGTATGCGGCCATGATATTGGTGCGTTTGCTTTTATAGGTGCCGGAGCCGTAGTAACTAAAACTGTTCCTGATTATGCGTTGGTTATTGGAAATCCCGCAAGGCAAACCGGTTGGATGAGTGAGTATGGACACAAACTTGAGTTCGATAAAATGGGCTTGGCGGTTTGCTCAGAAAGCAAAGAGAAGTATGAATTGAAAGATAGAAAAGTAGTTAAGTTGTAATATGAAAAATTTCGCATTAATAGGAGCAGCAGGATTTATTGCACCAAGACATCTAAAGGCTATTAAAGATACCGACAATAACTTAGTGGCGGCTATGGACAGGTTTGATAGTGTTGGAATTATGGATAGCTATTTTCCGCATGCTGATTTCTTTACAGAGTTTGAACGATTTGACAGACATATTGATAAACTTCGGAGACAAGGAAAGAAGGTTGATTTTGTTAGTATTTGTTCGCCAAATTATTTACATGATTCGCATATTCGATTTGCGTTGCGCCAACAAGCCGATGCCATTTGTGAAAAGCCCTTGGTACTCAATCCCTGGAATGTGGATGCGCTGCAGGAGATTGAGCGTGAAACCGGCAAAAAAGATTTATACCATTTTACAACTGCGGCTACATCCATCTATCATTGCATTGCGCGAGGAAGTGCTTGCTGATAAAACTAAGAAAGTATTTGATGTTGATCTTACGTACATCACCTCACGAGGCATGTGGTATCATCACAGTTGGAAGGGTGATGAAAGTAAATCGGGAGGAATTGCAACAAACATTGGCGTTCATTTTTTTGATATGCTGCTCTGGATTTTTGGAGATTTAAAAAAAGTGGAGATTGAGAAGTATGAGACAGACCATGCTGCCGGATATCTTGAAATGGAGCGGGCCAGAGTAAAATGGTTTTTAAGTATCAATGAAGATCATCTGCCGAAGCCAGTTAAGGATCAAGGAAAGAGAACGTTTCGCTCTTTAAAAATGAACGAACGCGAAATCGAATTCAGCGATGGATTCACCGATTTACATACCCGTAGCTATCAGGAGATACTAAATGGAAATGGTTTTGGTTTACAGGATGCTAAACCATCTATTGAACTTGTTCATCAAATTCGCCAGCATGCTTAAGAAGATTTCGACACAGGAATTAGTACCTTTGACTTTAATAGCTATTTAAATGAAGGGAATTATTCTTGCCGGTGGATCCGGAACACGTTTATATCCTTTGACAAAATCTGTATCGAAGCAGATTTTGCCTATCTACGATAAGCCGATGATCTATTATCCGCTATCAGTTTTGATGTTGGCCAATATTCGAGAGATTATTGGAAATAACAGATTTGAACAAATTGTATTTGGATGAGCAAACTCTTACGGTAAAGGTTTTTGGGAGAGGAATGGCCTGGTTAGATACAGGACGCATCAATCTTTATTGCAGGCATCCAATTTTGTTGAGTCCATAGAAGAAAGACAAGGATTGAAGATTGCCTGTCTGGAAGAGATCGCCTATAGGAAAGGGTATATCTCCAAAGAACAATTAACAGAACTTGCCAAGCCGTTATTGAAAAATCAATATGGTCAATACCTGATGCGGATTATGAATGACCGGTTTATCAAATAGAATCTTTTAATGAAACTTACGCAAACCGGGTTTAAAGACCTCGTAATTCTAGAGCCGCAGGTATTGGGTGATTCCCGCGGCTATTTTATGGAAACTTTTAATGCCAATACACTCGCATCGTTAGGTATTCATACAACCTTTGTTCAAGATAATCAATCGAAGTCAACAAAAGGAGTTTTTCGAGGGTTGCATTACCAAAATGCACCTTATGCCCAGTCTAAACTAATTAGGGTATTATCTGGAGCTATTCTTGATATTGTATTAGACCTTAGAAGATCAGAATCCACCTTCGGTAAAATTTACGCCATAGAGTTATCTTCGGAAAACAAAAACAATTATTTGTTCCAAAAGGATTTGCCCATGGATTTGCGGTGATCAGCGAATCGGCAGAAATATTATATAAATGCGATGAATTTTATCATCCTGAGTCGGAAGGCGGGATAAATTTCCTAGATCCAGATTTAAGAATTGGGGAGATGGTAAATGGAAATAATTTTATTTTTTCCGAAAAAGATAAAGACCTTCCTTTTTTCACCAAAGCAACATTCAATTTTTAATTGAAAACAATGAGGACTATTTTAGTAACAGGTGGGGCTGGATTTATTGGATCGAACTTCATTCCTTTTTTCCTTGAAAAAATAAAGACTTCCATGTAATTAATCTTGACTTGCTTACCTACGCAGGCAATCTTGATAACCTAAAGGAAGTTGAGAATAATCCCCGGTATACTTTTGTTAAAGGAGATATTTGTGATCGACCATTAGTTGAATCATTGTTTGAAAAATATAGCCTTGCTGGAATAATTCACTTCGCAGCAGAATCGCACGTGACAATTCCATTTCAGGGCCTGAAGCATTCATAAGAACTAATATTAACGGCACATTTACTTTATTAGACGTTGCCAGAAAAAGCTGGATGACTGCTCCATTTGAAATAAAAGCTGGATCTGAGCAAAATAGATTCTTGCATGTATCTACGGATGAGGTCTACGGTACGTTAGGCGTTGAGGGGCTTTTTAAAGAGACCACTCCCTATGCCCCCAATAGTCCTTACTCAGCCTCTAAAGCCAGTAGCGATTTATTAGTGCGAAGTTATTTTCATACCTATGGGTTGAATGTAGTTACTACTAACTGTTCTAATAATTATGGCCCCAAGCAACATAATGAGAAGTTAATACCGACCATTATTCGAAAGGCTATTGCTGGCGAACCCATTCCAATTTATGGGGATGGGTTGAATGTGAGAGATTGGCTTTATGTATTGGATCATGCAAAAGGAATCGACTTGGCTTTCCATACTGGTAAATTGGGCGAGACTTATAATATTGGAGGCAGGAACGAAAGAACCAATCTTCAGATTGTGGATACAATTTGCAGCATACTGGATTCTGAAAAGCTAAATTCCTCAGGCAAATCTTATAAAGAGCAGATCACCTTTGTGAAAGATCGTGCTGGTCATGATAAACGGTATGCTATTGATGCCAGTAAACTGGAGAGAGAATTGGGTTGGAAGGCAGAGGAAAATTTTGAGAGCGGAATTTTAAAAACAGTTCATTGGTATCTGTGAGCTCAATTAATGTATTCCACATTTTTCTGGATTTTTATGGTTGGCCACATTGTTTGTGTTATTCGTTGCAATTTTGACTAATCAAATAATTATTCAGCAATGAAACTGAATTTTCTGAAAATGGAATCTTACAAAAGAGGAATTATACTCTCTTCAGGCTTCAGTTTCCTTTCTAAATTTTTACTTTTTCTTCAAAAGTGTAGTAGTCGCCTATTATTTTGGATCAAATATACAGACTGACGTTTATTTCTATTGTTTTGCAACCATTACAATGTTGTCTGTTTTCATTAACGGACTGGATTCATCTGTTCTCATACCAGAATCAATGCATTTGTCTGAGCAGGTAAGCAAACATGAGTCAATGAAATTTCTGAATTTTTTATTTATCTGTATTTTTTTTTAGGGATATGTATATCACTGTTGATATACATATCCCCTGTAAATTTTTTTTTGACTCTATCTAATTTTGATCTTGCAAACCCTCAGTGCACAAACAAACAGATATTGTTATTGAGTCTCCCCTTATTTACCCTTATGATCACCACAACCAGGAAGTATCCTGGCATCGTGCATGTGTTTTACTACACCATGATTGTAAGTGTTATAAATAGTTTACTCGGTTTATTATTTGTATTTATTTTTCAAGTAATCGGTTTAGCTTGTTAAGTATTTGATTGGGCAGATATTTTTTATCATTAATATTTCATTTTTAATTTATTTGATGAAAAATCTTAATTGGGATTTTACGTTTACCAAGATCAAAACTAAGAGCCGGTATATTAAATATAGGATTTGCGCAGGCAGGAAAATATCACCTCTTTTTTTGCCTCATATGTACCGATTTATTTACTGAGTGGTTTTAATCCAGGTATTATTACAGCATTAATTTATGGTCAGAAGACAGCTGAGTTACCAACGCAACTGATCACCAATCAGGTAACCTCGGTTGTTGGAATCAAATTGAACGAATTGTTTGGAAAAAAAAAATCATGAAGATTTAATAAAATATTTTTTAACATCTGTACGATTATTGCTTTTTATTATGACACCTATCAGCTGTATGTTGCTTTTATACAGTGAAAATATAATTTCAATCCTTTTTCAAAGAGGTGCATTTGATGTGGAATCTGTTAAGTCGGCACAACAATTTTTTAAGTATTTTATATTGTTACTGCCAATGCTTGTAATCAATGCTGGGATTTCCAGATTATTTATGGCAGGTCAGAAGATAAAGCAATCCTTCTATTATCAAATAATGTTCAATATTGTTTTAATTTCTTTTATATTTTTAAATGTTAGGTGGTTGGGTGTTTATGGTTATCCGGCCGCGCTTATTTTATTGCATATCTTTAATGTAGTTGCATGCTATTGGCTACTTAAAATTTTATTTCCGAAAATTGAATATATTAATCTAATGAAGTACTTTCTAAGCGTTTTGCTTTTAAACTGTTTCTTGTCTGGTTTTATTTATATTCTTAAAGAATTATCAGCGGATATTAATTCTTTGCTAAGCATGATATTAGGATGTGCCGGATATTTAATACTCCTATTGTTCATTAATTCAAGGATGCATTTAAATCTTGAAATAGATGGTCTGTTGAAGAAGCAATTAAAGAAGATAAATTAACTACGATTATCCATTTCTGGATATCAAACATGGAAATAATGTAATCTCTTAAATGATGAAAGACGAAATTAAAAATTCCCCTGATAAACTTTCTTCTGAAGAGTATTGGGATTCATGTCTGGGGCAAAACTACCTGAGTTAATAGGCATACAACTACTACATAACCATGGAATTTTTGACTCCGTTCTGTCAACGGAAGGAAAAAAAACATTTATGGAAGTCGGAGCTGGTTCATCAGGATGGCTACCTTATTTTGCACAGAAATATGGATATATAGTTTCTGGCCTCGATTATTCTGATGTTGGTTGTAAATTAGCCAGAGAGAACCTACGGATTTTGAACCTTAAGTACGATGAGATTCTCTGTCTTGATCTTTTTGATTGGAAGGGAGATAAGAAATATGATATCATTTTCTCGCATGGAGTAATTGAGCATTTTGAAGAGCCTGAGGTGGTGATTCGAATTTTCAGGGAACATCTAAATAATGATGGAGTCATTATAACACTTATTCCTAACTTATGTGGATTGATGGGCGCTTTGTCAAAATTATTTGTACCGGAAATTTATAAATCCATAAGGTGATTTCGCTTGAGGAACTAACTGCGCTTCATTTAAAAAGTGGATTTAGTGATATTAAAACTAATTATGTTGGAATGTTTCTGCTTTCTGTCATTCCTTGGGATCGAAGTAAACATTTTCTATTTAAAACGGGAAGTATTCAGAGACATGCAAGCTTGTTTTTAATTAAGGTGTTTAATAAACTGATCACTATGATTGACCGGTTTTTGAAATTGCAAATCCGGTCTAGATATTTTTCACCCTATATTATTTCTATAATGCGAAAACTTAATGCATTTTATGGGAAGTAAAATTCTAGTAAAACTTAGGGCTTTTCCAGGACGAGTTTTTAGGTTAGTGTTACAATATGCCTTTACGTTTGATAGGTGGCACATTACTCACTTGTTGGACGTAATTATGCTGAAGACATAATTGCGTTTCTAAACTCAAAACCTAAAGAAAGTAGATATGAGGTAATAGAAATTGGCTGCGGACTAGGGGATATCATTAGGCATTTAGATTACCAAAAGAAAATTGGCTATGATTCAGAGGATAATGTGTTGCGAGCTGCCAGTTTCTTGTCTCGCATTTCTCGTCAAAAAAATATTATATATAAATCATTTGAATTCCCAATACTATTGAATGAGATGGTGAATACAATCATCCTTGTTAATTGGATACACCATATTGAGCCGGACGTCTTGAAGATGAAAATGGAAGATTATTTTGAAAATCATCTTCTGCCTGGTGGAGAAATAATAATAGATACTGTTCAAGATAAAGCCTATAGAATTAATCATCAGGTGTCGTTTATTGTTCAGAATCTGAATTGCACATTAATTAAGATTGGCGATTATTTAAACGAACGTGAGGTTTTTGCAATCAGAAAAAAGAAATAGTCATGTGTGGATTTGGTGGTATATTAAACTCAAGTTTAAAGGTCTCTTTTGACACGCTGGCTCAAATTGCAAAAAGTGTGTCTCATAGAGGACCCGACAGTACAGGATTTGCTTTTTTTAATGAAACTTTTGATGCGACCCAACAGGATGCTTCGCATGCCTTTTTTTTTAATCGCCTTTCAATTATTGATCTTGATGCTCGGTCAAATCAACCCTTTCAAAACGAGCGATACCTTTTATTGTTTAATGGCGAGATCTATAATTATCTGCAAATTAGGGATGAGCTAAAGAAGCTAGGTATTTTATTCAAAACATCTTCTGACACAGAAGTCTTATTTTATTCACTGCAGGTATGGGGCGCTGATGCTTTACTCAAACTGAATGGAATGTTCGCTTTCTTCTGGATGAATAAAGCAGATCAATCTTTTTTATTTGCTCGTGACCGAACTGGCATTAAACCAATTTATTACAGAATAGAAGATAAGAGTCTGATTTTTGCATCAGAATTGAATACGGTGGTGCGACTATCCAATAAGAAATTGAAAATTTCTTCAAATTCCATTAATGACTACCTCTATCTTCAGTATATACCAACACCCTATTCAATTTTAGAAGATATTTCAAAACTTGAACCTGGTCATTTTATTTCAGGATCTATACATGACCTGAATGCAAAAAGGTGATGCGATCAACACCTTATTGGAATGCCTACACAGTGTTGTCAAGTATAGAAAAAAGCGAAAGCACACGTGCGATTTAGAGCATCTTTTGGTTGAAAGTATTCGTGGTCAACTGATAGCTGATGTGCCCCTCGGCTTGTTTTTAAGCTCAGGTGTTGATTCTTCACTATTAACGGCAATAATAAATAAGCATTTCAAAGATATACCTTATAATTTTTCACGGTTGCGTTTGATAGACAGACCGATTCCGATGAAAGCTATCAGGCTTCTAAATTTTAAGCGGATTTAATAATTCGAATTTGAATCATCATAAACTTACAATTAGTCCGACTTTATTCGCTCAAGGCTTGAGCAGGTTTATGATTTTTTTGATGAACCCTTTGGAGATTCAGCAGCACTTTTAAACTGGGCCATATCAGCGAAAGCCCGGGAACATGTTACTGTTGTACTCTCTGGTGATGGTGCCGATGAGTTGTTTTGGGGGTACCCTCGATACTCCACTGGCAAGCGCAAATAAAACGTCTTGCTAATGGATGTTCCCAACAAGATTATTGAAGAACACTATCAATTTACTTCCAGGTTCAAGGACAAAATTTCATTACAAAATAGAATAGAACGTGACCGTTAAAGGCTTATTTGGTTTATTAAGTCCACGAATGTTTGGACATTATATGCCCGATAGTAATAGTCGCAAATATTGGTTTTCAGAGGGATTAGATCAATTGATACAGAGGAGTGATCTCCCTTCGGTTCTGGATTTTAAAACGTATCTACCTGATGCTATGCTTTACAAAGTAGATAGATCGATAAGCTTCGTCTTTGAGGTAAGAGTTCATTATCTGGATAATAAAAATTATTGATTATGCCCCTACAATTGCCATTAGCTAAAAAATCAAACACTCAATTTGGAAATAAGGCGCCACTGAAAGAACTATTGAATAGATTAGCACCACACTATGATATTAACAGTCCTAAGCGAGGATTTAATTTTCCCCTTGAATATTGGCTAAAGCATGAATGGCGAGAACTTGTTATGGACAACGTTACTAAGGCAAATTTGGATGATTTAAGTTTGTCTTCATCTTATTTTTTGAAACTCACGGAGAAGTTTTATAAAAAGGAAACCAAGCTTGTTATGGAAGTTTGGCATCTTTTAAACCTAATTTTATGGCACCGAAAATTTAAATCAGAACATAATCAACTCAATTCGTGAATAAATATCTGACAATAACAATTGATGTTGAACCAGATTGCACACCAACGTGGCGATATTCTGATCCGCTTACTTTTATAGGTGTTACAAAAGGAATTTCTGAAATTTTACAGCCACTCTTTAATAAATACCAGATTTGTCCTACGTATTTGATTAACAATGTCGTTTCTGGAAGATAGAGGAAGCGTAATACCTTTTTAAATTTAAAGGGAAGTTTTGAGGCTAGGAACTCATCTTCATAGCGAATTCATAGAACCCGCGATAAATTATATTCTTGATTATGCGGGAAAAAAGTCCAATAGAAACAATGCTTTCTTCGACCTGATGTTGAGTTTTCTGAGAAGATGGAAGAATATTACAGATCTTTTTATTTCTAACTTTAAAAGAAGCCCAACTTCATTTCGTGCTGGACGATTCAGTGCTGGAATAAATACGGTAAAATGCCTTTCGGAACTTGGCTATAAAGTAGACACGAGCGTAACCCCCCATATCAGTTGGAATGATAAAACACGGGCGCAACCCATAGATTACAGTAATGCCTATGAACAACCCTATTTTGTAAAGAACAATTCCTATTTAGAGAGAGAAGATGATGGTAAAATTTTGGAAGTACCGGTTTCTATTCTTTCGGCTAGGAAATATTTGTTTTTTAAGAGACCGATATGGTTGCGACCTTATATGTCTGACTACACGAACTTCATTAAAGTTATAAATTCCTATTCGAAAAGACATTGTGATAACGAGCATCTGGTTTTTAATATGATGTTTCATAATGTAGAGGTATTGCCTAAAATGAGTCCGTATCCTCAAACTGAATTAGAAAGTCAGAAATATCTTGATTCCTTAGAATCACTATTTATTTACTGCGCTGAGAATAATATCAAAAGTGTTGGGCTATCCGATCTCTATGAAATCTTCAGAAAGTAATAGACTATCTATTCTCATGTTTACCATGTCTTTTCATCCTTCGCCCATGGGTGGAGCTGAAATTCAGGCCTTTCGATTAGCCAAAGAACTTATGGGGCAGGGAATGGATGTTAGCTTTATTACGTTAGCTCAAAAGGGGCAATCGAAACGAGATGTGATTGATGGAATTGAAGTATTTTCGGATCGGTTATTCTTTCACCTTTTTATCATTCTCCCGGAAAAATCACCAAGGATCATCCGCAGGGTGAATACGGGAAGAATAATCCTGAAAACTTCAAGATTACTCAAAAGAGATCATTGATAGGGATATATTAATTATCTCATCTTTTTTTGAATCTTACTTTTTTGTAGGGGGCAAGCGTATTGAAGTAATATACGTTCCCACTATGGAATGGCTGGCCTTTGTTTTCGCTATGTTAGACGAATAACAAAAAAAAGTGTACTCACAAAAGATTCTACCATGAATGGAATCATAAATTTGTTAAGATATCGATGTGGCACTAAGATGAAGGAAATAATTTGTCGGAATGGATACTTCGTGGCAATGACAAATGTTATTTATGAAAATTATTGTAATGGAGGCATTGCAACGAATAGAATTTTCAGGATTCCCAATGGTGTACGTGACTGCAACCGCGTGTTGATAGAAAAGTGGACCCAAACAAATTTATATTTGTGGGCAATCAGAGTCAACAACCTGCCAAAGGTGGATATTCTTTAAAAGCATGGAAGATGGTAATAATGGACTTGCCCAATGCGCACCTTTACATTATTGGGCAGGGCACCTCGCCTCATATCAGGAATATATTATCCGATTAGGTATTCAACATAATGTGCATTTTAAAGGTAAGCAAAGTCAATTTCAGAATGATCTCCTTGAGTCTATGGCCTTTATCCTTCCTTCGCGAAGAGAAGGGATGTCCAACGCTTTGCTGGAGGCTATGTCATTAGGTGTTACCTGTATTGCTACCGATATTTCGGGTAACCAGGATTTATTGAGAAATAAGATTAATGGATTACTCGTTCCGTTGAGGATGAAGTGGCTTTAGCAGGATGCCGTGAAGTATGTGTTTAATAACCAGAAGGAGGCGTTGGTTATGGGATTGGAAGCCCAAAAAACAATTGAGAATGGTTATACGCTGAACTCTGTTTGTCAAAAGTATAACGAAGTGTTTCGTTCCATTTCGGAATATGAATAATCCTGTAAAGTTAAAATCGATTTTTAAAGGCCGGTAGTATGGTAAATATCAGACGTGTAAATATTGGAATGTTTATATTAATGTTCTTGATTTTTGCTTTTTTATCAAAGCTATTGTCAACGTTTGATATTGGGGTAGTAGGTATTGATTATTATTTATGGATCGTATTTGCGATGCTATTAGTTATCTTGAATGTTGGCTTTTAAGCCGTCAAAAATGATCGCCAGGAATAATTATTTGATTCTTTGATAACCTTACTGCTTTTCTGTCTATTAAACTTCTTTTGTAGATGTTCCCTGGATACGACATGCACAAGGGGCATTCTTCTCATTTCTGTTTGTTGCTAATTTTGTATTGTTTTACAATCTGCGATTAACGAGGGATGATTTTATTTTCTTAGTTAAATCGATAATATCAATAATTCTTGTATTGCCTTATTTACTTATGTGGAGAGGATATTCCTTCCGGGTGAGTACAAATCATATTTCCTACGAGGAGTAGTACCTTTGTTAAAGATTCTTCTTTGTGTCTGCGTTACTAAAACATCAATATCATTTTGTGTCTCGCCATGTTTCTTATAAGTAAGGAGGAGGTATATATATATTGTGAAGTCTTTTCTATAATTACCATAGCCTTGTTATTATTTATTAAGGCCTTGTTTATTGCCATAATAATTTTCTTTTGTTTTTTGTTAGAGTTTATTATAACTCTTTAGTAACAAAGATTTTCTTGTATATAACTGCAGTAAGTTTCTTTTTGGCTATGATTTTTTTGGGGAAACCCTTGTACAACGAAATTGAATACAAGGTTAATATGTATTTCGGAAAGGGTTATGAGAAGATTCCAAGAAATGCTCTTTATCTGGCAAGTTTCAGAATAGCAAGTGATTATTTTCCTTTGGATCTGGGCAAGGAACATTTGGTAGTTTACCTGTGGGCAAGGAGTATAGTCAAATTTATTACGATTACAATCTTGATAAGGTACAAGGTCTCAGTCGAGATGATGCATTGAGAAGGACAGATAGTCAATTCATTTTTGACACGCATTGGTCCTCCATCATAGGTGAAATGGGCTTTGTGGCAACTATGCTTTATCTGTGGCTTTGGTTTTATCCGTCTATACGGGCTATGCGTTATATGAAACGAGGAACTACCCATTCACAAGCAATCGCTTTTACGGTATGCATGATGACCATAAGTGTTTTTATTGAGAGCATAGCAGCTCCATTACCCGGTCAGTTATTGTTTATTATGCTATATGCCGGGTTAGGGCCATCGGATATCGGCTTTGGATTGAGGAGCAATCCTGGAAATCATTAAACTAGGTCAATGAAAATATTGCTTATTAATATCAGGTATGTTCATATAAGTGGCCCAGAGCGCTATCTCTTTAACCTAAAGGATATATTAGAGCGCAATAGCCATAAGGTAATTCCGTTTTCGATTAAGTATTCTCAAAATGAACCCTCTGAGTATAGTCAATATTTTGTTTCGCCTCTGTCGGATGATGAGTCAATCTTTTATAAAAATCAAAAAAAGATGTCCGTAGTGTGTATAAAACACTTGAAAGAAATTTCTATTCTAAAGAGGTAGAGGATAAGTTAACTAGCTTAATCGAAGACACTAAACCAGATTTTGCGTTTGTACTACTATATCTAAGAAAGCTATCTCCTGCGGTACTAGTGGCACTGCATAAAATGAATATTCCGTTTTTGGTAAGGCTTTCCGATTTTGGCATGATTTGCCCCAGCCACAATTTGTTTAGAGAGCATGATATTTGCGAGCTATGTTTGGGAGGGAACCTGATAAATAGTGTTAAGCATAAATGTGTTCATCATTCATACGGAGCATCAATAGTTAATTATTTAGCTACAAAATATCATTCGCATAAAGGTTACTTTAATCTGATTCCTCATTTTGCTTCTCCAAGTAAGTTCTTAATTAAAAAATGGTTGAAGCCGGTTGGGATGAACGTAAATTTTTTCATCTTCCAACTTTGCAGTAGAACCACCACACCTGGGCCTTGAAAGAAAGCCTCACCAATTACTTTATGCCGGAAGGCTGGAGTATATTAAAGGAATTCATCACTTATTGGAGGCGGTAAAATTGCTTTCACTCGATTACGGCATGCAAGTGAATCTCAAAATTGCAGGAAATGGGGATGAAAAATATGTCACAGAGCTTAAAAAAATATGCCACAACAAATGGATTAAATCAGATTGAGTTTTTGGGCAATCTCAATAAGAATGAATTACTAACACATTATCAGGAATCAATACTGTCTGTAGTGCCATCATTAGTGTATGATAACATTCCTAATTCTGCTTTAGAGAGTCTTTCGTGTGGCACACCGGTAATTGCACCAAATCATGGGTGCTTTCCCGAGCTAATTATCGATGGCCAAACAGGTTTTTTATATAAACCTCAGGAGGCGAAAGATATGGCAAAAAAGATATTTAAGGTTTTGGATGATATTTCATTACAGAATACATTAAGGAAGCAATCATTGGAGTTTATCGAAAAGTACCATTCACCAAAAATACATTACAACATCCTGGAATCTATAATGAAAAGAGTAAAATATAATTAAGAGACTATGTTTAAAAAGCTATATCACCTTTTGGATGCTTCAACGAGTCCAAATTCCCTGGGAAATAAGTTCAGACAAAAAAGAATGCTATTTTTTAGAGAGGTTATTGAACAACTTCCCAAGCCAATAAATGTTTTGGATATTGGTGGCAACGAGGAATTTTGGATTAATGCCGGTTTTCAAAATAATAACGCGATTCAAATTACTATTCTGAATCTCACAGGTTGGGGTAGAATCATCAAACATGAAATCGGTTAGTGGCGATGCAACTGATTTGATCTCTTATTCCCAATGATCACTATGACATTGCTTTTTCAAATTCTGTAATTGAACATTTGTACTCTAAGAGTAATCAAGTAAAAATGGCCAAAGAAGCTGTAAGAGTGGGAAAACATCATTTTATTCAAACCCCAAACAAGTTTTTTTATTGAACCACATTATCTTTTTGCCATTTTTCAGTTTTTGCCTAAAAAAATTAGGATACTTTATTTTAACAAAACTAAATTAAGTCGACTAAGGTACTGGGATAAGGACTTTGCGAGGAACTATCTTGAGGAGATCAGACTTCTTTCCTTGAGAGATATGCAAGAAATTTTTCCGGCAAGCGATATATGGCATGAGAAATTTATTTTTATGACAAAGTCATTCGTTGCACATGATTTCAAGAAATGAAGTAAATTATTGTGTGGGTTTTGACAAATGATTTAATTCAAAAGTGAATTAAATAGGTGCCGGTAGTCATCGGCTATCTTTTCCCAAGTATAATTCTCATTCGCTATCCTTTTCATTTCTTTTCTATTTTCGATCATCTCTTTTTCAGAAATAGACTCTAGTAGATTAGTTAATGATAGTGGATCAGAAAAATAGAACGCTTGATTTTGAGTTGTTTCTCGGTTGGTAGGAACATCAAATGAGATTATGGCATTCCCAAGGCTCATGGACTCTACCAACGAGGGGCTGTTCCACACCTCGAGTGAGAATGGATATAAATCAACCCATTGCCCCGAATATAATCTAACTCTTGTTTATCATAAATTGCATCTAGCAATATCATGTTTGAATGATCTTTATATTTGTGCTTAAGGTCTATGCCATATTTGGATATATCCCAATTGGAAATCAAAACGATTTTAAATTTTTTAAATTTTTCGAAGGCCTCCAAAACCAGATGAATGTTATTGTCTAACTGGGCTCTGGAAACACTAACGGCATAATCGTCTTGTATGAATTGATATTTATTTTTGAAGCGCCTATCGTCAATAGGATATTTTGTGGCATGATCTCCGCCATATCGTATTAGAAGTGAACTAGCTCCAAAATTTTCTTTCAAGCTTTTTTGGTAAATGCTATTATCGGCAATATTTACGTCTGCAAATTTTGCCGCAACATGGTGATTAAACTTTGCCCATTTTTTTTGAAGTTTACTTAACTTCTCTCTTTCCCATTCATTTAACCCTCCATGATTAACAATTACCTTTTTCCAGTTAAGTATTTTAACGGGGTCATAAATCCAGATCCCACTGGGCTTAGGTAGAAGAATAATATCTGAATAGAAAATAGCCCTGCAATAGGTTAGGAAGTCATATATAATACCCTTGAAGCCATTTGCCTCAAGCTTTAAATATTTTAGTTTGACTCCAAAATATTCCTTTTCTCTTTTGGGATATTTATTGGCGTTGCAATAGACGGTTATATCAAACTCCCCACCGAGATGCTGACAGAGGAAGTCCGCAAGTGTTTCGAATCCTCCATACTTGGCAGGAACTCCATGAGTACCCACGATATGAATCCTTTTCCTATTCGGCTTCACAATTAATCCAGATACCCTTCATAATAACTTTCGATATATTCTTTTAAGGCAATTCTCCAATCACGCATTTTGTTTACGCCACGGAGCTGTAGTTTTTTTGTATCTAATCTTTCCGAGGCGGGACGTTCAGCAAAGTAAATATCTTTGAAATAGTCCGATTCGACAGATGTTATTTTGACGGTATCTGACAATCTTAATAACTTAACAAGTTCTGTTGCTACTTCCAGGCGGCTGGTTTGACCTCCGCAGACACAATTATATAGGCCCCAATATTCATTTCCTAATTAATTCCTGACTGTTTTCGCAAAATCGTGTGTAGGTTGGAGTTCCATCTTTATCATTAACTATAAAGATCTCCTTTTTTCCATCTTTCAATTGCTTCATTAATTTTTGAATGAATTTTTTATCCTTTTTAGGACCCGATCCCATCATCCAACCAGCACGACAGACTACAAACCGATCTGCATTCTCTACCACAAACCGTTCCCCCATATATTTTGATCGAGCATAAACACCCAGTGGATTAGGGGTATCCCAATCATCATATAGTTCTTTTTGACCGTCAAAGATTCCGGCAGTACTTATATATAGAAGTGGTATTTTTAGTTTGTTGGCAATATAAACTGCATTCTCAACACCCAATGTATTTGTGGCATAGGTGTATCCACGTTTTGCTCGCAAAATTCCAGATCGGTATAGGCCCCAAGATGAAAAAGGTAGTCCGGGTTAAAATCTTCTACATCCTTTTATAAGATTTGTAGTCCCTGAAATCAAGATAAGACAGCCATTCTTCATTAACATCTTTATCTGTACATTTGATTTTGTATTCATCTTTAAACTGAGTATAAAAGGCTTCCTAACATGCTGTACTCCCGGCTAAATAAATTTTAAGCATTAGATAACGTATTATATAGTAAACAATTATAAATTCAGGCGCAATTTAACATCTTATACATTATTAAACCTGATTGCCTCAAATCTGTTTTTGTTATGAAATATTTGGGTTTTAAACGCCAGGATCGAAGAAGTACTTTGAAACTTGGAGTAAAGCTAAAGGCTCAAATTGAGAATGCGTAAGAATTAGAATAAGTGAAGCTACAAGAGACCATCAACTCTTCTTTACTAGATAGTGTAACTTAAGTATTTAAGGTTAATGAAAGATCATTATTTCAAATCATTGATAAATTTGATAAACATAGATAATGGTGGAATAACTAAAATCTTATTTAGTTATGCCCTTTGCTTGTGATTGGGACTATGCCATTTAGCATAAAAGCGAATAGCCTGTCTATCATTTTGTTAGCTATCGTATGGCTTTTGAGGGAAACTTTGCTCGCAAAAGAGAGCTTTTTTACAACGACCCATTATCTGGGCATTTATCTTTTTCTATTTATTATTCCTGATAGGAATGTTCTACACAGAAAACCTTAAAGTGGGTGGGTTTAACCTTGAAAAAAAGATATCACTTCTTTCTTTGCCACTTCTCATAGGCACGAGTATTTCATATGATAGATCAATGAAAAGAAGAGCACTTGCGTTTTTTGTTGCTGTATGCCTTATTGCCTCATTGATATGTCTTGGAAATGGATTATTACTGTTTTTAAAGACTGGTGATATAAACCACTTTTTCCATGAGGGATTGACATCCATCATTGATTTTCATCCTCCATATTTTGGGATGTATATCTCTTTTTCTTTAATACTAAGTTCTCTTTTCTAAAATCAAGGTGGTCGAGTCTTAGCTTTTTTTTCTCGTGTAAGTCTCGGTGCGCTTATAATTTATTTATTTATTTTCGTTTTACTCCCTTTCAGCAAGGACTGCCGTTTTGTTTTTGATTCTCCTATTTATAGGTATAGGTGTTTACTTAATAGTTAAGAGGCGACTTGTAAAGGAAGTAGTGACAGCCCTTCTAATCTTTTCATTACCATGTACGTTACCATTACGCAATCCAATTACCTCAATGATAGAATTGCCACTCTATTTACTTCGGATATTTCGGCAATTGATGGAGGAAAGGAAACAGGACTTTCAATTCGGATTGTAAAATGGAAATGTTCCTTAGTAGGAATAATGGAAGCTCCATTTTTCGGTACAGGGACAGGGGATGCTGTGGACTACTTGGTTTCATGCTATGAAAAAGAGAACTTTTGGGGTCAGTATCCTCAATATCGATTCAACTCTCACAACCAATATTTAGAAACAACTTTAACATTAGGTATTACAGGGTTAATTTCATTAATGGGTTGCTTGGTATTGCCCTTTCGATTAGCTATAAAACGAAGAGATTATCAATTATTATCCTGTATTGCATTATTTAGTTTCTGTTGCTTAACTGAGTCATTGTTGGAAAGGCAATGGGGTATTGTTTTTCTTACTTTTTGTTTCCATCTCAGTTTTGATGAAAATTAAAGTAGCTTACCTTATGGAAGCACTGCTGCTTATTCGAACAAATTTCATTCTACCTGAACCGATTAGCAGGGATTGATTTAGAGGTATTACGCTTTAGGCTTCTTCTGATTTTCTCAGGACTGATTCCTCTTTCTAATTTCCTTAGTATAAGATTGCTGATTTTAATTTTAATTATTTCTATAATAATAGATTACAAGGGGGTAGGCAAGGATTATGGCAGTCCCGCAGAAACATTTTTATTTCTTAGTCCTGCTGTTAGGTCTTATTTATTCACGTGACTTGAATACTGGCTTTAGGGTTTTAGAGACCAGCGCAAGTGTTTTATTAATTCCCATGGCATTTCCAAACTCAGATAAACTTTCTGAATCGAAATGGGAGAAGATAATTCAGGCATTCATAATTGGCTTATTTATAGCTTGTGTAATCTGTCTATCAAATGCTGCGATAGAATATTTGCGATCAAAGAATATTGCTAGTTTCTTTTATTATAACCTAACAGATATCATTAAGTTGCAACCAACCTACTTTGCTTACTATCTGATATTTTCAATTACATGGCTAATTCATAATTTATTTTTTGGAGAGACGCAGTCTAACAAATTCTCGATTGCAATTCTGATTATGTTTTATTTGTCGCCCTGATATTAACGGGTGGCAGACAGCCTTCACCAGTCTCCTACTTATATTTTCATTTTATTTTCTAAAATTTATTTTGGAGAAAAAACAACAGTAAGAAAATTTACAATTTCTCTAGTTTGTGTTTTAGTGATATTTATGTTTGTCTTTAACCCCAACAATCAATTAATGAATGATTCGTGGGACCGTTTTGACTTATGGGACGCAGCAATAAATGCTTCAACAAATCCTTTTTGGGGTGAAGGGACTGGTGACTACAAACTTGTGTTAAATCAATATTACACGACTCATCAAATGTCTCATTTTGCAAATGAAAGCTTAAATTCACACAATCAGTTTATTCAGATTTACTTTTCAAATGGAATAATCGGATTACTCGCCATCGTTATCCTTTTAGGGAGTCCGATCTATCGTTCGTTTAAAATGGGAAATCCTTTAGGTATTTTGATATTCTTTCCCTTTTTAATCTATGGAATGACGGAAGTATTTATGGGTCGATATCAAGGTGTAGTCTTTTTCGCTTTTTTGAGTCAGGTTTTCTTTTCATTTGTTGACTCGCAGAGACTCAATCACTATAATGTGCAGATGAAATAGTATGTCAACATTTATTAAGATTCTTTTTTTCATTGCAGACCTGTTGTTTTTGAATGCGGCAATATTGATATCTTTTAAATGGATGGGTGCAACTGAAATAATAACGAGTGACAGTAGTTATTTATTGATTTTTAGTGACATAGCTTGGTTTTTTCTGGTATTGGTATCCAATCCTTATAATATTAATAAGGGTTGGTCTGTTATTAAAATCATTAAAAGCCAAACGATATTTATTTTTATTCATTTGTTGGTTATAGCCTCTTTGGTACTTTTTTTTAAAAAGGAGTACTCACTATTTCAAATCATCTTAATATATTTATTATTCATTCCTCTTTTCTTTTCCTGGAAGATACTATCTTATTACCTAAGAAAGGTTTTTACCTCGGAAGTGCCTTTCAAGAATTACATCATTATTGGTAAAAATGAAACCTCAGCTGAACTACGTAAATACTACATGCTTAACCCAGAATTGGGTTATAGGTTTTCGGCCCTATTTTGAAAATGATTTGGAGGGCCTTCCTATAGATAGGATTCGTCAATATTGTGTAAGTGAAGAAGTTCACGAGATCATCTGCGTTGCATCCCATCCAAATGATCCAATTTTTAAGTTGCTTGTTGATTTTGGCTTAGATTCTTTGATCAAAGTAAGATTAGTGGTTAACCCTGATAAGTCAAGTCAACCAATTTCTTAAACTGGATCAGACGGGTGATCGTGAAACTCTTGATGTTGTTCCAATTTTCTTGGACAAATCTCAAAATCAGCTTATTAAAAGAGTTTTGATGTCTTGTTTTCATCTGCTTTTTTGATTCTGATCATGTCATGGTTTTTGCCAATTATAGCATTATTCATAAAATTGGACTCTAAGGGGCCTGTCTTCTTTTTGCAGTTACGAAGTGGGCGGGACAACAAATCCTTTTATTGTTTTAAATTCAGAACCATGAAGACTAATCAAGACGCTGATAGCAGGCAAGCCACAAAGAATGATTCAAGAATTACAAAACTTGGTGGTTTTCTGAGGAAAACAAGTATTGATGAACTACCACAATTTTTAATGTTTTCATTGGCAACATGTCTGTTGTGGGCCCTCGGCCTCATATGCTAAAGCATACGGAAGAGTATGCTATATTGATAGAGAAATTTATGGGGCGACACTATGTAAAGCCTGGCATTACTGGCCTCGCCCAATGCATGGGCTATCGGGGCGAAACACAAACAGTTGGGGATATGGAGAATCGTGTTAGATTGGATCGATATTATATTGAAAACTGGACTTTTTGGTTCGATATAAAAATTATTTTTCTAACCATAATAAGTTTAATAAGAGGTAGCGACAAAGCATTTTAAAATCAACTATTATCATCCGTATTCTCTTTTATACCGCCATCTCCTTCCTGATTTCCTTCTTGTTCTTTCCTGTTTTCATTAAGGTATTGAAACAATGGAAGCTGTTTGATTCTTCGGGGAGCCATAAAATCCATTCTGATTTCAAACCCTCCATGGGGGTATTGCCATTTTACTTAGGCGCATTAATTTCTCCTCATGTGTTTGTCTTTTCAGGATTGGATTAGCCTGCGATTTTTTTTATTTCTATCGCCTTGATGTTTATCATTGGTCTCCGCGATGATATACTTGCGCTTACTCCAAAACAAAAGCTATACAGTCAATTTTTGCCGGTTCTTATTTTAGTTTTTTAGATCGCGCAATCCTGGAATCTACTTATGGATTGTTTGGAGATTTTATATTTCCTGAATGGGCCAGTTTACTAATTAGTCTATTTGTAATAGTGATTCTTACTAATGCCTATAACTTAATTGACGGACTAGATGGATTAGCAGGAACCATTGGGGTTATTATCCTTGGATTTTATGGAACCTGGTTTTTTGCTATTGGCAACAGTGCTGTGGGACTTATCGCATTTTGTTTCTCAGGGGCTTTGGTGGCTTTCCTTTACTTTAATTGGCAGCCCTCTAAAATCTTTATGGGCGATACCGGGGCGCTTATGATAGGCCTACTTATTTCCTACCTGACTATTCAATTTATCAGAACAAACCACCAACTACCTGACTTCTCTCCCTATAAATTTACTTCTTCTGTTGCTACGGCTGTTTGCATCCTGATTATCCCTGTTTTCGACACATTACGGGTAATTATTTTGCGTTTAAGAAAACTCCAGTCCCCCTTTAAGGCCGACAAGAACCATCTGCATCACCAGTTTTTGAATCTGGGGTTTGACCATGCCCGATCTGTAATTTCAATAGCCCTCATCAGTATTTTTTTTCTTTGCGATTGCCGTACTTTGCGCAAACGAGGTGACTTGGTAATTTTGGCGATAATATTAATGGTGTGCCTGATTATTAATTACATCTTGAAGATACTGCAAACCAAACGATTGAATGGAGCAAAAATAAAGTCCATTGAAGAACAAATAAATTCCTTCTTGATTAAGACGAAGGAGGATTTAGAACAATACCGTCTTCAATATATAAGTAAAAAGGGAGTTGTGGCTTCGCTGTTCGAAGACCTTAAGACAATAGCTGCTGAACACAAGAAATTGATGGGCAAGTCGCTCAATGACTTGAAGCGATTGTCGGAAGAAAAGTTTAAAGCCGCGCAGGAAAGTTTAGATTCCGCAACCACGGCAACCCCAACCGATCTTGATCTCACGCTACCCGTTACGCCCAACAAAATCGGCAGTCAACATCCGCTTAATCTTACACGATATCGTATCATTGAGATTTTTGAACGCCTGGGTTTCAATGTGGAAGACGGCCCCGAGATTGAAGACGACTGGCATAATTTTACGGCTCTTAATTTTCCTGAGAATCATCCGGCACGTGAAATGCAGGACACATTCTTTATAGAAAAGAATCCAGACATGTTATTGCGAACGCATACCTCGAATGTGCAGATTCGATTAATGAAGGATAGAAAGCCACCGTTCCGAGCCATCATGCCAGGACGTGTGTATCGGAACGAAGCAATTTCAGCTCGAGCCCACTGTTTCTTTCACCAGGTTGAAGGTCTGTATGTAGATAAAAATGTTGGCTTCTCTGATCTGAAACAAACGCTTTATCATTTTGCCAAAGAGATGTTTGGTAAGGAAACTAAATTCGTTTGCGGCCCTCGTTCTTTCCGTTTACGGAACCGAGTGCCGAGATCGATATCTCCTGTCTTATTTGTCATGGCAAAGGTTGCAATGTTTGCAAGTATTCCGGTTGGGTGGAGATTGCTGGTTCAGGTATGGTGCACCCCAATGTGTTACGAAACTGTGGTATTGACCCGGAAGAATACACTGGTTTTGCTTTTGGTATGGGCATTGAACGAATCACCATGTTGCGATATAGTATTAACGACCTTCGCCTTTTTTCTGAAAATGATATCCGGTTTTGAAACAGTTTAAGCCGGTTGTGTAAGGCTGAAAACTCAATGCAAGTTCCGTTCGCAGACCTTACTAGCCAGTATAAAAATCTGAAACCTGAAATAGATCTGGCAATAGATTCTGTTTTAGATAGTGGGAATTTTATTGGGGGTGAACCGGTTCGGTTATTCGAAAAAAACTTTGCGGCTCTCTGCTCGGCAAAATATTGTATTGGCTTGGGGAATGGCACGGACGGACTTTTTCTCGCACTTAAAGCTTTTGATGTTGACCCTGGAGATGAAGTGATCACCCCTGCCTGGAGTTGGATCTCAACTTCTGAGGTAATAACCTTGGCAGGAGCGAAGCCTGTGTTTGCCGATGTCGATGCTACGTATTATTCAGTTAGTGCGTCAGAAATTGAAAAAAAGATCACAAACCGGACTAAGGTTATTATTGTTGTTCATCTCTATGGGCAGGTGGCTGACACAAAACACATCAGGCAAATTTGTGATGAAAAGAAAATTAAACTGATCGAAGATTGTTCACAGGCACATTTGTCTGAAGAGAATGGATTAGTCGCAGGGGTTATTGGCGATTGTGGGGTATTTAGTTTTTACCCAACGAAAAATTTAGGTGCTTATGGCGATGCGGGCTGTGTTATCACCAATAAGGAAGAGTTAGCTATCAAGATCAGGCGACTGGCGAATCATGGGGGATTATCCAAAGATGAACACTTGATAGAAGGATTCAACAGTCGGCCTCGATACAATACAGGCGGCCATCTTAAATGTAAAACTTCCTCATTTATCTACCTGGACAAAAAAACGAATTGAATTAGCTCAACTTATTGTACAGAGTTAACAGGTATAGATGGAATTACTTTGCCTGAAGTTCAAATCCATACCGTTCACTCCTTTCATTTATTTGTTGTAATGGCGGAACATAGAGAATTGCTAAGAGAACATTTATCTCAACAAGAGATACAGACACTGATTCACTATCCGAAAGCTTTACCTTTTGAGCCAGCCTATAGTTACCTGAATCACAAAGAATCTGATTTTCCTGTTTCCGCTCATTTGCAAAATGTAGTTCTTTCTTTGCCCTTATATCCTGAACTTAGCCGGAGCAAGTCATGTATGTATGTAAATCCATCCGATCGTTTTATGAAACTTTCTGAGATTTCTAAAGTGGGTATTGTTGGGGCGGGCACTATGGGGCAGGGCATTGCTATATCGTGCGCGCTGGCCGGCTACGAAACAATTTTGTTTGATGTAAATGTTGAAGCCTTAACCCGTGGACGAAACCAAATCAAAAAGTACTGGAGCAATCAGTCAGCAAAGGAAAACTCAGTCAACAGGATTGTGACCAAGCGTTGACAAGGATAATGTTGGTTGATGATATTACCACACTACAAGCGAATCTGATTATTGAGGCAGTAGTTGAAAATCTTAAAATAAAACAAACGCTCTTTGCTCAACTTGAAAAAGTAAATGAGGGAAAATCCATATTGGCCACTAATACATCCTCCATTCCGGTAACGCAAATTGCTGCGGCTTTACAAAATCCATCCCAATGTATTGGATTGCATTTTTTTAATCCGGCACATCTAATGAAGTTGGTTGAAGTGATTTCAGGGTCTCAAACAAATCCAGAATTGATTCTGCTCATGAAGGATTTTGCAAAAGCTCTTGGAAAAGTTTCGGTTGAAGTAAAAGATTCTCCCGGTTTTATCGTTAACCGGGTAGCCCGGCATTTTTATGTAGAATCATTAAAGGTATTGGAAGATAAAGTGACTTCGTTTGATGTAATAGACAAGTTGATGCGGTCTGCTGGTTTTAGAATGGGACCGTTTGAATTAATGGATTTGATTGGCATTGATGTGAACTACGCGGTAACCACTTCGGTGTATGAAGGTTTTGATAAAGCACATAAGTTCAAACCCAGTGACATTCAATATCAAAAAAATCAAGGAAGGGAATTTAGGTAAGAAATCGGGTAAAGGTTTTTATGATTATTCGAAAAAGTAAAATCTATTTACTCGCTTTATTACTTCTTGCGTGTACCCGCGACATGTATGATGACCCCATACCGCTGGTACCGTTTGTAGACATAGTTATCAATTTGAATTTGCCCGAATATATCAATCTAAGAACAGATGGCGGTTCGAAGGAATTAAGTACGGGTGGCGTTCGTGGTATAATTGTTTATCGACTAAATGCTTCTACCTATTTCGCTTACGAACGCAATTGTTCCTATCACCCCAATGAAGCCTGTGCTACGGTGGACATAGACAGTTCGAGGCTCTTTATGATTGATCCGTGTTGTAAATCAAATTTCAACTTTGAAGAGGGCATACCAACGGGAGGGCCAGCCTGGCGACCTTGCAAAAGTACCGGACTCAATTAGCCGGTACAACTCTTACCATCAGTGACGAAATAATCTATTAGCTCTTTGTCTCTTTCCTAAGGGTGCTGTTCTTCTTGCTGTAAACGAAGTAAATAACTAACCCTACGGCCATCCAGACAAGTGCTGATACCAAAGTTTCTGTACTGAGCGAGAAGATCATGGCAGAGCAAACTATTACACCCAAAATAGGAACCAATGGAACCAGCGGTGTTTTAAAAGGCCGTACAGCATTAGGATTTTTTACTCGTAAGACCCAAATACCAATGCACACTAACACAAAGGCGAACAAGGTTCCAAAGCTGGTAAGATCACCAGCCACACTACCGGGTACGAAGCCAGCAAAAGCCCCAACAAAAATCAGCAACAGCCAGTTTGCTTTGAAGGGAGTGCGATGTACCGGATGTAATTCTGAAAATACTTTAGGCACTAAACCATCTTTTGACATAGAATAAAAAACGCGTGACTGGCCCATCAACATGACGAGAATTACTGAAGAAAAGGCCCGCCAGGATCGCTACGGTAATCAGGGTGGCAAGCCATCCATAGCCGGGCATATGATTTTGAATGGCAAAGGCTACCGATGCTTCTTTTCCGGCAGTGTTAAATTCATCCCAATGTGCAACACCGGTTAATACATAAGAGAACAACACGTAAAGAATTGTACAGATAACTAATGATCCTAAAATACCGATGGGCATATCTCGCTTCGGATTCTTCGCTTCCTGGGCTGCTGTTGATACGGCATCGAAACCAATGAAAGCAAAAAATACAATGCCTGCGCCACCCACCGCGCCACCCCATCCGAATCTATTCCAGGTTTCATGATCCGGGCTGGATTGAGGAATAACAAAAGGGGTATAATTTGCTGTATCTATAAAACTCCAGCCAATACCAATAAACAAGAGAACGATAGTAACTTTAACAAATACGATAACCGCATTTAAGTTGGCTGACTCTTTCGTTCCCTTAATTAAGATCATCGTGAGAATCAATAAAATAACCAGGGCAGGGAAGTTAATGATGCCCCTACCCCATCCAGTGAAGTTTTCGAAAGGGGAGTGGCACCATTGATAGGGTTGGCTCCACCCAACAAATTATTGAGATACTCACTCCACGCTATGGACACGGTAGCGGATGCAAGGGCATACTCCAACACAAGAGCCCAGCCAATAATCCAGGCGATAAACTCGCCCATGGTTACGTAGGAATAAGCATAAGCACTACCAGCAATAGGAATCATAGAGGCAAACTCAGCATAGCATAGGCCAGCAAACGCACAACCAACAGCCGCAATCATAAAGGAAACCACAACGGCCGGTCCGGCAGCTTCTCCCGCAGCAGCGGCAGTTCGCACAAATAAACCAGCCCCGATGATTGCCCCGATGCCTAAGGCTATCAGGTTACCTACCCTAAGGTCCGTTTTAAGCCTTTATCTGAGTCACCGGCTTGGGACATCATTTGTTCGAGGGGTTTTTTGATAAATAGGCTCATGGGTTGGGGTATAAATTTGGAGTATACAATTCCTAAAAGTAAAAAGAATAATGAATTGTGAAAGAATATTGCCTTGCCGCTTGCGTAATTTTCAGGCTGGTAGTTTTGCCAGCAACTAATTAATTAGGAGTGCAAATTTCATCCGCACCTTTACTTCGCTCTCCACGGCTACATTATCTTCCGTAGTAGGTTGCCATTTGGGTCCTTCCTGAACTAAACGCACCACTTCCTCATCACATCCATAACCCAAACCTTTTAGCACACTAAATTCACTTAGTGAGCCATCCGTTTTGACCGTGAACTGAATAGTTACTTTGCCTTTTATTTTTCTTGCTAACGCTTCTTGCGGATAGCGCAAACTGTTTTTAAGATATTGATCGTATGCTTTGCGGCCACCAATCGGTTCTGCCAGTTTAATGATTGGCCCGTGATTAACATCATTTCCTGAAGGTGTAGCCGGTAATCACTACTTCACTTAATTGAGCTACATCCGATTGAAGTTTGACTATTAATTCACGCTGATTGTTGACTTTGACTTCCTCAGTTTTCAAGCCTATAAATGAATAGACCAGAGTTGGAGCATCGGCATTGCTTACCAACTGATAGTTACCGTGTATGTCTGTAACTGTTCCGGTGGTTGTCCCTTTTATAATTACATTAACACCGGGTAGGGGTATATCCTTGCCGAAAGTACTTTGCCCTGAATTATTCTCTGCGTAGTTGCCATGCGTTTGCGATTCATATCCTCTGACCGGGTTGCTTGCTCTGATTCCAGTTTCATTTCTGCTTTCGTCTCCAAGGTAATCTTGGGCTTCTCTTCAATCAGATCAGCAGCCTTCTCTTTCAGCAACCGCTTCGCTTTCCTTTTCTTCTATAGCAGCGATGGATGGAGCTGCAACACCGGATGATGAAACTTTATCTTCTTCTTTGATTACAGACTTTGAATCCTTTTTCGCTTTGCTTTCACCCGAAACCTTACTCGCCTGTTTCGTTTCGCTCAAGGCTATATTTTTATCTTCAATGATGGAGTCAACGAAATTCTTTTTCTCTTCAGCAGGTTCATCATTCTTTCGTGTTCATTTGCTCTTTCCCAATCTCAGCGTTAAGATCTTTTATGTCATTCGTAAAGTCTTCAGCAGCAATCAACCCAGCACCCTCTAAAGCATCCGCCAGAAAAGGATCACGCAAGGCTCTTTTCTCCAAGGCGTGCTGTTCTTCGGTTGACATTTCACCGTTGATGTATCTCTTAATATCGTCTTCCCACTTATCCATTTCGCTCCATGCAGATTTTCAAATTTCGTTTTCCATTTTGAATGAAACTTTTTACCTGGTTCAATTCAAACCCGGTGTCGGTCGCTATGTCTTTATAACACCTTCTTTCAAAAAAGAGTTGAATGCATTGCTTTTGCTCGTTGATCAATGTTTCAATACACTCTTCCAATCGGGTCAGGTTTCCTTCCAGATCAGGTTCTTCTTCCGGATGCAGCAGCAACTGATTTTCCATAAAATCCGGTGAAAATTCCTGTGTTAATTTACTCTTCTGGCCCGAATCTGCATTAAGCAGTGATTACGGGCCGTTACGTAAAGCCAACTCTTGAAATTCTCCACGTCATGTGCCATTAAGGTCGGGATCAATTTTTCGAACAACTGCATAACTGCATCTTTCGCGTCATCACGATCTTTCAAATACTTTAGGCATACCCATAAACAAGCGATTGATACCGGGTAAAGAGTTCACCCAGCAGCGGTAACTCCCCTTTCTTTGTATTGAGCTAATAATTCTGAGTCCGTCAAAACCTTTGTAAAGCGTTAAGTTAAAATTTTTAATTGTTTTTATGGAAAATGACTTCGGTCTGAATCATAGCATCAAAATATAAATTTAATGCTTATGAAAAAGATTGCCTTAAGTCTGATTGCTGTACTTCTGATAGGGGGTACGCTTTCAGCCCAGGATCGAACGATCACTGGTAAAGTAACTGCTTCAGAAAACGGAAGGGCTCTTCCGGGAGTAAATGTTATCCTGAAGGGTACCACAAAAGGAACGGTGACAGATTATAAAGGAAATTATATTCTGCAAGTCCCTGCCAAAGGCGGCACGCTGGTTTTCTCGTTTATCGGATTAGCCACACAGGAAGTTCCGATTGTAATCTCAAACCGGATTGATGTAGTGATGGTCTCGGATGTAGCCCAGTTATCCGAAGCGGTTGTTACGGAGTACGACAAACAAGAACTTAAACCAATAAATGAGTCCGTTGCAGGTGTTCGTACAAGAGGTGTGGGGAAAATTAAGAAAGATGCTATGTATGAGTGCCTCCTGGGGAAGATGAATTTTGGCAACAGCCCAACTACAATACCGAGGAGTATGATGGCATTAACGAAAATATTTTTCACGAGGCCCTAAAAAATCCGTTATCCACTTTCTCTATCGATGTAGATGCAGCTTCTTACAGTAATGTCAGACGCTTTATTTCAAGTGGTCAAAAGCCACCGAAAGATGCAGTTCGTATTGAAGAGATGATAAATTATTTTGATTATGATTACGAACAACCAAAAGGGGGAGAAGATCCTTTTCCATCACCACAGAAATCTCAACGGCACCCTGGAACGTGAAACACAAACTCGTGCATATTGGCTTGCAAGGCAAAAAATATAGCAAAGGAAAATTTACCCCTACCAATCTTGTTTTTTTAATTGATGTTTCAGGTTCTATGGATGATCCGAATAAGTTACCCCTATTAAAAACATCTTTTAAAATGTTAGCCGCGCAACTGCGCGAACAAGATCGCATTGCCATCGTGGTGTATGCAGGAGCGGCCGGTTTAGTCCTTCCCTCGACTTCAGGTGCTGATAAGAAAACTATTCTTGAAGCGCTGGATAATTTAGAAGCTGGAGGCTCAACGGCCGGAGGTGCGGGAATTAATTTGGCGTATGCCATTGCTAAGCAGAATTTTATGAAGGAAGGAAATAACCGGGTTATCCTGGCAACCGATGGCGATTTTAATATTGGGGAATCAAGCAACGGAGGCATGGAGCGATTAATTGAAGAAAAGCGGAAAGAAGGTGTCTTCCTTACTGCGCTTGGTTTTGGAATGGGAAACTATAAAGATTCTAAAATGGAAATTCTGGCTGATATGGTAATGGAAATTACTTTTACATCGATTCAATTTTAGAGGCTCAAAAAGCATTGGTGAATGAGTTTGGAGGCACCCTTTTCACTATTGCCAAAGATGTAAAACTTCAGATTGAATTTAATCCAGCACGCGTAAAAGCATATCGATTAATTGGCTATGAAAACCGGTTGTTAAGGGATGAGGATTTTAATGACGACAAAAAAGATGCGGGTGAATTGGGTTCGGGGCATTCCGTTACTGCTCTTTACGAGATTATTCCAATAGGCGTGGAGAGCGAGTTCTCAAAAATTGATGACCTGAAGTATCAGAAAGCCAAAGTGGAGGTTGCCTCATCGGCATCAAAGGAAATTTTAACGGTAAAGTTTCGTTATAAGAAACCCGATGGTGATGTCAGTAAGTTAATTGTCCATCCACTTATTGATGATAGTATTGCGCCTCAACAGGACTTCTGAAAATTTCAGATGGTCTGCGGCTGTGGCTGCCTTTGGTATGTTGCTCAGAGATTCAGAATATGTAAAGGAGTTTACCTATCAGGATGTACTTCAATTGGCACAAAATGCACGAGGTAAAGATCAGGAGGGGTACCGGATTGAATTTATAAAATATGGTTAAGTCGTTGAACGCCATGCCGATCCGTTGACCTTTAAAGACAACAAAACCCGCAAGACATTAAAGTTTTGTGGGTTTTTAGTTTTGCCATTTATATAAAATGACAATTTTACCCCTCGGGCCGATGAATCCTGACCGTACCGTCAGGATTATCGGGATAAATGTTTTACTCTTTTGGTAACATTGGTATTAAAGAGGAAATTGGGGTCGAATTAAGCTAGTATGGTTAAGATAAGCGCAGTTATTATCACCTATAACGAAGAGCGAAACATTGGAAGATGCATAAATTCTTTGTTGGCCGTAGCGGATGAGATTGTCGTAATAGATTCTTTTTCAAACGACCGTACTAAAGAGATTTGTATCGAGAAAGGCATCCGGGTGGTGGAGCATCCTTTTAAGAGCCATATTGATCAAAAGAACTTTGCCGTTACGCAGGCGACCTATGATATAGTCCTTTCGCTAGACGCTGATGAATATTTGTCGGAAGAGTTAACAGAATCCATTCTCGAGGTAAAAGAAACCTGGCCTTTCGAGGCCTATAGAATGAATCGCCTCTCTAACTATGGAGGCAAATGGATTCGCCATGGAAATTGGTACCCCGACCAGAAGATACGACTCTGGAACAGGCGCATAGGATTATGGGGTGGCGAGAATCCGCACGACATGGTTATCATCAAAGAGGGCATGAAGATTATGCACCTCAAGGGTGATATTTTGCATCGTGCCTACACAGATTCATCAGAAACGATTTCAAAAATTCAGAATTACTCAGAGATATTCGCGCGCGAAAGTGTAGGCAGGAAATCCAGCTCGGTAAGCAAAATTATTATTCGGTCAGCCTTTGCATTTCTCAAGAGCTATATTGTGAAACGCGGTTTCATGGATGGATTTGAAGGACTCATGGTGGCTATGGCGGTTAGCAACCACGTATTTTATAAATATGCAAAGTTGTATGAGGCTAATCATCGGGCGTTAATAGGTAAACGGTTAATCATTAGCCGCACCGATAATCTTGGCGATGTAATTCTCACCTTGCCCATGCTGGGGTATTTAAAATCAGTAATACCCGATCTTAAAATTTTCTTTATTGGCAAAAAGTATACGCAACCTATTATTGACCGATGTGTTTTTGTCGATCAATTTTTAGATAAGGATGAATTGATTAAAGATTCCCAAAAATTAGTCGCGGTTAGAGCCGATACAATTATTTTTGTTTATCCAGATCAACAACTTGCCAGGATTGCCCGAATGTCTGGTATAAAGCACCGTGTGGCAACTGCCCACCGGTGGTATAATTGGATGCATTGTAATCACCTGGTGGGTTTCACCCGCGTAAAGTCCAACCTGCATGAGAGCCAACTTAACTTTAAACTTCTCAAGCCATTTAAACTTAATATTGATATCGATACCACGGAGTTAATTCCGTATTACGGCCTCCAACCCACGAAGAATAAATTTTCACAACTTCATTTAGATAAAGACAGATTTAACCTGATCCTTCATCCTAAGTCAAAAGGAAGCGCGCGCGAGTGGCCCTTATCGAGTTATTACGAATTAGTCAACTCTCTTCCCGCATCATCCTATCGAATTTTTGTAACCGGCTTACAAGCCGAAGGTGATTTGATTCGAAAAGAAAAACCCGAGCTATTCGACCATCCAAATGTTACTGATCTTACAGGCAAGCTCAATTTGGAAGAATTAACTTCTTTATAAGTCAGGCCGATGGATTATTGGCCTGTAGTACTGGGGTGTTACACCTGGCCGCATCATTAGGTGTATATACACTAGGATTGTATTCACCGATGCGTCCCATTCACCCTGGGCGCTGGATGCCTGTTGGCCGTAAGGCTACATATCTCGCATTAAGAAAAGATTGCAACCTTTGTCGTAAAAGCACAACGTGTGCTTGTATTGAATCTATTTCTGTAGATGAAGTGTTTCAACAGTTCAATACATTTTTTGAGCGCAGAGAACAAAAGGTACAACAATCAGTTTACCTGAATAGGTAGCGGGTAATCAAAGTTGTATTTTAATCATAATTTTAGATTGACAAATGATGAATTCAACACGTAAAAATCTTTGCTTGATTTGATGAAGGTAAGTGGCTTTACAATTGTTCGAAATGCAATAAAATATGATTATCCCATTTTAGAGGCGATTACTTCTATCTTGCCTGTATGTGATGAATTTGTTGTAGCCGTTGGGAAATCAGAAGATGACACACTGAATTTAATCAAAAGTATTGACTCGCATAAAATTAAAATTATTGAAACCGTATGGGACTGATGGTTTGCGGGAGGGTGGACGGACCTTTGCAGCTGAAACAGACAAGGCTTTTAACGCCGATGATCCCCAGATGCAGATTGGTGTTTTTATATTCAAGCGGATGAAGTGTTACATGGAAAAATATCATGAGGTCGTACGAAATGCAATGCATCAAAATCTGGCCAACCAACACGTGGATGGATTACTGTTTTCCTATAAACATTTTTACGGCAGTTATGATTATGTGGGCGAATCGTGGAGTTGGTATCGTAGAGAGATTAGAATAATTAGAAATGACAAGAACATTTTTTCCTATAAGGATGCGCAAGGCTTTCGGAAACACCCAAACGAAAAACTAAATGTGAAATTGATTGATGCAGTTATCTATCATTATGGTTGGGTAAAGGAGCCAACGAATATGCGAAATAAAATAAACAATTGGTACAAATTCTATAAAGATGAAGCGTGGATAAAGAGTAACACGAACAATCAGAATGAATTTGACTATAGTCAGGTGAGTTCGCTGGAACTCTTTACAGAAACTCACCCTGCGGTGATGCAAGACCGTATTAAAAGGAAGAATTGGAAGTTTAATCACGATATCTCAAAAAGAAATTACACACTGAAAGAAAAAGCTAAAAGAGTGATTAGCGCGATTTTTGGTTATCGGATAGGCGAGTACAAGAATTACAAGATCATTAAATAGATGAATACAAACGACATCAAAGTAATTTATAGAAGATTAAAAGCCCGCGAGCTCAACTTTAATCATGTTTGCGAGGTGGGCGTTTATCTTCCCGAAACCTCAAACATTATCAACTTTATAAAAGATGGTATTCGGGCTACGTTAGTAGAGGCCGATCCAGATACTGTGGAAAAAATAAAGAAATATTTTACGGGATATTCCGTGCACGTTGAGCCGGTGGCCGTTTGGGATACGAATGGCGTTATTAAACTGTCCAAGGCGGCTGCTTCCACTTTTGTTACCCAGCTGGAAATAAGTCCGGCTATAGTTAACGATAAGTATCAGGTTAGCGAGGCTAATACTTTGAGGTTCCTTGTAAAGTTTTTTCAGAAATTGACGATGGAACCATTGATTTATTGAGCGTGGATATTGAGGGTGGTGAGTGGTACGTGATTAAACATTTGAAAAGCAGACCTAAAGTGATTTCTATTGAAACCCATGGAAAGTACTATGTAAATCCATTTATCAAACAAATTGAGGAGTGGATGCAGAAGGAAAATTATACAGTCTGGTATAAAGACCGCAGTGATACCATTTTTATCAAATCAGGATTTCTGGAGCCAACCTTGGGTGAGCAATTCGCGACCTTTTGGCTCTTGCCAGAATCCGTTGGAAGAAAATAAAGAGAATATTTAAATAAGAGGATATAGATCAATGGATTTGCTGGCTCAGATTTAACCATCCTATTATCTCCATTCTTTTAACTATTTTTACCCGCCATGGAAGAAGCGCCAAAGCAAAATTATACCCCTACGGAGAAGAATGATATCTTCAATGATGAGTTTCTTCCTCATATTAATTCCATGTACAATTTTGGATACAGGCTTACTTTTGATCAGGACGATGCCAAAGATCTGGTTCAGGATACCTATTTAAAGGCCTACCGTTTTATAGAATCATTCCAAAAGGAACTAATGCAAAGGCATGGCTGTTTCGAATTTTGAAAAACAGTTTTATCAATGATTACCGGAAGAAGACCAAAGAGCCTTCGAAGGTAGATTATCAGGAAGTTGAGACTTATTATAACTCAGAAGATGTAGACAGGCAAATTACGCCCGATTTACGCGTTGAGTCGTTGAAGGACATGATTGGTGATGAGATATCCAACGCATTGAATTCATTGGATGTTGACTTTAGAACTGTAATTATCTTATGCGACCTGGAAGGATTTAAATATGAAGAGATGGCAAAAATTCTGGATATACCGATCGGTACAGTACGAAGCCGCTTACACCGGGCCCGGAACCTGCTCAAAGAAAAACTAAGTCAATACGCCAAGTCTATGGGTTATAAAAATACAGAGTTATGACAAACCAAGTCAATCCTTTTATTCTTGCAGACGGTAAGAAACCATCGTGTATGGAAATGCTGCAACTGATTTTGGATGGTGAAGCGACAGGCGAGCAACAAACCTATTTTAAATCACACATGGATAAATGCGCGCCCTGTTTTAAGTCATATGACCTGGATAATACCATAAAGGAACTTTTAAAAACCCGCTGCTGCGGAGATTCGGTGCCAGCCGGACTCGTAGAGCAAATTAAAAATCAGATCAGTCTAAATAAGGCTTCCTGATGGCCGGTAAAGCACTTATCTTTTCAGCCCCATCGGGCTCGGGGAAAACAACTATAGTCAAGCATCTTTTAGCAAACAACCCGGATCTGGGATTTTCAATTTCTGCCTCTACACGCGATAGGCGTGGCCGAACCGAGCAGGATGGCAAAGATTATCATTTTCTAACCCCGGAGGATTTTAAAGAGAAGATTGATAATGATGAATTTATTGAGTGGGAAGAGGTGTATGCCGGAAATTTCTATGGTACTTTAAAGAAAGAGATCGAACGTATTTGGAGTGAAGGACAAAATGTAATTTTTGATGTTGATGTTAAAGGTGGAATAAATCTTAAGAAATATTTTGGAGATAAAGCATTAGCGGTGTTTGTTAAAGTTCCATCTATCGAAATTTTGAGGCAACGTCTTATGGAGCGAAATACGGAGAGTGAAGAGAGCCTTTCGCGAAGGTTGTTTAAAGCAAAGTTTGAAATGTCATTTCAGGATAAGTTTGATGTGGTGTTGGTTAACGAAGATTTGGATAAATCATTACGGGAAGCTCAACATCTCTATGATCAATTTAAGGCAAGCCCTTAGGCATGAATACCCACCAAAAAATAGGTCTCTTCTTCGGTTCCTTTAACCCCATTCATATTGGGCACATGATCATAGCCAATATAATGGCTGAAAATACCGATCTGCAAAAAGTTTGGTTTGTTGTTTCTCCTCAAAATCCATTTAAGCCGAGCAAAGGATTGTTGCATGAATTTGATCGCTATGATTTAGTGAAAGCCGCTATTGCGGATCATTACAAACTGGAAGCATCGGATGTAGAATTTAATCTTCCTAAGCCTAGCTATACAGTTCATACCCTGGCACACTTAACCGAGAAATTTCCGGGTAAACAATTTAAAGTGATTATTGGAGAAGATAATCTCACAAACTTTGATAAATGGAAAAATCATGAACATATTCTTAACGAGTTTGGATTATATGTTTATCCACGCCCACATGTAACAAATTCCGAACTTATACGTCATCCTAATGTGCGCATGATTGAAGCTCCTCTGCTTGATATTTCGGCTACCTATATTCGTCAGTGTATTAAGAATAATAAATCAATACGTTATCTCGTTCCGGAGTCGGTAGAAGCCATGATTCGCCAAAAAGATTTTTATCGGTAAATCTGTACTTGTGACAACTATCGGGCAACGAATTGCGTCATACACGCTAATGAGAATTGTTTGTTTTATATTTTTTTCTTTTTTGATCATCACAGCGCAGGCTGGGGGGATTCGTGGAATAATTAAGAGCGAGGATGCCGGCCCACTTGCCTACGCTACCATTTTTGTAAAACAAACGGGCACGGGCAGTGCTACTGATTTTGAGGGTAAGTACGAAGTTCAATTAGTCCCTGGTCGGTATGATGTGTTGTTTCAATACCTCGGTTATGCAGCTATTACACGTGTAAGATATTGGTGCAGATTTCATCGAGATCAATCTGACACTAAAGCAGCAGGTGGTGGTATTGCAGAACGTAATTGTTCGGGCCGGAAAAGAAGATCCTGCCTATACCATTATGAGAAAAGCTATTGCAAAAGCAAAGTACCACACGCAACAAATAGATGCTTATTCAGCTAAGGTTTATATCAAGGGAAAGGCCAACTATTGGACTATCCGTGGTTGGCTAAGAAAGGCGTTAGAGAAGGAAGGTATTACGAAAGATCGCGTGTTTATATCAGAGTCGGTGAGTGAAATAAAATATACCCGACCTAACAAGTTTGAGGAAAAAGTAATTGCTGTCTATACGAATGGAGATAGCAAAAACACATCACCTAACTCATATATCTTTGGAAGCTTTTACCAACCGGAGATTGCTGAAACAGTTTCCCCGCTTTCGCCAAAATCGTTTTCCTATTATCGATTCGAATACCTGGGTTCTTTTCATGATCGGGAGTATGAAATCAGCAAAATAAAAGTGACCCCACGTTCGCGTGGCGATAATGTTTTTGAAGGAGTGATTTATATCGTGGAAGACTGGTGGAGCATCCACAGTCTGGATTTGATAGCAACTAAAATGGGAATCAATTTCCACATAAATCAACTTTACACACCTATTGAAGATAAAGCCTGGTTGCCTGTGTCGCAACAATTTAAAGTAGATGGTAAAGTATTTGGGTTCGAATTCGAAGGCCAGTACCTGGCAACTATGAAAGATTATTCGATCACCCTTAACCCTGACCTTCAGTTAGAGATGACGGTGATTGACGAGAAAGTAGAAAAAGAGGAAGCAAAAAAAGTTGAACAAAGCTTTAGCGAGAAGGGACAAGACCTGCAGGAGCGGTTGAAAGAGGGTAAGGAGGTGACGCGCAAGGAATTAAAACAATTAATTAAAGAATACGAAAAGGAAGAAACGAATAAGCAGGAAGCACCGGAAATAATTTCAGAAACTAATTACTCTATTGATTCACTGGCTTATAAAAAAGACTCAACCTATTGGGTAGAAATCCGGCCCACACCACTTACGCATGAAGAGCAACGCGGCTATCATCTCGATGATAGTCTTACCCAAGTACAGCGTAAAAAAGATGAGGGCGATACACTAAGAAATTCCAGTAAAAGTAAAAAAGGATTTCAGCCTTGGGATATATTAATAGGCGATACTGCAGGATAGTTTGAATAAGGACAAGCGACCGCAAACATCGAGGCTTGAAATAAGTCCGATAGCCCGGTATGCATTTTCGCGCGAGAAGTTGACGGGCAAGCTACGCGTTGATTATCGGATTTAAGAACAAACGATTAACCCTTGAAGGCGGACAATACGTGGAGCAATTCAATTCTGACGAACCCATTCATCACTTGGTCAATACGTTTACCTCGCTCTTTTTGGGCGACAGTTATATGAAATTGTATGAACGTAATTTTCTTGAACTTAATTATACGCAGCGTATAAATGATAAATACACCTTCCGCACCAATTGGTCGTGGGCGAGAAGGTCAGAATTATTTAATACAAGCAATTATACTTTCTTTAAAAGTAATAAGGATGAATACACACCTAATGAACCCGTTAATTTGGAATTAACGGATACCGGATTTGAACCGAATCGTGCTTTTGTAGGTCTGGTAAGTTTTGATGCCCGCCCCTGGCAAAAATATCGCATTCATAATGGACACAAGTCGCGGGTGGGTGGAACCTCGCCCTTGTTTACCTTCAACTATCGAAAGGGTTTTTCCGGTGTGGCTGAAAGCGAAGTAACATTCGATCAAGTGGAGCTTGGGTTTAGGCACACTTTAGATATTGGAATCCGTGGAAAGTTGGATATTGCTTTGTGGGCTGGTAAATTTTTGACTGCGGATAACCTATACTTTATGGATTACAAACATTTTACTGGTAACCTGAGCCCGTTTGTAACGACTGATCCAGTAGGTAGTTTCCGGTTGTTAGACTATTATAAATACAGCACATCCAATCAATATTTCTCAGCCAATGCCCATTATCATTTCCGTAAATTTCTGGTAACTCAGTTCCCGTTGATTCGGGTAACGGGTATTACAGAAAACATTTTCGTTAATTATTTGGCAAGCCCCACATCGCAAAACTATACTGAAGTTGGATATGGCCTTGATGGCATATTGCGGATCTTCCGTCTGGAAGCTGCGGCAGCCTTCGGTGATGCTAAGTATTTGAATTATGGATTTCGAATAGGCATTGCCAGCAGCATCACGGTTAATTTTAACGATTAATTCAATCAACCTTGGTTAACTTGAGTTCCGTTCGCGAACTTTGGAACGATGATGGTTTCCATTAATGATTTTCTATCCCTTAGAAAAGAACTGCCGGTACTTGACGTTCGGTCGGAAGGAGAATTTTTGGAGGGCCATATTCGGGGCGCAATCAATATTCCTTTGCTAAATAATGATGAACGCGTTGCCGTTGGAACGGATTATAAACAGAAAGGACAATCGCAAGCCATAAAGACAGGTTTTCGACTGGTTGGCCCTCGTCTGTTTGATATTGTAACTGAAACGGAAAAAGTATCTGCGGGGAAGGAACTCTTGGTTCATTGCTGGCGCGGAGGGATGCGATCAAATAATTTTTGCCAGTTTATAAGTATGGCAGGTATGAAAGCGCATGCCTTGGAGGGAGGATATAAAGCATACCGTCACCGAGCATTGGAATCCTTTATGCTGCCGAAGCAATTGATGTTGCTTACGGGATGCACGGGTAGCGGCAAGAGTGAAGTGTTACGAGCCTTAAAAGCAAAGGGAGAACAAGTGTTAGATCTTGGAAGATTTGGCCAGAACATAAAGGTTCGGCTTTCGGTGGACTGCTTATGCCGAATCAACCCAGTACCGAGCAGTTTCAAAACGAACTCTTTGAAGAAATTTTATCATTGGATCTTACCAAAAGAATCTGGGTAGAGGATGAATCGATAGCGATAGGAAAAATATTTTTACCGCATGAATTCTGGAAACAGATGGCGAGCAGCTCTTTGGTACAGATGGAAGTGAGTAAGGAAGTTCGCGTGCAGCGCTTAGTGAATGAATACGGCAGTGCCGATCGTGATGAATTTCTTACCATCATGGGAAAAATTGTAACGAAGTTAGGTGGTCAGCATTATAAGAACGCGAAAGAAAAATTGGCAGAAGGAGATATGCATTCAGTAATCGAGATTCTATTAACCTATTACGATAAAGCGTATCTCAAAAGTATCGATAAGAGAAGTGAACGGATAAAATTCACTTTGCCTTGGGATGGAGACAGTGTTGAAAATTCTCTTCTCAACTACTTAACCGGTAATCGATTTAGATTACTTGAGTTTATTAACAATCTCTTCAAAATTTAAGGATTCCCACACCCGATCAATTTTAGAAGTTTTCATTACTTCATCCATAATTTTTTTCTGCTTTGTTCCAGTTTCGAGCGCAGTGGCATAAGGCATGGAATCGTAGAAGGTGACCATCGAGTACAAGGGTATCCAACGGGTGGGATAAAGTTGATGCAACCGGGCTTCAATTTTCTTTCTCAATAGAAAATCAGCATCGGCCACGAGGTCTCGCATTTCAACAAAATTGTCAAGAGCTAATTGGGCAATAGCATCCGCATTTATTTTTCGACTTTGCTGAAATTCAGGTAATACTTTTGTCCAGTCATCAAAATGAATCTCAAGTAGTTGATTGAGCACCCGGCAGTCTTCAAATCCGGCATTCATGCCTTGTCCAAAAAAAGGAACGAGTGCGTGTGCCGCATCGCCAATTAATAACGTGTTATTTTTTATCCAGGGATAGCAACGCACGGTGACCAACGAAGAAGTGGGGTTTGTATTATAATCTTCTAACAGCGTTGGCATTAAACTAACGGCATCCGGAAAGGTACTTTCGAAAAACATGCTTACTTCAGCATCTGTTTTTAATTGACCAAATGAGGGTGTTCCTTCAAATGGAAAGAACAAAGTACAGGTAAAACTGCCATCCGGATTAGGCAAGGCGATCATCATAAAACTTTCGCGCGGCCAAATGTGCAAAGCATTCTTTTCTAATTGAAAGCTTGCTGCTTTTCCGGCAGGTATATGTAATTCTTTGTAGCCATGATCGATGTAATCTTGTGCGTAGTCAAACCGGTCGGTTATTTGAAATGCACTGCGCACCGCAGAGAAAGCGCCATCGGCTCCGATAATGTAGTCCATAGTCCATAGTCGATAGTCTTGGGTTTGCTTACTATTTACTATAGACTCAGGGCTCTGGACTGTTAAGGATGTTTTATCAAGATCTATGTGAGTAATCCTTTTATCAAATTTGAACTCAACGCCCAGCGCTTCGGCTTTGTTTATAAGTACAATATTAAGGGCACTCCGTGATACTGAGTTAATGAATTGTCCCTCATTACCATACGGTTGAAATGTGAGCTCACCTTGCCGGTTATGCATAATTCTTCCATGCATGGGGATGGTTACTTTTTTTATTTCATTCGCAACATCCACTTCATCAAGAGCTCGAATACCTCGATTGCTTAAGGCAAGATTGATTGACCGACCACCTTCGTATCCACTTTGTCGCATATCACCCCTGCGTTCAAAAACAGTAACCGAGTACCCGCGTTTGGCTAAGTATATGGAAAGTAACGAGCCCACCAGACCAGCTCCGGCAATAGCAATGCTTTTGTTTTGTCATAATTAAAATATCGAACTCTGAATTCTTAACCTAATCACTATTAATTTAATGCTCGTTTGAAAATTTCGTAAAACCGAAATACTTCTTCGTAGGTATTATACATAGGCACAGGTGCCACTCGTATCACGTTCGGTTCACGCCAATCAGCAATAACTCCGGCTTTGGTGATTTTATTGAAAACTTTCTTTCCATCCTTCTTCATCAAGATTGAAAGCTGACATCCACGTTCACCGACTACACCAGGTGTTAAAATTGTAAAATGTTGCGAATGGTTGTCTATCGACTTTAGCAGGTATTCAAGAAACCCTGTTAGTAGAATACTCTTCTTCCGAAGGTTTTTTATTCCTGCTTTTTCAAATAGTTCCAACGAGGCGAGGTGGGTGGCCCCGGAGAGGACAGGATAATTGGAGAGTTGCCAGCCATCCACACCCTTCATCGGTACAAAACCTTTTTGCATTTTAAAACGGTTGACTTCATCATGCCCCCACCAACCAGCAAATCTGGGTAGTTCAAAATTAATTGCATGTTTTTCGTGAATGAAAACCCCGGCCATACCACCTGGTCCGGAATTAAGATATTTATAGCTGCACCATATTGCAAAGTCAACATTATCGCTATGTAATTGTAACGGTACATTGCCCATGGCGTGTGCAAGGTCAAAGCCTGCATATGCGCCAGCCTGATGGGCAGCTTTCGCAATTTCCTTTATGTTAAAAAATTGACCCGTGTAATATTGAACCGCACCAAACAGTACCAATGCCAGTTCATCTTTGTTATCATCTATCGCTTTCAGGATGTCTTCCGTGCGTAAAGTAAATTCACCCGCTTTGGGTTTAAGCTCGATTAAACCAATCGCTGGATCGATATTGTGAAACTTCAGTTGCGATTCAAGTGCATATTGATCTGAAGAGAAAGCACCGGCCTCGGTAATAATTTTATACCGTGTTTTGGTTGGTTTATAAAACGACACCAACATTAAATGTAAATTCACCGTAAGTTGATTCATGGAAACAACTTCTGATGTTTTGGCACCTACAAGTCGCGCCAACGCTTTTTTACTAAACCTATGATAGTAAAGCCAAGGTCGTTTGGCATGGATATGCCCTTCCACTCCCAACGCGGCCCAATCCTCCAACTCTTGATTGATAAATGCTTTCGCAGACTTGGGTTGAAGACCCAGTGAATTACCAGTAAAATAAATCGCCTGCTTTCCTTTTTATCTTCGGAAGGTGGAATTGTTTGCGGAATAATTTTAAAGAATCCTGTTTATCGAGTTTTCTGGCAAAGGCCAGCGAGTTTTCAATTTCATAAGAAAGTAGGCCTGTAAACATTTAACATCCACAGTGATGATTGTAGCTTAGACTCCCATGCGCGCACTCGGCAGTTCTTCAAAACTATTTGAAAAATCAACCGAGCACCCCCATAACAGAGCCACACTTTTTACACGTGCGTAATTCTTTTGACCCGTAAAATTCGCGAAAACGCGGTAAGAAATCTTTCTCAATGTTGTCGAGGTGAAAGCGATACTCATGCAGTTTATTATTGCATTTATCACAATACCATTGCAAGCCATCCAACACGTCCTGCTCCGGACGTTTGCATTCGATCACCAAACCTACCGATCCGGCTGGTCGCTCAGGCCGGTGTGGCACATTGGCGGGCAACAAAAACATTTCGCCTTCTTTAATGGGTATGTCTACTGCTTTGCCGTCCTCTTGAATACGCACATTAATATTTCCTTCCAGTTGATAGAATAGTTCTTCCGTTTCGTTGAAGTGAAAATCTTTACGTGCATTGGGGCCACCCACAATCATGACAATGT
Organism: Flammeovirgaceae bacterium; assembly: GCA_016709845.1. Classification (GTDB taxonomy): domain Bacteria; phylum Bacteroidota; class Bacteroidia; order Cytophagales; family Cyclobacteriaceae; genus ELB16-189. The sequence continues at coordinate 33,997 of JADJMA010000002.1, read as the reverse complement.
AATCTCCGGCATCGGCATATAAATTTTTATTTCCTACGGGAGGTTTTAATAAATCCCGGTTTTCTGTTATCCAATTCTTTAGATTAAATGGTTTGCGAATAGCCATGTTGTCAAAATTTTAAATGTGGAATTGATAAAAAAAATTACTCATGCGTTTTCCACCTGACAAGTTTAGGAATATTGCGGGTAAAAATACCAGTCATAATTCCCGGAAAGCCCATTTCTTTTAGTTTACCCTTCGCCAGAGCTTTCATTTGGTCCTGCGTCATGTCGGGTTGAGTAAACTTTCCGTTTTGATAGCAATACGAGCAATATAGGGTTGATTTAGATCCATCGACTTCAGTTCCGCCTCCTTGGGTATCGCGCTTCAGTGGCATGCCACAACTTTGACAATTTTTGTAAATCGTTTCCATAAATCACTCACATTTATATAGGAAAGTTAATGTTCTTTTATCTTTACTAAAAATCATTCTATGAATCTGGATTTGCGCGGAAAAAGAGCCGTAGTAAGCGGTAGTACACAAGGCATTGGCAAAGCATCGGCTATGGAATTAGCCTTATTGGGGGCGACAGTAACTTTATTAGCCCGTAATGAAGAATCACTTAAATCTACCGTAAAGGAATTACCTACGCCAACGGCCCAACAACACGATTATTTGGTAGCAGACTTCAGTAATCCTGCTCAACTTAAAGAGGTGATTGATAAATTCGTGCGCAATAACATTGTACATATTCTAATAAACAACACGGGTGGGCCTCCTGCCGGGTTGGCGGTTGATGCAGCACCCGAAGATTTTATTAAGGCATTTACTAGTCATTTAATCTGCAATCAGATTTTAATGAAGGCCGTGGTGCCGGGCATGAAGCAATCAGCTTTTGGAAGAATCATCAATATCATTTCAACCTCTGTGAAAATTCCATTGAAAGGTTTGGGGGTATCCAACTCCATTCGCGGTGCAGTCGCTAACTGGGCAAAGACCATTTCGGTTGAACTGGCTTCTTTTGGGATTACTGTAAACAATGTATTACCAGGCTCAACGATGACGGGGCGATTAGATTCATTAATTAAAATTAAGGCTGCTAAATCCGGAAGAAGCTACGAGGAGGAAAGAAAAATAATGATGGAAGAAGTACCGGCCGGCCGGATTGGTGAGCCGCATGAAGTCGCTGCAGCGGTTGCTTTTCTTGCTTCTCCGGCTGCAGCCTATATAAATGGAATAAATATTCCTGTCGATGGCGGACGCACCGGAAGTTTATAAGTTCGTTCACACGGAGTCACACATGTCAATGCCAATAAACAAATACATACTTGTTCTTGCCATACTTTGCGTTAAAGTGGGGTTAGCACAACTTCCAGTAGTTATTAAAGAGGATTTTAATTTCAATGTTCAAGGATGGTGGACAGGAAATGCAGGCACGTACTCTGTTAAGATGGAAGGAGGTAAATATGTGATGCGTACTACACAAAAGGACAACGGTCGTTTTGTTACCATTAACCCGTACATGGATACCAAAAAAGACTTTTCGATTGAGGCAACCTTCCTTCAAAAATCGGGGAGTGATAATAATGGCTTGGGTTTATTGTGGGGTGATGGAGGTACAGGAAAGTATCATGAATTTGTAATAGCGTGTAATGGAAACTATAAAATCAAAAGTCCTGAAAAAGAAGAAAAAATAAATCAGTGGGTTGAGTATGATAAAGTAAAACCGATAGGTGCGGCCAACACGCTTAAAGTAGAGCAGAAGAAAGGACGTTGGTATTATTTTATTAATGGTGTGGAAGTAGCCAACACAATAATTTTGCCTTTGTATGGTATGAAGATGGGATTTATCAACTACACGGATATGGTTTTAGAAATTGATAATTTTATTTTCAGACAGGATATAAAAATTAATTTACCGGCCAATCTTAGTTCTGGTCTCGTTAAGGAAAATTTGGGTAAGGAAGTAAACTCACCTTACGATGACCTGGGGCCACACATCACTGTTGATGGAAGAATGATTTTATTTGGACGAGAGTTGTCGCCTGAAAATATAGGCGGAAAAGGGGATGGTGAAGATATTTGGATCACTACCAGTACCGATGGTATCACCTGGACGAAGAGTGAGAATATGGGGCCGGCTATCAACGATAAGGAGGCTAACAATCTTGCCGCTATTAGTGCAGATAATAATATGCTGTTGTTTTGTCGCCAGGATGGATTTCAGGTTCGCAGAAAATCGGTAGATGGTTGGACCCAACCCGAATACCTAAACGTGCGATTCAAAAATGAATCAAAAACAATGGAAGGGAGTTTGTCTTCGGACGGAAAGGCCCTTTTGTTTACGGCTAAGCTGAAACAAAATATTTATTACAATGCTCATCCTGATAATATAGATAAAGATATCTATGTGACTGTTCATGATCTAAAAGGTGGTTGGTCAGAACCTATTAATCTGGGGCCACAAATCAACACAGCTAACGATGAGGTTTCACCTTTTATGGCAGCCGATGGCCACACGTTATACTTTGCGAGTAATGGGCGACCTGGTTATGGCGGGTATGATATTTATATGAGCAAGCGATTAGGGGATTCATGGACTCACTGAGCGAACCGGTTAACCTTGGGCCAGAAATAAATACTACTGGATTTGATGCGTACTATACGCTTTCGGCAGCAGCGGATTACGCCTATATGGTGAGTGATCGCCATTCGTTTGGGGTCTCAGATATTGTAAGAATAAAATTACCCGAAGCGATTAAGCCCGACCCTGTCGTATTGTTGCTTGGGTCCACGCTCAATGCTAAAACAAGGGCGCCTATAAAGGCAGATATTTTTTTTGAAGATTTGTCGACACAAAAGGAAATTGGTGAGGCAATCTCAGACCCAAAAACGGGTTCTTACCGCATTGCTTTAACAAAAGGAAAAAATTATGGTATTCGTGCACAGGCAAAAGGATACTTATCCGTTAATGAAAACATTGAGTTGGCGTCTATCATACAGTATAAAGAATTGCAGAAAGACTTATTTCTTATTCCTATTGAAGCGGGAGAAAGCATTGCGCTTAACAATGTATTTTTTGAACAGAGCCGTGCTATTTTGAAATCGCAGTCTTTTCCTGAACTAGATCGGTTAGTTGCGATTATGAATGAGAACCCTTCCATTCAGATTGAATTGAGTGGCTATACGGACGACATTGGAAATAAAAATGCTCTTTTAAAACTTTCTGAAGATAGAATGCAAGCCGTTAAAGCCTATTTGGTGGAGAAGGGAATTAAAAAGGACAGAATTTCAGGGCGGGGTTATGGAGGAGCGAAACCCATTGCTCCGAATGACACGAATGAAAACCGTCAGCGTAATAGGCGGGTGGAAGTAATGATTACTAAAAAATAATTTTTCAAGCCGACTGATGAATATTCTTAACTATATCAATGGCCAACTGGTTGCTCCGGTTTCAGCACAATACCTCGAAAACATTAATCCGGCCGAAGGAAAAGTTTACGGAAACATTCCCGACTCAGACAGTGCGGATGTTGAGAAGGCGGTTGAGTCTGCTGCGGCTGCCTTTCCATTATGGTCTGCTATGCCGCTTCCCAAGCGAGCAAATATCCTGTTAAAAATTGCTGAATTGATTGATCGCGACTTAGATAAGTTAGCATTGGCAGAAAGTATAGATCAGGGTAAACCCCTTAAGCTTGCTAAGTCAGTGGACATTCCACGTGCTTCGGCTAATCTCAGATTTTATGCAACAGCATCCATACATGTTAGTTCCGAATCGCACTTGATGGAAGGTGAAGCAATTAACTATACAACGCAAACCCCCATTGGGGTAGCGGGTTGTATCTCGCCCTGGAACTTGCCTCTCTATTTATTTACTTGGAAAATTGCTCCGGCTTTAGCCGTGGGGTGCACGGTTGTGGCCAAGCCCTCGGAACTTACACCCATGACAGCTTTTTTGTTTTCTAAACTTTGTATAGAAGCCGGATTGCCTGCAGGAGTTTTAAATATTGTTCATGGGTTAGGAGGCAAAGTGGGTCAGGCCATCGTAGAGCATCCGGAAGTATCGGTGATTTCATTTACGGGCGGAACAGTTACCGGGAAAAGAATAGCCGCTACAGCAGCACCCATGTTTAAAAAACTTTCGCTGGAGTTAGGCGGAAAAAATCCCAATCTCATTTTTGCTGATTGTGATTTTGAGCAAGCGGTTAGCACGTCTATTCATTCTTCCTTTTCCAATCAAGGTGAAATCTGTTTATGTGGTTCGCGGATTTTAGTGGAACGAAGTTTATTTGAAAAGTTTGTTGCAGAATTTGTGAAGCGAACGAAGGAACTTGTTGTTGGGGATCCGTTAGATGAGAAAACCCGGATAGGGGCCATGGTGTCTGAAGCCCACATGAAAAAAGTACTTTCCTATATCGAGTTAGCGAAACAAGAAGGTGGGGAAATTATCTGTGGAGGAAAACGAGTTTCATTATCAGGTCGTTGTGCCAATGGGTATTTCATAGAACCTACTGTAATTGTTGGGTTGGATCAGAACTGCCGCACCAATCAAGAAGAGATTTTTGGTCCGGTTGTTACCATCATGCCGTTTGATACCGAAGAAGAGGCAATTCTTATTAATTGGCAAACCTAAATGCCTACGGACTAAGTGCCACGATCTGGACAGAAAATCTTAAACGAGCACATCGGGTTGCGCATCAAATTAAGAGTGGAATTATTTGGGTTAACTGTTGGCTACTGCGTGATTTACGAACTCCGTTTGGTGGCATGAAGCAATCCGGTGTTGGGCGCGAAGGTGGTTGGGAAGCATTGCAGTTTTTTACCGAGACGAAGAATGTTTGTATTAAGCTATAGGATTTGAAATTCTTCGACATCAATCATATCTTCTTTACAGTTCTGGGCTACCCCATGAGCTACGTAGAGTTTTTTGCTGTGCTGGCCGGACTTATTGCCGTGGCGCTTTCCGCGAAAGCGAATATCTGGAGTTGGCCCATTGGTATTATCAATGTGGTTTTGTCGGCTTTCTTCTATTATCAGATTCAATTTATCCCGATATGTTTTTGATGTTTTTCTTCTTTGTAACCAATCTGATGGGCTGGTGGCGATGGGCTAATCCCAAGCCGGAAGAGGAGGACAAGAAAAGGAATTGAAGGTGAGCTTTATGGATCGGAAACAATTTGTTTTTCTTTGCCTGGCAGGATTAGTTGGAACTTTTTTATCGGTACTCTGGCTAGTAAACTGCACGACTGGTTACCCCTTCTCTTTAACCTACCCAGTGCTTATCCGTTTGTTGATTCCTTTATTTTGGTGATGAGTGTAATCACAACGTTTCTCATGATTCAAAAGAAAGTAGAGTGCTGGATTATCTGGATTGTAATTGATGTGGTGGCAACCTATCTCTATTTTTTAAAAGGGGCAAAGTTTTTTGGAGTTGAGTATTTCATCTTTACACTAATAGCCAGTTTTGCTTTGTGGAATTGGATTAAAGAGTATAGAAGTTACACAAAAACTGTATGACGCGCGGGTTAGTCATTGGTAAATTTATGCCTGTGCATGCCGGCCATCTGGCGCTTATTGAATTTGCGGCCGGGCATTGCGATGAGCTAATTGTTTCCATGAGTTATAAAGAGGATGATCCAATAAATGGTGCGCTGAGATTTTCCTGGCTTGAAGAAATTTATATTGATTATAAGAATATAAAACTCGGGTTAGTAAAAGATGATTTTGATGATGAATCACTTTCGTGGGATACTAGAATAAAGGGATGGGCGTCCTTCATAAAGAAGCAATACGAGAAAGTAGATATAATAATAAGTTCCGAATCGTATGGAGCTTTGTTGGCTGAGCAATTGGGATGTCGTCATCTTTCCTTTGATCCGGAAAGAAAGATAGTGCCGGTATCAGCAACGCAGGTTCGCGAGAAGCCATTTACCAATTGGGAATACATTCCAGAAATCGTTCGCTCATACTTTGTGAAGAAAATCTGTTTTTATGGGCCGGAGAGTACCGGTAAATCTTATCTGGCTCAGAAATTAGCAACTCACTATCATACGGAGTTTGTGCCCGAAGTGGCTCGCGAGGTTGTTACTACCAATGAGTTTACCATCGAGGATATTATTAAGATAGGCCACTTGCACGTAGATCGTATTAAAGAAAAAACGAAAACAGCTAATAAAATTTTATTCTGCGATACCGATGCCATCACCACCCAAATTTATTGTCGCCATTATTTAGGTGCAGTGCCGGAAGTCTTATTCGAATTGGAAAAGGAAATTAAGTACGATCACTATTTTCTGTTTGATGTCGATGTGCCTTGGGTAAGTGATGGCATGCGCGATTTAGGAGAGCGAAGAAAAGAGATGTTTGATGCGTTTCGCGATGAACTAGTCAAAAGAAATATTTCATTCCAACTAATACAGGGCAATTATGAAGCCCGCGAGTCACAGGTAATGCATTGGATAGATAAACTGTTAGAGAATTAATTTCTCTTAACCTCTCAGCAACACTAAAATAAGAATAGTGATAACCTATTTTTTTTCATACGGTCTTTCCTGCTTTATGACCCTTTATGGCGAAGTACATAATGTACAAATAACACGGCACCATAATTAAGTAGGCGTGTTTGCTGTTCCAGATTTCAGAGAGATGTCCATACACCAAGGGAAGGATGGCACCACCGGCAATCGCCATGATCAACAATGCGGACCCAATTTTGGTAAACTTACCGAGACCACTAATCGCCAGCGGGAAGATGGCTGGCCACATCAATGAGTTAGCTAAGCCTAATAGGGCAATGAATGCAACAGAAACATAACCATTCGTTGTTACCGCACCAATAGTAAAGATAACACCTAGCCAGGTGCAGATCTTTAAAGCCATTTGTTGCGACATATATTTAGGTATTGCTATAATGCCAATAATATATCCTACAAGCATGCACGCTAAGGTGCCCTGCGTAAAATAACGAGCGGTTGATAGTTCTATACCTAATGATTTTCCATAACTGATAATCGTATCTCCGGCCAGCACTTCAACGCCAACATAGAGAAACAATGCAATTACACCCAGCATCAGATGTGGAAATTGGAATACACTCGTTTTATCAACATGGCCAACAGCTTTTTCCTCCCCTTCACCACTATCATCAATATCCGGAAGAGTGGAAAAGAGAATGGCTATGGCTAAGAAGACGAGCACGCCAGCAATAATCATATACGGTACAATAACCCGACTGGCTAATTCATCAAGGGTAGCATTCTTCGCTGCTTGGTCCATAGTCTTTAGACTTGCTTCAAGAGCATCAGCATCATTAAGCGCTATATAACCAAAGATTAAACCGGCAATTATGCCGGCTACCTTATTACAGATGCCCATAATACTTATACGAGTCGCTGCACTTTCAATTGGCCCAAGAATAGTTGCGTAAGGATTGGAGGCAGTTTGCAAAAGGGCGAGTCCGGTACCGATAATAAAAAGTCCCACCAAAAATAAATCGAAGTTACGGGCATTGGCGGCCGGCACAAACAAGATCGCTCCTGCTGCCATTATAAAAAGCCCAACAGACATGCCCTTCTTATAGCCGGTTTTTTTCAAAACGTATGACGAGGGAATTGCCATAACGGTGTAGGCTATGAAAAAAGCAGTGGCCACCAAATAGGATTGAAAGTCTGTTTCTAGTTCACAGGCTATCTTTAAATAAGGGATAAGGGTTCCATTAATCCACGTGACAAAACCAAAAATGAAGAAGAGGATGCCAATAATAGTAATTGACATCAGATAACTGGAAGGTTTTGTTTGAGTCATGGTAAGGAGGTTAGGCTTTAAGGGTAAAACTCTATTTTTGCACAAGCATAAAAATATTGGGTAATTACTCACTTTTAATTTATTGAAGCAAATTGAAAACAGACCAAAAACTTTCCTTACTCGTGATGGCCGCTGGCATGGGTAGCCGCTATGGCGGAATTAAACAAATTGATGGCTTTGGCCCCAATGGTGAAACCATTATGGACTACTCTTTATTTGATGCGCTACGTGCGGGGTTTACCCAGGTGTTTTTATAGTAAGAGAGGAAATTAAAGACACCGTAAAAGAAATTTTTTTACCTAAGCTGCAAGGCAAAGCGGAAGTTCATTTTATTGTTCAGTCTTTGGATAAATACGTGCCCGCAGAATTTCAACCCATTGAACGAAAAAAACCCTGGGGTACAACCCACGCCATGTTGTGTGGTAAGGAAGTAATTGATGGACCCTTTGCGGTGATCAATGCGGACGATTTTTATGGGAAGGAAGCCTTTGAATCTTTGGCCAGTTTCTTTAGAAATGCGCCCGCGCATCATCATGCTATGGTAGGTTATACTTTACGAAATGTTTTGTCCGAGCATGGCAGTGTTTCACGCGGGGTAGCCACGCCCGATGCGGAAGGATACTTATCTAGCATGAAGGAACACACCGTTATTGTTCGGGAAGGTGAAAAAGTTATTTCCAGAGGGAAAGAAGGCGATGAGGAGTTGAGTAGCGAAGTTCAGGTTTCTATGAATTGCTGGGGCTTTCAACCGGAAGCCTTTGAGTTGACAGAAAAAATGTTTGCCGAGTTCGTAGCAAAGAATCACAGCAATCCATCGGCTGAGTTTTACATTGCTTTAATGGTGAGTGAGTTGATTAAACAGGGTTTGGGGAAAGTGCACATATTACCAGGCGGCAAAACCTGGTTTGGTGTTACCTATAAAGAAGACAAAGAAGAAGTTTCGCAGAAGATAAAAGATCTTGTAAAAGCGGGCGTGTATCCAGCTAAACTTTGGTAAAAGTTAACATCCTCCTTACGTATATCTTCCAGAGTCTTTAGAAAATTTGGGCTATCAATAGTGCCCAACTAAACGCTTTTCTTACTTGTTGCAAACCATTGCAAACGATTCCTCCCCTATTCTAAAAAAATAGTTTATTTAAGCGCTTGTTTAAAATTTAAACAAGCGCTTAATTTGCGCCCTCTTTGATAAAAAAGTGACCAAAAAAAGAATCTTATTAGCAGCCAAAGAACTCTTTGAAGAAAAGGGATTTGACAGAACCACCGTAAGAGAAGTTGCTGCAAAAGCGGGGGCAAACGTTGCTTTAATCAATTACCACTTTGGTTCGAAGGAAAATTTATTGACCGCTATTGTTGAGGAGATGACGAGTGAGACTCGGTTAAAGCTCACCGATATTCAAAATTCTTCATTAGGCCCACCCGAAAAACTACGGCAGGTTATAGAGCTATACGTAGATAGATTACATTCTAATAGTAGCTATTACCAGATGATTCAGCGTGAGATGTCTACGCGCTTGCTTCGTCCGGAGTTGCATGACTCCTTGTATGTCAATCTTAAACGCAACAAAGACGAGATTAAGAAAGTTTTGGATGAAGGTCAACAAAAGAAAATCTTCAAGAAAGACATTGATCAGGACTTAGTGATCAGTACGCTTTTTGGTTTGATGTATCAAACGACACACTCCGGATTCAGAGAAAAAATAATTAAGTCCACGGAGGATGCTGAGGGATTTAAGAAAAGAGTTAAAAAATATCTGTGGACATTGTTAGAAAGCTATTTAGTTAAATAATATGAATAAGAATCGATTGATGATTTTGTTCCTTCTTGTTGTATTCCATCCCTGGAAAGTACAAGCACAGCAAGTACAAAAGATAACGATGACTTCGGCAGTTGCGTTGGGTATTGAAAACAGTACTCAGCTTATGACATCCAATGCAAAGTTAAAGGAAGCACAGGCTAAGTTGTTGGAAGCCCGCGATCGTTTTATACCCGAGGTAGGCGTTAGTGGAACCTATATGCGAATTAATACTCCTAACGTGAGTATGAATACAGATAACTCGAGTGGTGGATCAGATTCTCCACTTGCTGCATTTTCTAACCTTCACTCCTTAAGTCTCCTTCAGGTTAGCGCTTCAGAACCAATTTTTAATGGATTTAAAATTCGTAATAATAAAAATATGGCTGACTATCTGGAGCAAGCAGCCCATTATGATGTAGCGACTACCAAAAGTAAAGTGGCCTTGAATACCCTGAAGGCCGTTTATCAGTATTACGAACTATTAGAAACCAGAATGGTGGTAGAGGAAAATCTTAAACAAGCAAAGCAACGTGTAGATGAATTTGTAAATCTGGAGAAGAATGGTTTGCTGCCAAGGAATGATCGGTTGCGAGCCGAGCTTCAGGCAAATACAATTGAGCTTGGCCTAAACGAAGTGAACAATAATTTACAAATGGCCGAATATAATTTAATTGTTCTGTTGGGATTTGCAGAGAACAGCAAGATAGAATTAGATACTACGGGTATGTTTGAAGTTGGCGCTATTGATACCTGGCAAGCATCGCTGGAGAATGGGTTGGAGAATAGAAATGAATTGAAATCAGTTGCGCTTCAAGCAAAAGCGAGTTCAATGAACTACAGCATAGCAAAGGCAGATCGTCTTCCCTCGTTGGGAGTAAGCGCGGGGTATGTCAATGCGTATGTTCCTAATTTCATAACGGTTACCAATGCGCTTAATGCAGGTCTTTCTTTAAAGTATAGCATTACCGGGGCTATTCACGCCTCGCACAAAATGAATGAAGCCAGAGCACGCATGGAGCAAGTAGAAGCGGCCGAAAAGGAGATTAACAAATAATGTGCGCATGGAAATTAAAAAGCGATTTCTGAGTACCAGCAAAAACAGGATAAGCTTGTAATAAATAACCGGGCTATTGAGCAAGCGCAGGAGAATTTTACCATAGCAGAAAACAAATATAAAAATGGTTGCTATTACTTTCAGATTACTTAGAGGCAAACTCTTTATTGTTACTAAGTAAAATAAATTATGCCACCACGCGCTCGGAAGTTATGGTGGCTTATTATGAGTTACAGGAATCAATGGGAAATCTTAATAAATAGAAAAAATTTAGAGCTTTAACGTATATGGAACCAACCAAAAAAAATAGTAAAAAAAATAAAGCTTTTGCTTTCGTGTTAGGTGTATTAGTTACGCTGGGGCTGATATTTGGTATTACCAAATACATTCATGGCTTATCACACGAAGAAACGGAGGATGCGCAAGTAGAGGCAGACATCAATCCTATTATCCCTAAAGTTTCGGGCTTTATTGACAAATTGAATGTTGACGATAACCAATTGGTAAGAGCAGGGGATACGTTGGTAACGTTAGACGATCGGGATCTAAAACTTAGAGTACTGCAAGCGCAAGTAACTTTAGAAAATGCGAAGGCAAGCAGGGTTGCGCTGAAGCGAGTTACATCACTACTAAAGAAAATGTGTTAGGCTCTCAATCAAACCTTTCGGCCTACGAATCAAGCATTGAGTTGGCGATGGTGCGTAAGAAGCGAGCCGAACAGGACTTTGAACGCTATAAAAATTTGATTGCAAGTAATTCAGTCACTCAGCAACAATTTGAACAGGCAGAAGCAGAATTAGAATCTGCAACGAGGCAATTAGAGGTGGCCAAGAAGCAGAAAGAGTCTGTGTTTCGCGAAACCGCTTCGCGCCAAGCACAAAGTAATGTAAGCGAAAAGAATATTTCACTTGCTCAAACAGTTGTTAAAGCACGCGAGGCAGATCTTGAATTTGCCAATTTACAATTGTCGTATGCGTATGTGATTGCACCCACCTCTGGAGTAATTTCAAGAAAGTCAGTTCAGCCGGGTCAATTGGTTCAGGCAGGTCAATCCTTATTTGCCTTAGTTAGTGAAAGCAAAAAGTGGGTAGTGGCAAATTTTAAAGAAACCCAATTGGAAAAAATGAAAGCGGGTCAATCTGTTGAAATTACTGTTGATGCCTATCAGGATGACATCTTCAAAGGAAAAGTAGAATCAATTTCCCCGGCCACGGGTGCTAAGTTTGCCTTGCTACCGGCTGATAATGCATCGGGTAATTTTGTGAAAGTAGTGCAGCGCATTCCGGTAAAAATTGTTCTAGACAATAATGAGAATGCAGCCAAGTTAAGAGCCGGAATGAATGTAATTGTAGACGTGCAGGTTGACTGATATGCTTCAGCAAGACTCGCTTGTAGAATACGGATTTAACCGGGTGATTATTACCATCACGGCCATCATGTGCGCCTTGCTGGAAATAATTGATACGACCATTGTGAATGTGGCTCTTAACGAGATGAAGGGAAACCTGGGTGCCACATTAAACGATGTAAGTTGGGTAATTACTGCGTATGCAATCGCCAACGTTATTATTGTTCCGCTCACCAGTTGGCTTTCACAGCAATTTGGAAGACGCAATTATTTTGCAGCCTCCATCATACTGTTTACAGTCGCCTCGTTTTTATGTGGCAATGCTACTAATATTTGGGAACTGGTATTCTTCCGCTTCATTCAAGGCCTGGGTGGCGGTGCGCTCTTAGTTACGTCACAAACTATTATAACCGAAGTATATCCAGCAGAAAAAAGAGGTATGGCACAAGCCCTATATGGTATGGGCGTAATTGTTGGGCCAACGTTAGGGCCACCCTTAGGCGGTTACATTGTCGATAATTTTAGCTGGCCTTATATTTTCTATATCAACTTACCCATAGGTATTATCGCTACGTTGCTTACTATCCGCTATGTTAAAAGCCCTAACTATGGAGGTAAGCGCTCCATCGGAGATGTAGACTGGTGGGGAATTTTCTTTTTGATATTGGCGGTTGGTTCACTTCAATATGTTTTAGAAAAAGGACAAGAACACGATTGGTTTCAGGATGGAACCATTATTGCCTTTGCCGTGGTTGCCTTTATGGGAATTTATCTTTTTATCTGGCGAGAGTTGGTGGCAACCAACCCGGTGGTAGATTTACGAGTACTCAAAAATCGAAACCTTGCCATCGGCACGGTGCTGTCTTTTATATTAGGCTTCGGCCTTTATGGTTCTACCTTCGTAATACCGCTGTTCACCCAAAACTCATTAGGATGGACCGCGCTGCAATCCGGACTTTTGTTGGTGCCTAGTTCAATTGCCACCGGACTTATGATGCCTGTTGTTGGTAAAGTGATTCAGGGTGGCATGCCACAAAAATATCTGATAGCCCTGGGATTTTCAATATTCTTTGGGTATAGCTTGTGGGCTTATACAATCATAACTCCGTTCTCTGGCGAGAGTGACTTTTTTGTTTTGTTAATGGTGCGTGGGGTTGGGCTCGGACTTTTGTTTGTGCCTGTCACAACTTTAGCGTTGTCAACCTTAAAGGGAAAAGAGATTGGACAAGGCGCAGCCTTTACGGGAATGGTTCGCCAACTGGGAGGTTCGTTTGGCATAGCGTTGATCAGTACATTTATCAGTCGCGGCAATGTGCAACATCGTGGCGACATGATCAGTCACATTTCACCTTACGATCCGGATGTGCAACAACGCCTTGCCGGGATGAAAGCGACCTTTATGGCTCAAGGATTTGGTGTGGAGGAAGCAACCATGAAAGCGAACAAGTTGATGGATGTGATGGTAAGCAAACAAGCTGCGCTTCTTACTTATATGGATGTTTTTCTTTACATCGGAATATTTTTTCTGCTATGCATTCCATTCGTGTTAATCTTAAAACCATCAAAAGGCAATTTAGAGGCAGCCAAGGGAGCGCATTAATCAAATTAAGATTGATTTAAAGACTCAATCAATAATTGTATTTTGCGGAATAATTAATTCGTAATTGAATCTGCAACCCAACATACCAGTACTGGTTTTTAAAGCCTTTAATCTTCCTGTTGATTCTGTGTTCAAGCCTATTGGCTCAGGTCATATCCACCAAACTTTCTCTATCGAGGGAGCCGAACGATTTGTTCTTCAGCGGGTAAATAAAAATATTTTTACTAAGCCGGAAGTGATCGCAACCAACAATCGGCTGGCGGCTAACTATCTGGCGACAAAATTTCCAGATTATCTTTTTCCAACCACCATACCAACTCAATCAGGTGAAGAAATGGTTTATGATGCGGAAGGGTTTCCGTGGCGATTATATCCATTAATTGAAAACCACACAGACGGTTGATTTTGTAACGTCAGAAACTGAAGCCTATGAAGCGGCAAAAGGGTTTGCAAAATTATCGCGCAAGCTTGATGGAATTGATTGCCGTTTATTTAAACCGACACTCGATCGCTTTCACGACCTGGCTTGGCGATATGAACAATTTGAAACAGAATTGGCCCGTGCATCTGAAGCCAATAAGGCATCTGTGCAAAATGAAATAAAGGCAGCTATAAACTTTCACTATCTGGTTAACGAGTATAACCAACTTATTAAAGGGGGGTCGTTGAAAGAACGAATCACCCACAACGATACCAAAATCAATAATATTCTGTTTGATAGCGAAACTAAAAAGGCGGTATGTGTAATTGATTTGGATACACTCATGCCGGGCTATTTTATTTATGATCTCGGTGACTTGGTGCGCACGTGTGTGAGCCCGGTGAGTGAGGAAGAAAGGATGTAACAAAGATTGAGTTTCGTAAAACTATTTATGATGCGTTGCTGAGGGGTATCTTTCTGAAATGCAACAAACCATGACAGAAGAAGAATTGCAAGCCGTACCCTTTGCCGGAAAAATGATGACCTATATCATGGCACTTCGTTTTCTGGCTGATTTTCTACGTGGAAACACGTACTATCACATTACGTATCCCGAACAGAATAAAGTCCGCGCCCGTAACCAACTTTACCTTTTAAATATTCTTACCGAAACAGTTTGAGATTTTTTTTACATCTTGTTTAAATTAGCCACCTGATTCAATTGTACCTTAGAGCCGTAATAGCATAAAAAGCATTTAATCAACTTTTATATATGAAACGAGTTATTATTTTTTGTACAGCACTGTTAATTTTCAACGTCAGTTTTGGGCAGCCTAATCCTAAAGCACAGAAGTATGCTGCAACGATTACAGAAGCTGACCTGAAAGAAAATTTAACCATCATTGCCTCGGATGCGTTGGAGGGACGCGAGACCGGGAAACGCGGACAAAAAGATGGCAGCGGCATTCATCGCTTCTTATTTCGATGATTTAAATCTAGCAGCTCCGGTGGCGGGTAGTCATTATCAACCCGTGCCCTTATTTCAAACTTCAGCCCCAGTAGTTTCACTAAAAGCAGGTGCCACGGAAGTTAACTCCGAGAGCTATGTATTTTATGGCTCGGGTCACACAAATGGTGAAGTAAGCCTGCCCCTGGTTTTTGCTGGCAAAGGTTCTGATGCTGACTTAGCGAAATTAGATATAAAGGGTAAAGCCGTATTGTTTTTTTTGGATGGCAGCACATCAATTAGAAATAATCCAATCATAGCAAAGCTACGCGATAAGGGAGTAGGTCAATTAATTGTGGCCATTGAGAAGAATGAAGACTTTACGAGGATGTCCGGTCTTATAAAAAGATTTTCTGGTGGCGGATTAAATTTGGAGAATCCGCAAGGGGAAGAGGCTACCGGATCTTTTATTGTTTCACCCGAGATGGCTGGCAAATTTTTTAATACCACCAATGAAAAACTAACGAAGGCGATACAAAGTAGGCAGGTGAGTAAAATAAAACTTGCTTCCATTCAGTATTCTATAAAGCAATCAATTACTTCGGTGATGTCAGAAAATATTCTGGGATATTTAGAAGGAACTGATAAAAAGGATGAAGTAGTTGTGGTGACGGCTCACTACGATCATGTTGGAATTTCTCAGCATGCCGAGGGAGATAAAATTAATAATGGTGCCGATGATGATGGATCAGGAACCGTAGCGGTGTTGGCCATAGCCAAAGCTTTTGCGCAAGCGAAGAAAGAAGGTAACGGACCACGAAGAAGTATTTTATTTATGACGGTGACAGGTGAAGAGAAAGGATTATTAGGTTCAGAATACTATTCGGAGCATCCGGTTTACCCACTTGATAAGACAGTAGTTGATTTGAATATTGATATGATCGGTCGCAGAGATCCACAGCATAAAGATTCTGCGCCTTATGTATATGTTATAGGATCGGATCGGTTGTCGAGTGAACTTCATGTGTTGAGCGAAAGAACTAATAAGACATATACAAATCTTATTTTTGATTATCTCTACAATGCCGAAGATCATCCTGATAAAATCTATTACCGTTCAGATCATTGGAACTTTGCGAAGAAGAATATTCCCATCGTATTTTATTTTGATGGCATTCATGAAGATTATCATAAGCCATCGGATGAAGTAGATAAAATTGAATTTGACCTGCTGGCGCTACGGGCAAAGAATGTTTTTCACTTAGCTTGGGAAATCGCCAACCGCGATACCCGGTTGGTGGTTGATAAGAAGTAAGTGTCTCCTTTTCAAAAAAGAGCTACATTTAGTTTAAGACATAAATACGATGAGCAGAATTCTAAAACCAGGCATTCATTGGTTGTTTGTTTTCATTCCCATTGCCTTTGTTTTAGAGTACAGCCTCGCTTCGGCTCCATTGATTTTTTTCTCCACGGCACTGTCCATTATTCCCATTGCGCGACTGATCGGTTCCGCTACCGAACAACTGGCAACCTATACGGGTGATGCAGTGGGTGGACTGCTCAACGCAACTTTTGGAAATTTTCCTGAACTGATCATTGCTATTGTCGCGTTGCGTGCGGGCTTGCACGACATGGTGCTTGCTTCGCTGGCGGGAGCGATACTGGCTAATCTGTTGCTGGCGCTTGGTATGTCTTTTCTATTGGGCGGCTTAAAATTTCATAATCAGGACTATAACCCGGCAAGTATCCGGGTGTACAGTTCCATGATGATGATTGCAGTGGTGAGCCTTACTGTGCCGAGTGCTTTTCACCGGTTTCTTTCAACCGAAACAGCCATACCGCATGAAAATTCACTAAACATTATTCTATCTATCGTCCTGCTGGTTGCTTATGCCCTTTATCTGGTGTTTATGTTACGGACGCATCCTGATTTTTTCAGAAGTGAAAAAGGAGAAGCAGAGGAACATGTTATTTATCGGTCCGTCTCAAATGAATCTTGGCTTTTACGCGCGCATCCATCCTTTCTCTTTTTCTGGCAGTAATATTGGCCGCCATGATTGCCGGGGATGGTCGCTCGAACTGGTACAAGGGCGTGCAATTGATCATTGTCTATTTGATCATCGCCATCATGTTCTATTTTATTCCCGCATCATGAAGGATCAACAGTTTTGGAGAGCTCGCGTTCAGGAAGGAGCTGTACTTAACCCGGTTGATCGGATCTCAGAAGTTTTGTTTGGATTGATTATGGTACTCACGTTCACGGGTGCTATTAGCGTGGCATCCGATGGCAGAGAGGATATACGCGAATTACTTTGGGCTGCGCTAGGTTGCAACGTAGCCTGGGGTTTAGTCGATGCTGTGATGTACTGGATGAATGTGTTGCTTGAGCGTGGCCATGCGGTAACCGTTATTCGAAAAATTGTTGAATCTGATAATACAAGTCAATCGCGCGAATTGTTACGCAATGAGATTCAACCGGTGGTAGCGGCACTTATGAAGGATGAAGAAGTGGATCAACTGGTGGATCGAATTCAAAAACTGCCCGAGCCAACAAAGCATACGTTGTTCACCTGGCGCGATTTGCTTTCGGGTGTTCAGATTTTTTTACTCGTTTTCCTTTGCACCCTTCCCGTTGCCTTACCTTTTGCTTTTCTTGATGACGTATCTGTTGGTATGCGTGCATCTAATGGTATTGCGATATTGCAATTGTTTATTGGCGGCTTCATTCTGGCCGGTTACGCAGGGTTCAGGCGATTCACCACAGCAATGGTTTATGTTGTTATCGGAGTATTGTTAGTAACGCTCACCATGGCTTTAGGCGGATGAGAATTATTATTTCTTTTTTCTGATAGTTATGCTTTACTCTGCTCCCGGATTTGCTCAGCAGGAGCAGACGGAATCCATGCCGAAAGTCTGGGAGTTTGGTGCTGATATGAATTTTTTATTTTTCTCCGATGATTTTTTTGTACTTCCAGTAATTCGTGCCGATAAAAATAAATTGCATTTGGAGGCACGGTATAACTATGAAGACCTGAATACTTTTTCAGGTTGGGTGGGTTACAATTTCAAGGGAGGCAAAAATCTTGAGTTTGTTATTACCCCTATGCTGGGCGGTGTGGTAGGAAACTCAAATGGAATCGCACCGGGCCTGGAAGTAACGTTGAATTACAAAAGGTTTGAATTTTACACCGAGACGGAGTATTTGTTTGAAACTGAATCGAGCGAGAATAACTATTACTACAATTGGGCTGACCTCACGTATTCTCCAAAAGACTGGTTATGGTTTGGTATTAGTGGGCAGCGCACGCGACTGTATCAAACCGATCTTGAAATTCAACGCGGCATCATTCTCGGTGGCGGATATAAGAATTGGGAGCTTACCGGATACTTGTATAACATCGGGTTCGATGACCCCTTTGGGATTCTACCTTATCAGCAAGCTTCTGATCAGCTATACGCAACGCTTATTCACCTCCCACCAGCCTTCAATTCGTCTTCAATTTCTATGCTGCGTTCCAAAGAAACATTATCGAGATTAATGTTGGTAATAAATGCTGAGTACGCCATGGATGCGGAGAGTCTCCGTAAATCAGTAGCCCAACCCGGTAAATAGATTGGCGGTGCCAGCCAGCCACTTTGAAATTGAGGCGCCAGTCTTAATGCATCGGCCATCGTTAATCTTCCGGCAAACAAATTTCGGATCAGGTCGGGCCGATTGTCGCGGATAGATAATCTTAGAAAAGTGTGCACCTCTAACAATCCTTGAAGATAAACGGCATCTTTCGTGAAGACTACTCCATCCTTCACCGCGCCACCGCGAAAGATTCGTTGCGCAGACCGAATTGATTCAACTTCCGACTGACCTGCGTTAAGAAAGAAATTAAAAAGATCTATTAGGTCGGCACCATCCAGTGCCATTTTAACGGCTATCACACGAAGGGCTACTCTGCGCAGTCGGGTAATATCCATCGAGTTGGTGATGAGTTCGGCAAGCACGGCAATTCCTTCCTGGGTTCGGGTAGTTCGGGGTGCTCCTAGGCCTAACGATTTCAGATTGGGTTGCTTCTTTCCATTGAGTTGTGTGGCTGTATGCACATACGCTTCGTGAAAGAGCAATTGATCTTTATCGAGTTGCGAAAATCGGGCACTGTCGCGGATGCGAATGCGTGTTGCTCCGGCTAATGCTTTGGAAGACATGTTTGGATCCAACATCACTTCAACCACATCCTTATCGAAGAACTCATCCACTTCTATCTTAAGCCAGCCGGCAAAATCCTGTGCCGAAATGTCGGTCTCCGTGGGCTGAATGTGTTGATTGCCCAGAAGTTTATCGGTTGTCTCAAGAAAAAACTTGGCGGCATCTACGGCAGTAATGGTTTGATGTTTATACACCATGTCAGGACGGCCATAAATTCGGGTTGAGAAGCGTGTGAACTCGGGTGTTCCAATACCGAGTAGCATGTGCCCGGCATCCGAATAACTCCCTGCAGTTTCTGCCAGAAATTTTTCAACCGGGTTGCTGAGGTCACATTGCTTAGCAATAAGGTTAAGCTGCTTTATGTTGGCGGACACATCGGGTATTGCAAAAGAGACAGTCGGCAATCTTGTTTTGCCGGCACGCCAGGTTTGAAGAAATTCTTCTTCGGCCTCTACAGGCCACCGAAGTGCATTTAATACTTTTATTTTTTTTGCCGCTTTAACAAGAGCGGTGTCGAGTATTTTTATTTTTGATTCATCCATTCCACGGGTTCGGTTATTGCCAGATTAAAATTAAGAAATTAGTTGTAATGCCTCGGGAGTTAGGCAAGAACAACAGAGAAGACGTTAATAAAAGCGAGTCAGGACTAAATCAATACGAAATGTTAAGGTGCCTATCGTAAAATGAGTTTAGACAAAATAGAATGTCACAAGCATGAACTTTATAAAAGTAATAGCGATTATTCTTTATCGAGATAGGGTGATTGAAGGCAATGCGACTTTAAAATTTAGATTAAATTTATTGATTTCTTTACTTTGAATTAATTTTTTCCCCAGCCCCATGAAATATTTAACGCTTGTAATCCTTGTAACCTCTTTAACACTGAAAGCCCAGGTATATTCTGACAAAATTGTGGGTAAGAAAAATGCGGAAGAGATTGATAACCTCAAGAAATCAGAATATCCCTACGTACTCCCAATTTTAGGAGACAAAGCAACTAAGGCAGGATTTGAACTACCGTATTCGGCAGGATTAAGTGTGCAATATCTCTGGCAAAAATCGGATCTCGTTATTGATAATCTCCAGGTAGGATTTGGTCATCGTCCCTTGCATGACCTGAGTGAAGTTATTCGTTTTAATAATGCAACATCCGAAGCTACAGGCGTTAACTTTCGACCTGATATCTGGCTTTTCCTTTCCTGAATGTGTATGGAATCCTTGCCAAATCAAGCCCTTCCACAGCTATTAGTGCAGACCTATACCTGCCCAATCCTGGTGATGGCGTGTGGACCAAGGTTATGGAGCTCAATACAAAAGCCAACTTTGAAGCAACATCCATGGGCTTTGGTTTAACCCCAACTATAGGTGTAGGCGGTGGCTGGATGGCCCTTGACATGAATGTTACGTGGAATGATATTGCGGAACTGGAAAAACCTGCCTTTGCATTTATATTCGGACCGCGTTTTGGCAAATCATTTAAGCTTAAAAAGCCGGAGAGCAACGTTGCCTTTGGGGTTGGCGGCTTCCGGCTAAAACTCAACACAGGGACTACTGGGTCAATTGACCTGAAAGAACTTTTTGATACGGATGGACTCCAGACAAAAGTTGATAACGGACTTCAGACCGTTGCCGATAAACAAGTTGGTGTGGATACCTGGTGGGAGATTTAACTCCGATGGCAAAAAAATCCGGGAAACGTTGCCAAGTATGAAACCGCCAACCGGGCACTTGCCCGTGCCGGGGGCTTTCTCAACGACATGGACGAAGCACTGAACGATGAACAAAATGCATCGGTTCAGTACTCTCTTGATAAGCGCCCTAAGGATATGTGGAATTTTGTTGTAGGCAGCCAATACCAATATAACAAACATTGGATGTTGCGGTTTGAATATGGATTCCTGGGATCTCGCCAACAAATTATTGGTGGACTCCAGTATCGCTTCGGATTATAATTTATTTTTTGTCAGGGCTCGCCTTCGCGCTTCTTTTTTGCTTTGCATGCTCCAATAAAGGGGTCTACTGCCAGATACCTGGGAGCTTAAAATTGATTATGCACGTTGTTGTAACTCAATAGTGTGGAAGCAATTTCTAGCAATTGGAGCCCGACCCACTTTCTTTCTATTTCAATACAGAATTCTTCATGTCGAAGGCAAGACCAATATATTTATTGTCGTTGAATTCAAACTCATCTATTATTTCCCAACCCAATTTTTTAGTATGCGCATTTTCAGAGATGCTATTCACCTTATTTATAAATGTTATGGAAATTGGATATTTCTTTAAGAACTCAATTCTCATTTCCTCAAAAATTAAGTTTAACAGCCCATTCCCTCTATAGTTGGTATCAATACAAACCGGGCCATATTGAAAACTATTTGCGGTTGTTATTTCATTATTTTTAAAAGATAATTTTGGAAAACGAGATACCATAAAATTAAAAATTTTCCATTGCTCAAAATATTTCCAACTTCCGGCAAAAGCATAGGCAATAATTACCGCCTTCTCATTTTCGGCAACAAATAATCCATTTTGTTTAATGATTTCTTCAATTTGACTTACCGTAAAAGGTGTAGTCACAAAACCTTTTTTTCGCTCTTCTTCACTTAATTTACTGTATAAATTTCTTTCTTGAAGGGATAAAACCCCATCGATGTCATTCTTATTTCCTATTCTGGTTTTGATCATGATTAAATTTTTTTAATGTAAGATAGCTTCTGAAAATTGAGTATATCGTTGGGTAGGAGACGCATGGGTTTTTCGAAGCTCAGTATTTATCTCATGTGTCAGAACGAAATTAAGAAACTAAACTATAGATTTAAACTGAATCGAGTCAGTCAAGTAATATAACTCAGGCTCGTCCTCGAAACATTTTTGAATTCACTGTGTATCATTGCTAATGTTCAATACCGGTTTGCGTTTATGGCAATTCTGGGGTTTTGGAGCTTTATCCTACCCCCGTACAAAACGAAATTACTATAGACTTTCAAATCAAAGTTGTTATCATTGTCTCTTTTTAAATTTTTAAAAGAGCTTTATCAAAATCAGCGATAATATCTTCTATATTTTCTATTCCCACCGCACAGCGTATTAAGGTCTCCGGAATACCCAACTGTTTTCGTTCTTCTTCTGTGGCTTCAACATGACTTGTTACTTTTGGAGGACCGATTAATGTACTTACTGAACCTAAACTTGCTGCTAAATGAGCCAGCTCCAAATTATTCAGAAATGTTTTCACGTTCTCGAAATCTCCTTTAACGAAAATGCTAATACTCCTCCGAATCCTGTCATTTGCCCCGCTGCGATTTTGTGCCCGGGGTGTGATTTCAGTCCCGGATAAAAAACCTGTTCAATCTTCTCATGTTTTTCAAGATGTTCAGCCAACTTCTGAGCATTTTCATTTTGTCGCAAAACTCTTAACTCCAGAGTTTGAATACCCCTCAATAACATGTAGGCAGTATTTGCATGTAAGCTGGCACCGTTGATTTCCCGATAATGATATAATTTTTTGTATTAAATTTTAGCACCGCAGACTACTCCCCCATGGCATCGGAATGTCCGCAGATATTTTGTAGCGCTATGCAAAACAATATCAGCGCCAAGCTCCAGAGGCTGTTGATTGATTGGACTAGCAAATGTATTGTCTACAACAACCAATGCTCCTACTTCGTGAGCACACTTAATGAGCCTTTTTAAATCCAATATTTTTAAAGTGGGATTTGTAGGCGTTTCCAGGTAAAGCATTTTACAGCCTTTCTTTACTTCTAATTCAATTTCTTCATGATTAGAGGTATCACAAAGGGTTACTTCAATTCCATGTTTAGGAAGAAATTCTAAAAATATAATACTCGTGCCACCATAGGTGTCTTTGATAGAAACAACTCTGTCTCCTTGGGATAAAAAAGCTGAGAAGGTGTTACTTATCCCCGCCATTCCTGTTGAAAAGCTAGTAGCAGCTTCGGCATTTTCGAGAATTCTTACTTTTTCTTCGAAAACTGCTACTGTTGGATTGGTGTTTCTACTGTAGATATGGCCTTCTTTTTTTCCAATAGCCACATCAAACCAATCATCCACATTGTCATATCCAAAGGTTACGCTATTTACAATAGGAACCTGGGTTGCTCCTTGATAAAACAATTCGGTTTGTCCTGCCCACACCGCTTTTGTTCCTTGTTTCTTACCTTTCATTTTACTGTTTTCCATACTTTTATTTTGAGTGGTGGGTTAATATACTCTCAATTATTCCTTTAAACATATTCATTCCGGTTTCTATTATTTCATCAGGGAAGTCATAGTCGGCTTGATGTAGCGCAGGGGATTGTAACCCGGCCCCAATGCCAAACATAGCGGCCTTGTATTTTTCAGAAAACCAGCCAAAATCTTCTCCAAATCTAAAAGGTATGTTTTTGCTAATTATATCATAATTGTAGGCTTTCGCTGCCTCTGCAATAATTTGGTTACAGAAGCCGTCATTAACAACGGCAGGAAAATATTCAAACCATTTTGCTGTGTGAGGCAATTTGTGCTTTAGACAAACTTCTGATAGAATACTGTTAACCTCCTTCTTAAGTCTTTCCATTTTCTCCATACTTTTGGTTCTTAACGTGTAATGGATCTCGCCAAACCCGGCAGAATGCCATAAGATTTAACTCCCATGCTGGAATAAATTGGGACACATAGCCTGAAATCTTCTTTCGCAGGGTCTTTATTATTTAACCCATTAAATCTTTCTATAAGTTCTGCCATGCACAGTGCCGGATTTACTCCATGTTCGGGTTCAGCTGAATGCGACTCTTTACCTTTCAGTTCGATAGAAACACTTTGCACAGTAGAAGAAAAATTACCGTTAAGGGTTATAATAGAATGAATTGGCTGGTGGGGAATATTATGTAATGCAAATATATAATCCGGATTTAATTCACTAAACCTATTATCGTTTAAAACATTAGGGGCACCCTCACCGGTTTCTTCAGCAGGTTGAAAAAGCGATATGACTTTTCCATTCTTAAAATCCTGTTGGTCTAACCAAGAAACCAGCCCAGCCACAATAGCCATATGACCATCGTGACCACATTTGTGGGATATGCCTTTATTAACAGAGTGGTACTCAAAATCATTTACTTCTTCAATAGGAAGCGCATCCAATTCGCAACGAATTACAATAGTGGGACCGCTATTTGAAAACTCAGTAATAACGGCTAATCCATTCCCTCCAATATTTTCAATAATTTTGATATTGTGACATTTTTCTATTGATTTCTTAATACGTCCAGCCGTTTCTATCTCTTGCCCCGACAGCTCAGGATATCTGTGGAGTTCTTTTCTGAGTAATTTTATTTTTTCAAGATTCATCTATTTTACTTTTTCGGCACGCTACTCAAATTTTTGAAAGCGCCTACTGATGATCCGGGACAACACCAGTATTTATTTGTATTACTGAATTTTACTCTTGGTATTTTTTACTTCTGTATTATTTCAGAAGCCCAACCAATGATTGTCGCGGTGGATTAACTTTTTTATAACAACGAATTTTTGTGTTGTCATAACCAAACATTATAATATTATCGGTTCACTTCAAAACTTTCTGCGGCAGCGCGCTTTAAATATTCTTCATAATCAAAGGGGCACATCGCCACCATCCAGTAAGCAACCATCGGGTATAGTGGGGTAAATCTCTTCGTAGGTTTTTACCAAATTCATAAATACCCGTCTGTACACATGCGTACGATTTATTTGATCGGGATGATCAATGCCTCCGGCACCAATCAATTCAACAAAACTCTCTACGGTATTTCTATGATAGTTGGCTACTCGCACCGTTTTGTCTTCTACGCCAAGCCCTTTCATTAAATAGGGGGTCTTGCGTGGCTACCTGGTGGGGCATGTGTTCTTGTTACATTCCAACGCCTGGATGCAACCCAAGGCCATCATCATAGCCCGAGCACTGTTGCAAATATCGGCACCTAATGCCATTGCACGTACCATGTGAAAGCCCGTAA
The DNA here is from genome assembly GCA_016709845.1 of Flammeovirgaceae bacterium. Lineage (GTDB taxonomy): Bacteria > Bacteroidota > Bacteroidia > Cytophagales > Cyclobacteriaceae > ELB16-189. The sequence continues at coordinate 8,854 of JADJMA010000002.1, read as the reverse complement.
GGATATGCCCCGAGGCAATCAGTTTCATTTCGTTGCGAATGCCAAAGCCACGCAGCGCATCGTCAACAAAAGCTAGCGCATCGAGCAAAGGCATACCCACCGAGTTTGTAAATTCTGCAGGCGCAGCACCCGTGCCTCCTTCGCCACCATCAACGGTAATAAAATCAGGAAAGGTGTTGAGTTGCACCATCGCTTTGCAGATAGAAAGAAATTCTGTTTTGCGACCAATGCATAACTTAAAACCGGTTGGCTTACCGCCTGATAAGTCGCGCAAGTGTTTAACAAATAAAATTAATTCAATGGGTGTACCAAAGGCGCTGTGGAAGGGTGGCGAGAACACCGTGGTACCGGGTTCTACCAACCGGATGGCAGCAATCTCGGGCGTATTTTTTTTGCCGGGTAAAATTCCACCATGCCCGGGCTTAGCTCCCTGACTGAGTTTTACCTCAATCATTTTTACGCTAGGTTTTGTTGCGTTGGCCCGAAAGGCTTCCTCCGAAAAATTTCCATCCTTCGATCGTGCACCAAAATATCCCGTACCAATTTGCCAAACAATATCACCCCCGGTTGCAGATGGTACGGACTCAATGCGCCCTCGCCCGTGTTGTGCGCAAAGCCACCCATCTTGGCACCCCCGTTTAAAGCGAGCACCGCATTTTTGCTTAACGAACCAAAACTCATAGCGCTTACATTAAGCACACTCATTGTGTAGGGCTGCTTACATTCTTTGCCACCCATTACCACGCGAGGATGATGATCCATTTTATGAAAATCTTTCGGCACAATGGAATGGGTTATCCATTCATAGCCTTCGGCATATACATTCAGTTGCGTACCAAAGGGAACCGTATCGGTTTGTTTTTTTGCACGCTGATAAATAACCGAGCGCTCGTTACGATTAATAGGCGCACCATCCGTATCGCTCTCCACAAAGTATTGTTGAATCTTGGGTCGCAAAGCTTCAAACACATAGCGCAACCGCCCCAATACCGGAAAGTTTTTGCGTATGGATTGCTTGTTTTGTGTTACATCTTGAATGCCCATAATAATAATTGGGCCAACGATCAGAAACAGGAGCAGAACATCAATCCAGAAATAGGCCCAAACCAGAATTACAATAACAGAGACGATTGAAAGGAGATAAAATAAAGAGCGTTTCATGTGCAGTAGAGATTAAAGGTCGGATAAATTAGCAATTCATTCTTTAAACACAAAGTACAAACTTTTTTTAACCGCAGAGGACGCAGAACGCTTTGAGGAGATTACAGTAATCATCACAGGGTTCATTCCACTCAGGGCTCTTTTGGATAGTAGATCCACGAATAGAATCCATAATGACCTTAATTTCTTAATTATCTTAATGGTTAATTTTTTTTGAGACAGCTCTGCGTTTAGCAGTTTCACAAATCAAGCAACTCTCATTTCTACTATCCCTCGGTTCTTATGAATCTTAACTTCAAAATGGTTGAGTATAAAATGATTCATGCGGTTTTCGGCCAGGTGAGCGTGCCGGTTGTCGGGCAAAAAAACGGTAAGGTCTAATACAGCTTGTAAGAATAGCTCGTGCGCACAAAATTGTTCGGTCCAGGCAGTAAAGACCTGAATCCATTCTTCTTTATAGAGTTGGCTATGGTCGCGGCCATCCCACACAAAGCCCAGTTGGTTTTCGCCAAATTTATACCGGTATACTCCCGCCAGGTTTTGGTAGAAGTTATGTAAGGGCTTTCGGTTTTTGGATTTATACGCTTTAAGTCGCTGGGTAAACGAGTCGTCTAGGCCTAATGGATTATGTAGGACCTGGTGGTGAATATTTACTCTTTCTCCGAGTTGGTCGAGCAGTGCATCCTGCAAAGCAAGCTGAACTTCTTCGAGAAGATAATTTTTGTCTAGCGGAAAAAATTTTCGGATCACGCTGGGACTGAAGGTTTTGCAAAAGTAAGGAGTAATTGACAATTGACAAGGGTTACCCCCAATATTGTCCATTGTCAATTCCGGGGATAGTCAGGCGAGATCGATTTGAGCCCGGAGCGGAAACGCGGATGCCAACAGGAATAAGGCTGGAGTAAATAACCTTTTGATAGGTATAATGATATTAAAAGGCTTTAAACAATTAGGTTTTCACTCAAAGTACAACGGATAAAGTATAAGTGGTTTAGCGGGTTATGAAATTGTTAATAAAATGTTTGAAAGATTTAAAATGGACTCTGGCTATTTAATGGCTTAAAAGGATATTTTTGCGACCAGAGTATGACACACTTAAACTAAATATTATGAGGAAAATTTTACTGTTTTTAATCTTTGTATTCGCGGTCTCCGGGGCTGCGTTTGCGCAGGTAAAAACATCATCCATTACAGGGCTTGTAACAGACCAGGATGGTGCAGGATTGCCGGGGGCTAACGTAACCGCAACCCACACACCGTCAGGTACTGTTTATGGTGCATCTACGCGGACCGATGGCCGATATACCATTCCAGGTATGCGTATAGGTGGACCCTACACTGTAAAAATCAGCTTTGTTGGTTTCAAAGAGAAAGAAGTCCAGGAAGTTTTCCTGAGTCTTGGTGTGGCGGCAAACGTAAACACCAAATTAGAAGATGCGAGAACTGAATTAGCGGGAGATCATTGTGTCGGGAGCAAAGAATGATATTTTTAGTTCTGATAGAACAGGTGCCGCTGCTTCGTATGGACAAACAACCATTAACACTTTACCAACTATTAGGAACCGTTGATGACATTGTAAAATATAATGCCTACGGTAACGGCCGGTCATTGCTGGCCAGGACAGCCGCTTTAATAATTTTACTATTGATGGCTCGGTATTCAATAATGGTTTCGGTTTGGGTAGTTCATCATCGGCCGGGGGCCGTACTGGACAACTCCTGTTTCATTGGATGCCCTTGATGAAATACAACTTAACGTTGCGCCCTTTGATGTACGCCAGTCAGGTTTTGCTGGTGCTGGTATTAATGCCGTTACCCGCTCTGGAACAAATGAAGTAACAGGTTCAGTTTATTATATAACCCGCAACAAGGCCTTACCGGTAATACAGTGTATGGTAAAGACTTAACCGGTATCAGCATTGGATGAGAAACCAATGGGATTCCGTATTGGTGCCCCCATTATTAAGAACAAACTTTTATATTCCTGAATGCAGAGCAGTTTGATAGGTCAACTCCGGCCCTTAACTGGTCTTTGAACCGCGGAGCAGGTGGAAATAACATTTCTGGGTTACCGAAAGCGATTTGTCCACGCTCAGTAATTACATGTCAACCAATTTTGGCTGGAATGGTGGCGCGCTTGACGGCTGGAACAATGAGATTACTAGTAAGAAAGCGTTGATAAGACTGGATTATAACATTAATGAGAATCACAAACTGGCGCTTCGATATTCATACCATGATTCAGAGGCAGATCAATCAATCAGTAACAGTGCCAGTAGTAATACAGGTGGGTTTTGAAACCGCCAGGGTTACCAACAGGAACTTACGCTGGTGACCTGGCTTTTTCCATGCAAAATACTGGCTATAAAATCCAGGATAATACCCGGTCTGTTGCATTGGAGTTGAACTCGAATTTTGGCAGTAAGATTTCCAACAAAGCAATTCTAACATATAATAAGCAAATTGAAGACAGAAAGTACCTGACTGGTTTATTCCCAACTATTGAAATTCAGAATTCAGGCTCTACTTATACAACTGTAGGATTTGATCCTTTTTCACCCCAGATAATAAGTTGAACTACTCTACGTTAAACTTTACTGATAACTTAACATACTTTGCTGATAAGCATACCATCACAGCAGGTGTTGCGTATGAATATTTTACTTCAGACAACCTGTTTTTTCCCAGTTCAAATGGAGTGTATGTGTATAATTCTTTAACGGATTTTTACTCTGCTATGAATTCATACATCGCAAATCCCAATGCCCCTACTTCACCCGTAACAGTACCCCGTTACAATTTGAGAGTTTCTTTATTGCCAGCCGGAGAAAAACCGTGGCAGACTTTGAAAACATCCACTTATAGTTTCTATGTACAGGATGAGTTCAGGTAAATGCTAAGCTTAAACTAACAGGAGGTTTGCGTGGTGATATTTATGCCTACAACAACTCAACCACGGAAGCCTATGAAAATCCGGTTGTGTCAGGGTTGACTTTTAAAGATGAGTATCAACAGCCTTATAAGGTTTCTACAGGCGCATTCCCTACAACCAAGTTATTGTTATCACCTCGCGTTGGGGTTAACTATGATGTGTTGGGAGATCAGACTCTTCAGATTCGTGGCGGATCAGGCATTTTTGTTTCCCGCATCCCCCAGGTTTTGATTTCAAATCAGTTAGGTAACAATGGTGTAAACACCGCGGTTGTTACCTTAAGCAACAGCAATATTCCTTTCCGCACCAACCCTGCCGATTTGCCAGCAGGTTTATTAATGCAACTGCGCCTACAGGATTTGCAGTAAATGCATCTGATTCAGAGCTCAAAAAACCCGATGGTTTTAAAGACTAACCTGGCAGTTGATAAAAATTACCATTTGGGCTTATAGGCTCATTGGAAGGAATTCATAACAAAACGATTTAACAGGCATTGCGTAAAAATGCTAACCTGATGCCTTCCCCAAAATGCCAGACTTCTGCCAACTGATTTACCCACTGCTCGCGATGAATTATTCTGAATCTATCCTCAGCACAACCTGTTGCAATGGATCATCAATCAGACGCTGTCAATCACATTTGTCTTTAAAACGGTTCAGAAGGATATTCTTATACCTTTCTGCAAAACTGGAAAACCCGCCATTTAAGGGTTTTGGTGGAATGTTAGCCTATACCTATGGCTATGCGCAAGATCTGCAATCAGTGGAAGTACCGTTCAGGCAGTTAATCAACACGGTTGGTCAGAATTACCTGCCAACTTGTTAGGATCGGCAACGATCTCGGTCTTACAGTTATGCCAACTACGTGTGCCGCAAAGAATATGGTGGCCGGTATCGCAGGAGCTACTTGACAAATCTACGCTTGATCAACTGCAACTCAGTGGATTCAAATTATGGTAGATTCTATGCACAATTCCATATGAATGGTGATGGCCAAAATAACGATTTGATTTATGTTCCTAAAAGACAATACTGAACTTACGTTCCTACATTAACGTATGATGGTAAAGGCCTTACTGCTTCTGCCGACAACAAGCCGCTTTTCAATGAGTGGGTTAATGGAGATGAATACCTTTCGAATCTGGAGAGGTGAGTATGCAGAACGCAACGGGCAAGCCCTTCCTTGGTTAACACGCTTTGATTTGACAATTGCCCAGGATTTCTTTGTTAAAGTAGGCCCGAAAGCTAAGAAGAATGCACTTCAGGTTAGATTTGATATCTCTCAATTTTGGTAACCTGCTAAACGATAAATGGTGTAGGTATATGCCACCGTTACAAAGTTCCTTAACTTTGGCAACGGACTTGGGTTCAGTTACCCCAGGTGAACGACTGGCAACCTATCAGAATGGCAAACTGAAACCATAACGTTGCCTGATGGAACCAATTCTGTTGTGTTAGCGCAGGATCGTTTTGTACGTGGTATTACCTTAGGTAACACCTGGCAGAGTCAGTTAACGCTACGCTATACTTTTAATTAATAAATCAAGATTTCTTTTACAAAAAGAGGCTCCCTGGGGCCTTTTTTTGTTTTGCCCAAAACCGTATCTTCATTTTATGACTCAAAGATGCGGATGGCTTATCTCGTTTCTTTTGCATTATCTTGTCTCATGGGTTGCCAGAAACGACGATCAGGATGAGTTTGCGAAAGAACCAAAAGTTGAATTTGATCTGGAAGCTATTCGCAAACGGGGCTATCTGGTTGCTTTAGTCGATAACAATTCCATCAGTTATTTTATTTATAAGGGCCGCCCTATGGGTTATGAATATGAACTGATTAAACGGCTGGCCAGTAATCTCAAGGTTGAATTAAAAGTAAAATTGATTGCCGGTATTGAGCAAGCTATTGATCTTCTCAATAAAGGCGAAGGAGATATTCTGGCCTTTCCACTCACTATTACTCAGGAGCGTACTCAATACATGGCCTTTACCGATGCGTTCTTTAACACCCATCAGGTGCTGGTACAAAAGAAACCCGCTAATTGGCGCTTGCAACCTCCACAGGTGATTGAGAAAAAACTAATTCGCAATCCGGTAAAACTAATTGGTGAGGAAGTGCATGTTTTAAAAGGCTCTGCTTTCAAAGAGCGCATGATCAATCTTTCGAATGAAGTGGGTGGCGAAATAAAAATTGTAGAAGACAGCGCACTGGCCGAAACGGAATCCCTAATCCGGCAGGTAGCTACGGGTGAAATAAAGTATACCGTAACGGATCAGACACTCGCCATGGTTAATTCATTTTACTATCCCAACCTGGATATCAACACCGTATTAAGTTTGCCACAACAAATTGCTTGGGCGGTGCGAACAAATTCACCGGAGCTACTAAAAGCTACCAATACCTGGTTGAAAGAATCTAAACGAAGTGGCGTCTCTAAAATCATCTATGATAAGTACTTCAATAGTTCGAGATTGATGGAAGCACGAATATCCAGCGAATATTCGTCCATGATAAGCAACCGATTATCACCGTTTGATGAACAGTTAAAAGCAGGCGCAGAACAGATTGGCTGGGATTGGCGATTGATCGCTTCGGTGGCCTATCAGGAATCGAACTTTGATCCACAAGTAAAATCATGGGCGGGTGCTATTGGGCTGATGCAGGTAATGCCCGCAACCGGTGATTTTTTTAAAGTAACCAACCTGTTGGATCCTACCCAGAATATTAAAGTAGGGGTTAAGTTTTTAAAGTACCTCGATACGCGCCTGGCTAAGACAGTGCCTGATCCGAAAGAACGAATAAAATTTGTGCTTGCTGCTTATAATGTAGGACTAACCCATGTTACCGATGCACAAAAGTTAACCCAAAAATACGGCAAAGACCCAACCATGTGGGATGATAATGTAGAATACTTTCTGTCGAAAAAAGCGGATCCAAAATATTTTCGCGATCCCGTGGTTGCTGTTGGCTATTGTCGTTGTGTTGAACCTGTAAAGTATGTAAAGGAGGTATTGCAGCGCTATGACGAATATAAATTAAGGATTGCTGTGTAAGTGATCAATGTATGTTAATTTAGGCATCCGGATTCACGGTGTTTAAATTAAGCTCATGGATGAAATAAAGTTAACCCAGTTTTCGCATGGTGCTGGTTGTGGTTGTAAAATCGCCCCAGCCGTATTAGATAAAATCCTTCACACCAGTTTACCGAAAGCAAATTTTCCCAAGTTGTTGGTCGGTAACGAATCGAAAGATGATGCGGCTGTCTATGAATTAAACGATGGTAGTTGCATCATCAGTACCACCGATTTTTTTATGCCAATTGTGGATGATGCTTTTACTTTTGGTTCCATTGCTTCCGTAAACGCGATTAGCGATGTATATGCGATGGGTGGTAAACCGATGATGGCGCTCGCCATTCTGGGTTGGCCCATCGGTAAGTTACCGGAAGAGTTGGCACAAAAGGTTTTGGATGGAAGTCGGGACGTGTGCGCGAAGGCTGGAATTCCCTTGGCGGGAGGCCATAGTATCGATAGCCCTGAACCTATTTTTGGTTTAGCGGTAACCGGCACGGTTGAAAAGAAGAATCTTAAAAAAAATAATTCAGCGAAAGCGGGCGATGTGGTGTACCTCACCAAACCCATTGGTGTTGGTATTATAACTACCGCACAGAAACGCGGCCTGGCTGCTGCCGAAGATGTGGAAGAAGCCGTGCGTGTAATGTCGGAACTAAATATACTCGGTGCAGATTTCGGAAAGTTAGACTATGTAAATGCCATGACAGACATAACCGGGTTTGGGTTGCTCGGTCATTTAATTGAAGTGTGTGAAGGCAGCGGCTGTTCGGCTGAGATCGAGTACGCGAAGGTTCCTCTTATTAAAAATCTTGGACACTATTTATCTAAATGATTTACCCCGACAATACGATGCGCAACTGGCAGAGCTACGATAAAAAAGTAAACGGTATTGGCGCAGAGTCTTTGTTAACGTTGTGTGACCCACAAACCAGTGGTGGATTGTTAGTGACATTGCCAAAAGATAACTCAATAGAGTTTGAAAAATTCTGTAACACAAAAGGACTTGCGCTGACTCCCATTGGTAGAATGAAAGAAAAGACTGAGCACGTTGTAACTATACTTTAAAACCTTGATTGAAGACGAAATTATACAACAACTCTGGCGGGCTTCTGAGGATAAGCATGTGTGTCGCATTTTGCTGGAAGGTGAACCGCTAACGCGCACTGTTGAGCCGTATGGCGTGGTGCGAACAAGCCGAAATCAGATTGTATTGGTTTGTTGGCAATCGATTGGCTTTACTAAGGCTGGCGGGAAAGAAGGCTACCGTAATTTAGTGCTCAATCGAATTATTGAATTAGAAATTCTCGACAATCATTTCCAAAAACGTATTGATTTTAACCCAGTGGATGTCCAATACAAAGAGTGGGTCTATCATATTTAAACAATTTGCTTTCAGAGCAGGATATTCAACGCATTGACGTAGCTGAAGAGTCAACGACAGAATTTGCTAAACAGGTAGGTGTATTCTATGCAAAAGAGTGGACGGCCTATCACACAAAAGTTGAAGCGGCCCGGTTAAGTTGGTTTAAATAGTTTGTAAAGCGCTGAGTTCTACTTTTTTGAGTTCGGGATATTTAGAGATCAGTTCGTTTTGTATTCTCTATTTCCAAAATCAAATCTTCGCCATAAGCCATGGCGGGAGTTTGATAACCCGATTTAAAATTTCCTGCAAGAATTTTTTCTGCAATCA
>JADJMA010000001.1 GCA_016709845.1 Flammeovirgaceae bacterium | reverse complement strand
CGCCCACCACCTTCCGTTTTGAGTTACTACCCTATTGTCCTGTGGGCAATGGCGCGGCTGTTTCTGCGTGGGACCTGGAGGACATTGTGATCAGCGGGGGTTGTGTGATACAGCCTGGAAAAATACCGGTAGTGGAAGGAAAAGTACGGACCATCAAAGGCAATCCTGTTGCGGGCACGGAGGTTCAGCTTTCTTTATTTGCAGACTTCAATCCATACAATGTGGAGGATGCAAACTTTGAAGGAGGCTATACTTTTAACAATCTTGTATTGGGTTCATCGTATTATGTGGAGGTTACAATAACAGTGGCGTCCTGGCGGGAGTCAATACGCTTGACCTGATCGCTATACAGCGACATATACTTGGCAAAAAGCCTTTTACCTCCTTGGCTCAATATGTTGCTGCGGATGCTAATCATGATGGCGGTGTGAATCTCCTGGATATAGTTGCCTTCAGAAAAACATTACTGGGTATCTATGAATCTTTTCCAGGTAATACGAGCTGGAGATTTGGTGTGTGGCCGCAATCGCTGGTAAGTGATGATCTGTCGACATTCCAGGAAACACAGTATATCGAAGTCTTGCAAGGCGGCACGACAAAAGCTGACTTCCTGGGCATCAAGATTGGTGATCTGAATGGTGAGCTTGCGTCCTTCTTCGGAGGTCAGCCTATTGAAATCCGTAGCGGTGAACAAATTAATTTGTCAATCGAAGATGTACCGATGGTGCCAGGTAAACCTGTCACAATAGATATCAGGGCTACAGAAGCAATGACCATTGAGGGCCTTCAACTTGGATGGATACTGAATGAAATGTCATTCGTTGATGTACAAGGCATGACGTTACCTATTGCTGAAGAAAATATATCCTTCACACATGATGGTGCATTTCGCTTAAGCTGGCATACCGATCAAGTAACGCACATCAACAAAGGTGATGTATTGTTTAGCCTGACGTTGCTGCCAAATTCAGCAACATCACTTGCAGGTAATATCCTGCAGGCAGAGGAAATCCTTCCATCAGAAATCTATACTGAAGGCCAGACGCATGAGGCTAACCTTGAGGTCATTCAAACAGGCAATGAAGTTCTTTCAAACATTTCCTTCTTTGGTGTCATGCCAAATCCATTCAGTGATCAGACTATCATCCGTTACAAACTGGAACAAGGCGCGTGCGTATCAACATCTATGATGCATCTGGCAGCTTGTTGTATGCAGCAGAGCAGGTATCTGCATCCGGCGAGCATAAGTTGCAATTGAATGCGGAGGATATCGGATATTACACGGGGATGATGATTTGCCAGATTGTGTGTGATGGAGAGGTGGTGGTGAGGAAGGTGGTGAGACTTAAATAGCTGTCAGCTCAGCTATCAGCTTCCAGCTTCCAGGCAGCTTCCCCAGGCTCTCTGCCGCTGGCTTGGTGTCCTCACCACCAACATGGAGGCAGCTGAATGCATTTTAGCTTCCAGCTACGAGTTTCCAGCTTCCAGGCAGCTCTAACGTGTTGCCCCCGCCCTCCCGCTGCTCTCTAGAGGCGGGATCTTCGCTGCGCTTGGCCTGTGTTGCGCTGCACTCAACCTTTCGCTTGCAAACCCTGGGGAGGCATGATTTCGTTTCCCGATGTGATGGTAGAGGGCGAAATTTGCCCCCGCCCCCTGTGTTGCGCTGCACTCAACCTTTCGCATGCAAACCCCGGGGAGGCATGATTTGGCTTCCCGATGAGATGGCAGCGGGCGAAAGTGGCTCTGCCGCTGGCTTGGTGTCCTCACCACCAGCTTAGGGACAGCTGAATGCCATTCAGCTGGATATCCTACTGGGTATATCGGTGGTTGTTGGTGGGGACACCAACAACGGCAATTACCCACTGATAGCTGATAGCTGACAGCTGACAGCCTTTTGTGATCGACAATTTTAGCTAATTTCGGATCTTCGTTACGCATAAAACCTCCCTTCCATTGAGAAACTTCTGCCTCCTATGCATCATCCTACTGGCCACCATCCTGACTGTGAATATGGCTACTTCCCAGACCACCTTTGACCTGCAGGGGCACCGGGGCTGCCGGGGGCTCATGCCGGAGAATACCTTACCAGGCTTCATCAAGGCCGTGGAGCTGGGTGTAACAACCCTGGAGATGGATGTGGTGATATCTGCTGACAGCCAGGTTGTAGTGTCTCACGAGCCGTGGATGTCGAGTGAGATCTGTACGAAGCCGGGTGGAATCGTCATCGAAAAAGCGGAGGAGAAAACACTGAACTTGTACAAGATGGACTATCCGCAAATACAAGGGTATGACTGTGGGTTGAAGGTGAATCCGAAGTTTCCGAACCAGCAAAAGATCAATGCAGTGAAACCTACCTTGAAGATGGTTGTGCGGATGATCAGGAGCTTTGCGGAAGACAATAAATATGCACAGCCGAGGTACAACATTGAGATCAAATCAGACCCTAAAGCCTACAATGAATACCAGCCTGAACCTGCGAAATTTGTTGACCTCGTGGTGACAGAGATCAAGCGGTTGGGTATAGAAAATATCACAACGATACAATCATTTGATGTCAAGGTGCTGGAAGAGCTAAATAAACGTGAGGGACATAAATATGCGATCGCGTACCTGGTTGAGAAAGGTAAAAAGCTAAAGAAGAATCTTGACAAACTCACCTTCAAGCCGGATATCTACAGTCCGCTGTATACATTGGTGACGGAGGCTACAGTAACGGAGTGTCATGCACAAGGTATCAAGATCATTCCCTGGACCATAAACAGCATAGTAGATCTTGATCGGCTAAAGGGCTGGGGCGTTGATGGGGGGATTACGGATTTTCCGGATGTGGTGAGGTAGGATTGTACACCCAAAACTAAAGAGATTAATGCGATCCAACAATTCGACCAATTATAGTAGCTAAAACAACAAATTAGCTTTAAGACATTTCAACTTTACAGGATAGCTCCTTACGAATTATAAAATTCAACTACATTTGCCTAACAATTGGAAAATAAAAGCTTGAAAGCGAAACAAATATGCCTTTAAACGTACAACATTTAGAAAACGAAATTATAGACCAATACCTGTATGACGACCATCCTTCAAGACCTTGGATAATTGGCTTTAGTGGTGGAAAAGATTCCACCATGCTTTTACAAGTAGTTTGGAATGCACTAAAAAGAATTGAACCTATACTGCTTACCAGACAGATTTATGTTGTTTGTAATGACACTGATTGAGAACCAAGAATTGTAAAGTTCATAAACAAGACTTTAAAGCGAATTCAGAAGCAGGCAAACCTTAATGACTTTCCAATAATTGTGCATCAAACAATGCCCAATTTGGAAAACACTTTTTGGGTTAAATTAATTGGATTGGGCTATCCTGCACCTAACAAGTTTCATAGATGGTGCACAGAACGATTGAAAATCGACCCAACTACCAGATTCATTAAGGAAACCACGTCAATGAATGAAGAAGCAATAATTCTCTTAGGAACAAGAAGTGCTGAAAGTTCAAACCGAGCAGCTACGATAAAAAAGCATGAAGTAAAAGGGCAAAGATTGCGAAAACATTTATTGCCAAATGTCTTTGTTTATGCACCCATTAAAGACGTTACGACAAATGAAGTCTGGCAATATCTAAATCAAGTACCTCCACCATGGGGCGGCACACATAAAGAACTGGTAACGTTATACAGAAATGCTAACGCTGGTGATTGCCCTTTGGTAATTGACGACACTACGCCAAGTTGCGGCAATAGTCGTTTTGGTTGTTGGACTTGCACCGTTGTAAACAAAGACAAATCAATGGAAGGCTTGATTGATAATGGTGAAGAATGGATGCAACCATTGGCAGACATTAGAAATTTTCTAATCGAGACAAGAGACAATCCTGAAATTTGGAGAGACAAACGCAGACGAAATGGTGAAATTTCTGAAAACATGTGGGGCCCATACAAATTTGAAACAAGGGTCGAAATTTTAAAAAGAATTTTAAAAGCACAAAAATCAATACAAGAAACCGAAGGCGTAGAATTAATAACTCATCAAGAAATGGTGCTGATTCAATACTATTGGTTCAGAGATTGTTTTTTTAAGACCAAAGTATCTCAAATCTATAACCGCATATTCAACACAAAAATCGACATGAGCAAACAAGAGGAAAAAGTCAAACAAGAAACAGAACTTCTAAAAAAGTCTTGTAAGCAAGAGCCAAAAGATGTTGAACTAATCCAAGACCTTTTAGCTTTACAAAAGACTAAAACCCTTATGATAAGAAAAAGAGGTTTACAGTCAGATATTGACAATCGCTTAAATCAATTTATTGAAGAATTAAAAAAAACAGCGAAAGCTTAGGCAATGATAATTAAAGAAATTGAACTCTATAATTTTCGTATATACAAAGGCGAAAATATCATAGACTTAACAAGCGATGATAAAAAAAACATTTTTGTAATAAGTGGCAGAAATGGTTTTGGAAAGACAACTTTTTTGATGTCAATGGTTTGGTGTTTGTATGGCAAAAACATGCAAGAAGTAGATGATATATACAAAAAAGAAATCGTTGACCAAGGAGGCTACAGCAAATATATTGTTAACTCGCTAAACAGATTAGCTAAGGCAGAAGAAAATTTTAAGTTTCATGTTTCGATCACTTTCACGGATGTAAATATTCCTGAAGTCCCGTGCAAAGAAATTGTTGTTAAGCGAAGCTATAACACTAAAACGAGCGTAGTTGAAGACGTAGAAGTTCTGATTGATGGCTACCCGAGTGAGTTAGCGAAAGAAGTAGGGCATGAAATTTTTATTCGTGAGTTTATCATGCCGATTGAGATTGCGAAATTCTTCTTTTTCGATGCTGAAAAAATTGTGAGTCTAGCAGAAGTAAACACAGCGGAACAAAGAAACAATTTAAGTCGTGCCTATTCAGAAGTTTTAGGTATTAAAAAATATGAGGATATTAAAAAATGAGTTGGAGAATTTACAACTAAAACTTAGGCAAGAATCTGCAAGTGCAAGCGAAAAGGGACAGTTAAAACAATTAGAAGCAGAAACTGAAACTTGCGAAGCACGAATAGAAGAAAACCATAAAAAGATTAGTGAGCTTCGAGAAAAGAGAAACGAAAAGAATAAAGACTCCCGAGATATACAAGAAAAACTAATCAAAGCAGGTAGTTTAATTACAGTCGAAGAACTGCAAAGGCTAAGAGACCAAGAAGATGAATTAACTAAACGCCAAAACAACCTGCAGAACGAACTCAAAGATTCTTACGATATAATTCCCTTCTCAATAGCAGGAGAAATATTTTTAGATGTTAACAGACAACTTATTAATGAAGCCAACTATAAAGCTGCACAGTTTAAGAACGAAAATGTAAATGATGTAACCAATAAAATCTTAACAGATTTATTAAACATCCCAAAACCTGGCAAGCTTGCTATTGACCACCAAGTGCATGACTTTTATGCATCAGCATTTAAAGCATTAATTCGGAAGCATTTCTTTACAGACACAGAAGTCTTACCAGAGGAGTTCAAAGTAATACATGAATTTTCTGATTCAGAAAGAAACGAACTACAAGCAGTTCTAAGTAATATTCGATTGTCATTCCGGGAATCATTCAAAAGAATAAGCGGTGATTTCATTCAAACTAAAAACGAATTAAACGGAATTCGGCGAAGAATTAAAGATGCAGAAGCCAACCAGGAAGATCCAATTATTGTTGAGTTTAGAAAAAGAAAGAAGACCTGGACAAGGAGATTATAAGAATTGACGAAACGTTAGATTCATTAAATCGCGAAATTGGAGAGTTTACCAATGAAAAGACTCAAAAGGAAAACTGATAGAAACACTCTCACGCAAATTAAAAGTTTCTGAGAACAATCTTGAAAAAGATGCCATTATAACAAGAAATATTCAAAATCTCAAAGACTTCATCACAAAGTTCAAAGCGAAGAAAAAGGAGTCTCTCGAAGAACACATTCTTACCGGACTAAATACTTTATTACATAAAAGGGCTTCATCAAAAAAGTTGATGTTGAAATTATTGGTGAGGATATTGATATTGTTTTGAAAAATGCAAGAGGAGAGGAAATCAAAAAGAATCATTAAGTAAGGGCGAACAACAAATGTATGCAACGGCTTTGTTGAGTGGTCTTGTAGAAGAAAGCGACATTCAATTCCCTGTATTCATTGATTCGCCAATGCAAAAATTTGATGAACAGCATGCTGAAAACATTGTCAAGTATTTTTACCCGACTATTTCCGAACAAGTTGTTATTTTTCCGCTTATTAACAAGGAGTTAACTGAGAGGGAGTTCAATATTCTTTATAAGCATATTGCCCAAACTTACCTAATTCATAATTTACATGAAGATAAGAGCGAATTCATGAAAATTGAACCCGAAAACTTTTTAAGAACTTATAATCGAATGTATAACAATGCTGATTAATATTCGCACATCCGAAGCCAACAAGCCAGTTGTTCAGGAATTAACAAAACGACTAAATCTTGGGACCGAAAACGTAGTTTCAAGAATAGCTTTTGCATACTCACTATCTAAGGGAGTAAAACTAGATCTTGAAAGTGATTTAAAAGATAGCAAAGGCAAAGAATACAAAGACGATATACTCTTTGGAAAATATCGTGATTATTATATCGCAATGATTTGTCAACACTATAGTTTGTACAAATCTGACAAGGATATTGGCAAATACATTAAAATGCATATTGACCATGGATTAATGGTAATGAATAAACTTTTTGAAGAAAATCAAAACTATTCTGGTCTTGACTTCTTATTAGAAAATATTGAAAGAGGAATTGAGAAACTAGAGGAAAATGATGTCACAAATGATGCTATCATCTTTGATGAACAAACCAGGCGAAACCGAATCACTAATAAAAACTACTTCACTGATGCAATAAGAATACTGGTCGGACATTCATTTGACGATGAAAAAATCTATTTTAATCTAAATGACACTTCTATTCACAACAATGCCCATATAGCTGTAGCCGGAAACTCTGGTACAGGGAAAACCTATTTTGCTAATAGGCTTCTTGAACAGGTAGTTGTTGAAAGCAACGGAGAAGTTAATTTTATCTTCCTTGATTTTAAAGGAATAACTGATGCAGATGAAAAGGCAAACAGCGCATTTTTTAATAAAACCAATACTGAATTAATCAAAGCGCCTTACAAACCTTTTCCTATTAATCCACTTTCATTTATTGACAATGTAAATGAAAAAAACAAAATAATGGGGATTAGTAAGTTTGTCGATATTATTACCAGCTATAGTGGATTAGGTAAAAACCAACAACAAACCTTAAAAGATGCAACTCGAGAAGTGTTTGCCTCCCAAAAAGGTGGAGTATATCCCTCTTTCAAACAGATTTATGACAAAGTAATAGAGATAGACGGTGATAAGGCAAGCACACTAAAAGAAATACTCCAAAGCCTAAGTGAGTTAGACCTATTTGAAACTAAAATTGATTTAAAAAATAGTTTCTTAAACAAAAACTACTACATGAGTTTAAGTGGCGACTTGCCTAGAAATATTCGTTTAACTTCAGTTTTCCTTATTATCAACTACATATATAACACATTTATGAACATGGACAACGCCCCGATAGAAGGAAAATATCAGGGCATGAGATATGTATTATTGATTGATGAAGCACACGTAATTTTTAAAGACAAAAAGAGCCAGGACTTATTAGAAAAAATCCTTCGTGAAATTCGCTCTAAAGGAGTTTCGGTTGTTTTACTTTCCCAAGGCATTGAAGAATTCAACCAACCATCTTTTGACTTTAGTAGTATGTGCGAAACTGCTTTCTTGTTTGATATAAAAGACAAAACCAACTTAAAAATGATGCAAAAATTTTTAGGTCTTGGCGACAAAGACGGACAGAGGCTAAAAACAAGTATGGAAAAAATTCAAAAGTATCAATTAATATCCAACCTAAAAGAATTCAAGGCTGGAGAACTATTAAAAGCTTAAATTTCATTAATGCATTATGAGTGGATTCAGCTTGATTACGAACCATCAGATTAAAAGATATTAAGTATAGGTGGCGAAAATATCTCATTGATTTTAAGCTTTCCGATAAGTATCATCAACAAATCGCACCATATCTGGCAACATGGCAGCCGCCATTTATCTTCAATTCAGCCAATAGATCGCAAGTTCCTCGTGATCCTGGAATATATTTATTTTTTGTTAAGCCAACTTTGCAAATTTATTCTGAACAATCATACATCATGTATGTAGGTTATTCCATGAATTTGTTTAACAGATATGGTGATTATTTAACGAAATACAAAAATTCAGACGAACCAAATTATTTTGAAAGAAGGTTAATGCTAAATGTTTGGGAAGATAAACTTTATTATACATATTTAAATCTCAAAGGACATACAGAAAATAAAATTCAAAAAATAGAAGAAAAGATAATAGATTCATTAGTTCCTCCCATAAATAGGGATTTTGCTAATGCAGTAATTAAGCAACAAGTACGGTTAAACAGGTAATAAAATGAAAAACAATCTACTTCTACCTTGTCTCACAGGAAAATTTGGTTCATGGCGCTTTTACAATGTAGTCATGAAAATAAAAGACCTCGTAGACCCAATTAACGGCGTTAAGTCTGTTCCGGAGGCAAAGAAAATCTACCGTTCAGACAACCTGAACGAAATATTGCAAAGACTTGAAGATCCGAAACGAATTGAGCCATTAAAAAATTATATACTCAAACAAAAAGATAGATATTTTAATAGTTTAACTGTGGCATTTACTGGCGGAAATCCAAAGTGGTATCCAGTATCAATTAAAAAGGACATCAAATTTACCGATGAGGATATTGACTATTTAAATTTAAAATTTGGAATTCTTGAATTAACAGGAAAGGAAGAATTATTTATTCTTGATGGTCAACACAGGTTATTAGGACTGAAATCGGCTATTAAAATCAAACCGGAAGTTGGGGAGGAAGAAATTTCGGTCATGCTTGTAAAACATGATGAAACATCTGAAGGAATTAAAAGAACAAGAAGAATTTTTGTATCGCTAAATAGAAATGCCAAACCAGTTTCTGAAGGTGAAAATATTATTCTTGAAGAGGATGATGCTTCTGCAATTATTGCAAGATTATTAATTGAAAAATATCCCCTCTTTAAAACCAATAATGTCATTGCTTTCAATAAAAACCTTAACCTCAAACCTGGCAAACAAGATATTGATAAATTTACGTCTATTTTGGCATTGTATAAAATTAATGAGGTATTAATTGATCATGAAAAACTTTACGGAACCAAAGTTGAAGGGAAATATGTACGTATAAGACCAAATGATAAATTAATTGAAGAAGAATATAAGATCGTATCAGATTTTTGGGATGCATTTTTTTCTGCGTTCTCAAATGCCAAATTATTTGTAAATAATCCAAAAAAATATTCTTCCTTTAAAACTGTTAAAGGCGGTCTATTTTATATGCGCCCCTTGGGCCAGGAAATAATTGCTTTATTTTACATGCAACTAAAATTTGAAAACAATCTTTCAAAATTTAGTCAAATAAAGAAAGTTGAAGCTTGTTTAGAAAGTGATTTATGGAATTACATTTTATACAATCCACACAAAGGAAATGTTCTAATGAATAAAGGCAATGCATTTAATTACCTACTTTACAATTTAGGATTTCCAATTCAAAAAAGCAAATTGAAACTAGTCGAAAGTAGTTACTATAAAAATTCTGGAGATTTAAAACTAAATTTGCCTAAACCAAAATACGTTTGAAAATCTCCTTTGATATGACAAATGTGATCATGAAAGTAAATAGAATTTATAGCCAACCATAATGCTTTTACCTAAGAGGACTGACGCAAAAACTTCACTTCACTCAATGATTAACAAAAAACAGACCCCAAATACTTATATATTCTCATAGTGATCTTGAACCAAGATCTAAAATATAAGAATAAATCCACACTTACACATTACATTATTAAAAATACTCATTATGAAAAAGCAAACAATCTGTACAGCCGCGATCCAAGCATTAAAGTCAAATGATAGGCCAATGAACGCAGATGAAATTTATGATTTTATTATCAAGAACGATCTTTATAAGTTCAAAGCTAAAAGTCCTAAAAGCATCCTTAGGGCTGAGTTGCGCAGACATACTAGTGGTGTTTTACTGCGTGCTAAAAAGGGTAATGACCTCTTTAAATTAAATGATAGCGGATTATATATCATAAATTCAGTGAATTAAAGTATGTGAGCCTTAATGGTACAATTAATATTTGCCGATTTTAATATACCCAAGTCTGGGATTAGTAGTCAATATTTGCAGAATGTACAACAATTCAACAAGAATGCTGTCTAAAAGAGGGAGACAATTATTGGCGCAAATTGGGGGAGTTGAAAAGGCAAGGGAAGTGTTTTACCGTGATGGCTCATTTCTACATTATTATCAAATTGGAAAGAAAACCAATCAAGAATTGGTTTCTTTTTTCATAAGTTAGATGGAGAGAATTTATTACCAAAAAATAAAAGAGCCTTTACTAAATGATAATTTGGTAAATAAACCTATATTAATAGACTGTTACCTTAAATGTAAAGCAGAGACTTCCGTTCGTGTAAGAAATTACTTGCATAAAAAGGAAGCAATTGAAGGTTTTGTTTATGACTTGATAAGGATTTCACTTTTATAATGAAATATTTCTTAACAAATTACGATTATAATATTGATTCAAAGATTGGCAAGAAAAGTATTAGAGATCTTTTCGAGATTAAATTAAAATTAACACAAATAATTTCTGAATCAAGAAATGATGAAATGGAGCCATTTCGTGAAACCACAGAGCAAAAATTATTTTACGAAAGCAGCTTGTATCCGTTTTTAAGTAGAGAGAAGATAGATAATATCAATTTATCAAATAATATATTTACTAATTTTCATGCCATTATTATTATATATTTATTTAATGTTCTATCAAAATACGATAATAAGATTAAGGTATTTAAAGAGAAATATTTTAGAGAAGAAATTATTTCTCAGACAGAAATATCAAAACTTACTAATATTTCCAGAGAAAGAGTTAGACAAATTATTAAGAACCTCCAGGAATACTTAATTCCAAAATATGTTTCTCAATTAATTACTGCTTTAAAATGGAACGGAACTGGATTTAACTAAAAAATATGACCAAGGAGATTATTGCAATTGAAATTGAAGATGAAAAACAAGTTTTAATATCAGGTTACCATCCAAATATCTCTTTTTATTTTGATTTATATAAATTATTATCCTTAAATGATTATACTGAATTAAACAGTTTTGTATTTACTAAAAAAGACAGACTAAATCATTTAACCCTTCAAGTTGTCCTATTTTTAGTTAGAAATGAGCTTTTAAGAAAAAATACATTTTTTAAATTGCTGGAATGGTCTGATAGCCAAGTATATGACTTTGAATTATCATCATTCCAATATAATGATAATGTTCTCATAAAGAGGTATTATCATGAGAGTGGCATTGAATTAAGTGCCTCTGATCTTGATAGTGCAAATCACTTGTTTTCCTTAGTAAAACGGACCGATTGGACAGTGACGAGTCTAAAGTTAAAAAAGTTAAAAGAGCTGCTAAATATGAAAGCTTAATTTCTGATACAGAGGATTTTATAAATGCCTCAAGAACATCGAAAAAGACTGTTGACATTTTAAGCTATTTAAAATCGCTTAATTACACAATTGAATTACAGCAACTACTGAAAATTTTAGGTTCCAAAAGAGTCGGTTTAAAGCTGCTGGTACTGGCTACTGGGGCACTCCAGAAATTCTTGAGGATGATGGCTCCTTGCGTTCAATAATTTATAAACTATTAAATGAATGTGACAATCCACTTCATATCTCTGAGATTCTAATGCATGTGCAATCATTTCGTCCCACTAATGAAACTTCTATTTGGACAAACTTAAAGATTGAGGAATCTGATAGCTTTCAGTTTTTCAATTGTAAATATGTTGGGGTAAAGGGTAAGGATTACAGTGAATATTGGTATAAGTTACCTCAAATAAGAGGTACATTATTTCGACAAGAAGTATTAGCTGGAAGAGATGTGGAAGAAATTATTACTGAATATTCGAAAAAATATGGCTATCCTGAGATACATACACGATATCTTATAAACAAACAAAAGGAATAGCACATTTAAAAAATTACATGAAATAATTTTTTAATACAATTTTTAAAGTCAAAATATTATCTAATATTTTAATTACTCATTTGCCTTAATATACTTACATTACTTTTGACTGCTTCAATAACAATATGAATTTCATTAATTGTATTAAACCTTCCCAGGGAAAATCGAATAGAGCTAAATGCCGATATTTCATCTAGACCCAAACCTATTAATACATGGGAAGGCTCAATGGATGATGAAGTGCACGCGCTACCGTTACTCACAGCAATTGTTGAAAAAATATTCATTGGGTTACTAAGTCCCATAATAAGGGCATCAGAATCAACACCTTTAAAAAGAATGTTTGTAGTATTAAAAAGTCTTGATGAGCTATTCCCGTTCACGGAAGTTCCTTCAATTTTAAGTAATTCATTTTCCAAATAATCTCTCAAAGCCCCAATTTGGATTGCATTTTTTGGCAATTCCTTTTTTGCAATTTCGCAGGCATGACCTAAAGCAACAATCCCTGGAACATTCAGCGTTCCACTTCGTACGCCTTTTTCATGGCCCCCACCATGCAATAATGCAGGTATTTTAATACGATTCATTCGTTGACGAATAAACAAAGCGCCAATACCTTTTGGCGCATATAACTTATGACCACTTAGGCACAACAAATCAATGCCAAGTTCATCGACATTTACAGGTATTTTCCCGACAGCTTGTGTAGTATCTGACATAAACAAAGCCCCAACACCATGAGACAAATCAGCAATTTCCTTTATTGGCTGTAAGACCCCAGTTTCATTATTAGCAAGCATTACAGACACTAAAATAGTATCATCACGCAATAAAGATTTGAGTTCACCTATATCTATCAAACCATCTGACTTTACAGACAGGTAAGAACTTCAAAACCCTTAATTTCTAAATGCTTACAAGTGTCCAAGACTGCACTATGTTCTGTTGAGACCGTAATAATATGCTTACCTTTTGATTGGTAATTTTCCGCAACACCTTTAATGGCAAGATTTATTGCTTCGGTTGACCCACTAGTAAAAATAATTTCATGTGGTTCTGCGCCAATTAAATCCGAGACTTGAGATCTGGCAGACTTAACAGCTTCGTATGCATTTAGTCCAAACTGATGTGTGCTATTTGCATTTGCATAATCAGTAGTAAGAAAGGGCATCATCGAATCCAAGACCCTTTTATCAACTTGAGTAGTAGCGTTATTATCTAAGTAAATGAATTGTTCTTTATCTTTCATGTCTATTGTACAAAGTTACTAATCTGAAACGTTGTTTCGGCAAATATTAACGATGCAATTGAAATAGCTAAGGTATAAAAGCATTCTATCGAATCACAGTGCTAGTCTGTTGGTATGTCTTAACTGGTAAATACTTATCTTATCTAACCCCACTTCTTCCAGAACCTCAGACCCGAATTTTAAAAAGAACCCCACCTTTCCTTAAACTATTCTATCATTTCTAAAATGCATGAAATTACTCGCTCCCCTACCCTTCCTCCTCCTCACGACCACCAGCCTATCCGCCCAAATCACCGTCACGATTGCCATCTTCCCGGTTGCCGGAGATACCTTGAAAATGGACTATGCCACCAATCCGGAGATTGCAGTATCTGTCTATACCCCACCGGGCGGTGGCCAAACCTGGGACCTCAGTGGGCTGCAGCCCGGGGTGACCGAGGACATAATCTTCAAGCCGGCTGATCAGGGAGGCGTGGGCGCACAATTGCCCGGCGCCGAGTTATTTGCTGCTCTCTCCCCCACTAAGGAGTCATATTACAATGTCACACCCACAAAATTTGAATTGCAAGCCTACTATGGCATCGCGCCATACGGCATCGTTGCCAATCATAAGTTTGATTACCGCCCGCCTTATACTGAGCGCGATGCACCATTGAATTTCTTCGATATCCACGCCATCTCATCGGGTATAATAGAACAATTTGTGCCCTCAGAATTTTCTCCCGCATTGATGCTCAACTTAGCACTTCAGAACGGCAACCCACAAATAGACTCCATGCTGTATAGGGTGGCCCAGTACAAAGTTGGCGCAGTGGACGCCTACGGCAGCATGACCATACCCGGTGGCACATACGACGTGCTGCGGGAAAAAACGCACACAGTACCGGAGACCCGCATTGATGCTCAAATACCACCGCTTGGTTGGATGGACATCACAGATAATGCCATTCCCGCCGGCTTCTACGGCCTGGGGTTTGATACCATCACAGAGTTCTATTTTTACAATGACATCGCGAAAGAACCAATCGCCATGGTGACCTTCAACACGAAGCAAAACACTGCCACGCAGGTGGTCTTCAAAAACAATGTTATCGTGAGTGGGACAACATTTGTAGATTCGGTAAATCCATCGATCACGATCTCCCCCAATCCTGCATCCGATGAGGCTAAAGTCAGTTTTATAAATGTAGTAGCCGGACCTTACCGCCCAGTGATATTTGATGCACCAGGGCAAATGATACATCAAAACACTTTGCAGCTAAGCGACAACCATACAGAGAAGGTCAACCTCTCCAGGCTCTTGCCGGGCATGTACGTCATCACGCTCTATGATCATCGCAATCGACTGAAGTGCCAGGAGAAACTGATGAAAGGAGGTCGTTAAACTGGTCAACACGACCGAAATACGCCCAGATTACAGGAGATGAGGTGAAATGTTGGTGACCTATGAAGCTGCATGTCTTCAATGGTGATACATCGAAAGTCAAAATCATATTATATACTATGATTAAATATTAGTAAATTGTAAAATGTACTATCTTTATACACTTCCTTATAATGGCACCAAGCATCCTGCTTTCAATTTTACTGCTACTTAAGCTTATGGAAATGCTCTACCATCTGCACTTAACTTCAACACCAAAATATGTTGATATTGAAGATATTGCTGCGAATTGGCCAATCACTGAAAAATTTAAGCAGCTTAAACTAAATCGATTTTCAGATTTTATATCTTAGTGCCATTATTAAGTGCCGCAATCTCAATAAGCTCCATTTGTTCTCTTATCGCGAATGTTGGGCAGCCATAATTTCTAGCTAGCATTTGGGTACAATTAGCTCTTGTTCTTCAAATTCGATTAAGATTTGGGGCTGCCGACAAATCATTACTTCAATGGGCTATTGTATTCGGATGGAATAATCGAAATGTAAAAAATCCAAAAACCACCAAGCAAACAAGATTCTATCAGGATTATAGTACTTTTCTTAAGTGGATTTTTACTTGTAACAATCATTGGATATACAGGAGTTTATACCGCTATCTCAAATGGTGATCCGAATTATCTGATCATAAAATCGAAGATTGGTTTGATAGCCTGTATTTTAGCATTGTTACATTTGCCACTGTTGGATATGGTGATATCTCGCCTGTTACTCAATTAGCACGAATGGTGGTTGCCTCAGAGATTTTTATAAGCTTAGGGACCCTTGTTATGCTTATTTTAGCCTATTCTATGTCAACAAATGAAAGTTAAAAATTACATCCTTAAACAAAGTTATTTGATGTGCTGATTTCTTATAACAATGGAGGCTGAGAATCTCACAAATGTTTAAATCTAAATATAAAAATCCTTTGCAAAATCTAAACCATAACGTTAGCGACATTGCAAAGGATTTCACAAAATGGATTTATTTAATCCTTACTTATTTTTATACACCTCACCGATGCACCCTCACCAAAAAATATCTCACCAGTTGCAGCATACCCTTCATCATAAAACAAGCCTAAACACCCATCTGCAGTTTTAGTACAACATGTAGTTTGACTAGGATACTCCTGCCCCAGAGTTGAGGACCACCAATAGCCACTCCATTTTAAACCAACATCCTCTATTAGCCATTGAGTTGGGTCCCTCACACCACCTGCAAGTGCAGCAAATTCACTGCTATTATTTGCGATGTCGTTGGGATCTGAAAAGTTGTAAACTTCCCAATGGTCATATCCCACCTCTTTAAGTTTAGCCGCAGCGAGATCAGCTCCGCCCAAAAGTTAATCAATTCTTGCCATTCGGCTTTAGTAGGCACATGATATTCACAGGGGCAAATACCGCTTGCATTGAAGACAGCATACCCATTATATAAATTGCCATAAATGTTGGCATAATATATACTGTCTTTATAATAGCAATAAGCGGGATTTTCCATTTCTAAACTTTCAAGCCATTCTCCTGAAGCGCCTGTACCTGGGCCATCCCACCAACCATTATCCTTAGCATATGGAATTGGCTCTCCATTGCAAAATTTTTTGCTGCGTAAATTCTCTTTAAGCCATATCTGCTCACCAATTTTAATGGGATGATATGAAAATCCATCAAATGACACCGTTGCTAAATTAGGCCCCGAATTGGAGTCATCTTTGCTGCAGGACCATATTGAAAGCATTAGAAAGAATAATACAAAATAGTTCAAGAACAGAAGCTTTGGAGACTTTTTCATTTTATATAAATTTAGGTTATAAAGAGATAAAATCAGAACTAAGGCTTTTCTCTACACCCTATCTGATTGATTACTGAAATTGAAAATAAACTCTAGATTGCAAAGAAAGCACACTCAAAATAATGCATTTTTGGTTATAGTGATACTTTTTTCTGAATCTAGAAAAGCTTAGGACGGCACTTTCTGTAATACTCACGGCAAGTTTATGTTGCTTATCTAAAAATACCCAGATCACGAACCATGTCCTTTAATAAGCAGGGCTAACCACATTGAAAATGTCGCCTTCGCTACCGACCTACAAGCTAAACTTTGCTTCCGCGACTAAAGGAAAAACGTAAATTTGGATAAAGGTGCCCTTTAAACAGCACCAACTTAGTCGGCCTGCCTACGAGCATCCTTTGGCGTTCTAAGAGGCTTTCAACATGACTCCTATTTTTTAAAGGTTGGATATTTCTCCCACTTCAGCCCGCAACGACACAATAGAAGAAAACTCAAAGCGTTAAAAATGAATTACTTGATTCCTATACCTACTCCATCTAGTTTCAGTATTTCATCTTTATAATTTTATCACCATCAATTCCAGGGTTATGAATAAATTCTCAACTTTCTATATTTTATTCATCCTCCTTATACCTATCTCTCCCATCAATGCCCAGTATAAAGATTGCGCTACAGCACTTGAGGTTTGTGGCAATTCACCTTTCTATATCGTCCCAACTGCCGGAATTGGATCAGCCGATCCTGGCGTTGCAATTACCTGCATTGGACAGGAATATAACTCGACGTGGGTTAAATGGACTGTCATGGAAGACGGTATCATTTCTTTTGTGCTTACCCCAGATAGTGTGTGGCAGGATTTAGACTTTGTCGTTTATGAGCCAGGAGATGAATATGATTGTACTGGCAAAATCCCAATCAGATTCATGGCTGCTGGTGCTAATAGCGGACAGCCTCCGCAGGAGTGGGTGAATTGTACCGGGCCTACAGGATTAGCGCCAGGGAATACAGATGCAGAGGAGCTACCAGGATGTCCCTCCGGCAGTAACAATTTTCTTGCTCCTATTGAGGCATTTGCAGGTGCGGAATATATTATGCTGATCAATGAATTTTCTCAAAGTGGGCTTGGATACACATTAACCTTCACAGGTTCAGCTGAATTGAGCTGTATCACGGGTACAGCTGATCCTGAATTGGTAAAACCTCAAGTAACCTTTGCCGTATATCCAACGGCCTCTACCGGAACTATTTTCATACGTATTGCTGGTGCTGGTATACCAGATAACCACCTGAGCATTTATAACACAGAAGGACATGTGGTTTATTCTAACGAGCAGCTAAGTGGGACGGCTTTTCAAGTGGATCTACATCACCTGCCAACAGGTGTCTACGTTGCCGCGCTGAGCTCAAGCAATTCAATGCAAACACAAAGGTTTTTGATTACGAAGTAATAGGACAGAATTGACCTAGCAATTGTCGTCTCGGCTCCCTTTAAGTATTCTAAGGTTTTGAATTCTCTAAATTAATTTCGCGCAGAGACGCAGAGACGCAGTATAATTAGCCCCTTGCTCCATTTATCCTTTAGGTATTCGAAGGTTTTGAATTCTCCAAATTTATTCTCGCGCAACGCCGCAACGCCGCAGTTTGTCCCCCCCTTTTCCCTTGTCTTAGCCTCTTCAGCCCTTTAGGTATTCTAATGTTTTGAATCCTCCAAATTTATTCTCGCGCAACGCCGCAACGCCGCAGTTTGTCTTCGCCCTTTTCCCATGTCTTAGCATCTTCAGCCCTTTAAGTATTCTAAGATTTTGAATTCTCCTAATTAATTCTCGCGCAACGCCGCAACGCCGCAATTTGTCTTCGCCCTTTTCCCATGTCTTAGCATCTTCAGCCCTTTAAGTATTCTAAGATTTTGAATCCTCCAAATTTATTTCTCGCGCAGAGACGCAGAGACGCAGTTTAATTCCCCTTCCTCCATTCATCCTTTGCCCATGCCCTTGCCTGCTCCTTGCTTTCATGCCCTTTGACTTTTTACCGATTCACCACTACCCCACTCGCCAGGAAGGTTTGTCCAAGATCATCGGTCAAGAGAACGAAATAGTGACCTTCAACAAGGGCATGAACATCCATCACCGACTGACGGGTGCCAGATTCAGTAGCCATTTTTTGGTGAACCATCTCTCTTCCTAACAAATCACAAATCCTGATCGTATAAATGCCGGCATTGCCTGTCACATTGATATGCAACTCATCCGAAACAGGATTTGGATATACCGTCACCGATGCATCTGCAGTCAATACAATGGTACCTGTTACCGGTGTGAATTCACCAGGGGTACCACCAGCATGGGCGCTGGGATGCCAACTGGTCGCGAAATGATTATCAAGTGCCGAAGACACCAATTCGAGTGACCTTCCCTGAAGAGTATTACTCTCAGGCCAGGGTGCATGATTGTTGTACCTCACAAAATCCACTAACAATCCATTGCCATCAAAAAGATAAATGACCTCACCCTCATTGCGCAACTTACCATCTGTCCATTGATAGACAGGATAAGATGCGCCATTGAAATTGGAAGCTGTCTTTGCTATCACCACCACACTACCGGGTGCTATGGTTGCACCGTTAGGAAAGTATAATCCACTGCAGCCGAAATTGTATATCCTGCCAGGTTAACCGCAGTCGTGCCAGGATTATAGATTTCCACAAATTCGCCGGTGGCGGTAAGGGTATCATTGTAGAGTATTTCGGAAATCATCAAGTGGGGCTGGCCATCATACACCGGCAGAGAAACAGATCCAAGATTACTTCCTCCTGCACCAAGGCCAATCGCTGGGCTATTGGGCAGAAGATCAAAATCATACCGTGTAGGATTGACGAAATGCGGATCGGTGTTCCAGTTGCCAGGACTACTGATGGAATCGAGATCCGAAAGACATCGCGTCAAAGTCAATCCTGAATAACTATCAAAAACATAAGCATCGACCGACGCATTGCTGACGATACAATCTGTGATGCTGCCCGAACCACCAAGATGACCCGGATTCTTTTCATACGCGGAGACACCTTGTTGATTTCCATACAAGGTACAATGCTCTACATTAGCCACACTCTCATCCTTGAGCGCAATTCCGATGGCGGTATGCGCGATCACATTGTTCCGCATGGTCGCTGTAGATTGCTGACCGACAGAAATTCCTTTGTCAAAACAATGGAAGATGCGGTTGTTTTCAATCAACAGGTCTTGGCACTGTTCGCCGATATCCAGGCCATCGCAGTTATCACCACGGAAATCATGGATAAGGTTGTTGCGTATCACACCACCCGTTACACCATCATAATCAATCGCATCCATATCGGGTTGTATGCCGCCTTCGAAGGTGCAGTTTTCAACCACGGCGTATCCTTGTTTTACATTGATGCAATCTCCTGTCACGGATGACCTGAGTCGTGAGTTGGTCATCACCACATCTGAAAAACGGGCGAAGACCGGATTGTCATTCACCTCGGTCAGATCAAGATGATCAAGATGAATATCGGCATGATAGGCACTGATGGCCGCAGGAAAATACAACCTGTTGGATCCCGCGGATGCATGCACGACGTTCACATAGGACATGGAGGACGAAGCAGTCGTGTTTTTGAAAAAGATACCACCCCATGTTTCATCCGTTATCATGTTTTTCAAAACGATCGGTGCCTGTTCGGTACCATTCATTTGCACATCGCCGAGTATCCAAAGATTGGCCTGCGGAGGGAAATGAATTTCCACACCAGGGTCAACCGTCATTGTTACACCAGGTAATACTACCACATCACGTGACGCGATGTATGGCGAACAGTCGAGTGTCAATGTTTGATTTTGCATGACCGTATCCGGAAGTATACCGCAGGTACCATCGGATTCGAACACTGCACGCAGGGTCACTGCATTGGTATCAAGCACTACATTCAACGAGGCATTGGTTCCGATGATTTCGGGAGTACCGTTGGTGATGGTCTGAGTTCGAAATCAAAACTGATGTCCGGAGCTCGTAGCATCTGACTGGTGAATTTCAACAGCAATTATATTTTCACCGGCAACTAATGCAGATGCAGGCAGGGTGAGTTCATTCCATGCGTTTTCAGCGGTGCCGGAGACTGAGCTGAGTGCAAGGGTGCCGAATGAAATTGCCGATGGCGAGGGCAGGCAGGTTGATCCGCCAGATTTCATGTCCATTGAGATAGACGACTGCACCATCATCCACCAGCAATCGAGCCTGAAGGCCAGATAAAGCAGTGGGGTCAACCACATCAAATGTGGTCCTGAAATAATAGGAAGGTGTCTTATTACTTGAATTGCCTCCGAAACTCAATATGGTGGCTTCATCGTTGTCGCCATAGCCCAGTTGCGCGGCTCCGCTGGCCCAGGCGGCATCATTGAAAGAAGGTTGATTCCAATTCGCGGGAGGCGCAGTTGCTGCATCGCTGAATCGCCAGGTACTACCAGCAGGTAGGACCGTATTGAGGATATTATTTGATTTTTCCCAACGCACGAAGTTGAAGCCTGGTTTTGCTTCCGCTGTCAGCGTGAAGGGGCGGCTCTGAATATATTTCCCTGACCATGGATACGAGGGCACTTTCATATCATGGAGTCGGATAAATCCGTGTGCGGCATCACTCACTTCGAGTCTCAGTGAGGAACTTCCCGCAAGACCAAAGAAAGGACTGAGATCATCAAACATAAATGTATTGCGCAACACACCGAACTGTTTCAGTTTCGCGACTTCATTTTCCCAGAATGCGATAGATGGGATCGCGTCGCCATAGCTTGAGGTCGTTCCTAGCCATCGGGCGATTTGATTGGGCATTTCGGGGCGTATCCATTGTGCATGCAGATCTACGCGTTGGTTGATCGTGACCGGATTGAAGGTGATAAACAAGTGATCGGCAAAGCGGGTGATAAAGCGTTCCTTGAAAGCCGCATTTTCCAGCATCTTGCGCAGGAAGATCGTGGCCCAGGGTGGATTGCTGTATTCAGGGCCAGTGAGGGAGGTAGCCCAGTCCATGGCGGTGCCGTTGGCATTGTCTACGTTGAAGCCACGGTCATAGTCATGCAGCAGCCAGCGCCAGCGACCTGTCGGGGATTGATTGCGTACGAGAGAGATATTGTGTCCCCAACTCGTATTGGCCACAAAGATCTGGGAGATGATAAAGTCTGTAAAATTACGGGTATCCGCTATCGCATCGAGCGCGGCGAAGGAGGCATCGCTCTGTACGCCGGCAGTGAGCATCGCGACCAATTGCTGATAGGCGATGTCATTTCCTTCCTTGATCTCCGCGTTGTTTTCGATATAGTCAAGGCTGTCCGGGTCGATCGAGTGATAATATTCGGTGTATTCTGCGTCTTGTTTTTCACGGATGTTGTGGATACCGAAATACTGGCCGTTGATATAGACCAAGCAGGGCGAAAATCCTGGTCACCCATGTCTGTAGCCTGGTCGATGAGGCCTTGCATCATGCCATCGCGAAACATCGTGTATGACCAGTCGTTGCCTGAGCAGCGCAGGACGATGTCGCCGAAGCGCGTGCGTGGGATTGTCGGGAAAGAGTTGATAGTCGAAGTGGCCTGGAGCCATATTGACCGCGGGAGTATATATTCAATAATTTCTGGGGTAGGATCCAGGCGTTTTGTCCACCGACCTGGATGCCGGCGTCATGATGGAAGCCAGCCAAACCATCCGGCTCGTAAAACTCGGAGATGAACGGGATACTCCCAATGTTGGCTTAAAGTCCTGCACGTATAGCCTGCCGTCAGCGGCAAAGAAATAATCAGGATCTGAGGAGAGGGACAGCACTGGAAGGCCTGGCTGATCAAAACCTTCATTGATAAAATAGGTATTGGTCACCGTTGGTCCCGGCAATTGACCCGAATAGAACATCTGGGCCTTGACCACGGTCGTGGAATTAATCTGAATAGGCTGTGAATAGGCGGGCGGGCTTGCTTTAGGTACAGCACCATCGAGGGTGGTAACGAAGTGTGCCCGTGTTGTGTTGTCTGCGATACTCACGGTGACAGGGACAGTGAAACACCACCTGATATCGAGAAGATAGGTTCCCGGACAACATAATCAGAGAACACATTGCTGTTATTACTCTTTCTGTGGTGTGGGGCTGGCAAAAAGCCCCAGGTAGATGTTTGCCGTTCGTTTCCCCGGCCATATGACATATCCGTCTGTTGAGCCGGAAAGGCTATGAAATCGACTTTTTGTGCCGGCGTTGTTGTGGCCAGCGTTAGTTCTTCGCCATCGGCGCTGAGACTGAAGCTGGTGTAGGCGGTTGTGCCGGTGCCGTCGGCCCAGATCGTGGAGGAAGCTGTCGGCTTGGAGGATCGTGCCGTTTGGGATGGACCATTCCGTGTTGTCGCTGCTGTCCGAGAGTCTCCAACCGGA
This sequence comes from Flammeovirgaceae bacterium, assembly GCA_016709845.1. Taxonomy (GTDB): domain Bacteria; phylum Bacteroidota; class Bacteroidia; order Cytophagales; family Cyclobacteriaceae; genus ELB16-189. Next base: position 16 of record JADJMA010000001.1, on the reverse strand, counting down.
GAGGTTTACGGGGCTG